>NZ_JACHOV010000001.1 GCF_014200045.1 Rhizorhapis suberifaciens
AACCTTCCAATGAACAGCGAACAGGTTGCGGTCACGGGTAAATGGCGATTTTTCAGTCATGGGAACGTCTCCTTCGTGAGTGCTAAGAGGATTGGAAATCGGCTTCGCAGCGCCGTGTTCGGTCAGGGTCCATCGGCCACAAAGCCGGGGAAGGTACGCAGATAGGCCAGGAACTTGTCTGTGGCGCCCTCTTCGCGCAGATGCGCGGGATCGACCGGTTGTTCCGGCGATCGATAAGCCGGATCTCGCCGGACCCGTTCCGGGAAGTCGTGACGCAGGATGCCCGCCCGGCCGATCGTCACGAAATCGCAGCCCGCCTCCATGAGGCTGACCGCCGTAGCGGCATCCATGATCTTGCCGGCGACGCCCAGGCGGACATTGTGCCGGGGCAAATCGACGAAATAACTCAGAAGACTGCGGCCCTGATACTCTTCCTCATGGGGGTCCTTCGACACGTCCCACAGCGACATGTCGAGATAATCGATCTGTCCCTGTCGCATGATTTCTTCGGCCAGTTCCCCTACCTCGGCAAGCCGCATGCCAAAGCGTTCGGGCGACAGACGAAGACCGACTTGAAAATCAGGACGGCAGCGGCGGCGGATTCCGTCTATGACCTCCAGCATCAGCCGCGCACGGTTTTCAAAGCTGCCGCCATAGCGATCATCGCGGCGGTTGATGGTGGGTGAGAGAAACTGAGCCAGAATGTAGCCGTGCGCACCATGGATCTGCACCCCGTCGCAGCCAGCCTTCTCCGCTCGAAGGGCGGCGTTGATAAAATCCTCGCGCACCTGCTCGACCTCGACGAGGTCCAGTGGCCTGGCGCCATTGCGTGGGCTGGCGGAAGGGGCGACAGGCGTCCCGACCAGCTCCGGCGCGGCGCGCTCCCCGCCATGATAGAGTTGTACTGCGGAAACGGAGCCCTTCTCATGCACCGCGACAGCGAAGCGCGCCAGTCCTTCGATATGCTGGTCGTCAAATATACCGAGCTGACCCGGATAGCCCTGCCCAACTTGCTGCACAGGGGCGGCGGCGGTCATGACAAGCGCAAAACCGCCCGCCGCGCGCATGGTTAACCAGTGCAGTTCCTCCTCGGAAAGACGGCCATCGGCATAGCTCTGCTGGTTGGTGAGGGGAGCGAGCATGAGCCGGTTCTTCAGGGCCGGGCCATGTGCCAGCGGAAGCGGGTCGAAGAGTTTGGCGTGCGACATCATCTTTTCCAATTTCAGCCATGCTCACTTCTACCAGCCGTCCCCGCCGGGTAGACGCTGTGATCTTCGGGAAGGACCCGCTCTTGCATTCTGCTCAGCCGACCGACGTCCCGGCTCCGCACTCTTTGGCCGCCGTTAATCCGGCAAGCCGGCCGAAAGTGAGTGCATTCGCAACGCCGATACCACCGCCGATGTAGCGGCGGCCCAGTGTGCATCCAAGCACCTCGCCCGCGGCATACAGCCCCGCAATAACGGCGCCTTTCCGATTCAGAACATGGCCGTCGCTGTCGATCTCCAGGCCTGAATGGCCGGACACGATTTGTGACGCGCGGATTTCAACCGCGTAAAAAGGTGCGGTACGGATCGGGTAAAACTTGGCCGCCTTCTTGAAGAAGTCGAGGTCCTCACCATCGTCCATATATTGGTTATATCGCTCCACCGTCAGTTCCAGGCTTGCCGGTTCGATGTCGGCACGCTTGGCGAGATCCGCTATCGTATCAGCTGTCTTCACTCTGCCCTTCGCAATTTGCTGCCGGATTACATTGGTTCTCCAACTGTCCGAGCCAGGGTCGTTCACATAACGTCTGACCACATTCTCGTCGGCGCAGGCTTCCAGCAACGCGGGCTCGTCGAAGATAGCGAAGCACCGCATCTCCGGCTGCTCATTCAACAGATATCCTGACACCGCGTAAGATGCGTCTTCCGAGATGAAACGCTTGCCGTCGCGGTTCACCACCATCGCCCACTCCGGCAGAAACGCGGTCAAATCGGGCAGGAAGTTAGGCGTCGGCACCAAGAGGCCGTTGTCGATGCCGGTAATGTTGCCGCCGACCTTTTCCGCCAGCAGAACGCCATCGCCCAGATTATACGGCGCGGCGGCATAAATGGAGGTGAGACGCGATCCATGCGCGGCTGCCGTGGGCCATAGCCTCTGGACCATTGCCGGGTTATTGGCAAAACCACCTGTGGTGACGATGACCGCTCCGGCGCGTAATTCGACTTCGCCCGACCGGATGCCAACGACGCGCCCATCCTCTAGAAGCAGGTCGGACACGCGTGAGCCGAGCGCAACCTCAACCCCTAGCGCACCAATGGCATTGGACAGCGACTGGACAATGCCCAGACCACTCCCGACCGCCTGATGGCCACGCGGCCGCTCATCGACGCCAGACCGCACGAGCAACTCAGGGGGAATCTCATTGCCCAGCTCGATCAACCAGTCGATCAGCCATGGGCCAGCCTCACAAAGGCGCTTCGCCAGAGCAGGCTTGATCGACCATTGGTTGAGCGTCATCAGATATTGATACATGTCTTCCGCGGAATCATTGATCCCGGCGGCTTTCTGCACGCTCGTTCCGGCTGCATAAACCACGCCGCTCGAAAGTGCGGTCGCCCCGCCCAGTGCGTCTCCGGCTTCGACAATAATGACGGACGCCCCATTCTTGGCCGCATGAAACGCGGCGGAGAGGCCCGCTCCACCACCACCCACAACCACCACGTCGTAATCGACCGACATTAAATTCTCCTTGGCCCCGCTGCTGCAGATCGCCGAAGTTTGCGCTTACAGCGGGGAATAATCCACTTGGTTTCAATTCCGCCGGGAGGACCTTGACGGCCCTTGTTTGGCGACGTTGTCATTCTTCAAAAGACCAAGCGAGCGCCGCTATCATTTTCCCGGAAGGATGGCGGACAGCGCCTCGATACCTTCCCAATCACTGACGATCACAGGGGGCTTCCCGATCACGCGCTGGGTCTCGTCTTCGCGGACCACATTGAGTACCACCCGGTTGGCCCCGTCGCTTCCAAACCCTTCGACCCGTGCGAGGATATCGGAATTACTTCCCCATGCGGTGATGGAGTCGATCAGCCGGTCGCTGCCACCGTTGTTCCAGTCCGCTTCCTCGAAACCACATCTGGCGAATGCGGCCTGATAATAGGGCAGCGCAATATACATCCCCAGATAGGCCCGGGCGACGGCACGAGCCTCTTCGGGATCGGTGCTCAATACGCACAGGATCTGCGACGTGATGTTCAGGTCCGCCCCCACGCGTTCCCGCGCCTCCTTGACGATCGCGGAGGGCATCATCCAGGTGACCATGCCCTGAGCATGCTTTACCGCCAGCTTTTGCAGGCCCGGTGCGTGGGCAGCGATATACAGGGGTGCCATCTGCTCGGGTTTGGGGGTGATGAGCTGGACCTCCGCCATATCTTCCAGATAGGCGGTCATCTTCGGCAGCGGAGCCACCCACTCGCCCTTGCGCTTGGCAATCACGATGGGGTTCGAGGCGCCGAGACCCATGATGAACCGGCCAGGGTAGAATTCCGACAGCGCCTGACGTGTTTGCACCGCGCCCATGGCGTCACGGCTGTAGACCGTTGCAACGCCCGTCGCCACCTTCAGGGTGCTGGTCTTCGACAGCATGAACCCGCAAGTCAGAAAAGGATCGCGGCCAAAGGAGTCGAGCAACCAGACGCTTTCAAAGCCAAGTCGCTCGATTTTTACCGCCAACTCTGCAAGCTGTTCGGCAGGCAGAAAGTGGGCGGTGCGATCAAGCGTAAGGCCGACAATTGGCATAAGAACTCCATTCAAAATTTAGCTTGGTAAGCAATGCGAGCTTCAGAAAACAACCTGTTGTTGTGGGATTTTTCCACAATATAGGCGAGTTTTCACGGGCCCGGCATGATCGCCTGGTGCTTCAGGCGGCCCCCTCCTTGCTTGCCTCCGCCTCTCTCTTCCTGGCGAAATGTTGCCTAAAGCCCTTAAGTATGGCGTCGGAGTAGGTTCTCTCGATGATAGACCGCATGAGATCCATGTCCGCACCTGGGATCAAATCGAACTCCGACTTGAATGTCATCAGCGTATGGCCGTCCGGCAATTGGTCTACCATGGTGGTTGCCAGATAGTTCTTGAATTCGCTCCGCAAAACGGCGCCGCCCGGATTGGGACGAAAGATCATGTTATAATAGATGCGCTTCGTCTCGTCATCTTGCAGCAGCAATGTCTCGTCGACAGCCGAGCCGGTGACATGTCGAACAACGCGTGTCCTGGGAACCTCATGGGGTTCGCCGACCAACTCGATGCTGGCAATCTCGGGACCGGGCCGACCTCCCTCGGACGACTTGACCCACCAGCGATCAAATCCAGCCCAGTCCGTCAGCAACTCCCATACTTCATCGGGCGTAGCCTCCACGATACCCCGTACTTCCGCATGTCCTCTCTGGTACTTAGCCATTCTGTCACCGCCTCCATCAATCACTGCATCTGTCAAACTGCCCAAGCTCGGGAATGCGGTCCCTCTGGCGCACGTGACGTGCATCAGAGGAATGAACATCTGCGCTGCCGCTCCATCAGGATCTCTCCAGCATATGGCGGCTCGGCTACGCATTCACCGTCAGCATAGGACAACTATACTATACTACACTCTACTCATTTCCATGTAATAGGATAACTATACTATATTGGTCGACCCTTCAAAATCTGTCAAGTGGAATAGTCGGATCCGTCGATTGGGCGGCCCTCGTGGGGACAGTCCACAGTCACTTCGTAAACGCCTCGCCTCGGGACTGCCGCTGACCGGCAGCCCTGTAGATGTTGTACCGGACGCGCGGAATCTCCGAGGCAGTCGTTCGACATGCTGGGCGAAGGCGCGCATACGGCTGCCGATGCGGAAAACTATAAGGTCGTCTATATACTGAAGCTATCAAGGCCGTGGCCGAGATTGCATCATGAATTCTGTCATTTCGTCTCCTTTTCCCATCTAATCCCAAATTATCCCCTTTATTCCCAGGCGTTCCCCTGATACACTTGTTCATATCGGGGCAGACACGTCGTTGGTGATTTCGCATCCGGCGGGCGGCAATGGTGCTGCTTTCCGGAACGGACGAGTCGGCCCATGGATAAAGGGGCAAGGCGAACAAGTGTCGGACATCGGGTTATATTCCGGTCCCGCATTCACGGCGATGGACAGCAAGGGTCGCTTCTCGATCCCCGCCTCCATGCGCCATATCGTCCAAGCCAGCAGCGGCGGACAGAACCGCCTTTGCCTTACCAAGCACGAAGAGTTCCGCTGCGTTATCGGCTTTGGCCATAGCTATCAGCAGACGCTCCGTGCGAATATCGAACGTGAAGAGCAGCTCGCCCTTGCCCGAAGCGAACCCTATAGCCGCGCCGCCGCCATGCAGCGGAAATTCGGATTGCTCGAAGATGTCCCCTTCGACGACGGCGGCCGCTTCTTCATCTCGCCCTTCCTGAAAAAGCTGTGCGAAATCGACGATATCGTCTTCATCAATGGCTCGGGGGATTATTTCGAACTCTGGAACCCGCAGGTCCTGATTTCCACTGACGGCGTCTATGACGACCTTAAATTGGCGGCGCAGTTCGCGTTGGAAGATTGGGAAAATAATCCGAAGAATCCTAAGCGGGGAGGCACAAAGTGATTGCTGCCGCACCTCATGTGCCCGTGCTCCTTGACGAAGTTCTCGATGCGCTCGCCATTGTCTCCGGCGAAACGCATGTGGACGGCACTTTCGGCGCCGGCGGCTATAGTTCCGCCATGGTGGACAAGGGCGCCAAGGTCATCGCATTCGACCAGGACCCTGATGCTATTAATGAGGGCCAGGCAGTCGTCGCGGCGAAGGGCGGCGCGCTCACCCTTGTTGAAGGCCGATTTTCGGAAATGGAGCATCTTTTGGCGGAGCGCGGCGTCTCTCAGGTCGCTGGCGTTGCGCTCGACATCGGCGTCTCGTCAATGCAACTCGATCGTGCTGGCCGTGGCTTTTCCTTTCAGGCTGACGGCCCGCTCGACATGCGGATGAGCCAGTCGGGCGAAAGCGCCGCAGATTTCCTGAACGACGCCCCGGAGCAGGAGATCGCCGACATCATCTACCACTATGGGGAAGAACATCGTTCGCGCCGGATCGCTCGCGCGATAGTCGAGGCCCGTCCTCTCACGCGTACTGGGCAACTGGCAGCCGTGGTGCGCAAGGCCGTCGGCTATCGCGCGGGTGACAAGAAAGATCCGGCAACGCGAACATTTCAGGCAATCCGCATCCACCTCAACCGAGAGCTTGAGGAACTCGAGCGGGGCCTCGAGGCCGCCGAGGCTGTACTGCAGCCCGGCGGCCGTTTGGCTGTGGTCACCTTCCACAGCCTCGAAGACCGAATTGTGAAGCGCTTCCTGCGGAGCCGTAGCGGCGGGGAGGGGGCTGGATCTCGTCATCGTCCTCTCAATGACGACCTTCCAGCCCCCACTTTCCACAAGCCCGCCAAGGCAGTGCGAGCCAGTGAAGGCGAAATTGCAGCAAATCCGCGCGCGCGCTCCGCAACATTGCGGAGCGCGGTGCGCTCATCAGCCAGACCGTGGGGGACGGGACAATGATCGCAGTCAAGCGTCTGCAAAGCATTTTCTGGGTTCTACTGGTCACCTTGGGTGCCATTGCCGTCTATCTCGTATCCCTCCGGGTCGCATCGGAGCGGACCGAGCTGGCGCGGGTTGAAAGGCAGATATTGTCTGCCAAGCGCGAAATCCGGTATCTGGAAACCGAATTCGGCGCCCGCGCCAGCATGCGTCAGCTGGAACGCTGGAACAGTGAAAATTTTCGTTTTTCAACGCCCACTGCCGCGCAATATCTGGACGGCGAACGAGCCCTGGCAAGCCTTGAAGGCGTCACCCCGACTGGCCCGGCTTATGTCGCGACTCCTGTAATGACGGCGATGGTCGAAGGGCCTGCTGACCTGCCCTCCGCGGTGGCAAAGGCCGTTGCGGTCCAACCTGAAGTGAGCAGCGATGCTGTCACGGCACGACCCGCCCCTGAGTCGCGTGCGCCGGCCGTTGCAAGGACCGACGCTCCTGCGAAAGCAGAAAAGCCGCCTGTCCGAACGGCGCAGGCCGTAGCCGCTCCCGCCCCAAGACCCGCGCCCAAGACGACGGCTGACGCGCGGCGCGTTGAACGCGTAGCCATGCTTGAACAGACCCTTCTTGACGATCACACCATGGGCGATCTCGCGCGTCTGGCTGCGCGGGAGAAGGGGAGGGCAATGCGCTGATGACGACGCTCGTCGCGCGGCCTGAACGAGTCAGGACGGCCAGCCAGCGCTATCAGTTGACTGAAGTTGCGCACCACCGGCTTATGCTTCTGCTTTTGCTGTTCGCGGCCGCGATGATGCTTCTTAGTCTGCGGCTGCTTTGGTTGGGTCTGTTCGCGGACGGCGCGCATGGGGCACGTGGCCCCGGCAGTCTGGTGCCGGCAAGAGCGGATATCGTCGATCGCAATGGTGTTCCGCTGGCGCGCACCATGGACGCCTATTCCATCGGCGTTCGCCCGCGCGAATTAATTGCCGATCCCATGGAGACCGCCCGGCATCTGCACGATATTTTTCCCGACGAGCCTGTGGCGAGCTTTTATAAGAAGCTGACGAGGGACGTCCGTTTTACCTATTTGCGCCGCCGGGCGCTTCCCGAGGAAGTAAGCGCTGTGAACGCGCTTGGCGAAATCGCCATCGAGTTTCCGCGTGAAAAGGAACGCCTCTATCCGCAGCGGACTTTGGGCGCGCATGTGCTGGGCTTTGTCGATCTGGACGGCCAAGGCGCAATGGGCGCCGAGCGGGCGTTTGACGGCCGTTTGACGGACGACAAGCTGAAGGGCTCGCCGTTCGTGTTGTCCATCGACAGCCGTGTGCAGGGGGCGCTGGAAAGCGAACTTTATGCGGGCATGACGGCGCATAAGGCCATTGGTGCGGCGGGACTGGTGCTGGACGCGAACACCGGCGAAGTGATCGCGATGGCATCGCTGCCAGTGTTCAATCCCAACAAGCTGGCCAAGGGGCATATGGAGGCGCGGCGTAACGACGTCACGCAGGCCGTCTATGAGCTTGGATCGACGTTCAAGCCGATTTCCATCGCCGCAGCCATGGATGCGGGCGTCGTAACCTCGATGAGCAAGCGCTATGACGCAACGCAGCCGTTGCAGGTCGGCCGCTTCCGCATTCGCGACGATCATCCTTTGAAGAGCTGGATCAACGTCCCCCAGACGCTAGTGCACAGTTCCAATATCGCCACTGCCAGGATAGCCGATGAGCTGGGCGCGCAGCGGATGCAGGCAGCGCTTCGCAAGCTGGAGTTCGATCACCGCCCCTCCATCGAACTCAAGGAACGTGGCGACACGCTCTGGCCCTCCAATTGGGGGCGGCTCACCAATATGACCGTTTCTTATGGTCATGGCATAGCGGTGACTCCGCTGCACCTTGCCAGCGCCTACGCAGCATTGGTGAATGGCGGCCTTTGGCGTCCTGCGACATTGCAGAAGCTGAACGACGGTGAGGTGCCAAAAGGACGGCGCGTCTTTACCGCCGCGACCAGCGCCCGCATGCGGCAGCTGTTGCGCATGATCGTCGCAGCCGGTACAGGAAGAAGTGCCGACGCCAAGGGCTTTCGTGTCGGCGGCAAGACGGGTTCGGCTGAAAAGCCATTTCAGGGCGGATATGCAAGAAGTTCACTAGTGACCACATTTGCCGCTGCCTTCCCGATGGAAAATCCGAAATATGTCGTCCTCACCATGCTGGATGAGCCCAAGGGCACGGCCGAAACCTTTGGCCTGCGCACTGCCGCCTGGACAGCCGCGCCTATCGTGAAGAAGGTGGTGGAACGGATTGGCCCAATGCTTGGGATTTTCCCGGACCTGAAGCGCGACGTGGACATTTCCGAACTGATGCCGCTGCTGGGCGAAAAGGAAGACGAGGAAGCGGAATGATGCTCTCCCACCGTGACATCCCTTTCCCCATTTCCGAACCTCCCTTCGTCATCCCCGCTTCGTGGGAACGACGGCTGATTTCCAAGGGGCAATCTAATGCGGCTGGCTGAGATCGCGGGCGGCATGGCAGGCGATGCGCAGGACAATATTGTCACAGGTTTTGCCATCGATCACAGGAAAGTCGCTCCCGGCACCGTTTTCGGCGCTTTTGAAGGCGCGCGCTTCAATGGCGAGGATTTCATTCCGGACGCTATTGCAGCGGGAGCAATCGCGGTTGTCGCGCGTCCCGGCCTGGACGTAAAGGGCGCGGCGTATTTGTCCGACGACCGGCCCCGCCGTCTTTTGGCACAATTGGCCGCGAAATTCTTTGCCCCGTTTCCCAGGACCGTCGCTGCTGTGACCGGGACGAACGGGAAGACCTCGACTGTCGAGCTGACCCGGCAGATTTGGCACATGATGGGCGAAAAGGCGGCGTCTATCGGCACGCTGGGCGTCACCACGTCGGTCGACCAGGTTTCGACCGGTCTTACCACCCCCGACATCGTGACCTTCCTTTCCAACATGGCGGGTCTCAGTCGCGAAGGCATTACGCATGCCGCATTCGAGGCGTCGAGCCACGGGCTTGCCCAGTTCAGGACCGAGGGGCTGCCGGTGTGTGCAGCGGCCTTTACCAATCTAAGCCGGGATCATCTCGATTATCACGGCGACATGGACAGCTATTTTGACGCGAAAATGCGGCTGTTCGATGAAGTCGTTGAGCCGGGCGGCGCGGCTGTCATCTGGGCTGATGATCCTCGTTCGGACGAAGTGATCGCCCGCGCGGCGGCTCGCAGTCTGAAAGTTTGGACCATCGGTCAGCAGGGCGAAGCGTTGAAGCTCGTTTCCCGCACCCCGACGCATCTGGGGCAAGTCATGATGATCGAGGCGGAGGGCAAGACCCATCGTGTCGAGCTTCCGCTAATCGGCGCCTATCAGGCGGCAAATGCGCTTACGGCGGCAGGTCTTGTGCTTTCGACAGGCGGCAGGCTGGCGGATATTCTTGGCTTTCTTACCCGCGTTCGGCCGGTGCGGGGCCGTCTGGAGCGCGCCGTAATCACCGGGGCAGGCGCGCCGGTCTATGTGGATTACGCCCACACGCCTGACGGGCTCGAAGCCGCGATTGAGGCACTTCGCCCCCACACCAAGGGCCGCCTGATTGTTGTGTTCGGCGCCGGCGGCGATCGCGACGCCGGGAAGCGGCCGGAAATGGGCAAGGTGGCGGTGGACCTCGCCGACCATGTGGTCGTCACAGACGATAATCCGCGATCCGAAGACCCTGCGGCAATCCGTAAGGCGATCCTGGCCGCAGCGCCGGGCGCGATTGAAATGGGCGGTCGCCGCGAAGCCATCGCTGCGGCCATTGCGGAAGCTCGTGCAGATGACATCGTGCTCCTCGCCGGAAAAGGCCATGAGCAGGGGCAGATTGTCGGCGACCGCGTGCTCCCCTTCGACGATGTCACTGTCGCGCGGGAGTGCGCGGCGTGAGGGCTGAGGACACAACGATTTGGATCCCTCCTCTCGTGGGGGTCACGATGAAAAATGGCTGGGCCGGGTGGCGCCATGATTGACCTCTGGACCTCCGCCGAGATCGCTGCGGCCACCGATGGCCAGGCATCCATGCCATTCTCTGTGACCGGCGTCGCCTTCGATTCCCGCGAGGTGGGGTCCGGCGACCTCTTCATCGCCTTGCCCGGTGAAACCACTGACGGCCATAATTTTGTCGAGGGAGCCTTCGCCTCGGGCGCGGCTGGAGCGATTGTCTCCCGTCCTGTCCATCACCCTCATATTCTAGTTCCTGACACAGCCACGGCCCTTAACGCCCTTGGCGTCGCGTCCCGCGCCCGCGCGCAGGCCAAGATCGTTGGCGTAACGGGCTCTGTCGGCAAGACAGGCACGAAGGAAGCGCTGTTTCACGCCTTGGACCGCAAAGCGCCGGGCCGCGTTCACCGGTCGCTCAAAAGCTACAATAATCATGTCGGTGTGCCGTTAAGCCTTGCCCGTATGCCCCGCGATACCAGCTATGGCATTTTCGAAATGGGCATGAACCATGCGGGGGAGTTGACCGAACTGACCCGCATGGTGCGGCCCAATGTTGCGCTCGTCACCGCCATAGCTCCGGCGCACAAGCAATTCTTCGATACGGTGGAGGCCATCGCCGACGCCAAGGCTGAAATATTCACTGGCCTTGAGCCGGGCGGCACTGCCATCATTCCGAACGACAGCCGCTATCGCGACCGGTTGCGCAAGGTCGCTGACCGTCATGCGGCGCGTGTCGTGACTTTCGGCCTCACTCCGCAAGCGGACGTTCGGGCCGTCGACATGGTCCCGGCAACCAAAGGCGGTACGCTCCTTACCGTAAAGCTTCCGGAAGCGGAGATTTGCCTCACCATTGCGATGCCCGGAGAACATTGGGTGTCGAACGCACTTGCCGTTCTGGCGGCGGTGGACGCGGTAGGTGGTGACTTGGCCGCGGCCGGCTTGGCCCTTGCCGAACTTCCCGGCCTCCCTGGCCGCGGCGCGCGCGTGAAGGTAGCGTTGCCAAAGGGTGAGGCTTTGCTGATCGACGAAAGCTACAACGCCAATCCGCTCTCGATGGAAGCCACGCTGAAGCAATTGGGCCGGGAGCAGGGAGAACGGCGCCTGGCCGTCCTTGGCGCGATGAAGGAACTGGGCGAGGAGAGCGACGCTTTCCACGCTGCATTGGCCGAGCCGATTAGCGCTGCCCACGTCGATTTTGCGATCCTCGTCGGCCCTGAAATGCGTGCCCTCGCGGAGCTGCTTGAAGGGCGGGTCGGAATCGCGCATGTGGCGGACGCCGATGCGGCAACCGATCGCTTGAAGGCAGAATTGCGCGCCGGTGACGCCGTGCTTGTCAAGGGATCCAATAGTGTCGGCCTTTCGCGTCTCGTGGCGACGATGACCGGCGGCAGGAAAGAGGGTTAATGCTATACTGGCTGGCTACAACGCTGGAATTTGAAGGAGCCTTCAATCTTATCCGCTATCTGAGCTTCCGCACCGGTGCGGCGGTGGCGACGGCGCTGTTCCTTGGCCTCCTGATCGGTCCCAAATTCATTGGCTGGCTCCGCGTTCGGCAGGGCAAGGGCCAGCCCATTCGCGAAGACGGCCCGCAAAGCCATTTCGCCAAGCGCGGCACGCCTACTATGGGTGGCCTGATGATCCTGACGTCCGTGGCCGTCTCGGTATTCCTGTGGATGGACCTTAGCAGCGTCTATGTCTGGGCCTGCATCTTCGTAACGCTGGGCTTTGGGGCCATCGGCTTCCTCGATGATTATGACAAGGTGAGCAAATCCAGCCATCGTGGCGTTCCGGGGCGCGTCCGCCTGCTCGCTGAATTCCTGATCGCGGGGGGAGCGGCCTGGCTGATCGTCAGTCAGACCGGCACGGAACTCTACGTGCCGTTCTGGAACGGCCCCGCCCTCGACCTCGGTCCGCTCTACTATATCTTTGCCGCCTTCGTGATCGTTGGAGCGGGCAATGCCGTCAACCTGACCGATGGGCTGGACGGACTTGCGACCATGCCGGTCATCATTGCCTGCGTCGCTTTCATGCTGATAGCCTATATCGTGGGCCGCGCCGATTATGCAGCCTATCTCGGCATCCCCCATGTCCCAGGAGCCGGAAATCTCACCATTTTGCTGGGCGCGATCATTGGGGCGGGTCTTGCCTTCCTCTGGTTCAATGCGCCACCGGCCGCCGTTTTCATGGGCGATACGGGAAGTCTCGCCTTGGGCGGCGCGCTGGGCGTTATCGCCGTTACGGTGCGCCATGAAATCGTCCTTGCCATCATTGGCGGCCTGTTCGTGCTTGAAGCGGCGTCGGTCATCATTCAGGTATTCTTCTTCAAACGTACCGGCAAGCGAGTCTTCCGCATGGCCCCGATCCACCATCATTTTGAGCAACTGGGCTGGTCAGAGCCGACCGTCGTGATCCGTTTCTGGATCATTTCCATCGTCCTTGCCCTTGCGGGGCTTTCCACGTTGAAAATCCGGTGATCGCCAGCCCCCTCTTCGCCGGAAAACAATATGCCGCCCTCGGTCTCGCCCGCTCCGGTCTGGCGACCGTGGAGGCGCTGGTCAGGAGCGGCGCGCAGGTAACGGCATGGGATAGCCGGGATGAAGCGCGTGAGGCGGCGCTTGAGGTTGTGGCGCAATCTGAAAATGCGCGGCGCTTTCAACTGGCCGATCCCCTGCTCATCGACCTGACCGGCTTTGACGGCATTGCCGTTTCCCCCGGGGTTCCCTTAAACCGCCACCCCATTGCCGATAAGGCGCGCTCGGCAGGCGTGCCCATCATTGGAGATATCGAACTTTTTGCGCTTGCCCGGCCCAGCCTGCCCCCACACCGGGTGGTGGCGATTACCGGCACCAACGGCAAGTCCACGACCACTGCGCTCATCCATCATATCGTCGCCACCGCGGGCATTCCTTCAATGATGGGGGGCAATATCGGCCTTCCGATCCTGGGTCAGGAGCCGCTGCCTGCCGGCGGTGTTTATGTGCTGGAACTCTCCAGCTACCAGATTGACCTGACTTACAACCTCGATGCGGACGTGGCTGTTCTCCTCAACATCACGCCCGACCATCTCGACCGCTATGACGGCTTTGAAGGCTATTGCGCGTCCAAAGCGCGGCTGTTCGACATGCAATCTTCGGGTCATGTCGCCGTCATCGCCACTGAAGACGATCCCAGCCGCCAGATCGCGGCCAATGTCCGTTCCAAACTCGTCGAAGTGGGTTCGGCGCAGATCGATGCAGCCAAACAGGCGCAATGGCCTTCGCTGCAGGGCCCGCACAACGCGCAGAACGCAGCGGTCGCCATTGCCGTGGCTCAAGCGCTTGGCATTAGTGATGCTCACATTGCCCTCGCTCTTGAAAGTTATGCAAGCCTCCCTCACCGCATGCAGCGTGTCGCGGAAAAGAACGGCGTCCTTTATGTGAATGACAGCAAGGCGACCAATCCGGCCTCCACCGCCCCCGCGCTCGCCGCTTATCCGCCGGTCGCGGGCAAGCCTCGTGTTCATTGGATTGTCGGCGGCCTCGCAAAGTCAGACAATCTGGACGATTGCGCTCCCCATTTCGGCAATGTGAGGCACGCCTATACCATCGGCGAGGCAGGCCCTCGTTTCGCAGAAATCCTGGCCCCCATCATGCCCGTCGATGATAGCGAACTGCTGATCACCGCCGTCCGACGGGCCGCACGCGTGGCTGAGCCCGGCGATGTCGTGCTCCTCTCGCCTGCCTGCGCTTCCTTTGACCAGTTTCGCGATTTTGAGGCGCGCGGCGATGCATTCCGGGCGGCGGTGGAGGCGCTTGGCTGATGACGGAGGGCGACATGGATATACGTGCCGACAGCTTCTCCAGCCTCCATCAGGCAAGCACAGCCGCGCCGCCTCCGGCTTTTGTCCGCCCCAAGCGCGGCGTCACCCTGCCGCGCGACCGTACACCCCTGGGCCTCTGGTTTTGGGAAATAGACCGATTGCTGCTTCTTCTTATCAGCATATTGATCGCCATCGGCCTTGTCGCCGTGGCCGCAGCGTCGCCGGTCGCGTCCCAAACGCTTTCCACCCACAATGTGAAGCTCGATCCGCTTTATTATTTCTATCGCCAACTCGCCTGGGTCGGTCTTGGCCTGCCTGTCATGTTGGTCATTTCGATGCTGCCGAGGGCGCAGGCACGTCGTTTCGCTATCTTTGCGGCGATTCTGTTCACCGGAATGCTGATACTGGTTCCGATCATCGGCACATCGGTAAATGGCGCAACCCGTTGGATCGGCCCGGGCTCCCTGCGATTTCAGCCGTCTGAATTCCTGAAGCCGGTCTTCATCGTCAGCTTGGCCTGGCTGCTCTCGCTAAGGGGCAAGGACAAAAGCCTTCCGGTGATACCGCTTTCAGCGGCGTTGACCGCCTTCATTGCGTTCCTGCTCATGAACCAACCCGATCTTGGGCAGACGGTCATCTTCTGCTCGGCCTGGCTGACGCTGATGCTGCTTTCCGGCATGTCGGTGCGCTGGATGGTCGCGCTGGCGGCTTCTGGCGTAACCGGTCTTGTGGCCGCCTATCTCTTTTATCCAGTCGCTACTCAGCGCATCAATATCTGGCTGTTGGGGGAGGGCGATTCCTATCAGGTGGACAGCGCCCATGCGGCTATTACCGGCGGAGGCCTTACGGGCATGGGCCCGGGCAGCGGCGTCGCCAAATTCCGTCTGCCAGAGGCGCATACCGACTATATCTTCTCTGTGATCGGGGAGGAATTCGGCCTGCTGGCATGCATTGCCATTGCCGCGGTTTATCTTGCCATCGTGGTTCGCGTCCTGCTGAAGCTGCTTGATGAGGAAGACAATTTCGTCATCCTCGCGGCCGCCGGTCTTGCGACGCAGTTCGGGCTGCAGGCAATCATCAACATGGGGGTGAACACGCAAATATTCCCGTCGAAGGGCATGACACTGCCCTTTATCAGCTATGGTGGTTCCTCTATGATCGCGCTGTGCATCGGCACTGGTTTGTTGCTGGCGTTCACGCGCCGGAACCCGTATCTGGTGCGCTCTCCCTATGTCGTCAAATGGAGCGGACGATGACCATTTCCCGCCATTATGTTCTGGCAGCCGGAGGAACGGGCGGTCACATGATTCCCGCTTATGCCGTGGCTGTCGAGCTGATGGAACGCGGCCATCATGTCGCCTTGGTGACCGATGAGCGCGGCGCGAAGATTCCCGGCATCTTTGAACGGGCACAGGCGCATGTCCTGCCTGCCGGGCGGATGTCTGGCGGACCGATGGGATGGTTCAGGGGACTGCGAAATATCAAGGCTGGCCGCGACATGGCGCGCCGTCTCTATGAAACCTTTCAGCCCTCCGTGGTCGTGGGTTTTGGCGGCTATCCGGCGCTGCCCGCCTTGCTGGCCGCCCTTAAAGACGGAATCCCCACGGTGGTGCATGAACAAAATGCCGTTCTGGGCCGCGTGAACCGCCTGCTCGCGCGGAAAGTGAACGCCATCGCCACCGCCTATCCGGATGTGGAGCGTCTGGCCGATAAATTTGCTGAAAAGGTGCATCTGGTTGGCAATCCCGTCCGCGAAGAAGTGCTGTCGCTGCGCGATGAAGACTATCCGGCGCTAAATGAAGACAGCGTCTTTCGGCTGCTCGTCACCGGCGGGAGTCAGGGCGCAACCATCTTGTCGGACGTGGTTCCCGAGGGGCTCGGCCTCCTCCCCATTGGTCTTCGCCGCCGCCTGCAAGTGACGCAGCAATGCCGTTTGGAGGACATCGAACGGGTTCGCCAGATTTACGCCCAACTCGAAATCCCCGCCGATCTTGCGACCTATCTTCCCGACCTTCCCGAAAGGCTCGGATGGTCGCATCTGGTGGTCGCGCGGGCGGGGGCATCCACTATTGCCGAACTGACGACGGCTGGCCGCCCGGCCATTCTTGTTCCGCTACCTTCGGCCATGGACGATCACCAGACCGCCAATGTGCGGGAAATGGTGGCGTGCGGCGGTGCGCGATCCATTCCCCAATCCAAATTCACCCCTGTGGAGCTTGCCAAACAAATGCAGAAGTTGGCGCTGGAACCCGGCGCGCTACAAAATGCCGCGAAGCGCGCAAAGGCCTGTGGCCGTCCCAATGCAGCGCGTGACCTTGCCGATCTCCTCGAAAGCATCGGCCCGGCGCCGATCATGAACGACTCGCTCCGTGTCCGGTCGCCGAAGATGCGCCCCAGCATCGGCATGCAGGGGATACCGGCATGAAGGGCGTTGCCATCGATATAGGCACCATCCATTTCATTGGTATTGGCGGCATTGGCATGTCCGGCATTGCGGAGGTGATGCACAATCTGGGCTACAAGGTGCAGGGCTCCGACATTGCTGAAGGCTATGTGGTACAGGGCCTGCGCGACAAGGGCATCAAGGTGATGATCGGCCACAAGGCCGAAAATCTGGGCGACGCCGTAGTGGTCGTGACGTCCACCGCGATCAAGAAAGGCAATCCTGAGGTTGACCTCGCGCTCGAAAAGCGCATTCCGGTCGTTCGGCGCGCGGAAATGCTCGCTGAACTCATGCGCCTTAAATCGACGATTGCGGTAGCGGGCACGCATGGCAAGACTACGACGACTTCAATGGTCGCCGCCTTGCTGGATTCCGGTGGCGTTGACGCCACGGTCATCAATGGCGGCATCATTAACCGCTATGGCTCCAACGCCCGGCTCGGCACCAGCGACTGGATGGTGGTAGAGGCCGACGAAAGCGACGGCAGCTTCCTTCGCCTCGACGGCACCATTGCCATTGTCACCAATATCGATCCTGAACATCTGGATCATTATGGCAGTTTCGACAAGGTGAAGGACGCCTTTGTCGAATTTCTGGAAAATGTGCCTTTCTATGGCGCGGCCTTTCTCTGCCTCGATCATCCAGAGGTCCAGGCTATCCTGCCTCGCGTGCAGGACCGCCGCATCGTCACCTACGGTTTTTCCGCGCAGGCGGACATACGCGGTGAAAATGTTCAGCCGGTGCCCGGCGGTAATCGTTTCGATGTAGTGATCAGGGAACGCGACGGCTCAACCCGCCGCATCGATGGCATCGAAATGCCGATGCCCGGCCGCCACAATGTCCTTAATGCCATGGCCGCCATCGGCGCGGCCCTGCATCTCGGCATCGACGACAAGACCATCCGCACCGGCTTTGCTCAATTTGGAGGCGTGAAGCGGCGCTTTACCAAAGTTGGAGAGATTGACCTGGATGGCGGCAAGGCGATCGTGATCGACGATTACGGCCATCATCCGGTGGAAATCCGCGCTGTGCTCGCTGCCGCACGCGAAGGCGCGCAAGGCAGAGTGATCGCTGTCGTCCAGCCCCACCGCTTCACCCGCCTGCATGACCTGATGGACGATTTCCAACAGGCATTCAACGATGCCGACATCGTCTATGCCGCGCCCGTCTATCCGGCCGGCGAAGCGCCTATAGAAGGCACCGATTCCGGCGAACTAGTGGCGGGCATCAAGCGGCGCGGACATCACAATGCCCAGACAGTTGCCGATGCGGAGGATCTGGCCGCCAGGCTCGCCCAGCAGGTTGAGACCAATGACATGATCGTCTGCCTTGGCGCGGGCGATATCACCAAATGGGCGGCGGGGCTCGCAGACGCGATAAAGGCCCAGCGGGGCGTGCCTGCATGATCAATGGCCTCGCCACCCTTCCGGTCTTGAAGGGCAGCATGGAAGAAAAGGGCAGCCTTGCCGATTTCATCTGGTTCCGCACTGGCGGGCCGGCCGAATATCTGGTGCGCCCGAAGGACGTCGAGGACCTGTCGCATTTCCTGCGCGACCTTGATCCGTCGGTTCCGGTGCTTCCCGTAGGCGTCGGCTCCAACCTCATCGTCCGTGATGGCGGCGTGTCCGGTGTGGTCGTTCGCCTGCCCAAGGCCATGGCCAAGGTAGCGATCGAATCTGGCAACCGTGTACGCGCGGGCGCCGCCGCCATGGGCATCAGCGTCGCCAGCGCTGCCCGGGATGCAGGCATTGCCGGCATGGAATTTCTGCGCGGGATTCCCGGCACTGTCGGCGGCGCGGTCCGCATGAACGCTGGCGCCTACGGTCGCGAAGCCGCTGACATTCTTGTCGAATGCACCCTGGTCCTACGCGACGGCAGCATTGAAACATGGTCTGCAGAGCGCCTTGGCTACTCCTACCGACACTGTGAACTTCCGGAAGGCGCGGTCGTAGTGGAGGCGCTTTTTGAAGGTGCGCCCGGTGATCCGGCGCTTGTCGGTGCGGAAATGGACCGTATCGCCGCCGAGCGCGAGGCCTCCCAACCGCTGCGGTCTCGGACCGGCGGCTCGACCTTCAAAAATCCGGATGGCGACAAGGCTTGGCGTCTCATTGACGAAGCTGGTTGCCGGGGCCTCACGCGCGGCGCGGCGCAGGTTTCCGAAAAACATTGTAACTTCCTCCTCAACCTTGGCGGCGCGAGCAGCGCCGACATTGAGGCGCTGGGTGAAGAAGTGCGCGCCAAGGTGAGGGAAAAGACCGGGGTGACGCTGGAATGGGAAATTCAACGGGTGGGGGTTCAGCGATGAACCTGATCCATTCCCAGTGCTTCTGCGAAAGCAGGAACGCAGGAGGCGTCTTATGACCCGTGGCCCCTGGCATGTCGCGGTCCTCATGGGCGGCTGGTCCGCCGAACGCCCCGTCTCGCTGATGAGCGGGGAAGGGGTGGCAAAGGCTTTTGAGAGCCGTGGCCACAAGGTCACCCGTATCGACATGGGCCATGATGTCGCCGCGCGCCTTGCCGAAGCCGCGCCGGACGTCGTCTTCAACGCGCTTCATGGCGTTCCAGGTGAGGACGGCACCGTGCAGGGGCTGATGGACCTCATGGGGCTTAAATATACCCACAGCGGACTGGCCACCTCAGTCATCGCCATCGATAAGCAACTGACCAAGCAGACGCTCGTTCCCCATGGCATTCCAATGCCGGGCGGCATGATCATTAAGAGCGAAAGCCTTTATCACGCCGATCCGCTGCCCCGCCCCTATGTTCTTAAGCCTGTTAACGAGGGTTCCTCGGTCGGTGTTGCCATCATCACCGAGGAGGGCAATTACGGCAGTCCGATAGCGCGCGACGTAGAAGGGCCGTGGCAGCATTTCGACCATCTGCTGGCCGAACCTTATATACGTGGGCGCGAACTAACTTGCGCCGTTCTGGGTGACAGGGCTTTGCTTGTCACCGAACTCCGCCCCAAAAGTGGATTTTACGACTTCGACGCGAAATATACCGACGGTATGACCGATCACATCTGTCCAGCGGACATTCCTGATGAGATCACCGAGGCTTGCAGGGCGCTTGCCTTGCAAGCCCATCGCGTTCTTGGCTGCAAGGGCACGTCCCGCTCCGATTTTCGCTGGGACGATGAGCGCGGCGTCGAGGGATTGTTCCTGCTTGAGGTCAATACTCAGCCCGGCATGACGCCGCTCAGCCTTGTGCCGGAACAGGCAGCCAAGCTGGGCATCGAATATGCCGAACTGGTCGAGCGTATCGTCGAGGAGGCATTATGAGCGCAGCCACTATCAGGCGCGGGGGCGCCTCCAGCCGCAAACGAAAGACCAAGGCGCCCGTCCGAAGGCGCCGTTCCCGCATCGATCGATTTTTAAATTCGCTGCCGATCAGCGATGACGCTCTGCATCAGGCCGTCACCTGGACCATCATGCTTTCGGCAGCCGCGGCGCTGGGCGGCCTTGCCTGGTTCGTCGGCTTGCCCGCTATGGCCAATCAGGAATTCGCAAGCCTTGCTCGCAAGGCCGGCTTTGAAGTCCGCAAGGTCGAAGTGCGTGGAATCGAACGGATGGACGAGCTTCCTGTCTACGCCATCGCACTCGGCCAGCATGAACGCGCCATGCCCTCGGTGGATATTGGAAAGCTTCGCGCCGACCTGATGCAGCTCGGCTGGGTGCAGGACGCCCGCGTTTCCCGCCGCTTGCCCGAAACGCTGGTCATCGACATTGTCGAACGCAAGCCCGCCGCCGTCTGGCAGAATAAGGGCAAGCTCGCGCTGATCGATGGCCAGGGCAAGGTGCTGCAACCCATCGATCTTACGACCATGCCGGATCTGCCACTGGTCGTTGGCCCCAACGCCAATCAAAAGACCGCTGCGCTTGGCAAGCTTATGGAGGCCGCTCCGGCCTTAAAGCCCATGCTGGCGGGGGCGACCTGGGTCGGCAATCGCCGGTGGGACCTGCGTTTCCAGACCGGCGAGACGCTGTCCCTGCCCGAAGGCGAGAAGCTGTCGTCTGACGCGCTGGTCAACTTCGCGCGCATGGACGGTGTTAATCGCTTGCTGGGACGCGGAATCGTGAAATTCGATATGCGGGATCCGGACAAGTTCGTATTACGATTGCCAAAGACGCAAGATACGGTCGCGGCGAAGAGCGGGGGCGATAACACCGCGACCGAGGAAGCAACTGACGGGGAGGGATAGGCTTTGGGGCAGCCGCGTTATGAAAAGCTGATCACGGCCCTTGATATTGGGTCGTGGAAAGTCTCCGCGCTTATCGCGGGTCGAAACGATCAGGGGGAACTCATCGTTCTTGGCACTGGCCAGCGCGAAAGCCGGGGGGTGAGGCGCGGCTACATCGCCGATATGGAGCGTACCGAACAGGCAGTCCGCGAAACCGTGGAGCAGGCGGAGCGGATCGCGGGCACCAATATCGAGGATGTCTGGGTCAACTTCTCTGCCGGCGGCCTTATCAGCGACATCGCGAGTGTAGAAGTGGAACTTGGCGGCCATCGCGTTGAGCAGCAGGACATTGACGACTTGCTTGAGGCCGGTCGCAACAGCATTGATCCGGACGGCCGAATGGTGCTCCATGCGCAGCCGACGCTTTACACATTGGACGGCCTTACAGGAGTCAAGAAGCCGCTGGGCCTTCATGCGGACCGCCTGGGCGTCGACATCCACGTGATCCTTGCCGACGGTAGTCCTTTGCGCAACTTGGACCTCTGCGTGCGTTCGGCGCATCTGGAAGTAAACAGCATCATCGCCTCTCCGGTCGCGACAGGTATGACCTGCCTTTCCGACGAGGAACGAGACCTGGGCGTTGCACTTGTGGAACTGGGTGCGGCGGTCACCAACGTGTCTTTATTCGCGGGCGGCATGTTGGTGGGACTCACCTCGCTTCCTTATGGCGCGGCGGACATCACCGATGACATAGCATCGGCTTTTGGAGTGCGCCGGAGCCAGGCCGAGCGCATGAAATGCTTCTACGGTTCTGCCATGCAGTCGCCGCGCGACCACCGCGAAATGATCGAAATCGCGCCCATAGCCAGTGATGGTCAAAGCGCGGAGGGCGGTCGTATTACCCGCGCCCAGTTGGTTGGGATCATTTGCCAAAGGCTCGACCATCTGATAGGGGAAATAGGCAAGACATTGAAAGACCTTGGCTTTACCGGACCGGTCGGTCGGCATGTCGTCCTTACAGGCGGCGGAGCGGAGCTGAAAGGTATTGCCGATTATGCACAGACGGCATTGGGACGGGCCGTGCGGATCGGACGTCCACGCGGCTTGACGGGTCTGCCAGAGGCGCATAGTGGACCGGCTTTCGCTACCTTGGCGGGCCTGGCCCTCTATGGAGCATCCAACCCTGCCGATCTCCGCTGGCTGCCCTCGTCGAAACAGGTCGTTCACAAGGCACCCGGTTCGGCGCTTTTACAACGGCTTATTACCGCAATGCGCACGAATTACTGACCTATTTTGGTAAATGATTAATTTTTGGATGATTCGCCAAGTCAGATAGTGCATGAGTTCAAGTCGGTTCGCTTCAACCTCGATGAAGCATTGGGAGCAACTTTATGAGCATTGAAATCGGTCCTCCTCATGTAGACGAGCTGAAGCCGCGCATCGCCGTGATCGGTGTCGGTGGAGCGGGTGGCAATGCCATCGCGAATATGATCGCCGCGCAAGTAGAGGGCGTGGATTTCGTCGTTGCCAATACCGACGCCCAGGCGCTCAATGCCTCTCCCGCTGAGCGGCGCATCCAGCTTGGTCCCAAGATTACCGAAGGACTTGGAGCGGGATCGCGTCCGGAAATCGGAAGGGCAGCGGCTGAGGAAACCATCATTCAGGTGGAAGAAGCGCTGAACGGCGCTCATATGTGCTTCATCGCCGCAGGAATGGGCGGGGGCACGGGCACCGGCGCAGCTCCGGTAATCGCTAAGGCTGCTCGGGACAAGGGCATTTTGACCGTCGGCGTCGTTACCAAGCCTTTCACCTTTGAAGGCACCCGGCGCGCTCGCTCCGCAGAGGCGGGCATTGTTGAATTGCAGAAGCATGTCGACACGCTGATTGTCATCCCGAACCAGAATCTCTTCCTCATCGCCAATCCGAACACGACCTTCAAGGAAGCTTTCCAATTGGCCGATGAGGTGCTGCAGCAGGGCGTCCGGGGCATTACTGACCTGATGGTCATGCCGGGCCTCATCAACCTCGACTTTGCTGACGTCCGCTCGGTAATGGGCGAAATGGGCAAGGCGATGATGGGAACTGGCGAGGCAGAAGGTGATGGTCGCGCTCTTGAGGCTGCTGAGAAGGCCATTGCCAACCCCCTGCTCGACGGCGTCAGCATGAAAGGCGCGAAGGGCGTCATCATCTCTATCACGGGCGGCGAAGACATGCGCTTGATGGAGGTGGACGAAGCAGCCAACCACATCCGCGAGCTGGTCGATCCCGACGCGAACATCATCTGGGGTTCGGCCTTTAACGATGGTCTCCAGGGTAAGATTCGCGTGTCGGTTGTCGCGACCGGTATTGACAATGAGGTCGAAGCCAACGCACCGCGGACGCAGGCCTTTACCTTCCCGGCCCGCACGGCCGCGCCGCAGCAGGCTCCAGCCCCTTATGTAGCGCCGCCGGTAGAAGTGGCGGAAGAGATTGTCGCAGCCGATCCTGCTCCAGGCTTCGAATCTCTCGCCTCTGTTGAGGACGAGGCCATCGCGCCGACTGCTGAGACGGTAAATGAAGATGAACTGCTTCTCAGCCCGGCAGTCGAGCTGCCTGCTGAGGCTGAAGACAAGCCGGAACCTGAACCAGCTCCGGAACCCTCACGCCAAGCGCCGCGCGTATCCACCGGCGGCACACTGTTTGAGCGCATGTCTAATCTTTCACGCGGTGGCTCCCGCACCCCGGTGAGCAATGACGAGGAAGAGGACGCACGTTCGGGCCTGGATATTCCGCGGTTTCTGAACCGGCAGAACAACCAGTAAGGGCCTCCGATCGCTTGGAAATATGGTGTGTTCCTGACCGCAGGGGCACACCATTTCTTATGAGGTGACGAAGGTCAGCCCTGAACGGCAGCCATGTTCAGGCCGTTGGCCGGATTGCCCTGATCCGTTCGCGCCATGCGATATACAGCCCGCTTGTAACGATCAGCCCGGCTCCGGCCCACGTCGATTCTCCGGGCCAATGATCCCAGATCAGCCAGCCGAACAGCGTGGCCCACAAGAGGCTGGTATAATCCATGGTGGTCACGACAGAGACCGGCGCCCATCGGAGGGATGCCGTAAGACATAGCTGTCCTGCGCCGCCAGCGGTTCCGAGGATCGTAAGCAACCCCCAAGTAAGCAGGTCATGATTCTGAGCAACGAACATCATGCCAGCGCCCAATGGCGGTAGTGACAGAACGGTGAACCAGAAAACAGTGGTAGGAACAGCTTCGGTACGACCAATCTGTCGGAGCAATATGCTGACGATTGCGACCATCAGGGCAGCGCCTATGGCGATGAGCAGACCCAGGACCGGGAAATGTGAGGTTCCGGGCTGAACCATGACCAACACTCCCAGGAAACCAGCCAGCACCGCTCCCCAGCGATGGATGCCCGTGGCTTCTTTCAAAATCAGAGCTGAAAGGATGGTGGCGAAGATTGGAACGGTAAAGCCAATTGTGGTGGCTTCCGCCAGCGGTAACAATATAACAGAAAAGAAGTTGAGAACCATCCCAACGAGGCCTGCCGCTGTCCGGCTGGCATGAGCGCCCAGCCGGCCAGTACGCACGGATGCCAGGCCCGGGCCAAACCAAAGCCAAATCAACACTAGGGGCAAGGATAGGAACTGCCGATAAAACAGCGTTTCCATAATATGAACGCCGCGCTGATTCGCCAACTTGACCGCAGCAAACATTATAGCGAGGCAGGCCATCGCGACCACGCGCAGACCGATCGCCATCATTCGTTTTTCCTGGTGGACCAGGAAGGGCGGAGGCTGGATAGAGGCGGGAGGAGCGGAAGGCGCAATCACCTTCCCGCTTTAGTGAAACTGGGCGCCAATGCAAACCGGTGTTGAGATCAGGAGGCGGGCCTCCGGAATTTCAGCGTCATGCGATCGCTTTCGCCGATGGCGAGATATTTGTCCCTCTCCACCTGACCTTTCTTTAAGGCGGGGGGCAGGGTCCATACCCCCTCAGGCCAATCATGTGTGTCCTTGGGATTGGCGTTGATGTCGCTTTCGCCTATTAACTCGAAGCCCGCATCTTTCGCCAGCGCGATGACCTCGCTTCTCTTTATATAGCCGCTCTTCTCCTGAAGCGCGTCATCCATATTTTCGGGCAACCGGTGATCGACAACGCCAAGAATTCCGTTCGGCTTCAGCATCGCAAACATCTGATTGAACGCTAGCTGTGCATTGTGTCTGCCGCCAAAGCGCCAATTATGGACGTTCCGAAAGGTCAAAACGACGTCCGCCACCCCATCGGGTACTTTCATCAAGCCATCAGCATTTGGAAACACACTTAGTACGGAGTGCGACAGCGCGGGATTGCTGGTCACCAGCTTTCTTGAGGATTCCAAGGCGCGCCCGGGCTGAGCCAAGTACAACTTACCTTGAGCCTTGGAGAACGGCCCCAAGATCTCGCTATACCAGCCCGAGCCTGGCCATATCTCGACAATTGTGTCGGTTGGTTTCACGCCGAAAAACTTCAACGTTTCGACAGGATGTCGATATTTGTCCCGAGCGCGGTTGGCCTCAGAGCGATCGGAGAGGGCCACAGCTGTCTCAATGGGATCCCCGGCCTTGTCTTGCTGAGCATGATGAATCTGGGCCTGCAGCGGCGGAACGGCAACGCAAAGCAGCGTCGCGATCGCCAGAAGGGCACGAATGCACATGGATGAAAGCTCCTTGATCAGACATCCTCGATACCAGGAAGGTTGAATTGCCGCAATCCCGGTAGTCCGGATAGCCTATAGAGACCAAGAGCTTAGTTAAAGGCAAGCTTCAAGAAAAGGTTGATCGAAGCCGAACTGCTTGGCCTTTTCCAATGTATAGGGTCGCAGACCCATCGATCGGTACTCGCCCACGATTTTTCCGTTCTCATCCTCGTCATGATATTCGAACTTGAAGAGCTCCTGCGTGACGATAACTTCGCCCTCCATGCCGATGACTTCGGTAATGTTGGTGACACGGCGCGATCCGTCCCGCAAGCGCTTCACCTGCACAATCAGGTCGACAGAGTCCGCGATCTGCTTGGAAATCGCTTCCTTGGGGATCTTGATATCGCCCATCAAGATCATGTTTTCCATACGGCCGAGGCATTCGCGCGGGCTGTTGGAGTGGAGCGTGCACATGGAGCCGTCATGACCGGTGTTCATCGCGGCGAGCAAATCGAAGCATTCTGCGCCGCGGATTTCGCCCAGTATGATCCGGTCAGGACGCATACGCAGAGCGTTCTTGACCAGATCGCCGATGGTGATTTCACCCTGACCCTCCAAATTGGCGGGGCGAGTTTCCAGCGGCAGCCAGTGCGGCTGCTGCAGGCGGAGTTCGGCAGCGTCCTCGATGGTCAGCACGCGTTCGCCCGGGTCGATCATCTTGGACAGGGCATTGAGCATCGTCGTCTTGCCAGAGCCGGTGCCCCCGGAAATGACGATGTTGAACCGGCTCGCGCCCGCAATCTTGAGTGCGGTGCACATCTTCTGGCTCATCGCGTCCCATTGGGCCAGATTATCGAGCGTGATCGGCTTGGCGGAAAACTTACGGATGGAAATGGCGGTTCCGCGCAACGACAGCGGAGGCACGATCACGTTGACGCGGCTGCCATCCTTAAGCCGAGCGTCAGCGAGCGGCGTCGTCTGATCGACCCGTCGGCCGACCTGGTTGACGATGCGCTGGGCGATCTGAAACAGGTGCTCCTCATCGCGGAATTGGATCGGCGCGATCTGCAGCTTGCCTTTCTTTTCAATATAGGTCTGCTCAGGTCCATTCACCATGATGTCGGTGACGTCGGGGTCGGATAGCAGCTCCTCAAGCGGTCCGAGGCCCAGAAGCTCATCGACCAGCACCTTTTCCAGGGCGAACTGCTCGCGCCGGTTCAGAGTGAGCTTCAGTTCAGCGAGGACCTCCATGATGATCGGCCGGAATTCCTCCGCCAGTTCATCCTTGGTCAGCGTCGCCGCGGCTTCGGGATCGACCCGCTCCAAAAGGCGGGGGAGCACCTGCTCCTTGATCTTGTGGACCGATGCCTCAAAACCTTCGGCCTTGACCTGCACATGTTCGGCATTTGCGCGGTCGGCGAGGCGTGCGAGCGCCTCATCATTCTTGCTGAGCGGAGCCGCGGGATCCTCGGACCCAGTCAGGGCGGCAGGATCAATAGGAGGAAATTGCTCACCGCCGCGCGCCTCAGGCTCCTGCGAAGGCCGAACCCCGCCGCCATGCATCGGCCGGGCCACCCCAAAAGCCGGCCGCCCGCCAAGTCCATTTTTCCGTCCAAAAGCGCTCATATGTCTCCGCCGCTTGTTTGGTCTGATTAAGGTGCGACTGGAATAGGTGAATAAGGCGGAAACTTTTAGAAAGTGCTAATGGGTGGGGGGCATAACTCCAAAAGAGGTTGACGCAAGGAACTGTTAACCAAGTCCAGATATGTAGCATAAGGCCATTGGTTGGGGGACACTATGTCCGTTAAAGCTCCGTTGCGGCATGCCGCCAAGTTCCACAAGACGCCGCTTGTCGACGTCACCATAGTCATGCCGTGCCTAAATGAAGTGGTTAGCCTGCCTCTCTGTATAGCCAATGCGAAAGAGGCGCTTACCCGCATTGCATCCATATATGGTCTCACGGGCGAAATCGTGGTCGCCGACAACGGTTCGGACGATGGCAGCCAGCATCTTGCGAGGGAACAGGGCGCTCGCGTGGTGCCCGTGGCGGAGCGAGGATATGGGGCGGCGCTCATTGGCGGCTGCGAGGGAGCGCAGGGCCGTTTCATCTTGATGGGCGATGCTGACGGCAGCTATGATTTCACTGACGGCGTGGCGATGATCGGCCAATTGCTGGATGGTGCTGACTTATGCATGGGTTCGCGTTTCAAGGGCGGCATAGCCCCGGGCGCCATGCCGTGGAAGAATCGCTATATAGGCAATCCGGTACTGACTGGCATTCTCAATCTCTTCTTCCGTTCCGGAGTGAGCGATGCGCACTGCGGGTTACGCGCGATTACCAAGAAAGCCTTTCATTCGCTGCGTCTGAGCGGCACCGGCATGGAATTTGCCAGTGAGATGGTAATTAAGGCGAGCTTGAAGAAGTTGCGGATCGTGGAGGTTCCGGCAACACTTTCTACGGACTTGCGAGATCGTGCGCCGCATCTGCGGCCATGGCGGGACGGTTGGCGGCATTTGCGCTATCTGCTGATGTTAAGCCCGACTTGGGCGTTCGGGATGCCCGGACTGGTAGCTACCATGCTCGGTGCATTGATATTCGCAATGGCAATTGCGCAGGCACTGATCCCCGGGAGCTTTCCAGCAGTCGGGAACTACTGGGTCATTCTGGCGTCCGCCATCCTGAGCGCTGGCCATTTGGCGGCAATGATGGCGATCGCCGCGCAGCTTTACGGCATTCAGCAAGGATATCGCATGTCGGGTTGGAAGACGCGGCTACTGGCCCGGATGGCCTCGCTCGAAACGATGTTGGGACTCGGGGCTGCCTTTTGTAGTCTAGGTATGCTGGTGTTGCTGGCTGTCTTGTGGCTGTGGACTGCTCGTCAATTTGGCCCGGTCTATTCCATTCTTCCTGCGGTAGTGGGTACAACCTGCGTGACGATCGGGCTCCAAACGATGATGGGCGGTTTTTTGCTGGCTGTTTTGGGCGGAAATGTTGCGCGGTTTTTGGGCGCGACAGACGCTGGCTCCTTGAAGAAATGACCGGAAGCGAAGCCGCGCTGGCCGATGCAGTGCCGTGGCTTGCTGTGGTAACGCCCGTCCACAACGGAGCGGAATATCTTGAGGCCACGCTAAATAGTCTGGTAGCCGAAGGCTGCCATGGCGTTTGTATAATCATCATTGATTCAAGTGACGATGATCGCTGCACCCGCATCGTAGCAAGGTTCCAAGATAAGCTTTCGATCGAATACTCCTACAGGCCGGATGTCAAGCCGTGGCCAGCCAAAACGAACTTGGCCGTCCAGTCTGCTCCTGCTCCCTTTGTCTGCATGCTACATCAAGATGATGTCTGGTTGCCTGGTCGATTGGCGTTGATTCGTGAAGCTGTCCATTCCTGCCCTGAAGCGGCCATGTATCTTTCGCCGGCCTATATCATTGATTCAAAGGGTAGACGCCTGGGCCTGTGGCGTTGCCCCTTGGCGGAAAAGAAAATCTGGAGACGAGGAGAGGCGCTGGAGAGATTGCTGGTGCAGAATTTCATCGCGATCCCGGCCCCGGTAATTTCCCGAGAAAGCTGGCTGGCGGTCGGCGGAATGGATGAAAGTCTTTGGTATACGGCGGATTGGGATCTGTACCTGAAACTGGCCTGCCATGGTTCGTTGTCCTACGATCCGACGCCCCAAACGGCGTTCCGAATTCATGGTAATTCATTGACCGTCAAAGGAAGCCGCAATTCTGATGATTTTCAGCAGCAGATGGAGGTGGTGGTGCAACGCTACACCCATCTGGTGGATAAGGACAGGAGGGTTACCATTCTGAAGTTGTGTACTCTTTCTGTAGAAATAAACACGGCACTAGCTGCCGGCGCATGGGGGGAATGGAAGAAAATATTGGACGTTTTTAAAAAATATCTTTTTCGAAACCCAGAAGTAATTCGAGAATATATAACATATTCACGAATAATAGAGCGATTATTTCCTAGAATTCTATCAAGAACTTTGAATTTTATTGAAAAATTATTTTTCCGCAAGGGCGCAAAGCATCCCAGAAATTCGGTGTGAACGCTTCATCCGTATGAATATTGCGTCTAAATATTTCAGCCAAAAGATAGGCAGCAGGATGAGGCCTTTTGCTGTGACATAGCCTAATCCACGTTCGCCACCGATAAGCACTGCGAATGTTTCTGCTGTCATATTAATGAGTGCGGTCATGGGGCCGAACGTGGGGCGCACCCTGACACCACGAAAATTTCGCAACAGGTGCGAAAGTCCGTCTCTCGTGAAGTTTTGATAATGAGCGGGATAGCCATGATATGGAAGTAAGAAAGGGCAGTTAACGAACAGCTTCCCGCCAGGTTTCAAAATCCGATAAGCCTCCGCTATGACAGCAATAGGATCTGGTACGTGCTCGATCACGCTGTCCAGAATGACATAGTCGACGCATGCATCACGTAGGGGCACACGCATGATGTCCGCAACGATGTCGACTTCGGGAGAAGGGAACAGGTCGACATTAATGACCTCTGGGCCAAGCCGGCGTGAACCCGAACCCAGCTCAATTACCACCCCGTCAGTTGATGCAAGAAAGCGCTTGAGATGGTTAACGGGCTGAAACTCACTGCTGATTACGAACTGACCGAAATGGAATATAGTTCCGGTGACCGATGACCGGTTTTGTGTGCTGGCTTGGAATTTGGCATCCACAGTTTCAACTGGAACATTTACGAATTGAATTTGTCCGCCTTTGCGGACCACAGACCGTCCGCAGGACATGCAAGCACTTACATCCAATTCAGCCCCGCAATCTGGGCAGCAGAGCGAGTGAAGAATAAAATCCGTGCGACTCAAGGTTTTTTACCCATTCGACTGACTAATCATCATATTACGACCGCTATCGCTCCCCTTTGGATGATCAGAGTTTAGCATCCGTGGAAACAATATCCAGTTAAGTTTCCAGGAAAATCTTGGTAATTGAAAAGCAGTTTGAGCCTTGGGAGAACACAATGAGATCTCGTATCACACCCGGGCAATTGGCAAGAGCGCTTCTGGGTTCAAAATTTCACATTGCGGGGCGTCTCTATCGGCGAATATTTGTTGACATGGACAAAGTAACCGACTGCATAATGCATCAGCTTCCGGCTGGTGCTCACGTTCTCGATATCGGAGGTGGAGATGGGTACGTCGTTGATATGCTGCTGGCGAAGCGCCCTGACATCCGAGTGACCATGATTGATATCGCGACTGATATCGGCCGATTTATAAGAGCGGAACATGAAGTGCGCGTTACAATACGCGCTCAGACCGAGCTTTCCGCTGTTGAGGGGGATTTTGACGCCTTTACAATCACCGATGTGATTCACCATGTCCCTCAATCGGCTCGTGCGGAGTTCCTTTCTTCGATTGCTGGTGCGGCGCAAAGAACTCGTTGCAACAAAATTATTGTAAAGGATGTTCAGCCGGGCAAACTTCGGGCGTTGTTGGCTCTGTGGGGAGATTTGTACATAACCGGCGACAAGGGCGTATCGCTCGTCGGAATGGAAGATATTGCGTTGCCAGGGTTCCGGCGGACTTATGCAGATATGCCGGATTACCCAAATTACTGCATTACGTTTTCGGCCTGAAGGCAACGAAATTCAGATACAGGAACATCATTGCTGCAGTCATTATGAGATTTATCGGAAAAGCAACGACCGGAGGGAGGTGCAGAACTCCGATCAGTAGCCAGTAGCCCGCCGAGGCCAATCCGAGTTGTGCCAATGACCCCGAAAAAAATAAGACAAAATGCCGCCTGACCTTTTCACTTCCTCTTATTCCGAAGGTGAACGAGCGGTTCAGCGCAAATCCAAATAACGCGCCTGAAATCCAGGAAAGTAGTGCGGCTAACATGTAGTGGGTATGCTCTGCGGCGAAGACGAACGTTATATAGCCGATTATTGTACAGATAGCGCCAACGACACCAAAGCGGCTACCGCGCTTTATCAGTTCTATCATTTTCTACCGCCAAATATGTTTTCATTTAGCTGCATAGCAGTTTACTGTGATCGCAAATGCACGTGAGTTATCGTTTGTTTGTGTAGCATTTCCAAAAATTCTGCGAATTTTTCCAAATTCTCGCGCATTGTGTAGGACAACATCCTTTTCCCAACACAGAGCGCCAAATGCTCGTTGATCGGAGGAGACGCTCATCAGCCTAACGGGCTTATTCGACAAATCCGGACGATTGAACACGATATCCTGAGCAAAAGGTGCAGCACCTTCATCAATAATCGCAATCTGCGCGCCGCTCCGGTCAATCATTGCACTAATCTCGGCATAGGGCGCCACCATTCGATGCGTCATCCAGGCCCTGGTCGGAATTAGCAGTAACAGAGTGATTGCGCTGGACCACAGCATGGCCCGGCGAATGGAACGCCCTTCAGATTCCAGGCTTCGCCAGCCATAGGCACCCAAGAGGCAGGCGCTGCCAATTACCCCGTGCATATAGCGATAGCCCCAGCCATGACCTTGGTAGGGCAGGAGGATAAGCATTGCCGCTACAGGTAGCGCCAGACTTGCTGCCAATGCTCGCCCGATTGCGTCGCCTCGCCAAGTCATGCGAACGCCCAGCAGTACAAGCGGCATTAAAAGAACGTGCTGCCAAGTGACGAAGCGTGCCAGGTTGAGCGCCATGAGCCACAGCGCATCGATACCGGGAAAGCGAACCGTTCTGAGCAGCCGGTCGACATAGCCGGTGCCCGGAACACTATGTGCTGCTATCTGGCCGGCGGCCTGCGAACTGATCCATACTGGCCAGGCGAGCCAGAACAAACAGATCAATCCGTAACCCAAGCCGTAGAACATCATTAGGCGCCAGCGCCGTTCTCTGAACAGCAGCCACATGAAGGGCAACACGAAGAGCGGGTGGAAAAGCGGTTGGTGGAGGCCGGTGGCGAGAAAACCAACGATGAGGGCTGCCGCATGGGACGCCGGACGATTGTGCAGGAAGAGCGCCAACCATATCAAATTGAGTGCGAGGTGCCCGCTCATCGCGTATGATGTCATTCCTGTCAAAACGACTTGCGACGAACCGGCGTAAAGCAGCATGGCAACGATGCGCTCTGATCCCGGTTCCGGCCAAAGATGCTTGGCCACTTGCCAAAGCGCTATGGCTCCGGCGCCGACGAACAGAGGGCTTGTAAGAGCTGGGTCGGCTACAAGGCCGACGACCGCTCTAAGGGCGGCGTTGATTGGCAAATAGGCCGATACCCACGCCTTATGATTGCCAATAGGCAGTATGAATTCCTGGTTTAACGCTTCTGCATAGGGTCGCCATTCCGCTGGGATCGGCCAGAACAGTCTCCCGTGCGAGAAGATGTCGGCGTCGAAATTCGCCATCTGCTCATCGCGGCTGAGATCGTAGCCCTGGAATACCAGATAATGCCCAGCCCAGCATATTCCGACGAGGCTCAAGACGATCATGAATATGGCGATGGGCCGATCCAGAACCGTCAGCCAGCGGCCGCCTATGGTGGGAACTGGATCTGGCTTGACCAGAAGGATTGCAACCATCAGTCCGGCTAGCACCAACACGTCTTGCCGAATGAAGAAGAAGAAGCTGAGGTCTTTGCCTTGAGGAGGGGTACCAAGGAAGCGGAAGACTACGGCAAATAGCTCCAATGCTATTAGCGCGCCGATCAACCAGAATCGAAGCGGTAGAAGCGAATTGTTCCTAGCGAACTCGGTCACGCATCTGCTTTCCTGAATTGCGCAGGGAACGAGAAGATGCGTATTGCAATAGTAATGCCCCCTTTAAGGAAGCGTTATTGAACGGAAAGAAACTTACTCGTCAATCTTTTCTGCCAGGACCGTCAGTCCCTTTTCATTTACCTCGGCAAAGCCGCCTTCGATCATGAGTGTTTCGGGTGCGGCGTTGGCGTTGGCGCTGGTGAAGACTTGGATGGCGCCGTCGCGGATGGTGGACATGAAGGGGGCGTGGCCTTCCAGCACGCCGAAGTCACCCTCGCTACCTGGGACAACGACCATGTAGACCTCTTCCGAACGGACGAGTTTTGCAGGAGTTACGAGTTCGAAGTGGAGTGCCATTTTGTTCCTCACTCCCCTCCCGTTTGCGAGAGGGGGCTGGGGGTGGGAATGTCAGTGGGGGGCGGAATGCGTTACAGGCCGCCCCTGACCCCTCCCGCAGGCGGGAGGGGAACTGGATCAAGCCGCCTCAGAAGCCAGCTTGGCGGCCTTGGCGATGGCTTCATCGATGCCGCCGACCATGTAGAAAGCCGCTTCGGGCAGATGGTCATATTCGCCATCGACCACCGCCTTGAACGACTTGATCGTGTCTTCGATCTGCACGAACTTGCCGGGGATGCCGGTGAAGACTTCGGCGACGTGGAACGGCTGGCTGAGGAAGCGCTGGATCTTACGGGCGCGGGCGACGGTCAGCTTATCCTCTTCGGAAAGCTCATCCATGCCCAAAATGGCGATGATGTCCTGTAGCGACTTGTACTTTTGCAGCGTCGACTGCACCGCGCGGGCGGTTTCATAATGCTCCTGGCCGACAACGCGGGGTTCCAGAACGCGGCTGGTGGAGTCCAGCGGGTCCACCGCCGGGTAGATGCCGAGTTCGGAGATCGCGCGGTTAAGCACGGTCGTCGCGTCAAGGTGTGCGAAGGAAGTTGCGGGGGCGGGATCGGTCAAATCGTCTGCGGGGACGTAGATGGCCTGCACCGACGTGATGGAGCCCTTGTTGGTCGAGGTGATGCGTTCCTGTAGGGCGCCCATGTCGGTCGAAAGGGTGGGCTGATAACCCACGGCCGAAGGAATACGGCCGAGCAGTGCGGACACTTCCGAACCAGCCTGGGTGAAGCGGAAGATGTTGTCGACGAAGAAAAGCACGTCCTGACCTTCCTGGTCGCGGAAATATTCAGCGATGGTGAGGCCTGACAGAGCGACGCGCGCACGCGCGCCCGGGGGTTCATTCATCTGGCCATAGACCAGCGCCACCTTGGAACCTTCGGAAATCGCATTTCCGTCAGCGTCCTTGGCGATAACGCCCGCGTCGAGGAATTCGTGGTAAAGGTCGTTGCCCTCACGGGTCCGCTCACCGACGCCCGCGAACACGGAGGTGCCGCCATGGCCCTTCGCGATGTTGTTGATCAGTTCCTGGATGAGCACGGTCTTGCCCACGCCAGCGCCGCCGAACAGGCCGATCTTGCCGCCCTTTGCATAGGGCGCGAGAAGGTCGATGACCTTGATGCCCGTCACAAGGATCGCCGCTTCGGTCGACTGGTCAATAAATTCCGGCGCCTTGGCATGGATGGGCGCGCGCGTTGCCGCTCCGACAGGGCCGCGTTCGTCAATGGGCTCACCAACGACGTTCAGAATGCGGCCAAGCGTTTTAGGACCGACCGGCACGGAAATTTGCGCGCCGGTGTCGCGGACTTCCTGACCACGGGTCAAACCGTCGGTTGAGTCCATCGCGATCGTACGGACCGTGTTTTCACCGAGATGCTGAGCAACTTCGAGCACCAGACGCTGGCCGTTATTGTCGGTTTCGAGCGCCGAGAGAATGAAGGGCAGGCGATCAGGGAAGGTCACGTCAACGACGGCCCCGATGACCTGGCTGATCTGGCCAACATTGTTGGTGCTGGCGGACGTCAGGGTTGCAGCAGCAGCAGGTGCTGCGGCCTCTGCCACGACTTTTTTCGCGGCCGGCTTCCTGGGTGCTTTCGCCTTGGGTGCTTCGGTTGCCATGTCTATTTCCTTGCCTACGATACCTTAGAGCGCTTCCGCGCCCGAAATGATTTCAACGAGTTCGGTGGTGATCGCCGCCTGACGCGAGCGGTTGTACTGGATAGTCAGCTTGTTGATGAGATCGCCCGCGTTGCGCGTCGCATTGTCCATGGCCGTCATCGAAGCGCCCTGCTCCGACGCTGCGTTTTCCAGCAGCGCGCCAAAGATCTGAATGGTTACGTTGCGCGGCAGCAGGGCTGAGAGAATTTCTTCCTCGTCCGGTTCATATTCGACGGCGGCCGAACTGGCTTCGCCATTGTTTTCGGCGGAAAGGGCCACCGGAATAATCTGCCGGCTAATCGGTTCCTGCAGCAGAGCGGAACGAAAGCGGGAGTAGAAGAGATGCGCGACGTCAAACTTGCCCGCTTCGTATAAGTCCATCACCTGTTGAGCGATTTCCTGCGCCTCGTCATAACCGACTTCACGCACGCCAGTGGTGTCATAGTGGGCGATGGTCTGTTTGGGAAAGAGACGGTTGATGACAGCGCGGCCCTTGCGGCCAACCAGGAAGAACTTCACCGTCTTGCCTTCCGCGATCAACTCTTCCGCCTTGAGACGCGCAGCCTTGACGATGTTGGAGTTGAATGCGCCCGCAAGCCCGCGGTCGGAATTACAAACGACGAGCAGGTGAACCTGATCGCCACCGGTTCCGGCAAGCAGCTTCGGGCTCGATGCGCTGACCGTGACTTTCGAAGCAAGGCTAGCCATCACCGCCTGAAGACGCGCGGCATAAGGGCGAGCCGCTTCGGCGGCTGCCTGAGCCTTGCGCAGCTTCGCCGCAGCGACCATCTGCTTGGCCTTGGTGATCTTCTGGGTCGATTTTACTGACCCGATCCGGCCTTTGAGTTCCTTGAGGCTAGCCATAAATCCCTAATCTCAACCTTCATTTCGTCATTCCCGTGAAGACGGGAATCCATCTCGCAATGTCATCTCCCGACGAACGCTCAGGAGATGGGTCCCCGCCTGCGCGGAGACGACGGCATTAAGCAAATGTTTTCCCGAAAGCGTCGAGCGCTGCGACCAGACCCTTTTTGGCGTCGTCGGTCAGGTCCTTGGCGTCGCGGATCGCCGAAAGAACAGCGGCGTGGTCGCTCCGCAGATGGCTCAGCATCGCAGCTTCATAGCGGGTCACTTCACTGACCGGAATATTGTCCAGATAGCCGTTGGTGCCTGCGAAGATCGACGCAGTCTGCTCTTCGAACGGCATGGGCGAGAACTGGGCCTGCTTCAGCAATTCGGTAAGACGCGCACCGCGGTTCAGCAGCTTCTGCGTCGAAGCGTCGAGGTCCGAACCAAACTGCGCGAACGCGGCCATTTCGCGATACTGCGCAAGTTCCAGCTTAATGGAGCCCGAAACCTTCTTCATTGCCTTGGTCTGTGCGGCGGAGCCCACGCGGCTCACCGAGAGGCCGACATTGATCGCCGGGCGAATGCCCGCGAAGAACAGGTCGGTTTCAAGGAAGATCTGGCCGTCGGTGATCGAAATCACGTTGGTCGGAATATAGGCCGACACGTCACCCGCCTGGGTTTCGATGATCGGCAGTGCGGTGAGCGAACCGGCGCCCATGCTGTCGTTCATCTTGGCAGCACGCTCAAGCAGGCGGCTGTGGAGATAAAACACGTCGCCCGGATAGGCTTCGCGGCCGGGAGGACGACGCAGCAGAAGCGACATCTGGCGATAAGCGACGGCTTGCTTGGAAAGATCGTCGTAAACGATCACGGCGTGCATGCCGTTGTCGCGGAAAAACTCGCCCATGGTGACGCCGGTATAGGGCGCCAGATATTGGAGCGGAGCGGGTTCGGAAGCGGTGGCGGCGACGACGATGGAATATTCCATCGCGCCATTTTCTTCGAGCTGACGCACGATCTGAGCCACGGTCGAACGCTTCTGCCCGATGGCTACATAGATGCAATAGAGCTTCTTGCTTTCGTCCGACCCTTGGTTGACCGTCTTCTGGTTGATGAAGGTATCGATAGCGACAGCGGTCTTGCCGGTCTGACGGTCACCGATGATCAACTCACGCTGGCCGCGGCCGATGGGGACCAGGGCGTCGATAGCCTTAAGGCCGGTCTGCACGGGCTCATGCACCGACTTGCGTGGGATAATGCCGGGAGCCTTGACCTCCACACGCTTGCGCTCAGTGTACTGGATTGGGCCTTTGCCGTCGATGGGATTGCCGAGACCGTCAACCACGCGGCCAAGCAGGCCCCGACCAACCGGTACGTCCACGATGGTGCCGGTACGCTTGACGGTGTCGCCTTCCTTGATCTCGCTGTCCGAGCCAAAGATCACGACGCCGACATTATCGGCTTCCAGGTTCAGCGCCATGCCCTGTACGCCATTGGCGAACTCGACCATCTCACCAGCTTGCACATTATCCAGACCATGGATGCGAGCGATACCGTCACCCACGTTGAGAACGGTTCCGATTTCGGAAACCTGGGCCTGGGTGCCGAAATTGGCGATCTGGTCCTTGATGACCTTTGAAATTTCTGCGGCGCGGATATCCATGTTCAGCCTTTCATCGCCTGCGCGAGGGTGTTGAGTCTTGTGCGGATGGAAGAATCGATCAGCTGGCTGCCGACCTTGACCTTAAGACCGCCCAGAATTTCGGGATCGACCTTGAGTTCAATGGCAACGTCGCGACCGACGCGGGATCTGAGTTGAGCGGCCAGCGCCGCTATCTGATCGTCATTGAGAGGATGTGCAGACGTGACTTCCGCGGTCGTCTCGCCCTTGTGATTCGATACCAGCAGCGTGAAGGAGCGGATGATGCCGCCGATCTGCGCAAGGCGGCGATTCTCGGCAAGTACGCCCAGGAAGTTCTTCGTCAGCGGATCAAGCTGCAGCGATTCGCCCACCGCCGTCACTGCTGCTGCGGCGGCATCGCGGCCGATCAGCGGGCTGGTCGTCAGGGCGCGGAAGTCTTCCGATTGCTCGAGCGCGGCCTTCAGCTTGAAGAGGCTTTGCCCCACCGAATCGATCTGCTTGCTGTCGCGGGCAAGCTCAAAGAGTGCGAGGGCATAGCGTCCCGCCAGGCTTGCCTGAATACCGCCGGAAATGTCCACGCGCCCTAGTTCCTCCAGTTCGATATGCCGGTCATGACAGAAGGGGAGGTGGATGAGCACCCCCCGTTTGACGTGCGCGCCGGTTAGCAGGGGAGTGCCCGCTATGCAAGTACGGAGGGGCAAGTCGAGGAGAAGGAAATTAATGCCCTTCCCAGGCGGCGTGGTGCCAGCATTATCGAGCGTTCTTGCGCGCAGGCAGCTTACGGCAATTATAGACAAGCCGTTCATTGGGCTGAGAGGGCAACAGAGCGCGAATGTCATTTTCCACCGATGCCAATTCCGTCAGGACCGAGGGATCGGCTGTGCACTGATGGGTGGTAAGGCGAGCGCGTATTTTCTGCGCTTTTTCCAGGGTATCTGAGTCGGGCAGAAAGCGTTCCACCGTATAAGTGCCAGTCCCGGGATCGAAGCTGCGCAAATCGATCGTCGCGTCATTTTCAAGGACGAAGCTGCGGCTCCATCTGGTGCCATATTGACCCAATTGAGTGCGCCCGTTGAGGCAGCCATTCGCGCCCCAGTTGAAGGTCACGTCGTTCACGTCGGACACCGTTATCCGGCTGCGCGCCTCATCGATTCGGCACAGGTTGCCGCCGGCCGCCTGATAGCCAGCGGCCGTCTTGTGAATGTCCGAAGGCAGAAATTCCTTGGCGCGGTCATCGATACTGCTGAAGCTGGGCCGGGCGATGAAGATCACGATAGCACCGAGCAGCAGGATAGCCGCCCCTGATCCCAATATGATGGCAGGTTTGCGTTTGCCCTGGTTCATTTTCAGGACCGAGCCGCCAGCGCCCAGCACCGCCAAAGCGAGCAGGATGGCCGCCAGGGCCATATAGTTTTCGCGTTCGCTGATGACCTGCTGTTCGGCCTTGTCCCGCGCGGACAGATTGGCGGCGCGCTCCGCGTCCTCAATCGCGCGTTGTTCGGATGCGAGTCTTGCCTGCTCCTCAGCAATGCGGCGGGTTTCCTCCTCCTGGGCCTGTTCGGGCGATTTGCAGGGGACGTTGGTGCGGGCAAAAGGCACCCCGGCCTGGCGGAGGAACGAGGCGATTTCCCGATTGGAGATGGCGAAACCGAATTCTGCATCGCTCCCGTCGGAAAGCGACCCGAAGCTGTTGATGCCAAGCACCCTGCCACAGACATCGACAAGCGGACCGCCGCTGTTCCCGCTGGCCATCGGGGCGGTATGGAGGATGGTGTCGAACTGACGTGAACTGCGGCCGCCGGAAACCGAGCCGCTCGATTTTACCGGACTGAGCGGTTCAACCATGTCCTGCAGATTGAGGCCTTGTGCCCGGTCGACCGTGCCGGGATAGCCGATCGCCACCACCGGCTGGCCGTCAGACACTGCCCCTATGTAAAAGGTATCCGTCGGGATGCGGCCTTCATCCAATTGAATCAAAGCAAGGTCGTTGCCGGGAGAATAGGCAATGACGCGGCCGCCATAGCTGCGCCGTCCCTCAGAAGGGATAACGCCGATGACGATGGACTTTTCCTCGCGTGTCAGTTCCACCACATGCGCATTGGTCAGAATTTTATCGGGCGCGACCGCGACGCCGCTGCCGTGACCGACAAAATAAGCGCTGTCGCCGTCTGTCGCGACAAGAATGACGCGCACGACACCGCGCGTTGCGGCAGCGATATCCCGTGTATCCGCTTTGGCCGGAAGCAAAGATATCGTGGTCAGGCAAGCGATGGCGCACAATAGGCGGAACAGTCTGGTCATATGCGGCGCAAAATATGCGTTCGTTGCAAGAAGTAAACGGACAATCGCCGCGACTTTGCTTTGAACGCAAGAGACGGGAAGCCGACTGGGTGCTAAAGGCATAAAAGGACGCCATGAACGATCTATCCATCATAGACCGGCTTGATCCGGAAGTGGCCTGGAAGGCCTTTCAACAGCGGGACCGCCGCTGCGACGGTTCCTTTGTGGGCGCAGTCAGATCGACCGGTATCTATTGCAAGCCAAGCTGCCCGGCCCGGCATCCCAAGAGGGAGAATATCGAGTTCTTCAGCAATGGCGCGGCGGCGAGGGCAGCTGGATACAGGGCATGCCTTCGCTGCCGTCCGGACGAGGTAGGGCGGGACCGGCGCGCGATAGAAAAGGCGCTTTCACTCATCGCCGCTGCTGAGGAAGTGCCGGTGCTTGAGATGCTGGCGGAACAGGTAGGCTATACCCCGCATCATTTTCATCGCCTCTTCAAACGAGAGACAGGCGTCACGCCGGCCTCCTACGCGCGAAGGTTAAGGGCGGAGCGCCTGGAAGCGGCGCTTTCCGGGGGCGGTCGCGTCACTGACGCCATTTACGATGCGGGCTATGGCGCGCCCAGTCGAGCCTATGCAGAGGCGACGCAGCGGCTGGGCATGACTCCTTCTGCCTGGAAGAAAGGCGGCGCGGGTGCGGTAATTCGTTGGATTGTGGCGCAAAGCAGCTTGGGGCCAATGTTGATAGCGGCAACCCAAAAGGGCCTGTGCCGGGTTAGTTTCGATGAGGATGAAGCAGAGTTGCGGCGAATGTTTCCCAAAGCTGACATTCGTCCTGCCGACGAGGATTTCGCTGAGCTTGCAAGGCGTGTGGTGGCGCTGGTGGATGAAGGCGGGCCTGCCGGGAATCTTCCGCTGGACGTGCAGGGGACGGCCTTTCAGCAAGCGGTTTGGCAGGCGCTGCGTTCCATTCCGGCTGGAGAGACGAGGAGCTATGCTGAAATCGCGGCGATGACCGGAAAGCCCGGAGCGGTTCGCGCCGCAGGTTCGGCTTGCGGCGGCAACCAGGTTGCCGTTGTCATACCCTGTCATCGGGTGGTTCGCAGCGATGGCGGGCTGGGTGGCTATGCTTATGGGGTGGAGCGGAAGGAGGCGTTGCTAAAACGGGAGAAGCGATCCTGACAATGTGGGATGACAGGCAGCGCTTGTCTTCTCCTAACCTATGGGCCGCGCCACGGTAGTGGCCTTGCTGCACGCATCGGTGGTCGAATGACCGTTGCTGAGGATGCTGGCGAGGAAGAAGCCCCCGACCACCAGGACAAGGAACGCCGCGCTCATCAAGGTTAGATATTTTTCCAGGAACGCCTTGATCGGTTTTCCATATTTCCAGAACAGGAAGCCCACGAGCAGGAACTGGGCGGCGCGGGAAACGGCGCTGGCCCAAATGAAGGTGAAAAGGCTAAGCCCGATAAAGCCCGCGGTAATGGTGATCAGCTTGAACGGGATCGGCGTCGCGCCTTTGATGAGGATGATCTCTGCGCCATATTCGCGAAGATAGCAGGCGGCCTTGGGAAAATCCTTGGCGAGCCCAAGAGCGCTGAGCATCGCTTGACCCACGGTATCGTATAGCAGGTAGCCGATGGCGTAGCCGAACAGCCCGCCCAATACAGAGGCAAGGGTGCAGATAACGCCAAAGCGCAGCGCCTTGTCCGGCTGAGCCAGGCACATCAGCCCCAATAGAGGATGGGGCGGGATGGGAAAAAAGCTGCTTTCGACGAAGCTAACTCCAAAAAGCCAGCGTTCAGCGTGCTTGTGGCCGGCCTTTTGCAGGGTCCAATCATAGAGGCGTCTCAGCATGGGTGCGGACTTAAAGACTAATCACGGACGGCACAAGTTGGGCGCATAATTTCTGGGCCGACCAGTTTGCAGCGCGTTCAGATTTTCTTTGTCAATTCCAGCGACAATGCGTTCGCGTCGGGTTTGTTTACACTTTCGCTGTAAGCCGCTCGTGCTTCGAAGGGGATGCTGGAACCGGCTGCGCATGATCAGATTGTTCAAACATTATATTCCACATGCGGTGCTGCTGCTTGGCGTGCTGGACTTCATTTTGCTGCTGGGCGCCGCGGAATTGGGGTGGATCTATCGGGCGCAGCAGATTGGCATGGAGGTCGAGCCGCTGGCGAGCCGTCATGTGCCACTGTTGAGCTTTGCCATAGCCCTGCAGGTCGCGATGCTGGCAGTAGGTGTCTATGGAACGGAGGCGCTGCAATCTCTTCGTTTCGCTACGGCGCGCCTGCTTGTGGCCATATCGCTGGGCGTCATATTGCTTTCAGTACCGGCCTTCGTTCAGCCGGGCGCGACCCTGTGGCGATCCAATTCGCTTTACGCAATGCTCTTTTCCTTCCTGATGCTGATTTCCTTGCGGATTGTGCTGGGGCAGATGATCGGCGGCGAGGTGTTCAAGCGTCGGCTGATTATTTTGGGCGCCGGTTCCAGAGCCGATCGGATTCGTCAGCTGGCAGAGCAACGGGGCAGCGGATTTTCCGTGGTCGGCTACATCGCGATGAATGACGGCAAAAAGGTCATTCCTGAGGCAATCGACCGCAGCGCCATCTACAATCTGGCCGATTTCGTCGTCCGGCTTGGGGCGAGAGAAGTGGTGTTGGCGCTGGAGGAGCGGCGAAACGCGCTGCCACTGGCAGACCTTTTGCGGATCAAGACCACAGGCGTTCATGTGAACGACCTTTCCAGTTTCCTCGAAAGGGAAACCGGCCGGGTCGACCTGGATAGCGTCAATCCGAGCTGGTTTATTTTCTCAGACGGCTTTTCGGCAGGCCGGCGGATTTCCAGCGTCGCCAAGCGGATGTTCGACATTGTAGCGAGTTTCCTGTTGTTGGCGCTCACCGCACCGGTCGTTTTGATCGGAGCGATCCTCGTTAAGCTGGAAAGCAAGGGCCCCGCCTTTATTCGGCAGAAGCGAGTGGGCCTCTATGGCGAGGAGTTTGAGATCATCAAGCTCCGCTCCATGCGCCAGGACGCCGAGATTGGTGGCAAGGCCATATGGGCGGCGGTGAACGACCCGCGCGTGACGCGCGTCGGCCAGATTTTGCGCAAGCTGCGGATCGACGAATTGCCGCAGGCCTGGAGCGTGCTGAAGGGCGAAATGAGCTTTGTCGGACCGCGTCCTGAGCGCCGGCAATTCGTCGAGGATCTGGAAAAGCTCATGCCTTATTATGCGGAGCGGCACATGGTGAAGCCCGGCATCACCGGCTGGGCACAGATCAACTATCCATATGGCGCGTCCACCGAAGATGCACGGCACAAGCTGGAATATGACCTTTATTATGCGAAGAACTACACGCCCTTTCTTGACCTCCTGATTCTGTTGCAGACGCTGCGCGTCGTGCTTTGGCCGGAGGGCGCGCGCTGATCATGACGCCCGTGCTGCTCTTCTTTGCCGAATGGGGCCATGCGGCGGCGGCGGCGCTGTTCGCCGCGCTTTCCATTTGGGTGTCGCGCCGAAGGGAGGTGACGCTGCAGCAGCACCTGATGGTGGCGGCCCTGATGCTGACTGCCTTCTGGGCGCTGTCGGCCTCCATTGCCGGCGCCATGGCCGTTCTGACCGGTTTGGCGGAAACATTGCGAAACATGAGCTGGCTGTTGTTCATGTTCATTGTTCTTCGCTTGGGCGAGGGCAGGAAAAGCGAGCATCCCGCCGCAGTCACAGCAATTTACATCGTTTTGGGCGGCATTCTGATCATGCAGTGGGGCATTGAGCTCCTTCCTGCTAATTTAGGAGGCGCTGCAACCAAGGAGGTGCTGAGCGGCATTTTCTATGTGTCGCAGGCGCTTCGCATGATGGCGGCCGTCGGCGCACTGGTGCTGGTACATAACCTCTATGTGATGTCCGCCCCGGAGGCCCGTTGGGGCATCCGCCTGCCCATGGCAGCCCTGACGGGGATGTGGATCTATGACCTAAACCTGTACACCTTTTCTTACCTGACGCAGGGCGATGCCGGAGAGCTATACGCGATGCGCGGGTTTGCAATGGCGGTGCTGGCTCCGGTCTTGGCCCTGGGCGTGCATCGCAATGCCAACTGGAAATTGCGGCTATCCCGAACCGTCACTTTTCAGTCGCTTTCGCTGGTCGCGATAGGGGCCTACCTGATTTCCATGGTCCTGATCGTGACCATGGCCCAACTGTTTGGCGGAGCCTATGCGCGGCTGATGCAGATCAGCTTCGTGTTCGGAATGTCGGTGGCTGCGCTGGTGCTGCTGCCATCAAGCCATTTCCGGGCATGGTTCAAGGTCAAGATCGCCAAGCACTTCTTCCAGCATCGTTATGATTATCGCAACGAATGGATGCGGTTTACCGATACTATCGGCCGACCAGGAAAAGGGGCGGCTCCTTTTTATGAAAGGGCGGTGAAGGCCATTGCCGACATCACCGAATCGCCTGCGGGACTGCTCTTGCTTCCCTACGAAAATGGCGGGTTCAGCGTACATGCGCGATGGAATTGGCGCGATGCGGATGTTCCCGCCGTGGCGATGAGCGCAGCGCAAGTGGCGGAGCTGGAGGAAAGTGGCTGGATCATCGAATTGGACGAGGAACGGAAGGGTTCGGGTGAAAACCGGGTCCAGCTGCCCGGCTGGATGGTAGCGCAGGGCCGCGCCTGGGCTCTGGTGCCCTTGATCCACTTTGAACGGCTGGCCGGCGCCGTGCTGCTGGCTAGGCCCGTGGTTGACCGTGAACTGGATTGGGAGGACCTGGACATGCTGCGCATAGTCGGGCGGCAGGTCGCGAGCTATATTTCCGAGGCGCAGGGGCAGGAGGCGCTTTCGGAGGCGCAACGGTTCGAAGAGTTCAACCGCCGCTTTGCTTTTATCATTCATGACATCAAGAATCTGGTGAGCCAACTGAGCCTTGTCGCCCGCAATGCGCAGCGGCATGCGGATAATCCGCAGTTCAGGGCCGATATGATCGCGACGTTGCAGGATTCCGTCGGCAAGATGAACGACATGCTGGCGCGCCTGTCTCAGCATAACCGCGCACGGTATGAAGAACCCAAGGGGGTAGCGCTCCGGCCGTTGGTGGAAATGGTTGTGACGGGGAAATGCAGACAGCATCCCGTGACGCTTTCAGGCGATCTCTGTGCGCAGGCCTACGCCGATCCCGCGCGGCTCGAGCAGATACTGGGCCACTTGATTCAGAACGCCATTGACGCCAGCGACCCGAACGAACCTGTCACCGTCCGGCTCAGCCAGCAGGGGGTGCATATGAGCGTCGAAATCATTGACAGGGGCTGCGGAATGAGCGCGGAATTCATCCGCAGCCAGCTGTTCAAGCCCTTTTCGTCCAGTAAGGAAGGCGGCTTTGGTATTGGGGCTTACGAGGCCCGGACGCTTGCCGCCGCGATGAACGGGCGGATCGAGGTCGAAAGCCGCGAAGGGGAGGGCAGCCGCTTCACGCTGATCCTGCCCGTGGCGATGCAAGATGCCGAAATGGAAATTGACCGTAAGGAAAGGATCGCCCGATGAGCGATAACCGCCCCAAGATATTACCCAAGCTGCTGATCGTCGAGGATGATTTGGGTTTGCAGCGGCAGTTGCGCTGGGCCTATGAGGATTATGAGGTGCTGGTGGCGGGAAGCCGTGCAGAGGCGATCGACCTGATACGCGCTGAGGAGCCGGATGTGGTGACGCTGGACCTTGGCCTTCCACCCGATCCCGACGGGACCAGCGAAGGCTTTGCGACGCTGGATGAGATATTGGCTCTGAAGCCCGATACGAAGGTGATCGTGGCGACAGGCCATGGAGCGCGGGAAAGTGCGCTTCGGGCCATTGCGAGCGGGGCTTATGATTTTTACCAGAAGCCGGTGGATATCGATGAGCTTGGCCTCATCGTATCGCGCGCCTTTCACGTGCATGCGCTGGAAAAGGAGAATGCACGGCTGGCGGAGACGGCATCGGAAGACAACCGTGTCCTCGGCCGGATGATCACGGCAGCTCCGGAAATGCTGAAGGTAGCGCGCACCATTGAGCGGGTGGCGAATGCCGATGTCTCTGTGATGCTGTTGGGCGCCAGCGGCACCGGCAAGGAATTACTGGCGCAGGGCGTGCATGATAGTTCCAGCCGCAGGAAGGGCGCGTTTATCGCAATCAACTGTGCGGCCATTCCCGAAACGCTGCTGGAATCCGAATTGTTCGGACATGAAAAGGGTGCGTTCACCGGGGCAGTCAAGACCACCGAGGGCAAGATCGAGCAGGCCAATGGCGGTACGCTGTTTCTGGACGAGGTGGGTGACATTCCGCTGCCGCTGCAGGTGAAGCTGCTGCGCTTCCTGCAGGAACGCGTGATCGAGCGTGTTGGCGGCAGGCGGCCCATAGCCGTGAATACGCGCGTGGTGTGCGCAACGCACCAAAACCTTGAAATGATGATCGCGAACGGCGGCTTCCGCGAGGATCTCTATTATCGCTTGGCAGAGATCGTCATTCGGATACCCACGCTGGCGGAACGGCCGGGGGACGCAGTGCTGCTCGCCAAGCATTTCCTGACGCGCTTTGCTCGCGAGATGAACCCGCAGGTCAAGGGCCTCGCTCCGGATGCGCTGGCGGCGATCGATGCTTGGGCCTGGCCGGGCAACGTCCGCGAACTGGAGAACCGGATGAAGCGTGCAGTCATCATGGCGGAGGGCAAGCTGGTGACTGCCGGCGACCTGGACCTTGATGGGCTAGGTGAAGACGAGCCGGAGATGATAAACCTGAAGACCGTGCGGGAGATGGCGGATCGCAAAGCCATCAGGCGTGCGATTGCGCGGACGCAGGGCAACATCTCAGGCGCGGCCAAGATGCTGGGGATCAGCCGGCCGACGCTTTACGACTTGCTGAAGCAGTATGAGATGCAGGCGTCATGAAGAGCCGTATAGCTGCAGCCCTTGTGGCCGTGGGTTCCGGCTTTCGCAGGTGATAACCCATGACTGCCCGTAAAAAATATCTGTTGCTTGGCGGCGCATTTATGCTTGCTCTCGGCGTGCCTACCGCCGCTTTGATGGCGGGAGCGAAGGAGGACGCGCGCGCCTTTTACGAACGTGGAGCGGCGGCGCTGCGCCGGGGTGACGCAAGGACGGCGCGGATCGAATTGTTGAACGCGGTAAAGGCCGATCCGCAATGGGGCAGCGCCCGGATCATGCAGGCGCAGGCGATGCTGGCCCTGGGCGATGGTTTGACCGCCGAAGCAGAGATCGAGCGGGCGCGGGCGTTGGGGGTGGCGATGCCTTTGACCCGGCATTTGATGGCGCAGGCCATGTTGCTGCAGGGAAGGGCGGAGGACGCTTTGCGTGAGGCGACGGCCGGCGATGTCGAACCCCGTTATCAAGCGGAGGCGGAGCGCATGCAGGGCCGGTCCTATCAAGCGCTTGGCCAGAACGACGCCGCGGCAGAGGCTTTTGGAAGAATGCTGAAACTGTCGGCCGACGATAGCCGCGGATGGGTGGACATTGCCCGCTACCGCTTTGCGCTGGGCGATAGAGGTGGAGCGGTCGTGGCGGCTGACCGAGCGGCCCGCGTCAACCCGCGCAATGTCGATGCGGTCCTATTACGGGGCATGCTGGTGCGCGACCAATATGGTCTGCGCGCGGCCATTCCCTGGTTCAGAAAGGCGTTGGCGGTCGACCCCAACAATGTGCCGGCGCTGTTGGAATATGCGGCGACCGTGGCAGAGCTTGGTCGCGCCAAATGGATGCTGGGCCTGACCAGAAAAGCGCTTTCGCTGGCGCCGGGCAACCCGCGCCCCTATTTCATGCAGGCCACAATGGCGGCGCGTGCCGGCAATTACGATCTCGCACGCAAGCTTTTACAGCGGACGAACGGCGCGCTTGATGATGTGCCGGCCGTAATGCTGTTGTCCGGCATCCTGCAATTTGAGAATGGCAATTATACCTTGGCGGCGGAGCGGTTCGACCGGCTGCAGGCGCGCCAGCCGTTCAACATGACCGCGCGGCAGTTGCTCGGCGCGGCTCAGTATCGCGCGGGAGCCTATGCGGGGGCGGCGCAGGCTTTGCAGCCGCTGATAGAACGGGGCGACGCGGACAGCTATAGCCTGACGCTTGCCGCCAGGGTGCAGGAGAAGCTGGGGAACGACCCACTGGCCGCGGAGCTTCTGGACAGGGCTTCCCTGCCAGTGCGGGGCGACGCCGCCGTTTTTCAAGGCGCAGGCAGTGCAATACTGAGGGCTGGACCTGCCTTGGCGGAGCCCGGTTCAGCACCGGCGGTCATTCCTTATATCCGCGCTCTGCTGGAGGGTGGCAATGTAGCACAGGCGGTCGTCAGCGCACAAAAGCTGCAGCAAGCCAATGGCAATGCGCCAGCCGCTCATGTGCTCTGCGGCGATGCGCTGTTCGCCGCCGGTCGAAATGCCGAAGCCATCGACGCTTACAAAAAAGCGGCCAATCTCCTTTTCGACGAGCCGACCGCTTTGCGGCTGGTGTCCGCCTATCGCCGTGCGGGCGCCGCGCAAAAGGCCATAGGGGTGCTTAATCTTTATCTCAGCCAGAATCCTCTTAGCGTCGACGCCAACAGGATCGCTGCCTCGGCGCATCTGGACGCAGGGAATTGGAACGAGGCCGCGACATTGCTGGAGGCTTTGCGGGAGCGCATCGGCAATGGGGATTCGCTGCTGTTGTCGGATCTCGCCTGGGCGCGGCTTGGCCAGGGGCAAAAGGTGCTGGCATTGTCCTTGGCGCGGCGGGCCTACGCCCTGCAGCCATCGAGCCCTGTCACCAGCGACGTTTATGGCTGGATGCGTTACAAGACGGAAGGACCCAGCCGCGCCAGCATCGACTTGCTGGAAAAGGCGGTTGCAATCTCTCCTCAGCACCCTTTGCTCAATCTGCATTTGGGCGAGGTCTATGCCAGGGCAGGCATGAAGGGCCGCGCGAGAAAAGCGTTGGAGTTAGCCGCCGCGACGGCGGGCTTCGATCAAGGCGGGCGGGCGAGGGCGCTGCTGAAGAAGCTTTAGGCCGGGGCAGGAACAGAGAGGTTGCTGAGGGGGCTCCACATAACTCCGCACGGCTTTTCTAGGACGTCCTCTCGACAATTGTGCGGTTTTCCCGGCTTGCCATATTAATCGCTGGTTTCCGAAAAATCAGCGAGGTTTTCCGTGGCTTTTGGCGAACAGACCAAGGATAGGGTCGGAGCACTTCTCGCCAAGGGGCTGGCAGGACCGCTTCGGTTTTTCGCCAACTCGCCGCCCAGAGCCTCTCGCACGGGCGATCAATTGCGGAAGAATGGCATCGCGATCTATGAGCGGCATTATTATAATCCCTTCATTACCGACCAGGACCTGCTTCACCCGCTCGAAAATGATCGCAAGATACCGGGCATAAAACTGGATGCGGGGCAGCAGTTGGAATTTCTGCGTTCCCTGCGCGGGCTTGACGAATTGGAAGCTTTTTTCGCGCCCGCTGCTGATGAGCGATCCTATTGTTTCGAAAATCAAGGCGATTATGGTCACGGCGATGCCGATATTCTCTACGGCATGATCAGGACCTTCAAGCCCAGGCGCTTGATCGAGATCGGGGCTGGGCAGTCAACCAAATTGGCCCAGGCCGCTATCGCCTGCAATGTGGCGGAGGATGGGGACTATCAATGCGCGCATATTTGCATTGAACCTTATGAACAGCCCTGGCTTGAGCGGCTGGACGTCACGGTAATTCGCGAGCGCGTCGAGCGTTGTCCTGCCGAATTGTTTGCAGGGCTTGATGAGAATGACATTCTTTTCATCGATTCAAGTCACGTCATCCGGCCTCAAGGTGATGTGCTGTTCGAATTTCTGCAGATATTGCCGACCCTGAAGTCCGGGGTCCTTGTACATATCCATGACATTTTTACGCCTGCGGACTATCCGGAAGAGTGGATATTCGACCGCAAGGTGCTCTGGAACGAACAATATCTGCTTGAGGCCTTTCTTTCCATGAATGCCGGCTATGGGATTCTGGTCGCGAGCAACTGGCTCGCCAAACGGTATAATGCGTGCTTGCGGGCAATTCTGCCAGGGATGTTGCAAAAGCCCTCTGCCAGGCCCGGCAGTTTCTGGATCAGGCGAGTATAGCGGCGATAGCGGCAATAGCGGCTGAATTAAACTCGCAAACAAAAAAGCCGGAGTTTGATCTCCGGCCTTTTATTCTGATCTGTCAATGAACGAAAAGGCTCAGGCCTTGCAATCCTGAGTGCCTTTGCCAGGAATAGTCGCAGTGATCGCCGTTCCACTGCCGACAACTTCGAAACCATCCGACTTATATGGCTGGCCGGGAGAATCCGCTTTCAACGCGGTCGGCGTGCCTGCCTTGTCGGTGCGCAGATTGGCGGACTTGTCGTCGGCAAGGAAGTCAACATAGATGATGCTGTTGTCCTTGCAGCGATAGCTGCGGCTGTCCTTGACTGCTGGCGGAAGTGCCACAGGAGCAGCCTGAGCCGCCTGCTCAGCAATTTGGTCAGGCGCCTTGTTGTCGACGACTTCGGGTTGAGACTGGCCGCAGGCCGTCAGGGTCATGAGGGCCGCAGCGGCGGTAAGGGGTAAAATATAAACGTTCATAGCGCGCGTTCTTTGCTATTAGGAAGCGCGCCGTCAATCCCCTTTACGGCCTAATCGCAGGAAAAAATGGTGAGTCGCCCCTCGACGCTCCCACTGGTTGCAACAAAGTTGCGCCCGCTGGATCGTTTGTGCTTACTCACCCTAAAAGAGGGGCGTAACCGAGCCGCCATGTTCGCACCCACTTGACCCCGGCCAGCGGCACCGCCATTGCAAGAGCATGTCGGAAGAAACGGACTTTTCATCCCTGTCGTTCGAAGATGCCCTGAAGCGGCTGGAGGCGATCGTGCAGCAGCTGGAAAGCGGCGATGTGCCGTTGGATCAGTCGATCACCCTTTATGCCGAGGGCGACAAGTTGCGGGCGCAATGCCTAAAACGGCTTGCCGATGCCCAGGCCCGGATCGACAAGATCACCCTGGGAAATGACGGCGGCGTTACGGGCATAGAGCCCTTCGAGGCGGATTAAGCCGTTGAACGGGGGCGTCAGCCTTGGTCTCGCCATCGAGCGTATCACCCGCGATATCGATGGGCAGTTCGATCATCTGCTGGCCGTTCCCCAGGATTCCCGCCGCCGCCTTTACGAAGCAATGCGCCATGCGGCCATCGGCGGAGGCAAACGGCTGCGGCCTTTGCTGGTCCAGGCGACATGCGACCTGTTCAATATCGATGGCAACGCTGCGCTGCGGGTCGGTGTCGCTATCGAATGCATTCACGTCTATTCACTGATCCACGATGACCTTCCCAGCATGGATAATGACGATGTGCGACGTGGCAAGCCCACGGTGCACAAAGCATTTGACGAGGCCACCGCCCTACTGGCCGGAGATTCACTTCACACATTTGCTTTTGAGGTTTTGGGAAGTGAGGAGACGCATCACGACCCCTTCGTTCGCGCGGCCCTGATGTTGGAACTGGCGCGTGCTGCCGGAGCCGCTGGCATGGCGGGCGGGCAAATGATGGACATCGAGGCGGAAAGCGAGAGTTTCGACCTCGCCACCGTGACCCGATTGCAGCAATTGAAAACCGGTGCGCTCATTTCCTTTTGCCTGGAGGCTGGCGCGATCATGGCAAAGGTGCCGCCCGAGGCCCGTACGGGCCTGCGCGGCTACGCGCGCGACCTTGGCCTGGCTTTCCAGATCGCGGACGACCTGCTTGATGTAGAGGGCGATGAGGTGCTTGCAGGCAAGGCGCTCAATAAGGATGCGCGTGCGGGCAAGGAAACGTTCGTGTCGTTGCTGGGGGTGGAACGCGCGCGGGAGCAGGCGCAATTGCTGGTCCAGCAGGCCAAGGACCATCTGCATATCTATGGTTCGCAAGCCGACCTGCTGCGCGCCATTGCCGATTATGTTGTCGAAAGGGACCGCTGAAATGACCAAAGCCAAGATGCGGGTGGGTGTTTATCCGGGCACGTTCGATCCCATAACATTGGGACATATGGACATCATCCGGCGCGGAGCCAAGCTGGTTGACCGACTGGTCATCGGCGTAACGGACAATCCCTCTAAATCGCCCATGTTCGGCGTGGGGGAGCGAATGGAGATGGTGCGGCGGGAATGTGCGGCGATAGACGCGGAAATCCATGTCGTCGCATTCAATTCGCTGCTGATGAATTTTGCCGAACGTGAAGGGGCGAGCGTCATTATCCGGGGACTGCGCGCGGTTGCAGACTTCGAATATGAATATCAAATGGCGGGCATGAATCAGCAGTTGAACAGCCGGATCGAAACAGTTTTCCTGATGGCTGACGTTTCGCTGCAGCCGATTGCATCGCGGCTCGTAAAGGAAATCGCGATTTTCGACGGCGATATATCCAAGTTTGTGACTGCGGCCGTACGCGACCAAGTGGTCGAACGGATCGCGGAGAGGGCGTTAAAAGCGTCATGATCCGTTCATTTACAATTTGCTAGGCGTCGCTTCGTTTCGCCGCACCAGATTATTTTCCGGAGAAAATCTTCACATGCCGTCCAAAGCCTTTCTTTTCTGCCTGCCGGTTCTGTTCGCGGCTTCCGCTGCGATGGCGCAGGAAGCCGACGTAAAGACGGTCCCTCTGCAGAGCCCTCCGGCCTCGGTTCCGGTGGATCCGGAAAATGTGCTGGATCTGGATCTTTCAACCGGCGGCCGCGTGCGCATCCAATTGCGGCCCGATCTTGCACCCAATCATGTCGAACGCGTGAAGACGCTGGCGCGGCAAGGCTTTTACAATGGCGTGATCTTTCACCGTGTGATCGATGGTTTCATGGCCCAGACGGGCGATCCTACGGGCACAGGGCAGGGCGGATCGCCACTGCCGGACCTGAAGGCTGAGTTCAATGCCTATCCGCATCTGCGCGGAACGGTGGCAATGGCGCGGGCGTCTTCACCTGACAGCGCCAACAGCCAGTTCTTCATCATGCTCATGCCGCGCTTTTCGCTCGACCGGAAATATACGGCGTTCGGACGAGTGATCGGTGGAATGGAGTTTGTCGACGCCATTGCCAAGGGCGAGCCGCCGGCAAACCCGACGCGAGTGGTTCAGGCTTCGGTTGAAGCGGATGGCAAAACGCCGCCCGCTGTCCTGCCTGCTCAACCGGCGGAGAAGCCGGGGGCCAAGATCACCGCGGATGATCTGAACGCTCCGATCAAGAACTGAGCGTTATTTTCTCTTGGTGAGAGAAAAGTTTGGGAGTCCATATTGCGGGTCGATCTTTTTGACTTCCATCTGCCGCCCGAGCGTATCGCCTTGCGCCCTGCAAGTCCCCGGGACAGTGCGCGCTTGCTGGTGCTGGGACCAGAGCGCCTGGAAGATCGCCATGTAGTCGACTTGCCGGAACTGATCCGGCGGGGGGACTGCCTGGTGTTCAACGACACCAAGGTCATCCCTGCCCAGCTTGAGGGCCGGCGAGGTGACGCGCGGATCGGCGCCACTCTGCACAAGAGGACGGGGTTGCGGCAATGGCAGGCTTTTATCCGCAATGCCAAGCGGGTGCGGACAGGCGATCAGATCGATTTCGGGGCAGGCGTCACTGCCATTGCTGGGGCAAGGACAGTGGACGGAGCCCTGACGCTGGACTTCTTAGGCGAAGAGCCGGTCGAAGTCCTGCTGGAACGGGCAGGAACAATGCCGCTGCCGCCCTATATTGCAAGCAAGCGCCCGGCCGACATGCGCGATCGGCAGGATTATCAGACTATGTTCGCGCGAAGGGAGGGTGCTGTGGCGGCGCCGACCGCCGCGCTGCATTTCACGCCGAAACTGATGGAGCGTCTCGCGGCGGCAGGAGTGCTCAGCGAAACGCTGACGCTGCACGTGGGCGCCGGCACTTTCCTGCCGGTAAAGGTGGATGACACAGCCGACCATCACATGCATGCCGAATGGGGGCGGATCGACGCGGCGGCGGCAGAGCGGCTGAACATGGTGCGGGAAAAAGGCGGGCGCATCATTCCAGTGGGCACGACCAGCCTGCGCCTTTTGGAAAGCGCAGCGACCGTGGAGGGCAAGATCGCGCCCTTCGAAGGGGATACGCGCATATTCATCACGCCCGGTTATCCATTTCGAGCGACTGACGGCCTTATCACCAATTTCCACCTTCCCCGCTCAACCCTGTTCATGCTCGTGAGCGCCCTGATGACACGGGAGCGGATGATGGAAGCTTACACACATGCGATAGCGACGGATTATCGCTTCTACAGCTATGGTGATGCCAGTTTGTTACTGCCGTAATGAGATGCTTGCCCTAATTACGACGGTCAGCGCGCAATCTTGCCCATTAATTTTTCAATACTGATAACCCATTGATTTAGCTGTTAATTATGGGCAGTGCGTAATCCGGCTTTTTCCTGAAATTAACGAAAAAACAAGGTTGCTCGTCCATTAAGAGGTGGATGTGGAGCTCGCGCCTCAAAAATCTTCTGTGCAGATGGCGCGCCAAGGCAGCAGTTGACGCGCAGCAGAATGCTGACGTCCGTCGGGCTCTCGTCGAATCCCTTTATGCCTCCCCAACATCGCTGACGATCGGCGCCATAGCCGGCAGCGCGGTCAGCGTCGCCGTCGCTCGGGTGGCGGAGGACTGGGTGCTGACCGGCCTGACGGCGCTCATTTGCCTCGTCGCAACGTCACGTGTCGTATCGGCGACCTATTTCCATCGGCACATGATGAAAGGTTCGGTCAAGGGATCGCGCGGCTGGGAACTGGCCTATGAGCTGGGTGCCTGGCTATACGCGGCTTCCCTGGGCCTTATGGCATGCGCAGCGCTCATCCGAAGCGAGAATGCCATTATTCACATGCTGGCCGTTTCGCTGGCAACTGGTTATGCCGGCGGCATTTCCGGACGCAATGCGGGGCGGGTGCATATCGCGGTGGGACAGGTTTTCCTGGCCTTGGCCCCGACCGCTCTGGGATTGTGGCTGGTCGAGGATACCGGCTACCGCATTCTGTCCATTGTCCTGGTGTTGATGATTCCGGGCATGGCGGAAATCTCCAATACGACGCACAGGATCGTCCTCCAGGCGCTGACCGGAAAACAGCAGAAGACGATGCTGGCCGCGAAGTTTGAGAAGTTGGCGCGCTATGACAGCCTGACCGGTGTTGAGAACCGAATGGCCATGCATATGCGTATCCGAGATATGTTCGAAGAAGGGGATAGCAGTGCCGATCAGCTGGCGGTTCTCTGGATCGATCTTGATCGTTTCAAGGAGATCAACGACTCCCTCGGCCATATGGTGGGCGACCAACTGCTGGTTTCCGTCGCGGAGAAGGTTGGAGCAGTGCTTGCCGGGCGGGGAAGTCTCGCACGGTTCGGCGGGGATGAGTTCATTATCCTATGCCGCCAGACTGGACGGCAGGAGGCGGCCGAAATTGCCGAAGACATATTCGAACATTTCCGCGATCCATTCGAGGTCGGCGGCCACAATCTGGCGGTAACAGCGTCCATAGGCATAGCCGTAGCGCCCCAGGATGGCGCCGACCGCGAGGAAATCCTGCAGCACGCCGACCTTGCCCTTTACCACGCAAAGAATGGCGGGCGAAATCGCTACAGTCTGTTCGAATGGTCCATGAAGGAGCGGTTGCACCGGGTTCGCGAAATTGAAGCGGGCTTGCGACGGGCCATCGAGCAAGGAGAGTTCAGCATGCGTTACCAGCCGATCTTCGATATGAAGACCGGCCGTGTTGCATGTTGCGAGGCGCTGATCCGCTGGCATCATCCAGTGCTGGGTGACGTTTCCCCTGGCGAGTTCATTCCGATTGCGGAGAGCATCTCCATGATCGGGCCAATCAGCGAATGGGTGTTGGGCCAGGCGTGCGCCGCCGCGGCCCAATGGCCCGACGAAATCCGGGTGGCCGTCAATATCTCGCCGGCGCTGCTTCGGTCGGGCGATTTGCCGCGCACCGTCATCGCCTGCCTCTATTCTTCCGGTTTGAAAGCCCGCCGATTGGAGCTGGAAGTGACCGAGTCGGTCTTCCTGGAGGACAATTTGCAAACCAGCCAAATCCTGCGCGAATTGCAGCGGATCGGATTGCGGCTGGCGCTCGACGATTTCGGCACTGGCTACAGCTCGCTGAGCTATTTGCGGTCCTACAAATTCGATACCATCAAGGTGGACCAGTCATTCATGGCCGGCATCCACAAAAGCTATGAAGACCGGGCGATCATCCAGTCTGTGGCTCATCTGGCGTCCGCGCTGCGGATGGACACAGTGGCAGAGGGCATCGAAACGGCGGACCAGCTTCGTTATGCGAACGAAGCTGGTTTCACCAATGTACAAGGCTATCTGCTCTGTCGTCCTTTGGGCGACGCGGCGGTTTCCAAGCTGCTGAACGAACAAAGCGGCAAGGACGATATGCCCTTGCTGGATCAGCAACCGAGCGTCAACGCATATGAAGACGGGTTTGCGCTGCAGCGAGGCGTCTCATAAGCTTAAGGTCCTTTTCGGTTAGCTTGAGCGCGGTATCGACCCAATTTTCGACAATTTCCCTCAGCTCGTCGAGGCGAAGCGGATTGACGCGGCGGCCGGCGCGATAAACGCCCACATGGCCGGCGTGACGCTGGCTATTGGCTTTTATATAGTCGCGTACCGCCTGTTCCCCTTCGCCGGTTTCGGCAATGACGTGGATAAGGCCCATATCGTACATTTCCTCGGCGCTGTAGACCTTGCCTTCCATGATGAGGCGCTCGGCCTGAGCATGGCCGATGCGGCGAGCAAGAATGGAATAGGCCCCCATTCCGGGGAACAGACCAAAGAGGATTTCGGGCAGGCCGAAGCGCGCATGACGTTCAGCGACAATGACGTCGAACGTCATCAATGCTTCAAAACCGCCGCCCAACGCGTCTCCCTGAGCCAAGCCGATGTTGACGACATTCATGTCGTTGCAGTGCCAAACCTTGTCCACGATTTCGACGCAGAGATGGCTGTATTGCAACAGGGTGGCCCGATCCTGCCGTTCAATGCAGTTGGCGAACATGTCGAGATCGCCGCCAAGATTGAATACGCCCGGAAAGCGGGATCCCAAAACCATATATTTAAGGGGGGATTTCGGGCGATCGAACAGCCGTTTTGCCTCTGTCTGCCATGTCATCGTGTCGCGCAGCAAACCGATGTTGTAATTTGGCCGGTCATTGGGAGTGATATAGGCCCAAAGCGTTCCAAGCTCCTCTTCCCAATTGACCTCCATCTGTCCGAGATCAAAGAGCGGGGTAGGATTGCCGCGGATGTCGATGCCAATATCGTCGTGGACGACGTCATTGGCAATTTCGGCGGACCGGTCGAGCGCATTAAAATGGCCTGATTCGATCATATTGGGTTCCCCCCGGAACATCGTTACGCCATAGGACTGCATATTTCCCTGTTGCAATGCAACAGCGTTTCCAAATTGGGACATTCGTTAGCTCACTTTTTAACCAAATCTGTTGCCTAACGGACTCAGATAGTTGCACCGAAGACTCAGTTTGGGACTTTACTGGCCTGAAATCAGTCCCGCCTCTCCAATACCGGATCCTCAAACACTGTTTCTTAACCCCTTCGCCCTATACCTGTCCCTATGACAGACTTCGGACGAAATCAGGGGCGAGTTGCGTTGATATTACGCACTCCTGACGGCCAGCCGTGGCACTTGTCCATGGCAGCCGGCAGCGAAATCTTTATCGGCCGTTATCGCCGAATTAAAGACTTTGACTGCGGAAGCGAATTGATCCGTTTTTCTTGCACTGAGACAAGCGGCCCCCCCGCTGCATCAGACAAGCACTTGTAACATAATCCCAAATTGGTGAAAAGCGCGTTAACTATTGATATATGACGCTACGGCGCAGGCGTGAATAAGGGATTTTACGTGCAGCAAATTTGACCTGCCGCACCTGCCGACTATGAGGGGCCCCTATGTCGAGCCCGAGATTCGCCTTTTCCATTACCGCAAGCGACGGGAAGGCCCGCACGGGCGTGATCTCCATGCAGCGTGGAGACATCCATACTCCGGCTTTCATGCCGGTAGGGACGGCGGCGACCGTAAAGGCGATGCGCCCGGCGGAGGTTCGCGCCGCCGGAGCGGACATCATTTTGGGCAATACCTATCATCTGATGCTGCGGCCTGGCGCCGAAAGAGTGTCTCGGCTGGGCGGTCTCCACGCCTTCATGGGGTGGGAGCGGGCGATCCTGACCGACAGTGGCGGCTATCAAGTCATGAGCTTGTCCGCGTTGACGAAGATGAGCGAGGAGGGCGTCGCCTTTTCCAGCCATATCGACGGATCGCGGCACCTGCTGACGCCGGAGCGGTCCATGGAGATACAGCGGCTGCTGGGCTCCGATATCGTCATGGCGTTCGATGAATGCACGAAAAACGGTGCGACTCGTGATGAAGCTGCGTCCTCGATGGAACGCTCCATGCGTTGGGCGAGACGATCGCGCGAGGGGTTCGACAGTGGAGAAGAGCATGCCGGACGGGCGGCCCTGTTCGGCATTCAGCAGGGTTCGCTGGACGAGGAACTTCGCCGGATTTCCGCCGAAAAGCTCATCGATATTGGATTCGACGGTTATGCCGTCGGCGGCCTTGCGGTGGGCGAAGGGCAGGAAGCAATGTTCGCCACACTGGATTTTGCTCCCGAAATGCTGCCCGCCGACAAGCCCCGCTATTTAATGGGCGTCGGAAAGCCCGACGACCTCGTCGGAGCGGTCGAACGAGGTATCGACATGTTCGATTGCGTGCTTCCTACCCGCAGCGGAAGAAATGGACAGGCCTTTACCTGGGACGGGCCGCTCAACATCCGAAACGCGCGATTTGCCGAAGACAAGGGGCCGCTGGATGAGGCTTGTGGGTGCCCCGTCTGCTCGACCTGGAGCCGAGCCTATCTCCACCATCTGGTAAAAGCGGGAGAGATATTGGGCGCCATGTTGATGACGCAGCATAATATCAGCTTTTATCAGGCATTGATGGCCGCGATCCGGAACAGCATCTCGGAGGGCCGCTTTAGCGAATATGCGCGGGATTTCAGGCGGCGCTATCTTAAAGTTTGAAGAGGGGAGCCGAGGCGAAGCGATGTTCGTCTCATCCCCGATGCCTCCCGCCTCACCTTCCACTGCGGATACATTTCCCATTCAGCCATGCCCTTGCTATTGACCCGCTTGTGACCCGGTTTTCACTGAAATTGCTAACTCTTGCGGCAGCGCTTCCCGGCGTCCTTGTCGCCTTTTCAAGCCTTGCTCAGACACAGCCTGCTCAAAGCACGTCTTCGCTGGAGATCCGTCAGCCCGAGGGCGCAGAGGAACTTAGCCCGCATTTGGCGCGGCTCGCCTCCAATCCTCGTGACGCGGAGGCTTTGATAGGGGCAGGCGAGGCGGCGCTGAAACTTAATGACGCCCGCGCCGCTGCTGGCTTTTTTGCGCGTGCTCAGGAAGTTTCGCCCAGTAGTTACCGGATGAAGACGGGTCTTGCCCGTTCAATGCTCGGCATGGAAAACCCTGCCGAAGCGTTACGGCTATTTGGAGAAGCCGTGAGTCTGGGCGCGCGCGAGGTGGATATTGCAGGGGATCGGGGCCTTGCCTTTGACCTCACCGGCAATCCAGCCCGTGCGCAGCAGGATTATCAACTCGCCCTTGACCGGAACGAACGGGACCCGATCCTCATCCGCCGATATGCCGTTTCGCTGGGTATATCCGGCAAATGGCAGGAGGCGGACAAGCTGCTCGATCCACTGCTGCGTAAAAGCGACAAGGCGGCGTGGCGTGACCGTGCCTTCATACTTGCGATGAACGGCCAGACTAAACAGGCCCGAGACATCACTACGGTGATGATGCCCAAGAACATGGCTGCGGCAATCCAGCCCTTCATGGACCGCATGCCTTCGCTGACCCCCATCCAGCGGGCGGCGGCTGTGCATTTTGGCAATTTTCCGGCGGGAACGGTACGTACGGCAGGAGCGGGTATCGCGCCCGCACCCAGTACGCCATCGACGGCGGGCAATGCGACCACGCAGGCGCCCCTGTCCAACCGTGATCGCCGGGTCAGGGCTCAACCTTCACGCCAGGTTGCGGCTCCCGTCGCAACGCCTCAGCCCGTTGTTCCGCAATCCGCGCCCGTCACTCGGCCGGTAGCGCCTCCCGCGCGGACGGCAACAACCTCACCCTTGCCGCCGTCCGAGCCGCGTCCCTTGACCAGCCGCATGGCCGTGCCCCAACCCGAACGTATCGGACCACCGGCGCAGGAGCCAATGCCGACCAGGCAGGTGCAGCCCACTCCCGCACCAACAGCTCCGGCGATATCGCAGGAACGACGTAACCTTGCCCAAATCATGAGCTCCGTTGCCGTTCCTGAAACGGAACGCACGCAGAGGGTGGCACCGGTCGATCTGGCGGAAATCGCGCGCATTCAGACAGAAAGGCGCAAAGCGGAACAAGCCGCCGCCATCAAAGCCAAGGCTGCCGCAGAAGCCAAGGCAAAGGCGAAGGTCGAGGCAGAAGCAAAAGCCAAGGCAAAGGCTGAAGCCGAAGAAAAAGCCAAGAACCCGGCGCGCATCTGGGTTCAGATCGCGACGGGTCGCGATGTGAAGGCTTTGGCTTTCGATATGGGTAAGTTGCGAAAGAAATATCCTGATTTGCTCAAGGGTCGCGACGCATGGAGTTCCCCTTGGGGGGCGACCCGCCGAATGGTTGTGGGTCCCTTTGCAACGACCGCCGCCGCCAAAAGCTTCTATTCGGACTGGCTGAAGGCGGGTGGCGACGGCTTTATCTGGCAAAGCACCGATGGCCTGGAAGTTGAAAAGCTTGCCGAAAAATGAGTTTTTGTGCCCCCTATGCCAGCCAGCCCAGCCTTAGCCGCGGCCGACAGCATCATGAACCGGGCGGCGAGACGCGGGGCCCGCGCGACGCCTTTCAACGCGATCGCGACCGTATCATCCACTCAATCAGCTTTCGTCGGCTGCGCCACAAGACGCAGGTCTTTATCGCGCCGGATGGCGATCATTACCGGGTGCGGCTGACCCACAGCCTTGAAGTCGCGCAGATCGGTCGTACGATTGCTCGGGCGCTGGGCCTTAATGAAGACCTGACTGAAGCGCTTTGCCTTGCCCATGATATTGGTCATCCGCCCTTTGGTCATGCTGGTGAGGAGGGACTGGAACTGGCGCTCAGCCGCCATGGCGGTTTCGATCATAATGCACAGACGCTTCGCACCCTGATGCTGCTGGATTCGCCTTATCCACGCTGGGCCGGCCTCAACCTCAGTTGGGAAATGCTGGAGGGTCTGGCCAAGCATAATGGACCTGTCGCCCACCCCGGCTGGGCGATGCGGGAAGTGGACGCTCTTTTCCCTCTGGATCTTGGCGGCTGGTCCTCGCTGGAGGCCCAAATAGCGGCCATTGCCGACGACATCGCCTACGACAATCACGATATTGATGATGGTATTCGCGCCGGTCTGCTCACGCTCGATCAATTGCTGGAGGTGGAGTTCGTCCGCACGAGTTGGGACCGGGTGAAGACGCGGTATCCGGACCTTCCCCATAATCGTTTGGTGCCCGAACTGATCCGGGACCAGATTGGCCTGATGGTCAATGACGTCCTGGAAAATACGCGTGCCAACATTCGGGATACCGGGGTTGAGACGGTCGAGGATGTGCGTGCCGCTGGCTGTATGCTAGGCGGCTTTTCGCCTGAACTGGCTGAGGCGGAGCGGCAGTGGAAGCGGTTCATGTATGCCACGCTCTATCATCATCCACGCCAACTCGCCGCTTCGGAGGCAGCGCAGAAGATCGTCAATGATCTTTTCACCGCCTATCATGCCGATCCGCATTTGATGGCGGAGGGCTGGACGGAGGGGTGCAGCGAAGATGAACCGCAAAAAAGTCGGCATGTCGTTGATTATATTGCTGGCATGACGGACCGCTTCGCTCTCTCACGCCATCGCGAAATCTTTGGAAGTTCAGACTTGCCGGAAGGTTTCGTGGTCTGATTGTTACACTGCGACGATTGACAGTGCTGATCACCTAAGCGAAGAGTCTTATGTCGCCGCCCGGATTCGGGCGGATGGCGATGCGGGAGAGATCCGATCCACCCCAAAAGGGAGGAAAGGACGCCGAAGGAGCAACCGCCCCGGAAACTCTCAGGCCACCGGACCGCATCGTCAAGAGGCACTCTGGAAAGCGGATGGCACAGGCCGTCCCACCGAAGGTGTAAGCCGCGCGGGCTCCAACCCCGCCGGTCAAGCTCTCAGGTTTCGTGACAGAGGGGGTGATGGAGAAGGGCGCCAATGGTGCGTTCAGACTCTGTCCCCTCAAATGGAGCGAAGCCGGATATGAGCGCTACTGATTTACACGACAACGATATCGAGATCGTCGACGCGCTTCTGCCCCTTGACGTGTGGCACCGGGCAAATGGCGCACGCATGGTGAGCTTCGCCGGCTATACGATGCCGATCCAATATGAGGGCATCCTGGCCGAGCATCTTTGGACCCGCGAACATGCGGGGCTTTTCGATGTCAGCCATATGGGGCAGCTCGTCTTTTCCGGCGAAGGTGCGGATATCGCCCTGGAAGCTTTGCTGCCGGGCGATGTGCAGGGCCTGAAAGAAGGTCGCATCCGCTATTCGCTGCTGCTGGACGCCGACGGTGGAATTTTGGACGACCTGATGATCTCACGGCGCTCAGAGGATTTGTACATGGTCGTCAATGGGGCGACCAAATGGGACGATATTGCCCATCTTCGTGAGCATTTGCCTGACGAAATCACGATCAATCATCTGGATGAGCAGGCTTTGCTCGCTCTTCAGGGGCCGCAAGCCGCCGCTGCGCTGTCGCGGCTTGTTGCTGGCGTCGAAAAGCTATTCTTCATGCAGGCAGGTCCGTTCCGCTGGCGCACCCATGATTTATGGATCAGCCGCTCTGGCTATACTGGCGAAGACGGGTTTGAAATCAGCCTAACCGCTGAAGCCGCAGCCAATTTCGTTGATGAGTTGTGCAAAATGCCGGAGGTCAAGCCGATCGGCCTTGGTGCTCGGGACAGCCTTCGGCTTGAAGCTGGCCTGCCGCTCTATGGCCATGACCTTGATGAGAATGTTGATCCGATCAGCGCGGATCTGGCCTTTGCTATTTCCAAACGGCGCCGCAGTGAAGGCGGTTTTCCCGGCGCGGACCGCATTCTGGAACTCTTGGCTTCTGGGACTTCGACAAGGCGCGTCGGCCTCCTCATCGATGGCCGTATGCCCGCCCGTGAAGGCGCGAAGGCGTTCATCGGTGCAAAGGAAGTGGGCCGCCTCACTTCCGGCGGCTTTGCCCCCAGCCTCGGGGCACCCATAGCAATGGCCTATATCGCTGCCGAACATGCCGCATTGGGCAGCAAGCTGGAACTGGAAGTGCGGGGCAAACGCCTTGCCGCCACGGTCACGGCGATGCCTTTTGTACCACACCGTTATCACCGCACCAGGGAGCTTAAATAATGAGCCGATATTTCACCGACGAACATGAGTGGGTCGACGTCCAAGGGGAAATCGCTACCGTTGGCATCACCAATTACGCCCAAGGCCAATTGGGCGACATTGTGTTTGTGGATTTGCCAAACGAAGGCGCGACCTTCGACAAGGGCGATGATGCCGCAGTCGTCGAATCGGTCAAGGCGGCATCCGATGTCTATGCCCCCCTGTCGGGCGAAGTCGTCGAGGTGAATGGCGCGCTTGAGGGCGAACCCGCCCTGGTCAACAGCGATGCGGAAGAGGACGGTTGGTTTTTCAAGCTGCGCCTCACCGATCCAGCGGAGTTGGATGGGCTGATGGATGAAGCCGCTTACAATAAATTTCTGAAGGATTTGTGATCGGAGAGCCCCTCATGCGATACCTGCCACTCACCGATGCCGATCGACAGCAAATGCTTAAGCGGATCGGAACCGCCTCCATCGGCGAACTATTTGCCGACGTCCCGATGGAAGCCCGCCTTGAGGAAGCCATTCCGGGCTTGCCGGATCACGCCAGCGAACTGGCTGTCGAACGTCATCTTTCCGGGCTCGCGCGTAGGAACATGGCGGCAGGAGAAGTGCCCTTCTTCCTTGGGGCCGGGGCATATCGTCATCACATTCCGGCGAGCGTCGATCACCTGATACAGCGTGGCGAGTTCCTCACCGCGTATACGCCTTACCAGCCGGAAATCGCGCAGGGGACGCTGCAGGTCCTGTTCGAGTTCCAGACCCAGGTAGCGCGTCTATTCGGCTGCGATGTGGCAAATGCCAGCATGTATGACGGCTCGACCGCCTGTTGGGAGGCCGTCGTCATGGCGGGACGGATCACCAAACGGTCAAAGGCGGTGCTGTCGTCGGGGCTTCACCCGCATTATGTGTCCGTGGCGCAGACAATGGCCCGTTTTACCGGGGACGAAATCGTCCACTCCGCGCCGCGGCTGGAGGCGGAAACTGACGCCGCGAACCTCATTGAGGCGATTGACGGCCGCACAAGCTGCGTAGTCGTGCAATATCCGGATATATTAGGGCGGATTGCCGACTTGAGCGCTATTGCGGCTAAGGCGCACGCGGCGGGAGCGCTTCTGATCGCAGTGGTTACCGAGCCCGTCGCTCTTGGCGCGCTTACGCCTCCGGGCGAAATGGATGCCGATATCGTTGTTGGTGAGGGGCAGTCGATCGGGGTCGGCTTGCAGTTCGGCGGGCCCTATCTGGGCCTATTCGCAACCAAGCAGAAATTTGTGCGACAAATGCCGGGTCGGCTGTGCGGAGAGACGGTGGATGCGGAAGGAAAGCGCGGTTTCGTTCTGACGCTCTCCACTCGGGAACAGCATATTCGCCGCGAAAAGGCGACGTCCAACATCTGTACCAATAGCGGCCTTTGCGCGCTTGCCTTTTCCGTCCACATGACATTGCTGGGTGAGAAGGGATTGAGGCAACTTGCCCTTTTGAATCATGGACTTGCAGTGGCGGCTGCGGAACGGCTTGGCAAAGTTCCCGGCGTTCGCCTTCTGAATGATGGCTTTTTCAATGAATTCACCCTGCTGCTTGAAAAGGACGCCAGGTCGGTTGTGCGGCAACTTGCCGATCGAGATATTCTAGGGGGCGTGTCACTTGGCCGCCTGTTCCCGGATGCTTCCCAAATAGCACAGGGCCTGGTGATTGCCGTGACGGAAACCACCACCGCAGAAGATGTCGAGGCGCTGGCAGCGGCGCTTGAGGAGATTTTGGCATGAACATGCTCAAAGAAGGCCGCCCTACGCGTCCAGCAGCGGCTGAGGCTGCGGGCCCCGCTACCTACACTGGCAACCGCGGCCTGATGCTGGAAGAGGCTTTGATATTTGAAATTGGGTCCAGTGAGACCACTGGCGTCGATTTTGCCGAGCCGCCAACGGTCGCACCCCGCCTGGGCGGTCTCGAACGCAGGCGGCCCATTGCGCTTCCTGGCCTTTCCGAGCAGGAAACTGTGCGCCACTATACCCGGCTAAGCCGTCAAAATTATGCTATCGATTTAGGGCTGTTCCCGCTCGGCTCGTGCACCATGAAGCATAATCCGCGCCTTAATGAAAAGGTGTCGCGGCTTCCAGGCTTTGCCGACCTCCATCCGCTTCAGCCGATCTCTACCGTGCAGGGCGCCCTGGCCGTCATCGATGAACTGGCGCATTGGTTGAAGACCCTGACCGGCATGGCGGCGGTAGCCATGAGCCCCAAGGCCGGAGCCCATGGCGAGCTTTGCGGGCTGCTGGCGATCCGTTCGGCGCTGGAAGCCAAAAATGATCCCCGCCCAGTCGTGCTGGTGCCGGAAAGCGCCCATGGCACCAATCCGGCGACCGCGGCCTTTTGCGGTTACAAGGTGGAGGATATCCCGGCAAACAAGGAGGGCCGCGTCGATCTTGCGGCTTTGAAGGCCCGGCTCGGTTCCGATGTCGCGGCCGTCATGATTACCAATCCGAACACTTGCGGGCTGTTCGAAAAGGATATGAAGAATATCGCGGACGCAGCGCATGCGGCGGGCGCTTATGTCTATTGCGACGGCGCGAACTTCAACGCCATCGTGGGCAGGGTACGTCCCGGCGACCTGGGCATTGATGCCATGCACATCAATCTGCACAAGACCTTTTCCACGCCCCATGGCGGCGGTGGTCCCGGCAGTGGTCCGGTTGTCTTCAGCGAAGCGCTCGCGCCCTTTGCCCCGCTGCCCTTCGTGGAGCGGACGGCGGATGGCTATCAACTGATCGAAGAAGAAACGGCGGGCGATCATCATGCCGCCAGCTTTGGCCGCATGGTGGCCTTTCACGGTCAGATGGGTATGTTTACCCGCGCCCTTGCATATATATTAAGTCACGGTGCCGATGGGCTGCGCCAAGTGAGTGGCGATGCGGTGCTCAACGCCAATTACATTTTGCGCTGCTTGGAGGACGTGCTCGATGCGCCCTTTGGGAACAGCGGTCCCTGCATGCATGAGGCGCTGTTCAGCGACAAGGGTTTTGCAGAGGGGTTCACCACATTGGACGTCGCCAAGGGCCTGATCGACGAAGGGTTCCACCCGATGACCATGTATTTCCCGCTGGTGGTGCACGGCGCGATGCTCGTCGAACCCACAGAAACCGAAAGCAAGGGCGCTCTCGATCAGTTCATTGCGGCTCTGCGAAGTGTGGCGGAGCGTGCCCGGGCTGGTGACCGGACCCTCCGTTCTGCACCTCATTACGCCCCCCGCCGCCGTCTGGATGAAACGCAAGCCGCAAGAAAGCCGGTATTGGTATGGGAGGAACCCAGCCTGCAAGAGGCGGCCGAATGACGGACGCGCCTAAGCCCTGGCATCCGGCGGATGTCGGGGAGCAAACCAAGCGTCATGCACCGGCAACCGTTCGCAACCGCGATGCTATTGCAGCGGTTTTAAAGGACGCGTTGCCAAGCAAGGGGATTGTTCTGGAATTGGCGAGCGGCAGCGGCGAGCATGTGGTTCACTTCGCCAATCTGTTTCCGTCATTGAGCTGGCAACCGAGTGACCCTGATCCAAATGCTTTGGGCTCTATCGCGGAATGGTCGCGGGAGGCGGGCCTGTCGAACATCCTGCCGCCATTGCCCATCGATGTTCGCGCTGAAGACTGGACCATTGGTCAAGTGGATGCGATCCTTTGCATCAATATGGTTCATATCAGCCCATGGGAGGCAACCGTCGGTCTGATGCAGGGAGCAGGGCGTCTCCTGCCGGTGCAGGGTCTGCTTTATCTATATGGACCCTATGTCCGCCCGGACGTGGAAACGGCGGCCAGCAACATTGCCTTCGATCAGTCGCTCAGGTCCCGCGACCCGGCCTGGGGTTTGCGCAACCTGGATGAAGTGAGGCAGCTGGCGTCAGCAAATGGCCTATTCCTGGACAAGCTGATCGACATGCCCGCGAATAATATTTCGTTGCTGTTCCGGAAGGCGGGTTAACCTGCGACACCCCTGGTTTCACTCAACCAGGCCGATCGCAATCCCGTATTCCCCCTTTTTTTCGTCATATTCCAGCGGTGCGCGAAGCTGGCGTGAAAGGCCGGTGAGGATGCGACCGAAGCGTTCGTCCAAATAGCGGGTCATCGTGGCCGAAGCGCGCAACGCGTCGGATTGGACACGCAGGATGGCGCGTTGCGCGTGCTTTCGTTGGCGGACCACTTCGCCCGAACGGACGGAAATCTTGAGCACTCCTTTGGGATCCACCAGCGTCGCCAACTCGACCAGCTCGGTAATCAGGAAGGCCACCGGAACGGCCACATCCTGACTGACATAAAGATGATCGCTGTGCACTTGAATGGCCATGTTGGGCGCATCATCCGGCATACTGGCGCGTAAGGAAACGGAAAGCTCCCCCACGAGAGATCGTATGCCGACGCCGCGATGCTCTTCCAACTCGGCATAATGATTGCGGTGGACCACTGAGAGCGCCTCTACGCGCCGCTGGATCGATGTATAGGCTTCGCCCGCCTCAGGCGTAGGGGCAGAGCGGCTATGAAGGTTGATAAGGCTAGCGATGATCTGAAGGTTGTTCTTCACCCGATGATGAACTTCGCGCGTAAGCCGGCGCTGGCGTTCGAGGCCCGCCGCCAGCTCTTCTTCGTGGTCGGCTACGGTCTGGGTAATCGCGCGGAAGGTGTGGCCGAGATCCCGGATCTCCTGTGCGGGCGTTGGCATCCGGCGCAGCGGCTCCAGAACTTGTCCCGGGCGATAATCGGACACCAGGCGGCGGAGCTGGATCAGCGGATGGATGAGCAGCCGGTTGACCACAAACCAGCCAATCGCGGCTGCTGCAAACCACATGAGCAGGGGCAGGAAGACCGACAGGCTCCGCGCTATGTCTACCGGTGGCTCCTTAACGCGCAGCAGCAAGGTTACGCCTGTTTCGCCAAGCGGTGCGGTAACCTGATCGAGTTCGTCGGTGCTGCGGGGCGGCAGGGTTCCGCCTACATCCAATATCCGGTTGCCCTTCTTCAAAAGGATACGGTAACTCTGCAAAGCCGTTTCCGGATTAGTGCGCCGTTCAAGGTGGGCAAGGCCGTAAACTGCTATAGCCACCATTTCGCCACCGGAACTCATCGTCCGCACGATCATCTGTTTTTGCGCTGGAAGGATGTCCGCCTGTTCCTCGCTGAAGCGGCTGGACTCAGGAATGGCAAGGCTGCTTTCACGGCGGGAATAGCAAAGTGGACTGCGGCTGCGTCGATCATAGATTACAAAGTCGACCCGTGTCCCGCCCCGGTTGCGCAATATCTCTCCAGCGCGCGCGCAGATATCGGTGCCGCTACGGTCGGCTACGAGTGAATTGACCACCAGCCGCAGCGCGGAGCGGTCGGCGGCTATGTCCGATACGAGGTGACGGGCGCTTTCATTCGCGGCAACGTTGAACAGGGCCGCCTTTTCCAGATCAGCCGTCCGGCTCGCTTGGAGCGAGGCGAACAACGCGATGAGGCCGAGCGGCAGCAGCGCGAGCGTCAGGATGAGGAATGTCTTTACACCGGTGGACAAGCGCGGGTCCGCAACAGGAAGCGTAGAGGTCCTGCCAGAGTGGAGAGTCGCCACGTCCGGCCCCAACTCAGGTCAGTTTTTTAAGCAGATCTATCATCTCAGAGGGGATGTCTTCGTCTATTGTCTGCTGATAGACGGATCGCAAGGCACTGCCGACGTTACTATCCCCCAACCCCGGTTCTTTGGATCGGCCGTCGGACGCGGATCCCTTGCCCGGTGGCGTTCGATCCGAAGAGGGCGCACCACCATCGTTTTGGCTTTTGCCTTTCATATCTGCAACCTGTCGCGGCCCTCGGTTCACAGAAGCCAATTCATTTCCCTTTTTCGGTATTAGCAATGTGCACGTGGTTAATTTCCCCGCTTCATTTTGCCTATAGCGTGGCCTCAGCGCAAATTGAATTTTCCAAACCGCTTGTGAAACATTTCGTTGTTTCATTTGTTCCGCAGTTGTCCGGTTTTTTAGGTTTGTTTGGGACGGGACAAAAGGGTGATCGTGGCGGGGATTGCAAACTTCCTTTCAGCGTTCCACCTTATGCGTCCCATCAGGGCCCCGTGCCATTTGTGGAGTTCCATCTGATCATGTCGCTAGGCCAGCAGCTTCAACCTCATCTTCCTTTCCTTCGCCGATATAGCCGCGCCCTTACCGGTAGCCAGGCACATGGGGACGCCTATGTGCGGGCGACGCTTGAGGCGATCGTTGCCGCACCGGAGCAATTTCCGCGCGGCATTGACCCTCGCCTGGGCCTTTACCGCACGTTTCAGGTGATCTGGGGATCTGCCAATATGAGCGATCGTCCGGATCTACCCCAGGATATCGAAGGTCCGGAACAAGTGGCGAGAGCCAGGTTAGCCCGGATCACGCCATTGTCCCGCCAGGCCCTGCTGCTCACCGCTATGGAAGGGTTTACGCCGGAAGACGCCGCTTATCTCATTGGATTGCCGGAGGCTGAAGTGAATGATCTGGTGCAGGACGCATTGCGTGAAATCGAGTCACAAACCAGGGCCAAGGTCCTGATCATTGAAGATGAACCGATTATCGCAATGGACTTGGAAACCATCGTTCGGGATATGGGACACGAAGTGACGGCGGTCGCCGTGACCCGCGACGAAGCCGTTCGGGAAGCGATGGCGGAACGGCCGGGCCTGGTGTTGGCCGACATTCAGCTTGCGGACGACAGCAGCGGGATTGACGCGGTCAAGGACATATTGGCGAAATTCTCGGTGCCGGTGATCTTCATTACCGCCTTTCCGGAACGCCTTTTGACCGGAGAACGGCCGGAACCGACCTTCCTCATTACCAAACCGTTCCAGCGATCCACGGTGAAAGCGGCGATTTCACAAGCTCTCTTTTTCGATGAGGCTACGGCCCCGGCCTGATACAGCGCTGAACATCGTCCGGAACACTCCGGGCGGTTCCGCGTTGGTCGCTGGCTACGTTACGGGAGAGATATCATTGCAGGAACCCGGCCCCCATATCAGCAAGACCGATGCCAGGTCGGGAAGCACGCCGCACATAGTGCGATATGTTTTGATGATTTCGCTCTTATTGGCGATAGTAGCGCTGATGGCTGTAGTCCTTATTTTTTAGTGCGATCTCTTCACCCGGATCTGCCGGATCTGCGGGTAATGGGTTGGTAATTTTGAGGACTGAAGAAGGCGATGAAGTTGCTTTACAACACCGGCCGGGGGGTGTCTAATGAGACCGCCAGAACAAGGGGGGAGCCCCATGGCCGATGATCAGTCGCCAGGCGTGCGGACCGACATGCCGGAAATTGCCGACGACCCAAAAGACCGCACGAGTCTTTCGGATACTGAATTCAAAAAGCAGTTGGCCGACGTGATTCCGCATCTGCGCGCCTTTGGCCGTTCCCTATCCGGCAATCGTGATGTTGCCGACGACCTGGTGCAGGAAACATTGCTCAAGGCATGGGCAGCCCGGGAGCGTTTTCAGGCCGGGACCAATATGCGCGCCTGGACCTTCATCATTCTGCGCAATTACTATCTATCGCAAATGCGGCGTTCCCGTTTCCGGGGGGAATGGGATGAATTGGCGGCGGACCGTCTGCTGGCGGCCCCAGCAGGACAGGATAAGCAGGTTGAATTGTCCGACATGCAACGGGCATTGATGCAACTGCCTCAATCGCAGCGCGAAGCACTGATCCTGGTGGGAGCGGGCGGCTTTGCATATGAGGAGGCTGCCGAGATCTGCGAGGTTGCCGTTGGGACTATCAAAAGTCGCGTTGCAAGAGGCAGGGCAGCGCTGGAGCAGATATTGGAAGACGGCGCGATCCCGTCCCGCCGTACGCAGATCAGCAGCGAGGGCGGAGCGCTTGAAGAAATAATGGATGACGTCGATCGCATGAGCCGGGGACGGCTATAAAATAGCTGCATGCCGCATGCTTCATTTAGTCGAAGTCAGAGCGGAAGCTGGTTCAACTTTCCCAGCAAATCGCCCAATTCGGGCGGCAGGTTATTTTCTGGCTGATGATAGGCGCTACGAAGCGCCCGGCCCACACCCTCATGGGGGACCGGACGGGAAACTGTCTGGTAACGCGTGTTTCCCTCTTCCTGCTGCCGCACTGATAAACTTTCGTTCCGTCTTGACATGGCTTACAAACGAAGACGTCCCAGAAAGGTTTCTGATTATTTTTTTGGGACCAAGCGAGCTACATTTGCGACCGGCGCTTTTGCCATGCGACTCCACGACTCGACGAAATTTCCCATTATGTTGAATTTTTCCGATGCTTTAAACCGAGCGCGGCGGCACAGCGGGTTTTTATCGCGGCTTGCCGACCAGCATGAGGCAATCAGCGATCTTTTGAATGTCGGGAAGCTCGACGAGGCTTTTCGAAAAGCGGAGCAGTCAGGGCAGGACGCGTCCGGTACGGCGCAAATGTTGCGCAGGCGCCGCAATGCACTGGCGTTGGTAACCGCGATCGCTGATCTGGCGGGCGCGTGGGACCTCGAACGCGTGATGCACGTGCTCTCCGACTTTGCCGACGAGGCGTTGGAAGCAGCAATTCATACCGCCTTTGCCGAGCGGCTGCCTGGCGAAGAGCCGCGCGGCTTTGCTGTTATTGCACTGGGAAAGCATGGCAGTCGGGAACTCAATTACAGTTCTGACATAGACCCGATCCTCGTTTACGATCCCAATACCATGCCTCGGCGGGAGCGCGAGGAACCGATCGAGGCGGCCCAGCGGATTGGACGGCGGGTGGTTGAATTACTCAGCGCGCGCGATGGTGACGGCTATGTTTTTCGCGTGGACCTTCGGCTGAGGCCGTCTCCTGAAGCCACGCCCATCGTTCTTCCTGTAGACGCCGCAATTTCCTATTATGAAACAATGGCTTTGGGATGGGAGCAGGCTGCATTCATCCGGTCTCGCGCTGCGGCGGGAGACAAAACACTGGGAACTTATTTTCTGCAGGCAATCCGTCCTTTCATCTGGCGGCGCTCACTTGATTTTGGGGCCATAGACCAGATTACCGATGTGTCGCGCCGCATTCGCGATCATTATGCTCAGGGGCAAGTTTTTGGGCCTGGCTTCGATCTGAAGCGTGGGCGGGGCGGTATCCGAGAAGTGGAATTTTTTGCCCAAGCGCATCAGCTCATCCATGGCGGACGCCATTCCGAATTGCGCGCGCCGGCAACAGGTGAGGCTTTGGCCGCGTTACGCGGCGGAGGCATTATAGAGTCTGATGTCGCCGCGGATCTCGACGCCGCTTATGTGCTGTATCGCACCATCGAGCACCGGCTGCAGATGGTAGAGGACCGGCAGACCCATAGTCTGCCTAAAAGTGCCGAGGAGCTTCAACGCGTGGCGGGCCTGCATGGCCTGGAACGGCCGGAAGAGCTGTTCGACCTGCTGCGGCCGCACGTCGAACGAACCGGGCGTATATTCGACGGGCTGATCGGGTCGGACGCGGGGGACGGCTTGTCCATGAATGAGACCCGGCTTACCGAGCAATTGGCAGGGCTTGGTTTTGCCGATCCGAAGACACCGGCGGCCCGCATTATCAGTTGGCGTAGTGGAACGCTCCGGGCTTTGCGAAGCAAGGCGGCCTTGTCGGCTCTGGAAGCCGTGCTTCCCGACCTCATGGCGGCGATAGCGAAAGCGCCCGATCCGCCGGGATCGCTCAATCGGTTGGATCATATGATTGCGCGTCTGCCAAGCGCGATAAACTTCTTCAAGCTGTTGGAAGCGCGGCCTGCACTGGCCGCCATGCTGGGCAACATCCTAAGCCATGCTCCGGTTCTTGCAGAAGCCCTGGCGCGGCGCACGGAATTGCTGGACGGCTTGATCGACGCCACGGCCTTCGACCCACAGTCGCCAGTGGACGAACTGGTCAGGTTGTTTTCGGCACTGGAACCCGGCGAGGATTATCAAGTGCTGCTTGATCGGGTGCGGCAGAAGGTGGGAGACCGTCGTTTTGCACTGGGCGTACAGATCATCGAGGGTGCGCGCGATCCTTTGGAAGTTGCTGCCGACTATTCGAAAATTGCGGAGGCGGCGCTCCTCACCCTCGCGGAAGCAACCGTCGGCGAGTTCGAGGCTCAGCATGGCAAGGTTCCTGGAAGCGAACTGGCGATATTGGCGCTCGGACGGTTAGGCGGTGGTGCGCTTACCCATGCGTCCGATCTCGACTTGATTTATCTTTTCAGCGGCGATTTCCGCGCTGAGTCCGATGGACGCAGGCCGTTGGGCGCGACGCAATATTATAATCGCCTGGTTCAGCGGATCAGCAATGCCTTGTCTGTGCAAACCGCCTCCGGGCCGCTTTACGAGGTGGATACCCGTCTGCGGCCTTCGGGCGCGCAGGGCCTGCTGGCCGTCTCCTTCGACAGCTTTGAGCGGTATCAAAAAGAATCCGCCTGGACCTGGGAGCATCTGGCGCTGACACGAGCGCGGCCGGTTTTCGGATCGGCGTCGGCACGGACAGCCCTTCAGACCATCATAGATGATGTGCTCCATATGAAGCGAGACCTGTCACGTTTCGTGCGGGACGCCATCAAGATGCGAACCGATATTGCGCGCCATAAGCCGCCATCCGGCCCCCTTGATGCAAAGCTCGTTGCCGGTGGGCTCATCGATCTGGAATTTCTAGTCCATGTCACTCAGTTTCGTAACGATAGTGGCTTTTCTCCGTGTCTGAACGAGGCGTTGCAGATGTTGGTAGGTGAAGGACATTTACCGGCGGAGCTGATCAGTGCTCATGACCTGCTCACGCGCTTTTTGGTCGTGTCGCGCCTGGCTATATCGGGAGCGCTGGAACCAGACGGGGCCTCGAAGATGCTGGTGGCCCGCGCGTGCGGCTGTAAAAGCTGGGACGATTGGCTTGAAAGCTATGCTCGTGCCCGGCAATGCGTGCAAAGCCAATGGAAGGCCATAGTTTTGCAGCATGGAGACATTTGAGATGATCAATGAGGGGGAATCGGTTCCGGACACCGCGCTGGATGATTTGAATGGCGAAAGCTTCACGCTGCGGCGCTACCTTGGAAAACCGCTGGTTCTCTATTTCTACCCGAAGGCGGACACGCCGGGATGCACCAATGAAGCGAAGGATTTCTCCAGCCTGGCGGCAGAATTCGAAAGGGCTGGAGCAGCGGTTCTGGGTGTGTCCAAGGACAGTGTGAAGAAACTTGGCCGTTTCGCCGAAAAGTACGATCTTAAGGTGGAATTGGCTTCGGATGGGACGGGAGATTTCTGCGAGGCTTTCGGCACTTGGATTGAAAAGAGCATGTACGGGCGAACCTACATGGGGATTGCGCGAGCGACCTTCCTGATCGACCGTGATGGGAAAGTGGTACGGGTCTGGCCTAAGGTGAAGGTTTCCGGCCATGCGCAGGAAGTATTGGAAGCGGTGAAGACGCTTGGTTGAGGCTCACCGCCGAACGGTAGGCGAAGCTGCAAGCGCCGTGTTGCTGACTGCTGACCCGTCCGCCAAGGTTATGGCGGCGAGGGCAGCCGCCAGGAATTGGCGGCTGGGCCGGTTGCAGCATGTCTTTGGCGTGTCGTTGCCGGAGCGGCCCGCAAGGCCGGATCAGCCGGAATTACTGCCTCCAACGCGGATGCCGAAGCGGGGCAGGGGCGGATCGGAACGGGCTCGCATAGCTATGCTACATGCCTTGGCCCATATCGAATTCGTCGCCATCGATCTGGCGTTCGACCTTGTGGCGCGGTTTGGTGCGGAATTTCCTCCGGAATTTACCAGTGACTGGATGAGGGTGGGTGCCGACGAAGCAATGCACTTCGCCCTGCTGGACCGGCGGCTTCGTCAATATGGCAGCTTCTATGGGGCGCTGCCCGCGCATGATGGGCTATGGGAGGCGGCGCAAGAGACGGCCCACGACGTTGCAGCACGACTAGCCATAGTTCCGATGGTCTTGGAAGCGAGAGCCCTGGATATCACGCCGCAGACAGCCGAACGGTTCGAGCACATGGGCGACCGTCGTACCGCAACAATGCTTCGGCGAATCTACGCAGACGAAATTCGGCACGTCGCAACAGGGACGAAATGGTTCAACGAGACGGCGAGACGAGGGGGTTTATCGGCTGCTAATTATTACCAAATCCTTGTAATCCGCCACTTTCGGGGCTCTCTAAAGCCTCCGTTCAACGACTCAGCGCGTCGGCAAGCCGGTTTAACGCGGGAATATTACACGGCGCTTGCAGGATAGGACCACTGCATGCACACAGGATGCACGGGGCCGGGAGGGCTTGGTTGGGGAAACCAGGGCCACTCAGCTAAAAAATTGGTCGCAAAAAGGGGCAACGCCCCGCGCATAAGTCGGGGTCTGCATGTCCTTTTTCAAAGCGAACAACGATGTCGGCGGAAGCTTGTTCCGTACGCTTTGGGACAATAACGCCTTCTCTGCTTTGAAAATTCTCTTTATTGGTGCCGCCATGTGCGCTGCCGCTCCGGCAATGGCTGACGTTGCGATGGACAGCCATGAGGATGATGCCTCCGATATCAGGAGCGGCCTTGGCACGGCTGATGCCGATTTTCGTGCAATTTTCGCTTCCTGGAAAAAGATGGACGGCGGCCTGCAGGCAACGGTTTCTATTCCTTCGTCGCGCCCAGTGGACAATCTGACCCTGACCAGCAGCTTCGGTGTCCGCGAAGATCCGTTCAACGGTCATCGGCGCGCTCACAAGGGCATTGATATTCCCGGTCCGGTCGGCACCCCGATCTATGCCACTGCCGATGGGATCGTCGGCCGCTCTCAGTGGGTTAGCGGTTATGGCAATCTGGTCGAACTGAACCACGGCAATGGCATTGAAACCCGCTATGGCCATATGTCGAAGCTGATCGTGCAGCCGAACCAGCGCGTGCGCCGTGGCCAGGTTATAGGCCTCATGGGTTCGACCGGTCGTTCCACCGGCAGCCACCTTCATTATGAAGTGCGCATAGACGGCGATGCCGTCAATCCTTTGCCCTTCATCCAATCCAGCGATTATCTGTTGGCACTGAACGGCAAGCCGCCGGTCATTGCGATGGGTGGTCCCGAAAGGGAATAAGTGACCGCAGCTTTGCGATAGTACAACCGGCGCCATTGGCTTGCCGGTTTGGTTTTGAATCCCTATCTTCCCCACATGTCCGATATGATCCTTACGCCCTCCGCAGCCGCGCGTGTGGCCGCCATTGCGACCCGCCAGGGTAAACCTGCGATCCTGCGCCTAGCGGTGGAAGGAGGCGGTTGTTCTGGCTTCCAATACCGATTCGGGCTTGTCGAAGAGGTGGATAGCGATGATCTGACGGTGGAGCAGGATGGCGTCAGACTGGTGGTTGACGCCGTAAGCCTGGACCTGGTGCGTGGTTCAGCGGTCGATTATGTTGAGGATCTGGGCGGCTCAGCCTTCAAGGTTACCAATCCCAATGCAGCGTCCGGCTGCGGTTGCGGATCCAGTTTTTCGGTTTAGAAGCACCGCCTGAAACTATTTCGGTTTTGCCGGAATATTGCTTTTGGGAAAGCTTTCATGCGGATCGCCACTTTCAATATCAACGGCATCAAGGCGCGCCTGCCGCGTCTTTTGGAATGGATAGCCGAAACCCGGCCGGATGTAGCGTGTCTTCAGGAAATCAAGACGGCGGACGAAGGGTTTCCGGAAAAGGAAATTCGCGATGCCGGCTATGGGTGTATCTGGCATGGGCAAAAGGGATTTAACGGCGTTGCCATTCTGGCGCGCGGCATAGATCCGATCGAAGTTACACGCGGCCTCGCGGGCGAGCCGGAGGACGAGCATAGCCGCTATATCGAGGCGGACGTAAACGGCGTTCGGGTCGCCAGCATTTACCTGCCCAACGGCAATCCTCAACCGGGTCCCAAGTTCGACTATAAGCTGCGCTGGATGGAGCGCCTGCGCCATCGCTCCGCGGAGATAATGGCGGAGGAAATCCCGGCGGTGCTGGCTGGAGACTATAATGTCATTCCACACGATCAGGACGTTTTCTCCGTGCGGGCCATGGAGAACGACGCCCTTATGCAGCCGGAAAGCAGGGCCGCCTATCGGCGCATCCTTGGGGATGGATGGACCGATGCGCTGGCGACGCGGTATCCTTCAGGCGGGGTGTGGACCTTTTGGGATTATCAGGCAGGCTGCTGGCAGCGGGATGCCGGTTTTCGCATCGACCATTTCCTGTTGAGTCCCATTGCGGCGGACCGGCTGATCGACGCGCAAGTGGATAAGGAATATCGAGGCCGGGAAAAAGCCAGCGATCATGCGCCGGTCTGGGTGGAACTGCGCTAATGATTATCGATCTGCTGTCGATAAATACCAGCGCTCCGTTCCCTCAAGCCCAATCGCCGTCAGCCGACCGCTATGGTACGCGCCTGTGTCGATACCGATCCGATTGGGGTGCTCATCTACCTCCAGCATGATCGTGTGGCCATGGACAACGATCTTGTCATGGGGCTGGCGGTAGAACAGGAATTCATCCCGGATCCACCGCAAGTCGGCTGGATCTTGTTCCGATAAGGCCACGCCCGGCTTTATGCCCGCGTGGACGAACACGTAATCGCCTGCCTCGATCAGATCTTCAAAACTGTCCAGAAAATCGATATGGACTCTGGGAACATTGTTCAACATCCAGTCGGTGAGCTGCTCAGCCTCCATGCTTTCATAGTCATCGGCGCCAAGGCCATAGCTAAGCATTGTTTCCCGCCCACCGAAACGGGTGAGAAAACGAGTCGACTGGACGTCCCCGCGAGCCGCGCGAATGAAAACTTCCTCATGGTTTCCCTTTAGGAAGCGCACGGTGCCTTCGTCGCTCTGAATTCCGAGCTCCGCCAATTCCATGGCGCGCTGAACCACACCGGCCGAAGCAGGGCCTCTATCGACCAGGTCTCCAAGGAAGATCAGCCGGGCTTCGCCGTCCCCCCTTGCGCTGCTGTCGCTAAGGATGCGGTCGAGGAGCTGGTCCAGAAGATCCAACCGCCCGTGAATGTCGCCAATCGCGTAATATCGTCGGCCATCCTCCACCGAAGGAAGAGCCGGTGCTTCAGCGATTTTTTTCCTGCGTGAGAAAATCCCCAACATGCCGGGCCACTATATCACAGTCTGGGCAGCGTCACGCCCTGTTGTCCCATATATTTTCCGGCGCGGTCGGCATAGCTGACTTCACACGGCTCATTGCCTTGCAGGAACAGAAACTGGCACGCGCCTTCATTGGCGTAGATCTTGGCGGGAAGCGGCGTGGTGTTGGAAAATTCGAGCGTCACATGTCCTTCCCAGCCTGGCTCAAGGGGCGTTACATTAACGATGATGCCGCAACGCGCATAGGTGCTCTTGCCAAGGCAGATGACCAGCACGTCGCGCGGAATGCGGAAATATTCCACCGTCCGGGCCAAGGCAAAACTATTGGGCGGAATGATGCAGCAATCGGTCTTGCGGTCGACAAAGCTGTTCGATGCGAAATCTTTGGGATCCACCGTGGCGCTGTCCACATTGGTGAAGATCTTGAACTCATCGGATACGCGCGCGTCATAGCCATAGGAGGAAAGGCCGTAGCTGATGCAACCCTCACGCTTCTGCGCCTCGACGAAGGGCTCGATCATGGCATTTTCCAGCGCCTGCGCGCGAATCCACTTATCGGACATTATCGACATTCAAGCATCTTTCGCTTCGTTTCCTTCAAGAATGGCCGGCCGAACGCATGAGGCAAGAGTTGGGCAAGGCTGTACCGTTCCACCCGATCACCCTCGGCTGATGTGCAATAGATGGAAATCGCCCGTCCCGCCACCTGCTCGGCTTCACTGATGATTTGACGGCAGCGGCCGCAGGGTGTGACCACATTCTGGCCAGATATGACCCCCCGGTCGTCAATGGGGCCGCCTGCCATGGCGATAGCTTCCACATCGGCCAAGCGTCCCTGAGCATTGACCGAGGCGAGGGCCACGGTTTCGGCGCACAGCGACAGTCCGTAGCTCGCATTTTCGAAATTGCTGCCAATGACAACTGTTCCGTCTGTTAGGCGGACCGCTGCCCCCACTGCAAAGCGGCTATAAGGACAGTGTGCATTTTCCATGGCTTTGCGAGCCGCCGCGAGAAGTTCTTGTTGAGGATCCGTCATGGCCGCACCACGTCCCATTCGACTGCGCTTTCGATCCCCTCAATCCGTCTGATGTTGGACGCTGTCCATATGACCCAGGGGCGCTCCGCATAATCGGGGGGGAAGAAATTGCCTTCAAGCCACAAAGTGCGATTAATGCCTTCGCCGACCCGGTAAAGATCCTCAAATTCAGGGCTGACCCTGATGAGTGCGGGCTTGCCAAGATGCGCCTCGATGAGGTTCAGAAAGATGTTAAGTTCGCTAAGGACCGTCGCGCGACCGGGTCGGCGCAAGCAGCCGGGCATCAGATCCAGGCGCACCGCAGGTGGCAACATGGCATCGTCACGCGGCACGGTCGCAATGAACAGGGTCGCCTGATCGCCGGCGGACGCACACAGGCTGTAATCGTGCATTGCCCCATAGCGTAGCCGGGCGTCGCGCGCGCCCGTCAGATTATCCTCGAAAGCCGTGTCACGGGTCGACGCACCCGCCGACGCCCGTAAATAGGCAAAGTCAGCGCCCTCGGCTCTTATCGTTCTCCATTCAGCAGAACCATTGGCGGCCGTGACGGCGATCCCTTGCACTGGATAGCTATTGCGCGAGGGCGTCCACGCTTCGGCGTAGCGCACGGCCATCAAGGCCGCGGCGGCAAGCAATATCAGCCACAGGCCGAGGAACATCAGCCGCCGCTTCCATGTTCTTTGCGCCATGCTCACCCCTTGATATGCAGCACGCACAGGAGCGTGAACAGCCGGCGGGCAGTATCGAAATCGACGTCGATCTTCCCTTCCAGCCGTTCTCTCAGTACTTCAGCCGCCTCATTGTGGATGCCGCGACGGGCCATGTCGACCGTTTCGATCTGCTGGGGCGTGGCGTGGCGGATCGCCTGATAATAGCTGTCACAAATGGCGAAATAATCTTTGATGGGACGCCGGAACCGGCCGAGGCCAAGGATGACCGATTCCAAGTAAACGCCATTTTCCCGCGCTATGTCGATTGCCAGCCGCCCTTCTTCCACGCGCAAGTTGACACAGTAAGGACCTTTATAGCCATCGGCATGCTCCCGCTGGGGGGCGAAATGATTTTCCTCCAATATGTCGAAGATCGCAATCCGTCGTTCCTGCTCGACATCCGCGTTGCGCCAGATGATGGTCTGTTCGTCGAGCGAAATGTCTATGATGCGCGGATCGGCCATTCGATCCCTCCACTACGAGGGGGGCGGGGGTGAGATCAACGGATAAAAGCGCAAAGGCAAGTTCATGGAGCCTTTATGGTCCGCAAGCGTTATGAATTTTCTGCCCTGTGTGGGGGCCTGATGAAGAGGATCGGAATGGCGACACGGCGCGAAGCGGTTTTCGGGCTAGCTGGCCTATGGGCACTTCATCCGGCATTTGCCGGGGCTGTCACGAAAGGCGGCGAAGCTTTTTCCTGGGCATGGCTCCAGGATCGCGCGCTTGCGCTTTCCCGTGAGCCGTGGCGCGCACCGCCCAAGGGTGCGCCTGCCCTCGACAAAATGGACTATGACGCCATACAGCATGTCGAATATCGCCCGGAGCGGACCTTGTGGGCCGATCATGACGATGCTTTCGGCGTCCGCTTCTTTCCGTTGAGCAAGACGGCCAGGAGAGCGATTTCGATCGATATTGTTCAAAATGGCATTGCCCGCCCCTTCGCTTACAGTCCTTCGCTCTATCGCTTTCCGGCGAAGCATCCGATGGCCGCTATTGGCAAAAATGGCGGCTTTTCCGGCTTCCGTTTTATGAACAGAGGGGGACGGGGCGATTGGATGGCCTTTCAAGGCGCATCCTATTTCCGATCCGCAGGGCCACTGCATCAATATGGGCTGTCGGCGCGCGGCCTGGCCATTAACACCGGCATTTCCGGTCCCGAAGAGTTTCCGGAGTTTACGCATTTCTGGCTGGAACGGGGGGAGACTGGAGTGACCGTCTATGCCCTGCTGGATGGTCCATCCGTGACGGGTGCTTACCGGCTGGTGAACCACCTGCTTGCTGACCAGATGCTGCAGGATGTCAGTATGACGCTGCACTTGCGGAACAGCGTGGAACGGCTTGGGATCGCACCGCTGACCAGCATGTTCTGGTATGGCGAAGGGCATCGCGCGAAGGCAAAGGATTGGCGGCCCGAGATTCACGACTCCGATGGGCTTGCGATCCGCACGGGTGGGGGCGAGCGCATCTGGCGTCCGCTCAACAATCCGCCCCGCGCGCAAATGAACAGCTTCGCCGACAGCAATATCAAGGGCTTTGGGCTGTTGCAGCGGGATCGATCTTTCGATCATTATCAGGATGACGCCGTCTTTTATGAAAAACGGCCCAGCCTGTGGATTGAGCCGCAGGGAAAGTGGGGTGCGGGAGCCGTCATGTTGTATGAGATTCCGACGACCAGCGAATATGAAGATAATATCGTCGCCTTTTGGACCCCGGCAGCTGCCGCCGCTGCAGGATCGCGCTATTCATACGACTACAGGATGCGGTGGATCGGCAACGAGCCGGAGGCGATGCCTGTTGCAAGGACGGTTGACTGCTGGACAGGGCAGGGCGGGCGCCCCGGCCAGCCGCCGAGCGATGCTGTCACGAAGGTCGTCGTTGATTTCGCGGGCGAGCGATTCGGTGGTCTTACCTACAAAAATCCAGTGAAGCCGGTTATTTCTGTCACGAACGGAAAGTTGGTCAATAGCGGCACCTTTCCAGTTGATGGAACACGCAATCGCTGGCGGCTTATCCTTGATATCCAACGCGGCAACGGTGAACCGACCGATATCCGCGCTTTCCTGAGTCTGAATCAGGAGGCACTCACGGAAACTTTTGTTTACCAGCTGTTTTAATGCTCTCGTCATCCGTCGCGGATTTTGTTTCGGCTTTCCAGCGATCGGGGCATCGGCCAGATGGGCCGTGTTGGGAGATAATGCCGCTGGCGAAAAATAAGCCGACGACAACAGACTGGGCACCGGATTGCTGAACAGATTGACCGCGACACCTTTGTTGCCGGCCGCGCGGGCCGATGAAATTGTGAGATTGGTTGGAGCTGGAGATCTTCCTCCGGAAACGCCGATCCACATGCCAACCCAATCATTCGAAGAAGCGCCTGAAGTGACGCGCCAGGTCGTAACCTCTCCATGGGGAATGACAGAGCGTCGGCTACTGCTGGTGCTTGGCAGCCTGGCGGTAGGGTTGATGGCTGCCAGCGATTTGGCCAGCCCGCTGCGGGAGGATGGAACGTCCCTTATCGACGCGGCGCTATTCCTTCTCTATTTCAGCTTGTTTTGCTGGGTATCCTTCGGGTTTTTAAGTGCTTTCGCCGGCTTCTGCGTCCTGGCCAGCAGCCGCAGCATGACCCTTCCCGACGAGCCGGAACTCCGTCTTCCACGCAAGCGCACGGCTGTACTCATTCCGATTTATAATGAAGATGTCGATCAGATATTCGGACGCGTGGCCAAGATGACGGCGATGGTTGCCGATGTGGGCGCGACCGGGCTGTTCGACTTTTTCGTGCTGAGCGATTCCCGCGCCGAAATGGAGGCTCGGGAATATAGGGCCTACCGACAGACTAAGGCAGGTAGCACGGTCCCGGTATATTATCGGCGGCGGTCCAAGAATATCGCGCGCAAACCAGGCAATATCGCCGAGTGGGTGGGTCGTTTTGGCGGCGGTTACGATTACATGCTGGTTCTGGATGCCGACAGCCTGATGAGCGGCAAGGCCATGGTGCAGTTGGCAAGCGCCATGGACCGAGCACCCTCCGTCGGCTTGATCCAGACGGTCCCGACGGTGATAAACGCACGAACGCTGTTCGCCCGCTGGCAGCAATTTTGCGGCGTGGCTTATGGGCCGGTCGCCGGTGCTGGCCTCGCATGGTGGTCGGGAGCGGAAGGCACCTTCTGGGGTCACAACGCGATCATAAGGGTGGAGGCCTTCGCTCAAAGTTGTGGCTTGCCTGAACTATCCGGGCCAGAGCCCTTTGGCGGCCACGTCATGAGCCATGATATCGTCGAGGCGGCCTTGCTCCGGCGGCGTGGCTGGGCCGTCCATATGGTGGAACTGCCGGAGGGAAGCCACGAGGAATTTCCGCCGACGCTCACGGATTTTGCCATCCGCGATCGCCGTTGGTGCCAGGGCAATTTGCAGCATTTGCGGCTGTTGAACGGGGCAGGGCTCCACTGGGTCAGCCGGTTCCAGATGCTGATGGGCGCGTCCGCATATCTTGCCTCGCCCTTGTGGCTCATATTGATGATCGCAACGCTGCTTCATCCACTGATCTTCGCGAACTCGCCGCTAGGCTCACCGCCTTCGACCTGGCTAGTAGCGTTGACGGGACTGCTACTGGTAGGTCCCAAGCTTATGTCCTTTGCCTGGCTGTGCATGGATCGCCGGCGGCAGTTGGCGCTTGGTGGGCTGGGGCGGATCGCGCGGACAATGGCGGTCGAAATACCGCTATCCATTTTGATCGCTCCGGTCACCATGCTCGCGCAGACCATAGCCGTGATTGGCATCCTGCGTGGCCGCCCAAGCGGCTGGTCGCCTCAGCGCCGGGAAGCTGACGGGATAGCGCTTCATCAAGCCACCCAGGATTATCGCAGTCACCTTTATCTGGCAGTGCCTTTTCTCGCCGGTATCGTGGCGGGACCAGGCGTCATGGTCTGGCTGTTGCCGGTCGCGATAAGCCTGTTGCTGGCCCCCTTCATCGTGACCGCCACGTCGCGTTGTGACGTAGGCGAGTGGCTGGCGCGGCGCGGAATATTCCGGATGCCGGAAGATGAGGGCCGGCTTCCGTCTTTTGGCAGGGCAGCGCGGCGGCAACTTTACGCGCCTGTTCCCCCACCCGCGCTTAGCCTTGGGAAATGCGCCTTTACCTAAAGTACGTTGCGTCGCTGTCGACAGTCTCTGCCGTAGTTTTCCACAGCTTGCCCACAGCGAAAAAATCCGGCCTCTTGTCTCCTCAGCCTGATCGGTAGATGAGGGGACATGGCCGAGAATATAAGACTGATTGCGCCGTCTGAGGGGACGGAAAAGAGCCTGCCGCGCAATGTGGAAGCGGAGGCGGCGCTGCTCGGCGCGTTGATGATCGACAATCGAATCGCAGAGGATGTGCAGCTGAAGCTTCGCTCAGAGCATTTCTTCGAGCCGGTGCATGGCCGGGTCTATGATGCAATATTAAAGCTGCTCGATCGCAACATGGTGGCAAACCCGGTGACGCTGAAGCCATTGCTGGATGCCGATGAGTCCCTGAAAGAGCTGGGAGGTCCAGCTTATCTTGCACAGCTGACGGGCAATGGCGCTGCCTTGATCGGCGCGCGGGATTTTGCGACGCAGATCTATGATCTGGCCCTGCTGCGCGAGTTGGTGGGCGTCGGTCGGGAACTGGTGGAGAAGGCGCTCGATACAAGTGAGGACGTTGATCCGCTGGGCCAGATCGAAGCGGCGGAAGTGGCGCTTTACCGTGTTTCCGAGGGCGAGGGCGAGGGCGGTAGCGTCAAGAGCTTCCTGCAGGCCAGTACCATGGCGGTGCAAGTTGCTGAACGCGCCTTTTCCAGCGGCGGTCACCTGTCGGGTATCACAACGGGTTTAACTGGCCTGAATGAGAAGATCGGCGGCCTGCATAATAGCGATCTCATGATCCTTGCCGGCCGGCCGGGCATGGGCAAGACCTCGCTTGCCACCAACATCGCCTATAACGCCGCCATCCGCTACGTCCGTGACAAGGACGATGGAATTGATGACGCCAAGAATATGGGTGCGCCAGTCGCCTTCTTCAGCCTGGAAATGTCTGCGGATCAGCTTGCGACGCGTATATTGGCCGAACAGTCGGGGATCAGCGGCGAGGCGCTGCGCATGGGCAAGATCAGCCGTGCGGACTTCCAGAATCTGTCGCGCGCGGCGCGGGAATTGCAAAACCTGCCTCTTTTCATCGACGATACGCCAGGGTTGACGATTGCGGCTTTGCGCACGCGGGCGAGGCGGCTGAAGCGACGACACAATATCGGTTTCATCGTGGTGGATTATTTGCAGCTGCTGCAGGGTTCCTCAAAAGGGGGCGATAATCGTGTGCAGGAGATTTCGGAGATCAGCCGCGGCCTGAAGACACTGGCGAAGGAACTGAACGTGCCGGTAATGGCGCTTTCACAGCTCAGCCGTGCCGTGGAGCAGCGCGAAGACAAGAAGCCGCAGCTTTCGGACCTGCGTGAATCAGGCTCCATCGAGCAGGACGCCGACATGGTCATGTTCGTTTTTCGTGAGGATTATTATGTCGCCGCCCGTGAACCGCGCCGGCCAATGGATGGCGACGATGCGAAGAGCTTTGACGATCACGCCAAATGGGCGATGGAGATGGAGCGGGTCTTCGGCTTGGCCGAACTGATCGTGGCCAAGCAGCGCCATGGCGCGACAGGCAAGGTCAAGTTACGCTTCGATGCGAAGATCACAAAGTTCAGCGACCATATTGATGATGGCTATAGCGCTTTAAGTTATGATTGACTTGTTCCCCTCCCGCTCGCGGGAGGGGAGATAATCAGAACACAGGCTGGTTGGCGGGGTCCTCGGGATCGCCGATAGGGGTAGATGGCGTGTGGATGCCGCATTCCACCTTGTCCCAACCGCGCCAGCGACCAGCGCGGGGATCTTCTCCGGGCTTGACCTTGGACGTGCAGGGTTCGCAGCCGATGGAAAGATAACCCTGCTCCTCCAAGGGATGACGGGGCAGCTGATGCCTTATGAAATAGGCCTCCAGATCCTCCTTGGTCCAGTCGCCCAACGGGTTGAGCTTCAGGCGTCCGTCCTCCACCTCGAATCGGGGCAGATTCTGGCGGGTCTGCGACTGGAACGCCTTGCGGCCTGAAATCCATGCATCGAGACCGTTCTTGGCGCGGGCCAGGGGCTCCACTTTGCGGATTTCGCAGCAGCCGTCGGGATCATAGGACCAGCGCAGGCCGGTATTGTCCTTTGCAGCAAGCGCGTCGTGATCGGGCGTGACCACCCAGCTGTTCTCGATCGCGAAGGCGTCGATCAGCGTATCCCGATATGCCAGGGTTTCCGGAAACATTTTCAGCGTATCGACGAAGATCACGGGAACGGTCCGATCCGCCTGCGCCACCAGATGCAGCAGAACGGCGCTTTCCGTGCCGAAGGAGGAAACGACCGCTACCTTGCCCAGCATGCCCTCCGAAAAGAGAGTGCGGAGCATTTCTTCCGTTCCGACACCTTCGAAACGGGCATTGAGGGCGTCCGCGGCAGCCTGTGTGAAGCTGGGGCGGGCGTCGATAACGTCGATTTTCCGAGCAGCTTCAGCCATTACGAAGCGCCCATACGGGCTCCCGGCCATCAACGGTCTTCTGGTAGACATGCTCATAGCGCTCAAGAGATGTCTTCACCACGTCAGCATCGAAAGGTACGTCGGGCACGAAGCTGTCGAAGCCGCAGCGGCGCATATGCGGCAGTTGATCGACCAAAACGTCACCCACGGCGCGGAGCTCTCCGGTATAACCGGCTTCCCGCAGAATGCGTGCGGCCGAATAGCCGCGACCATCGCCGAACACGGGGAAGCTCACCTCAACCAGCGAAATGCGATCGAGATAAGGGAGCAACTCACGCGCATCGTCGCCCGGCTCGATCCGGACCGCTGTTGCGTTGGTCTGGCCCTGGAAAGACTCCAGTGTGACAGTCGGTTCCTGCGTGGCCACGTCACCATCCCGAAAGGAGAGGAAATCAACCATAAATAGCCTCCTTGAACGGCTCCATGCCGACGCGCCGATAAGTGTCCAGAAAGCGTTCGCCGTCCTGACGTAGCGCCTTGTAAACGTCCGTCGCCTTTTCGACCGCGTCTACGATGCCGTCTTCATCGAAACCCGGGCCGACGATCTTTGCGAGGCTCGCATCCTCCGCTCCCGAACCCCCGAAGAGAAGCTGGTAATTCTCGGTGCCTTTCCGGTCGACGCCAAGAATGCCGATATGTCCCGCATGGTGATGGCCACAGGCGTTGATGCAGCCTGAAATCTTCAGCTTCAATTCGCCCAGATCGCGCTGCCGGTCGAGATCGGCGAAGCGTTCGCTGATCTTTTGCGCGACGGGGATCGAACGGGCATTGGCCAAACTGCAATAATCCAGGCCAGGGCAAGCGATGATGTCGGTGATGAGATCAAGGTTCGCCGGCGAAAGTCCCGCTGCGTCCAGTTTTTGCCAAAGCGGGTAGAGATCCGACTTTTTCACATAGGGCAGGACAATGTTCTGCGCATGGGTGACGCGCAGTTCGTCCATCGAATATTGCTGGGCAAGATCGGCGATCAGGTCGATCTGGTCCGCCGAAGCGTCGCCCGGAATGCCACTGACAGGCTTCAGGCTGATTGTCGCGATGGCGTAACCAGGCTGCTTGTGGGCGGCCACATTCTGACGAACCCAGATGGCGAAATCGGGATCGCTGAGATCGATGTCATCGGCGAGGCCGGTTTCATAAGCCGGGTCGGCGAAATATCCCCGAATGCGGTCGAGTTCGGCAGTCGGCGGATTGAGACCCAGTGTCTTCATCTGGGCAAATTCTTCTTCGACCTGGCGGCGATATTCATCGACGCCCAGTTCGTGGACCAGGATCTTGATCCGTGCCTTGAACTTGTTGTCGCGGCGGCCGTAGCGATTGTAGACGCGCAAGCATGCTTCCAGATAGGAAATCAGTTCGTCTTCGGTAACAAAGTCGCGGATTTCCGGTCCCACCATCGGGGTGCGGCCCATGCCGCCGCCAGCGAAGACGCGAGCGCCGATAACCCCATCGCGCTTTACGAGTTCGATACCGATGTCGTGCAGCCGCATGGCGGCGCGGTCTTCCTTCGAAGCGATCACCGCAATCTTGAATTTGCGGGGCAGATAGCTGAATTCGGGGTGAAAGCTGGACCATTGGCGAAGCAGTTCCGCCCAGGGGCGCGGATCGGCCACCTCGTCAGCGGATACTCCGGCATATTGGTCCGAACTGATGTTGCGGATGCAATTGCCGCTGGTCTGGATAGCGTGCATTTCCACCGTCGCGAGATCGGCAAGGATGTCGGCCGCGTCTTCCAGCTTGATCCAGTTGTATTGGATGTTCTGGCGCGTGGTGAAATGGCCGTAATCCCGGTCATATTTGCGGGCGATATGCGCCAGCATGTGGGTTTGGCGGCTGTTGAGCGTGCCATAGGGTATGGCGACGCGCAGCATGTAGGCGTGCAATTGGAGATAAAGGCCGTTCATCAGCCGCAGCGGCTTGAATTGCTCCTCCGTCAGTTCGCCGGCCATCCGGCGACGGGCCTGATCGCGGAATTCCTCGACGCGGCGATTGACGATTGCCTGATCGTAATTGTCGTAGCGATACATGGTCTTCAGGCCCTTACGATGGGAATGGAGGCGTTGATGCCAAGATCGGCACGGACGGTCGGGCCGCTGGCGCGAATGCGGTCCTTGATGTGGAGCGGCATGGGGCCATCGCCGGTCAGTTCCGCCTCCACCACATAGCCCGCATTGACGCGGCGTTCGGCGTCTTCGCGTGCGAGAATGGATTCCGCATCGTGGCCAGCGTCGACCGCTTCCGCCAGATGCCGCGACCAGCCTTCACCAGTCCACCAGATGACATCGCCTGTTTTCAGGTCATTGCCGGTCAATATTCTCACGCCAGTTTCTCCGCCTGTATGGCCCATTGGGCCAGTTTTTCTTCCGCATTGGAGCGAAGCACAACCTCGCCGACGACGATCAGCGCAGGACTCTTCACTTGCTCGCGCGCCATAAGGCCGCCGAGGTCAGCGAGCAAGGTCCGCATGGCGCGGCTGTCCCTCCGCGTACCTTTTTCCAGCACTGCAACCGGCGTGTCGGGGGACAGGCCGTCCGCCATCAGCTTGTCGGCAATGTCTGTCGCCGTCGCGATGCCCATGTAAATAACCAGCGTACGGCCCTTGCCTGCAAGGCCCGACCAGTCCTGATCCGTCAGGCCCTTGCACTGTCCGGCGACGAAAGTCACCGCGCTCGCGGCCTCCCGATGCGTCAACGGCAATTGCGCTTCGGCCGCGCAGCCGATGGCGGCGCTGATGCCCGGAATGACCTCGACTGGCACTCCAGCGGCGCGGCATTCCTCGGCCTCTTCGCCGCCGCGCCCGAAAATATAGGGATCGCCACCTTTCAGGCGCACGATGTCATGTCCCGCCTGTGCTTCGCGGATGATGAACGCATTAATCTCTTCCTGCGGCATGGAATGGCGGCTGCGGCTCTTGGCCACCGAAATGAGCCGGGCATCCCGACGAGCAAGGGCGAGAATTTCATCGTCCACCAAGCCGTCGTGCACAATTACAGACGCTGTGGAAATCAACCGCGCGGCGCGCACGGTCAGCAGGTCGGGATCGCCTGGTCCAGCGCCGACGAGGAAAATACGACCTGGTTCCTTGGGTACATCATTAGCCATGGTGGGGAGATGCGTCGAGAAGGCCCTGATCGCAACCCAGAATGTTTTGTTACCAACTTAGGAAATGTTTTGGTGACTTGTTTTCGGTCCCCCGGCAGTTGCAAAAGTTGCTATTCAGGAATGCCGGCATCCCTCAGTCCGATCCCAATCGACGCCCGGGCCTGATCCGATTCGGACGACGTGACGGGGTAGGCGCAATAGTCAGCCGCATAAAAGGCGCTTGGCCGGTGATTGCCGGAAATGCCGACGCCGCCAAAGGGCGCGGTGGAAGGCGCGCCATTGGTAGGTTTGTTCCAATTGATGACGCCCGCCCGGACATTGGCCCAGAACTGGTCATAATGTTGCGCGGTCCCGCCGATCAGCGATGCGGACAGGCCGTAGCGGCTGTTGTTGGCCTCCGCGATCGCCTGCTCGAAGCTCGAAACGCGGACGACCTGCAGCAGGGGGCCGAATAGCTCAACGTCCGGGCGTTCCGGCATGTCGGTGACATCGATGATGCCTGGCGTGAGGAAGGGTCGGCCTTCTATCGGGCGAGCCATATGCTTGATGGGTTTGCCGCCGTTGCTCATCAGGATGAGGAAGCTTTCGGTAAGGCCGTCGGCCGCCTGGTTGTCGATCACCGGTCCCATGAAAGGGGACGGCTGGCTGTGGGGTTCGCCGACGATCAGGCGGTCCGCGATGGTCTTTACCTCAGCCAGCAGCGCCTCATAGAGGCTGTCCCTGACGATTAAGCGCTTGGCCGCGGTGCAACGCTGACCTGCCGACAAGAAGGCTGATTGGACCACGACTATTGCTGCCGTGTGGATGTCCAGCGTGTCCCAAACCACAATGGGATTATTGCCGCCCATTTCGAGCGCGACGATCTTGTTCGGCTGGCTGGCAAGCTGGACATTGATGGCGATGCCCGTTTGTGCGGACCCAGTGAACAATATTCCGTCGACATCCTGATGAGCGGTCAACGCCTTTCCTTCCAGCGGGCCGCCCACCACCAAGCGGATCGCTTCGTCCGGGACGCCTGCGGCGCGATAGAGATCGACCATCATCTCGCCCACCGCAGGCGTCTTTTCAGAAGGCTTGAAGATGACGGCATTGCCGGCGATCAGCGCGGGAACGATATGACCGTTCGGCAGGTGCGCCGGGAAATTGTATGGACCCAGAACCGCCATCACGCCATGGGGTTTATGCCGCACGGCGGTACGGTCGCCCATGGTGCCTTCAAGCCGCTTCTGCCCGGTGCGTTCGGAATAGGCGGAGACGGAAATTTCAACTTTGTTGATGACCGCGTCGACTTCGGTAAGCGCTTCCCAAACGGGCTTGCCGGTTTCCCGCGCGATGAGGTCGGCGAGCTTCCCGTTCTTGGAGCGGACCAGATTGGCGAAGCGGCGCATGATCTCGATGCGGCTGGTCAGCGATTGGGCCGCCCATTCTGGCCAGGCCGCTCGGGCGAGCGCAACTTCGGCGTTTACGTCGCTGATTTTGCCGGACCAAAGCGTAGCGCCGGTGGCGGGCTCAGTGGATGTGAGCTGGGACATGGGATGCCGTACCGAGCGTCATGCGGTTCATATAGTGCGATGTAGCGCAAATTTCATTGGGCGCCAGGGATTAGTGAGGCGCCTGAACTCCGGCCTGGACGATAGAGGTCGTCAACTCTTGTGCGCCGCGCCCATCCGCCGAATGGCCGCTACCTTATGGCGCAACGGTGCCCAATCATCGCGCTCTGCGATGGCGGACCAGATCGCTTCGACCTCTTCGATATGCATGGAACAAGGGGCTTCGTCGGTCCAGTAGGCATGATCGCGCGTACCGGTGGGGGCGAAAGCATTGATCTCCGCGCGAAGCTTGTCCCATGTGTCGCCGGCATAGCTGTCGGCCCGCTGGGGCTTGCCATGCCGCCAATCGAAAAAGAAACGGTCGATCTGCGTCTTCGAAGCGGCCATGGCTTGTACAGAGGTTTCGATGAACTGCAGGGATGAATCTCTTTCGCCCGGCGCGAGGCCGAGGCGGCGGAAGAAATGCGCGATGAGGGCGTTTTGGTAAAGATCCGGGAAGCGCTCCAGCTCTGCGATCAAAGGCTGGGAATCGCAAAGGAGCCTCAATGAGACGGCAAGTTGCGCGACATCCCAGTGAATGGCCTCGGCCTGGCGACCAAAGGCGTAAAGTCCAGTCTGGTCGAAATATGCGGCGGTAAAGCCTGACTCCCAAAGCGGAGTGAAGCGCCAGGGGCCATAGTCGAAGCTTTCGCCGGTGATATTGATGTTGTCGCTGTTAAGTACGCCGTGAACGAAGCCGGCGACCATATAGGAAGCGGCGAGATCGGCTGTGTTATTCACCGCCTGTCGCATAAGCGCAATTGGGGGCGGAAGTCCTTCGGGAGCAGGCTGGAGCAGGTTTTCCAGGCAATAATCGATGAGACGGACCATCAATTCCTTGTTCTGCTCCAGCGCGATTCGTTGAAACGTGCCGATACGGATGTGGCTGTGGTTCAGACGTACGAGCACCGATGAGCGGGTGGGGGAAGGCTCATCGCCGCGTACCAGGTCTTCCCCGGTTTCAATCAGGGAGAAGGTCTTGCTGGTGTTTACGCCAAGGGCCTCCAACATTTCAGTCGCCAATATCTCGCGAACCCCGCCCTTGAGCGTCAGGCGGCCGTCCCCGAAGCGGCTATAAGGGGTCTGGCCCGATCCCTTGGTGCCAAGATCGAGCAGGCGGCCGCCAGAATCGCGAAGCTGAGCGAAAAGAAATCCCCGGCCGTCGCCGATGTCGGGATTGTACACGCGGAATTGATGTCCGTGATACCGCAGGGCGAGCGGTTGCTGAAGAGTTTCTTCCAGCGGCTGGAACCGGCCGAAATGCGTTATCCACTGTTCGTCCGTAAGGTGGCCAAGGCCCACAGCTTCCGCCCAACGGTCATTGCGGAAGCGTAGGACGGTTTTGGGGAAGTCCGCCGCCTCGACGGGATCGCCGATATTCTCGCCCAGGGCAAGAATCTTGGATTCTGGATGATATTTCGATGCTTGCGGCTGGATCGTCATAAGGCGATATGGGGCATGAACAGCGAAAGGTTCAAGCTTGGCCGACTATAAAGACGGATTTTGGTGGTCCAACGACGGCCTGCGGCTGCATTACCGCGACTATGCAGGACCCTCTGACCGGCCGCCTATCTTCTGTTTCCATGGGCTCACCCGAAATGCGCGCGATTTCGATGCCTTGGCCAGCCGACTTGCGGGGACTTGGCGGCTGATCTGTCCTGAGATGCGGGGACGTGCCGACAGCGCTTATGCCAAGGACCCCATGACTTATGCGCCCCTTACTTATCTGCAGGATATAGAACGGCTATTGGCCGATCTGGCGGTGAGCCGCTTTGTCGCGTTCGGTACGTCGCTGGGCGGAATATTGACGATGCTGCTGGCGGCGACGCGACCGGAGCGCATTGCAGGAGCGCTTCTGAACGATATTGGGCCGGTGATCGAGCAGGCGGGGCTTGAGCGGATCAAGGGCTATGTCGGATCAGGGGGGAGCTATCCCACCTGGGTGCATGCGGCACGTGCGCTGGGGGAAAACAACGCGGATATCTATCCGCGCTATGGCCTGGAAGATTGGCTGGACATGGCGAAACGGCTGTATCGCCTGACCAGCGGCGGGCGCATCGTGCTTGATTATGATATGCGGATCGCCGAACCGTTGCGGATGCCGGGGGGCGAAGCAGGCGTGGATCTGTGGCCGACGCTGGAAGCGCTGAAGGACGTGCCGGTCCTGTTGGTGAGGGGCGAACGGTCCGACCTTTTGAGTGAAGCGACGGTGCGGAACATGGCGGCGCGGCTCAGCATGGTCAAGATCGTGACAGTACCCGATGTTGGTCATGCCCCGGTGCTGGATGAGCCCGAGGCAGCCGAGGGAGTCGACTGGTTGCTGCAGCAGATTCTGCAGGGCGCCTGAGCGGAATGACGCGGCCAGCCCGTATCCTGCATCTTCACAGCAGCTTTTCGCTGGGCGGCAAGGAGGCGCGGGCGGTGAGGCTGATGAATGCCTGGGAGGGCAGGGCCGAGCATCGCATAATGAGCGGAGCGCCCGATCAGCTGGGCGCGCGAGAGGCGATCGCGCCGGGAGTAGCGGTCGGCTTTCCCACGGACGCCCCCGCGCTTGCGGGCAGGCCTTCGCTGGCGCGGTATCGGCAACTTGCTGCTTATATGAAATATTTTGATCTGGTGCTCAGCTATAATTGGGGCGCGATGGACGGAGCCATGGCCCACCGGCTGTTCGCCCGATCGATGAAGTTGCCGCCGCTAATCCATCATGAGGATGGCTTTAACAGCGATGAGGTGAATGGCCTTAAGGCCGGCCGGAATTTGTTTCGGCGGTTGGGCCTCAGCAGTGCACATGCATTGGTGGTGCCTTCAGAAAAGCTTCAGCGCATTGCTGTCAGGGCGTGGCGTCAGTCGGTCGGTAGGATACGGCTGATCAGCAATGGCATTGATGTGGCGCGCTATGGCGTGCCGGCTGAAGCACACGCCATTCCCGGCCTTGTCCGCACTCCGGGCAAGCTGCTGGTAGGAACGCTCGCAGGGTTGCGGCCGGTGAAAAATCTTCCCCGGCTGGTCAGAGCCGTCGCGGCGCAGAAGGATCGGTTTCAGCTTGTCATCATTGGTGAGGGGCCAGAGCGGAATGCCGTGATTGCGGAGGCTTCTGCTTGCGGTCTGGACGACATTCACCTGCCAGGCTTCATGGCGGAACCATTTCGCTTTATTGGGATTTTCGACATGTTCGCGCTCTCCTCCGATAGCGAGCAATTCCCGATTTCGCTGGTGGAGGCAATGGCCGCGGGACTTGCTGCCGTCACTACTGATGTGGGCGATGTCGCCAGCATGGTGGCGGAAGAAAACCGGCCGTTTATCGTACCTGTCGGTGACGAAAGGGCGTTCGCTGAGGCGTTGGGCAAGCTGGGGGGCGATGGTCAATTGAGGAAGGCAGTCGGCGCGGCCAATCGGGAAAAGGCACGTCGGGCCTTTGCAGAGGCAGACATGATCCGCGCCTATGCCGAGCTTTACGGGGAGGCACTAGGCAGGCCGGACGCATTGCTGTAGGACGCGGCCGATATTGTACGCGCAACAGCGCTAAAACTTGCTATAGGACGACCCTTGCAAGGGCGCAAACGGATAGGCTTTGGGGAGCATAATGTGTTCAAGGGGTTAAAACCCATTATCTATGGCGGACGCGAAGTGTGGCCGCTGGTAGAAGGCGGCAAGGGCGTTGCCGTATCCAACCACATGAGTTCCGGGGCCTGGGCTGCCGCTGGTGGTATTGGTACTGTTTCGGCCGTCAACGCCGACAGCTATGATCCTACGGGCAAGATCATACCGCAGGTCTATCACGCCGCTACCCGACGTGAACGCCATGAGGAACTCATCAAATACGCCATTGACGGCGCGGTCGAGCAGGTGAAGCGAGCCTTTGAGATCGCTGGCGGCAAGGGTGCGATCAACATCAACGTGCTGTGGGAAATGGGCGGCGCCCAGCGGGTTCTGCATGGCGTGCTTGAACGCACGCGTGGAATGGTGGCCGGCGTCACCTGCGGCGCAGGCATGCCCTATAAGCTGAGCGAAATCTCGGCCTCCTATGAGGTGAGCTACCTGCCAATCATCAGTTCGGCACGCGCGTTCCGGGCGCTCTGGAAGCGCGCCTATAGCAAAGCTTCGGACTGGCTGGCGGCGGTGGTCTATGAAGATCCCTGGCTAGCCGGCGGACATAATGGACTGTCCAACGCGGAAGATCCTCTGCAGCCACAAGATCCCTATCCCCGTGTGCGCGAATTGCGGGCGACGATGCGCGAGGGTGGTATCAGCGACGATGTTCCCATCGTCATGGCGGGAGGCGTCTGGTATCTGCGCGATTGGAACGACTGGATCGACAATCCAGAACTGGGCAGCATCGCCTTCCAATTTGGCACTCGCCCGCTCCTAACCCAGGAAAGCCCTATCCCGGCGGGCTGGAAAGAACGGCTTACAACGCTGGACGAAGGCGACATCCTTCTCCACCGTTTCTCGCCGACCGGCTTTTATTCCTCCGCAGTCCGTAATCCGTTCCTGCGTAGCCTGGAAACTCGTTCGGAACGGCAGATCGCTTTCTCCGGCGAAGCTGCGGGCGATCATCAGCACCAGCTTGATGTTGCTGTGAAGGGCAAGAATTTCTGGGTAACCCGCGGCGACTTGTTGCGCGCGCGCGAATGGTATGGCCTAGGTTACACCAGCGCTTTGAAAACGCCGGACAATACTCTGGTGTTCGTCACCGAAGAAGAGCGCACTTTGATCCGTAAGGATCAGGCAGACTGCATGGGCTGCCTTAGCCAATGTGCTTTTTCAAGCTGGATGGATAGCGAGACGAACAGCACCGGCCGGCTAGCCGACCCCCGCAGCTTTTGCATTCAGAAGACTCTGCAGGATATCGCTCATGGCGGCGATCCCGAGCAGAATCTGATGTTCGCTGGTCATGGCGCCTATCATTTCAAACAGGATCCGTTCTATTCGAACGGCTTCGTGCCCACCGTCAAACAATTGGTGGACCGCATCCTGACGGGCGACTGAGAAAGCGTTGCCCGCAGAATGGCGCTACGCCTGCAGGAGCGCCGAGTTCCGAGTGCTACGGCCGAACTCCCTGGCTCCTGCATGCGCAGACCAAGTTAAAGAATTTTCTTAATCGGCCGCGTCTTCTACGGCGTTACCGGCGCTTCCAAGGTCCTTACCAGCGCCTTCCACAGTATTGCACGCGCTGATCAAAAGCAGCGCAGGCAAGGTAAGTGCGGCGAGAAATGCCTTAATCATGGTTTTCTCCTGATCTTTTCACCATCGATAGGTGACTGGAAATACAAACCAAGCAAAACTTGCTTCGTTCCCCGCGCAACTTTGCGGGGTGAGCGAGCAAGGATTTTCCTGCAACGGCACAACGCCAAATAAGTGGCGGATTTGCTTCATTTCTTAAGGAACAGCGCCCTTGGCCAAACGTTCGTTTCTTGTCTGGTTAGCCAGGTTGACCACCTCAACCGTGTAGAAAATCCTGCGTTTGACCAGTCAGCCTGTAGCCACGCAGGAGAGGTCAAATGGGTCACATCGGCATGCGCAGCACGACCGGAAGGGAGGCTTCTGCCGAACTGGTTTCAGCCCTGCGCCACCGTGCCGAGTCCTTGCCGCCGCCAGAAGAAGCCTGGCTGTGGTTTGAACAGACCCGGGCTGTCACTCCAATAGGTTCTGAGCGACCGGTAGGAGCGCCCGAAACCTACCCCTTCGGGCTGTAAAGGCCATGAATAACGATCCCCTACCCGTCGAAATCGGTCCCAGCCGCTTGCAGGCTCTGCTTGGTATTCCAATCAGGGCCAAAGGGTTGGTGATATTCGCGCATGGCAGCGGTAGCGGCCGTCACAGCCCCCGCAACAATCAGGTGGCTAAGGGGCTGCGGGCAAGCGGATTTGCTACCTTGTTGCTGGATCTTTTGACGCCTGCCGAGGAGCTGGATCGTCATAACATCTTTGACATCCCGCTTTTGGCGTCGCGTCTGGCAACGGCTACCGCCTGGGTGGTGCAACAACCCGAAACGGCAGCGCTGCGCGTCGGCTATTTCGGCGCGAGTACGGGCGCGGGAGCCGCGTTGCTCGCCACCGCCGCCGCGGATGGACGCATTGGTGCGGTGGTATCCAGAGGTGGACGGCCGGACCTCGCCGGCGACGCGCTTCGGCAGGTGCATGCGCCTACTCTGCTTATCGTCGGCAGTCTGGATGGAGAGGTGCTGCGCCTCAACCGAGAGGCTCTGGTCAAAATCGACGCGCCCCGCCGCTTGGCTGTCGTGGAAGGGGCAGGCCATTTGTTCGAGGAGCCGGGAACAATGGATGAGGTGTTGGACCATGCGATCGAATGGTTCGGCCAGTTCTTGCCTCGCCCAAGAAAGGAGACTGGCAATGTTCGGACATCCTGAATTCCAGGACCGCTATGACGCCGGAAAGCGGCTAGCCAAAGTGTTGGCCGGTTTTGCCGCCCTCGATCCGGTCATCCTTGGCCTGCCTCGGGGGGGCGTTCCCGTCGCCTATGAGGTGGCGATTGCATTGGGGGCGGAACTCGACCTTTTGTTCGTGCGCAAGATTGGCGCACCCGGCCATGAGGAGTTGGGAATAGGCGCGGTGGTCGACGGGCCAAATCCGCAATTGGTGCTCAACGAAGATATTGTGCGCCAGCTCGGCCCCAGCCCCAATTATATTCGGTCCGAAATGCGCAGGCAGCTTGAAACGATCGACGAACGAAGGCGGCTATATCGCGGAGCGGCGGAACCGGTGGAATTGGAAGACCGAACGGTAATCGTCGTCGATGACGGCATAGCGACCGGAGGAACTGTGCGCGCCGCCTTGAAGGGCGTCAGGAAGAACCATCCGGCCCGGCTCATTCTCGCCGTACCGGTGGCTCCGGCCGATACGGTGGCGCAGCTTGCCGAAGAATGCGACGAAATCATTTGCCTGGTTTCGCCCAGTCCGTTTCACGCCGTGGGCGCGCATTATGTCGACTTCACTCAGACGGGGGATGAAGAAGTCATCCATTTGATGCGAGAGGCGCGGGGCTGAAGTGATTTCGAGGCAGACGGAATCATTTGCCGACTCGGAAATCGCGGGAAACGAACAAAATCCGGACTCGATCCGGTTCAACCTGAACAGGATCGAGTCTGGGAGTTACTCAGAAAGCCTGCTTCAGTGCGTCGACCAAGTCCGTTTTTTCCCACGGAAAGAAATCGCCATTGGCGGTGCGGCCGAAATGACCGTAGGCCGCCGTCGGTTCGTAGATCGGCTTGTTAAGGTTCAAATGAGTACGAATACCGCGCGGGGTTAGGCGCATCAACTTCGGCAGTACTGCTTCAATTCTGGCTTCGTCGATTTTGCCCGTGCCGTGCGTATCGACATAGAGCGAGAGCGGCTCTGCAACGCCAATGGCATAGGAAAGCTGAATGGTGCAGCGTTCGGCCAGTCCAGCCGCGACCACATTTTTGGCGAGATAGCGACTGACATAAGCGGCCGAACGGTCGACTTTCGTCGGATCTTTGCCCGAAAAAGCGCCGCCGCCATGGGGCGCCGCGCCGCCATAAGTGTCGACGATGATCTTGCGGCCGGTCAGGCCTGCGTCGCCATCAGGGCCGCCGATTTCGAACAGGCCCGTGGGATTGATGTAGATGGCGTCGTCGGCAGGGAGCCAGCCCGAGGGCAGAACGTCTTCCATAACCGCCTTGGCATAGTCGCGCAGCTTCTTCTGCCCTTCGATATTGCTGAGAGCGGCGCTGTGTTGCGTCGAAACCACCAGCGCGGTGGCGCGCACGGGCTTGCCGTTCTCAAAAGCCAAAGTTACCTGGCTCTTGGCGTCGGGTTCAAGGAAGTCCACGACTTTGGCGTGCCGATCGGCGGCCATTTTTTCCAGTATCTTATGCGAATAGTAGAGCGTCGCAGGCATGAGGCCCGGTGTCTCGTCGCAGGCATAACCAAACATGATGCCCTGGTCGCCTGCGCCCTCATCCTTGTTGCCGCTGGCGTCCACGCCCTGGGCGATATGGGCCGATTGGCCGTGAAGGAAGTTGGACAGTTCAGCTTCCTTCCAATGGAAACCCTCTTGCTCATAACCGATGCGCTTGACGGTATCGCGCGCGGCCTTTTCAATCTCCGCCTTGCCCTGATCTGTGAGTTCGCCATCCGCAGTAATGAAGTTGCGGTCCGAACAACGTACCTCGCCCGCCAATACGATCCGATTGGTTGTGGTCAGGGTTTCGCACGCAACCCGGGCTTCAGGATCCTTGGAAAGGAACAGGTCGACGATTGCGTCGCTGATCTGATCCGACACCTTGTCGGGATGACCTTCAGAGACGGATTCGGAGGTGAAAAGATAGGAACTGCGCATGATACTCCCGTACTTCCCGCGTTTAGGCATGCCTTCAGTGAAAACATGCACCATATAAAGATTTCCTTATATGCTCCCTTAGCCGCTCCGCCGACGCAACGCAATGCCGACGACAAATATAAGCAAGGCTAGGAGAAAGGGGGCAGGATTGCCCATACGGGCAAAGGCCGTCGGCGGCAGCTTACCCGGCAGGAATGTCTTGATATAACCCGCCTGACCGAGCGGCAGGTGATCGAGCAACGCGCCGTCGGCAGCAATGACAGCCGAAATGCCCGTCGGCGTCGAACGAATGATCGGGATGCCCTCCTCCAGGGCACGAAGCCGGGCTTGCGCCAGATGCTGGGGCGGGCCCCAGCTTCCGAACCATGCATCATTAGACGGGTTGAAGAGGAAATCCGGCCGGTTGCGTTCATCGACGACATGGCCGGAAAATATAATCTCATAGCAAATCTGAACGCCCATTTTGAGGGAAGGGCGACTGCCGCTCGCCGGAAGGTCAAGCGTTTCGGGGCCGGGGCCTGGCCAGAAGTCTGCATCACCTGGCACTAGGCGGGATAACCCAAGCGGCTGCAATATGCCACGCATCGGCAGATATTCGCCATAAGGCACCAAATGCGCCTTGTCATAACGGCTGATCAGCCAAGAATCCGGCGTCAGCACCCAAAGGCTGTTATTCGCACCGGTAAGCACGGTCTGCTGATTGCCGCCCTTTCCCCGGATCTCATAATAAAGCTTGAGACCCCCAGTCATCAGCAATTCGCGCGGGCCAATCGTGCTGGCCAGGCGATCTCGCCAATTAGGTTCCAGATCCAATATCGCAGGCACGGCGGCTTCGGGCCAGAAGATCAGCCGCGATCTGCCGTCCGGCTTGCCGGAAAGTTGAGCCAGCTTCAGGAAATTGGGTTCCTCATAGGCTTCGACATGCTTGTATTGCTGCCCGATATTGGGCTGAACAATCCGGACCGGGACATCGCGGCGCAGCGGCGGCGTGGTGGGCTTGGCGAAATGCGCAGCTCCGGCAAACAGGGCGATGAGAAATGCCGTGGCGGCGGCAAAGCTCCTGTTCTCGGCCCGGGACGCCAGCAGGATTGTTCCGGCCAAAAGAACCGTCAGAGCCGAAAGTCCATAAGTCCCGATCCAGCGCGCTCCGTCCGCCAGGGGCAGTGCGGAAATCCAGATCACCCCAAGCGGATTCCAGGAAAAGCCAGTGAAGATGTTCGCTCGCAGCCATTCCGTTACCAGCCACGCCACGGCGAAATACAGCACGAATTGCCGCTGGTCACGCTTCCCATATCTCCACGCCAGCCCGGCCGCCATGGCAGGATAGACGGCAAGGTAAAGCGACAGCAGGAAGACTGCGCCATAACCAAACCAGTGCGGCATGGCGTCCTGAAAGGTAAAGGCATGCGCGATCCAGTTGAGCCCCGCCGTAAAATGTCCGACCCCGAACCACCAGCCACGGGTGAGGGCCTGCCGCAAATTCGCCGCTCGCTCGACAAGGAGCAGCAACAATGTGAAGCAAAGCAGGGTCAGCGGCCAAATTCCCAGCGGCGCGAATCCGATGGCAGAAATGAGTCCGAGGACAAAAGCGGCGATGATGGGATAAATTTTGTGCACGCCGCTGCTATCGCCTGCTTTTACGGCAGTTTCAACCGGGTGCCGAAACGAACGGCGGAAGGCTGACCGAGGTGGTAAACTTCTCGCTTCAAGTTGAGCCGGCTCAGGCCGCCAAGCTTTCCTAATCCATCGTCCAGGAATAATCCTCTTCCATCACCTGGGTGATGGGAATCCCGTCTTCGTCGCGCGCAGGCTTGAAGCGGTAGCGTTCAACGATCACGCGACAGGTCATTGCGTCGACCTCGGGATATCCGCTTGGCTCGATGATTTCGCATTGATCGACAACGCCTGATGGGCCAACCGCGTATCGCACGCCGATCTTGAGCCGACCCGCGCCCTTGGCGGAGGCCGGGAAGTCGGAGTTGCGGAAGCGACCGCGGATCTGCCGGGCGCTAGTGAACTCGCCGTCGCCAATGCCTTGGCCCCGGCCTGAACCTGTTCCGCCCGCCCCCTGGCCTGAGCCGGCGCCACCTGCGCCGGACCCCACGGGATTGTCGCCGGCGGCAATTGGTGGCGGCGCTGCGGTCATTAGAGGGGGGATCGGCACGACGGGTACTGGCGCCACGGCTTGCTGCAGTGGACGCGCTTTTGGTCCCGGCGCAGCACCACCTTGTTTGGGGGTGGCCCTGTGCCGTTCTGTGGGTTCGGGCTCAGGCTTGGCGGGCGGCTTGGGGGGAGGAAGCGGCTTCAAATCCAATAGGACAAGAGCCGCTTCATCAATTCCCCGGGGCAAAGGCACTTGCAGGCCAGCGACGATCGCATAACCCAGAACAATGTGGACCGCCGCTACACCAATTACCGGGCCGATCCGCTCATATGTTCTTGATCGTCTGGCGGATAAGTTAGCCATGCCCGTTGCCGCAGCATGTCAGACCGCGCCGCTTTAACGGTAGACCCGGCGGCCGTTCTTATCGATATAATATTCTCGCCCACGGCTATCGCGATGCCATTTGCGCTGGCCTTCAGAAGTGGCCGCGCCGACAGCCGCGCCGCCAGCAGCGCCAATGGCCGCACCTTCCAACACACCTAAGCCAGGGATCAGCGCCCCGGCCACAGCGCCGCCAGCACCACCAAATCCAGCGCCCCGTAGAGCATCGCGTGTCGTTTCGCGCGCGCACCCGCCGAGACCTGCCGTGGTAGCAAGCGCTGCTGCGATCAGCATTGTCTTGCGCATATTCACCTCCTGGTTGATTGAAATAGTCAACGTCTGGTGCTGCATTTGGTTCTGCGAATGGCAGGGAGAAGGCTCGGTCCGGCGCGCCTGGCCTACGGATCGGCGTGAAAACAATGACTTTCTTACCTGTTTAAGGGTATCCCTTCACTCCGCCGGAGTTCATAATCGATCCGGATGCGAACCCATTCGCCTACCTTTGGCAGCCCTCCAAGTTGTGGTGGGCGAACGCGGAACTGCCAGGCTGCGGCCAGCACGGCGTGCGCGATGTTCGATCCCTGAGGATATTCGGCAACGGGGACGCAATCTTCCACGCGATAATCGGGTACGGTGCGACACGCGATCAAGCCCCAGCCCGGCCCGCGCGCCGTGGACAAATATCCGCGCAACTCATCATCATAAGGCTTGCGATACCAGGAGGCGGCATAGAGAGGTTCGCCATGCGGCCCCCCACCTTCAACGCGGGGCGTGTCGCCAGGCATGCCGCTATTGGGCGGACCCACTGTCGACTTGGCCGCTGGAGCCGGTGGTGCCGGGCGCACCGGTATGGTGGCGATGTCGGCGGCAGCCATCTGCCTTTGCGAAAGCTGAATCATTGATGGGAAAGGTGGTGCCGGCTGCTGTTCGTCGGGGAGCGGCTTTGCCTGGGCGGGCTCGGGAGGAGGCGCGGCGGGCCGTTCGCGCGACTGCCGGTCTTGCGTGCTGACCGCGGGCGGTGAGGGTTCCTCTTCCGATAAAGGCACCGCATCGAAGCTGAGCAACGACACTTCAGCCTCTTCGTGGCGCGAGGTCGATGGCGCGAGGGTGAGCAATAGAAGCCCCAACAGCCCTTCTACGAGTAGCGTCAGGAAAATTCCCGTCGCGCGCCTTCCCATCCCTGTGCGAACTCGCTCAGGCAAAATTTTGGCGGGAATACGGATCGTCTGGAACAATGAACCTCGCTTTGGATCAACGCGGGATGGTTTAAGCCTTGTGAGGCAGTAGCCGACAGCAATCCTGACCATAAGCTAAAATTGGTAATTCCGGACGGGTTTCGACCAATATTCACCATGGTTTGTCGATTTTTCGGCCTGGCGCAACTTTAGAGGCGCGAATTCGCTCTAAATGCCACGCAGAACAGGGGTGCATCAATCGGCAATGCTCAGTCAGCCTATCAGATCAATCCATTCGCTGATCACCCGGCGTCCTGCCGCCACCGCTGGAGGGCCATGAAGATCATGGGCGGCGCGTAGTGAGGCTTCGTCGCCACCGGCTTCGATCACGAATTCCGGACATTCCTCGATCCATGCGTTGAAGCGCTCATCTTCTCCCATTTCGGCATGAAACTGCAACGCCAACAGGTTAGGGCCGCGCCGGAAGGCCTGGTATTCGTATAAGTGGCTGGATCCCAAAAGCTCCACATTCTCCGGCAGTGTAAAGCTATCGCCATGCCAATGAAGAACCGGCACATTCTCCAGATGCCGCAAGGGCGAGGAAAGACCGGCGGTATTGAGGCGAATGGGATGAAATCCCACTTCCTTGTGGGGACCGGCATAGACGTCTGCTCCCAAGGCGGCTGCCATCATCTGAGCCCCGAAACAGACTCCGAGCGTTGGCCGGTCTGCCTCAAGCCGCAAACGCAATCGCTGTAGTTGGCAGGCGATCCATGGATATCGTTCCTGCTCATAAACCCCCATCGGCCCGCCCATCATGATCAGCAGATCGGGTTCCCGCAGATCGAGAGAACTGAATGCAGGATCAGCAACATCAATTCGATCGATATGATAACCGGCATCCTCGATCGGCTGCCGATAGCCGGCGACGCCTTCATAAGGAACGTGGCGGATGATAAGCGCGGATTTCATGAAGTTCGCCTGATACCGTCCCGATTTGCGAAATGAAGATAGACTTTCTTGACAGCTTAAAAGCAACCTGCCGCAGATATGCGAGCTTTCGCCTTGGAAATCAAAACTTTGCTTGACCCCCATTTTTCTACCATATAGATAGAGTTTGTCGATGCAAGCGCCTTCTTGGCAAGAAGGTGACGGTTTTCCGCCGTTCGACTGCCCGCGGCTTTTGACAGGGATGCAGCTTGCTCCGCGTTACCAAAGGCTAAAGCGCGCGATGCTCGGGCGACCACGCCAGGCATCGTGTTCCCCCAATCGCTTGGGAGAAAACGATGCGTATTTTCATGATGTGTAGCAGATAGGACCGGCCGGCCGGATGGCCAGCCGCGGGGCGCATATGTCCTGCGGGGATGACGGCTGCATCAACCGCTTACCGGCGACCATGCATCCGCGCGCCAGCTATCCTGTTCGACCGCAACGCCGATCAATCTGAACCCAACAGCATGACGGAACGCCCGAACGGCGTTTCCTGCGAGGAAGAGCCATGTCCATCATTCTTACAGAAGCCGATCTTGCGGCGCTCGCCCACTATCCCTTGTCCCTTCAGGAAGCTGCGCGCGCCCTTTGGAGCGGAAGGGAAGCTGTCCCGATCCAACATGCAGAAGACCTGCCTTCCGCCAACACACGGACGCGCCCAAAGGCGCGCTGAATTTTCAGGAAATTACATGACTATCAAAAAGAACAACATAAACATGTTCCGCCTTCCGCTCGCCATCGGGGCGAGCGTCACCGCCCTGGCCGCCGCGCCGGCCAAAGCGGACGAAGCGCCTCTACCGGTCGTGGCAGAGGCTGCTTCTGACGACGGCGCCATCATCGTGATGGCTCGCCGCCGTGAGGAAGAGGCCCAGGATGTACCGGTCGCGCTCAGCGTAGTCGATGCCACGACGTTGGAACGGACCGGCAATTTCACCTTGGGGCAGGTGCAGCAGCTTGTCCCCAGCCTTCAGGTGTTCAGCTTCAATCCGCGCAATACGAACATCAATATTCGTGGCCTTGGTTCCAATGTCGCGCTCACTAATGACGGACTGGAAAACGGCGTCGGCTTCTATGTCGACAATGTTTATTACGGCCGCCCGGGGCAGTCGCAGTTCGACCTCATCGACTTGCAGCAGATAGAGGTATTGCGTGGACCGCAAGGGACGCTGTTCGGCAAGAACACGACGGCAGGTGCGATCAACATCACCACCCGCCTGCCAAGCTTCGATCCTGAATTTACAGGGGAAGCAACGTTTGGAACCTATGACTATCATCAGGTTCGCGCTTCTCTGTCCGCCCCGCTAATCGCCGACAAAGCTGCCTTCCGTATCAGTGTGGCGGACACGCATCGGGACGGTTTCCTGACCAACCTGTTCGACGGATCGAAAGCACAGGATTATGATAATTTCTCTATTCGCGGGCAGTTCCTGCTGAAACCGACTGAGAATCTGTCGATCCGCCTGATCGGTGACTATTCCAACCAAAAGCAGCGTTTCGTGCTGAGCGTACCGGTAGCCTATTTCTCCTCCTATGACAGCGGCCTGACCTTTCCCAATGCCTTTCTCCAGCGCGTCGCCCGTGCCGGTTATGCGCCCCTTCCTGCCGATCCTTTTGCGCGGCGGGGAGATTCCGACAGCCATTATCAAGCCTTCATGAAGGGATATGGTGTGTCGGGCGAGGTGAACTGGGATCTTGGCCCCGCTTCGCTGACGTCTGTCACCGCCTATCGCTGGTGGGATTGGAACCCAGCCAATGACGGGGATTCCACCGGCCTTCCAGTGATAACAAAGGGGCAGCAGGCCAACCGCCAGCGCCAGTTCAGCCAGGAAATCCGCCTTGCCTCCAATGACGAGAACAGCATCGATTATGTTTTAGGTGCTTATTATTTCTGGCAAATTATCCGGGGCTATGGCGCTTCCGCATACGGATCGGCCGCGCCCGACTGGTACGCGCCGACGGCCAATCCGGTCATCGCCAATGCCGCCCTCAATGGCTTTGAGGCGAATTCCACATCGACACCGGAAACGAAGAGCTACGCTCTTTTCGGTCAGGCGAACTGGAACATCAGCGATGCGCTCAGCCTCACCGCGGGGTTGCGCTATACGCATGAGAAAAAGAAGGGCGGCTTCAACCAATTTTGGGTGGCCGGGGCCGATCTTTCCGCCTTGTCGCCAACACAAGCGGCGGGGGCAACGGCCATCCGTGACCGGTTCAATCCAGTCGCCAGCTACTCGGCCAAGCTGGACGACGACAGCCTGTCGGGACTTTTGACGCTGAGCTGGAAGTTCGTTCCCGATGCCTTGGTCTATGCGACCTATTCGCGTGGAAACAAGTCCGGCGGGCTCAACCTTACCAATCTCCCTTCCGGAGCCATCCCCCAAGTGAAACCGGAAACCGTCGATAACTACGAAATCGGGTTCAAGAGTCAGCTCTTCGACCGGAAGCTGACCTTCAACGGTGCCGCTTATTGGACGGAAGTTTCCGACTATCAGACCGCCATTACCCAGTTCAACCTGACCGGCGCTAATATCCAGTATATTTCCAACATTCCAAAGGTTCGGGCGCGAGGCGTGGAAGGCGACATCCTGTTTACGCCGAACGAGCTGATCAGCTTCACCGCCGCGGCAGCCTATACCGACGCAACCTACCGTGATTACACCAACGCGCCGCAAGCGCCGGAAAATAACCCTGCGCTCGCCCCGACACAAAACCTTACTGGGGTGCAGCTTGGAGGCGTGCCGAAATTCACCTACGCGCTGGGGGGAGATGTGGCTCAGCCGCTCACGGAATGGGAGGGGCGCGAGCTTCTGATCTACGCTCACGCCGATTATTCGCACCGGAGCAAGTTCAACACCTCTTCGACCAATAGCCGCTATGCAGTGGTGCGGGGCTATGGCCTGCTCAATGCGCGCATAGGCCTAAGGCTCGACGACGGGCTTTGGGACCTGTCCCTATGGGCCCGGAATCTCACCAACAAAAACTACTATCAGACGCTCAATGCGCAAGCGATCGGCTTTGTCACCGGCCTCGTTGGTGATCCGCGCACCGTGGGCGTGACCCTACGCACCAAATTGTGAGGTAATCATGGCGACGGCGTTCATCCCTGCACCAAGCATTGAAACGGTCCGTCCGCGCGAAGAACGGCTGGACGGAAAAAGGCTGGCGGCATTCGCCACTCTGGGTATCCCCATCTATGCGGCGCAGATGCCCTTGGCCGTGCATTTGCCGGCGATTTACGCGCAGCAGTTCAAAATTTCGCTGGGCGTCATCGGCACGATTTTCCTGCTGGAACGGCTCTGGGGAGCAGTGGCCGATCCATTGATCGGGACGCTGAGCGACCGCACCCGCAGCCGTTTGGGCCGGCGGCGGCCATGGATACTGGTGGGCGGGGCGATCTATGCGATCGCCGCTTTCCTGCTTTTCATGCCGCAAGGCAGTGTGTCCCCCGCCTATCTCTCTGTCACGCTCTTCGCCTTCTATCTCGGCTGGTCGATGATCCAAATCCCTTATCTCGCCTGGTCCGGCGAAATTTCCACGCACTATCATGAGCGGACCCGTGTCGCGACTTATCAAACCGTGGCGGCATCATCTTCGCTGTTGCTGGTCCTGATCCTGCCGACCCTGATCGACCAGATCGATCCGCATGACGGCGCTTTGAAATTGTTCGCCATGGGCAGTGTCGTGCTGGCGAGCCTTGCCATCGCCTTGCCGCTCGCTTTGGGGGCATTCCCGGAAGTTGCAGCGCCCGAGAAACAAGGAACGTCCCCCGGCTTCGGTAAGACTGTTTCCTTGCTGTTCCGCAATCGTCTGTTGTTGCGCGTTCTCGCTTCCGATCTGGCCGTAACCACGGGACAGGCCATCCGGAGCGCGCTCATCGTCTTCTTCACCACTTATTATATGGGCTTGCCGCAATGGGCGAGCGGACTGTTCCTGCTGCAGTTCGTGTTCGGCATTGCCGCGGGCCCAATCTGGATGAAGATTGGCTACCGGCTCGGCAAGCACCGCGCTGCTGTCGCGGGCGAACTGGCGCAGGTCATCATCAATCTGGGCCTGTTGCTGGTGACGCCGGGTGATCTGCCGCTGCTGCTTTTTCTCACTATCGCCCAGGGTTTCGCCCAAGGTTCGGGCAATCTGATGCTGCGGTCGATGGTGGCCGACATTGCCGACAAGCATCGGCTGGAAACGGGCGAGGACCGCACGGCGCTGTTCTTCTCGGCATTCAGCCTTTCGGTGAAGGCCGGAATGGCCGCGGCCATCGGCATTACCTTTCCACTTCTGGGTTGGTTGGGTTTCAGCCCTTCCGCCCAAAATCCGCCCGAGGCGCTCCAGGGACTTCTCCTGGTCTTCGCCCTCGGTCCAGCCATCGGACACTCCCTGTCCGCCTGGTTGATCCTTGGCTTTCCGCTCGATGAAGCCGCCCACAATGAAATTCGCCGGGCCCTTGATGAACGCGACAACGCGCTGGTCGCCGCTGAATGACATTCCCAAGTAGAAGGAGACATGACATGACTACTACGATTTCATCTTACATCAATGCCAGGGACCCTAGCAGCCCGCTGGACATCGCACCTATTGCGGGCCGGATCGGCGCGGAGGTGCGGGGAATCGAATTGTCGGGCGATCTGGACGACTCCTTGATCCAGGCGATCCGGGCTGCGCTTGCTCGCCACAAGGTGCTGTTCTTTCGTGATCAGGTCGCGCTAGATGATGACCGCCACGAAGCCTTTGCCGCGCATTTGGGCAAGCCGGTTGCGCATCCTACGGTTCCGGTCGCTGATGGATCGCAATATCTGCTCGAATTGAATTCGAAGGAGGGCTATGCGGCATCCACCTGGCACACGGACGTCACCTTTGTGGATGCCTATCCTGAGGCATCTATTCTCCGCGCCATCACCATTCCCGAAGCGGGCGGCGACACGCTGTGGGCCAATACGGCGACAGCCTATGAAGGGCTCCCGGAAGCCTTGAAGTCGCTGGCTGACAGCCTATGGGCGGTACACACCAATCATTATGACTATGCGGGGGTCTTCGCCGATGTGCCTAAGGATCGTCTGGACTATCATCGCCAGGTCTTCGCCTCCACCATATATGAAACCGAGCATCCGGTCGTTCGCGTTCATCCCGAAAATGGCGAGCGTTCCCTGCTGCTCGGGCACTTCCTGAAAAACTTCACCGGGCTGTCCAGCACTGACTCCCGGCGCCTGTTCTCCATCCTTCAGGATCATGTGATCAAGCCGGAGAACATCGTCCGCTGGCGCTGGCGGTCGGGCGACGTTGCGATCTGGGACAATCGGGCCACGCAGCATCGCGCCGTTGCCGATTTCGGCCTGCAACAGCGTCACCTGCGTCGCGCCACGATTGCTGGCGAAGTGCCCGTATCTATTGACGGGCGCCGTAGTCGAACCGTGAGTGTCGAACCGCAGCCGGCGCTTGAGGCGGCCGAATAGCCAAGCTCGCTTCTACCCCGGCGCTGACTGAGACGTTTCAACCCAAATCCGGGCTAAGCCAACTGGAAATGGTTGCCCGAATGCGACTGCCAATAGGATCGTACGAGGGAACCTGCCCTATGTCAGCTGGTTGAATTCCTATGCAGGGCGATAGGCGCCCCCTCAGCAATAAAGGAGATTGGACGTGGGTGAACTGAAGGACAAGGCAAAAGGAAATGTCAACGAAACGCTGGGTAAGGTCAAGCAGAAGAGCGGCAATCCCAACACTCGACAAGAAGGCCGGGCCCAAGAGGTCAAGGGTAAAGGCCAGCAGTTTAAGGGCGAGGTAAAGGGTAAGCTAGGCGACGACATTTAGCTAGCCAATCGGCATTCAGTCGCGAGAGCCCCGGCTTTGGTCGGGGCTCTCCTCAATAAGTCACTGAAAAAATTTGAGAGGCGTCACACCTCCTCAATCACCCGTAACCCAATGAAATATATGGTGAGCCCTGCTGGATTCGAACCAGCGACCTACTGATTAAAAGTCAATCTTTTCAATAACTTACAACATTCCATATTGCAGTATCTCGTCCGCTAGTCAATGATTTTTCGACTCTTTGGCTGAGCAGTTCGCCTGAGGCCGTTTCATGCTCTTTCACTCAATCTTGGGCTCCCGATACCCGCTTGGGACCCCAGCGGAAGACCGGCGATTTTCTGGGTATCGGATGATTGGAGAAGGGGCTGGCTGATGGGTGCAATCGCCGGTCGCCAGTGTCATATCGATCAAAGCGGGTTCTGTCAGGAAAATCCTGCCGCGACCATTTGCATTGAAACGTAGCTCGCGATGATATACATATGAAGATCGTATATCATGGAGGTTCGAATGCAGGTCGCGAAGTGGGGAAACAGCCTGGCCGTGCGTCTGCCTGCGGCTGTGGTCGAAGCGCTCGATCTTCACGAGGGAGACGATATCGAGATACATATCGCCGATGCACGCAGCATGGGCGTGGCTCGGAAGCCCAGCCGGAATGAACTGATCGAACGCTTGCGCGCTTTCCGAGGACGCATCCCCTCCGATTTCAAATTCGATCGGGATGCGGCGAATGCCCGGTAGCTTCATTGATACAAATATTCTGATCTACCTAGCCGGTTCCGATAGCGGCAAAGCAGGGAAAGCGGAGACCTTACTCAACGCTGGTGGAACAATCAGCGTTCAGGTGCTCAATGAACTGGCGAATGTCGGCAGGCGAAAGCTGGGCTTTTCCTGGGATGAAGTGTCTGCGTTCCTTGGAGCCTTACGTGAGCTGTTGAATGTCGTTCCCATGGATGAGGCCGTTCATGATGAAGGACTCCGGATAGCCCAGCGTTACGGCCTATCGGTTTACGACGGCATGATTGCTGGCGCCGCACTCGGGGCCGGCTGTGAAATCCTGTGGTCCGAAGACATGCATTCGGGATTGGTGATCGACCATAAGCTGGAGATTCGCAATCCGTTTGCCTGATAGACCAAATAGATCGATGATCGATTGAGAAAGGTTTATAAATCATATAATGCGCATATTATGATCGATAGAAAGGCTGTCGATCGATCATGCGCTGGAACTGGCAACAACCGGATTGGCCGAATTTCCGCTTCGATGCCGCGCGCCTCCATTCGGCGGAAGCGCAATTCCTCAAAGGGGCGGGGGTTGTCATTGGCACCTTGCATCATCTGGACGGCGAAGCCCAGCGCGGCTTTGCAATCGAGCTTATCTCGCAGGAGATGGTCGAGAGTTCAGCGATCGAGGGAGAGGTGCTCGATCGCGCCAGCGTGCAATCCTCGATCGCCAAGCAGCTTGGATTTGCCGTATCCCAGCGCCGCGCGAATGCCGCGGAAGCCGGGGCGGCGGAGCTTATGGCTGACCTCTATCGAAGCTACGCCCGGCCGCTGACCGATCGCCAATTGTTTGACTGGCACAAGATGCTGATGAACGGCCGCAGGGACATCAACGAGGTCGGCGCGTACCGCGCGCATGCCGATGCGATGCAGATCGTATCCGGTGCGCTCCATGCGCCGCGCGTCCACTATGAGGCGCCGCCATCGGATCGTGTGCCCGCCGAGATGCAGGCGTTCATCCAATGGTTCAACGATAGCGCACCGGGAAGCGCCAAGCCCCTTTCGGCGGTCACGCGTGCCGGGATCGCGCATCTATGGTTTGAATCGATCCATCCGTTTGAAGATGGAAACGGGCGAATTGGGCGGGCGATTGCCGAGAAGGCCCTTGCGCAAGCTCTGCAAGCTCCAACCCTGACCGCACTTGCCGAAACCATCAATCGACATCGCAAGGCCTATTATGCGGAACTTCAGCGCGCGAGTGCGACCAACGAGATCGATGCTTGGCTCGGTTGGTTTGACGACATCGTGCTTGAAGCCCAGACTAGAACGATCGCACGTATCCGATTCCTCATAGAAAAGACCCGCATGTTCGATCACCTTCGAAACCGGATCAACGCGCGGCAGGAGAAGGCGTTATTGCGCATGTTTGCCGAGGGTCCGGACGGCTTCAAAGGCGGGCTCAGTGCGCACAACTACCGGACGATCACGGATGCGACATCCGCGACGGCCACCCGCGATCTTTCCGAATTGGTCGATCTGGAAGCCCTCATACGCACAGGCGAACGGCGTTATGCGCGCTACCATCTCAACGTGGATATCGGCTAGGCTGGTAGCTGAGCGTCATTCAATCGCATGAGACCCAAAATCGAGAAACAGTGTCGCGACGCTTGGTCCGAGCATCGGTACGAAAAATCGATCTAAACCACCCCCCGGGTTGTCAGGGCATATTCTTAGATTGCGCCGCGTTGCTCTTTCCTGATCCATGTCCTCCGTAGATCAGGAATTCCTTTGAGATTGGCTGATTTCCGTGATTATTGAAGTGTCATTCGAAAGGATGACACATGAAGAAAGCCCTGACTGCAAAGACGCTCGATGCCCTCAAGGGCAAAGAAAAACGATATGACGTCCATGATCTTCACTGTCCCGGCCTGAGCGTTCGGGTTTCGGAGAACGGGCGAAAGGTCTTCTCCGTCAAGTTCCGATTTGGCCTTGAACAGAAGCGGGTCACGCTTGGCGTATATCCGCGCCTGTCGTTGGCAACGGCCCGCGAGAAGGCAATCGATTTACTCCGGCAGGCCGATGAAGGGATCGACCCAACCAAGCGACGGCGCAGACCCGACATGAAGGTCGAGACCGTCTGCCGCGAGTTCATCCGCTTATATGCGCAGACCCGCAACAAGAGTTGGCGCGAAGCCGAGCGCATACTGGAACAGGAATTCATAAGCGCGCATGGTCCGCGCGATATCCGCGAGATCAAGCGGTACGACATATTGGAATTGATGGACGCAGCCATCGAGCGGGGAGCAGGCTATCAGGCCAACCGCATCCTCTCGCATATCCGCAAGCTGTTCAACTGGTGTATCGAACGCGGGATTCTCGAAGCCAGCCCGATCGCCGGCGTGAAACCTCCCACCAAGGAGGTGTCCCGCGAGCGTGTGTTGAACGATGATGAGTTGGTTCGCATTCTGCGGGCATGCCGCAACGAGGTCTATCCGTTTCGGCAGATCGTTCCCATGCTGCTGGCGACAGCACAACGCCGGGGCGAACTGACTGAGATGCGCTGGAGCGAAATCGATCTTGAGGAGAAGCTTTGGGTGATCCCGGCCGAGCGCGCCAAGAACGGCAAGAAGCATTATGTGCCGCTCAGCACCTTCGCCCTCGAAATCCTTAATGAGGTTCCGCGCTTCCTCGATTGCGATTACGTCTTCACGACCACGCGCCAAACGCCTGTCAGTGGCTATTCAAAGTGGCTGCGTCGCCTCTCCGCCGAATCCGAAACCTCCGACTGGCGCTATCATGACTTGCGCCGAACCGCTGCGACCAACCTTGCCAAGTTGGGGGTTACGCAAGCTGTGACCGAGAAGATTCTAAATCATGTCAGCGGCATCGTGTCAGGCGTTGCGGCGGTGTATAACCGGCATAATTATGCCGATGAAATGCGCGAGGCATTGGAGATGTGGGGGCAGCGGCTCGCGGAATTGAGCCCAATCGTATAGGATTTTCCGAGCAACCGACCGGCGGACTCGCGCCAGCCCGGAGAGTGGGGGCATTGGTCACGACTGCACGACAGTAAGGGGCATCATGTATCTGCCATGGCCGGAGATGTTTGGTGACGCAGCGATGCGCAAGCTGTCGGCGCATCTTGGGTTAGACGATAAGATCGAGGCGGCGCGGCGCGATTTCCTAGCGGTTGGTGAACGCATTCGCGCGATTATCGATGCCACGCCGTCCAGCTTCGACCATGGCCCTGACGATATGTCTCTCTCCAAGCGGGCGCGGTGGCTGCAACAGCAGATACTCAACCCGGCTGAGGCATTGCGCAACGCCTTGGCTGATGATCCGAAATTCGCGCAGTACCCGGAAAATCACACATCGGCTTTGGCGGCAGATGAGCGGTATTCATTAGCTGAGAGCCTCGCGCGGCTGGAACGGTTCGCGGCCGATTTGCGCGACGATCTTACCGCCCGTTCCGAGTCCCGGCATTTCAGCCACAATATTGAGATGCGCCGCGAATTCCTCTTCTGGATCGCGCAGGTGGTTCGCCGCCACGCGCCCAATCTCGACGTTCAGCGATCTTATACCGGTGTCGATGACGGGAACGGCAAAGGCAATGCCTCACCCTTCTTCGCGGCAATGAAACTCGCCTATGTCGAGATTACCCGTGAGGCCAAACCGCAGCTTGAGGACCATTTCAAGGAATTGGTCAGAATGGGCGTGTGACGCTTCGGCCCGGATTGGGCTGAGATCGTCAAGACCTTCGATGGCAAGCCGGCTCAGGATGCGGCACAAACATGCACGACGTCGGAGTTTGAGGGTGCGCACCCTTTATCATTGAAGATGAAGGGATAATGTCATGTCAGAACTGCCTGTTCGAGCGGCGGATCGCCGCTTGCTATACACGCGTAAGCATTTGGTGCGCCTTGGGATCAATCTGTCCAATTCCACCATGTTGCGGCTGGAAGCGGCCGGGAAATTCCCCAAGCGCGTCCGCATCGGAGCGCATTCGGTCGCCTGGCTGGCCTCCGAAATTCATACCCATATCGAAGCGCTTGCCGCGTTGCGGGAGGTGGCGTGATGATCTTCGATTACAGGGGTGAAAAGATCGGCTTCGGTGAGCCGCTTATCAACAACGTGGTGCACATCGACTTCGAAGTAATCTCCACGTGTCGATGCTGTGGAACCGAGATCGAGAAGACCGAAGAACGGATGGGGTTCGAAACCTATCTTCCGTTTGAGGACATACGGCAATGGTTGGGGACCACCGGGGCCATAACGCGCATCATGGATTTGGTTCAGGTGGAGGCGAAGCGGGTAGGAGCGGTTCGTGATGATTCCGAGGGAGGCGACGCATGACGCGATTCCTTGGATATCTCTATCTTCATGCGCCAGACCCGGACAATCGCGGGCAATATGTGACTTATCGGATCGCGGTCGAAGAAACTGGCGACACAAGCTATAACGCTGGCGAACCCGAGGAGGCGGACGATGAGCAAGATTGAGCTCACGCCTCTGGCCAAACGTAAATTCGGGGCGGCGCAAGCCGCCCTGAAAGCATCCATGCGTGTAGTCGCGCTACAACCCCGCTCCAAGGTGCCTGACACGCGCTTTTGCGCCAGCGGGGCGGATAGCGCGACCGAGGAAGCCTTAATCGTCAAGCAATGGCTGAGCGAAGATCCGTCGATCAACCTTGGAGCTGTGGCGAAGGCATCGCCGGTTCTCATTATTGACGTGGACGGACCGGAAGGAGAGGCGGCGCTGAAACGTTTCGGGCCGCTGCCTCCCACGCGCGAAACGATCACCCGCAATGGACGGCACCTCTATTTCCACCACGCTGGGCGGATCAGGGGAAGCAAGATCGGCTTGGAGCCCAAGCTGGACATCATTGCGTCCGGTTATGTGCTGCTCCCGGAGTCCGCACATCCCGAAGGCGGGCGTTACCGATCGGATGAACCGGCAGCACCTATTGCTAAGTTGCCGGGGCGGGTGCTCAATGCCATTCTGGCGCGGAGCAATTCCCCTAAGCGCAAGCAGGCAAAAGCTGGTGAGGGGATTCTTCGCCGAGGGTCGCGCGATAACCGCCTGACCAGCTTAGCCGGGCCATTCAGACGACAGGGCTTCGATGATGCGGTGATCGCCACCGCGCTCCATGCGGTGAACGCTGACCATTGCAGTCCGCCTTTGCCCGACCAGGACATCGAACGGATCGCATCCAGCGTCATGCGCTATGATCCCGCCGACGATGAACTGTTCGAGACCATGGCGAATGTGACGCCGCGTGATGTGGATTTCCTGTGGGAGCCCTATTTCGTGCGCGGGGCGATTAACCTGCTCGAAGGTGATCCCAATGTCGGCAAGACCTACCTGCTGTGCGAACTGGCGGCGGCGATCTCAAGTGGACGGGCCTTGCCGGGACAGAAGAAGGGCGGGGCGGCCAATGTCCTCTTCATGAGCGCCGAGGATGATCCCGAAACCACGCTTGTGCGGCGTCTCACCCGGATGAACGCCGATTTGTTGCGCATCACCTTTTCCAAGAAGTTCTTCCGATTGGAGGAGGAGGCGCTGGGCTGGATCGAGAAACACATTGTCGCACAAAAGGCGGCGGTGCTCATCCTCGACCCACTGCTGGCCTACATGCAAGGTGGTATCGACATGAACAAGGCGAACGAAACCCGCCCATTCATGGCCCGGCTTGCGGAACTGGCGAAAGCAACCAATGTCACGGTGATTGCCTTGCGCCATTTGACCAAGGGAGAGAAGGACAAGGCGATTTTTCGCGGGCTGGGCTCGGTCGACATCACGGCGGCTGCCCGTTCTGCGGTACTTATCGGCCAGCACCCGGAAAATGACGACCTCAAGGTCATGGTCCACATCAAGCACAACCTGTCCGAACGGGGTGCCTCGCAGATCTATGCGCTGGTAGACGGCGACCGCGAGAAGCGGATCATTCCGGTGGTCGAGTGGCAAGGCGAGTGTGAGCTAGGGCCTGAGGACTTCCTCAAATCCGTTGAGAAGGTCGGACGGCCCGATACCGAAGTCAAAGCCGCCATCGAGTTCCTCGAAACGGCGCTGGCTAAGGGCGAACGCCGGATCGCGGAAGTCATAGCCGACGGAGAAAAACGCTCGCATTCGGCCCGTACCGTGCGGCGCGCGGCCAAGTCGCTGGGCGTCATCAAGGCCGGACAACGCTGGAAACTGGCCAATATTATCCTATAGGGGAGTTCTGGCCAGTTTTTCGCTCAACGGTCGGCGGTAAGGGCCTTTCGCGCTTCATCCAGCGCCTTTGACCCTGCCGCCCACTGCCACGGTTGGCGGGCGACATGCTCCTTGCCAAGGTTTGGATATTGCCGCGTCTGTTTGGCCGCAAGGCGCAGCAGCATCCGAGCGTCGCGCGGTGTTATCTTCATTTCTCGGGCAAGCTGGTCGAGCGTGACCACGGCAGGCTTGCCTGCGTCGGTTTTCGCCTCGGTAATCGGAGCATTGGGCTTCTCGGTTTCGGTCGTGGTCATGTCGGTCATCTCCTTTGGTTGGGACCGACATTTCCATTAAGACGGGTTCGGAAGGCTTGTCAGGGTAAATCCCAGAAGGAACAGGAAAATGCCGGTTTGGGTCTCAACTATTGGTTTTGTCATTGCGCCGGTCACGACCTTGATCGCTGTTTGGATGACCTCCCATTTTGCGTGGAGGCGATCGCAAAATGAGAAGCTCTGGGACCGGAAAGCGAACGCCTATGGCGCAATCCTCGAAGCCCTCCACGAAATGGATGCGTGGTTCACTGTCAGCATGAACGATGCGATGTTGAGGCGTGACCCCTCGGACGAAATTGTTGAAGAGCGCGGTGCCAGCTACCGCAGCGCCCGAAAGATTCTTCGGGGCGTTGTCGGGCGAGAGGTCTGGTTGCTCGATCCTGCCGTCAAAGAACGAGCCGAGGCAATGAACAAGGTGTTGGACGACCACTATGACGGCTGGTTTGAAGTTCTGGACGCCGGGAGCTATGCGGTCGCCCAAGCGATAAAGGAGATTACCGCCTTGGCCACGAGGGAGCTGAAAACGGAACGAACCCACTGATTTCCCTGACCTCGTTCAAGAAAATCCGGGCGACATACCCCCGACGTCCGGCCCCGACCCACTGATTGTAAATGAGGCCATCGTCCTGCCCAAACAGCCGGAAATCCGAATCTCGAACCCGTTAACGGGCGTCGTCGGGTATCCGTCGGGCACCAGACCGATCAGTAAGATTGCGCAGCCGATCAAGGCATAGCGTCTTCGCTTCTAACTCCGCCTGCCGGAGTCGTTGCACCGTGTCGATCCGGTTGCGTCCGCGAGGGATCGGCTGACTTCCCGACCCAGACAGGCGGCTGCGTAGCTTGGCGGCCTTGCGACGGGCACGGGAACATTCATTCATCCCCTGCACCGCATAGCTTAGCCGTTGCGCCTCGCGTGAGCCGAACCGGCCTCCGGCATAGTAGATCACTTCGCAGCGCCGAGCGATGAACGGGCAGATGAAGTAGCAGCGATGGCCCCCGAACGGCGACGGCACCATTTCGATAGCGACGTGCTGTTTGATGGTGCCACCGGGCATATCGGCGTCGATCGCCATGACGCCGCCGCGTTCAATGTCGCTGAGATCGATACGAAGGCGACTGAATGCGCTTAGATCGCCAATCAACCAGTGCACCGTGTTACATGTGCATTCGCCGGGTCGAACTACGCCCAGCCGCCGCAAAGCGCGAATGTCGAGTGCCAACGCGTCCTCGATGTTTCCGATGTTCGTTGAACGACGCGCGCCTGATCCGATCCCGCCCATTGTCACCTCCATGATTGATGGCGGCATTATACATCCGAAGGCGCTGGGTCTCAGGCCCAGACTTCGGCTCTGCGGACGAAGTCAATGCGTCTGCGATCCCGTTCTCTGCGTCGCTTTAGCTGGCTCTTCTCCGAAATCCTGCGTCTTGGGGCAGGTTGTCGTTGAGTTACAGGCGTTTCTTTCTCATACAGGCATCGGAACCGCCACGCACGGTTTCCGGGGCGTGGTAACCCCGAAAGTGAACGGTTGGATCGCCCGATGCGGTCCACACATCCTTGACCCTTATGGTCGGGGAGCCTGCGGCGTATGTCCAGGGCTTCCCAGCCTAAAGGTCGTAGGGACCGATTCACTTCGGTTTACCAACTCCCCGATCACCAGGATCAGGTGTGAAGTCGAACAGCGGGGGCGTACCGCCATCGACTTCCGGGGAGAAAGGGAATGCCGAGAGGCACCCGACACACCCTTACGGGAACGTTGCGCTGGACGCGCCTTGGCTATGCGCTGGAAATGGACGACGGCGGCATGTGGAGGCTGGACCTCGGCATGATCTGGCGCATTAGGCGCCATGTTGATCGGCGCATTACTGTGGAAGGCGCACGCTCCGGGTTCGATCTGCTGGACGTGCATCGGCTGTGAGCGGCTGAAACCGCGCCTTGACTCACAGTAGTACTCTTTGCAGTGTTCTGGCTGTTGCCGCATCTACGATCAAGCGCTTGCAGATGCGCAGCGAAATGGTCATTGGGTACCCTGTATCTCTAGAGGATTCCTACCCCGACCAGATTGACATCGCGATCTGAGTTATCTTCATCGAACACGACACATAAATCGGAAAATGGCCAAGTATGACACAAAGGAGGAAGAAGGCATCCCTCGCTCCCGAGCGGATCGAAGAAGCTGAGCGGCAAATCATCGATTATTCTAAGACGGTAAAGTTTACTGTTACAGAGTATTCGTTCGAGTTTATCGTGCAGAAGCTTAATGCCGAACGATATTACGTACCGGAATATCAACGGGAATTGATCTGGACATCGACTAAAAAGTCGAAGTTCATCGAATCAGTGCTCATGGGTTTGCCGATCCCTTTCGTGTTCTTTTGGCAGGACAAGGATGGTCGGATGGAGATCGTCGACGGTTCGCAGCGTCTGCGTACGATTCGTGATTTCATGGCGGACAAATTCGCCTTGCGTGATCTGGAAACCATCCCGGCCCTCAACGGCTTTCGGTTCTCTGATCTGCCGCCATCACGCCAACTGAAGTTCGGTGAGATTCCGATCCGCGTCATCATTCTGGACAACACCACGGATGCGGAAACGCGGACGGAGATGTTTGCACGCATCAACACCGGCGGGACGACCGCTAACGATGCCGAAATCCGGAGAGGGAGCCTTCCCGGGCCATTCATGGATCTCGTGATCGAACTGGCGAACGACGAGACGTTCGTAGAGCTTACGCCGATCAGTGCGGAACTGGTCAACAAACGTGAGCGCGAGGAATTGGTGACCCGCTTCTTCGCGTATCTGAACAGCTTCGATCCGGCTGCGAACGACGGGGACGGCGACATCGTGTCGTACAGAGAGGAACCGCGCCGGTTTTTCTTCCAGTTCGTAAAAGAAATGAACGACCGGATCACGCTCGAACAGGAGAATGGTCAGCAGTCGCAGACGATTGCCGCGATGCGCACAGACTTCGCGAATGCCCTGGGGTTCATTCACTCGGTCTCTCCGAACGGATTCACCAAATCCGAAACCGGCAAACAAGTGCCACGGGTTAGGTTTGAGTCCATCGCCGTTGGTTCTGCGCTTGCATTGCGAGCTGATTCCACGGTTCCGGATCGTGCGACGGATATGACGCCGTTGCTCGAATCACTCGATTTCCTGGAGGCTACGAAATCGGATGCGGCGAATGTGAAAAGCAAGCTGCTCAATCGCATAAGGCTCACTCGAAATTGGTTGTTGCAGCAATGAGGGAGGTTCTCGACTACTTGGAGGAGCGGAGATCGGAGTTCGAGCGGCATTTGTTCGTAGCTCGCCTGCTGGAGGCTCGCGTAGATGACGCGACCGGTGCGGACACGGCCCAAGTCGAGGTACGGCATGTCAATACTTTGAAGTCTGGCCTGCTCATTCATCTGTACAACATTGTCGAAGCCGTCACGACCCGGACCATGGATATCGTCGGGCAGACGATCGTCACCGAGAAACCGAAACTGTGGAAAGAGGTCGTGCTCAGGGAATGGGTCCGCGCTGCCATATGGGACGGCGAGGATCGCTTGGGGGAAGGTGCTGTCACAAGGCTCGCCGGCATCAGCAGCGTCCTTGCGTCCGGGGAAGCGCCGAGCGCCTTCAAGATAAAGGGCGAGCCGGGAAGCTGGGACGATGAAGCTATCAAGAAGGTGGCAGAACGTCTCGGTTGCCGACTTGTTCTCTCCAATGCTATCAAGCGGGCAGCGTTTGAAAAAGTTTACCGGAACGAGATGACCGCAATGAAGTATCTGGCGAGCCGTCGAAATGCGATCGCCCATGGAGCGACAACCTTCGAGGAGGGGGCTCACGATCATACCCTGGACGAAATCTCAGCCTTGGGTGGGCGGATTCTGCCGTTCCTTAAAGCCGTTACAGAGTCCTACGGGGCATTCCTCGACTCGAAAGCTTATCTCGCGCAACAACAGGCCGCAGCGTGAATACTCAGCAGATCGTTGCAGTCGACCTCTTTTGTGGGGTTGGGGGGTTGACGCACGGCCTAACCAAAGCTGGCGTGAAGGTCGAACTCGGCGTCGATCTTGACCCGGCCTGCCGCTATCCGATGGAAAAAAATAACGCGGCGAAGTTTCTCGAAGCCGACGTTGCAAACTTGTTACCTTCCGACGTGCGGATGGCGTTCGGCGATGCCCAGATCACGCTGCTGGCGGGTTGTGCACCGTGTCAGCCGTTCTCATCGTATGCGCAAGCGGCTAAGCGCGCTACACCGCATGAAGATTGGGAGCTTCTCAAGTCGTTCTCCAAGCTCGTGCTGGCGGTACGGCCGACGCTGGTGACGATGGAAAATGTCCCGCCGCTGTTGAAGCAGCAGATATTCAAGGATTTCGTCGCAGACTTGCACGGAGCTGGATACGATCTCGATTTCAAGGTGGTGGACGGACGCGGCATCGGTTTGCCGCAACGCCGGCAGCGTCTAGTGCTGGTTGCATCACTGCTCGGTCCGATCGTCATTCCTGACGCGGACAAGCCGCAAGCAACCGTACGGCAAACTATTTCCGAGCTTCCTCCGCTGGCGGCTGGATCGTCCGACCTTGAGGATCCGCTTCATGCCGCCGCCTCGCTGAGTGATCTCAATCTCGCTCGAATCCGCCACTCGAAGCCGGGTGGTACATGGCGCGATTGGCCCAACGAACTCGTTGCGGCCTGCCACACGCGACCGACCGGTAGTACCTTTCCTTCTGTCTATGGGCGCATGGAATGGGATGCGCCCGCACCGACGATGACCACACAATGCTACGGCTTTGGCAACGGCCGGTTCGGACATCCTGAGCAGGATCGGGCGATCAGTCTTCGAGAGGCAGCGATGCTACAAAGCTTCCCGAAAAACTACGCCTTCGTGCCGAAGGGAGCATCGATCAATTTCAGCACGCTCGGACGCATGATCGGCAACGCGGTGCCGGTCCTCTTGGGCGAGTTCATAGGCGGGATTCTGGTCGATCACGTGAAGGCTTTCGGCTCGGAGCGTTGACCACCGATCCGCCAGTCTCCCCACAACGTTCGGCCCTCATGTCTCGTGTAGGGCCGAAGGATACCAAACCAGAGATGTTGGTGCGACGGACGTTGCATCGCTTAGGATACCGGTTCCGCCTCCATCAAGCTGATCTGCACGGACGGCCAGACATTGTATTGCCGAGATACAGGACAGTGATATTCGTCCATGGTTGTTTCTGGCATCGACATCCAGGCTGCTCGAAAGCGAGCACACCAAAGACCAGAGAGGATTTCTGGCAGGACAAGTTCGCAACCAATATCGCTCGCGACCGTCGCAATGAAGATGCACTGCGTGCAGACGGTTGGCAGGTCTTGGTCGTCTGGGAATGCGAGACGAGGAACCCGGTGAAATTGGATTCCAAAGTGCTAGTAGCGCTAGCACCATCCACTACAGGGAATTGTCAAACCGAATAGGTGACTACCAGACCCTAAATTAAATCACAGTCTCAAATGTCAATGTGTCTGCGGAACATGGTCTCTGAGGCTTAATCTTTGCCGCTTTATATCCCATCGTTAGCATTATGATATGGATCAATAATTAAATTGCCAATAATGCTATTGATACGCCAAAGATTATTCGTTCAGCGAGTCTGGTGCTTAGCTAATCTCCATCTCGAAAGGGCGCAAGTCCAAGGGAGAGGATTTCGGAACTGATATAGCGAGGCTTTCGCTATACTCTACCAAGTGGATATGCCAATAGGTGCTGCCAGGCTTGTTGCTTGTTGTGTGTAGCAAGGGCAGGAGTGGGCCCATTGCGGAATGTGGGACTGCATAGGCAGTATCGCGGTCCATGCACCCAAGGACGAAATAGCCACGACCGGCCTCGGCCAAGAAGGTTTCCCACTGCGGATGATAAGCATACCAATAAGGCGCTTGGTTTTTGCCGGTGTAGCGCTTGGACATCGAACAAGCTGCGCGGACATCGCGTTGCGCGTTCCAATAGAGCGCACGGCTCTTGCGGACTAGACTGGTTCCCTCCCGGTGGCTCAACGCCGCGATCACATCCTCGCGCTTAGCTTGCAAAAGTTCCGCGTCGGTGAAGTGCCAGGTCCCCTTGGTGCGGACAGGCCGTGACATTGTCGAACCAATAACGGGTGGGACCAACGTGTTCGCAGATTGCCGTTCCGCTGCGTCCGCCGACTCCTCGACCTCAGGATCAGGCTCTTCCTCGACGTCTGTTGCGGTGGTGAACATTACGTCGACCATGCGGTCGAGACGCGTATACTCTATTGGGGTGAGCAGGCTACGCATCTTCAGCCCCGTTTCAAGCGCTTCGGTATTTTCTTTGAGCAGGACGAGCTTGATGAGCGCCTCGACGCTTATCAGGCGAATATCCCAGGCATGCCGCGACCCGCGAATCTGCGCCTCAAGCTCACCCGTATCCTGCCGGCCCACCACGATTAGGATGGACGACTCCGATGAGAGCTTGCCAGCCTCGGCAAGCTTCGCGCGATAGACAGCCAGCGTGTCAAGGGAAAGCCTATAGGCATCGGTGGTCTTCACCTCGACGATGAGCGTATGATCCTCAGGCGACAGCCATAGTCCATCGAACCCGATCTTGCCTTGGGTGCCGTGATAGCGACCATTGATCACTTCATAGTCGAGGCGACGGCCTAGCTCGTTGACCAGGTCTTGTAGAACCAGACCGCTCTTTTGGAAAGGAACCGAAAGGCAATGGTGGACATAATCGGCGATCTTTTCTGTTCCCTATCCTTCCTAGATATTCCCTCAGTTCGGCAGAGCAGCTAGTATCGTCTTTCAACATGCCATCACCGGCAGTCGAGACTACTTGTTCTATGCTGAATTTCGCGACACTTTCGGGTGCTGTCTCGAAGATAGAAATCAGTGGCATCTTAAAATCTTAGCGTGTGGATGAGGTGACGCAACTCCCATTACGCCTGCGAACTTCAAATTTTAGACAATTGAAGGCAAACTCTGATGCCCCATCGGTACCCCAACAGCCTTTTAGGGCATCGCGTACCACTTTAATCACGTATAAGTAATTGAAATATATGGTGAGCCCTGCTGGATTCGAACCAGCGACCTACTGATTAAAAGGCCGACCCGAAGACCAATAGCGCTCCTTCAGCCTTCAAGTAGGCTTTCAAAATCTCTGCCGCCATAGAAGATGCCGACCACCACCACGTCGGTTTCTTCGACTACGAAAGCGATCGTCACCCGGCGGCGCCAGGCGATTGTACGCAGGCCTGATCGGAGATCGTCTCGCGGCGTTCCTCGTTTGGGGAACTCGCTCAGACCATCGATATGGTCGATGATCCCGTCCGTGAAGCGTGAAGCGGTCTCGACGTCAGCGGCGGCCGAGATGTAGGCATGGAGACGGTCGAGCTGATCGCGGGCTTCTGGTGTGAAGACGATGCGATAGGACATCGTCATTCTTCTGGTCTCACTCAGCCGTTCCGCTTGCCGATGGTCGCCCGGACTTCTTCCAACGGGATGCCCTTCGACGGATCGGCACGATAGGCGTCGTAGGAAGGGAGAGCCTGCTGGGTCAGCCAATCATTCAGGGCACGTTCGCGAGCGTTGAGCGCGCGAAGACCTTCCCGGATGACCTCGCTTTCGCTTGCATATTCTCCGGACGCCACCTTGGCCCGAACAAGTGCTGCCATCTCATTAGGCAACGTCACGCTGAATTGTTGAGTCGAACGCATCGGAACCTCCTACATCAGTAGGATTTAATCCTATTCGCATAGGATTTCAATGGAGGTGTGCCCAAGGGCAATCTTGAGAGAGATGCCCGTATTTTCGAGCGAAAAGTCTGGTACCCCAGTGATACCCCGCCGGTACTCACGGCTATGCCGGGGTCCCAAACCAACGCTAAATCATTGAAAACATGGTGAGCCCTGCTGGATTCGAACCAGCGACCTACTGATTAAAAGTCAGTTGCTCTACCGACTGAGCTAAGGGCCCTTGTACCGCGCTTGCGCGGTTGGCGGGTGAGGGGTTTCCCCTAGTCGGGCTTTGGTTTGCGGTCAACCGGCTTTGGTTTTTTTACACGGCTGTGGAGTTGCTGCACCGTCAGGCCCGTGATCGGGTCCCGCCAGGAAGCGGCGATGCGGGCGAGGGGGGCCAGGACGAAATTGCGTTCTCGGTAGGCGCTATGGGGAATGGACAAGTGCTTGTGCTTCCAAATGCCCCCGGACCACAGAATAATGTCCAGGTCCAGCGTTCGTGCGCTCCAGCGTTGGCCGGTTCGCATGCCGAACTGACGCTCTATGCGCTTCAGGCGGGCGAGCAGGGCGATGGGGTCGTATTCGGTCTCCACAATCGCCGCCGCATTGGCAAATCTGCGCCGGGAGGGTCCGATGGGAGGGTTTTCTATAATAGGCGAAGAAGCGCGGAGGTGCAGCCCCGCCCTATTGAGCGCCTGCAATGCCGCGATGATGACGCCGCGGGGCGAGCCATGGCGGTGGTGCGGCCGATTAGAGCCCAATCCTATGGCGTAGCTTGCCCTGTGCATGGCATTGCGCCTATCGCGCCTCTATGCAGATTGAAAGTCCCATTCCGGAAACCGAGCCGCCACGCGATTGTCCGCTATGCCCCCGGCTCGTTGCCTATCGTGAGCAAGTACGGATCGAATTCCCTGACTGGTGGAATGCGCCCGTGCTTGCCTTTGGCGATCCTGCGGCTCGGATCGCGATTGTAGGCCTCGCGCCCGGCAAATTCGGCGCGAACCGGACCGGCCGGCCTTTTACCGGTGATTATGCAGGTGATTTGCTGTTTTCCACGCTGGAGAAGTTCGGACTTTCGACTGGAAAGTATGAATCCAGGGTGGATGACAATCTGACGCTCCAGGATGCGATCATCATCAACGCCGTCAAATGCCTGCCGCCGCAGAACAAGCCGGTACCCGAAGAAATACGCACCTGCCGCCAATTTCTGGAAAGATCAGTGGCCGCACTGCCCAACGCGCGCATATTCATCCCGCTGGGCCAGATCGCGCATCAGTCGACCGTAAAAGTATTGGGAGGAAGGCTTCCCAAGGCGAAATTTGGCCATGGCGCGGAGCATAAGATGCCGGGCGGCCGCTGGTTGATCGATAGCTACCATTGCTCGCGGTACAACACCAACACCGGGCGACTGACGGCGCCGATGTTTGAGGCTGTATTCGCACGCGCCGTTGAATTGGTGAAGCAGTTGCCGACATAAGGCCGTTGAGCGAAGGATCAGGGCAGTGGCGCTACTCTCAACATCGCCATCGGTTCATCCTTGGTGAGAGCCGTGGCGCGCCACACGATCTTCCGTCCGCCCGGTGCTGCGGCTGCTCCATCTTCACTATTCTGGCTCACGATTTCGGCATTGGTGATGAGCGTGAACGTACCGTCCAATTTGCTCAGCGGATCGGCCGAACCTCTGCCGCCCAAGCCCCCATTTTTGCTATCGCTGTTGGCGAAACCGGGGGCTTTCATCCGCACCATGTCTTTGCCACGCAATTCAACAATGATGAATGGAAAAACAATTTCAGCATCGACGTTGAAGGGATAGACGAACGCGTGGTCCAGCGTGCCGTGAACTTCATAGTCGATCAGGAATGTGTCATTCCCCACATAGCGCACGGACTTGTACCCGGTCTCCTTTGACAAGGCGTCGGCAATTGCCTTCATCTTGGTTTCGTCATCTCCTTCGCCTTTCAGGGCATCACCGCCAGTCTTTGGCGCTTGGTCCGCCGATATATCCATGGGTGCGAAGGAACTGTCAGAGGTCCCTTCCTGTTTTAGCTCATCCTTGTCTTCATCCGAAGAGGTGGAAGGAAACTTCTTTGTCATCTCCTTGGCCATGTCAAAGATGATGACTTCGCCCTTATAGGTAAAGGTGAAGCTGCGGTCCCCCCGGATGTCGAGGGTGGAATCGAACTTTCCCGGTGTCAGCAAGCAGGAGCTGAGCAATAAGGGCGCAAGCAAGGCGAACAGGATCTGACGATATGGATACATGATTTCCCCCCTTTTTCGCCCCAAACGGATAGATCAGCGATTGGCTGTCGCGTAAAGCGCGATCGCTGCGGCGTTGGATACGTTCAGGCTTTCCATGCGCGGACTGATGGGCAGTTTGGCCAGTATGTCGCAATGCGCCATGCTGTTATGCCGCAGGCCCTCGCCCTCCGCCCCGAGCACCAGCGCGACCTTTGAATTGCCGACCGCTTTGTCCAGCAACTCTTCGGCTTCCCCATCAAGGCCGATGCGCCAGTAGCCGGCCTCAGCAATCTCATCGAGCGCTCTGGCAAGATTGACGACGCGCACCCATGGAACAACCTCCAGCGCGCCGCAGGCGGCCTTGGCAATCGTTCCCGATTCCGGCGGCGCATGGCGGTCTTGTGTTACGATGCCAAGGGCGTCGAAGGCAGCCGCCGATCGGAGAATCGCGCCAACATTATGCGGGTCGGTCACCTGATCGAGCACCAATATGGGCCGCATATCGTCCTGGCCCTGTTCCAGCATATCGCCCAACCAGATGTCTTCCAGCGGCTCGACCTCGGCTACCAGACCCTGGTGCGGCGCGTCATAAGGCACCATGCGGCCCAAATCGGCGACGTCGGAATAGACGATGGGCAGCACTGGCGGCAGATCAAGCTGCGCCAATGCGTCGCGGGTACCCCAGACCTTTCGCACCACCCGATCCGGGTTTGCGAGCGCTGCGGTGACGGCGTGGCGGCCCCAGAAGCGGGGATAGCCACCCTTGGGCTTTCCTGTTCGATGTCCTCGTTTCATGATTGTGGCTCTTTTCCACGGACCGGCATTGACAGGCAAGCCTCCATTCGTCAAAGACGCGCCTCCTACGGATTTTTTCACAATCCGGCGGCTCCATGGACAGGTGGCCGAGTGGTTAATGGCAGCAGACTGTAAATCTGCCCGCGAGAGCGTACGCTGGTTCGAATCCAGCCCTGTCCACCATCTCCCCAAGAATAACCTGATATTTTCCTGAAAATCAGCCCATTTGGGTAGCTTGACCTTGCGTGCGGCCGGGCGCAGATTGCCTCGGCGCAGGACTAATCATCGGGCCGCGGCCAGCCTGTTGGCGAAGCCTCATAAAACTGCGCGCCTTAGGGACCTGGCCCTGATTAAGGTGCGGGAGATGATTTATGCCTGGAACAAGCAAATGGCTTGGCCTGCTTTCGCTCGGCACGCTGGGTGCGATCTCTGCGAGCGCCATGCCGGTCTCATCCGATTTTTCCGAAGAGGCGCTGCGGCTTCGTGATCCTTCCCGTCAGGTGCTGGCAATGTGCGGCGGATCGCGCAGGGCGGGCGACCTGCTTCGCAAGCGTTTGCAATATGCTCAGGAGGCGATGGCCAATATGCCTGGGGGGCAGGGGGCTCCTGCTCTGTTCACCGGGCTTGGCGCCCTGACCTATCCGGTCACGACACAAAATGCAGACGCGCAGCGCTTTTTCGATCAGGGACTGATGTTGACCTATGGCTTCAATCATGAAGAGGCGATCCGGTCATTCCGCGAGGCGCAGCGCAAGGATCCCCAATGCGCGATGTGCTGGTGGGGAGAGGCGCTGGCGCACGGTCCCAATATCAACGCGCCGATGGACCCTCAGGTCAACGCCCAGGCGGTGGCGGCGACGCAGCATGCAGCTGCGCTAAAAGGCAAGGCAACGCCGTTGGAGCAGGCGTTGATCGAGGCGCTTGCCACGCGCTACTCGCCTGATCCGGCGGCGGATCGTGCCACCCTGGATCAGGGCTATGCGCAAAAGATGATGCAAGTGGCAGAGCGCTTTCCCCAGGACGACAATGTCGCCGTGCTTGCCGCCGAAGCCGTCATGGACACGCAGCCCTGGAACTATTGGGAAGCCGATCTGCAGACACCCAAGGGTAATATCGGTAAGGCGATTGCGTTGGTGGAAGGCGTTTTGAAGCGCAATCCTGACCATCCGCAGGCGGAGCATCTCTATATTCATTTGATGGAGGCTTCGGCTCATCCGGAACGCGCGGAAAGCTATGCCGACAGGCTCGCCAAACCTTTGGTGCCGGCGGCCGGTCATCTGGTCCACATGCCGGCGCATCTTTATTATCGTGTTGGCCGGTTCAAGGATTCGATCCGAGTAAATCTGGATGCGGCGAAGGCCGATGAGGCTTATCTGCAGAAATCCGGCACGGCTGGCCTGTATCGCTTTGGCTATTATCCGCACAACGTGCATTTCATCGTCAGTTCGGCCCAGATGGCAGGGGACATGCACACGGCGATTGAGCAGGCCCAAAAGCTCGGAAACATATTGAATGTCGATATCACATCCAAGGTGCCCTGGCTGCAACCCGTCAACGCCGCGCCATATCTCGCCTATGCGCAATTCGCCGCGCCCAAGGACATATTGGCGCTGAAGGCTCCTGACGAGCGGCTGCCTTATGTCACGGGCATGTGGCATTATTCGCGGGCGGTCGCCTATGCGCAGAACAAGAATGCAGCGGCAGTCCGACAAGAACTGGCCGCCATCCGGAAAATTCGCGAAGGGACAGATTTCAAGCCGATGGTCGACCAGGGCGTGCCCGCACCCGAACTTTTGCGGCTTTCAGAAGTAATAGCCGAAGCAAGGCTTGCCCATGCCCAGGCGAGATACAAGACAGCCGCCAATCTTTACCGTCAGGCAATCGCCATTAAAGACACCATTCCCTATATGGAGCCGCCTTTCTGGTATTATCCGGTCCAGCAGTCTTTAGGTGCGTCGCTCTATCGGCTCGGTGATTTGAAGGCAGCGCGTCAGGCTTTCTTGGAGGCCCTGGCGCAGGCGCCTAATAATGGCTGGGCGCTATATGGCCTGGCGAGGACGCAGCGGACCATGGGCGACCGATCCGGCGCGGCGGCGAGTGAAGCGGCGCTTACCAACGCATGGCTGGGGGATCGGCGCTGGCTGGTCATGGACAGGCTTTAGACCCTAATAACATTAGGATGGCTCCCATCCGTTCGTATTGAGCGAAGTCGAGACGTTCGTTCCAAGCCAGCGTCCCTGGCCTCGCGCGGGAAGAACGGGTCAAAATATGACAGTCGTTACGCTCTAAAGCTTTTAGAGAAAGCCTATGCGCCGCTGCCATAAGGCCGGGTAAGAACCTCGAGAAGGTGACCGTCGGGGTCCTCGAAATACATACCCCGTCCGCCATCATTATGGTTGATCTGGTTTGAACGGGACCTTCCCGGATCTGCCCAATAGGCAAGCCCGGCGCTCTGAATGCGCGAAAATACGCCGTCAAAGTCGCTTTCGCCAATCAGAAAGGCATAATGTTGAGGCGCTACCGGCCCTTCTTTCTGCATGAAGTCGAGTGACACGCCATTATCCAGCCCAACGACACGGAAGTGATGGAACTCTGTCGGCGCGGGTCGTCCAAGTATGTCCGCGAGAAAAGCCGAGCTACGCTCCTTGTCTTTGCACCAGACAATTGAGTGGTTCAATTCTACCGTCATGGCATTAATCCTCTTCCGATGTAGGAGGCACGTCTAATTATTAGATCATAGGCATCAATTCGACGCTTCTGCCATCTTCAGTTTGGACCAGGCGCTGATAAAGGCTTGCGCCTTCTGACCCACCTTTTCAGCCGAAGCGCCCGGACTGTACAGCGCCGACCCCAGACCAAATCCATTTGCACCGGCCTTCACCCAGGGGCCCATAGTATCCGCCGCGATCCCGCCCACCGCAAGCTTTGGGGTTTCCATTGGCAAGACTGCACAGAGTGCTTTTAGCGCTGCGGGAGTCATGGCTTCGGCGGGGAAGACCTTCAGCGCATGGGCTCCTGCCGCTATGGCGGCAAAGGCTTCGCTGGCGGTGAAGCAGCCAGGGAGGGAGGCAAGTCCCGCCTTGGCGGTTTCCATTATGACCGACCGGTTGGTGTTAGGTGAAACGATGATGCGTCCTCCCGCTTGCGCCACGTCCCGCACCTGCGCTGGGGTCAGGACAGTTCCGGCTCCTACAACAGCCCGGCCCTTGAGATGCCTCGCGAGCCGTTCGATTGAGCGGATCGGATCGGGTGAATTCAAGGGAACTTCGATCAGGGAAAAACCCGCGTCGGCCAAGGCCGAACCGACTGCCTCGATCTCGTCAGGTTGAATGCCGCGCAGGATGGCCACCAAGGGACAGCGCTGAAGGGCGGCCGCAAAGTCGATCGGCATCGTCATGATAATGCTCTCCAAATTTTCTGAATCCCGGCCACGAAAGCATCATGGCTGTCGAGCAATATGGCACGTCCCCCCGCCGCTTCTATAGCGGCGCTGTAGAGATCGCCCAGTTGTGGATCAGCGAGAATATGGACGTCCGCCGGAACGTCCCTCAACTGCGCATGGGCGTCCGATCCGATCAGCAGTCCGCTTACATAGGAGGCCGCATAATCTCCCTTCCTTGCCCCCGTGACGAAATCAGCTCGGACGCCAAAGAGGCGTGTCAGAAGCGTGTAGTCCCGTGCATCCTCGACGCCCCGCAGGAATTCCGCATCGGGGGAAACGGTTCCCGCCATCTGCGCGCCTATCAGGCTGTGCTTCTTAAGAATGGAGAACATTTCGCCCGTCATGGCGGTGGCGAAGCGGCTGATGCGGCCTCCTTCCATCCGTGCCCATTTGCAATGCGTACCCGGCTGACACAGTAGCGCATCGGCGGGCGCCATGCCTGAGAGCACTGCCCCCAGCAATTGCACTTCCTCCCCGCGCATCACGTCATTGCGACCATCGCCATGCCAAGCGACTCCAGGGACAATGGCGGTTCGGCCTGGCTCTATCCATTGCGTTCCAGACGCCAGATCGGCGATGCCAGCAGGGCAGGGCACATAGGGGACTGCCGCCCATCCGCGATCGGATCCCACCATGCCGGCGCAAAGCATCGGCAGGTCTCCCATCCGCTCCCGAACGGCCTGCGCTTCTGCGGCGAACTGGTCTGGGTGCACAGCGAGCACGCCATGATCGTCGCGTTGGCTTTCTTCCACTGAGCCGGAGGGATCAATTCGGTACGCTCGTCGGTTAGTTGTGCCCCAATCCACGGCAAGGAAGCATTGTTCGCGCATCACCACCACATAGCTAAGAGGTTGCAAGAACCAGGATGACTGGCCCACCCGCAATGCTGCAGTCAGCGGCTGTGCTGAAGCTGACCCCAGGCATCCGGCGCACGCTGCTTCAACGTGGTGAGGCCTCCGATGATCCCTGCAACGCCGGATTATGCTTGTGTCGGCTCTCAGCCGTTTGTAATTTGTCGGCGTATATTCTGTCGGCTCTCCACCATGAATAACAGGTGCACATGAGTCAGAATTTTCTCAAGCCGAGACTTCGCTCCCGCGCATGGTTCGATGATCCGTCGAATCCTGACATGACGGCCTTATATGTTGAGCGCTATCTGAATTTCGGGCTGAGCCTTGAAGAGCTACAGTCCGGCAAGCCAATCATCGGCATTGCGCAGACCGGAAGTGATTTAGCGCCCTGCAACCGCCATCATCTGGTGCTGGCGGACCGAGTCCGCGAAGGCATTCGCGAGGCGGGCGGCATCGCGTTGGAATTTCCGGTTCACCCGATCCAGGAGACCGGCAAGCGGCCCACTGCGGGGCTGGACCGCAACCTTTCCTATATAGCTCTGGTCGAAATACTTTTCGGCTATCCGCTGGACGGCGTGGTTCTCACCATCGGTTGCGACAAGACGACGCCTGCCTGCCTTATGGCGGCGGCCACGGTCAATATTCCGGCGATCGCACTTTCGGTCGGGCCGATGCTGAACGGTTGGTTCAAGGGAGAACGGACAGGCTCCGGCACTATCATCTGGAAAGCGCGCGAACTGCTCGCAGCAGGTGAGATCGACTATAAAGGCTTCATCAAGTTGGTCGCCTCCTCCGCCCCATCGACGGGTTATTGCAACACCATGGGCACGGCGACGACGATGAACAGCCTGACCGAAGCGCTGGGGATGTCGCTGCCCGGCTCTGCGGCCATCCCGGCCCCCTATCGGGACCGTCAGCAGGCGGCTTATGAGACGGGCAAACAGATTGTCGAAATGGTCGCCGCCGACCGGAAGCCTTCCGATATCTTGACCCGGGAGGCGTTTCTCAACGCTATCCGGGTGAATTCGGCCATCGGGGGCTCAACCAACGCGCCGATCCATTTGAATGCCCTGGCGCGGCATGTCGGAACAGACCTTTCCATCGACGACTGGGAGAAACATGGTCGCGACATCCCGCTATTAGTAAACCTGCAGCCTGCGGGCGAGTATCTGGGCGAGGATTATTATCATGCAGGTGGCGTACCTGCTGTAATTGCCGAACTGATGCGCAAGGGCTTGATCTTTGAAGACGCTTTGACCGTCAATGGCCGCACGGTGGGCGAGAATTGCGGCCATGCAAGGATCGAGGACGAACGCGTCATTCGATCCTTCGATGATCCATTGAAGGAAGGGGCGGGCTTTTCGGTTCTGCGCGGAAATCTGTTCAACAGCGCGGTAATGAAATTGTCGGTGATTTCTCCGGAATTCCGGCAGCGCTACCTCTCCAACCCTGATGATCCCGAGGCTTTCGAAGGGCCGGTGGTCGTCTTCGACGGCCCGGAAGACTATCATCGGCGGATCGACGACCCAGCGGCCGGCATTGACGAAAATACATTGCTCATCATGCGCGGCGCAGGTCCCGTCGGCTACCCGGGCGCAGCGGAGGTGGTGAACATGCGGCCGCCAGCCGATCTTATCAAGGGGGGCATTCATTCATTGCCTTGCATGGGTGATGGCCGGCAGTCCGGGACCTCGGGCAGCCCGTCTATTCTCAATGCTTCGCCTGAAGCGGCGGCGGGTGGCAATCTTTCCCTTCTTCGAACGGGCGATCGCGTGCGGATCGATTTGCGCAAGGGCGAGGCCAACGTTCTGCTGTCGGATGAGGAACTGGCCCGGCGGCGAGAGGAGTTGGAGGCAGCGGGCGGCTATGCCTATCCCGCGAGCCAGACCCCGTGGCAGGAAATGCAGCGCGCCTGGACCGGGCAACTGGAGACCGGCGCGGTGCTTGAACCAGCTATTTCCTATCAACGGCTGGCGCAGACCGTCGGCGTTCCTCGCCATAGTCATTAAAGGATGAGATTTGGTCGATTACCGCATCATCGACCGCGGCGAGACACGCGACCAATTGGGAGAAGGGCTGCTTTGGTCGCGCCGAGAAAATGCGGTCTATTGGACGGATATCCTGTCGCCCGCGCTTAACCGGCTGTCGCTAGCCAGCGGTCAGGTCGACCGCTGGACGATGCCCGACCTGATCGGCTGGGTTATTGAGCGGCGGAATGCTCCAGGGTTCATCGCTGGCTTTCGCAATGGCTTTGCCGAGCTTCGGTTCGATCCGGTGGAAGTCGTGCCCATTTGCGACCCGGAACCTCATCTCCCGGGAAACCGGCTGAACGATGCCGTAGCCGATCAATGGGGGCGCATCTGGGCAGGGACGATGCCGCTTGATTCCGATAGGGCGGAAGGCGGGCTTTACCGGCTCGACCCCGATCGCAGCGTTGTAAAAGTCGACAGCGGTTACAGCGTTGCCAACGGTCCTGCGATCAGCCCCTGCCAGCAATGGCTGTATCACACCGACAGCCCGGCCCGGACGATCTATCGCTTTGAACTGCACGAAGATGGCGTCCTTACTGGGAAACAGCCGTTCGTCCGCTTTCTGGACGATTGGGGCCTTCCCGATGGCATGACCTGCGATGCGGAAGGGTATTTGTGGGTCGCGCATTGGGGCGGATCACGGATCAGCCGCTTTGCGTCCGATGGCGGTTTCAATTGCAAGATCGATCTTCCTGCGAGCCAGATTACGAACATATGCTTTGCTGGGGAAAATCTTGACCGGATGTTCGTGACCTCCGCTGCCGAGAATATGACGAGCGAGGTGAATGCGGGTTGCCTGTTCGAAGTAGACGCCGGTGTTAGGGGGTTGGAGCCGGGGATGTTCGCCGGCTGAAGAACCGGTTCACCATTGCCCGATCCGAGCTACATCTCATATCAGCTATCCCATTCGAAAGGTGCAACTGTTATCCTTCGTCCGAGGAGAAAGGCGTCGGCGACGTGATGGAAAGGCGTCAGATCGATATCGCTGGTGCGTTTTGCCAGAAGTTCTGCAAAATGGCGATAAAGACGTTGATATTCAGCTTCTTTCCCGACGTCGACCTCGATTCCGTCAATGGTAAGGCGAGACGCGCCATGAGTGAGAGCCAGACGGCCTTCCTCTGTTTCGATTTCAATGTCCCAGCTTTGCTGTCCCCGCTGATCGAAGTCGAATTCGACCGCAACGGGAACCGTTTCGTCATGGCTGAAGGCCAGCTTTGCGGCAATGGGGGCGGCGCGGTTCGATGGGAAACGAAGTTCAGATGACTCCATGCGAAGCGACCCAGGGAGGATTGCAGTCAGCACGGAAAGGGCGTTGATGCCGGGATCGAAGACGCCGATGCCAGGTTCCCAAATCCACTCCTGGCCCGGATGCCAGACGCGGACGTCTTCCTTCCAGCGGACATCGACCCGGCGGAGCTTTTTGTCCAGCAGCCATTGCCGTGCGGGCTCGACTGCCGCAGCTTCCCGTGCATGCCATGTGGCGAAGAGAATTTGCCCGCAGCGCTGCGCCAGGGGGGCGAAGGATTCGGCTTCGCTAACCGTAGCGGCCGGGGGCTTTTCGATCATCACGTCGAGGCCATTCGCGAAAGCTTCGGTCACCAATAAAAGCCTGCCTCGGGGCGGAGTGCAGATTGAAACGGCCTGTATATCGGGGATGGCGGCGACCATTTCGCCTAGGGTGGCAAAGCCGGGAATGCCATCGGGCGATGTTCGAGAGGTGACTGCTGCAACCAACTCGAACTGGTCGCTCCCTCTCAGTGTCGGGATGTGCTGGTCCAGTGCAATTTTGCCGATACCGACGAGGGCGATGCGAGTTTGTACCACAGGAAAATCACCTTTGTGTACGCAACGCATTTTAGCGACTGAGAGTTGCCTGGCGCTCTCTTGAATTCCATCGTCGCTATCGCATATGCCTTGGCCGGCACCAAGCGGCCGATCCGCGCTAATGGAGGTTATCTAATATGGCCGGAGTGATTGATGGCGTCACTTCCACCTGGTGCGAGTATCCCGCCGTCAGTGCGGAAACGCGATGACCCTCTTTGGCGCCATTGAAGCGGGCGGCACCAAGTTTGTGTGCGGTGTCGGCAACGCGCAGACTGGCTCGCTGGAAACGGCCATTATTCCGACGCGTGATCCCGACACGACCTTTGCCGACGTGGAAGCCTTTTTTCGTTCGGCCGCACGACATGGCCAAGTGCAGGCCATCGGATTAGGCAGCTTCGGACCTCTGGATCTTGATCCCCTGTCCCCCTCCTATGGCCGGCTCTTGCGTACGCCCAAACCTTTGTGGGGACAGGCCGATCTCGTTGGAAGCGTCGCGAAGATCGCAAAGGTGCCGATCGCGCTTGATACGGACGTAAACGCCGCCGCTCTGGCGGAGGCGGCTGCGATTGGTACGGGGACCACCAGTCTGGCCTATGTCACGGTGGGCACCGGCATCGGAGTGGGCCTTGTTATCGACGGTAAGCCCGTCCATGGGCTGGGTCACCCTGAGGCAGGGCATTGCTGGCCCCGGCGGCATGAGGCGCATGCCGGCTTTGCTGGGGTCTGCCCCTTCCATGGCGACTGTTACGAGGGCCTTGCCAGCGGTACGGCTATCGAGGAGGCCTGGGGAATGATGTCCTCCCATTTTGCGGACGATCATCCCTTCTGGGAGGTCGAAAGCTATTATCTGGCGCAGCTTTGCGCATCGCTGTTCCTCATGGTCGCACCAATGCACATCATATTGGGCGGCGGCGTTATGAAGCAGGAACGCCTGTTCCCGCTGATCCGGAAGAAAGTGCTGGACTTGCTGGCGGGCTATTTCGGCGGAGCGAGCGACATGGCGGTAATGGAGCAACGCATCACCCCGCCGCGTTGTCAGGAGCCTTCGGGGCTGATCGGAGCCTATCTTCTGGCGGAACGTGCCCTGGAAGGTCGAAAGCTTGGGACGAAAAAACGTTAACGAGACGAAAGGGGGAAAATGTTGAAAATCTTGATGGCGGCGTTCTTGTCGCTTCTCCCCATATCCGTACAGGCCCAGGGCTGGTCGCGAAGCTGGTCCGCCGTGCCGCACAGGATTGTCGCCCCGCTTCCCGATCCTGCCGTTCCCGACATTCGTGACAGCACGATCCGTCAGGTCGTTCGCCTGAGCGATGGTGGCGACCTGATCCGCATCCGGCTTAGCAATGAGCTGTCGGAAAAGGCGGTGCTGGTCGGCGCGGTTCACGTCGCGCTTGTCGATAAGGCCGGTCAGATCCTGCCGGACACGGGCAGGATCGTGACATTTGGTCGCAAAGCCGCTTTTCACCTTCCCGCCCAGGCGCCTCTTGTCAGCGACGCGGTCAGGCTGCCGGTGAAGGCGCTCAGCCGCATTGCGATCAGCATGTATCTCCCTGAAGGAGCGGTGGGAGGAACATTGCACTGGAACTCCTATGCTACTGGCTGGATAGGTCCCGGCAATCAGGTGGGCGCTCCCATGCTTGAAAGGGCGGGCCGCTTCGATCGTCGGCTGATATTGTCGGCGGTGGAGGTTCAAAACAGGCAGCCTCACCGCACGATTGTCGCACTTGGCGATTCGATTACCGATGGAGCCAACACCAGCCCCGATCTCAATAGGCGCTGGCCGGATATTCTTGCTGAGCGCCTCTTGCCTGAAACAAAGGGTGCCGTCGGCGTCGCCAATGCGGGGATCAGCGGCAACCGTGTGTTGCGCAACGGGTCCGGCCCCAACGCATTGGCGCGGTTCGATCGCGACGTGCTGGCGGTTCCCGGGGTCAGCCATGCCATCATCCTTGAAGGGGTGAATGATATCGGCGCGGCATGGCGAGCGAAAGATCCAGTTCCTCCGTCCGCAGAGGATCTGATTTCAGCCTATAGGCAGCTTATCGAGCGGGCCCACGAACATGGCGTGAAAGCGGTCCTGGGCACCATCCTCCCTTTCAAGGGCGCGGGATATTGGAGCGACTATGGAGAAAATGTCCGGAGGGCCGTCAACAGCTGGATCCGGGATAACAAAGAGGCGGACGGGCATGTGGACTTCGATAGGGCATTGGCAGATCCCGCCGATCCATCCCGGCTTGCGCCACAGTTCAACTCGGGAGATTTCCTCCACCCCAATGACGCAGGACATGCAGCAATGGCGCACGCCATCGATCTGAACCTGCTTCTTCGCTAACAACATTGCCGCAGTGTCGGAGATCGGGCAAATGGACGAAATGTCCAACGATCTGTTCTCCTTTTTCCAAAGCCGCTTTCCCGGCGATTTGGCAAAGCCGTTCCTAATCCTGCCAGACCAGCGTGATATTTCCTACGCCGACCTGATCGATCGAACCGGTCGTCTCGCAAATCTTTTCTGCAGTCTTGGCCTGCAACCCGGAGACCGGGTGGCGGCACAGACGGAAAAAAGCGCGGACGCGTTGCTCGTCTATCTGGCTGCGGTTCGGAGCGGCGCGGTGTATCTGCCCCTTAACCCTGCCTATACGACCGCGGAGGTCCGCTATTTCCTGAGCGATGCAAAGCCAGCGCTTTTCATCTGTCGTCCCGACGATGCGCCAGGGATGCAGGAACTCGCACGCGAGGTCGGGGTCCCAAACCTATTGACGCTAGGGGCCTCTGGGGAAGGAAGTCTGCTTCCTATGGCGCGCACGAAGGTTGCCACATTTACGGACGCGGATCGGGGTGAGGAAGACTTGGCTGCAATCTTGTATACGTCCGGCACCACCGGCCGATCCAAGGGCGCTATGCTGACGCACGGCAATCTCCGATCCAATGCAGAGACGCTGCGCGAATATTGGCGCTTTTCACACGAAGACCGCTTGCTGCATGCGCTGCCGATCTTCCACACCCATGGGCTGTTTGTGGCGACGAACACCATCTTGGCGGCGGGTGCTTCGATGATCTTTCTCCCGCGCTTCGATGCCAAGGAACTGGTGCGGCATTTGCCCGACGCCACGACCTTGATGGGCGTGCCGACATTTTACACCCGCCTGCTGGCGGAAGAGGGCTTCACCAGGGAACTGGTTTCGCACATGCGGCTGTTTGTTTCAGGCTCGGCTCCCTTGTCGGCTGAGACGCACAAGGCATTTGCCGCGCGCACCGGGCATGCGATCCTGGAACGCTATGGCATGACCGAGACGAATATGAACACGTCCAATCCTTATGATGGCGAACGCGTACCGGGCAGCGTCGGATTTCCTTTGCCGGGAGTAGAGTTGCGCATCGCGGACCCGGAAAGCGGTCAACCGTTGAAAGGCGAAGTCGGAATTATAGAGGTGCGCGGTCCCAACGTGTTCAAGGGCTATTGGCAAATGCCGGAAAAGACGGCGGAGGATTTTCGAGCCGATGGCTTCTTCATCACGGGGGATCTGGGCCATGTGGATGAGCGTGGGTATGTCTGCATCGACGGACGGGCAAAGGACTTGATCATTTCAGGCGGGTTCAATGTCTATCCCGCAGAGGTGGAGGCGGTTGTGGATGCCATTCCCGGAATCGTGGAAAGCGCCGTCATCGGCTTGCCTCATCCGGACATGGGCGAAGCGGTCGTCGCGGTGGTGCAATCGAAGGACGCCTCGCTCGACGAGGCAAAAATACTTTTCGCACTGGCGGATCAACTCGCTCGATATAAGCAGCCCCGGCATGTGCTGTTTGTCCCTGAATTGCCGCGTAACAGCATGGGCAAGATACAGAAGAAGCTGCTGAGGGAGGAGCATGCGCAACTGTTCACTGACGCGGCCTCCTAACGCGACGGCATGTCACGCACCGGCAGCTTTTCCGGCAAGACAAATAGCGTAACGAATTTTTCCGCCAAAGCCCGGTCACCCTCGATACGAAGGGCTCCGGTTTTTTCCAGGTCGCGCAGCAGCGCCCCACTATAGACGGCGCCTGCAACCGCCGTGGGATCGCCGGTAAAGGTGGCGGCGGCGGAATCCGGCTCATCGCGTACCACGTCGACTATTCCGTCATGCACATGTGCCACAAAGCGTTCATCATTGAGCCGAAAACCTACTCTCACATCCATCCCGTCGGCGCGTCCGGCGTCGATCATCGTCTGAAACGAAAGCATCAATGACACGGCGCTTAGTGGCAGTGTCGGATCATGCCCTGGATGGCGAGTGGCCCATCGACCAAGGATCCCAAGCAACTGTTGGGCCTCATAGCCCCATTGGGTGAGCTCATAAACCTGGACGCTGGCGGGGGGCGGCAGCTTGCGTCGGTGAAGAATTTGGTTCGCCTCCAGTCCTTCCAGTCTCTGTGTCAGGATATTGGCGCTGATGCCGGGGAGATCCCGTCGCAGGTCGCTGAAGCGGCGAGGGCCGAACATGAGCTCTCGCATGATCAATATGGCCCAGCGCTCTCCGATCATTTCCAAGGCAAAAGCCGTGCCGCAGCCGTCGACATACCAGCGTTTCTTATCTATTTGACTCGTATCCGTGTGTTTAGATGACTTCATGGTTGCTTTTTGTAACTCACATCGACATGATGGTCAATAATGAGTCGGCACGCGGTTGTTCAGCAACAGGAGCATCAAAATGCCCATTTGCCCCGAAGCGGCAATCTAGCGCGTGGGGAAGGGCGCCCTGCGTTCCAGGCCGCACTTAAGGCGCAACATGCCGACTTCGTGACCGAACCTGCTTGAGGAGAGGAAAAATGACCAACCCACATGGCGATTTCATTTGGTACGAGCTGCTGACGACCGACGCCGACAAGGCGCAGTCATTTTATGCCGATGTCATTGGCTGGACGGCGGCCGACAGCGGGCAAGAGGGGATGGACTACCGCATTCTAGAAGCAAATGGAGACGGCGTTGGCGGCTTGATGCAATTGACGCAAGACATGATCTCTGGCGGCGGACGGCCAATATGGCTGGGCTATATCGGCGTTGAAGATGTTGATGATACGGTGGCCGCGATCAGCGGCGGCGGGGGCACTATCCAGATGCCGGCCATGGACATTCCCAATGTGGGCCGGATTGCCATGGTTGCCGATCCCGAAGGCAATCCCTTTTATGTGATGCGAGGGGCAAGCGAAGGCGCCAGCACGGCGTTTTCCCAATCGGACGTTGGTCATTGTGCGTGGAACGAGCTGTCCACACGGGATCAGGCGGGCGCGATTTCATTCTATCAGCAGCATTTCGGCTGGGAGAAAGGAGACGCGATGCCCATGGGTGAAGTGGCGGATTACCAGTTCATCGTCCAGAACGGAATGACCATAGGCGCAATATCGCCCTATATTGCAGAAGGGGGCAAGACGGGCTGGACCTATTATTTCCAAGTGCCGGACATTGATGCCGCGATCGAAAAGATCGGCAGCGGCGGCGGACGGGTTGTGAATGGGCCGCACCAGGTTCCCGGCGGTACATGGATCATCATCGGCGTCGATCCCCAGGGAGCGACCTTCGCGCTGGTCGGTGCAAGAAAGGACTGAACAATGGCAATGGAAAAGATCACCCCGTGTCTCTGGTTCGATGGCAATGCGGAGGAAGCGGCCAATTTCTATGTCGGCGTGTTTCCCGACAGCCGCATCGATGTCATCAATCGATCGCCTGTGGATACCCCCTCCGCGTCGAAGGGAGAGGTCCTGATGGTCCAGTTCACATTGGCAGGGCGGGCGTTTACTGGCCTCAATGGCGGTCCGCAGTTCCCCTTCACTGAAGCGGTTTCTTTTCAAGTCGACTGCGCGGATCAAGCCGAAGTAGATCATTACTGGTCGGCATTTACATCCGATGGCGGTAGCGAAAGTCAGTGCGGTTGGTGCAAGGATCGGTTCGGTCTTTCCTGGCAAGTAGTGCCGCGCCGGATGATTGAACTACTGGGTTCGGCTGACCATGCCGCCGCGGCGCGGGCGATGCAGGCAATGTTTGAAATGACGAAAATGGATATCGCCGCTCTCGAAGCCGCTGCCAAGGGGGAGTAGAGATGCTTGAAATATTCGGGCATCCCTTCTCTTCCTATACCTGGAAGGCGTTTATTGCTTTCTATGAGAACCAAACGCCTTTCACCTTTCGGATGCTGGATCCAGAGCACCCCGAAAATAGCGAGCGGCTTCAGGCGCTCTCACCGCAGGGCAAGTTCCCGGTACTGGTCGATGATGGTCGGGTGGTGTTCGAAACATCGGTGATCATTGAATATCTGCAGGTTCACTATCCTGGAGCGCTGCGTCTCATCCCGTCCGATCCCGATGCAGCTCTTGATGTGCGGATGCTTGACCGGTTCTTTGACAATTACGTGATGGCACCGATGCAGACGACCGTTTTCGATTATATCCGCGAAGAAAAAGACCGGGACGCCCAAGGTGTGGCCGTCGCCCGAGAAACGCTTACCCGATCTTACGCATGGCTGGAGAAACGATTGGAAGGCCGGATCTTTGTGTGCGGCGAAGATTTCACCCTTGCCGATTGCGCCGCGGCGCCGTCACTCTTCTATGCCGACTGGGTGCACGAGATGCCGGCAGATTATCCATTGCTGCGGGCCTACCGTGCCCGCCTTCTGCAGCGGCCGTCGGTCAAACGCTGCGTGGATGAGGCGCGACCTTACCGCTCTTTTTTCCCGCCGGGAGCTCCCGACCGTGACTGAAGCGCGATAATGCCAGGCTAGCAACGCTCTATTCTATAACAGTCTCGTTTATAGGCGGATGCAGCCGCAAGCGCGTCACCCGCCTTGGATCACCGTTCAGAATTTCGAGCCGCCAACCGCTGTCCTCATGAGTCAGGACTTCGCCGGGCTGAGGCACGTGGCCGGCAATGACGAAAGCCAGCCCGCCTATCGTATCGACATCTTCCTCCACCTTGGCCAGGGCTGGATCGATTGCGCGCGCGACATCATCCAGTTCAGCACGGGCGTCTGCTTCCCATAAGCCGTCATCGCAGGGAACCAGAAGCGCTTCGGGTTCCTCATCATGTTCGTCTTCAATATCGCCGACGATTTCTTCAACTAAGTCCTCAATAGTCACGAGCCCCTCGGTCCCGGAATATTCGTCGAGGACAATGGCAAGGTGAGTGCGTTTCGCACGCATTTCAGCCAGCAGGTCCAGCACGCCCATCGTTTCCGGCACATAAAGCGGCTGACGGATTAACGGTGACAAGCTCTTCGGGGGTGGCTCAGTGCTGGCAAGGATTGCGAACGCGTCGCGAATATGGATCATGCCCACAATCGTATCCAGGCTCTCCTTGTAAACCGGAATGCGGCTGTGTCCCGCCTCGGCAAACAATGTTACGAGTTCATCAAAACTCGCGCTTTCCTCGATCGCGATGATGTCGGCACGCGGCACGGCGACGTCGTCTACGGTATGTTCGCTGAAATGAAGGAGATTGCGGAGCATCTGCCGCTCCAGCGGCGTCAGATCGCCATTAGTTGGCTGGGCACCATCATCATCCTCGTCATATTCGTCGATGGCTTCTTCCAGCTCTTTGCGGAGGGAATGCTCGCTGTCATCTCCGAAAAGCAGGGACCTGAGGCCCCGCCATAATCGCCCGCCTTCGCTACTTTCCGGCTCTTTCTGGCCGGGTTGGCTACTGTCGTCAGCCATTGAGTGTCTTATGTCCTTTACCTGTCGTCATAAGGATCGGAAATGCCGATGGACCGGAGGGCCTCGATTTCCAAGGCCTCCATCGCCTCTGCTTCGGCTTCTTCCATATGGTCATAGCCCAGCAAATGAAAAGTCCCGTGAACAATAAGGTGTGCCGCGTGATCGGCAACTGAAATATTCTTCTCAGACGCCTCGTAAATGCATACACAGCGGGCGAGCACTATATCGCCGAGCAGGACTTCCCCATCATCTCCATTGGACTGCGCCTCCAGTAAATCGGCTTGGACCAGTGGGAAGGAAAGCACATTGGTGGGCTTGTCCTTGCCGCGATATTGCGCATTCAGTTGCTGCACTTCAGCATCGCTGGTGAGCTTTATGGCTATCTCGAACATCGCTTCCATGCCGATAAATTCAGCATAGGGACTATGCGCGATGGCCGCCGTAACCGCGCGTGTACCAAGTTCTTCCCAATTCGTGTCCCCCGGCCATACGCCGTCATTCTGTACGGCGATATCAAGCATCCTTGCCCTCATAGGCCTCGACGATGCGACCGACGATCGGGTGGCGTACGACATCGGACGCGCCAAAACGGACAGTCGCGATGCCATCCACGCCTTCCAGCTTCGACACGGCGTCGGCAAGGCCCGATGCGCCCGGGACCGGCAAATCCGCCTGCTTGGGGTCGCCGCAAATTACCATCCGGCTGTTTTCGCCAAAACGGGTAAGGAACATCTTCATCTGCGCGGTCGAGGTGTTCTGTGCCTCGTCCAGAATGATGAAGGCGTTGGCGAGCGTACGACCACGCATGAAGGCGAGCGGAGCGATCTCGATCTCACCGCTGGCTATGCGCCGTTCAACCTGCTCGGCGGGCAGCGTATCGTATAGCGCGTCATAAAGCGGGCGCAGATAAGGGTCGACCTTGTCCTTCATGTCGCCGGGCAGGAATCCCAGGCGCTCTCCCGCCTCGACAGCGGGCCGGGAGAGGATCAGGCGATCCACGGATCCGGTTATGAGCTGGCTGACGGCCTGCGCGACCGCGAGGTAAGTCTTGCCGGTGCCTGCCGGACCAAGGGCGAAGATCACCTGATCCCTGGCCAGTGCCTCCATATAGCGGATTTGAGTCGCCGAACGCGGGACAATGGTCTTTTTGCGCGTACGGATCATGACCGTCGGGGGCTGGCTTACGTCGGTGCGAATAATCCCGTCCAGCGTCGGTTCGGCGGACATGGCGATCACGGCCTCCACCGCCCCGGAATCGATTTCCTGACCTTTGACGAGGCGATTATAGAGACCGGTCAGCACGTCCCGCGCTCTTGCCGCTGCCTCAGCATCGCCTTCGATTTGCAGCTTGTTGCCGCGCGCGGCGATATAGACGCCCAGCCTGTTTTCGATGGCGACCAGGTTCTGGTCATATTCGCCAAAGAGCGCGCCGAGCAGATGAGGTTTTTCGAAATTGACCTCGAGCCGCCCCCGATCGCCGACCTCGGCCTGGACATGCTTTTTCGCCATTTAGCAGCTCCTCTCTGTCATCATCCCTGCACAGGGGATCATCCATCTCCCGTCGCCTGCTTGTTGAAGGCCGGAAAGATGGCTTCCCGCCTTCGCGGGAATGTTGAGGAATTGCATCAGGCAGCTTTCCTTTTCTTCACTTCGCCGTGCAGGCTGTTGGGGCCGGCAGAAACAATATCCACGTCGATCATGTCACCGATCGCCGCGCCTTCTTCTTGCACATGGATTGACTGCAACCAGGGCGATTTGCCCACCAGCTGTCCCGGCCGCCGCCCCGGTCGATCGAGAAGCAGGCTGGTTGATTTCCCGATTGTGGCCTGGTTGAATTCCAGTTGATATATGCCGAGCAGCGCCTGAAGTCGCTTCAGCCGATCGTCCATCACTTCCGCGGCAACCTGACCTTCCATGGCTGCGGCCGGCGTTCCGGGGCGAGGGCTATATTTGAAGGAAAATGCTTGCGCGTAGCGTACATCCCGGACGATCTGCAGCGTAGCTTCGAAATCCGCTTCGGTTTCGCCAGGAAAACCGACGATGAAGTCTCCCGAAAGCGCGATGTCGGACCGGCTATGGCGGACCTTGTCGAGCAGGTCGAGATAGCTCTTCACGCTATGGCTGCGGTTCATTGCCTTCAATATGGGGTCGCTCCCCGCCTGTACCGGGAGGTGGAGATAGGGCATCAGCTTTTCGACATCGCCATGCGCCGCGATAAGGCCGTCGGTCATGTCATTGGGATGGCTGGTGGTATAGCGGATACGCTGGAGACCCTCCAAGCGGTCCAGCGCTCGGATGAGCCCGTCAAGGCCCTGTGTGCGTCCAGTCTCGTCCTCACCTTGCCAGGCATTCACATTCTGCCCTAGCAGGGTAATCTCCTTGACCCCGCCGTCGATGAGGGCCTTCGCCTCATCCATGATCGCGCCCCAGGGCCGGCTGATTTCTGCGCCGCGCGTGTAGGGCACCACGCAATATGTGCAGAACTTGTCGCAGCCCTCCTGCACGGTCAGAAAGGCGGTCGGGCGCTTCTGTACCGCGCGGCTGGGAAGCTCCTTGAACTTGGAAGCAGGGGGCATGTCGGTATCAAGCGCTGCTTGACCCGACCTTGCCTTTTCTATCAGGCCGGGCAGCCGATGGTAAGCCTGTGGGCCCACCACGATGTCGACTTCGCGGGCGCGGCGGGGAATTTCCGCCCCCTCGGCCTGGGCGACGCAGCCCGCGACGGCGATCATCGGCCGCGTGCCATCCTCGCGATGCAACCGGCCAATATCCGAATAGACCTTCTCAACCGCTTTCTCGCGAATATGGCAGGTGTTTAGAACCACGATGTCCGCATCCGTGCCCTCGGCGGCGGTCATCCCCTCGGCAGTAAGCATTTCGGCCATGCGTTCGCCGTCATAGACGTTCATCTGGCAGCCGAAGGATTTAACGTGGAAAGTTTTTGGTTTTTCGCGAGTCATCTTCATTCATCTATACATGGCCGCCCGTACCTGCAAAAGCGGACAGACAAGCCGCTATTCTTTTTCGCGCCTCTATAGCAATCGCCTTTCGGTCCGAAAAATGTGCCGGATCGAAAGGCTCCAGAAAGCGCAACGTCACTGGCAACTGGCCTTCCCGCGCGAGCACGCGAGCCGCGTTCTTGCCGGCAGGCTCACCGTTGATCCAGGCAATATCGGGCGCGGCATCGCCATAATCGATAAAGACGGGCTGTACCAGCATGTCCCTGGGCGGGGGCGCCATTACAGCAAGCAACGAAGGCTTGAAAGGAAGGAGTGACACACCATCGCCCGTGGTGCCTTCGGGAAAGACGGCGATGGGCTGGTGACGCGCGAGCGCGCCGCGCAACTCGTCGACTTGTTTATGGACATCGCGGCGCGTTTCGCGGGAAACAAAGATCGTGTTATTCTGTGCTGCCAGCCAGCCGATAAGCGGCCATCGCGCTATGCCGTCATGTGCGACGAAAGCGCAACCTGAGTGCCCCCCTAAAGCTAGAATGTCGATCCAGCTGACATGATTGCTGACATAGAAGGCGTCATGGCCCATGGGTTTGCCCTCGATGTGGACCCGTGCGCCTGCCGATCGCGCTGCGAGGGCAAGAAAGCGGGACGGCCATGGCGAAGGGCGCCGGAAAAGGCGATAGAGAAGGTGTGGCGGCAAACAGGCAAAAAGGCTGGCGATGAGCAGGCCAATACGCATGGCGCGCCGGAGTCTGGCTGGCGGCCGGTTCGAAGAAGAGACATGCGTCGCATCGGCAGAGGATGCAATGCCCAGCAGCCCATTGTCCCGATCAGATAAATTCATGTCCATTTGTTTTGAACGAGGCGCGGTTTTAGCCTAGGACCAGCGGCCTCACGTGAACAGGACAATCCTGATATCTGGCGTCCGTAAGTGGCGCTGGAACTTCGAATGGAGGACGGCTGGGAGAAATCAATCGTCCTGGCCCTGCACAGTTGATCTGGAGTCAGGACAGGAAAATCCTCAATTCTTGCGGTCGAGCGCAACGCCGTAAAGTTCCATGCGGTGATCGACCAAACGGAAACCAAGTTTCTCCGCAATCTGGCGCTGAAGCTGTTCCAATTCCGGATCGACGAATTCAATCACATTTCCCGTTTCAACATCGATCAGATGATCATGGTGCGATTCCGGCGCGGCCTCATAACGGGATCGGCCGTCCCCAAAATCGTGACGCTCCAAGATGCCGGCTTCCTCGAACAGCCGTACGGTGCGATAAACGGTGGCTATGGAAATGCCAGGGTCAATTGCATTCGCGCGTTCGTGCAGCTTTTCCACGTCCGGATGATCTTCCGCTTCAGACAGAACGCGTGCAATCACCCGGCGCTGCTCAGTAATTCGCAGGCCTTTTTCCGCACATAGCGCTTCAACGTCGATTTTCCGGTTCATTACAACTCGCGATCCGATTCCTGAATATGCTCAGGACTAGCCGTTTTTTGGCTGACGGAAAAGGGCCGCCAATGGAAAGGCGGGGCGAAAGGATGACGCCCCGCCCTGTAGAATTTTTTCGCTAAGCAGAAGTTACTTTGTCCGGCGGCGGCGCTTTGTGCCCAGGCCGATCTTTTTGGCCAGGCTACGGCGCTGTTCGGCATAATTGGGCGCGACCATGGGATAGTCCGCGGGCAAATTCCATTTCAGGCGATAATCCTCGGGGGTCATCTGATAATGCGTCATCAAATGGCGCTTGAGCATTTTCAGCTTTTTGCCGTCTTCGAGACACACAATATAGTCGGGCTTTACGGAAGCGCGTACGGAAACAGCCGGCTCCTGCTTCACTTCGGGAGCAGCCGGTGTGCTGGACAGTTGTGACAGTGCCCCGTACACGTTCTGAATCAACAGCGGCAGGTCAGATACGGCCACGCTGTTATTGGAGACATGTGCAGCAACGATATCCGACGTAAGTGTAATCAGCATTTCGCCCTGAGCGGACTGTTCTTCCATATTTAAGCTCCTTTATGTTTTCTTGGCGACCCCACCGTGCTTCTGCACGGTAATATTTAGGCGCTGCAGCAATAACTATTTATTGGCTGCGATTCAAGGGCTTTTGTCATGATCTGCCAAGTCCATCAGGAAGCTATGTGCGTCAAAGAGTTGTCCCGCTTCGCCGCGATAGTAGGACTTACGAGTATTTCTATGCGAAAATCCTACCGATTTATACAAGTTAACGGCCTTGTTTGTCGAACGTACCTCTAAATGAATATGTCTAATGTTCCGTTCGATGGCCGCCGAAATATTGTCCATGAGCAAATTGCGACCAACTTTCTGCCCCTGCCAGGCGGGATCCACCGCCAATAAAAGCAACTCTGCCTCGTCCAAAACGGAACGCATTAAGCTGAATGCGATAATCTTTTGGCCACACTGCGCAATAGTCATCCAACTGCCCGGCATGTCAAGCATGCCTTCTACCTGAGAGCGCGTCCAGGCTTCTCCAAAGGCGGAGTCAAATGCTCGCCCCATCACCTGCATGACCTGCGTCAAATCGCCGTGACTGCCAGGGCGGCAAATAATGGAGGGGGCAGGTTCGCTCATGCCAAAGGCCGTGCATCTGCGCCGCGGCCGTAGAGCGGGCGCGGAGGGAGGTTGGCAGAACCATGCGGCAACATGAAAAAATCCGACGCATTCGGGTGCCTCGAAATCGCTTCACCCCAGCCTCGTGCCGCCACAAGAGCAGGTGCGCCTGGGCCGAAGACGCAATGCTGGTCTAATTGTTTTGCCAGAATGGAAATCGGCGTTGAGGCCAATTCGCTCAGGGGGCGCAGGGTTTGGCTGTTGAAGCATTGCCAGAAAAGTTCGCCATGTCCGCCAGTTATGGTGACAGCAATGGTCTCGTCATCAGAAGCCTCGGCCTCGTCCTTGGTTGCGGCCGCAATCATGGTGAGCGCGCTGTAGCCCACCAGCGCGGCTTCCCATGCGAAGGCGAGAGCGCGCGCGGCGGCTATGCCGATCCGGACGCCGGTGAAGCTGCCTGGACCCACGTCGACGGCGATTCGCTCAGCCTTTCCCATTTCGGGCAACCGTTCGATCATCGGGAGAAGGCGCTCAGCATGGCCGCGCCCAACCACTAGATGTTCACATGCAATCAGCACATTGTCTTCAAACAGCGCAACCGAGCAGGCTTCGGTCGCCGTATCGATCACCAAAGTCCGCAAACACCATCCCCACGCTGAAGCTTGCCTCAGTTAACCGATGGAAGGCGATTTGCCAACGTCTGGTCCGCACGCTTATGTCAGACTGCGCGGACCTCGGTCACTTCTGGCACATAGTGTTTCAGCAACTGCTCTATTCCGTTTTTGAGTGTCGCTGTGGAAGAGGGGCATCCCGAACAGGCGCCCTGCATCCGCAGATAAACTTTTCCGTTATCGAAGCCGCGATAAATAATGTCGCCTCCGTCATTCGCGACGGCGGGGCGGACCCGTGTTTCAATCAGTTCCTTGATTTGCTCGACTATCTCAGCATCGGCGGGATCGTCCTCAAAATCCTCGTCCTCCGACGGAACCGCAATCCCCTCAGCTGTTCCGGATCGGAAGAGAGGCATGTTTGCCGAAAAATGGTCAAGTAAAATGCCCAGAACATCGGGCTTGAGGTCGCTCCATGATGCGCCTGGCCCGGCAGTCACCGAAATGAAATCGCTGCCGAAAAAAACGCCCTGGACGTCACCTAGTGAAAAAAGCGCGTCCGCAAGGGGCGAAGCCTCTGCTTCTTCGGGCGTGGCAAAATCGCGCGTTCCCATGTCCATGACCTTCCGGCCAGGCAGGAATTTCAGGGTCGCCGGATTGGGCGTGGCTTCAGTTTCTATCAGCATGGCTGCTATTTGGGGCTGCCGAACGGAAGGATCAAGTAGAGAGTGGGCCTATCTCATTGGGAGGAAACCCAGCGCGTCATCCAGAATTGCAAACAAGGCCACGTTCACCTGGCCCTTGAGCATCTTTGGGGCAAGGAAGAGGCGAACCGGCACAGCCCCTCGATCTCGTGTAACGATGTCCGCTCGGCAGGAGACCGGCCCTTTTCCTTCGAATATATGCGCTATATGCAAACTGCATTTGCGTTGCGATTGACCTTCGAACAACTCGCAAAAAGATTTTTGACTAATCGCATGAGCGCGAAACCGCACCAGCCGGGTCAAGCTGGGATGAACCTGAAGCAGCGTTCCGTCAGGTTCGATCGATCCGACGGCGCAGCCGACCATCATCGATAGCAATTGTTGTTCAGCGTCCTGCCGAGCCAGCAACTCGTCAGCCGTGCTTTCGGAGGTGATGTCTGTGGCGAACAGGACGCCGCCTCCGGGGAATGGAACGATTTCCACCTGATGGCAACGTTCCCGCGCAGAATCCAAAGAGAGTGCAAGAATTTGGGGCGAGCCGCTGGAGAATAGGGATTGAATTGCTGTTGCAATGCAATCCCGCACCTGTTCGTCAAAAAGTCGCGAGACTTGCTGGGCCAGAACTTCGCCCGGCTTTCTGCCGATGAAACGCGCAGCAACGCCGTTAATGCGAAGGACCTGCTGATGTTGATCGAACTGGATGAAGAGGCTTTTCATTCTTGCAAGCACCACGTCGAGCTGTCCACGAAGCTGCTCGGCATGCTCGTCGCTCCCCCCCTGGGCGGCCAGTAATTTGCTATAATGGTCAGCGGAAATCAGGATGGAGCGGGGGCGCCCATGATGAAGGATGGTCACTGGTCGCTCGCTGCTGCGATCCTGCCACTCTGAAAAATGCCGCACGATTTCTGTGGCGGTAACGCCCTGTTTGTTAACCGCCATTCGCCGATGTGGAGCATTGGCCATTCTTGCAGAATAGCCGATCTTTGCACCTGGTAGAGCTAGGGGATTGCGCCAATCTGACGCAAGTTGGAGCGGCACCCTCGGCATAGATGCTTGCAATCGGCAGGGTTCTCAGCCATATGCGGCGCTGCGCAGCAATGGACGGTATCCGTCCTGGAGCAATTGGCAGCGTGATCGTCCGATCAGAATAGAGTCGGACCGGCCAATGACAATGCGTTTTGCTTGAGGCTTCCCTTTTCACGCGGGTCGTTTCGCCACCCGCGATCGCTTGGGTGCGCCGATTCGCGCGCCCAGGCTTCCGCTTTTTTGTGAGTATTTTAATTGACCCAGTTTAAGGAACTTGGCCTCGCCGAGCCCATTTTGAAGGCGCTCGCCGCCAAGAACTATGACAACCCAACGCCGATCCAGTGCCAGGCCATACCGCCGTTGCTGGAGGGCCGCGACCTGTGCGGCATTGCGCAGACCGGAACCGGAAAGACGGCGGCCTTCGCGTTGCCCTCGCTTCATTATTTTCATAACAATCCGAAACCCTCGCCATTGGGCAGCTGCCGTATGCTTGTCCTCTCGCCCACGCGCGAATTGGCGGCACAGATCGCCGAAAGTTTTCGCACTTATGGCCGCTTCATGCGCCTGTCCGTGGAGACGGTGTTCGGTGGAGTCCCGATTGGGCGACAGATCAAGCGAATGCAGGCTGGTGTGGACATTCTTGTCGCCACGCCTGGTCGGCTTCTGGACCTGATAGACCAGAAGGCGATTCATCTTCGCGACGTCGAGATATTTGTGCTCGATGAAGCAGATCAGATGATGGATCTTGGCTTCATTCAACCGCTGCAGCGCATCGACAAACTTTTGCCCCGGAAACGGCAAAGCCTGTTCTTTTCCGCGACCATGCCAAAAACAATTGCGGAATTGGGCGACCGGTTCCTGACTGATCCGATCAAGGTCAGCGTTGCGCCGCAATCGTCCACGGCCGAGCGGGTGCGTCAGTTCGCAACCTATGTAAACCAGGCTGAAAAGCAGGCGTTGCTGACTTTAACCATCAAGGGCGAGAATATCGATCGGGCGCTTATCTTCACTCGCACCAAGCATGGCGCCGATCGCGTCGTGCGCTTTCTTGAAGGTGCCGGCATCGAAGCGGTCGCGATCCATGGCAACAAAAGTCAGGGCCAGCGCACAACCGCGCTTCAGGCTTTCCGGCAGGGCCGGGTGAAACTACTGGTTGCAACCGACATTGCGGCGCGGGGTATCGACGTGTCCGGAGTGTCTCACGTCATCAATTTCGAACTTCCCAATGTGCCGGAGCAATATGTCCATCGCATCGGCCGTACCGCACGGGCCGGGGCGGAAGGCGTGGCGATCAGCTTTGTTGCTGACGACGAACGGCAATATCTGAAGCAGATCGAGCGGACGACGCGGGTGCGTTGTGAAATCGTGGCGCTACCGGAGAGTTTCGCTGAGGCGGTCCGTAACCTTCCCAAGCCTGCGCCTGCTCGCAAGGGTGGCGGAGATCGACCGGAGGGGCAGCGCGGCCGCGACGATCGCGCACGAGCGCATACCGAAGGCAGGGGCCGCCCCGACCGGGCACATCGTCAGGAAGGCGCGCGTCCCGAAGGGGAAGGTCAGCGCAAGCGGCCGTTCCGTCGCCGCAAGATCGTGGGTGCACATCAAGGCGCGGTTCGGAAGTTCGGCGACCGCTAAGCGTCGCGCCTCAAATGAGGATCACCCTCTTCGTCCCGAGGGCAATCGAGGGGCGTTGGGGCTACCTGTCTCGACGTCGCTCGACACGAACGGGACGTGGGTTATATTAAAAGCTTGATGTTCTAAAGATAGCATCTCTCATTTTGAAACCCCGTGGCTGCAAGAGCACACGGGGTTTCAATCACAGGTCGATAAATCCCGAAAGAGTGGCCTCTCAGGCCGCTGACTTGCGACGCTCCGCCAGTTCGTCGTTCAGCATTTCCGCCAGCAGGAACGCCAGTTCCAGCGACTGGGCTGCATTGAGACGCGGGTCGCAATGTGTGTGGTAACGATCCGCCAGTCCCTCATCGGTTATAGCGATGGCGCCGCCCGTGCATTCGGTTACGTTCTGCCCGGTCATTTCCGCATGGATACCGCCCGCGAAACTTCCCTCGGCGCGATGCACTGCAAAGAAGCCGCGTACTTCGCCCAGGATGCGGTCGAATGGCCGTGTCTTATAGCCATTGGCGGCCTTGACGACGTTGCCATGCATCGGATCACAGGACCAGACCACCGGATGTCCTTCGCGCATCACGGCGCGGACGAGCTTGGGCAGCCCTGCTTCGATCTTGTCATGCCCGTAGCGCGTGATGAGCGTCATTCGACCGGGCTCGCGAGCCGGGTTGAGCGTGTCCAGCATGCGCAGCAGCGCATCAGGCTCCAAGCTTGGTCCGCACTTCATGCCAATAGGATTGCCGATGCCGCGCAGATATTCGACATGCGCCGAACCTTCAAATCGCGTGCGGTCGCCGATCCAAAGCATATGCGCGCTGGTATCGTACCAATCACCCGTCAGCGAATCTTGCCGCGTTAGCGCCTGCTCATAAGGCAGAAGCAGCGCCTCATGGCTGGTGTAGAAGCTTGTGGCTTTCAATTGAGGCACTGTGTCCGGATTGATCCCGCACGCTTCCATGAAATCCAAGGCATCGCCGATCCTGTCGGCCATCTCACCGAATTTCTTCGCCCATGGGCTGCGGCCCATGAAATCCAGCGTCCAGGCATGGACCTGATGCAAGTTGGCATAGCCGCCCTGGGAGAAGGCGCGGAGCAGGTTCAGCGTCGCTGCTGCCTGATTATAGGCCCGCACCATGCGCTGGGGATCAGGCTCGCGGCTGGTCTCTTCAAACGCGATATCGTTGATGATGTCGCCGCGATAGCTGGGCAGTTCCTTGCCGCCATGCTCTTCTGTGGGGGTGGAGCGAGGCTTGGCGAACTGGCCCGCCATGCGCCCGACCTTCACGATGGGGAGCTTCGAGGCATAGGTCAGCACGACCGCCATCTGCAACAGAACGCGGAACGTGTCGCGGATATTGTTCGGATGGAACTCAGCGAAGGATTCGGCGCAATCGCCGCCCTGCAGCAGGAAGGACTTGCCTTCCGAAACATCGGCCAGTTCGGCCTTCAGATTGCGCGCCTCACCTGCAAAGACCAGCGGGGGATAGCTTCCGAGTTGCCTTTCCGCGGCGGCCAGCGCCTCGGTGTCCCTATACTCGGGCATCTGCCGCCCTTCATGGCTCCGCCAGCTTTCAGGCGTCCAATTCGCCGCCACGTCACGCACTCCTGCAAAAAAGATAATCGGCCCGCCCTATGAGCGCTTGACCGGAATTTGGCAAGCTTCCCAAGGACTGATGATTCTTTCCTTAGGCGAAGTGTGGCTTGGGAGGAGGAAATGACTCAAGCCGTTCCCGGCGAAGCCCATTAAAAATCAATCCAGCGAAATCGTCCATTCCCAGCGAAGCGGATCGCCGTCCATCACTTCAACACCCTTTGCTGCCAGCGCGTCGCGGATGGCGTCCGAAGTTACAAAATCCTTGGCCGCGCGTGCGGATTGACGGCGGTCCAGTTCGGATTCAATTTCCGGCTCAGTAATCGTTGCGTCTCTTGGCCGAATGCGCAAATCGGATCGCTCGAGTATCAAGATGTTGAGGCCAAGCGCCTGATCCATTACCGCCGCCAGCCGGAGCTTGTCATCTACGGGCACCTTCTTCATCGACAGCACCTCTTCGATTATCGGAAGGGCGCGAGGAACCATCAGATCATCGCTGAGCGCCGCATCGAACTGTTCCAAGAGCGGCTGCAGCTTAGGGTGAAGATTGGCAGTAAGGACGGCTTTGTCCGCCGATTGCCAGCTTGTTGCCTCTGCGCGTGCTTTCAGTCCTTCGACGGCCATGACCATCCGCTTCAGCCGCGTAAGCGCCGCCCCAAGATTTTCCGGTGAGAACTCCAATTCGCTCCGGTAATGCGCCGACAGACAGAGCATTCGATAGGCCAAGGGGTGTACGCCGCGATCAATGAGCGAAAAGAGAGTCGTAAAGCCGCCTTTGGACTTCGACATCTTGCCGCCGCGATCGATCAGGAAGTTATTGTGCATCCACCAGTTGGCGCCAGTACGGGATGTGCCGGTATAGGCCTGGTTCTGCGCTATTTCGTTGGGGTGGTGGATTTCACGATGATCGATTCCGCCGGTGTGGATGTCGAACTGTTCGCCAAGATATTTCATGCTCATGACGGAGCATTCCAAATGCCATCCGGGCGCACCCTTGCCCCACGGGGAGTCCCATTCCATTTGGCGTTGTTCGCCCGACGGGCTGGCGCGCCAGATGGCGAAATCGCTGGGATGGCGCTTGCCTTTTACCGGATCGATGCGCGCGTTCCCCGCATCGTCGCGTGCGCCGGCCAGCACACCATAATCGGGCACCGACGTGCTATCGAAATAAAGGCCGCCTTCAAGCTGGTAGCAATGCTCTGTTGCGATGTGCTTGGCGTATTCGATCATGTCATTGATATGATCGGTCGCCACCGACCATTTGGTGGGTTCGACTATGTTGAGGTCGGCGATATTCTGCTTGAAAGCCTGCGTATAATGCGCGGCGATATCCCATATGCTCTTCGCCAGAGCGCGGGCCGCCGCCTCCATCTTGTCATCGCCCGCGTCGGCGTCGGAGGTCAGATGGCCGACATCTGTGATGTTGATGATGTGGGTGACATCATAGCCTTTCCATAGCAGCGTACGGCGCAATGTGTCGGTGAATACATAGGCTCGCAAATTGCCGAGATGGGCATAATTGTAGACCGTCGGGCCGCAGCTGTAGACACGCACATGGCCGGGGGTGATCGGCGCGAAAGGCTCGATCTGGCGCGTCAGGCTGTTGAAGAGGCGGAGGGGTGCGTTGTCGTTCATGCGGGGAGTGTTTGGGCATGTAGGCCGACAAAATCAACGTTTAGGTGATCGATCGGTCTCACCTGTTTGCGGGAATGACGACGTTGCAATGTGCAAGGGTCTCGCTTCCACGACAGTATAAAAGCAAATCAATCCTCGTCGAACAGCCCCGCAAGTTGCTCCACCATTGTCCCGCCGAGCTGTTCGGCATCCATGATGGTGACGGCGCGGCGGTAATAGCGTGTCACGTCATGGCCGATGCCGATAGCAATAAGCTGCACCGGTGAACGGTTTTCGATCCAATCGATCACCTGACGCAAATGGCGTTCCAGATATGTGCCGCTGTTGACCGAAAGAGTACTGTCATCGACGGGCGCCCCGTCGCTGATCACCATCAGGATGCGGCGGTCTTCAGTCCGGCCGATCAGACGGTTATGCGCCCAGAGCAGCGCCTCTCCGTCGATATTTTCCTTAAGCAGGCCTTCGCGCATCATCAGGCCAAGGTTACGGCGAGCGCGCCGCCAGGGTTCGTCTGCTTTCTTGTAGATGATATGGCGCAGGTCGTTGAGACGGCCGGGTTGGGGAGGGCGACCGGCGGCCAGCCAATCTTCGCGGGATTGCCCACCCTTCCAGGCGCGGGTGGTGAAGCCGAGTATCTCCGTCTTCACGCCGCAGCGTTCCAATGTGCGGGCCAGAATGTCCGCGCTGATCGCCGCAATGCTGATCGGGCGCCCCCGCATCGAGCCGCTATTGTCGATCAGCAGCGTGACGACGGTATCACGAAATTCGGTGTCCCGTTCGGCCTTGTAGGACAGGCTGTGGGTAGGATTGACGACCACACGGGCCAGCCTGGCAGCGTCGAGCAGCCCCTCTTCCTGGTCGAAATCCCAAGACCTCGTTTGCTGCGCCATAAGCCGCCGCTGCAGGCGGTTGGCAAGCTTCGTCACCGCGCCTTGCATGTGAACAAGCTGTTGGTCAAGGAAACCGCGCAGGCGGTTCAGTTCTTCCTCGTCACAAAGCTCCTCCGCCGTAACAATTTCATCATAGCCGGGGGTCCAGATCTTGTAGTTGAACTGTGCGTTGAGGTCGGCGGGCGGGCGATTAGGCCGCACAGGCATCATGCCCTCTTCGCCCATGTCGCCAGCATCGCCCTGACCGTCGGAGTTGAAGTCTTCGTCGCTATATTCCGCGTCGGTCTGCTCGCCGTCGCCGCTGTCCTGCTGCTGGCGCGATTCTACGGACTGATCGCTGTCGCCCTGACTTTCCTGATCCTCGCCTTCCTGTTCATCCTGGCCTTCCTCCTCCTGTTCGTCGGAGCCTTCATCCTCCGCCTGTTCAGGAGGTGCCTCGGCATCGACAAGGTCCAAATGTTCGAGCAGGGCGGTGCTCAATGTCTGGAAAGCATGTTGGTCGTCCAGGGCAAGACCCAGTGCATCGAGATCAGATCCCGCCTTGTCCTCAATCCATTGGCGGACGAGGTCAACGCCGGCTTGAGCGCTCTGAGGAGGAGTTTGACCGGTCAGCCGCTCACGGACCAACAACCCGATTGCGGTGGAAAGCGGCACTTCATTCACATTCCGTGCGCGGCTGATTGGGTCGGAACGCATCCGCATCGCAAGGGCGTGGTTAAGGTTGGCGGCCACACCCTCCATCTGACGCGAACCAATCGCTTCGACCCGGACCTGCTCGACGGCGTCATACACGGCACGAGCGATCGCGTCGCCAGGCGCTCCTCGAGCGTGTATTGCCGCGTTGTGATGCCGCAGCTTCAGTGCATAACTGTCCGCAAAGCCGCGCGCTTCAGCCACCTGATCGGCAGGCAGGTTGCGTCCGGGCATTGGCACGCGGATATGCTTCCCTGCACTGTGCGGCGGATCGGCCGTGAAGTTCAATTCCACCTCAGAATCCGCGGCAACGGCCCGCGCCGCGCCGCCCAGCACGGCCTTGAATTCATCCAGGGCGGAGCGTTGAGTCATCGCTTATTTGACCAATGCGGAGATACAGGCTTGCCGCAACACCGGAAGATCATCCATTATCGTGTTAAATAGCGAACGGAGATCAATCGCATCATATTCATGACGAAGCATGTTGCTCAATCCGCGAACTGCTCCTGTAGGAATGTTCGGTGCAATAATACTCATCCAATCAGATCCAATTTTGATAACTGCCTTCGACGATCAGGCCAGGAGGGAAGCCTTTGTCACTCCGCTCGTCCCACGACGCTTTCCGGCAGGTCGTCACCGAAGACGCGCTGATAATATTCCGCCACCAGCGTCCTCTCCGCCTCATCGCATTTGTTGAGGAACGAGAGGCGGAAGGCAAATCCGACGCTGTTGAAAATCAGTGCGTTTTGCGCCCAGCTGATCACGGTGCGAGGGCTCATGACGGTAGAAATGTCGCCATTGATGAAACCGCGGCGTGTCAGCTCGGCCACCTTGATCATGTTTTCAACGGTCTTCTTCCCGCCCTCATGATCATATTCGCCGGACTTGGCGAGCACGATTTGCGCCTCGGTCGCAGCGGGCAGATAGTTCAGCGTCACCACTAGATTCCAGCGATCCATCTGGCCCTGGTTGATCTGCTGCGTACCGTGGTACAGGCCGGTCGTATCACCCAGGCCAATGGTGTTGGAGGTAGCGAACAGACGGAACCAGCGATTGGGGCGAATCACCCGGTTCTGATCGAGCAAGGTCATCTTGCCGTCGGTTTCCAGAACGCGCTGGATAACGAACATTACGTCGGGGCGTCCGGCGTCATATTCGTCGAACACGAGCGCCACAGGGTGCTGCAAGGCCCAGGGGAGCAAGCCTTCCTTGAACTCCGTTACCTGCTGCCCGTCTTTCAGCACGATGGCGTCGCGGCCGACCAAGTCGATGCGGCTGATGTGCGCGTCGAGATTGATGCGGATGCAAGGCCAGTTGAGTCGCGCTGCCACCTGCTCGATATGGCTGGACTTGCCGGTGCCATGATAGCCCTGCACCATCACGCGTCGATTGTGCGAAAAACCAGCAAGGATCGCCATCGTGGTGTCCGGATCGAACACATAGGCAGGGTCGATGTCGGGCACGCGTTCATCCGCCTGGGAAAAGGCCGGGACTTCCAGATCGATGTCGATACCGAAGACCTTGCGGACATTGACGACCTTGTCGGGCGTGTCCATCAGCGTCTCGGCACGCGTATCAGGTTGGGCGTTAGGAATGTCGGTCATGTGCTTGCCTTGTAAAAATCTCTAAATTCACAATTCCGCTTATGTCGAGCAAAGTCGAGACATGTTTTTCCATCCACTGGTACGCCGTTAACCGCGCAAGGACGGGCGGAGGTCAGAATCACCCAAAGGCGGGTGCCTTTCGCAGGTGCGTATAAGCTGAGATCACGTCCTGCAATGCTTTCTCGAAGCTGCGGTCGCCGCCATTCTTGTCAGGATGATATTTGCGGACCAATTCGGTATAGCGCGCGCGCAATGCTTTTCGGTCGGCATCGGTCGCTAGGCCCAGCGTTCGAAGCGCTTTGCGGTCGTCGCTCGACAAAGGCTTTCCGTCCTGCCGCGCGTGCACTTTTTTTAACTTTTCCTTGTATCGCGCCCCGATCGCATCAAGCGGGTCTGCAAAATCCTGCCAGCGGGGAGGCGGAGATGCCGCACTGGAAGAAAAGGCGCGGGTTTCGCGTTCCCACCCGGCATAGGGGCGCTGCGCCTCTTGGATTTCCTCAGTCGTCATGCCTGAAAAATAATTGTACCGTTGATTGAATTCCCGCACATGATCCAGGCAAAGCCATAGCCAGGACCCCTGATTATCGGGCTGGCCCTGCCGCCCTCCTTCTTGCGGTGCGCGGAATTCACCTGCCTGATCGCATCCAGCCACGGCGCAGCATGCTTGCCGCCCCGCTACGCGCCCGTGGAAGCGTTCATGCTTTCTTCTTTCTTCTGATGGACCGGTTGCCAAAATTCTGCCGTCAACGCTTAAAGTTGGAATCGAAAGCGGTATATAGGGACGATGACCCAATCACCGAAAGGCCCCGTGGCCACCGAAATCGAACAAAGGCTGCATGCAGCTCTCTCTCCCCTTCATCTATCCGTCATCAATGACAGTGCCAAGCATAGCGGCCATATGGGCGATGACGGTTCAGGCGAAAGCCATTTTACCGTAGAGATCGTGTCGCAAGCCTTTGCCGGTCAAAGCCGCGTCAACCGTCAGCGCATGGTGAACAAAGCTCTTGCGGACGTGCTCGCTGAAAAAGTCCATGCGCTTGCCATCAAAGCCAGCGCGCCCGGCGAATGATTCTGCCGACCTGGAGGTAAGCCCATGACCAATATACCGGTGATCCAGACTATTACGCCTGTCAGCCATGATCTTGGTGATTTTCGGGTCTACCGATCCTTGCCATCGCCGGACCGCACGATGGTCGGGCCGTTCATCTTTTTCGATCAAGCCGGGCCAGCAAAGCTGGAACCGGGGCAGGGTGTCGACGTACGGCCTCATCCGCACATCAATCTGGCCACCGTGACATATATGTATGAGGGCAGCTTCCTGCACCGGGATTCTCTTGGTTCCTGCCAGCCGATTGAGCCGGGCGCCGTCAATCTGATGACGGCGGGAAGCGGCATAGTCCATAGCGAGCGCTCGCCTGATGCGGATCGTGCGAAGGCATCGAAGATTTCGGCGATACAAACCTGGCTTGCTCTGCCCGACGGACGGGAAGAAATGGATCCCGCCTTTGAACATGTTCCCGAAGCATCGCTTCCGCTCGTCGACGCTCATCGGGCGCGAGCACGGGTGATCATGGGCAAATTATGGGGGCAGGCGGCTCCTGTCACCACTTATGCCAACACGATCTATGCGGACATCAACCTGCAACCCGGAGGGGCCATACCCATCGACTGCGATGCGGAGGAGCGCGCCATTTACCTGGCCGGAGGGGATGCCGCGCTCGACAACCTCGCATTGCGGCCGATGACCTTATATGTCCTTAGGCCTGGGACCAGCATCACGTTGCGCAGTGTCGATGGCGCTCGGGTGATGTTGTGCGGAGGCGAGGCTTTTACCACCCCACGCCATGTCTGGTGGAACTTCGTATCCTCGAGCAAGGACCGCATTATGGCCGCGAGAGAAGATTGGGAAGCGGGGCGCTTCGCCAAAATTCCGGGCGACGCCGAAGAATATATTCCGATCCCAAAAGGAACGCCGAAGACGGTCAGCTATCCCTGATCAGCACGTCAACGGCTAAGGGCGCGCCTTAGCACGTCGCTATAGATTGTCGTCAGCGTTTCCAGATCCTGCACTGCGACGGCCTCATCCAATTTATGCATGGTCGCGTTGCAAAGGCCGAATTCGACAACCGGGCAGAGCCGCGAGAGGAAACGCGCGTCTGACGTGCCGCCGCTGGTGGAAAGTTCAGGTTCCACACCGGTTGCATCGCGGATCGCAGCAGAAATCATGTCCGAAAATCCGCCCGGAGGAGTGAAGAAGGGTTCGCCACTGATCTTCGCCAGCAATTCGCCCCCTTCGGCCTCGACGATAGCGCGAATTCGCTCCACCAGTTCCACGCCGCTATGCTGATCGTTGAAGCGGATGCTGATGCGTGCCTTGGCCTCGGCGGGAATGACGTTGGTGGCCGGGTTGCCGACCTCCAGATCGGTAATCTCGATATTGCTGGGCTGGAACCACTTCGTCCCCTGATCCAGGTCGATTGCCTCTATGGCAGCAAGAATACGGATCAGCGGGCTGATCGGATTATTCGCCAAATGTGGATATGCGACGTGCCCCTGCGTGCCCTTGACGCTGATCCACATATTGACGGAGCCGCGCCTGCCGATCTTCATCATGTCGCCCAGGCGGTTGACCGACGTGGGTTCGCCGACCAGGCAAAGGTCTGGCCGCACGCCGCGCTCTGCCATCCGGTCCATGAGCGCCAACGTGCCGTAAACCGCCGCGCCTTCCTCATCGCCGGTAATGATCAGGCTGATGCTGCCGGGCTGAACCTCGGAACGGGCCAGCGCGGCGACAAAGCACGCAATGCTTCCCTTCATGTCGACTGCGCCGCGGCCATATAGCAGGTCGCCCTGCTGGGTCGGCTCAAAAGGATCGGTGGACCAGCCATTGCCGGGCGGCACAACGTCCAGATGCCCAGCAAAGGCGAAATGCGGTCCTTCGCCATTGCCGCGCAGGGCAAGGAGGTTTTCGACCGGCCCATCCGGTGCCGAACCGCTGATGAAGCGTTCGACATCGAAACCAAGCGCGACCAGCATCTCCTCCAGCACTTCGAAGACCGCGCCCGTGGCGGGAGTCACCGACGGGCAGGCGATCAGGCGGCTTGCAAGGGCCACCGGATCGGTCAAAGAAGAATGGGCGCTATCCATTCGCGCCGGTTAGCGCAGCGGCGCGGTTTTTACCAGAAGGAGATGTTTCAATGCCGAAGCTCGACCTTGAAGCGATCCCCCAGACCAATGCTACTGGCTATCCGCCTGAATATGCCGACGTGGTGCAAGGGCGCTGGTATAGGCGGCTGGCGCCGGTCAGCGGCATTAGGGATTTTGGGGTTAGTCATGTGGTGCTGAAGCCGGGCGCCTGGTCCGGGCAACGACATTGGCACGAGGGCGAGGATGAATTCCTGGTGATGCTGGCCGGGGAAGCCGTGCTGATCGACAATTCGGGACGAACCCTCCTTCGGTCCGGCGATTGTGTGGCCTATCCCAAGGGCGATGGTAACGCGCATCATGTCGTCAATGAAAGTACGTCGGAGTGCGTGTTCGTGGTCATTGGAAAGCCGAGCGACACGGATTGTCACTATCCTGATATCGACATGCACCTGGACGCGAAGGTGGGACGGCAGAGACGCAAGGATGGCAGCGAATTTTGAGTGCGGAACAGGGGGTTACTCCACCGGCTTTTCAAACCTTTCAATCACCCAGTCCTCCGCCTGCGCGCCGCCGATCCATTCCTGCATGAAGGGATGGCTGATCACTGCCTGCATATAGGATTGGGCAAAACGGGCGACGGGGAGCGAGTAAGTGATGAAGCGAGTCACCACCGGCGCGAACATGATGTCCGCCGCGCCGAATTCGCCGAACAGGAAATCCCCCTCGCCGCCGAAGCGGGCCCGCGCCTCGGCCCAGAGCTGCATGATGCGTTCGATGTCCTGCATGACTTCCGCCGAGGGCTGGTGGGCCTCATAGATCTGGCGGATGTTCATGCTGTGCTCGCGGCGGAGCGCGTTGAAGCTTGAATGCATTTCCGCCGCCATGGAACGCGCCATGCCGCGTGCGGCAGCCAGTTCCGGCCAAAAGCGGCTGTTGCCGGTTTTGTCGTTCAGATATTCGACAATGGCGAGGCTGTCCCACACTACGGTTTCGCCGTCCCACAGGATCGGCACCTTTCCGGAGGATGGCGCGAACTCGTCGCCTTGGCGGCGCTTTTCCCATTCCTGATCGTAAAGCGGAACGACAATCTCTTCGAAAGGCAGACTCGCCTGCTTGCACGCCAGCCAGCCGCGCAGGGACCAGCTGGAATAGGCCTTGTTTCCTATGAAGAGTTTCATGGTCATAAATATTCCCCGTCATCCCCGCGAAGGGGGATCGAGCTCCCGGACTATCCGCCTGATGCGAGATCAGGAGATGGATTCTCGCCTACGCGGGAATGACGGGAAAGGGCAAGAGTTAAGCGCTATTCCAGCGCATCGATCACGGCGGCCCGCAGTTCCGCAATTCCCATGCCTTTTTCGCTGGAGGTGATCACGATGTCCGGATGCGCCGCCGGGCGCTTGCGGATTTCGGCGGTGACGGCATCGCAGGTGGCGGTAAGGTCGCTTGCTTTCACTTTATCGGCCTTCGTCATCACGATGCGGTAGCTGACAGCCGCATCGTCCAGCATCTTCATGATATCGCGGTCCACGTCCTTGATGCCATGCCTGCTGTCGATCAGGAGCAGGGTGCGTTTCAGCACTGACCGGCCGCGCAAATAGTCGTTCACCAGATAACGCCATTTGCGGACAATATCCTTGGGCGCCTTCGCAAAGCCATAGCCCGGCATGTCCACCAGGCGAAAGAGCAAGGGTTCCCCGACGTCGAAGAAGTTGAGTTCCTGCGTGCGGCCGGGCGTGTTGGACGTGCGCGCCAGTCCGTTGCGGCCGGTCAGCGCATTCAGCAGCGAACTCTTGCCCACATTGGACCGCCCTGCAAAGGCCACTTCCTTGACCACCGGATCAGGCAAGAATTTAAGATCCGGGGCGGATTTCAGGAACGCGATCGGTCCCGCGAAAGTCTTCCGCGCAGTTTCGATGGGGTCCTGTTCTGGTGCTTCTGTCATTTATATTCCAAACGTCATTCCCGCGAAGGCGGGAATCCATCTCCTGACCCATCCGGAGGATCCCGCCGTCGCTGGGATGGCGAGAGCATGAAGCATTACTCGGCCTTCACCGGCTCGCGCAGCGCGGGATGGCGGCTGTAGAGCCATTTCTGCTGCGCGATGGTGAGGATGTTGGAAGTAATCCAGTAGACCAGCAGGCCCGCAGCGAAGGGGGCCATGATGAACATCATCATCCACGGCATGATCATGAATATCTGCTGCTGCGTCGGATCCATCTGGGCCGGATTGAGCTTGAACTGCAGCCACATGGTAATACCCAGCAGCAACGCAAGCACGCCAATGCCCAGGAATGCGGGTGGGTTGAAATCCAACAGGCCAAACAGGTTCAAAATGTGCAACGGATCGGGTGCGGACAGATCCTTGATCCACAGCACGAATGGCTGGTGCCGCATTTCGATCGTCAGCATCAGCACCTTGTAGAGGGCGAAGAAAATCGGGATTTGTAGGAACATGGGAAGGCAGCCGGCAAGCGGATTGACCTTTTCCTTGCGGTACAACTCCATCATCTCTTGCTGCAGCTTGGGCTTGTCGTTTTTATATTTTTCCTGCAGCAACTTCATCTTCGGCTGCACCGCCCGCATCGCTGCCATTGAGGCGAACTGCTTCTGCGCGATAGGGAACATCAGCAACCGAACAATGAAGGTGAGGCAGATGATCGCCACGCCAAAATTGCCAATGGCCTCGAACAGCCAGTGAAGCACAAAGAAGATCGGCTTTTCGAACCAGTAGAACCAACCCCAATCGATCGCGCGGTCGAACAAAGTGATCCCCTCATCCTGATAGCGCTCGAGCAGTTTGGTTTCCTTGGCTCCGACGAACAGCCGGGAGGTCTGGCTGACGGATTTTCCGGGAACCAGCAGCGCGGGATTCAGGCTGAAATCGGCTTGATACAGATCATCGTCGCCCTTGCGGAATTTGGAGCTGACCGCAGTCTTCTGATCGGGCACCAGGGCCGAGAGCCAGTATTTGTCCGTAAAGCCAATCCAGCCTCCTGAACTAGTGAAGCCTGCATCGCCATCTTCGTCCAGATCTTTGAAGTCGACGTCATAATTGGCCTTGCCGTCGAACACGCCTATCGGTCCGGTATGAATGGTCCAGCTGCTGGGGTCCTCCGACACGCCCTTGTGGCTGATATAGCCATAAGGTCGGACGCCTACCGCGCCGCTGCCAGTATTCGTTACCTTTTGTGTGACGGTGAACATATAATCATTGTCCACAGCCAGCTTGATTTCAAAAAGCTGTCCCTGGCCATTGTTCCATTTGAGCGTCACCGGGCTTGTCGGCGTCAGCTTTTTGCCGCTTGCCGTCCATATAGTGTTGGCGTCTGGCGCCTTCAGGCCATCGCCGGTCCAGCCAAAGCCGCCAAAATAGGCATCTTTGGTGCCGCTGGGCGCAAATAGATGGACGTCCGAAGAGTCCTTCTTGATCGTCTGCTTGTAAGTGGGAAGTACGATGTCGTCGATCCGCGCGCCTTTAAGGTTGATGGATCCGGTAAGCTTGGGTGTCTCGATGGGGAGACGGGGATCTTCGCCCAGCACTTGCTTCAGGGGTCGAATGGCCTTCGCGCCGCTTTCCGCGGCTACCGGGCCATTGTCGGTTGCCGGGGCAACCTGTTGCGCCTGGCGTGGCGGCTGCTTGGGGGTCGGGGATATTTTCTCGGCGACATAGGGCCATCCGAACAGGATCAATGCCGTCAGCACGACCGCCAGGATGATGTTGCGCTTGTCGTCCACGTAAAACTCCCGAATCTCTTTGGTTATCGCTCGATCAAGGAACCGGATCGAAACCCGACCCGCCCCACGGATGGCATCGCATTAGCCGTTTGATCGCCAGCCAGCCACCCCTTAGCGCACCATATTTATAGAGCGCCTGAATTGCATATTCCGAACAGCTGGGCGCGTAGCGGCAGGAAGGGGGCAGAACCCGGGAAGGACCAACTTGCCAGAGGCGCGCAATCAGGATGAAGAAGCGGGCGATCATGGTTTGCCATCGCTCCCGTGCTCCTGCGAAGGCAGGAGCCCAGGTTCAGGTTCACGAGCCCGACGTTCTGGCCCTCTATGCTCCTGCTTTCGCGAGCTGGCACTGTCCCCCAACTTCCGCAGCGCTTTCGCCATCTCCTCGCGAAGCAGGTCGAAATCCCGCTCCAGGCCGCCGACGCGCCCGATCAGGATATGATCGGCTCCGGCCTGGCCCAGCGTCGGCAGCAACTCCCGCGCCAGAGCGCGAAAACGGCGCTTCATCCGGTTCCGGACGACAGCGCCGCCAATTTTTTTCGTAACAGTAATACCCAACCGTTTCACCGGATCGCCATCCGCGCGGTCGCGAACCAGCAGGACGAAACCAGGCATGGGCGCCCGTCTGCCTTTGTTCGCTGCCAGGAAATCAGCGCGCCTGCCGATTGTCAGGACGGCGCGCGCATCTTCCGGTCGGATCAGGCGCTCAGCGACTTGCGGCCGCGTGCGCGGCGCGCGCGCAGCACATTGCGGCCGCCCGGAGTCGCCATGCGTGACCGAAACCCGTGACGCCGCTTGCGCACGATTTTGCTCGGCTGATAGGTGCGCTTCATCGCTCATTCCTCAAGTCAAATAGCATAATGAAAAGGGCCGCCACAGCCGGGCGGCCTCAGATGGAAAGGGCCGATAGGCAAAAGCGGACCATGAGTCAATCTTTGGCTTCCCTGGCTTGCTCTTTTCTCTTGAGACGTCTGAAATGGCTCCTGCGCCGAAGGCTCCAGTCGGCCCAACTGCCATATTTCGGCCAGCGCTGCTTGAAGCGAACGTAAAGGCGCTTCGCCCAATTGCTGTTCTTCAGGGTAAGGGCAAGACCTCCGGCCATCAGAATCACGCCCCCCGGACCCGGTAGTACGCCCACCACCGGCGCCAGCAGCATCAGCATGATGCCAAGCACCAGAAAAAAAAGGCGCAGCCTTTCCTTCCATAGGGTCCGGTTGCCATTAACCATCGACATGAACGGAATTTGGGGAGCGCCAACTCGCAGGGCAAGACGGCTTGCGCCGGAATGACGCTGTTTCAGTTTAGATTCCGACCCGAAACGACGGCGCGGTGATTGCAAGAATGCAGCTTTTGAATTAGGTTAAGTCAATGAAAATATTGGTCGCACCGCCCGATTTGGGAGTGCTCAACATGTCGCTTCAACGATTGCCAGCTGCCAAATCGCTCATTTTCAGGCGGGGATAAGGTCATGGCCAGATCGGACCCGGCCATAGATTTCAGGGCGATATTCGATGCTGCTCCGGGACCTTATCTGCTGCTTTCCGCCGATCCGCCCCGATATACCATCATCGAGGTCAATCAAGCTTATGTTCGCGCCACTGGAACTGAGCGCTCATTGATGTTGGGACGGGGGTTGTTCGAAGTGTTTCCAGATGCCGACGCCGATCCTCAGGCGGACACTGGGGCAAGCGACCTCCGCACCTCATTGGACCGTGTGCTTCGGGACGGTGCGGTCGATGTCCTGGGTGTGCAGCGCTATGATATTCAGCTCCGTGACGGTTCCGGTCGCTTCGAGATCCGCTACTGGAGCCCTATCAACACCCCAATCAAGGACGCGGACGGGCGTATCAGCCATATTCTGCACCGGGTCGAGGATATCACGGATTTCATCGTCGCTCGCCGGGATAAAAGCGCGGCCATTTTGGGCCGATCCGGAAGCGTTCGCGCGCGCGATAAGCTTGAGGCCGAAGTTCGGCGAAGCGGCACTGAGCTCAAGGACGCAAATCGCCAGCTGAAGGCGATGTCGGAACAACTGGTGGAGGCGAACTCGCGACTGGAAAATCTGGATCGGTTGAAGACGGAATTCTTCGCCAACATATCGCACGAATTTAGAACACCTTTAACCCTTATGCTGGGACCGCTCGAGGAGTTGATGGAGCGCCTCCTGACGGACGAAGACCGGCTGCTCGTGCAAAGTGCTCAGCGGAACGCCTTGCGCCTGCAGAAACTGGTCAATGCCTTGCTGGATTTCTCGCGGCTGGAAGAGGGGCGGGTCAAGACTCGATTTCAGGACACTAACCTTCCGGAGATGACGTCGGAACTCGCCAGTCATTTCGACTCTGCCTGTTCAGATGCAGGCCTTGCCCTCAGGATTGACTGCCCTCCAATGGACGCCCCTGTCTCGGTCGATCGGGACATGTGGGAGAAGATCGTCCTCAACCTGATCTCCAATGCCTTCAAATTTACCCTTCAGGGTGAAATCGCCGTGTCGCTGCGCCAAGTGGACGAGATGGTTGAGCTGACCGTTCGGGACAGCGGCGTCGGCATTCCGGCGGAGGAACTGCCGCTCATTTTTGAACGCTTCCACCGGGTTCAGGGGCAGCCCGGCCGTAGTCATGAGGGAAGCGGCATCGGCCTTTCGCTTGTGCGAGAGCTTGTGCGCCTTCATGAAGGCGAAATTACTGCGGACAGCCAACCGGGGAAGGGCACCAGTTTCGTCGTGACCATGCCCCTTCGCCGTCAGGATCTGCAGGGAGGGACAGGCGACGAAGCCCTTTCTTCTTCGGTGAGCCCGCAGGCTTTGGGCTATGCGCGGGAAGCTGAGCATTGGTTGCCGTCCAGCGATGTCTCCATGGCCGCAGATATGCCCGCAATCGACGGGGTCGGCACTGGAAGGCGTATTTTGCTGGCCGATGATAATGCGGACATGCGTGCTTATGTCGCCCGTGTCCTCATAGGAGTTGGCTATGAGGTGCATGCGGTTTCAAACGGCGATGCCGTGCTCTCGGCGCTAAAGGAGTCGCCTCATCCCGATCTTGTACTGACCGATGTGATGATGCCGGGCCGGTTGGACGGCTTTGGTCTGCTCCGGACGCTGCGCGCCGATCCTGGGACGGAGACTTTGCCTGTGATGCTTCTTTCTGCCCGCGCTGGTCCGGAGGCCCGGATCGAGGGGTTAGAGGCCGGCGCTGACGAATATATCGTCAAGCCCTTTGGCGCACGCGAGCTTCTGGCGCGGATCGATGCAGCGCTGCGCTTGGGCAAGATGCGCCGGGAGGCAGCGCTTAAGGAAAATGAACTCGTAACCGCCCGCGCTGAAGCCAAGCTCCGTCTGGCCATGGAGACGGCCCGCATGGGTGAAGCCATATTCGACTTGAAAGCGGACGGTATCATCCACACTCCCGGCTTCGCCCTCCTTTACGGACAGCCCGCCGAACGGCAGCTCACGCTTGAGGACATTCGCGCCGCTTATCATCCGGAAGACTGGCTGACTGTCGAACGCTCAAGGGCACAGGCCCTGATCGGCGATACCGAATATCTGGAAGTCGAGCACCGGGTGATTTGGCCCGATGGTACGGTCCATTGGCTGGCTGCCCGCTTCCACATAGAGCGGGATAGCTGGGGCAAGGCGGTCGAGGCTACCGCCGTTTACATGGATATCACCGAACGCAAATGGGTTGAGGAACGGCAGCGGCTGCTGCTTGATGAGCTCAATCACCGGGTGAAGAACACGCTTTCCACTGTGCAGTCGATTGCCATGCAGACCCGAAGGAGCGCTGCATCGCCTGAGCAGTTCAGCGAGCTTTTCGAAGGCCGCATTACCGCCTTGGCGGGAGCCCATGACTTGCTGACCGAGGCTTCCTGGGAGGGGGCCTCGCTGATGGATGTCATCGGCCGTACGCTCGCGCCCTATGCGCCCTCAGCCATTAATGCACCGCCGCGGATCATTTTTGGCGGGCCAATGGTGATGCTTAGTCCTAATGCGGCGGTCACGCTGAACATGGCCTTTCATGAACTTGCTACCAATGCCGCCAAATATGGTGCGCTGTCGGTGGCGGAGGGACGGCTGGACGTTTGTTGGAATGTGGACAGGACGAGCGTCCCACCGGTCATAGAATTATTTTGGAACGAACAGGGCGGCCCCAAGGTCGCACCGCCCGCCCGCCGGGGATTTGGCACCCGGCTGGTGGAACAAGGCCTCACCCGAGAATTGGATGGAGAAGTGGATTTGCGTTATGATCCCCAGGGCTTCAACGGCAGAATTCGCCTTCCCGCGTCCCACAAGGTTTCGCCGGTATGACCATGCCCGAACCGCTGCGCGGGTTGCGCCTTTTCGTAGTCGAAGACGAAGCTTTGGTGGCAATGCTATTGGAGCAGATGCTTGAGGATTTGGGCTGCGAGGTTGTAAGTCTCGCTGGAACAGTGGGGCAAGCGCTTGACCAGGTCGAAAAGGTCGCGCCTCGCGTGGACGCGGCCATATTGGACGTCAATCTGGGCGGGGAGCGGGTTTATCCCGTGGCCGATGCGTTGGCGGCGCACGATATTCCATTCCTGTTTGCGACCGGCTACGGGCCTTCCGGTCTGGACGACCGCTATCCAGATAGTACCGTTCTGTCCAAACCCTATGTGGAAGCGACCCTGGTGAATGCGCTTCTTCAAGTGCGAGCGGGATAGTTCCCAGCCAAGCATAGCGCCATCCTTGAACCTTTTGTAAATCCGTCGCTAACCCACTATAGAGTGGGGATATGAGCGATGTTCGAGAAAGTGGGGCGGTTCTTGATCCCAAATATGATGCCAATGGGCTGATCACGGCAGTGGTTACTGACCATGGGAGCGGTGACGTCCTGATGGTGGCGCATATGAATGCCCAGGCTCTGGTGCTGACGCAACAAACCGGTATTGCGCATTTCTGGTCCCGCAGCCGGCAGAGCTTATGGAAAAAGGGAGAGACCTCGGGGCATTTTCTGCATGTTGTCGAAATGCGGATCGATTGTGACCAGGATGCTCTTTGGGTGAAGGCCGACCCAGCCGGGCCCGCCTGTCATACCGGGCGCAGGACTTGTTTCTACCGGCGGCTGACGGCCGAGGGGCTGGACTATGTGCCGGATGAAGCTGACTAGTCCTGCCTTGGCCCTGCTGCTGGCCGCGTGCAGCGGGCAATCGCCCTCCAGTCCTCCAGTAGATGACAGTCCCGACCTTGAGCAGGCCGCAATAGAAAGCGGAGCCATTGCCGACGTTTCGCGGATGGACCCTGCGGGTCTGTTCATGCGTCGCCATGAAGCGGGAACCGACATGCTTTGCATGACCCCCGATGGGGATCGCGAGTACAGATTTGGCGCTGTTGCCACCTCGGGCGACAAATCGAGATGTTTCGGCAGGGGCAGGGCGAAGCGGGCGGGGCAGCTATTGGTTCTGCGCTTCGACAAGCCATCCCGATGCATAATTGTCGCCCAATATGAAGGAGATCGGGTGGCGCTTGCCGGTGCGGTCGATGTGGAATGCGATAAGCTTTGTTCTGAGCGTTCATCCTTTGCCGGGGTGTCCGTGCCCAGAATTTCGTCCAATATCCGGACTGCCCGTTCTGTCCGCGGAGTTGACGGCGCTCCAATGTGTAGGGCTGCGTCTTGACGCAAACGTAAAGCTGCATTAGCTCTGACGCATGCGACGATCTGCATCGACGGCGTCCATCGCCGGTATCGAAATGCCTGACCTTGACGATAAGTTAAGCTACAGCATTTCCGAACTTTGTGAGGAATTCCAAGTCACGGCGCGCACGTTGCGTTTTTACGAAGACGAAGGGCTGATTGCTCCCGAAAGGCGAGGATTGACCAGGATATATTCGCGCCGCGACCGGGCGCGGCTTGCCTGGATACTAAGAGGCAAGCGGGTCGGATTCAGTCTTGCCGACATTCGAGAGATGATCGATCTTTATGATCGCAATGACGGTCGTGCCGAACAGAAGCGTGTTACCCTGGCCAAATGCGAGGCCCGCATCGACTTGCTGACCCGCCAGCGGCAAGATATCGATGCGGCCGTCGAGGAACTGTCGAAATTTGTCGCCACGCTGGAAGGTGGAGCATGAGTTAACCAATCCTGACATCTCAGGAATTGTGCCCTTTCATAAATGCCGGAGAGAAGACATGCCCAGCTACGTGGCGCCCATTAGGGATACCAAATTCGTTCTGGAGCAGGTCCTGCAACTGGATCGCTATTCAAATCTTGGAGGCTTTCAGAATGCCTCGCCAGATGTGATCGAGGCTGTTCTGACGGAAGGCGGCCGTTTTGTTGCCGAGGTGTTGTTTCCGCTCAACCATGTCGGGGACCGCGAAGGTTGCACATGGCATCCGGACGGCAGCGTCACCACCCCCAGCGGGTTCAAGGACGCGTACCGGCAATTTGTGGAAGCAGGTTGGCCGACGCTCTCCATGCCGGAAGCATTTGGCGGGCAGGGCGTGCCCCATGTCCTTTCCACGGCTTTCGAGGAATATCTGATCAGCGCCAACATGGCCTTTGCCATGTATAATGGCCTGGCGCTGGGGGCGGTATCGGCGATCCTCGCCAAGGGCAGCCAGGAGCAGAAAGAGAAATATCTGCCCCGGATGATCTCTGGCGAATGGGGCGGGACGATGAACCTGACCGAGCCCCATTGCGGCACCGACCTGGGCCTGATCCGGACTAGTGCCGTTCCCAATTCCGATGGAAGCTATGCGATAACCGGCACCAAGATCTTCATTTCAGCTGGCGAGCAGGACCTGACCGACAATATCATCCATCTGGTGCTGGCGAAGGTACCGGGCAGTCCGGAAGGCAGCAAGGGCATTTCGCTGTTCATTGTGCCCAAGTTCCTGGTGAACGAAGATGGGTCTTTGGGTGATCGCAACGGCGTGACGTGCGGTTCCATCGAGGAAAAGATGGGCATCCACGGCAATGCCACTTGCGTCATGAACTATGACGGCGCGACCGGCTGGTTGGTCGGAGAGGAGAATAAGGGCCTTGCCGCCATGTTCATCATGATGAATGCGGCCCGGCTTGCCGTTGGGTTGCAGGGCCTGTCGCTCGGCGAGGTGGCCTTACAGAACGCTGTTATCTATGCGGGCGAGCGGCGGCAGGGCAGGGCGCTGACCGGCCCCGCCGAACCCCAGGAAAAGGCTGATCCTCTATTCGTTCATCCCGATGTGCGCCGTATGCTGATGGAAGGTAAGGCACTGACCGAAGGGCTGCGAGCGCTGTGCCTTTGGGGAGCATTGCAAGTAGACCTGGCACATAATGCAGCCACCGAAGAGGAGCGGCAGGCCGCTGATGATCTCATTTCGCTCCTGACGCCGGTGATCAAGGGATATGGCACGGACAAGGGTTATGACATCGCCACTAACGCCCAGCAGATCTTTGGCGGCCATGGCTACATCGTTGAAACTGGAGTCGAACAATATGTCCGAGATGCCCGGATATCGATGATCTACGAAGGCGCGAACGGCGTTCAGGCGATGGATCTGGTTGGCCGCAAGCTGCCTATGAACGGAGGCCGCGCAATCCAGCTATTGTTCAAGATCATCGCGGAGGAAGTGGCGGAAGCCAAGAAGCAGGAAAGGCTTTCGGCTCTGGCCGATGCTCTGGAACGGGCGAACGGACAGCTTCAAGCTGCGACAATGTGGCTGATGCAGAATGCAATGCAGAACCCGAATAATGCCGGCGCGGCGGCTTATAGCTATATGCACCTTATGGGCATTGTATCCGTGGGGTTGATGTGGCTTCGGATGGCCAGCGCCGCCATTCGGATGCTGGACGCGGGCAAGGGGGATGCCAAATATCTTGAAGCGAAGCTGGTGACAGCGCGCTTCTTTGCCGAACGGATCATGCCTGATGCGGGAGCGCTGCGCCGGAAAATCGAAGGTGGTGCGGAGGCGGTCATGGCTCTGGATCCAGAAATGTTCGCGGTGGCCTGACGGGCCCCTGAACCCGCGCTTATTTCAGTTGCGCGCCGTTCGCTGCTAAGCCGCTTGCTCCAAAAGCCACTTTAACCGGGTTGCGATCCACCATGCACTGGCTCTGCACGCTGCGCGGATGTTGTTGGCAGTTCCAGAGCGAACGCTCAATACCCTCTCCGCGCATATAGCTGTAGGCCATGGCATCAAGTAAGCCGTCCATGATCGGAAAGCCTCCGGGAGTGCGTGCAGGATCTGTCCATGCCAGAACCTTGCAGCGCTGACGGCCACCACATAGTTTCTGCGCCTGGGCCTGAAAACCATTGGGTGAGGCAGAGCGATCGACGGCAAGGATGAAGGAGGCGCCGTCCGGCGAAACCGCAACCACTTCCCCTGATCCGAAACGCTGTCCCGCGGCCACAGGAGTGACCGGTCCGGTAAAGCGCGGTGGGGCGGCGGCGGTGCTGCTCGCCAATGTCAATGGCAGCTCATCATCATCCATGGCGCTGGTTGCATGCGCCTTTGACAGTCGGGCGATCAAGGCGACGCGAGGTTCCTTTCCTGGTGACACCCCCTTGAAAGCCGCCGATGTGCCCCACCAGCCTTTCCAGCGGAAAAACAAATGCGTTCCAACCGCGGACACCTTGTCCAGACTGCTGCTCCAGTAAGGAACCACCCAATCCGTATGATAATGAGTGGCGTTGCCGACCTTGCTGAACACTGATCCAGACAGGGCCTCTTTGGCGATCAGGCGCGCGCGTTCCCAGGCGACGGCAGATGGCGTGCGGGCGAGGGCACCATCGCAGGTAAAGGTGAATTGGCAGCCTGTCGCGCGCTCGGACCCTTGGAAGACGACGCCGCAGACCGTCTTGGGAAAGGCCGGGTGGCGGGCGCGATTTAGAACGACCTGCGCAACGGCGCGCTGCCCAACTGGATCGTCTCCGGCCTCATACCATTGGGCGGCCGCCAAACAGTCGATGGCGCGGTCCAGATCAAGGTCTGCCACCTTCAATTTGAAAGGCTTGGCCGCGGGATTGGGCAGCGACGAAAAGGGAATGGCAGCATTTAGGAGACGGGCCTTTTGAGGCGCAACCAACTGCACCACCATCGGCTCAACCACTGGTGCAGCAGCAGACGGCCTAAGCTGAGTTGCTTTTGTCGGCCGGTCAATCTTTCGGATATGCGGGTTTTGCTGCTGATCTCGCAGCCCAATGGCGGCCGGAAGGGCGATCACGGCCAGAAGCAGCAGCGTCAAGGCCCAACGCCTTCCGCTCATCGGTGAAGTCATGGCGTCATCGCTATTGCTATCGGTCACGGCTTGCGCAGTCCTGTCCAAGCCCCCACTCGCGGCACCACAGACGGAACGCGCCAAGACGTTTTCTACATTCGCCCGGGATTCGCGCGCAAGCCTGCTGCGACCGATCGTGCCCCGGACAGGATGATGATGCCAGTGCGATTTCGGATAGGCCTGATCACCTTTCCGAAGCGTAGGCTTCAGGCAATCATCCTGGCTAGGGCACTAAGTTTTGGCCTGATGAATCCTATTCCGGCAGGAAATCTGGCACCGAAAGATAGCGTTCGCCCGTATCATAATTAAAGCCCAGAATGCGACTGCCCTTTGGAAGATCGGCAAGTTTTTGCGCGATAGCGGCCAGGGTGGCGCCGGAAGAGATGCCCACAAGCACGCCTTCTTCCCGGGCGGCCCGTCGCGCCATTTCCTTGGCCTCGGCGGGCTCGACCTGGATTACTCCATCAAGAAGCCGAGTGTGGAGATTGGCCGGGATGAAGCCGGCGCCAATGCCCTGAATGGGGTGCGGCCCGGGTGCGCCGCCGCTGATCACCGGCGAAAGCGTCGGTTCTACGGCAAACACCTTCAACGAAGGCCATGCCTTTTTCAGCACCTCGGCACAGCCGGTAATGTGGCCGCCAGTGCCGACCCCGGTGATCAGCACATCGATGGGCGCGTCGCCGAAATCGGCAAGGATTTCCTTCGCCGTGGTTTCGATATGGGCATCGACATTAGCGCGGTTTTCGAACTGCTGCGGCATCCAACTGTTGGGCGTCTGCTCGATCAACTGCAGGGCGCGCTCAATAGCGCCCTTCATGCCCTTTTCCTTGGGGGTAAGGTCAAAGGTGGCGCCATAAGCCAGCATCAGGCGGCGGCGTTCCAGCGACATGGATTCCGGCATGACGAGCACCAGTCTGTACCCCTTTACAGCCGCGACCATGGCTAGACCTACGCCGGTATTGCCGGAGGTCGGCTCTATGATGGTTCCACCAGGCTTTAGCTGCCCCGACCGTTCCGCAGCTTCTATCATCGACAGTGCGATGCGGTCCTTGATGGAGCCCCCAGGATTTGTCCGCTCGGACTTGATCCACACTTCCGCATCACCGAACAGGCGATTGACACGAATATGCGGTGTATTGCCGATTGTTTCGAGGATATTGGCAGCTTTCATGTCGTGCTCTCCTGGGCCTTGAGCCTTCGATCCGCTTCAGTTTCGGGCGGATCGAAAGTTCGTGCAAGTCTCAATTCGGGAAAAATCCTGGCCCAAGCAAGGGTGATGGCTATGGCGCCCAGGCCGCCCAGAACCACGGCAGCGACGGGGCCAACCAGCGCCGCCAGAAAACCGGACTCGGCCTCGCCCAATTCGTTGGAGGCAGAGATCGTCAATTGTGAAACGCTTCCCACACGGCCGCGCATCTCGTCGGGCGTATGCAATTGGATCAACGACTGGCGGACATAGACGGAGAACATGTCCGCGCAGCCCAACGTCACCAGGCAGGCGAGCGAAAGCGGAACCCATGTAGATAGGCCGAATAGGATGGTAGCGAGCCCGAAGATGATTACCGCACCCAGCATTTTAAGGCCCACATCTGATTTCAGCGGCTTAAAGGAAAACCACAGCGCTGTAGTTGCCGCGCCAAATGCGGGTGCGGCGGCGAGATGACCTAGGCCCGTCGAGCCTACATGCAGGATGTCACGGGCGTAGACTGGTAGAAGCGCGGTCGCCCCTGCGAGTAGCACCGCGAACAGGTCGAGCGTGATGGCTGCGAACACCAGTCGATTGCGCCGTACATAGGCGATCCCGTCAAGCATTTGCGCGATAGGATGCCTGCTCCTGTCTCGTTCGGGCTGAGGCACTTTTCCGATCAAAAACATGCAGAAAAGGGCAATGATAAAAAGCAGAACGCTAAAGCCGTAGGCTGCCTCAGGAGCGACGGCATAGGTATAGCCGCCCAGGGCGGGTCCTATGATCATACCCGCCTGCCAGGCAACACTGCCGATCGCGATCGCCTGCGGCAGGGTCGCTCGCGGGACGAGGTTAGGCGCCAGCGCGGAAAGCGCGGGTCCATTGAAAGCGCGTGCTACGCCTAAAAATACCGCGATGGTGAAGATTAGCGGCAGGCTGACCCAGCCCTCATAAGTCGCCGTTCCCAAGGTGGCGGCACAGATGATCAGCAGTGACAGCGACCAGCGGGCCACGACCCGGCGATCATAATGGTCGGCCACCCAGCCTGTGAGGGGGGTCAGGAGAAATAGCGGCATGAACTGGGCCAGACCAATAAGGCCAAGCTGCGCGGCGCTTGCCGAAGTGCTCATGGTTTCGCGAGCGATGTTATACGCCTGCCAGCCGATCGCCAGCATCATTGCATATTGCGATAATACTGCGCTCAACCGTCCGATCAGATAAGCCCGGAACGCGGGAATTTTAATAGGATGATCTGTGGTCCCTTCGCTCATATGGTTCCGTTAGCGGTTGCTGCCCTTGTCCAGCAAGGGGGCAAATTTCTTGACTGCAAAGAAAAAACTGGAAGCCGGGGGCCTGCACTTGCCGCAACGGCTGAAATTTCTAGAGTACAGCTGGCGTTAAGGCGAAACCCATGATGGCGTCGAGCGAAAGGATGCACATGAAATCGAAGTCATTCACCTTGTTTGCATCGCTGGCGCTGATCGCTGTCCTGCCGTCATGCCAGAACAACGCCAGCCATGAAAATGCCACGGCGAACGCGACCCATGTCGATCCCGCGCCAATGAAATGGCCGCAATTTTCCGCTTCGTTCCTGGAAGGATATTTCAAACTCAATCCCAGTTTCGCCATTTACCAGGGCCGGCACGAGTTTGATGGGCAATTGCCCGATTGGAGCCACAAAGGCCTGGAGGCACAGGGCGACTTTCTTAGAACGGCCATTGCCAAGGCAGAGGCGTTCGATCCGAAAAAGCTCAGCAAGGAACAAAAGTTCGAACGATCTTATCTACTGGCCGTGGCGCGGGCACAGCTTTTTTGGCTGGCCGAGGCGGATTTTCCGCACACCAACCCAGCCTGGTACATCAACAATGGGCTGGATCCAAATGTGTACATCGCCCGGCCTTATGCGGATCCGGCCACTCGCATGAAGGCTTTCATCGGCTTTGCACGGAACATCCCTCGCGCAGCCGATCAAATCAGGGTGAATCTGCGGACGCCGCTGCCGCTAAGCTATATTGATTATGGCAAGGCGGGTTTCGGTGGATTGGCTGAATATTTCACGGGCGATGCCAAGGCGGCTTTTGCGGACGTGAAGGACGCGGCTCTTCAAAAGGAGTTCGACGAAGCGGCTGGCTCTGCGTCAAAGGCCATGAAGGCGCTGGCCGAGTGGCTGGACAAGCAGCGTAAAGATGCGATGCAAGACTTCGCACTGGGTCCGGAACGCATGGCCCAAATGTTGGCGATGACGGAAGGCGTGAATGTCCCGCTCTCCGAGCTTGAAAAAGTCGGCCGGGCCGATCTCAAGCGCAACCAGGACGCACTCAAAGCGGCTTGTGCGGACTATTCCCCGGGTAAGTCGATCCCGGAGTGCATGGCCAAAATGAATGCGGACAAGCCGGAAGGCGGCGTGGTTGCCGTTGCGCGGAGGCAACTGCCGACGCTGAGGGCTTTTCTGGTGCAGAAAGACATCGTGTCGATCCCAGGAACGGAAGTGGCGCAAGTCGAGGAATCTCCGCCCTATAATCGGCAGAACGCCGCCTATATCGACATTCCGGGACCCTATGAGAAAGGCCTTCCCTCGGTCTACTATATCTCGCCCCCTGATCCCGCCTGGACCAAAGCGGTGCAGGATGCCTATATCCCCGGCGAGAAGGATCTGCTCTTTACGTCCGTGCATGAGGTCTGGCCCGGTCATTTTCTCAATTTCCTGCACAGCAACCGTTCCAAATTCATCTTCGGCAAGGTGTTTGTCGGCTATGCCTTCGCAGAAGGCTGGGCGCATTATGCTGAGGAGATGATGTGGGACGCTGGTTTGAATGAGGGTGACGCCGAAACCCATATCGGCCAGCTTTCAAATGCCCTGTTGCGGGATTGCCGCTTTCTTTCGGCCATCGGCCTGCATGCGCGCGGCATGACAATGGACCAGTCACGCAAGATGTTCGTCGAGCAATGCTATCAGGACGAAGGCAATGCCCGGCAACAGGCCGCGCGAGGGACCTATGATCCGGCTTATCTCAACTACACAATGGGCAAGCTCATGATCCGCAAGCTACGCGACGATTGGACCGCGAAGAGAGGCGGGCGCAAGGCATGGAAACAATTTCACGACGCATTTCTCAGCTATGGCGGCCCACCTATTCCACTGGTGCGCCAGCAGATGATGGGCGGCGAAGCAAAGGCAGTTTTCTAGATTTGCAAGGACCGCCGTTCAGCGTAAGCAATGCGCCACGCCACGCCACGCCACGCCACGCCACGCCACATCCGCTCATGCGATGGTGACGAAGCTGTCCATCACGCGCTTGCGGCCTGACAGCTCGAAGTCGATCTCCAGCTTGTTGCCCTCGATTTCGGCGATGGTTCCATAGCCGAATTTGGTGTGGAACACGCGTAGGCCCACTTTCATATCGGAGCGGCCCTTGTTGCCCAGGCTGATGGCGGACTGACGGGCTTCTACGATGCGTGCGGGCTCGGTTTTGAAGCCGCCTGATTGTGCGGCGCGTTGCCATCCTGGACCACGGCCGGTGCCTCGATTGACATTGGCAAAGGGATCGGCCCGCTCCGACCAGTTGGCGCGCCAGAGAGACTCGCCGCCCGACATACTGCTTTCCTCTGTCATGTGCGCTCGGGGAATTTCGCCGATAAAGCGGGAAGGAATGGAACTGGTCCACTGGCCATAGATGCGGCGATTGGCCGCGTGCAGGATCGTGCACTGCCTGCGCGCGCGAGTCATTGCGACATAGGCAAGCCTGCGCTCTTCCTCCAGGGCATTGAGCCCGCCCTCGTCGAGCGTCCGTTGCGAAGGAAACACGCCCTCTTCCCATCCCGCAAGGAAAATTTGTTCGAATTCAAGGCCTTTGGCTGCATGGATGGTCATGATCGTAACCTTGCGGTCGGTCGCCAGAGCGTCATTGTCCATGACCAGACTGACATGTTCCAAAAAGGCGCCCAGGGTTTCATATTCCTCCATGGCGCGCGTTAGTTCATTAAGGTTTTCGAGCCGTCCGGCGCTCTCGGCGGAGCGGTCGGCCTGCAGCATGGCCGTATAGCCGCTTTCATCGAGAATGATGCGCGCAAGTTCCGCATGGGGCAGGGCGGAGGCCTGATCTCGCCATCGGGCGATGTCACCTATGAAACTGCCAAGGCTGCGGCGGGCCTGGGGAGTCAGTTCGTCGGTGTCCAATATGCGCGCGGCCGCCAGGGTAAGCGGCGCCTGCTCTGACCTGGCCACTCGATAGATTTTTTCCAGCGCCTTATCCCCAAGACCCCGCTTGGGGACGTTGACGATCCTTTCAAAGGCAAGGTCGTCGGCGGGCTGATTGACGAGGCGCAGATAGGCCAGCGCATCGCGAACCTCGGCCCGCTCATAGAAGCGGAAGCCGCCGATGATCTTGTACGGAAGGCCGATCTGGATGAACCGGTCTTCAAATTCGCGTGTCTGGAACTGCGCGCGCACAAGAATGGCAACTTCGTCAAGGGAACCGCCGCCGCGTTGATGAAATTCGATCTCATCGGCGACACGCCGCGCTTCTTCGGGGCCATCCCAGACCCCCAAAATCCGGACTTTCTCCCCTTCCTTTTCCTCCGTCCACAGCGTTTTGCCCAGACGCCCGCCATTTTCGGCGATTACTCCGCTGGCCGCGGCCAGAATATGCGGCGTCGAACGGTAATTCTGTTCCAGGCGGATCACCTTTGCGCCCGGAAAGTCCTTTTCGAACTTCAGGATATTGGCCACCTCCGCGCCGCGCCAGCTATATATGCTCTGGTCATCGTCGCCGACGCAACAAATGTTCTTGCGTGCCTGCGCCAGCAGTCTCAGCCAGAGATATTGAACGGCATTGGTGTCCTGATATTCGTCAACCAATATATATTTGAACCGCTGCTGGTAGAGTTCCAGCACGTCGCGCTCCCGCTTCAGGATCGTCAGCATGTGGAGCAGCAAATCGCCGAAATCACAGGCATTCAGCGCCTGTAGCCGCTCCTGATAGAGGCGATACATTTCCTGTCCGCGACCGCTGGAATAGGTTTCGCTCTCGCCTGCATCAAGGTCAGACGGGGTCAGGCCCTTGTTCTTCCATTTGTCGATAAGACCGCCCAGTTGTCTGGCGGGCCAGCGTTTCTCGTCAATTCCGGCTGCTTGGATGATCTGCTTCAAAAGGCGAAGCTGGTCGTCAGTGTCAAGGATGGTGAAGTTGCTTTGCAGGCCCACCAGTTCGGCGTGCCGACGTAACATCTTGGCTCCGATCGCATGGAAGGTGCCAAGCCACGGCATGCCCTCCACCGCCTCTCCGATAATGCGGCCGACGCGCTCCTTCATCTCCCGCGCCGCCTTGTTGGTGAAGGTCACGGCGAGGATTTCGGATGGCCAAGCCCTGCGGATGGCGATCAGATGGGCAAGGCGAGCCGTCAGCGCAGCGGTCTTCCCGGTTCCCGCGCCGGCAAGGACCAGTACCGGCCCGTCCGTAGTAAGCACCGCCTCCCGTTGCGGCGGGTTGAGCCCTTTGAGATAAGGCGGATCATCAGGGAAGGGGATGGGCTGAGTCACGGGTGAACAGTTAGGGAACAGTAGGTGCGGGGGCAAGCCTTCTTGCACCCTAACGGCATGCCGGAACTCAGCAACGGTTCACCGGGTCTGAAACGATCGTCGGGAACCAAGGGGCGTGTAGAAAATATTGACCTTCGTGAATGCGCGGGGAGCGTTCCCGGAGAGACGATATGATCAGAATTATTTCCATAAGCGCCGCCGCTCTATTGATCTGTGGGACTGCGATGGGACAGGACGTACCTCCGCAGCAGCCCGACACCATGCCTCAGCCAGGGCCTTCGACCGCCCCTCCTGCAGGAATGCCGCCGCCTGATAGTTCCACCCAAACGCCTACCACGCAACCGGGCGGAACACCCACGCCAGCGCCCGACAGCACCGCGCCTGCTCCCCCGCCACAGGGAACACCCACTCCTCCAGCAGGAACTACATCCCCCGACGGCACGACGGCTATTCCTTCTGCCGATCCCAATGCGCAGGCTGTTCCGGCTCCCGTACCTCCTGAAGCGGGAGGCATGACGCCTGCTCCATCCGGTGCGGCTCCGGATCCCAACGCGCCGGTCGGCACGGCAGCCAATCCTGCGGTAGTGGGCGGCAACGTGACGCCTCCACCAGCGCCCAAGAAGGATTATCCGCTCTGTTCCAAGACCATTCAGGACAGTTGCATGAATCCTGGTGAGGCGCCGAGAAGTAAGAAGCGCCGCCGTTAATCGGACAAGCGGAGCAAGTGCAGCCGGGCCTTGCCGCAGTCGCGGACAGTTTCAACGGTGAAGCCTTTGACGGCAAGGCTTTCCTTGCGGTCGGTCTCCACGCTGATCCAAGTGGCGGGGCCAACCCAACCTTGGCGGTTCAGCTTGTCGATCGCCACCGCGCCGGCGCCGGTGCCATAGGGCGGGTCCATCATGATGAGGTCGAGCGGCGCAGGCGCTTGTCCGAGGGCAAGGACCGAGGTCGCTTTTACATCGGGACGTATTCCAAACCGCTCTGCGTTGGCCCGGAGCGCACTGATTGCCGCATGGTCTTGCTCAACGAAGATGCAGCTCGCCGCACCCCGGGAGAGGGCCTCTAACCCCAAAGCGCCCGAGCCGGCGAACAGGTCTGCCACTGCAAGGCCTTCAAAGCTGCCAAGCCGACTGGCAAGCATGGAGAAGAGCGCCTCGCGCGCTCGGTCGGCCGTAGGACGAGTGCTCACACCTTTGGGTGCGTCGAGAAGGCGACCGCGCCATTGTCCTGCAATGATTCTCATAGGAACTGTCCCCTGTCCTGTTCGCGCTCGCGCATAGGGGATGCCGCTTCACCGCGATAGTGGGAGCAGGCAGGGATGCGGTAAAACCCAAGCGCACACCCGCACGCAAGCTTTATGCGCTCCGAGTGATCGAGAATATTCTCGACTCTTCGTTTCGGGTCCGGCAAGAACAGAAGTCGAACAGTATTGAATTTCAAGGGGGAAACGCTTGGTCGCGACGGTTTCGACAGTTGCCTATCTGGGTCTGGAGGCGCGCGGGGTAGAGGTTCAATGCCAAGTGGCGGCCGGCGTGCCGGGCTTTGTCGTTGTGGGTCTTCCCGACAAGGCGGTGGCCGAAAGCCGCGAGCGGGTGCGTGCCGCCATGTCCGCCATAGGATTGTCCCTTCCTCCCAAGCGGATCACCGTGAACTTATCGCCTGCCGATTTGCCGAAAGAGGGCTCTCACTATGACCTTCCTATCGCCTTGGCGCTGCTGGGCGCGATAGGTGTTATCGATGCCGAAACGCTTGCGAGCTATTTGGTCGTAGGCGAGCTTGGCCTGGATGGGCGCGTTGCGCCATCGCCGGGCGTCCTGCTCGCCGCATTGCAAGCCAGCGAGCGGCAACTCGGCCTGATCTGCCCCGCATCACAGGGCGCAGAAGCGGCCTGGGCCGGGAATGTGGAAGTGATTGCTGCGCCTGACATCATCAGCCTTTTAAATCATTTCAAGGGCAGTTCGCAGCTGACGCCGCCATTGCCTGGAGAAGCCGAAGCACTTGTGCGAGGTGCCGACCTCAAACAGGTAAAGGGGCAGGAAAGCGCCAAGCGGGCGTTGGAGATTGCGGCGGCTGGAGGTCACAATCTGCTGATGGTCGGCCCGCCGGGCGCGGGGAAGTCGCTGATGGCCAGTTGCCTCCCCGGTATTCTTCCGGATCTGACGCCCGCTGAGGCGCTGGAAGTGTCGATGGTCGCTTCCGTTGCGGGAACGCTCCAGGACGGCAAGATGAGCCGGGCGCGGCCTTATCGCTCTCCCCACCACAGTGCTTCCATGGCAGCGCTCGTCGGCGGCGGCCTCAAGGTCAAACCGGGCGAGGTAAGCCTTGCGCATCTGGGCGTGCTGTTTCTCGACGAGTTGCCTGAGTTCCAGCGCGTAGTCCTCGATAGCCTGCGGCAGCCGCTTGAAACCGGTGAAGTCAGCGTGGCCCGCGCCAACGCACATGTGACTTTTCCCGCAAGGGTGCAATTGATTGCGGCGATGAACCCGTGCAAATGCGGTCATCTGGGCGACCCCGGCCTTGCCTGTTCCAGGGCCCCACGCTGCGCCGCCGACTATCAGGCGAAAGTGTCGGGCCCGTTGCTTGACCGGATCGACCTTCATGTCGACGTCAACGCGGTCACAGCCGCGGATCTGGTTCTTCCGCCTCCAACTGAAGGCTCGGCACAAGTCGCAACGCGAGTGGCTGAAGCCCGTGCACGTCAGACGGCCCGTTACAGTGGCTATAGCGTACGCACCAATGCCGAGGTCGACGGCGACCTGCTGGAGGAAGTGGCTGGTCCCGACGACGCTGGGCGTCAGCTTCTGGCACAAGCGGCAGAGGCTATGCGGCTTTCCGCGCGAGGCTATAGCAGGGTGCTTCGCGTCGCACGCACGGTCGCTGATCTGGCGGGCGCCGAAAGGGTAGGGCGCGTTCATGTGGCGGAGGCGTTGAGCTATCGACGGCAGGTTCCAAGAAACTGATTGTGAAGAAGGAGGCAAATGATGGAATGGATGCTGTTGCCGCTGAAGCGCTACACCCAGTTTTCCGGCCGCGCCCGGCCGAAGGAATTCTGGATGTTTTTCCTTTTCCTGATCATTTGCATAGTCCTGCTGAGCTTTGTCGAAGCGGCGCTTGGGCTCAACACGAGTGAACGCTGGGCTTTTCGGGAAGGATGGAGCGCATCGGCGGGTTTCCGGAATAGCGCAGGGCCGCTGACGGGCCTGTTCCTGCTGGCGATGCTTGTTCCCTACCTCGCCGTCGCCGTTCGTCGGCTGCATGATACCGATCGGTCTGGCTGGTACCTGCTGCTGGGCTTCATACCCTTTATCGGCGGACTGATATTATTGATCTTCCTGGTGATGGGAGGGACCCGCGGTCCCAATCGATTTGGCCCCGATCCCTTCGATAAGGGGGAAGCTGCTTAGCATTTCTGCGCGGATCACACATCGCTGGTGATCAGCTTCAGCTCGCTGGACTGTATATTTCCCCGATGGCGGAACTGACCAACCACTTGGCCGCCCGGCTCAATGGTGATGTTTTCATAGACAATATCGCCAGTGATACGGGCGGTGTGCTCGATGAAAAGGTCCTTTGCCGTGATAGAGCCGTCCACGAGTCCTGCAAGCCGGGCGGTCTCCGCCATGATGCAACCCCGGATTTCGCTATCGGCGCCTTGAACCAGATTGGCGCAACTCAGGTCCCCTTCGATTTTGCCGTCGACATGCAGGTCCACCGACGCGCGAATATTGCCGGTAATGACGATATCGCTGCCAATGATGGAGAAGGGCGTATTCCTAGCCCCGGTTGCCGCGATCGTTATCTTGGGAGCCGACGCGCTGAAGGGCAATTTTCTGGACTTCGAGAACATCGGCTTTGGCCTCCAGGAAACGGCGGGGGTTAATTGGCTGGCCGTTCATTCTGACTTCGAAATGCAGATGTGTCCCGGTGGAACGGCCCGTTGAACCCATCCGGGCGATCTGTTCGCCGCGATGCACCTTTTGGCCCGTCTTGGTGTTGAAGCCGGAAAGATGGGCATAGCGGGTCATCATGCCGTGGCCATGGGTAACTTCCACCACATTGCCGTAGCCCGAACGCTGGCCGACATAGGTTACGCGGCCATTGGCTGCGGCTAGGATCGGTTGACCATAGGATCCACGAAAATCAAGTCCCGCGTGAAAGGCCGCATGACCATTAAAGGGATCGCTTCGGCGGCCAAAGCCGCTGCTCAGCATCACGATATTAGTCGGTTTGCCTGAAGGAATGGCAAGCATAGTATTTTCAAGGATGTCGAGCCTTTGCAAAGCTTTGCTAAGGTCTGCAAATTCTTCGCTGATATCGCCACTATCGCCTTTTACGGGAATGAAAGGCCCCCCCTGCGCGGAGCGCGATTGACGTATAAGCCTGGGAGGTTTGAGGCCAAAACTGCGAATAGCAAATTCCAGCTTTTCCGCACGGCGCGCCACTGCATCCCCAAGCTGGCTTGCAAACGCGATCTGCTGCTCCTCGATGCGGCGCAACTCGTGCGCCTCGGGAATGGCTGCGCTGATTCTGCTGGTTTTTGAACCTGCCTTGCCCTCTTTGGCTCCGATAATTTTTCGGGCCACAGGATCCTCGCCGAAATGGCTTTTGACCAGGCCCTCAAGATTTTCCTGCCGCTGTTCCAGCTCGGCGGCGACCTCTTTTACCGAGGCGCGGTAACTGGTCACATTGCGTGCAGAACTGGCGATAGCGGCTTGCTGCCTTGCTAGAGCGGCCCTGTCGCGCGCAATGTCATATTTGGTAATAGCAAGAAATATCGTGGCGACCGCCGCTAATATAAGGGTCAGCGCGAGTAATCCGGCAAACAGCATTTGCAGCCGACTGCTGACCTTCAAGAACCTTACAGTTCCCCCGGACCTGAGAAAAATTTCCCGCTCAGGAAATAACCGCCACACACCAGTCACAAGACTGGCGATGCGGACATCGCTTTTCGACACTTGCCAACCCGCTAGTTTTTTTTGCCGACTCGGCCCGTAGCAAAGGGGCTGAAGAGTCGCGAATCCGTCACACAAGAGTCATGACGAGTCGGACGATTGGCAGGGTGAAATGAGATTTTGGCGATTTTGTTCCGCCGATCTGGACAAACATCCGCTTGGTCAGAAAGGCGAATCAGAAAAAATCCCCGGCGGAAAAAGGGGGCTTCCGCCGGGGGGTCGCAGTTGAAGGGCTTCTTCGCCGCGGGCTCCGTTATACCGCAGACCAAGCGCCCTTCAGATCGCTGCTCTATATTAAGCATTGTGCGAATTTGCGTCTGTACGTAGTTTCCGTATTCCGCCGGTACGCCTTGTCCGGCGTTAAAAATCTTGGCGCGCCGGAGCGACGGAAACTCGGTTTGGGCCCATTGACCATGATTGCCTGAATAGTTATAGGGCGCGCCTGCTTTGCGGCTCTCTGGCTGGGAATGATTTCCCTTCAGGCCGCCTCAGGGCGGATTTTTTGAGCTTGAACATTGCCGGGTGCGTGTGCGGGCCTGGGGGGTCATATGACCGCCGGGGCTTTTTCTATTGGGACAATCCCACGGAAACGCGCGTCCGCCGGTAAAGTAACTAGACAAAGGTGAAGGGCTTCATGCCGACGATTAACCAGCTGATCCGAAAGGGTCGCGAGCCGCAAAAGGCGCGCTCGAAAGTTCCCGCGATGGAGGCGAACCCGCAAAAGCGCGGCGTTTGCACCCGTGTCTATACCACGACCCCGAAAAAGCCGAACTCGGCTCTGCGCAAGGTGGCGAAGGTTCGCCTGACCAACCAGCGCGAAGTGATCAGCTATATTCCGGGCGAAGGCCATAACCTGCAGGAGCACAGCGTGGTCCTCATACGTGGCGGCCGCGTACGCGACCTTCCCGGTGTGCGTTACCATGTGCTGCGCGGCGTGCTTGACACCCAGGGCGTCAAGGACCGTAAGCAGAGCCGCTCCAAATACGGCGCCAAGCGTCCGAAGTGATCTGAGTCCGCTCAGGTCATCCCGGCGCAGACCGGGGTACAGGTTATAAGGAATTAGACATGTCACGTCGTCGTCGTCCCGAAAAGCGGGTTATCCTGCCTGATCCCAAATTTGGAGATCAGGTGCTTTCGAAATTCATGAACAGCGTCATGCTGGACGGAAAGAAATCGGTTGCTGAATCCATCGTTTATGGCGCTCTCGACGTGGTCGAGGCCAAGGCGAAGAAGGATCCAATCCAGCTTTTCCACGATGCTCTCAACAATGTGAAGCCGGGCATCGAAGTTCGCAGCCGCCGTGTTGGCGGTGCGACTTATCAGGTCCCGGTCGAGGTTCGTCCCGACCGCGCCCAGGCGCTCGCCATTCGTTGGCTGATCACCGCCGCCCGCGCGCGCAGCGAAACCACCATGGCCGCCCGCCTCTCGGGTGAGCTTCTCGATGCGGCGAATAATCGCGGCAACGCGGTCAAGAAGCGGGAAGACACCCACCGCATGGCCGAAGCGAACCGTGCATTCTCGCACTATCGCTGGTAATATTCGATCACCATGGTCCCGCCCAAGTGCGGGACCAGGGTGATCCTCGCACCGTTTAACGAACGCGCCGGTTTCGCCGGCACATGGAGTATAGATCATGGCCCGCAGCCACCCGCTCGAGCGTTACCGCAACTTTGGCATTATGGCGCACATCGACGCCGGCAAGACGACGACGACCGAGCGTATCCTCTATTACACCGGCAAGTCCTACAAGATCGGCGAAGTCCATGACGGCGCGGCTACCATGGACTGGATGGAGCAGGAGCAGGAAAGGGGCATCACGATTACGTCCGCCGCCACGACCTGCTTCTGGAACGACCATCGGTTGAACATCATCGACACACCCGGCCACGTGGATTTCACCATCGAAGTGGAGCGCTCACTGCGGGTACTCGACGGCGCGGTCGCTGCGTTCGATGGCGTTGCCGGCGTGGAGCCGCAGTCGGAAACGGTGTGGCGTCAGGCGGACAAGTACAAAGTGCCGCGGATGTGCTTCATCAACAAGCTCGACCGCACCGGCGCCAACTTCTATTATTGCGTGCAGACCATCATTGACCGTCTGGGCGCCAAGCCGGCCGTCCTTTATCTCCCTATCGGTGCGGAGAGCGACTTTAAGGGCCTGGTCGATCTCGTCGAGAATCGCGCGATCATCTGGAAAGATGAGAATCTTGGCGCTGAGTTCTCCTATGAAGAGATTCCGGCCGATCTTGCGGACAAGGCTGCCGAATATCGCGAAAAGCTGATCGAACTCGCCGTTGAACAGGACGATGAGGCGATGGAAGCCTATCTCGAAGGCAATGAGCCCGATGTCGCAACACTCAAGAAGCTGATCCGCAAAGGCACGCTTAACCAGGCATTCGTGCCTGTGCTGTGCGGCTCGGCATTTAAGAACAAGGGCGTGCAGCCACTGCTCGACGCAGTCGTCGACTATCTGCCCAGCCCGCTTGATATTCCCGACGTCCAGGGCGTGAATCCGGACACGAACGAGCCCGACAGCCGCGCAACGGCCGACGATGCGCCTTTCGCCGGCCTCGCGTTCAAGATCATGAACGACCCGTTTGTGGGATCGCTCACCTTCCTGCGCGTCTATTCGGGCACTTTGACCAAGGGCAGCTACCTGAACTCGGTGAAAGACAAGAAGGAAAAGATCGGCCGCATGCTGCTTATGCATGCGAACAGCCGGGAAGACATTGATACTGCTTATGCGGGCGATATCGTCGCTCTTGCGGGCCTTAAGGAAACGACCACCGGCGATACGCTCTGCGCGGAGCGTCAGGCAATCATCTTGGAGCGGATGGAGTTCCCAGAGCCCGTCATCGAGCTTTCGGTGGAACCCAAGACCAAGGCCGACCAGGAAAAGATGGGCATCGCGCTTAATCGCCTTGCTGCTGAGGATCCGAGCTTCCGCGTCTCGACCGATCACGAATCGGGCCAGACGATCATCAAGGGCATGGGCGAGCTTCACCTCGAAATTCTCGTCGACCGCATGAAGCGCGAGTTCAAGGTCGAAGCCAATGTCGGTGCGCCGCAGGTGGCTTATCGCGAATATCTCGGCAAGAAGGTCGACATCGACTACACGCATAAGAAGCAGTCGGGCGGCTCGGGGCAGTTCGGTCGCGTGAAGGTGACGGTCATCCCCGGTGAGCGTGGTTCCGGCTTCCAGTTCTTCGACGAGATCAAGGGCGGCAACATTCCGCGCGAATATATTCCGTCGGTAGAAAAGGGCTTCCGTGAGACCGCCGAAACCGGCAGCCTCATCGGCTTCCCGATCATCGACTTCGAGGTCCACTTGACGGACGGTGCATATCACGACGTCGACTCGTCGGCATTGGCGTTCGAAATATGCGCGCGCGGCGCGATGCGCGAAGCGGCTCAGAAGTCGGGCATCAAGCTGCTCGAGCCAATCATGAAGGTCGAGGTCGTGACGCCGGAAGAATATCTGGGCGACGTTATCGGCGACATGAACAGCCGTCGCGGCCAGATCCAGGGCACCGACACGCGCGGCAATGCGCAAGTCATTGAGGCGATGGTGCCGCTGGCCAACATGTTCGGCTATGTGAATCAGCTTCGTTCCTTTACCCAGGGACGCGCAAACTATTCCATGCAGTTCTCTCATTATGAGGAAGTGCCGCAGAATGTTGCCGACGAAGTGAAAGCAAAGCTGGCATAAATTTTTTTTGATGCTATGAGCGCCACTTCGCGAGGCGTCCCCAAGCGGTCAAAACCACGATATTTGGACAAGAAGGTAGGGAAAAATGGCGAAAGCTAAGTTTGAGCGGACGAAACCGCACTGCAATATCGGCACCATCGGTCACGTCGACCACGGCAAGACCACGCTGACCGCCGCGATCACCAAGGTTCTGGCAGAAACTGGCGGCGCCGAATTCACCGATTATGCCAACATCGACAAGGCTCCCGAAGAGCGTGAGCGCGGCATCACCATTTCGACGGCGCACGTGGAATATGAAACGCCTGCGCGTCACTATGCCCACGTCGATTGCCCCGGCCACGCTGACTATGTGAAGAACATGATCACCGGTGCGGCGCAGATGGACGGCGCGATCCTGGTGGTGAACGCTGCTGATGGTCCTATGCCCCAGACCCGCGAGCACATTCTGCTGGCCCGTCAGGTGGGCGTGCCTGCTCTGGTGGTATACATGAACAAGGTCGATCAGGTCGACGACGAGGAACTGCTTGAGCTCGTTGAACTCGAAGTTCGTGAACTGCTTTCCAGTTACGATTTCCCCGGCGACGATATTCCCATCGTCAAGGGCTCGGCTCTCGCCGCTCTCGAAGGCCGCGATGACAATATCGGCAAGAGCTCGATCCAGGCGCTTATGGACGCTGTCGACAGCTACATTCCGCAGCCCGAGCGTCCAATCGACAAGCCCTTCCTGATGCCGATCGAAGACGTGTTCTCGATCTCGGGCCGCGGTACGGTTGTGACCGGTCGTGTGGAATCCGGCATCGTCAAGGTTGGCGAAGAAGTCGAAATCGTCGGCATCAAGCCTACGAAGAAGACGACTGTCACCGGCGTTGAAATGTTCCGCAAGCTGCTCGATCAGGGTCAGGCTGGCGATAACATCGGTGCTCTGATCCGCGGCGTTGGCCGTGAAGAAGTCGAGCGTGGTCAGGTTCTGGCGAAGCCCGGCACCATTACGCCGCACACCGACTTCGACGCCGAAGTCTATGTCCTGTCGAAGGAAGAGGGTGGCCGTCACACGCCGTTCTTTGCGAACTATCGTCCCCAGTTCTACTTCCGTACGACGGACGTTACCGGTGAAGTGGTTCTGCCTGAAGGCACCGAGATGGTCATGCCCGGCGACAATGTGAAGTTGGCTGTGAAGCTTATTGCTCCGATCGCCATGGACCCGGGTCTGCGCTTCGCCATTCGCGAAGGCGGCCGGACCGTCGGCGCAGGGGTTGTCAGCTCTATCTCCAAGTAATATAGGCAGCGGGCCGCACGAATCGGAAGATTTGAGCGGCCCGAAATTTTAGCCGCCCCGGACGATCCTCTCCGGAATGTAAATTCTAGAGGGCATATGGGGCGGTTTGTTTTTTAGCTCTTTCTCATCGGTAATGGACATGGAAACGCAGAATATCCGCATTCGTCTAAAGGCTTTTGATCACCGTGTGCTGGATCAGGCCACCGGCGACATTGCCGACACCGCCCGCCGCACCGGCGCGCTGATCCGCGGTCCCATTCCGCTGCCTACGCGCATCGAAAAGTTCACCGTGAATCGTGGACCGCACATTGATAAGAAGTCGCGGGAGCAATTTGAGGTTCGCACATACAAGCGCATGCTTGACATTGTGCAGCCGACGCCGCAAACGGTCGACGCGCTGATGAAGCTGGATCTTGCTGCCGGCGTGAACGTCGAAATCAAATTGGCGTAAGCCGATTTGCCCCGGACTTGATCCGGGGATCAGGGCGGTGCCGCGCCGGCCCTGAGAATTCCTGCTTTCGCAGGAACTCAAGTTTCTGGAGGCGAATGCTTCCGAGCGAAAATTGGGATACCGCACGGCTTGGCCGTGGTCCTGGTCCCCCGTCGCCCTCGTTTATGCGGGGGCATCCAGCCCGGACGGGGTGATTGCAAATTGGGTTGGCCGCAAGGGAGCGATCCTGAGCGGTTTTTTCGTTGGATACGCCCGCCGCTAACGTGGGCCTCTATGGGAGAATGGATCATGCGTACTGGCGTGATCGCGAAGAAGATGGGTATGACTCGCCTGTTCCAGGACGACGGCCGCCATGTGCCGGTCACCGTTCTGAGTCTTGAACAGTGCCAGGTCGTAGCCCGCCGTGATGCTGAAAAGGATGGCTATGTAGCTCTCCAGCTCGGCGCCGGCGCCGCGAAACCAAAAAATGTTGCCAAGCCGCAGCGCGGCCACTTCGCTAAGGCGGAGGTGGAGCCCAAGCTGCAGGTTGCCGAATTCCGTGTTGCCGATGACGCGCTGCTGGACGTTGGGGCCGAACTTTCGGCCGACCATTTTGTCGCAGGCCAATTGGTCGACATCACCGGCCACACCCAGGGTAAGGGCTTCGCCGGTGCAATGAAGCGCTGGGGTTTCGGCGGTATGCGCGCCACTCACGGTGTTTCCATCTCTCACCGTGCGCATGGTTCGACGGGTAACCGTCAGGACCCAGGTCGCGTCTTCAAGAACAAGAAGATGGCAGGTCATATGGGTGACCGTCAGCGCACGCAGCAGAACCTTGAAATCGTCCGCACGGACGTCGAGCGTGGTCTTCTTTTTGTGAAGGGCAGCGTTCCCGGGTCAAAGGGTACCTGGCTGCTTGTCAAGGATGCCGTGAAGGTCGCGCGCCATGCTGATGCGCCTTATCCTGGCGCTGTAAAGCAGGCTGCGAACAGCAATGAAGCTCCCGCGAACACCCCGGCTGAAGAAGTCGCGGCTCCGGAAGTTGCAGAAGGTCAGGAGGGCTAAGCCATGAAAGTTAAGGTTCAGACCCTCGACGCGACCGCTAATGGCGACGTGGAATTGAATGATGCTGTGTTCGGTGTGGAGCCCCGCGCCGACATCTTGCATCGCGTCGTCACCTGGCAGCTTGAGAAGCGCCGCGGCACCGCCCGCGCCGCTCGTGAGCGCAGTGATGTCGCTCGCACGGGCAAGAAGTTCGGCCGCCAAAAGGGTGGCGGCACGGCACGTCACGGCGATCGTAAGGCGCCAATCTTTATTGGTGGTGGTAAGGCCCATGGTCCCCGCGTCCGTGACTTCGACCCTTCGCTGAACAAGAAGGTGCGGGCTCTTGGGCTTAGGATGGCGCTTTCGGCCAAGGCGAAGGACGGCTCGCTTGTCGTTCTGGATAATCTTGATGTCGCTGAAGGCAAAACGAAGGTGCTGGCCGGGCAGCTTGAAAAGTTGGGCTTGGCCAAAAAGGCGCTGTTCATTGATGGCGATGCCGTCAATATCAGCTTCGCCAAGGCTTCGTCCAACCTCGTGGGCGTCAATGTGCTGCCCGCCGTCGGCGCCAATGTCTATGACATATTGAAGCATGACCAGCTGGTGCTCACGCGCGCTGCGGTCGAGAAGCTGGAGGCGCGTTTCAATGGCTAAGAAGCAAGTTCAGGCAGTCGATAACCGTCATTTCGACGTCGTTGTCGCGCCGGTAATCACCGAAAAGTCTACGCTGCTCTCTGAGCATAACGCGGTCGTCTTCAAGGTCGCGAAGGATGCATCCAAGCCGGAGATCAAGGCTGCAGTGGAAGCCCTATTCGGTGTTTCGGTCAAGGCAGTGAACACGCTTGTCCAAAAGGGCAAGACGAAGCGTTGGAAGGGTAAGCCCTACACGCGCAGCGATGTGAAGAAGGCGATTGTCACCCTGGCCGAAGGCCAGTCGATTGACGTCACCACCGGTATCTGAGGCGGAAGAGAATAATGGCACTCAAGCATTATAATCCGACGAGCCCGGCCCAGCGCGGCTTGGTCCTGGTCGATAAATCCAGCCTCTGGAAGGGCAAGCCCGTCAAGGCATTGACGGAAGGCAAGCACAAGACCGGTGGCCGCAACAACAAGGGCCATGTGACTTCGCGCGGTATCGCGGGCGGTCACAAGCAACGTTATCGTTTCGTCGATTTCAAGCGTCGCAAGTGGGACGTGGAAGCGACGGTGGAGCGTCTGGAATATGACCCCAACCGCACGGCCTTCATCGCGCTTGTCAAATATGAAGATGGCGAGCTCAATTACATTCTCGCGCCGCAGCGCTTGGCGGTGGGCGACAAGATCGTCGCTGGCAAGAAGGTGGACGTGAAGCCTGGAAATGCGATGGAGCTTAGCCAGATGCCGGTCGGCACGATCATCCACAATGTGGAGATGAAGCCAGGCAAGGGTGGACAGATTGCTCGTTCAGCCGGCACTTATGCGCAGCTTGTCGGTCGTGATCGCGGGCTGGTGATCGTTCGGTTGAATTCCGGCGAGCAACGCTACATTCGCGGCGAGTGCATGGGAACGGTCGGTGCTGTCAGCAATCCGGACAACGCCAACCAGAACCTGGCCAAGGCAGGCCGGAACCGCTGGCTCGGCAAGCGTCCGCTTACCCGCGGTGTTGCCAAGAACCCGGTCGATCACCCCCATGGTGGTGGCGAAGGCCGCACCTCTGGCGGTCGTCATCCGGTGACCCCATGGGGCAAGCCGACGAAGGGCGCACGCACCCGCAACAACAAGGCGACCGACAAGATGATCATTCGGTCGCGTCACGCGAAGAAGAAGAGGTAAGAGATGGCCCGCTCCGTCTGGAAAGGTCCTTTCGTGGACCTGCATCTGCTGAAGAAAGCGGAAACCGCACAGGAAGCTGGCGGCCGTGCGCCGATCAAGACCTGGTCGCGCCGCTCCACCGTTCTTCCGCAATTCGTTGGCCTGACGTTCAACGTCTATAATGGCCGCAAGCATGTTCCCGTGTCGGTGAACGAAGACATGGTTGGCCACAAACTGGGTGAGTTCGCGCCGACGCGTTACTTTCCCGGTCATGCTGCCGACAAGAAGGGCAAGCGCTAATGGGCAAGCAAGCAGCTCCTCGTCGGGTAGCCGACAATGAAGCGCTGGCGGTTGGCACCTCCATCCGCGGCAGCGCGCAGAAGCTCAACCTGGTGGCTTCGCTGATTCGCGGCCGCAAGGTCGAAGACGCCATGAACATCCTGGCTTTTTCGAAGAAGGCGATGGCGGTTGATGTTCGCAAGGTACTCGCGTCCGCGATTGCCAATGCGGAAAACAACCACAATCTGGACGTCGACGCGTTGGTCGTGTCGGAAGCGTCCGTGGGCAAGAGCATCACCATGAAGCGCTTCCACGCTCGCGGCCGTGGCAAGTCGACCCGGATACTGAAGCCGTTCAGCCGGGTTCGCATCGTCGTTCGCCAACAGCAGGAAGAAGAGGCGTAAGTCATGGGTCAGAAGAGCAATCCGATCGGGCTTCGCCTGCAGATCAACCGGACCTGGGACAGTCGCTGGTTCGCTGAAGGTCAGGATTATGGTCGCCTGCTGATGGAAGACATCAAAATCCGTCAGTACGTCATGAAGAACCTGCCGCAGGCCGCAATTTCCAAGGTTGTGATCGAGCGTCCGGCAAAGCTTTGCCGCGTCAGCATCTATGCCGCACGTCCTGGCGTGATCATCGGCAAGAAGGGCGCGGATATTGAAAAGCTGCGTCGGAAGCTGGGCCAGCTCACTTCCAGTGATGTAAGCTTGAATATCGTTGAGATCCGTAAACCGGAAATCGACTCCAAGCTGGTTGCGCAGGGCGTTGCTGATCAGCTTGAGCGCCGCGTCGCTTTTCGTCGTGCCATGAAGCGCGCCGTTCAATCTGCTCTGCGTCTGGGTGCTGAAGGCATTCGGATCACTTGCGGCGGTCGTTTGGGTGGCGCGGAAATCGCACGGGTGGAATGGTATCGCGAGGGCCGCGTTCCGTTGCACACGCTTCGTGCGAACGTCGATTATGCCGAGGCTGAGGCTCACACCGCTTATGGTGTGTGCGGTATCAAGGTGTGGATTTTCAAGGGCGAGATCCTGGGCCACGATCCGATGGCGACAGACCGCTTGATGATGGAAGCGCAAACATCGGGGGTCCGGCCGGCGCGATAAGGGTCATTCCTTTAAACGTCGCCTGATCGGCCGAACCAACGGTGTCAGAAGGTAACAAGATATGTTGCAACCAAAGAAAATGAAGTTCCGCAAGGCCTTCAAAGGCCGGATCAAGGGTGATGCGCCCGGCGGTACGACCCTGAATTTCGGTTCCTATGGCCTTAAGGCGATGGAGCCTGAGCGGGTTACTGCGCGTCAGATCGAGGCGGCTCGCCGCGCGATTACGCGCCACATTCGCCGTCAGGGCCGCTTGTGGATCCGCGTTTTTCCGGACGTTCCCGTTTCGAAAAAGCCGGCCGAAGTTCGTCAGGGTAAGGGTAAGGGATCGATCGAATATTGGGCAGCTCGCGTCAAGCCGGGCCGCATTCTATTCGAATTGGACGGCGTTCCGGGTCCGCTTGCTGCCGAGGCGTTCTCTCGCGCGGCGATGAAGTTGCCCATTAAGACCAAGGTCGTGGCCCGCCTCGGCGACACGTCGCATCTGGGAGCATGACAATGGCCAAGATTGCTGATCTTAAGGTGAAGAGCGACGATCAACTGAGCGAGCAGTTGGGCGAATTGAAGCGCGAGCAGTTCAACCTGCGCTTCCAAGCTGCGACGAACCAGCTGGAAAAACCAAGCCGCATGCGCGAGGTCCGTCGCTCGATCGCTCAGATCAAAACCCTTCAGACCGAGCGCGCTCGCGCCGCTGAAGCGAAGTAAGGAAGGAAAGACCATGCCCAAGCGCGTGCTGACGGGAACGGTTGTTTCCGACAAGACAGACAAGACCGTGGTGGTAAAGGTGGAGCGCAAGGTCAAGCACCCGCTCTACGGCAAGATCATCCGTCGGTCGAAGAAATACCATGCCCACGACGCCGAGAACGCCTTCAAGGAAGGGGAAACCGTGCGGATCGAGGAAACCGCACCAATTTCCAAGCTGAAGAGCTGGAAGGTGATTGAGCGAGTGGATACGCACAAATCGCCGGAAAAGGCAGCGGGCTGATTAGGAGCTAACGGAACTCCCGGGGCATCCCGGAAAGCCAATTAAGAAGGAACCGGATCAATGATCCAGATGCAGTCAAATCTTGATGTCGCTGACAACAGCGGCGCCAAGCGCGTCCAGTGCATCAAGGTGCTGGGCGGATCGAAGCGGCGGTTTGCCGGCGTCGGTGACATCATCGTCGTGTCGGTGAAGGAAGCAGCCCCACGTGGCCGCGTGAAGAAGGGTGACGTGCATCGCGCGGTCATCGTTCGCACTGCCAAGGACGTTCGTCGCGCCGATGGCTCAGTCATTCGCTTCGACAGCAACGCGGCCGTTCTGGTCGGCAAGAATGATGAGCCCATCGGCACTCGTATCTTCGGCCCTGTGGTACGCGAACTTCGTGCCAGGAAGCACATGAAGATCATCAGCCTGGCTCCGGAGGTATTGTAATGTCGGCCGCCAAGATCAAAAAGGGCGACAAGGTGGTTGTCCTGTCCGGTAAGGACAAAGGCCGCACCGGCAACGTTGTCAAGATGATGCCCAAGGACGGCAAACTGGTCGTCGAAGGCGTTAACATCGCTGCTCGCCATCGCAAACCGACGCAGACGAATCCGCAGGGCGGTATTGAGCGTTCGGAAGCGCCGCTGCATATTTCCAAGGTGGCCATTGCCGATCCCAAGGACGGCAAGCCGACCCGTGTCCGTTTTGAAGTGAAGGACGGGAAGAAGGTTCGCGTCGCCGCCAAATCTGGGGAGACGATCGATGGCTGATACGTACACGCCGCGTTCGAGGAAGCTTTATGATGAGACCATCATCAAGGCGATGACCGAGAAATTCGGGTATAAGAATCCGATGCAAGTTCCGAAGATCGAGAAGATCGTTTTGAACATGGGCGTCGGTGAAGCCACCCAGGACAAGAAGAAGGTTACTTCGGCGGCCGAGGAAATGGAATTGATCGCTGGTCAAAAGCCGGTCATTACCAAGGCGAAGAAGTCCATCGCACAGTTTAAGCTGCGTGAAGGCATGCCCATCGGCGCGAAGGTAACGCTGCGCCGCGAACGTATGTTCGAGTTTCTGGATCGCCTTGTGACGATAGCGATGCCTCGCATTCGCGACTTCCGTGGTCTGAATCCGAAGTCCTTTGACGGCCGGGGCAATTATGCATTCGGTATCAAGGAACAGATCATCTTTCCGGAAATCAACTATGACCGCATCGAAAAGGTGCGTGGCATGGACATCATCGTAACCACCACCGCGAAGACGGACGAAGAGGCCCGCGAATTGCTGCGCCTGTTCGGTTTCCCGTTCCCCGCAGAGGCAGAGAAGCAGGCCGCGTGAGCGGTTCTGCTTCCTAGTAGGAAAAGGAAGAGAACTTAAGTCATGGCGAAACTGAGTTCCATCAACAAGAATGAGCGTCGCAAGAAGTTGGTGAAAAAATATGCCAACAAATATGCGAAGCTGAAGGCAGTAGCGGATGATGAAGCGCTCGATGAGACCGAGCGTCTGATCGCTCGCTTGAAGCTGGCGGAAATTCCTCGCAACGCCAACCCGACCAGGGTTCGTAATCGTTGCGAAATCACAGGCCGTCCGCGCGCCTATTACCGTAAATTCCGGCTCTGCCGGGTGCAGCTCCGTGATTTGGCCAACAAGGGCCTGATCCCCGGCGTCACCAAGTCGAGCTGGTAAGGATTAGATAGATGGCATTGACCGATCCTTTGGGTGATATGCTCACCCGCATTCGTAACGGCCAGCAGGCGCGCAAGGACAGCGTCGTTAGCCCGGCATCGAAGCTTCGCGTCCGCGTGCTCGACGTGCTGCAGCGCGAAGGATATATTCGCGGCTACAGCGAAGAAGACCTTGGTAAGCATAAGGGCCTGCGCATCGAGCTGAAATATTTCGAGGGCCAGCCTGCGATTAAGCATGTTGCGCGCGTCTCTAAGCCTGGCCGCCGGGTCTATTCCGGCTCGAAGGGGCTGCCCGTGGTTCGCAATGGCTTGGGCATCACCATTGTTTCGACGCCTCGGGGCGTTCTGTCCGATGCGGAAGCGCGAGACCAGAATGTGGGCGGCGAAGTCCTGGCGGAGGTATTCTGACCATGTCACGCATTGGAAAAAGGCCTGTTGCGATCCCCAGCGGCGTAACGGCAACGATTGAAGGCGGTCTTCTGTCGGTCAAGGGCCCGAAGGGCACGCTGACTCTGCCGCTGGCTGACGAAGTTACCTATTCCATTGAGGATGGTGCGATTTCAATTCAGCCCGCCAACGCTACAAAGCGCGCGCGTTCCTATTGGGGTATGCAGCGCACCCTGGTTCAAAACCTAGTGACGGGCGTCACTGAAGGTTTCACCAAGGTGCTGGAAATTACCGGCGTCGGCTATCGCGCCAATGCCCAGGGCCGGAATTTGAAGTTGCAGCTTGGCTATAGCCACGACGTTGATTTCTCCATTCCGGAAGGAATTGAAATCAAGACCCCGGATAACACTACGGTCGAGATTACGGGCAACGACAAGCAGAAGGTGGGGCAGGTTGCTGCCGAAATCCGCCGCTGGCGTAAGCCGGAGCCCTATAAGGGCAAGGGCATCAAATATCGCGGCGAGTTTATCTTCCGCAAAGAAGGCAAGAAGAAGTAAGCCATGGCGAAACTCTCTCTCTTTGAACGGCGTCGTCGCCGAGTTCGCACCGCACTCAAAAGCCGCGGGGCGCAGCGTCCCCGTCTTTCCGTGCATCGTTCGGGCCGACACATCTATGCTCAAATCATCGATGATGCGGAGGGCAAGACCGTTGCCGCTGCATCAACGCTGGACAAGGATGTGCGTGGCAAAACCGGCGCAACGGCCGAAGCTGCAGCCGATGTCGGAAAGCGCGTCGCGGCCGCTGCCACCAAGGCCGGCGTAACCAAGGTCGTGTTTGATCGCGGCGGCTTCCTTTTCCACGGACGCGTGAAGGCGCTGGCTGACGCCGCGCGTGAAGGCGGATTGGAGTTCTGATCATGGCAGAAGAAAACAACATCGAAGCGGCAGCCGTTCCCGGCGTTGAGGCCGAAGCACCGCAGCAGGAAGGCCGTGGTCGTCGTGGCCGTGGCGGACGTGGTGGCGGCGAGCGTGGTGATCGGGGTGGCCGTGGCCGCCGTGACGACCGTCGCCCTCGTGATGAAGAGCAAGGCGAGGAGCTGATTGAAAAATTGGTTCACATCAACCGCGTCAGCAAGACCGTCAAGGGCGGTAAGCGCTTTGGTTTCGCGGCGCTGGTGGTAGTGGGCGATGGCAAGGGTCGCGCCGGCTTTGGCCATGGCAAGGCTCGCGAAGTGCCGGAGGCGATTTCGAAAGCGACGGCGGCGGCCAAGAAAAAGATGGTGCGCGTTCCCCTCAAGGAAGGCCGGACGCTCCATCACGATGGCAATGGCCATTTCGGCGCTGGTAAGGTGACGGTGCGTTCGGCTCCTGCCGGTACAGGTATCATCGCCGGTGGTCCGATGCGCGCTGTCTTCGAAAGCCTGGGCGTGGCGGACGTGGTGACCAAATCGGTCGGCACCTCCAACCCTTATAACATGATCCGGGCGACGTTTTCTGCGCTCGGTGAACAGACCAGCCCCAAGTCGGTGGCTCAGCGTCGCGGCAAGAAAGTTGCCGACCTGCTGCGTCGCGGCGGTGCTTCCGATGCGGTGGCGCAGGCCGACGCTGAAGCAATTGTGGAGTAAGGACCCATGGCGAAGATCAAGATCAAGCAGACGGGTTCGCCCATTCGCCGTCCCGAAGCCCAGCGCAAGGTGCTGATCGGCCTTGGCCTCAATAAGCTGCACCGCGTTGTGGAGCATGAGGACACGCCGGAAATCCGTGGGATGGTCAAGGCTGTGCACCATCTGGTCCAGGTAGTCGAAGGTTAAAGCATGTGCCCCTGCGGAAGCAGGAGCATGTCCTTACTGGCGCGAACATAGCGAAAGCGAGTGCAGATACATGAAACTGAATGACATTTCCGATAATGCAGGCGCTCGGAAGGGCCGCATGCGCGTTGGCCGGGGCATTGGTTCGGGCAAGGGCAAGACCGCCGGTCGCGGACAAAAGGGCGCGAAGGCGCGCTCGGGCGTTTCCATCAACGGTTTTGAAGGCGGCCAGATGCCGCTTCACATGCGCCTGCCGAAGCGCGGCTTCAACAACATCTTCCGCAAGGATTATGCCGAGGCCAATCTGGGTATGGTGCAAAAAGCGATTGATGCCGGAAAGCTGGACGCCTCTGCGACCGTCGATCAGGCTGCTCTCAAGGCCGCTGGTCTGGTTCGGGGTGGTAAAGATGGCGTGCGGCTGTTGGCCAAGGGCGAATTGAAGGCCAAGGTCAGCTTTGCTGTCGCAGGCGCCTCAAAGGCTGCGGTTGAAGCCGTGGAAAAAGCTGGCGGCAAGGTGGATATCCTGGCCAAGGCGAAGGCCGCAGCGGAATAGGCATCCTCCCGATGCTTGCATGAACGACCCCGCACGCCCAGATGGTGCAGCGGGGTCGCCGCGTTTTCGGCCTGCAGCTTTTCGTCATCCCGCTAAGGGAGCGGCGCCATTTTTTCCGGCGTGGCAACAGAAAGCCCGGAAGGATGGATTCCCGCTTTCGCTGGAATGGCGGGAGAATGATCGTAGCAATCGACTTCCCCCGCAAGCCCCGCTAAGGGATTCGACGAACACGCACGGCGCATGAATTTGATCTGAGGTTTAAGGCAAATATGGCATCGAAGGCCGATCAGCTTGCATCCAATATCAGCTTTGCGAAATTTACGCAGGCGACGGACCTCAAGAAGCGCCTCTGGTTCACCTTGGGCGCTCTTATCATTTTCCGTTTCTTGAGCTTCGTTCCGCTGCCGGGTATCGATCCTACCGTTTTGTCGCAGCTGTATAAGCAGACGCAAGGCGGCGTCCTGGATATCTTCAATACCTTCTCAGGCGGGTCGCTTGAGCGCATGAGCCTCATCGCACTAGGCGTTATGCCGTACATCACGGCCTCCATCGTGGTTCAGCTCGCAGCGTCGCTATCGCCAACGCTTGCGGCCATCAAAAAGGAAGGCGAGAGCGGACGGAAGAAGCTTAACCAATATACGCGCTATGGCACCGTCGGATTGACTGCGGTGCAGGGCTATTTCATCGCCGTTGGGCTTGAAAGCTATGGGGCCCAGTCCGGGCTTCAGGCGGTGGTCGAACCCGGCATGCTGTTTCGCGTCGCCGCTGTCGTTTCGCTGATAGGCGGCACGATGTTCCTGATGTGGCTGGGTGAGCAGATCACCAGCCGCGGGATCGGCAACGGTGTGTCGCTGATCATCATGGCCGGCATCGTGGCTCAGCTGCCGGTGACCCTCACCAACCTGTTTCAGAGCGGCCGGGAAGGTTCGATCTCGGGCTTGCTGATCATGGGCATCATCGTGCTCGCTTTGGGTCTCATCGCCTTCATCTGCTTCATGGAACGGGCCCAGCGCCGGGTTTTGATCCAATATCCCAAGCGCCAAACCCGCCAGGGCATCATGCAGGCGGACCGCAGTCATTTGCCGCTCAAGGTTAACACGGCTGGCGTGATTCCACCCATTTTCGCATCATCGCTTCTGCTGATGCCGCTCACCATTTCACAATTTGCTGGCAATCGCGTGGCCGGCGAAAGCGCTTGGGGTGATTTCGTTATTGAGCTCAATCAGCTGCTGGCCCATGGCACCCCGATTTATATGGCGCTATATGGACTGGGCATTGTCTTCTTCTGCTTCTTCTACACTGCTGTGGTGTTCAATCCTGAAGAGACGGCCGAAAATCTCAAGCGTAATGGCGGGTTTATTCCGGGCATCCGGCCAGGCAAGAACACCGAAACCTATTTGGATTATGTCCTCACGCGCATTACGGTCATTGGCGCTGCTTATCTTGCTTTCATTTGTCTGGTGCCGGAGTTCCTGATCGCGCGGGCCGGCATACCTTTCTACCTTGGCGGCACCAGCCTTCTGATCGTTGTCAACGTCACGGTCGATACGGTGACGCAGATACAAAGCCATCTTTTGGCCCACCAATATGGGGATCTGATCAAGAAGGCGAAACTGAAGGGCGGACGTCTCCGATAATCGGCTTCTAACAGGGGAGAGCCATTCATGAATATCATATTGCTGGGCCCCCCGGGGGCGGGCAAAGGGACACAGGCGAGCCGTCTGGAGGCCGAGCGCGGAATGATCCAGCTTTCGACCGGCGATATGCTTCGGGCGGCGGTAAAGGCGGGAACGCCGATTGGCCTTAAAGCCAAAGCCGTGATGGACGCTGGTGAGCTGGTTTCAGACGACATCGTATCGGGCATTATCGGCGACCGTTTGGACGAACTTGGTCCGGGGACAGGCGTAATCTTCGATGGCTATCCTCGCACTGCTCCTCAAGCGGAGTCGCTTGCGCAGATCCTGGCCGGTCGGGGGCGCACGCTGGACCATGTCATCGAACTGGCTGTGGACGAGGATGCCCTGGTCGAACGCATTACGGGGCGCTTTACTTGCGCAACCTGCGGCGAAGGTTATCACGATGTTTTCAAAAAGCCCGCCCAGGCTGGTCGATGCGACAAATGCGGCGGCAGTGAATTCAAGCGCCGCCCGGACGACAATGAGGAAACCGTCCGCACACGCATGGCGGAATACCGGGCCAAGACTGCTCCGATCCTGCCGATTTACGAGGCGCAGGGAATCGTCAGCCGCGTAGACGGAATGGCGGATATGGCTGACGTCGCAGAGGCGATCGGCGCAATTCTGGATGGTTCAAGCCGATAGCTGCATCCTCCATGTTCTGCGGGACAGGCATGGAGGAGCTATGCGCCTTTGATCGGCGGAGCTTATTGGCGATGATGACGCTTTTGGGGCGACGGCGCAGTGCGCGATTGTCGATGGCCGGATACCAGTAGGCGCTGGATCAATAGCGAGACTAAATGCTTGTCATGCGGCTTAGCATTGGCCGTTGAGACAGGGACGGAGGCTCAAGCCCTCCTTAGGCCCTGTAAAATGAAAACCGCCCTTTGGCTTTTGAGGCTTTGGGGCGGTCGTTCATGTTCAGGCGAACAGGACGGTCGAGTAGGTCAGTACGTTAACTGCTACCGAGACCAGGCCTACCGCGCCATAAAGTGCGATACGCATTTTTGTTACTCCAACGTGTAGTTTTATTGCAAGGTCTTAACTACCCCTGCGGCCCACTGTTCGCAATCGCAAAAAAATTATTGCAATTGCACAAAATGCAACCGTCGTTTTTGCGGAAAGGAAAATATATCCCCGAAAGCATGGAAAAACCTTGTTATGTGCACCTGCGAAGGGCGTTCCGGGACGATGTAATTTATCGCTGCAGGTAAACCTTTGGTCGCAATCGGGCATGGCTCCAACCAGGACTGCTCTAAGACTGAGATGACGCTCTGGCCCTTTTCGCAAATTAAGGTTCCAACCCGGCCCAAACTGCATTAACCGGCTCCTTGATCCTTAAGGTGAAGAGGCGAATCCCCCATGACTGCTCCGGGCCACGAATCCATATTGATCGTCGATTTCGGCAGTCAGGTAACTCAGTTGATCGCGCGCCGCGTCCGTGAAGCCGGGGTGTATAGTGAGATTGCCCCCTTCAGCATGGCGGCCGAAGCCTTTGAACGGATGAAACCCAAGGGGATCATTCTTTCCGGCGGGCCAGCCTCGGTCACCGGCGAGGGAAGTCCCCGGGCGCCCCAGCAGCTTTTTGAGGCCGGTATCCCCATCCTTGGCATCTGCTATGGCCAACAGGTGATGATGGCGCAATTGGGAGGGAAGGTTGAAGGCGGTGAAACGGGTGAGTTCGGTCGGGCTTTCATTGAAGTCTCCGATAGCTGCACTCTCTTCGATGGCCTTTGGAAGGAAGGGGAGAAGCACCAGGTCTGGATGAGCCATGGCGACAAGGTCACGGCCTTCGCGCCCGGCTTCAAAGTGGTGGCGGTCACTGAAGGCGCGCCCTTTGCGATCATCGCCGATGAAGAGCGCAAATTTTACGGCATGCAATTCCATCCGGAGGTTGTCCACACCCCCGACGGCGCGAAGCTGATCGCCAACTTCGCGCGCCATGTGTGCGGCCTTGCTGGCGATTGGACCATGGCCGAATTCCGCGCCACCAAAATCGCGGAGATCCGTGCCCAGGTGGGCAAGGGCAAGGTCATCTGCGGCTTGTCAGGCGGCGTCGACAGCGCGGTGGCGGCTGTTTTGATCCATGAGGCCATTGGCGACCAACTGACCTGCGTGTTTGTTGACCACGGTCTGATGCGTCAGGGAGAGGCGGAGCAGGTCGTCAGCCTTTTCCGTGGGGCATATAACATCCCGCTCGTTCATGTTCAGGCGGAGACCTTATTCATGAACGGTCTCGCCGGCGTGACCGATCCGGAAGCCAAGCGAAAGTTCATCGGCAAGACTTTTATCGATGTCTTCGATGAGGAAGCCCGCAAGATCGGCGGCGCGGACTTTCTGGCCCAGGGTACGCTCTATCCGGATGTCATTGAAAGTGTGAGTTTCACCGGCGGCCCATCGGTCACCATCAAAAGCCACCATAATGTAGGCGGCTTGCCCGAACGCATGAACATGAAGCTGGTCGAGCCCTTGCGCGAGCTTTTCAAGGATGAGGTGCGCGAGCTGGGCCGGGAACTTGGGCTACCCGAGCATTTTGTGGGTCGTCATCCTTTCCCCGGGCCTGGCCTCGCGATCCGGATTCCTGGCGAAGTCACCCGGGAACGGTGCGACATTCTTCGCAAGGCAGACGCTATCTACCTTGAGGAAATCCGCAATGCGGGACTTTATGACGCCATTTGGCAGGCCTTCGCCGTTCTCCTTCCTGTGCGTACCGTCGGCGTCATGGGCGATGGCAGGACCTATGACTGCGTTTGCGCACTGCGGGCCGTGACCTCAACGGATGGCATGACAGCCGACGTATATCCTTTCGACGCAGGCTTCCTGACGCGTGCCGCTACTCGGATCGTAAACGAGGTGAAGGGCATTAATCGGGTGGTTTACGACTATACCTCCAAACCGCCCGGAACGATCGAGTGGGAGTGATACGGTAGGGGAGGGCAGGATCGTTTTCCAACCACTGTAATCCATTACCGGGATACGGGCGCCGTCGCGGATCACGAACGGATTTTTGACGCAATATGCGGATGGACAAGGAAGCGAGGGCTGCTAGCCAGCATCCAACAGCCGAAGAACTAATCCTCCAGATGCGCTTTCCTTGGGCGTCGCAAGCCCGGCATTGCTGCCGCTCAGGCCGCCGCGGGGGCAAGCGCCTGCGCTTTTGTCGCCGGCTCCGGAGCGTCCTTATTGGGATCGATCCGGAACCACAGCGCATAAAGGGCGGGCAGGAACACGAGCGTAAGAATTGTCCCTCCCAGCGTGCCGCCGATCAGCGTGATGGCCATAGATCCCCAAAATACCGATTCAATCAGAGGTACGAACGCCAGCACCGCCGCCAGGGCAGTCAGGATGACTGGGCGGGCGCGTTGCACCGTCGCCTCGACTACCGCATCATAAGGGTGCATCCCATCGCGTTCATGATCGTGGATCTGCCCGATCAGGATTAACGTGTTGCGCATCAATATGCCCGCCAGCGCGATCAAGCCGAGGATGGCGTTGAACCCAAAGGGCTGACCCGTCACCAGCAAGGTCGGGACCACACCGATCAGGCCCAATGGCGCGGTGAGCAGCACGATCGCCATCGCGGAAAGCTGTCGCACCTGGAGGATGATGACGATCATCATCAGCACGATCATGATGGGGAAGATCGGTGCGAGCGCTGCATTCGCCTTGCCCGCTTCCTCGATCGAGCCGGCCATGTCGATGCGATAACCCACCGGTAGCGTCTCGATGATTGGCTGGAGCTTTTCATGGATTGCGTTGGAGACGTCGGGCGGCTGCAACCCGTTGGCGATGTCGCCGCGCACGGTTATCGTCGGCACCCGATCCCGGCGCATCAGAATCGGTTCCTCCATACGCACTTCGATCTTGCCGATCTGGCTGATCGGTATGCGCTGGCCGCTTTCTCCCGTCAGTGTGAAGTCGGCGATCCGCGCGGGGTCAAGCCGCTTCGTTCCCGCCGAGCGCGCGACTACGTCAACGGTGCGAATGTCCTCGCGCACCTGCGATACGGTAACCCCCGAAAGCAGAAATTGTAGTTGCTCGCCCACCTCGCTCGACGTCAGGCCGATGGCGCGGAGCCGATCCTGGTCGAGAACGAAGTGGAGCGACGGCACGCGCTCGCCCCAGTCGGTGTTGACCGTCCGCATCATCGGATCGGCGATCATGACCGCGCGTACCCGCTCGGCAATCTCCCGCACTGTCGCGACATCCGGGCCGCCCACGCGGAAAGCGACGGGGAAGGGTGAATAGGGACCAAAGACAAGCTGCGTGGCGCGTACCCGCGCTGCAGGCGCGAGTCCATCGGCGGCAGCCTGACGCAGGCGCGATTTCAGCGTGTCGCGGGCCTCCTCGGACGCGGTCAGAACCACGATCTTGGCGAAGGATGGATCCGGCAGTTCGGGCGAGAGCGACATGAAGAAGCGGGGTGCACCCTGGCCTATATAGGTGGTGACGATCTTTGCTTCAGGCTGACGGCGCAGCCATGCTTCGACCTCGCCTGCGGCCACGGTGGTGCGCTCGATCGCAGTGCCCTTGGGCATTTGTACCTCGACCAGCACCTCGGGCCGGTCGGAAGCCGGGAAGAACTGCTTCTTGACGAGTGCCATGCCCAGCCCGGCGACGATGAACGCGCCGAGCGTAGCCAGCGTCACCAGCTTGCGACGGTGAACCGCCCAACGGATGATGCCGCGAATATTGCGGTATCGGGGTGTTTCGTAAATCGCCGCGTGGCCGCCCTTGACCGGTTGGATGTCGGGAAGCAGCTTGACCCCCATATATGGGGTGAAGATAACCGCGACGACCCAGGAGGCGATCAGCGCAAAGCCCACGACCCAGAAGATGTTGCCGGCATATTCGCCGGCGGTGGACTGGGCAAAGCCGACCGGCATCAGGCCGATGACCGTAACCAGCGTTCCCGCCAGCATGGGGGAGGCGGTGTGACTCCAGGCATAGGCCGATGCACGGATTCGGTCGTAACCCTCCTCCATCTTCACCACCATCATCTCGATGGCGATGATGGCATCGTCAACCAGCAAACCGAGCGCCAGGATAAGCGCGCCCAGCGTGATACGGTCGAATACCCTGTCCGTCGCCCACATGATGACGATGACGACCGCGAGCGTCAGCGGCACCGCCGCCGCTACCACGATGCCGACCCGCCATCCCAGGCTGACAAGGCTGACGATCATCACGATCGCGAGCGCTTCGAGGAAGGTCTTCATGAACTGGTCGACCGCCTGCGAAATGTTCACTGACTGGTCGGTGACTTTGGTCAGGGTCATGCCCAGCGGCAGTTCGGATGAAATCCCCTGGACTTCGGTCTTCAATGACTTGCCCAGATCGAGGCCGTTCCAGCCCTCCCGCATGATGACGCCCAACAGCAGCGCGGGTTCGCCCTGGCTACGAATTAGAAAGGTGGCAGGGTCTTCATAGCCGCGCTTGACCTCGGCGATGTCGGAGAGGCGCAACGTCGTCGCACCTTTTGCGACGACCGGCAGGTTTCGAATGGTGTCCAGATCATCAAAGGCGCCGTCCAGGCGGACGACGACCGCTGGCCCCTTCGCCTCTATGGCGCCGGCGGGAGTGATGAGGTTCTGCTTTGCCAGCGCAGCGAAAATGTCGCGCGGAGACACGCCGAGCGTCGCCAGCCGCTCCTGCGCAAATTCGACATAAATGCGTTCCGGCTGCTCCCCGACGATGTTGACCTTCTTGACTCCAGGCACATGGAGCAGGCGCTGGCGAAGTGTTTCGGCCTCCCGGGCCAGCAGCCTTTGGGGCTCGCCCTTCGCCTTCAAGGCATAGAGCGCGAAGGTGACGTCGCCATATTCGTCATTGATGAATGGCCCCATCACGCCGCGCGGCAAACGCGGCGCCTCATCCTCCAGCTTCTTGCGCGCCTGGTAAAATTCGCCTTGGACCTCGGCAGGTGGCGTCGTGTCGCGGAGCGTTAATGTCGTAAAGGCAAGGCCAGGTCGCGTGAACGTCTCGCTGCGATCATACCAGCGCAGTTCCTGCAGGCGCTTCTCCAGCGGTTCTGCTACCTGATCCTGCATCTCCTGCGCCGTAGCGCCGGGCCATGTGGTGACGACCGTCATACCCTTGATGGTGAAGCTCGGATCTTCGGCGCGCCCCAGGTTCAGAAAGGCGGCGATGCCGGCCAGCGTGATGGCGATGATGAAGAACAGCGTAACCGACCGTTCTCGAACGGCGAGGGCGGACAGATTGAAACCGCCGCCTTGTTTCCGGGTGCTGCTCATCGCACCGTCGCTTTCAATGCCGCGATCCGGACAGTTTCGCCCTGGTGCAGCATGTGGGCACCAAGGGCGACGATCCGCTCCCCTGGCCTCAGGCCTTTAGAAATGATGGCGCTCTCGTCATCCATGGACGCTAGCCTGATCGCCCGCCAATCCACTTTGGGCTTCATCCCGGACCCAACAATCCAGACACCCGGGCCCTGTCCGCGATCATGAAGCGCGCCGAGCGGTACAGCGATCGCCGCTGACTGGCTGGGTAGGGCGAACGTAATGGAGATGGTGGACCCGAGGGGGGCCCTCGTCACCGCACCGTCGAGGACGAAACGTGCCTCGAAAGTCCGCGATGCGGGGTTGGCGGCATCCGATAACTGGCGCAACCGCGCCCGGCCCTTCCTGCCGTCATAAGCCTCAGCCGACGCAACTGTGCCAAGGGTGGGGCGCAAGATTTCAGGCAGATCGACGATCGCTTCGCGCGGTCCGGATCGGGCGATTCGGACGACGACTTGGCCGGCCGCAACCACCTGGCCTGGTTCGGCCAGTGTTTCTACCACCGTCCCGTCGGCGTCGGCGACCAATGTCGTGTAGTTGGCTTCGTTGCTCGCGACCAGGACCTGTGCCTGCGCTGCGGCAAGTTGCGCGCGAGCGGCGTCGGCGGACGCCCTTATCTGGTCGTAAGCAGATTCGGAAACGGCACCGGCGGAAACCAAATCGCGATACCGTCGTTCGTCGGCCGTCGTCTGAACAGCGCGGGCGCGAGCCGCCTCCGCGGTTCCTGACAGCGCTCTTGTCGCCAATGCCAGATCGGTGCGGTCGATTCGCATCAATGGCTGGCCCTTGCGAACGGTCTGCCCGGCATCGACGAGGCGTTCGATGACCTTTCCACCGACGCGGAAACCAAGGTCGCTCTGCACTCGCGCCGCGACAACGCCAGTAAACTGGCGCTGCGCATCGTGTGCGGCACCGGCCGTTGTCACGCGCACCAAAGGGGGCGCGACACGTGGATCGGCTTCCGAGCGGCCGCAGCCGGCGAGCATGGACGAGCAGAGGGCAATCACGCCGACGGTGGGGCCCCAAGAACGATTCAACACACCAGTTCCTCCAAAGCGATTGGAACCAGATGTCACCATGTGACCAATATGTCAATTAGTCACATGTAATTTGCCTGCTCAGGGCGCAAGGCTCCGCAACACGAGCCCCGCCACTTCCGATGGGGCATCAGGCAAGAGATTAAGGTTGCGCTCAAGGGACAGAGGATCGATGAACGGGAGCAGAGCGTAAAATATCGCACGGCAGGTCTCGTCGAGCGGCGTTTTCCGCTCGAACTCTCCCGATTCACGGCCGGCCTTGAGAATGGTCGCCAGCAGTGCCTGCAACGAAATGGTATAAGCCTGCGCCGACGACCATTTTTCCGAGGATGCCAAGGCTGCAATCTCATAGATTTTGCGATCCGTAAAAAAAAGTTCGACGCCAGAATTCGTAACGGTTTTGGCGAATTGCCTGAATTTTTCGGTGGCGCTGTCGGCCTTGTCCACGGCTTCCCGAACCTTGGCCAGCAACTGCGTCAGGCAATCTGCACAAATCGCCTCGCCGATCGCCTGCTTAGAATCGAAGAAGCGGTAAATGTAAGCCTTGGAAAAGCCGATTTCGCGCGCGAGATCGGCTACGGTGGTCTTTCCATAGCCATAATGGGCAAAATGTTCGTGCGCCGCCTGCACGATCTGGTCGCGAATAGCGTGTTCGGCGGGGCCTCGCTGCTGAATGCCGGTCTTGCTTGTCTGGTTCGTCATATGAATCCCTATAGCAAGGTTTTTGATCTTGACAAATAGTGACAAATTATATCATTGGTCACACATGATGTTTCTGTCGGAGGCGATGCCATGAGGAATTTACGGCATCTGATAGCCGCGGCTTCGGTGTCGGTGAGCCTGAGCGGCTGCGCGGTCGGTCCGCGCTATGATGCGCCGTCCTTGTCGACCCCGCCGGCGTTCATGGGTGAAGCTGCGGTCGAGGCGCGAGCAGCGCCAATCGCTACGGTCGATCTTGTCGACTGGTGGCGGTCGTTCAACGATCCGATGTTGACCAGCTTTGTCGATCGTGCCCTCGCGCAAAATCTCGATCTTCAGCAGGCCACCGCGCGGGTGACGCAGGCGCGGGCGGCGCTGAAAAATGCGAATGCCGCATTGCTGCCTTCGGGGCAGTTAAGCGGGCAGGCCAGTGAGCTTTATCAGTCCAAGGAAACGTCGATCGGCCGATTGGCGAGCTCATTTCCGGGATTCGATCGGGAAACGCAAAGCTATGAGGCAAATCTAGGAGCAAGTTGGGAGTTGGACCTCTTCGGCGGCAATGACGCCGCGCGAGACGCCGCTCGAGCCGACTGGCAGGCGTCGCAAGCGGCGGCGGTCGCCGCTCGGCTGGCAGTGATCGCGCAGACCGCGGACACCTATATCCTCATCCGTGCGCTCCAGATGCGTCTCGCCATAGCAAATGAACAAAGCGATACTCAGCGGCGCCTGGTCGAACTTATTGCCTTGCAATACCGAAAAGGAGTGGCCGCGGAGTTGCAGTTGCGCCAGGCTGAAGGGGCATTGTCCCAGGTTCAGGCCGTGGTGCCCGAACTGGAACAGGGACTGGATGCCGCGATGAACGCGCTTGATGTGCTCGTCGGCGTACAGCCGGGGGCGTCTCGCGGAGAACTCACCCCGGCCAGACCCATTCCGGCCCCGCCCTCGGTATCGACGGCCGGGGGCCCGGCGGAAATGCTGCGGCGGCGTCCGGATGTCATCGCGGCGGAACGCAGGCTTGCTGCCTCCAACGCCCGGATCGGCGTGGCGATGGCGGAATATTATCCGAAGCTTTCATTAAGCGGCCTGCTTGGGAGCGCCACGACGGCGATCGGTGGGTTTCTGGGAAGCGGCGCCACTCAGGCTGGCGGGATAATGGGACTTCGTTGGCGGCTCTTCGACTTCGGGCGCATTGATGCGGAGATCAAGGTTGCGCGCGGACGCAATGCGGAAGAACTGGCGGCCTACCGCCTCACGGTGCTTCGTGCATCAGAGGATGTCGAAAATGCGTTTTCCGGTTTGGTCAAGCAGGAGGCCCGCGCGGAGATTCTTGGTCAGGGAGAAACGTCCCTGACCCGTGCGCGCAGCGCCTCGCTGGCTGCATATAAAGGTGGCGTATCCAGCCTGCTCGACGTTCTTGATGCCGACCGCCGCCTGCTGGAAACCCGGGACGCCGAGGTTCAGGCGAAAGCCGCCGCCGCTCGGGCCGCTGTGGCATCGTTCCGTGCGCTTGGCGGTGGTTGGGACCCTGGCAGCGGCGCGATTGCGGTGAAGTAGACTCCCGAACAAGACCGGAAAGAGTCTGATTGGCGATTGGATGAAATCGGTCTGTCAATGCGGTGGAATCCCCGCTGGCATATCCGCGCCTGGACGCTACATAAGGGACCATGTGGCAGCTCTATCAATTCCCCTTATGTCCTTTTTCCAGAAAAGTCAGGCTTTTGCTTGGTGAAAAGGGCATTGGCTACGATCTGGTGCGGGAATCCCCCTGGGCGCAGCGGGACGAATTCCTGGACATGAACCCGGCCGGCAGTACGCCAGTCATGGCCGATACGGAGCGGGGTATCACCCTCATCGATTCCCAGGCCATTTGCGAATATTTTGAAGAGACGGTGGAAAAATTCCCGCTGATCAGCGGAGGGGCGGCTGGCCGTGCGGAAATTCGCCGCCTTACCGCCTGGTTCGACCAGAATTTCTATGGGGACGTGGTTGCGCCCCTGCTGCACGAACGGATGCGCAAGCGGCTGGTGGAACGCGTCTCTCCTGACGCCCGTGTCTTACGAGAAGCGATGAAGCGCGCTAACACCCACATGGATTATATGGATTATCTGCTCGACCATCGGAACTGGATGGGCGGCGCGACGATGAGCCTGGCCGACGTCACTGCGGCTGCTCAACTTTCAGTGGCCGACTATCTGGGGGGCATTGACTGGGTAGGGCATGAACAGACCAAGCGCTGGTATGCGGGCTTCAAATCGCGGCCCTCTTTCCGTCCCTTATTATCGGAACGGATGGAGGTGATTGTGCCTCCAGCCCATTATGAAAAGCCGGATTTTTAAAGGCGGGGAAGCCGCTCACGCTTTTTGATTGACGGCCAGGTCATCAAGGGTGACCCCTACCCGCCGCATCTGTGCCTCCACCTCCGGCCAGACATGTTCGATAAAATTGGCCTTTTCCATGGAGCGCAATTTCCGGCTTGCGCCCTCGGCAACGAACATGCCCACTCCGCGCTTTACGATTATCAGCCCATCGTCCTGAAAACTTTGATAAGCCTTGGCGACTGTAAGGGGATTGGCCCGCTGGCTGGCGGCAAAGGCGCGCACCGATGGGAGAAGATCGCCATCCCGGAACGCGCCGTCCAATATTGAAGCGGAGATGATGTCCCGCAGACGAAGATAGACCGGTTTGCAACTTTCGCTCATCACTGCATCAGTCGCATAATACAGCGAGTCCGGTCAACGGCGAATTGGCGGGATTTGAACAAGAGAGGGTTGGAAACCAATAGCGCGCACAGGCGAAACGAAATTATCTGTCCCAATCCCTTACGTGTTCGAAATAATCTGGCCGAGGACGCTCATCGAGCGGTCGGGACGGCGTGCCCAGAAAAAGAAAACCTGCGATCCGTTCATGCGCTTCGCCAAAAGCGTCACGGACCTGATCATTATAGCTTGGCCAACCCGTCAGCCACCCGCCTCCAAAACCAAGCGCAGTTGCCGCATGCAGCAGGTTCATACAGACAGCGCCTGCTGACAACTCCTGCTCCCACAAGGGAATTTTGCTGGCCTGCACCGGCGATGACAGTACGACCACCATCGCCGGAGCCTGATGGGCGAACTGCACCATCGCCTCGATTTCCAAACGCCCTGCGTCCGGTTTTTCGGCGCGATACGCGGCGGAGAGAAGTTCCGCCAGTTTTTCTCGCTGATCTTCATGAACCACGACAAGCCGCCATGGCGCTAATTTGCCATGATCCGGCGTTCGCATGGCTGCGGTGAGTATCTGGCGCAGTTGCTCGCTATCGGGACCGGGCGCGACCAAATCGCGAGGCTTGGTGGAGCGGCGCGTGAGAAAATAGCGAATGGGGGAGGAGAAGTCGTTAAACATGGAACGGCTATAGTGCGACAGCGAAGGGTAGCCAAGGCTTGTGCCGTCCCGCGCCCTGATCCCCCACTTGGCTCTGCGCAGCAACACAAGGTTTATCCCATATTTCTCACATAAACCTCTCCCTTCGGGACAGGCTGCTTTGAAATAATCTTCTTCACAGGCGTAATTTTTGGTTTAGTCTGCGTTGCCGATACGGCGGCTCAGTTGCCCGATCATCTTGGAGCGGAAAGCCCTCATGGCGACTTCGACAGACAATTTTCCAATCGAGCAGGGAAAGACGTTCCTGGGCCATCCCCGGGGTCTTTTCGTCCTGTTCTTTGCTGAAATGTGGGAGCGCTTTTCCTATTACGGCATGCGCGCCCTGCTTATCTTCTACCTGACGCAGCATTGGCTGTTTTCCGACCAGCAGGCGTCGATAATATACGGGGCATACACGGCGCTGGTCTACATCACGCCCGTGATCGGCGGCTATCTGGCCGACCGTTATCTTGGACAGCGTAAGGCCGTGCTTTTCGGGGCGGTGCTGCTGACCCTCGGCCACTTCCTGATGGGATTTGAAGGGGACGGCGGTCAGGGCGGCTTTGCCATCAATATATTCTGGTTGGCGCTGTCCTTCATCATCGTTGGCTCGGGCTTCCTAAAGGCCAATATTTCGGTGATCGTGGGACAGCTTTATCCCCGGACAGATGTCCGACGCGACGCCGCCTATACGATTTTCTACATGGGCATCAATCTGGGTGCGGCGCTCGGGTCCTTCTTCTGTGGCCTCATCGGTCAGACCTATGGCTGGTCCTACGGCTTCGGTCTGGCGGGTTTCGGCATGCTGGCGGGCCTTGGGGTCTTCGTTCGGTACAAGCCGCTGCTCATGGGCCGGGGTGAAGCGCCCGATCCGGCGGCGCTCAGACGACCGGTGGCCGGGCTGAAGCTGGAATGGCTGCTTTATCTTTTCGGCGTGGGGGCGGTGGCCGTCATTTGGGCCCTGATCCAATATCAGCAACTTATCGGCTGGATGCTGGGTGGCGCGGGAGCCATATTGGTCGCGTATGTCCTTTACACCGCTGTCGCAAAGCTTCCGGGGCAGGACAGGGACCGGATTTTTGCCGCCATCTTTCTCATCTTCGGATCGATCCTGTTCTGGGCGCTGTTCGAACAGGCGGGTTCGTCGCTGAACCTGTTTACGGACCGCCATGTCGATCGCGCCGGAGTTCCAGCTTCGGTGTTTCAGGCGGTCAATCCTGTTTATATCGTCCTTTTGGGACCGGTGTTCGCCTGGCTATGGACGGCATTGGGCCGACGGGGGCTTGAACCGTCGGCGCCCGCGAAGTTCGGTCTGGCAATGGTGCAGCTGGGCGCAGGTTTCCTGGCCCTGGTTGCGGGCGCCGCGGCCTTTGGCACAGAAAATCTAACTCCGGTCATCTTTATCTTCCTGATCTATCTGCTGCACACCATGGGCGAGCTTTGTCTTTCTCCTGTGGGTCTGTCGGCCATGAACCGGCTGGCGCCGCCCCATATGGCGTCCCTCATCATGGGGACTTGGTTCTTCGCTTCGGCCACAGGGAATTTTGCGGCCGGGTTGATCGCGGCAGCCACCGGCGCTGAGGGACTGGAAGGGGAGGCGGCAGGCAAGGAAACAGTGCTGTCGGTATATTCAACGGTCGGGTGGACCGCCGTTGCCGTTGGTGTCGCGGTGGTGGTGATCTCTCCTCTGATCCTGAAGCTCATGCACCTCGACACGCTGAAGGACCATGACAGCGATCATGCGATGGCGGGCGAGCCAGAGCTTGGTGAGCCGGCGGCTGCAGGGGTTCAGACCAGGGGGGAAACCCGCTGATGTCCTTAACCCGGTCGCTTCCAATGCTGGCGGCGCTGGGAATGGGGCTGGCGCTGTTGCCGACCGGCGGGGCCCTGGGAGAGGACAAGAAAGACGACAAGGGTAAGGCAAGTCTCTCGGCGGGGCCCCTCGATCCCTATCCTTCCACCTACGCTCCTTACCCATCGCAGCCGACGGCTATCCGTGGCGCGACCATCCTCGATGGCGAAGGTGGACGGATTGATGGCGGTGTGGTCTTCCTGTCGGGCGGCAAGGTCGAGGCGATTGGCGGTCCGGACACTCCGATACCGGCCGGTGCGCTGGTGCTTGATGGCAGGGGTAAATTCATCACGCCCGGCATCATTGATGTCCACAGCCATTTGGGTGACTATGCCTCGCCCAGTGTAGCAGCGAACAGTGATGGCAATGAGATGACCTCACCCGTCACCGCCGATGTATGGGTGGAACACAGCGTCTGGCCGCAGGATCCCGGCTTTTCGCGTGCGCTGGTCAATGGTGGCGTCACGGCCCTGCAGATATTGCCGGGCTCAGCCAATCTGTTTGGCGGCCGCTCGGTCGTACTGAAAAATGTGCCGGCCCGGACTGTTCAGGGCATGAAGTTTCCTGGAGCGCCCTATGGCCTGAAAATGGCGTGCGGCGAAAATCCAAAGCGCGTCTATGGCGCCCGGAGACAAAAGCCCAGCACTCGCATGGGGAATGTGGCGCTGGATCGCCAGACCTGGATCGCCGCGCGCGAATATCAAAAGAAACGGGCGGCGGGAAAGGAACAGACGCGGGACCTCGACATGGAAACATTGGCCGACGTCCTGGAGGGCAAGATCCTGGTTCAGAACCATTGTTACCGCGCCGACGAGATGGCGATCGTCATCGATATGGCCAAGGAGTTCCATTACAAGGTGACGGCCTTTCATCATGCCGTGGAATCCTACAAGATCGCGGACCTGCTTCGCGAAAACGGCATCTGCTCCGCAATGTGGGCGGATTGGTGGGGCTTCAAGATGGAAAGCTATGACGCCATCGAGGAGAATATCCCACTGGTTCACAGCGCAGGGGCTTGCGCGATCGTGCACAGTGACGATGAAAATCAGATTCAGCGCTTGAACCAGGAAGCGGCCAAGGCGCTTGCGAACGGGCGGCGCATGGGGCTGGACATCAGCGAAGCCGACGCATGGCAGTGGCTCAGCTACAATCCCGCAAAGGCCTTGGGCGTGGCTGACCGCACCGGAAGCTTGAAGTCCGGCAAAATGGCGGACGTGGTGCTGTGGAACGGCAATCCCTTCAGCGTCTATACCAGGCCGGAAAAGGTGTGGATTGATGGCGCGTTGCTGTTCGACGCCAATGATCCGGCGCGGCGGCCGGTGAGCGATTTCGAACTCGGCCAGGCGGGCGAGGGGGATGTGAAGTGAGGGTCAGCAGGGCGTCGACGGCCTCAGCTCGAATCCTTTTAGGCATCGCGCTGCTGTCAATGTCAGCCCCTGCCCTTGTCCAGACCATCGCCATTACCGGTGGCAAGGTCGCCATCGGCGACGGTAGCGCGCCGATTGACAACGGCACGGTTGTCATCGCCAATGGCAAGATCGCTGCGGCCGGAGCCAAGATTCCCATTCCTCCCGGCGCACAACGGGTCGACGCGAGCGGAAAATGGGTCACGCCCGGCATCGTCGCGGGATTCTCGCGCGTCGGCCTCATTGAGGTGGAGTCGGTGGAATCCACCAATGATGCGGGAGCTCGATCCCCCTTTTCAGCCGCCATTGATGTCGCTCCGGCAATCAATCCGCTGGCATCTCCGGTGGCGATAAGTCGCGCAGGGGGGGTGACCCGGGCGATTGTCGCACCTGTCGCGCTTGGCGGCATCTTTGCGGGTCAGGGCGCAGTGATAGACCTTGGCGGCGACATGGAGCCAATCACGCGCGCCCGCGCCTTCCAGTTCGTGGAGCTGGGCGAGGCCGGAGCAAGCAGTGCGGGCGGCAGTCGTGCGGCCTCGCATCTTTTGTTCCGGGCTATGCTGCGCGAGGCGCAGGATTATGCGCGAGCGCCAGCGGCCTATGACGGTCGGTCGAAGGACAATCTGCTGCTGCGGGCAGACGCGCAGGCGCTGGTGCCGGTCATCAACGGTACGGTTCCGCTTTTCATTCATGTGGAGCGGGCGAGCGACATATTGCAGTCGCTGGCGCTCAGGAGGGATTTCCCTGCGCTGAAGCTCGTACTGGTCGGCGTGAGCGAAGGCTGGATGGTCGCGGACAGGATTGCGGCTGCAAAAGTGCCGGTCATTGCGAGCGCGCTGAACGACCTTCCAGCCGCGTTCGAGCGGCTGAACGCCACCCAGTCCAATGTCGGCAGGATGAAGAAGGCGGGTGTCTCCGTCGCCATCGGAATGATCGGTGACAATGACGCTCATCAGCTACGCTATACCCCGCAATATGCTGGGAACCTTGTGGCCTTGCAGAGGGTGCCCGGTGCGACAGGCCTGGAATGGGGCGCGGCGCTGGCCACGATCACCTCTGCCCCGGCAGAGGCAGCAGGGCTGGGCCAGGTCATGGGTTCGCTGAAGCCCGGCCGCGTGGGGGATGTCGTGATTTGGAGCGGTGATCCGCTGGAGCTGTCCTCAACGCCCGAAATCGTCTTTATCGATGGCGTGAAGCAGTCGATGGAAACCCGGCAGACACGCCTGCGGGAGCGATATCGCTCACTTGCGCCCGCCGCCTTGCCAAAGGCGTATGACCGATGATGCCGATGTGATCGCGCCGGTTCTGGATTGTCGATCAAATTTCGGTATAGGCGAATGAGAGGAGTCTCGGGCCGCGGGCACCGGGACAGGAGCACGGCGCTGGGAGGGCTGCGAACCGGCATATGAGCAGGAAATTCTTTGGCACGGACGGCATTCGCGGCCGCACCAATGCTTGGCCGATGACGGCCGAGCTGGCCATGAAGGTCGGTATGGCGGCAGGTGCGCATTTCCAGCGCGGAACGCATCGTCACCGTGTGGTGATTGGCAAGGATACGCGCCTTTCCGGCTATATGGTCGAAAACGCGCTGGTCGCGGGCTTCACCAGCGTCGGCATGGATGTGGTCCAGTTCGGGCCGGTGCCGACACCGGCTGTGGCCATGCTGGCGCAAAGCATGCGCGCTGATTTGGGCGTCATGATTTCGGCCAGCCACAATCCCTATTTCGACAACGGCATCAAGCTGTTCGGACCTGATGGCTACAAGCTTTCCGATGAGGATGAGCTGAAGATAGAGGCATTGCTGGAAAGCGATATTCCGCTTGCTGCATCTCAGGACATCGGCCGCGCCCGCCGGGTGGAGGACGCACGCGGTCGGTATATTCATGCCGTCAAATCCAGCTTCCCGGCACATTTGCGGTTGGATAGGCTGAAGATCGTCATCGACTGCGCCAATGGGGCGGCCTATCAGGTGGCGCCCTCCGCGCTGTGGGAATTAGGTGCGGAGATCGTCGCCATCGGCGTCAATCCCAATGGCTTGAACATCAATGATGGGTGCGGATCGACTGCGCCGCTCTCCTGCCAGGAGACGGTGGTGGCTTCGGGAGCCGATATCGGCATTGCGCTTGATGGCGATGCTGACCGCCTGATCGTGGTGGATGAAAAGGGACAGATCATCGACGGCGATCAGATCATGGCGTTGATCGGTAGCAGTTGGGCGAAGGCGGGGACGTTGCGCGGCGGCGGTCTGGTGGCGACTGTCATGTCGAACCTGGGCCTGGAACGCTTTCTAAACGGGCAGGGGATCGATCTTGTTCGCACCAAAGTGGGCGACCGCTATGTGCTCGAGCAGATGCGCGAGGGGGGCTATAATGTCGGCGGCGAACAGTCGGGCCATATGATCCTGTCCGATCATGCGACCACGGGCGACGGCACCATTGCGGCATTGCAGGTGCTCGCAGCCGTGGTGGAAAGCGGCAAGCCCGCGAGCGAGGTATTGCACCAATTCGATCCTGTGCCACAGCTTTTGAAGAATGTGCGCTATGCTTCTGGAAAGCCTTTGGAAAATGCAAAGGTTCAAGAAGTGATCGCTCAGGCGGAGCGGGAACTGAACGGCTGCGGCCGACTGGTCATTCGTCCTTCGGGCACTGAAGCTGTGATCCGGGTCATGGCCGAAGGGGACCGGCAGGACCAGGTCAAGGATGTGGTGGAACGCATCTGTGCTGCTGTTGCGGAGGTCGCGGGCTGATGCTGGAGATGCGGCCCGATTGCGAACGCTGCGGCGTTGATCTGCCGGCCGACGCGGGCGGCGCATTCATCTGTTCCTTTGAATGCACATTCTGCGCCCGATGCTCCGAAGCAATGGATGATCTTTGTCCCAATTGCGGGGGCGAACTGCTCGACCGGCCGACGCGCTCGGCTCGTCTGCTGGGGATATATCCTGCTTCCACGGAGCGGAAAGGAAAGGCGTGAAGATTGCGCGCATCCTGGCGATTGCAGGCTCCGACAGCAGCGGCGGAGCGGGCATCCAAGCGGACATCAAAACCATCACAATGCTGGGCGGTCATGCAATGACGGCGATCACGGCGGTAACCGCGCAAAACACGCTGGGCGTGCAGGATGTGCATGCCGTCCCCACTGACATGGTGCTCGCGCAGATCGACAGCATTGTGTCGGATATAGGCGTCGATGCTGTAAAAATAGGAATGATAGGTTCTGCGCCAACCGCAAATGCCACGGCGGATTATCTGTCCAAATTACGAAATGATGTCGGATATAGCGACTTACCGATTGTTTTTGATCCAGTAATGGTTGCGACCAGCGGCTCTTCCTTGGCTGACGCGGAAACGATTTCGGCATTTGAACGATTGATGCGGATTTCAACGCTAGTGACGCCCAATCTGCCAGAGCTGGAAGCTTTGGGCGGTGACGCGGCCGTATCGCGCCACGGATGCATCGTGCTCGCCAAAGGGGGGCATGCACCGGGTGATCGGCTGGTTGACCGCCTGTTCGATCAGGGCGGTGAAATCGCCCGCTGGGAAGACCAGCGCATAGCGACGCCTCACACCCATGGCACTGGCTGCACCCTGGGCAGTGCGATCGCGACCGGATTGGGACAAGGAATGCCGCTCCTAGACGCCGTCGCGCGAGCACGGCAATATGTCCGTGCCGCCCTGATAGCGGCTCCAGGGCTCGGCGGCGGCCATGGTCCGGTGGGTGTACCGCGCTATGCCTGATTTTTCCCATGAGGACCGGCACACCGGCCATGTTGCGGGCGTAGACGAAGCTGGCCGCGGTCCGTTGGCAGGGCCAGTTCTCGCGGCCGCAGTGATACTTGACCGGAAAGCTGTGCCTGATGGCCTCAACGACAGTAAGCAGCTTCCCGCAGCGCGACGTGCAGTGCTTGAGCGAGAAATCCGCCAGTCCGCGATCTGCTTCGGCATCGGCATTTGCACCGTCGAGGAGATTGATGAACTCAACATTCTATGGGCCACCATGCTGGCAATGCGCCGGGCAGTAGAAGCCATGGCTCGCGACTGCGCGCATATATTGGTCGATGGCAATCGCTGCCCGCAGTGGCGCTGGGCCTCGACGGCAATAGTGGAGGGGGATGCCAAATGCCTTTCCATCGCGGCGGCGTCGATCCTGGCGAAGGAGGCGCGCGACCGCATGATGGTGGAGGCGTCGCGCGCCCACCCCAATTATGGCTGGGAGCGGAATAAGGGTTACGGCACGCCCGAACATCTGGAGGCGCTGCGCTTGCATGGACCCACGCCCCTGCACCGCAAAAGCTTCGCCCCAGTGGCGCAGCTGGTCCTGCTTTGAGCGCCTGGTGGCATAAATTTACCAAAGTTTTTCGCTGAGTCCTTGCAGCCACACCCACGATATCTTGAGTCCGGATCTGCATGCTTGACCCAATATGTCGTGGGGACTCCTTTCGTTCTCACAACGTTAACCATTTTGTCAGGCTCATCTCCTAAGCTTTTGAACTTGACGGAGTCCTCCCAAGGACTCACCCTAAGGGCTCAACAGGGGTCAATAAGAATATGGGTGTCATGGAACGCGTTTCGACGCGCAAGGGTAAGGCTGCTGTCCAGACCGCGCCGGTAGAAGCAGACCGGCTGATCAGGGCCGACTGCATCAGCGCAATGGCGGCGCTGCCCGATGCATGCGTCGACATGGTTTTTGCCGACCCTCCCTATAATCTTCAGCTGGGCGGCGACTTGTTCCGACCGGAGGGCGGGCGCGTCGATGCGGTGGATAATGACTGGGACAAGTTCGATACGCTGGCGGCTTATGACGCCTTCACCCACGCCTGGCTGGAACAGGCGCGGCGCATTTTAAAGCCGAACGGCACTATCTGGGTCATCGGCAGCTATCACAATATTTTCAGGGTGGGTGCGGCGCTTCAGGATCGTGGCTTTTGGATCCTCAACGACATCATTTGGCGCAAGGCCAATCCCATGCCCAATTTCAAGGGCACTCGCTTCACCAACGCCCATGAGACGCTCATCTGGGCCTCGAAGGGTGAAGACGCGCGCTATACCTTCAACTATCGCTCTATGAAGACGCTCAATGATGAACTGCAGATGCGTTCGGACTGGGTGCTTCCGATTTGCGGTGGGCAGGAGCGATTGAAGCGCAACGGCGTTAAGGCTCACCCTACCCAAAAGCCAGAGGCGCTGCTCTACCGTATCCTGCTTGCTTGCACGAAACCTGGCGACATAGTTCTCGATCCCTTCTTTGGCACTGGCACGACCGGCGCGGTTGCACGCCGCTTAGGGCGCCATTGGATCGGCATCGAACGGGAAGAGGATTATTGCGAAGTCGCGCTGGAACGCATCGCTGCTTCCCTGCCGCTCGATGAGTCCGCACTTACCATCATGCAGTCGCCCAAGGCGCAGCCCAAGGTCGCCTTTGGCACGCTGGTCGAAAATGGCTATCTGAAGGCGGGAACGCCGCTCTATGACGCAAAGCGCCGATGGAAGGCCGTTGTGCGCGTCGATGGATCGCTCCAAACGGAGGGGGATAGCGGGTCCATTCACAAGCTTGGCGCCCTCCTGCAAAAGGCGCCGTCATGCAATGGCTGGACGTTCTGGCATTATGAAGAGGGTGGTACGCTGAAACCGATCGACGCGGTGCGTCAGACCTATATTCTCGCCACGGAGCCATAATTTCTCCGTCATTCCTGGGAAGTAAAGCGGCCTTCAGGGGGCGAATTGATGGAAAGCATGGGTTCCCGCTTTCTTGGGAATGAAGAGCGGTATAGACGTCAGCCATGACCGCAGCGCTCTCTTCCCTCCCCACTGACGCCCGCATCTATTTGCGCCCCTGCAACTTCGTGGACTCCCCCATCGGCTTCGATGGCCGCACCGAGCGTTTGGCGCATGGCCTGCTCTGGTTCTCTGCCGTGGAACTGACCGCGATGAAGGGCGAAGAGCGCCTGCATCGCGACCTCATTCACGTGGAAAATCTGGAAGAAGCCCTTAGTGCGCTTTCCGATCCGGAACATGCCCGCGCCATGCTTCATGGTTTTACGACATCCCGGCAGCCATTGACCCTAGGGGAGCGCGTCATTCGTTTCGATACGCCCCATGTCATGGGCATTTTGAACATGACCCCCGACAGCTTTTCCGACGGCGGCAAGCATGCAGGCGATCCCTCTGCGGCGGCGGATTCCGCATTCGCCATGTATGAAGCAGGCGCGTCGATCATCGATGTCGGTGGTGAATCCACACGTCCGGGGGCTGAACCCGTCTGGGAGGGTGATGAGATAAGCCGCGTCGTCCCCGTCATTGAGCGTCTGGCCAAGGGTGGCGTGCCCGTCTCGGTGGATACCCGAAAAGCTTCGGTCATGGAGGCCGCGCTGGCAGCGGGCGCACATCTTGTGAATGATGTAAGCGGCCTTCTCCACGACCCAAGAAGTACGGAAGTGGTGGCAAGGGCGGCCTGTCCGGTGGTGCTGATGCACTCGCCTTCGGCAGGCGATAACCCCCACGCCGAGGCGGCCTATGGCGAAGCGGTCATTAATGTCTATGACTGGCTGTCCGCCCGCGTCGAAGCCGCGGTCGCCGCCGGGGTCGCGCGCGACAGAATCATTGTCGACCCCGGCATCGGCTTTGGTAAATCGCTGCAACATAACCTTGCCATCTGCAACAGGCTTGCCATGTTTCAGGGCCTTGGACTGCCGCTGCTCTTTGGTGCCAGCCGCAAGCGCATCATCGGGGCGCTAGCCAATGAAGCCCCCGCAAACGAGCGGCTGGGCGGTTCGGTGGCCCTTGCTTTCCACGCCGTCCAGCAAGGCGCGCAAATGGTCCGCGTTCATGATGTTCACGAGACAAGGCAAGCCCTCCAGCTCTGGCGCGGCCTGCGCGACGCGGCAATTGTGGCAGGATGAGGTGAGTTCCGCCATTCCCGGCGACTCCGGCATTGGCGATGGCGACGTCGCGCCCGTTAATCAGCGCCGATTTTCCGCTGAAATCCTCACTCATTTTCAGCCTCCTCATCGGGATAGCTGGCGCTTACGAAATAGAGCCCATCCGGCGGCGCATTGAGGCCCAGCGTCTGCCGGTCCCGCGCTTCGAGGGCCGCGCGCATATCTGTCGCTTGCCATTTTCCCATGCCTACAAGCGCCAGGCATCCGACCATAGAACGGACTTGATGATGCAGGAACGATCGTGCGGCGGCGTGGATCAGCACATGTTCGCCCTGCCGCTCCACATCCAGCCGGTCCAGCGTTTTGACCGGGCTTGCCGACTGGCACTGCACCGATCGAAAGGTCGTAAAATCATGAAGGCCGACCAGAATCTGCGCTGCCTCGTGCATCGCCGCGTGATTCAATGGCTGCACCACTCGCCAGGCAAGCCCTGCCTCAATAGTGAGCGGCGCTCGACGGTTGGCGATGCGATAGATATAAGAGCGTCCGATGCAGGAAAAGCGGGCGTGCCAATCATCCGGCACGATTTCGCAGGCAAGAACAGCCACCGGATCCGGTCGCAGCAGCGCATTCAATCCCTCCATCAGACGAAAGGGGGCAAGGGGCTTATCTATGTCGAAATGCGCGCGCATGGCTAGCCCGTGGACGCCAGCGTCGGTACGGCCCGCCGCATGAAGGACGCACCGTTCACCTGTTATGGAAAAGGCAGCCTCCTCTATCGCCTGCTGCACGCTTGGCCCGTGGGCCTGCCGCTGCCATCCCATGAATGGCCTGCCGTCAAACTCCACGGTGAGGGCGAATCGGGTCATGTCATACCGATGCCGCGTTCGGGTCCAAGGGCAGGCGGCAAGGAAAGTTATCCATCCACCGCCGTCCCTTGAGCCATTTCAAATCCGCGCAGCAATTCCCCTACGCTCATCGCCGCCTTTCCCGCCCGCTGGATTAAAGTCGGTCGAATAGCGTCCTTGCCGCAGGCGATGAGCAGGCTGTCGTCAAGCAACATGCCGGGTGACCCGCTCACATGCTCGACATGGGCGGCGTGGATGCGAAATCTTTCTCCCTTATATTCGAAAAAGGCGCCCGGTGCTGGATTGAAAGCCCTGATCTGCCTTTCGATCGAATAGGCATCGCGGGAAAAATCGATACGCGCTTCCGCCTTGTCGATCTTGGCGGCGTAGATGACGCCTTCCTCCGGCTGGGGAATGGGAGGCTGAGCGTCCATATCCTCCAGCACCTCCACCATCAATTCGGCACCCGCGGCGGCCAGTTCGGCTGTCAACTGCCCGGCGGTCTTGTCCTCGATCGGTGTCACATGCTTGGCGCGCATGGGGCCAGTGTCCAACCCTGCCTCCATGTCCATGATGGTGACGCCCGACACATTATCGCCGGCAAGAATGGCCCGCTGGATCGGGGCAGCGCCGCGCCAGCGTGGAAGAAGCGACGCATGGACATTCATGCAACCATGCTTTGGCGCAGCAAGGATCGTGCCGGGCAGGATCAGGCCATAGGCCGCGACGACAGCCACATCGGCATCGAGCGCGGCAAACGCGGCCTGCACATCGGGATCCTTCAGGGAAACCGGCGTCCGCACTTCCAGTCCCATCGATTCCGCGCGCGCCTGTACTGGCGTTGGGCGCAGCGCCTTGCCGCGACCGGCGGGACGGGGTGGCTGACTGTAGACGGCCACGACCTGATGTCCGGCCTCGACCAGCTTTTCCAGCGTAGGCACCGCAAAATCCGGTGTTCCCATGTAGATTATACGCATAGGTCCTCTGAAACGCTTGGCAGTAGAGAGCGCAACCCCTTATCTGCTTTGCCATGGCATCACCAGAGATTGAGTCCCTCACGCAAGCGCTTTCGAAGCTTCCCGGTCTTGGCCCCCGCTCGGCCAGGCGCGCAGTGCTGTATCTGCTCAAGAAGCGGGAGGCAGCCATGGGGCCTCTCCTTCGCGCGCTTGAGGCAGTGAATGAGGCGCTCGAAACCTGCTCGGTGTGTGGCAATGTCGACACCGTCAATCCCTGCTCCATCTGTTCCGATCCGCGCCGGGACGAACGCGCGCTCTGCGTCGTGGAGGACGTGGCCGACCTTTGGGCACTCGACCGCTCGCGCCTGTTCCCCGGCAAGTTCCATGTGCTGGGCGGGCGCTTATCGGCGCTGGAGGGGATTCGGCCGGAGGATCTCAGCATCGAAGCGCTGATTACGCGCATTGCGGCGGGCGGCGTTGACGAGGTGGTGCTCGCGATGAACGCCACGCTGGAGGGGCAAACGACCGCCCATTATATCGCCGAGCGCATCGAGCAATTTCCAGTGCGCCTCACGCAGCTCGCCCATGGTTTGCCCGTCGGCGGAGAACTTGATTATCTGGATGAGGGCACCCTGGCCCAGGCGCTGCGGGCGCGGAGGCCTGTGGGGTAGATGTTTTCAGGCTGTTTCTAAAGGTCATTGACGGAACGTAACCCAAGCAAGATCGCTGTAGCTGTCACCGAAGACCTGTGCTTTCTGTGTAGGCTCTTGCGTCGGGTAGTTGCGAATGCAACAAAATCGGTATTGAAATTTTCGAGATGCGACACATGCAGCATATTAGCAGACTTCTCGCTTTAGCGCTGGCTCTCTCGCTCGCCACCCCAGCGATCGCAGCGGAAAAGATTCCCCAGATCCGCCTCGACACGATGAAACGCGTCACCCAAACCCTCTCCTCCGACGCGTTCGAGGGCCGCGCGCCCGGCACTGCGGGCGAGGAAAAGACGCTGACATACCTCGTGGAGCAGTTCGGCAAGGCAGGGCTGAAGCCCGGTAACAAGGGCAGTTGGTTCCAGAATGTGCCGCTGGCGGAAATCACCGCGAAGAACATATCTCCGCTGACTTTTTCAGGCGGAAAGCAGCCGCTCTCTTTCGCTTATGGTTCCGATTTCGTGGCGGGCACTTACCGGATCGCACCGCGCATCGACATCAAGGACAGCCCGGTCGTCTTCGTCGGCTATGGCATCAACGCCCCGGAAAAAAACTGGAATGATTATGCGGGCGTCGATGTGAAGGGCAAAACCGTCATCATCCTCGTCAACGATCCCGACTATCAGACGAATGGCCTGGATGGACCGTTTAACGGCCGCGCCATGACCTATTATGGGCGCTGGACCTACAAGTTCGAGGAAGCTGCGCGTCAGGGCGCGGCCGCCGCGATCATCGTCCATGACACCGGACCTGCGGCTTATGGCTGGAACGTGGTCGAATCAAGCTGGACAGGCGCGCAGCAGGTGGCCGACGCAGCCAATGGCCATATGGATCAGACCAAGGCCAATGGCTGGATGCAGTTCGATGCCGCCCGCAAGCTGATGGCGAGCGGCGGGCAGGATCTGGAGGTCCTGATGGCTGCGGCCAAGCGGCCGGGCTTCAAGCCGGTCAATCTCAACGGCGTCATGGCGTCGCTGTCTTTCGACAACAGCATCCACAGGCACCAATCCAAGAATGTTGTCGGCCTATTGGCGGGCAAGTCGCGGCCCGATGAATATGTGCTCTACACCGCGCATTGGGACCATCTGGGCCGCTGCACGGCTGACGCGACGGGCGATGATATTTGCAACGGAGCCATCGACAACGCCACTGGTATTGCTGCGCTGGTCGCGCTGGCGCAGGCGCATGTGAAGGCGGGCGCACCCGATCGCAGCCTTGTTTTCCTGGCAGTGACGGCCGAAGAATCCGGGCTGCTTGGATCTGAATATTATGCGGATAATCCCGTGTTTCCGTTGGCAGAGACCGTTGGCGGGGTCAACATGGACGCGCTCAGCATGGCCGGCGCAGCTCGTAACCTCACAGTGATCGGCAAAGGCAAGTCCGAACTGGACGCCTATCTTGATAAGGCGCTGGCGGTGGAAGGCCGGGTTGCTGAAAATGAGCCGACACCGGAAAAGGGATATTATTATCGGTCCGATCACTTCAGCCTGGCCAAGAAGGGCGTGCCGATGCTTTATTTCGAGGGCGGCGAAGACCTTGTTCAAGGCGGGCGAACGGCGGGGGCTGCTGCCGTCGCTGATTATACCAAGAACCGCTATCATGGGCCGCAGGATGAATATGACCCCAATTGGAATTGGGACGGCGCATTGAGCGACGTTCGGCTCTATTATCTCGTCGGGCGGGCGCTGGCGATGACCAGCGACTGGCCAAATTGGAAGGAAGGCGACGAGTTCCGCGCCATTCGCGATAAAAGCCGGGCAGGGCAAGCGCAATGAAAGGACGGAACCTTCCCAAGGCTCTGTCCTACATATAACCATATAGGATAAATGATCGGCCCCAAAATGAAATGGAGGCTGAATCATGGACATCGAAAGACTTATCGACGCAGTGATCGCGCGGGAGGGCGGCTATTGCGACCATCCGGCGGACAAGGGCGGGCCGACGCGCTGGGGCATTACGCAGGCCGTTGCCCAAGCGCGTGGTTTTGAAGGGGACATGCGGGTCCTGCCGCGGGCGGACGCTGTCAGGATCTACCGGCAAATCTATTGGGACGAGCCCGGCTTTGCCGCTGTTGGCGGTCACTCCCCAAAGCTCGCGACCGAACTTTTCGACACCGGCGTCAACATGGGACCAGCCATCGCCATTGGCTTTTTGCAGCGGGCTTTGAACGCCCTTAATCGGCAGCAGCGCGACTATCCCGATTTGACAGTAGACCGGAAGATCGGTCCTGCCACCCTGAAGGCGCTCCGCGCTTTCCTCGCCGGGAGGGGAGACAAGGGTGAAATCATACTCCTGAAAGCCATGGAGGCACTGCAGGGGGAGCGATATCTGACCCTCGCCGAACAGCGGCCCGCCAATGAGGCTTTCCTATATGGCTGGATGGCCAACCGAATTGGCTGAATTCCGCCTCTTGGAACAGTGTGAACTTCGACATTGGAGAGACATAAATGTCCTTTCTTGAAGGCCTGATTGGCCCCCTCGCCAAGATCATCGACAAAATCATTCCCGATCCTGATGCCCGCGACAAGGCGAAGCTGGAACTGCTGAAACTCGAAGGCAGCCAGGAAATGGAGGCAATGAAGACACAGCTTTCGGCCATTGTCGCCGAAGCGCAATCCGCTGATCCCTGGACTAGCCGCGCCCGGCCGAGCTTTCTCTATGTGATGTACGCGCTTCTGCTCTGGTCCATTCCCATGGGCCTGATCGCGGCGTCCCGTCCGGAAATGGCTGAGGCTATAGCCAAAGGAATGACCGCCTATCTGTCGGGCATCCCGGAACCGCTCTACGCGCTCTTCGGCACGGGCTATCTCGGCTATACCGCTGCTCGAACCTGGGGAAAGATGAAGGGAGCGGAGAGGTAGGACCTGGAATGCGATGATTTTAGGTTAACCCATTCCCGTTCGTGTCGAGCAAAGTCGAAACAGGCTTGCGCAAGCCACCATTCCTCGACTTTGCTAGGGACGAACGGGTTTATCCAAGCAAAGCCCGCTCCTATTCTGCCGGACTTGGCAATGCCTCCACCTGCGGTTCCTTTGCCAGCGCGTCGACACCTTCCACCAACTCAATGTCACGCGATCCCGCTTCTATGTTCATGTCGCGGAACTTGCGCCCGGTAACCAGCACGCGCCCCTCGAAACTGGAAACGAAGCTGTTATAATGATTGACCGCATTGTTGAGCCCGCTGCCGACCTTTTTCAAATGGCCCGCCGCGACTGCCAGGCGCTCGTAAAGCTCCTTGCCCAGCATGCCGATTGCCTGTGCTTCATCCGCCAGCTTTTCCTGGCGCCAGACGCTCGCGACTGTTCGGCAGATCGCAACCAGATTCGTGGGTGTCGCCAACAGGACACGGCGCTCAAACGCCCATTCCCACAATGCCTCATCCTGTTCCAGCGCCGCAGACAGGAAATGCTCGCCCGGAATATACATCACGACATAATCCGCGGCTTTGCCAAAACGCGCCCAATAATCCTTTGCGCCAAGTTGCTGCGCATGGGTGCGGATCGAGGCGGCGTGGGTTTTGAGATGGGCGATGCGAAGCGCATCATCCACTTCCTGCGACGCGTCCAGATAAGCGTTCAACGAACATTTTGCGTCGATCACCAACTCGCGACCGCCCGGCAGGCTCACGATGACGTCGGGCCGAAGCCTTCCATCGTCGGTATCAACCGATACTTCCGACCGGAAGTCGGCATGGGGGCTAAGTCCCGCCTGCTCCAGCACGTTGCGCAGCGACTGTTCGCCCCATCGTCCGCGTGCCTTGGGACTGGACCGCAGGGCATTGACGAGTCGTGCGGCTTCGTCTTTCACTTGGGATTGGCCAACGCGCACCTGGTCCACGGCTTCGCGAAGCCCGGCATAGCTGTCCACTCGATCCTTTTCTACTCGCTGCAAACCCTCCTGATATTGTTTCAGGGTGGTTTCCACCGGTTGAAGCAGGGCTTTCAGTTGAGCCTCATTCTTCTCGCCGGCCTGATTGAAACGCTCATCCGCACGTTTCAAAAACTGGCCCTGCGCCTCAATCATCACCTTCTGCGCCAAGTCGCTGAATTCGACGGAAAGCTGTTCCTTCATGCGTTGCAATTGGGCGAATTGTTCGCCAAGCGCCCGTTCTCGCTCCTGGCTTTGCGACCGAAGCGCAGCCAGTTCCCGGCCTGCTTCGTCCCGTTCGGTAATCGCAGCGTCCAGGCGAAATTGGGTTTCCCCAGCCAGCTTGACCCGTTCCGAAGCGCTTGCAAGGTCCCGGATGGCGGCATTGAACCGCTCGGCCAGCGCGTCGCGCTCCCTGCGCGCGTCAGCGACTCCTCGGTTCCCAAGCATCCAGCCCGCAGCGAGCCCAGCAAAGGCCGCCAGAAGGGCAAAAATCCAGGGGAGAGCGTCTGTCATGAGCAGCCTTTTCGTGAGGAACGAAAAGGGAACCTAGCGGCTTGTCCTGAACATCTCAAGCCAGGCCAGCGAGATACGCGCCGAAGAACGGAAGAAGTAACGGAATATATGCCCTCCTCCGGTCAGGCAGCCTGGGCGTTGTCCTTGCGCGCCTTGGCAAGTTTCTTCAGCAGCATCTCGCGCTTCAACCGCGACAGATGGTCGATGAAGAGCACACCTTCCAAATGATCCATCTCATGCTGAAGGCAGGTGGCGAGCAAGCCGTTCAACTCTTCCTCATGGATCACCCCTTTGCGGTCCAACCAACTGGCGCGGATCGTCGCGGGACGTTCCACCTCGGCATATTGGTCGGGAACGGACAGGCAGCCTTCCTGATAGACGCTATGTTCCTCCGACCCCTCCATGATCTGGGGGTTGATGAAGACCATCGGGTTGCGCACGGCTTCCCCCGTTTCGGAATTCGGTTCCTGCAGGTCGATTACCAGGACGCGCTTGGGAACGCCGACCTGAATGGCGGCCAGTCCAATGCCTGGGGCGTCGTACATGGTTTCGAACATATCGTCGATCAGCCGCTGAAGATCGTCGTCGATTGCGTCCACAGGCGTGGAGATAGTGCGAAGCCGCGGGTCAGGGGTCTCTATGATCGGAAGAATGGCCATGCCCTGAAAATATGAGATCAGCGCGCGAATATCAAGCGCGGGAAACACGGGCGCTCCGGCAGGACAGGGTGAGTGGGCTCAAGCAACTGCCGCGTCCCGATCTTCGCAGGACCCGATCTTCGCAGGACAGGGAAGTTTGTGCTATGCTGTCAGCATCAAAGGAAAGGCCATGGCGGTAGATCGACGACTTGGGTCGGCATGGCGCGCGCTTCATTCCGTGCGCGTCCTCTTTCTGATGCTCCTGGGCCTGATGTTGTCGGCGGCGCAACCGCGATCGCCGGCCATCGTTCTCAACCTGGACGGAGCTATCGGCCCCGCCAGCGCCAGCTATTTTTCCCGAACGTTGAAGCGGGCTGCGGAGGATGGATCGCCGCTGGTGATCCTGCGGCTCGACACGCCGGGTGGGCTGGACACATCGATGCGTGCGATGATCCGGGACATTTTGGCGTCGCCCGTACCTGTAGCTACCTTCGTCAGCCCCAGCGGGGCGCGGGCGGCAAGTGCCGGAACCTTCCTGCTCTACGCCAGCCATATCGCGGCCATGGCGCCTGGCACCAATGTTGGCGCGGCAACCCCGGTTCAGATCGGGGGCATGCCCTTTGGCGGTGACGAAGAAGACAAGAAGAAGCAGGAAGGCGCCAAGTCCAACGATGCGATGACCGCCAAGGCGGTGAACGATGCCGTCGCTTATATTCGATCCCTAGCCGAAATGCGTGGGCGCAACGCCGATTGGGCGGAAAAGGCGGTGAGAGAAGCGGCAAGCCTTTCGGCCAGCGCCGCGCTGAAAGGTGGTGTTATCGACATGGAAGCCCGTTCCATCCCCGACCTGCTGAACAAGGCGCATGGGCGGCAAGTCAATGTTGCTGGCAACAGGGTCACATTGGCGACGCGCGGGGTGGCCGTCATTCAGGTTCAGCCCGATTGGCGGACGACATTATTGAACGCCATCACCAATCCCAATGTGGCGGTTATCCTTATGATGGTAGGGATTTATGGCCTCATCTTCGAATTCATCAATCCCGGCTCGATTTATCCAGGGACGATCGGCGCGATCTGCTTGCTCACCGGCCTATATGCCTTTGCGGCGTTGCCGGTGAATTATGCGGGACTGGGGCTGATGGCGCTTGGGATAGGCCTCATGGTGGCGGAGCATTTCACGCCGTCGCTCGGCATATTGGGAATTGGGGGCGTAGTTGCGTTCATTTTGGGCGCGACCATCCTGATTGACACCGACGTGCCTGAATTCCGCATTGCCTGGCCGCTCATAGCGGGACTGGCGGGGCTAAGCCTTGCCGTCATCCTTTTCATTGGTCGTCTTGCTTTTACCGCCCGGCACAGCCGAATTGTCAGCGGGCGGGAAGAAATGATCGGCGCCTGCGCTGTGGTGCAGGACTGGCGGGGCGGCCGGGGGCACGTCTTTGCGCATGGCGAACGGTGGAATGCGTCAGGCACAGGACCGCTGAAGCCAGGCTCACGGGTCCGCGTACGGGGATTTGATGGCCTTACATTGCATGTCGACCGGGACGAACCGGCCCAAGGAGAATGAAGCGATGTTGACCGGCCTTGTCTATTACATCCCCGCCCTCGTCTTGCTGCTGCTGTTCCTGTCGGCGGCGATCAAGGTCCTTCGGGAATATGAGCGGGGCGTGATTTTCACGCTGGGGCGTTTTACGGGCGTCAAGGGTCCCGGCCTCATCATCCTCATTCCATTCGTGCAGCAAATGGTCCGGACGGACCTGCGCACCGTGGTGCTGGACGTACCGACTCAGGATGTGATCAGCCATGACAATGTCTCGGTTCAGGTGAACGCCGTCATCTATTTCCGGATAATTGATTCGGAAAAAGCCATCATTCAGGTCGAAGATTATATGCAGGCGACCAGCCAGCTGGCGCAGACCACTTTGCGATCTGTTCTTGGCAAGCATGAATTGGACGAGATGCTGGCGGAACGCGACAAGCTCAACAACGACATCCAGGAAATTCTTGATCTTCAAACGGATAACTGGGGGATCAAGGTCGCTAATGTCGAAATCAAGCATGTAGACCTCAACGAGACCATGATCCGCGCCATTGCCCGCCAGGCGGAGGCGGAACGCGAGCGCCGGGCCAAGATTATCATTGCCGAGGGCGAGCAGCAGGCGGCGCAAAAATTGCTGGAGGCCGCCCAGACTTTGAGCCAGCAGCCCGAAGCGATGCAGCTTCGCTACCTGGGTTCCTTGAACGTGATAGCGGCAGAGAAGAGTTCGACCATTGTCTTTCCCTTCCCATTGGAATTAGGCAAGCTGTTCAAATTAGGCGGGCAGAGGGAGGGTAAATAGACGAAAGGCCAGCGATCAAAATTCCGCCGCAATGTCAGCCAGCTTGGTCAAACGCCGTGGCGCCGATAGCCGCCAGCTTTTGGCCAGCCATTCGCTGATATGCGTCCAATCCACAGGTGGGAGGTCCAACCTGATGCCGATCCAGCCGGAAGGGCCAAAATAGGCGGGGCGGTAATAAAGCTCAGGATCGCTATCGATCAGCATGGCCTGTTCTTCCTGCCCGCTGCATTTCACCAGCAACCCGGTAACACCGTCATGGTGACGGTCATAGCTGAAATAGGCGAAAAACTTGCCGCCCTCGACATGAAAGGCAGGGCTCCCATGCGACAGCTTTTCGGCGGCTTCTGGAAGCGCCAGCGCCAATTCGCGTATTTGCGAGAGCAGCCAGTCGGGACGGGTTTCCCGTGTGACATAGTCGGCCAGCACGCGTGAATAAAGCTGATGCTCCGCGATCAGCGTACGCGCTGCAAGCGTCTCTGCTGTGTCATTGGGCAGTATGGCCACCTCGATCTGGCCCAGCACCGGCCCGTCGTCGAGTTCCGCCGTTACGATATGAACCGAACAGCCCGCGACCCTATCTCCCGCCGCTATGGCGCGTTCATGGGTGTCGAGCCCCTTATATTTGGGTAGGAGCGAAGGATGGATGTTGAGCATCCGCCCTTCCCATTTGTTTACGAATTCCGGCGACAGGAGCCTCATATAGCCGGCAAGCGCAATATATTCCGCCCCCGCCTTGCGAACCTCCGCGTCGATAAGGGCATCGAACTCCGCGCGCTTCATGCCCTTGTGGGGCAGCGCGAAAGTCGCGATGTTCTCCGCCTCTGCAAAGGTCAGTCCCTTCGCCTGGGGATCGTTAGAGGCGACAAGTACGATCTCGAAGGTGCAGTCAGGATGCTTCGCCGCATAGACCAGCGCCGCCATGTTTGAGCCACGGCCCGAAATGAGAACCGCGACCCGCGCCTTAGCCATTGTGAGTCGCGCTCCAAGCCTCCCGAGCGCTCCAGCATTCAGCGCTCCCGCGGACGGTGCAGCCCTTCTCGTCCGACTGGATGCTGCCAATGCGCGATACGGTCTCACCGGCCACGCTCAACTGTTGCATGACGTCCGCGACATCATTTTCCTTCACGACCAGAACCATGCCGATCCCGCAATTAAAGGTCCGCGCCATCTCCTCGGGCTCTATATTGCCTTGCGCCTGCAGGAAAGCCATGAGGCGAGGCTGTTCCCAACCATCGGCCTCGACGACGGCGTGCAGCCCCTCTGGCAACACGCGGGGAATATTTTCAAGCAGACCGCCGCCCGTGATGTGGGCCAAGGCGGCAATTCGCCCCGTTCGGATCAACGGCAGCAGCGACTTTACGTAGATTCGCGTCGGCGCCATCAGGGCGTCGATCAGCAGCACGTTCTGGTCGAAAAGGGCAGGGCGGTTCAGCTTCCATCCCTTATCCGCCGCAAGCCGCCGTACCAGCGAAAAACCGTTGGAATGCACACCCGAAGATGCCAGTCCCAACAGGACATCTCCCTGGGCCACTTTGATGCCGGTCAGTGCCTGCTCCCGCTCCACGGCCCCTACGCAAAAGCCGGCAAGATCGTAATCACCCGGCGCATACATGCCTGGCATTTCAGCCGTTTCGCCGCCGATCAGGGCGCATCCCGCCTGTCTGCATCCTTCCGCGATGGAGGCAATCACTCGTTCGGCGACGGCGCTCTCCAGCTTGCCGCTGGCGTAATAATCAAGGAAGAAAAGCGGCTCGGCGCCCTGAACGATCAAGTCGTTGACGCACATGGCGACAAGGTCGATTCCCACCCCATCATGCCGGTCCTGATCGATGGCAAGCTTCAGCTTCGTGCCGACGCCATCATTGGCGGCCACTAGCAGTGGGTCCTTGTACCCAGCGGCCTTCAGGTCGAAAAAGCCTCCGAAGCCACCCAGTTCGGCATTTGCGCCCGGGCGGCTGGTGGACTTGGCCAGCGGGGCGATGGCCCGCACCAGCGCATTGCCAGCGGCTATCGACACGCCCGCCTGGGCATAGCTATAGGACTCGGGAACGTCATCTTTCTGGGTCATATGCCGCGCCTACCGATATCTTTCTTGGATTTCTACGCAATTGTCGCCAAAAGGGCGCCGTGCAAATGACCAGGACCCGCTTTCGCAACATCGCCATAGCCGGGGCGCTCGCCTGTATTGGGGCGGGCGCAGCGCTTTTTGCGCAGATTGAGGGCGAACGCGGCGTCCCCCCAATCAGCAGCGAAGGCGACTTTGAGGTCGATGGCGTCAAGGTCGATGTCTATGCTGATACTGCGGAAAAGGCCCGGCAGGCAGGCTGGCGCGCTGCGCAGCGCCTTGGCTGGCGCAAGCTTTGGCAAAAGATGAATCCGGGCAACGGGGTTCCGGCCCTCAATGATTCGATGCTGGAAAACATCGTTTCAGGGATCGTCGTTCAGCAGGAACAGATTGGCCCTAACCGCTATATCGCAACCTTGGGCGTTCTTTTTGACCGCGCGCGCGCAGGACAAATTTTGGGCGTCAGGGCCAGTGCGATGCGTTCGCCGCCCCTCCTTGTGCTCCCGATCATTACTGAAGCGGGCGCTCAAGAAACTTTTGAAAGCCGGACCGAATGGCAAAAGGCTTGGGCACGGTATCGCACGGGCGACAGCGCGATTGATTATGTTCGTACTACCGGCACCGGGCCTGATCCGCTGCTGCTCAATGCAGGACAGGCGGGCAGGCGCGGGCGATTGTGGTGGCGGGTGCTGCTTGACCAATATGGCGCCGCCGACGTGATCATGCCACTGGCGCGGTTGGAACGGCAATGGCCTGGCGGACCCGTTACTGGTCGTTTTGCGGCACGCTACGGGCCGGATAATCGCCTCATTGGCACCTTCGTCCTTCGCGTCGCAAACGGCAGTGGTATTCCTGAGATGATGGATCAAGCGGTCAGGCGGATGGACGATCTCTATACGCGCGCTCTGATGGACGGCACTTTGCGTCCCGATCCTTCGCTCATCATCGAGGAGCCAGTCGAACCTGAAGAGCTGGGCATCGAAGAAGGCGAGGAAACCACGCTCGACGATGCCCTTGCTGGCGATACGGCGGCACAAGGCGTCACGTCCTTCTCGATCCAGTTCGACACGCCCGATGTAAGCTCTGTCAGCATTGGCGAGGCGGCATTGCGTTCCATCCCCGGCGTCCGGGGCGCTGCGACGTCCAGTCTGGCACTGGGCGGAACATCCGTGATGAGCGTCAGCTATGCCGGAACCGCCGATAGCCTGCGTACCGCTCTTGCCGCGCGGGGGTGGACAGTGGCGGTGTCGGGCAACACGCTGCGCATTCAACGTCGCGGACCGGCGGGGACCCCGTCGAACGAGCAATGAGCCAGATCAGCCTGCCGCTGGATTGGACAGGACGCGATAAGGGCGAAACATTTCTGCTGAGCGAAAGTAATCGTCTGGCGGTCCGGCATTTGGATCATTGGGGCGTCTGGCCCGTCCGCACCAGTATATTGACCGGTCCTTCCAAATCCGGCCGCTCCACCCTCGGCCGCCTTTTTGAGCGGAAGACGGGCGGCAAGATGATCGATGACGCCCGCCATGCCGACGAAGAGGCGATCTTCCACGCCTGGAACGACGCGCAACTGCGCCATTATCCATTGTTGCTGATCGCCGACCTGCCGCCTGCCATGTGGAATGTGGCACTACCCGACCTGCGCTCCCGCCTTGCTGCGGCGCCGCATGTAGCAATTGAGGAACCGGACGATTCGCTGGCGCTGGCGCTGATAGAAAAGCGCCTGTCGGACTGCGGGGCGGCTTATTCGCCCGATCTGGCAAGTTTCCTTCATCGTCGCATTGAGCGCAGCTATGCCGCCATCGCCGCGACCATAGCCTGCCTCAACGACGCTTCATTGTCACAGTCGCGTAAAATTTCCGTCCCATTCGCAAAGGAAGTCCTGCACAAATCAGGGCTTCAGCATATATAGTTTTCGACCAGACCCTGAACCATTTTCCGTGAATGTGCAGGGTAGCAAGGAAAAGAATGTGGCAGAAGCCGACCCATCAACGTCGTTGAGCCTCCCTGGTGATCGCTATTTCAACCGTGAATTGAGTTGGCTGGCCTTTAACCGGCGCGTGCTGGAGGAAGCCTGTAATCCCGCTCATCCCCTGCTGGAACGCGTGCGTTTTCTGTCAATTTCGGGCACCAATCTCGACGAATTCTTCATGGTCCGGGTGGCGGGCCTGAAAGGGCAGCAGCTTCAGGATGTTGACCTTCCTTCCGCCGACGGACTGACCCCCAGCCAGCAGCTGCAAGCCATTGAGGCAGAGGCAGACAGCCTGATGACCGAACAGCAGAGTGTCTGGCACAGCTTGCACCGGGAACTGGCGCATCAGGGCATTGAGGTCGTGAGCGAAAGCTTCATGAGTGAAAAGGCCGATGCGTGGCTGGAAAACCAATTCATGACACAGATCTTTCCGATTCTGACGCCACAGGCGCTGGATCCAGCGCATCCATTTCCCTTCATTCCCAACCAGGGATTGAGCGTCGTTTTTGACCTCGTCCGCCTTTCCGACAAGCAGCCGGTCAGGGAACTGGTCATGATCCCTTCCACAGTTTCACGATGGGTCCGCATTCCGGGTGAACCGGCGCGCTACATAGCGATGGAGGCTATACTGCGGCGCTTCTCCGGGCTGCTGTTTCCCGGCTATGCGGTCAAGGACAGCGGCGTTTTCCGGATTATTCGCGACAGCGATATTGAAATCGAGGAAGAAGCGGAAGATTTGGTTCGTTATTACCGCAGCGCCATCAAGCGCCGTCGCCGCGGTCGCGTGATCCGCCTGGAAATCGAAACCGGCTTGCCGCCTGCCGTCGAAGAAATGCTTCAGGACATGTTGCAAGGGCATGAGGCGGTTATCGCTGAAGTGAATGGCTTTATCGGTATCGGCGAGCTTTCCGGTATTGTGGATGAGGATCGGCCTGACCTGAAATTCGAACCCTATGCCCCCCGCTTTCCCGAACGCATTCGGGAACATGGCGGTGACTGCTTTGCCGCCATCCGTGCCAAGGACATCGTCGTCCACCATCCCTATGAAAGCTTCGAAGTGGTTTTAGCGTTCCTGCGACAGGCGGCCGAGGATCCGGACGTCGTAGCAATCAAGCAGACCCTCTACCGTGCGGGCAAGCAGTCGGCGGTGATCCGCGCCCTTATCGACGCCGCGGAAGCGGGTAAATCGGTGACGGCTGTTGTGGAACTCAAGGCTCGATTTGACGAGGAGCAGAATCTCCTTTGGGCCAGCGCGCTCGAACGCGCCGGGGTTCAGGTCGTCTACGGCTTCATCGAATGGAAAACCCATGCGAAAATTTCCATGGTCGTCCGGCGGGAGGGTGAACAGTTTCGCACCTACTGCCATTTCGGGACCGGTAATTATCATCCGGTCACCGCGCGCATTTATACCGACCTCAGCTTCTTTACGGCCGATCCGCGGGCGGGTCGGGACGCGGCCGCGCTCTTCAACTATATCACTGGCTATGTCGAACCGCAGAAGCTTGATCTTTTGACCATGTCACCGCGTGACATGCGCGACAGCCTTTGCAATCTCATTGATGCAGAAGTCGCTCATGTTCAGGCGGGGCGGCCCGGCACGATCTGGGCCAAGATGAACTCGCTCGTCGATCCCGCTATCATCGAAAAGCTTTACGCCGCCAGTCAGGCTGGGGTGAAAATCGAACTTGTGGTGCGCGGGATTTGCTGCTTGCGCCCAGGGGTGCCGGGAATGTCGGAGAATATCCGCGTTAAATCAGTGGTAGGCCGCTTTCTCGAGCACAGCCGTATCTGGGCATTCGGCAATGGCAAGGAACTGCCCAACAGTGAAGCGAAGGTCTATATTAGTTCGGCTGACTGGATGCCGCGCAATTTCGACCGGCGGGTGGAATATATGCTGCCCATTGAGAATCCGACAGTTCATGATCAGGTCCTGGACCAAGTGATGGTGGCCAACCTTATCGATAATGAGCAGAGCTGGACATTAGACAGCGACGGTCGTTACCATCGGTTGGATGCGGGCGACAAACCCTTTAACCTGCACCATTATTTCATGACGAATCCGTCGCTTTCCGGTCGAGGCGCTGCTCTGCGCAAGGCCGACGCGGTGCCAAAGCTCAGTCTGCGGCGGCGGCGTTGATGCTCGAAGAAGCTGTTCTTGCACGTCCGCGTCCATTAGAACGACCGAAGAGGGAGGCATTTGCGCTAGTGACGGCTCGCATTGCGATCATCGATATTGGTTCCAATAGCGTTCGTCTGGTCGTTTACGATGGTCCGCGCCGCATCCCCTTCATCCTCTTCAACGAAAAGGTGATGGCTGGTCTTGGCGCCTCTCTTGCCAAGACGGGCGCGATTGAGGAAGCCGCAATGCGTCGCGGTTTGACAGCTTTGGGGCGCTTCCATCAGCTCTGCCGTGAAATGGAAGTCGATGAGGTCCGCTGCGTTGCGACGGCAGCCGTGCGGGAAGCAAGCAACGGGTCGGAATTTATCCGTCGCGCCGAAGCGTTGGGCCTTAAGGTTCGGCTTCTTTCGGGCGAGGAAGAGGCCCGCGGAGCCGCCTATGGGGTTTTGTCCGCTATTCCGGACGCAGATGGAATCGTTGGGGATCTGGGGGGTGGCAGCCTGGAACTGGTGCGGGTGTCAGGCGGTGAGGTCCGGGAATCGGTGTCGCTCCCGCTCGGCGTGCTTCGTCTCCCCGACATTCGCGTTAAGGGGCAGCATGTGCTCGACCGGCACGTGGCAAAGCTGCTCGAAAAGGCTGGGTGGGACAAAGTGACTCCTGATCTGCCTTTTTACCTTGTTGGCGGATCATGGCGTGCACTGGCGCGGCTGGACATGCACCAGACCGGCTTTCCGCTGCCCGTGATCCATCATTATGACATGGAAAAGCAAATGCCCGCGCATCTGGTCAGGGTTCTTGCCAGCACGGATAAGAACAAGCTGCGGGCCATTTCCTCGCTGTCATCCAGTCGTATTCCCACATTATCCGACGCCGCGCTGCTGCTGTCGGCGATGGTCCGTCATTTGGATAGCGCAAAGCTTATCGTATCGGCCTTCGGTCTGCGCGAGGGATTGTTGTTTCAGGACTTGCCTTCGAGCATCAAAGCGCTGGACCCGCTGTTGACAGCGGCGGCGGCCGAGGGTGAGACGCAGGGTCGTTTCCGGGGTCATGGCGACCTCATTGACCGTTGGATCGCTCCCATATTCAGGCGAGATCACGCCGAATGGAGCCGCATCAGACGGGCGGCCTGTCTACTGGCTGACGTTGGTTGGCGGGCTAACCCCGAATTCCGAGCGGAGCGAGGCCTGGAAATTGCGCTTCACGGCAATTGGGTTGGAATCGACGTGGCAGGCAGGGCCATGCTGGCGCAGGCGCTTTACTCCCATCTGGGTGGCGGTACGTCGATCGCGCCCGAGGTAGAAGGCCTTGCTCCCGCCGATGCCTTGCAACAGGCGATCCGCTGGGGCCTTGCGATCCGTCTGGCCCAGCGTCTAAGCGGGGGTGTTGCCGGACCGCTTGAGCTTGGCGCCCTTGAAGGCGATGGAGACGCGCTCAGGCTGGTGTTGGCGAATGCCCATGCGGCGCTCTTTGGAGAGGCCGTCGAGCGACGTTTGCGTCACCTTGCCACCGCGATGGGGCTGAGGAGTGAGTTTGTTCTGAAGTAGCTGGATTTTAGAATATGGGCTTTTAATCTGACCCACATGTCCCTTGACTATGCTCGGGACGAAGGGGGTGAGATGCGCAGGCGCTATGCTCCGGCCGTCGTCCGCCGCCTTCGATCACCCGCAGCTCACTTGCGTAATCATATAAGCCGCATCATAGGTCACCGTTAGCCGGTCAGCGCGAAAGTCCATCGTTACTGCCATGCCGGGCGCCACCCAGCGCAATACTCTCGCGCCCGACACCTCCAGCATTTTCGCGCCAACGCTTGCGTCCGCCTTTTGGCCAACAAACTGGTTAAGTTGCTCGCTGCGACAAGCGCCTTCATTTGACGCATTACTCGGATCGCCAGCTTGGGCGGTGGCGCAACTGGAAAGCATCAACAGCGTAAATGTGGCGACATACCTCATGCCTATCGGCTCCTTATGTCCTCGTCATGCGCAGTTTCCCGTCCTTCACGGCAAAGGCCATGCGCCCTTCCACCAGGTCAACGGCGTCGCGCCCGAATTGTTCAAAGCGCCAGCCCTCCAGTATCGGCAACTCATCGCGTACGCCCGCCGCCAACATCTCCAGGTCGTCCGACCGTGCCAGCAGCCGTGAGGCGACGTTGATCTCCTTGGCCCGGATCTTGAGCAATAGCTTCAGCAGGTCGGCTACCAGGGCGCTGTCTTTGGTAAGTCCCGGTCGCTTGGGATCCCGCTCCGGCATTTCCTCTCGTGGCAAGGGCTGGGCATCAACCAGAGAAGCCATAAGCCGAGCCCCAATGTCATTGGCTTTCCAGGCTGCCGAAAGTCCCCGGACCTTGCTTAAATCCTCCTGTGCCCGCGGGGGGTGCGATGCCAGGTCGGCCAGCGTTTCATCTTTCACGATCCGACCGCGCGGCAGATTCTTGTCCTGTGCCTCGCGCTCACGCCATCCGGCCAGTGCCTTCAGCCGTCCAAGTACATCGGGCTTTCGGCTCGCGATTCTCACCCGCTTCCACGCATCTTCCGGCATAGTCACATAATTTGACGGGTCGCAGATGCGTTCCATCTCCTGATTGAGCCAGCTTCCCCGTCCGGTCTTTCGCAATTCTTCCAGCATGAGTGGAAAGATGCTTGCCAGATGAGTCACATCGCCGATGGCGTAATCGATTTGCCGCTTGTCTAATGGCCGCCGCGCCCAGTCGGTAAAGCGCGCGCCCTTGTCCAGGCTGATGGACAGATAAGCGTCGACAAGATTGGAATAACCGATCTGCTCCCCTTGCCCCAATGCCATGGCCGCGATCTGCGTGTCGAACATGGGGTGAGGCGTCTTGCCCGTCAGATTATGGACAATTTCAATGTCCTGGCCGCCCGCATGAAAGACCTTCAACACCTCCTCATTTTCCGTGAGCAGATGGAGGAGGGGACCCATGTCCAGCCCCGGCGCCTTTGGATCGATGGCGGCGGCTTCCTTGTCGTCCGCGATCTGCACCAGACAAAGGTCCGGCCAGTAACTGTTTTCCCGCATGAATTCGGTATCGACGGCGACAAATTCGGATTTGGAGAGGCGGCCGCAAAGTTCGGCCAATATGTTGCTGTCGGTTATCAACGGATGGATTTGCATATAGGCTTCGATCTTATTATTGGCTGGCCCCTCCTAGCAGGGCGGCAAGGGTTGACAATGGCCCGCATCTCTCCTGTTACGCGTTTTCACGACTTTAGCCCTGAATATAGCGGGAAAGAAACAATTTATGCACGTCTACCGTACCCACAAATGTGCAGAGCTTCGCGCAAGTCATGTTGGAGAGACGGTTCGCGTCTCGGGTTGGGTACATAAAAAGCGCGATCATGGCGATCTCGTCTTCATCGATCTGCGCGATCATTATGGGATAGTGCAGATTGTGACTGAAGTGGATGGTCCCGCTTTCAACGTCATCGAATCGTTACGGAACGAAAGCGTTGTCACCGTCACCGGCAAAGTTGTGGCACGCGCGGGTGAGGCGGTGAACCCTGGCCTTCCAACCGGTGAAATCGAGATAAGGGTGGAAGAAGCCGTCGTGCAGTCGGTCGCGCAGGAGCTTCCGCTTCCTGTGGCCGGCGACCAGGAATATCCCGAAGATATCCGCCTGCGCTATCGCTTTCTGGACCTGCGCCGCGAACGCGTGCATGCCAACATCATGCTGCGCAGCGCCGTGATTGCCTCACTTCGGCGTCGCATGGTGGATCAGGGCTTTACCGAATTCCAAACGCCGATCCTCACCGCCAGTTCTCCCGAGGGCGCGCGCGACTATTTGGTGCCCAGCCGCGTACATCCGGGGAAATTCTATGCGCTGCCGCAAGCGCCGCAGATGTTCAAGCAATTGCTCATGGTCGCGGGTTTCGATCGCTATTTCCAGATCGCTCCATGCTTCCGCGACGAGGATGCTCGCGCCGACCGTTCGCCTGGCGAATTCTACCAACTCGATCTGGAAATGAGCTTTGTCACGCAAGACGACGTCTTCAATGCGCTGGAGCCGGTTCTCCATGGCGTGTTCGAGGAATTCGCTAAGGGCAAGGCTGTCACGCCCGCACCCTTTCCGCGAATTCCGTTCCGCGAATCCATGCTCAAATATGGCAGCGATAAGCCCGACCTCCGCAATCCCATCGAAATCATGGACGTTACCGATCACTTCGTGGGCAGTGGTTTTGGTATTTTCGCTGGCATCGTGGAATCCGGTGGGGTCATCCGCGCCATTCCCGCGCCGGGCGCCGGTGCGCTCAGCCGCAAGTTTTTCGATGACATGAATAATTGGGCGCGCAGCGAAGGCCATGCCGGCCTTGGATATATTAACATAAAGGACGGCATTCCCGGAGGTCCCATCGCCAAAAACCATGGTGAAGAGCGGACGGCAAAGCTGATCGAAGCGCTCGGCCTTGGCCCCAATGATGGCGTCTTCTTTGCCGCGGGCAAGGAGCTTCAGGCGGCCAAGCTGGCGGGTGCGGCGCGCACTCGCACCGGTGAGGAACTTGGCCTGGTCGAACAGGGCGTGTTTAAATTCTGCTGGATCGTCGACTTCCCGATGTTCGAATATGACGAGGAGAACAAGAAGGTCGATTTTTCCCACAACCCCTTCTCCATGCCGCAAGGCGAGATGGAAGCGCTGGAGACAATGGATCCGCTCGACATCCTCGCATGGCAATATGATATTGTTTGCAACGGGGTGGAATTGTCTTCGGGTGCGATCCGGAACCACAAGCCGGAGATCATGTACAAGGCCTTCGAGATCGCCGGCTATACCAAGGAAGAGGTCGAGCAGAACTTCTCCGGCATGCTCAACGCTTTCAAATATGGCGCGCCTCCCCACGGCGGCTCGGCTCCAGGGGTGGACCGCATGGTCATGCTGCTTGCGGACGAGCCCAATATTCGTGAAGTCGTTCTGTTCCCGATGAACCAGAAGGCGGAGGACCTGATGATGAACGCGCCGAGCCAGGTTTCGGCCAAGCAGTTACGCGAACTGAATATTCGGATCGTGGAACCGCAGAAAGGGTGAGCGTCAGGTTCCGTTTGCCCTAAGCTTGTCGAAGGGCCTTTCCCTTCTTTAGAAGGCAAGGGACTCCGACAGGCTCGTCCGAATGGATTCAGGAGGCCAGAAATGACCATCAATCTCAGCGATTATGAGGACGGCAAGAAATATGCAGGCGATTACGACGCCGACCTGAAGGACCTTCAGGAACGGCTCGCCCGCATTCAGGTGGCCCATATCGTCCACCGCCGCCGCAGTATCGTGCTGCTCGAAGGCTGGGACGCTTCGGGAAAAGGCGGCATCATTCGCCGCCTGGTGGCCGAGTGGGACCCTCGCTATTTTGAGGTTTGGCCGATCTCCGCTCCGACGCAGGAGGAGCGGGATCATCATTTTCTATGGCGCTTCTGGCAGAAACTGCCCGCCTGTCAGGACATCAGCGTTTTCGATCGCAGCTGGTACGGCCGCGTGCTGGTGGAGCGGGTGGAACGTCTTTGCTCGGAATCCGAATGGAAGCGCGGCTATGACGAGATCAACGAATTCGAGGCGCAGCAGATCGACAGCGGCACTCATATCGTCAAGCTGTTCGTGCACGTCACGCAGAAGGAACAGGACGAACGCCTCGCCGCCCGGCTCTCCACCCCATGGAAACGCTGGAAAACAGGAGTCGATGATTATCGCAACCGCGCCCGACGCGATGACTATCTCACGGCGATGCACGAAATGTTTCGCCAGACCAACAGCCGTTGGGCACCCTGGGAGGTTATTGACGGGAACAACAAGAAAGCGGCGCGGATCGCGGCGCTGACCTATGTCGCCGACCGACTGGAGGCGGCAGTGCCGATGGATATGCCAGAGGTCGATCCAGAGGTGCTCACGCTGGCGAAAGAAGCATTTGACTATCGTGAGGGATGATGCCGGCGTGATTGGGCTGCATTACATTGCTCAGCCGGGATAACTAATCTCCAGCACCTCATATTCCTTTTCCCCCGAAGGCAGAATGACCCTGCGCAGGTCTCCAGTTCCGGCGCCTCGCAGCGCGCGGGCAAGCGGGGCGTTCCACCCTATGCGACCGGCCGAGGCATCGGCCTCGTCATCACCCACCAATGTAACGGTGCGGTGATTGTCCTCCTCATCGGCGATTGTGACGGTAGCCCCGAAATAGACGCGGCTCTTATCCGGCTGCTGTGCCGGATCGATGATCTTCGCTTCTTTCATTTTCTTGGACAAGCGACGCAATTGCCCATCAATCTCCCGCATGCGTTTACGGCCGTAAAGATAATCGCCATTTTCGCTGCGGTCGCCGTTACCCGCCGCCCAGCTCACGATTTCGACGATCATCGGCCGTTCGACTGCGAACAGCCGCTCATATTCCGCGCGAAGTGCGGAAAAGCCTGCCGGAGTGATGTAGTTATGGCGGTTGATCATGATGAAGATCTATCCCGTTCGCCCTGAATTTGTCGAGGCAGGGGTCCTCTTGGCGCAGCCTGAACCCAGTACCAGCTTCACGCCGGCTCAGCGGTCCGTGGTTTGATCAGCCCGGCTGATTCTTTCCCAGGTAGCGGCTCAACGGCGCTTTAGTCGTCACCTTGGCCTGTTGCGGGTTCATCAGGTCATATACCACCGCATTCTCCAGCACCCGCTGCACATAATTTTTGGTTTCGTAGATCGGAATATTCTCGATCCAGCGAAGGATATCCGCTCCAGGCATACGGGGGTCGCCATTGGCGGCAATCCACTTGTTCACATTGCCGGGCCCCGCATTGTAAGCGGCCACGGCAAGCGGGTAGCTGCCGCCAAAATAACGCAGCATCGATTGGAAATAGGTGCTGCCCAGCTGGATATTGTAATTGGGGTCGTTGAGCGAGGCCGGGTCATAAGACAGGCCGATCTTGCCTGCCGTTTCCCGCGCCGTCCCCGGCATCAACTGCATAAGGCCGCGCGCGCCGGCATGGCTCATGGCCTGACGGTCGAACTGGCTCTCCTGCCGGGCGATGGCGTGGATCATGGTCCAGTTCGTCTGATGTCCCATGGGGACGGAAATACGTGGGAAGCTCGCCTCGCTATAGCTCAGCAGGCCAATGGACCCGGCCCGCCGGCCTGCCATGACGCTAAGGTCGGGCCGTCCGATGCTTTTGGAAAGCTCAGCCGCCAGTATGGCGTCGGCAGGACTGCTCGCGCCATTGGCTATGGCGCGGAGGAACTTGCTTTGGTCCTGCCAATAACCCTGCTGACCCAGCATGCGGACGGCTTTCACCACGCCCCGATTATAGAAAGCGGTTCGTTCGGCTTCGGACACCTGTATGGGCGGGGACGCTGCAGGGACGGGCAAATTTCGCCCCAGTCGTTCAAGCGCCAGTTGCCCATAAAACTGGTCCGCATAGGTCCCCGCCCGCTCAAGATAGCTGCTCGCTATGGTCGCCTTGCCAGCTTCCTGCGCGGCGCGCCCAGCCCAATAATAGCCCTTCGATACGGTCTGTGGCGAACGGGCGGCCTCTGCATAGCGGCGGAACATCTCGGCCGCGTCATGCGGGCGCTTCAGTTCATAATAGGCCGCGGTGCCCGCCAGCCATACCAGGCTGGTATAATCGTCCCGCTCACCGATCGGGCGGTCACGAATGTCGGTGCCGGGCGCGTAGGCGTCATCCACCTTGCTCGCTATGGCATAGGCGATCGGCCATTGCCGGTCGTTGGCGGCCCCACGTGCGTTCGTCAGAAGCGCCTCATACCATTTTTCCGCGTCAGCGGGAGGTACGGCCACGCTCGCGCGTTTCGCCAGCAACTCGCGCGCCGCCCAGCTGTTGCCGCTGTCGCGCAACCACATGGCCTTGTCTGCGAGATATCCCGCATCTGTCGCGCCAGCCGGGTCCGCCTGCTGCATTTTCAGCGCCGCGTCCGGCATCTTCCGCTTCAACGCAAGCCGCGCTTCGAAGACAGCACGCCGGGCAGGGGAAACATAAGCAAGCTGACGGTCGGCCCCACTGGTCGCATTCGTCCAGAGCAGCGCATCCATACGCAGGTCATGGTCGCCCTGACCAAAAGACCGCCCGAACAGGCTGAGCAGCCGGGCTTCATCATCAGGATTGAGCGCGCCGGCGCGCCACGCCTTGCGTGCGGCATCCACGGCCCGGGCCGCATCGCCCGATCGGCCGCTAGCCGACAAGGCAATGGCATATCGCGCCCAGCCGGTGTTGGTCAGCGGGGGATATTTGGCGAAAAAGGACACGACCTGCGAGGGGGAGTAACTCAGCGGGTTGATCGCTTGCTCAGCCACCTTCCGCATCCGCTCTTCCCCGGGATAGCCCGGATTGGCGCTCAGGAAGCTGGCATATTCAAGAAAGCTGAGCGTGTCGCTCTGGTTCAGACGCCGCCATTCGCTGACGGCGGAACTCACCTGCACATCGGTCGGAGCGGGTGTGGCGAGCGTGTCGCGTACGCGTTCCCAATCCTGTTGCGGTGTTTCGGAGGTGGCGGCCATGGTGAAGGAAGTGCTACCTGCCAGCACGGCCAAAAGTGCGATTCTTGATACCATACTGGACATGATGCCCATTCGATCCTTATCAGGCGCTGAACGCCGCGCTATAGGACGCCGCAAATACCGCTTCGTTCGGTCATTATGCCTTGCGCTGGCGAAGGTTTGAAGGAGTATTTTGATGTATTCTGGGTCGATTCCGGCGCTGGTGACACCTTTTCGCAACGGTGCGTTGGATGAGGCCGCTTTTCGGAGTCTCGTTGACTGGCAGATCGCGGAGAACAGCTCTGCGCTCGTCCCCTGCGGCACGACTGGTGAAAGCGCGACCATGTCGATTGAGGAGCATAATCGCGTTATTGAGATCTGCGTCGAACAGGCGGCAGGTCGCGTGCCGGTGATCGCAGGTTGCGGTTCCAACGACACCATGACGGCGCTCGAACATATGAAGGCCGCAGAGGCCGCCGGCGCCAATGCTGCCCTGGTCGTAGCTCCCTATTACAACAAGCCCAATCAGGAAGGCGTTTTCCAGCACTTTGCCTATCTTGCCGAACGCAGCGCGCTGCCGATCATGCTTTACAATGTCCCATCCCGCACGATCACCGATATCAGCGTGGATGTGATGCGCCGACTGCGCCAATATCCGACTATTGTCGGTATCAAGGACGCGACCGGCAATCTGGGGCGCGTCACCGCACAGCGCCTTGCCTGCGGCGAACAGTTCTGCCAGCTGTCCGGTAATGACGAAACGGCTCTTGGCTTCAACGCAATGGGCGGCAGCGGTTGCATTTCAGTGACGGCTAATGTCGCGCCCCGGCTCTGCGCCGAGTTCCAGGCGGCCTGCGTCTCAGGAGACTGGACCCGCGCGCTGGAGCTGCAGGACAAGCTTTATCCATTGCATGATGCGATGTTTAGCGATTGTTCACCCGGCCCCGTCAAATATGCGCTCAGCCGGATCCGACCTGATATGCCGGAGGAGGTTCGATTGCCGATCACGTCGCCGTCGCAGGCGAGCAGGGCGGCAGTGGATCGGGCGCTGGAGATTGCCGGGCTGGTGTAAGGGCCGTTTGTTATTGCTGTTTGCCCCGAACTTGTCGAAGGGCGATCCTTTATTTGAAGACGTGCAGGGCTTTGACAAGCTCCGCCGAAATGGAAATGTCTAGAATTAAATAAAATGGCCCGACCGCGTCACGCTACATTCGACAAGGTGAAGACCGTCGCTGAGAACCGGCGCGCGCGGTTCGACTATGCCATTGACGATGTCTATGAGGCCGGGATCGTTCTTTCCGGCACCGAGGTCAAGTCGCTCCGTTTCGGCGAAGGCTCCATTGCCGAAAGCTACGCGGAGGTAAAGGACGACGAGGTGTGGCTGGTCAACAGCAACATTCCTGAATTCAGCCATGGCAACCGCTATAATCATGAGCCCAAGAGACTTCGCAAACTGTTGCTCACGGAACGCGAGATTTCCAAACTGCACGGTGCCGTGGCCCGACAGGGCATGACGCTGGTTCCTCTGTCCATCTATTTCAACAGCCGGGGCCGGGCGAAGGTCGAACTGGCCCTCGCCAAGGGCAAGAAGCTGCACGACAAGCGGGAGACGGAAAAGGAACGCGACTGGAAGCGCGAGCAGGGCCGTCTGCTGCGTGAGAAAGGCTGAGCGGCTATGGGCCCCCGCAAACTTCGCTGGCTTACCCGCCACATGCCGACGCATGATACGATCCGCGCCAATCGCTTTCTTGCGCCCTTCGCCAACCGCATCCTTGCGCCCGAGCTTTGGCGCTTCACCCGGCGCTCCGTTCCGCGGGGCGTGGCGCTCGGTATGCTGGTCGGCATCATCATCCCACTGGCGCAAATCGTATTCGCGGCATTGCTGGCACTTAGCTGCCGCGCCAATGTGCCGGTTGCGGCTGTGACGACCTTCATCACCAATCCCATAACCACGCCGATCCTGTGGCTGGTGGCCTATAAGGTTGGCGACTGGATCCTTCATCTGGACGCCATGACCTATGGACAGCCCTTGAATACCCAGCTCCGCAGCGATCCGGGCAGTTGGCTTCAATGGCTGACTGGCGCCTTTTCGGTTACGGCCTTCGGATTGATCGTATTGGCCGTGATTTTCAGCGCCATCGGCTATGTGGTCGCAGGATGGGGTTGGAAGGCCTGGGTCGCTCGCAAATGGCGCAGGCGCCACAAGCACCGGCGGCATTTGACGCGCCAATCCGAACCGGCGCCGATGTGAATTAAGATTTCCTCAATTGGTTTATTGCAGCATTCCAGGGTTCACCCTCGAAGCAAACCGCCCAGAACTCCGCGCATAATTCGCCCGGCCAGTCCTCCTGCCGATGACTTCCTTCCGCCGCCGAAAATCTGGCGGCCGATCTCGTTGGCAACCTGACGACCGATGGACGAGGATGCGGCGCGCGTCGCGGACTGGATCGCGCGGTCAAGATTGCCTGGTTTATCGGCTTCCTTTCGGGCGGCGGCTTCGGCCCGTGCCTGCTCCTTCAGCTGTGCCTCGCGCGCCTTGGCCGCCTCAGCTTCCGCCTTTTGCGTGGCCGCTTTGGCAACGGCCTGCTGGGCGCGGGCGGCGAGGATTTCCTCGGCTGATTCCCGGTCCACGAGCTCGTCATATTTCCCGGCGCACGGACTTGTGCTCAAGATGATCGCGCGCTCGCGCTCCTCCAGTGGACCAACTCGCGAAGCAGGCGCCTTGATCAATGTTCGTTCGACGGGCGAGGGAGAGCCGTCGGCCTGAAGCACTGAAACCAGCGCCTCACCGATACGCAACTCGGTGATCGCGGTCGCGACGTCGACTTCCGGATTGGCGCGAAAAGTTTCGGCGGCAGCCTTGATCGCCTTTTGATCGCGCGGCGTGAAGGCGCGCAGTGCGTGTTGAACCCGGTTTCCCAGCTGTCCCGCCACATCCTGGGGAATGTCGATGGGATTTTGGGTAATGAAATAAACGCCGACGCCCTTGGATCGGATCAGTCGCACCACTTGCTCTATCTTGTCGAGCAGCGCCTTGGGCGCGTCCTCGAACAGCAAATGGGCCTCGTCAAAGAAGAAGACGAGCTTCGGCCTGTCCGGATCTCCTGTTTCAGGGAGCGTTTCGAATAACTCCGACAGCAGCCAAAGTAGGAAGGTGGCGTATAGCTTCGGGCTCGACATCAGGCGGTCGGCGGCGAGAATGTTGACATAACCGCGGCCATCGCCGTCGCACTGGATCATGTCGGAAATATCAAGGGCAGGCTCGCCGAAGAAATGGCCGGCCCCCTGGCTTTCCAAACTCAGCAACTGGCGCTGGATTGCGCCAATGCTCGCCTTGGTGACATTGCCATATTGCACGGAAAGCGCTTCGGCATTGTTCCCGCACCATATGAGCATGGATTGCAGATCGCCAAGGTCCAGCAAAAGCAGCCCTTGCTCATCCGCGACGCGAAAGGCGATGGACAACACGCCTTCCTGTGTATCGTTCAGCCCCAGCATCCGCGCGAGCAATAGCGGACCCATTTCGGATATGGTCGTGCGGACCGGATGGCCCAGCACGCCGTAGATGTCCCAAAAGATGATCGGATTGTCCCTGTAGACCCAATCGTCCTGCCCTATCTCCTTGGCCCGTGCGGCAAAGATTTCGTGCATCTTTCCTGCGGCAGTTCCGGGAAGCGCAAGTCCGGCCAGGTCGCCTTTCACGTCGGCGACGAATACGGGCACACCGGCGCTGGAAAATCCTTCGACCAGGCCTTGCAGCGTCACCGTCTTGCCGGTGCCTGTGGCGCCCGCAATCAGCCCATGCCGGTTGGCGCGCTGCAGATTTAGCGCCTGTGCCCGGCCGCCCCCCATGCCGAGAAAGATTTCGCCGGATTCGCCCATGGCCCGCTCTCCTGCCGTTTCGGAGCAAGCATAATTGTTTGTCTCTTGTCGGTCGCGGATAAAAATGACGCTCCTGGCCTTTAACGAGTGCATTCGGGCGCATTTGGATAGGAATTTCATAATTCTGTTCTCATCCCCCAACATGGCCATTAAGGCAGATGGGGTTTATTCTTTAGAAGGATATCGAGTGCCGGCGCACGAACTCGCGCATGACAGGGAAGACGTGGCGATGCTGGTCGGAAAGGCGTCGTTGCGCGGCCTTGTTCCGCTGATCGGCATAGGCGCGCTTTTGACGGCCGCGCTCCTTTACTGGATTGTGGATGAGCCGGCCTTTGCGGCGGGTTTTGCCGCTGCCCTGATCGGTGCGGCCGTGCTTGCGTTTTACTTCCGAAAACTCTTTCCGGCCGAAACCGTTATTCACGGCGAACTGCCGGATTGGACCATCGCTCGGGCTGCAGCCGATAGTTCCAACGTCGCCATCGCCGTAACCGACCGCGCCGGAAGGTTGGTGTGCGCCAGCGATTTGTTCGGTGACTGGTTCGATGGCTATCCCACGCCGCCAAGCCTGCCTCTGGACGGTAATGGAGCCGAAAAGCTTGCCGCTGCCGGGCGGGCCGCCTGGCGGGATGGCGCAGGGCGTATCAACGGTCTTGCGAAGGGGGCGCTCCGGGTCGACGTTGAAATCACCCGGACCGGTCGGTCGGAAGATTATCTGCTCTGGCGGTTCATGCCGGTGAAGCAGGCGAACATCATCGACGACTATATGAAGATGCTGCTCGGCGAGGCAGGGCGACAATTTACCGACGCGGGCATTATGGGGGCGCTCATAGGCGGAGAGGGACGCATTCGCGCGGCAAATCCGGCCTTTCTCCTGCGCGCTACCGGACGACACGACGCCGCGATCACCGGGCGGGATTTCGCTTCTTTCATGCGTGTGGACAATAAAGGCCGGGTCTTCTTCGCTCGCGAGGAGCGGAACGCCATTCCCATCCGCCTTCTGCAAATCCCTGTCCGCCGGGACCGTCCCGATGGTCCGATGCTGCTGATGATGCTTGATGAACAGGCGGGCGGCGGCGATGGCGGTAGCGCGCTTTCCTACATCGAAACACTGCTGTCACTTCTGCCCTTTGGTCTTGCCATGGCCGATCGCGATGGCCGCTTCCTCTTCTACAACGAAGCGTTCGCGCGCGCTGCTGGCGTGAAGGAGGGCGAAAAACCATCCTATCCTGGCGACCTCGTGGTTCGCGAAGATCAGTCCGCGGTCGCTGATTCTATCCGTCGCTATGCGGTGGGGCAGCAGCTTTCTGGCGACATTGCCGTCCGCATGCGTTCTCAACCCGACGAACCTATCGCGCTCAGCCTTGCCGGCGTCAGGGGCCTGGGCGAAGCGGCCGTTCTACTCAGCCTGAAGGACAATAGCGAAGAATCGAAGCTGAAACGTCAGGTCGCTCAAGCAACCAAGATGCAGGCCATCGGACAGCTTGCCGGCGGCGTCGCGCATGACTTCAACAATATTCTGACTGCGATCATCGGCCATTGCGATCTGATGATGATGCGCCACACGCCGGGCGACAGCGACTATGACGATATCCAGCAAATCAAGGGCAACTCCAACCGAGCGGCCAGCCTTACGCGCCAACTTCTGGCCTTTTCCCGTCAGCAGACCCTGCGGCCGCAGATATTGCAGTTGCCCGACGTCATATCCGAAGTTTCGAACCTGCTTCGCCGCCTGATGGGCGACACGGTTACGCTGGACGTTAGCCACGGCCGCAATTTAGGCGCGGTCCGCGCCGATCCCGGACAACTTGAACAGGTCATAGTCAACCTTGCCGTCAACGCCCGCGATGCTATGCCGGAGGGTGGCAAGCTGCTGATCCAGACGTTTGGCGTTACCGCAGGACAGGTGCGCGAGATGCGGAGCGAGTTTCTGCCGGTGGGCGATTATACCGCGCTCCGCGTCACCGATACCGGCACGGGCATTCCGCCCGAGATCCTGGCCAAGATCTTCGAGCCTTTCTTTACGACCAAGGAAGTGGGGAAGGGCACGGGTCTTGGTCTTTCCACGGTCTATGGTATCGTCAAACAGTCGGGCGGATATATTTTCGCGGATTCCGAACAAGGGAAGGGCACCAGTTTTACCATCTATCTCCCGGTCTACGCCGCCCCTGCGCCTGCTATCGCCAAGGCAAAGCCTCAGGAAAAGAAAAACGAACTTTGGGGTACGGGGACAATCTTGCTGGTGGAGGATGAGGACATGGTGCGCTCCGTTGCCGAACGGGCGCTCACGCGGCAAGGTTACAAGGTGCTGACGGCCAATGATGGGGAGGAGGCGCTGGAAGTGCTTGCCCGCGGTGAGGAGATACACCTCATGATCTCGGATGTGGTCATGCCCAATATGGACGGTCCCTCCATGGTCCGCCACGCTCGTGCCGCACACCCCGATCTGCCCGTTTTGTTCATGTCGGGCTATGCGGAAGAGCAGTTGCGTAAATCCATCGACATTGACAATGTGTCCTTTCTCCCAAAGCCATTCTCCGTGACGCAGCTTGCCGAGGCTGCACGCGATGCGCTTGGCAACGGGTAATTTATCTGAGATAGCCAGCAAGATCAAAGGGTTAGGGCAAGACAAACACATGCTGGATCGCAAGAGCATATTGATCGTCGAAGACGAGCCGATGATCGGCCTGATGGTGGAGGATTTTCTCGACAGCCTGGGCTATGATGTTGCGGGCATCGCGGATGGGTTGATCACCGCTTGCCGCTATGCACGGCTTGGCGGCTTCGATGCGGCTATTCTGGATGTGAATCTGGCCGGCGAAATGGTGTGGCCCGCAGCGGACATTTTAATGGAAAAGGGCGTTCCTTTCCTGTTCGTCACCGGCGGCAGTTCGGAGGATGTTCCCGTTCGCTTTGCGACCTGTGCACGGCTGGAAAAGCCCTTTACCATGGCGACCGTAGAACATGCTCTGGGACAACTCTTCGCAATTTCATAGGGCCGGTTCCGGCAATCGCATTTAGCATATGTTTAAATGAGCGGTGCGAAAGGCAAACGTCGCCAGAAGGGGTTCACTGTCCGCAAAATAAAAATCGTTCTCCTATTGTTCCGTTAGAACATATGCGGTACATCGAAGTCACGCGTTGATTGGAACGCGCGATCAACCTAGGAGGGAGCGGGGCTATGGCCGCACAGCTCAAACTTATCGATTCCGAGGAAAAAAAAGCCAATATGGATAGACAAAAAGCTCTCGAAGCAGCGTTGTCGCAAATTGATCGCGCCTTTGGCAAAGGCTCTGCCATGAAGCTGGGCAGCCGTGAAAAGATGGAGATTGAGGCGATCTCCTCCGGATCGCTGGGTCTTGATATCGCACTGGGCATCGGCGGCCTTCCGCGCGGACGTATCATTGAGATTTACGGCCCGGAAAGCTCAGGCAAGACTACTTTGGCGCTGCACGCGATTGCTGAGGCGCAGAAAGGCGGTGGCACCGCTGCTTTCGTCGACGCCGAACATGCGCTTGATCCCATTTACGCTAAAAAATTGGGTGTGGATATTGATGAACTCATCGTATCGCAGCCCGATACGGGCGAACAGGCGCTAGAAATCGTCGATACGCTGGTCCGCTCCAATGCAATCGACGTTTTGGTGGTGGACTCGGTCGCAGCGCTTGTTCCGCGCGCGGAAATCGAAGGCGAAATGGGCGATAGTCATGTCGGTCTTCAGGCGCGTCTCATGTCCCAGGCATTACGCAAGCTGACCGGTTCCATCAGCCGCTCGCGCTGCATGGTGATCTTTATCAACCAAGTCCGCATGAAGATCGGCGTCATGTACGGCAATCCTGAAACAACGACCGGCGGTAATGCGCTGAAATTCTACGCTTCGGTTCGCCTTGACATCCGCCGCACTGGCCAGATCAAGGATCGTGACGATATTGTGGGTAACACCACGCGCGTGAAGGTCGTGAAGAACAAGGTTGCGCCGCCTTTCAAGCAGGTCGAATTCGACATCATGTATGGCGAAGGTATTTCCAAGATCGGCGAAATTCTTGACTTGGGTGTCAAGGCCGGCCTGGTTGAAAAGTCCGGCGCCTGGTTCAGCTACGACTCCGTCCGTATTGGTCAGGGCCGCGAAAATGCGAAGACTTTCCTCAAGGAAAATTCCGAGCTTTGCGCCAAGCTGGAAAAGGCGATCCGGGGCAAGACCGAAAGTGTTGCAGAGGCCATGATGTCCGGCCCCGATGCGGACGACGACGGCGAATAAATGCAAATCCCTCTCTCCGAAAAAAGCGGAGGGATGCAGGCATTTTTTTTTGGAGTGGCTGGCGCAAAATCGGAATCCCTTCCGTCCCTCCGAGCGAAGTCGAGGGCGCTGGCCAAGCCTGAGCGTGTCTCGACTTCGCTCGGGAGGTACGGGCATTGATGCAGATTTGATGGCACCTCACTCTAAATCGACATGGAAGAGCAGGTTCAACAACATCAGCCTGCCAGCGAGAACGCCAAATGTTCCACCAGCCGCTTCAGTCCGGCGACATCCTCCTGATCGAACCGTGCTGGAACGGGGCTGTCGAGATCCAATACCCCCAATAGCCGTCCGGCATGAACAACCGGCACCACGATCTCCGAACGTGACTCCGCATCGCAAGCAATATGTCCGGGAAAGCTATGCACATCCGCGACGCACTGGGTCTCACCACTCAGAGCGGCGGTGCCGCACACGCCCTGACCCAAGGGGATGCGAAGACAGGCGGGCTTTCCTTGAAACGGTCCCAGCACCAGTTCGTCGTTGATCAGCCGGTAAAAGCCCGCCCAGTTCAACCCCGGCATATATTGCCATATCAGCGCCGCGACATTGGCCATGTTGGCAATCGGGTCCGGCTCGCTATGCGTCAATGCCTGCGCGGCCGTTAAAAGCTCCGCATAAAGGTCCGCCTTGGATGCTGCGAGATCAATGTCGAACGTAAACATGGTTCGTCTCCGTCAATCCAGTTGCACCTTGCCGCGCCCCTTCTTGATGGCACCCCGCGCAACCTTACCCTCGACCCGTTTCGCCTTGGCCGATCTGCTCGGCTTGGTCTTGATCCTTGGCGCTTGCCGTTCATGCGCTTTGGCGATCATGTCGACCAGCCGTTCCCGTACATCTTGCCGATTTGCATCTTGCGTACGAAAGCGTTGCGCCGTCAGAACCAGCACGCCCTCATTTGTCACACGTGATCCAGCCAGCGCCTTCAATTGCCGAAAGGCATAGGGCGGGAGCCCCAGGTGATACAGATCGACCCGCAACTGAACGGCAGTCGCCACCTTGTTCACATTCTGGCCGCCCGGACCGCTGGCGGTGATGAATCGTTCCTCGATGGCATCCGCCGGTAGCTGATATTTTTCCCGATCAAACATCGAGCAGTTCAGGCCCAAAACCCGCGGCGATAAAACGATCCGGCAGAGGGGCAGTGGCTTCTACCGGCGGTTTCCCTTCTCTCAACAGTGAAAGGAAATGACTATGCAGCAACATCGGTCCCTTGCTCCGGCCGGTCCCATAGACCGGATCGCCCACGATCGCTGCGCCCAGTCCGTAAAGCGCATGCGCCCGGATCTGATGCGTCCGCCCGGTTTCCGGAAAGAAACGAATGAAGCTACGGCCATCCTTTTCCGCAAGTTTTTCCCACCGCGTCACCGCTGATTTGCCGCGCGGATCGACCACCATGCGCCAGCCCTCCTCAGCGCTGCTCACCTTCATGAGTGGCAGATCGATCAATCCCGAAGCGTCGGCGGGCACGCCCTCCACCACGGCGACATAGCCCTTCACGACCTGTCGCGCCTCAAAGGCGGCGGCGAAGCGTTTGTGCGCCTTTGGGTTCCGCGCCAGCAACAGGCAGCCGCTGGTGTCACGATCGAGTCGATGCACCGCTGTGGGCCAACGCTGAAACCCGAAGGTCAGGCTGGCGAGATGGTTCTCAAGGCTCAGGCCGCCATTTTTCGGCGGATCGACGGCAAGGCCCGCGGGCTTGTCGAGGACCAGCGCCTCGCCGTCACAGAATATCACACGATCAGAAAGCATGGCACCGCTCTCGCACCCAAGCCCGCCGGGCGCAATGTCCAATTTTCGGGCGTGGTGAGGAACTATAACATGATTATCTTGGATTGAACCGTTCGTTCCGGACCCGAGTGCCTGCAAGGCAGGCGCTCGGGATAACGTCAGCCGAAGGTCGAAGTCGAAGGAAGTTGACTTGGCTCAACCTGTCTCAACTTCGCTCGACACGAGCGGTGGTGAGACAATTTAAATGATCATACTTTAGCGCTGCTTCACGATACAATCGGCGTCGGCCTTTCTCACGGTCGCACATAGCTTTAGCGCGGCGGACTGGCTGGCAACGGGCCCCGCCTGCAGCCGAGTGACGGCATTTTCCTTCACCAGATAGGGTTGATAGGCGTCCAGGCCTTTCACGCGCGTCAACAGGTTAGTCCAAAGCGTGCGCGCCTTGGCCTCGTCGCTGAACGCACCGAGTTGAACGCGCCAGTTGCCGGCGGGCAATGTGGCGGACTTGGTGGCTGGAGTTGGCGCCTTGGCGACTGCTGGCTTCTCTACCGGTTTCGTTGAAGGCTTGGCAGCGGGAACAGCCGGAGCGGGGATCGGCTGCACCATGGGCGTGCCTGCCACCGTAGAGGGCGGCAGATCTGTGGGCAGGATCGGCTTGGGTTTGGCGGAACTGGTGGAAGCGAACGGCGCGCCCGCGCTCGTTCCCGTTGCTGGTTGCTGCGGCATCTTCGTGCCGGCCAGCATGTTGCTGCGCTCCTGCTTTTCAAGTTCGGCGGCGAGCTTGGTGGCTTCTTGCCGCTGATCCATCGGAATATATTGGTCCATCAAAGCAAGGCTCGTCGTCGCTTGGGGCAGGCCTTGCGCCACGGCGCGGGTCATCATCGCATAACCGCGAACCCAGTCCTTTTGTACATTTTCACCATTGAAGAGGGCGGTGCCCAAAATATATTGCGCCCGGGGTTCTCCGCGACTGGCCGACTTCTGGATATAGGGCATCGCCTCTGGGCGTTTTCCCGACCGGAAAAGCAGCAAGCCATAATTGTCTTCCGCCCGAACGTGTCCTTGGGCAGCCGCTTTCCGGAACCATTCCGTTGCGACCGGCAAATCCATCGGGACGCCCCAGCCAAGTTTATAAGCCTGGCCCAGATTGAACTGCGCATCGGCATCACCTGCATTGGCTGCGGGACGCCATTTCGCGATCGCGGCGGTGTAATCGGCGCGTTGCCAGGCCTCTACGCCGGCTTTGACGTCGGCCGCGCTGTTCTTGACCTGCGCAATGACAGGCATTGCACAGGCAAGACATGCGCCGCCGATCACCGAAAAAAACAACTTCACGTACATGGCCTCCCACCCCAAAAAGCCCAATTCAATATCGCTATATATATCAGCAGCCGGTTAATTCTACATCGACCATAAAGCGACCGCACGGAATTGCCATTTGGTGCTCTTGCGCCATTAACCAGATGTTAGCGGCCGGCGTGGCAATCATCATGAAACTCCGCAATTCAAGGGGAAGATTGTGCGCGTCCTAGCTTTGGCATCGCAAAAAGGCGGATCCGGCAAGACAACTTTGTCAGGTCATCTCGCCGTTCAGGCACAAAATGCAGGCGCTGGCCCGGTTGTCCTGATCGATATCGATCCGCAGGGCTCGCTGGCGGATTGGTGGAACGAACGGGAGGCCGAATATCCCGCCTTTGCGCAAACCACTGTGGCTCGGCTCGCGTCCGATCTGGAGATCCTTCGTCAGCAAGGCTTCAAGCTGGCGGTCATCGACACGCCGCCCGCCATTACCATGGCGATCCAAAGCGTCATTTCCGTTGCTGAACTGATCGTCGTGCCGACCCGGCCTAGCCCGCATGACTTGCGGGCGGTTGGCGCCACGGTCGATCTTTGCGAACGTGCAGGCAAGCCGCTTATTTTCGTGGTGAACGCCGCGACGCCAAAGGCGAAGATCACGTCGGAGGCTGCGGTCGCACTTTCCCAGCATGGGACCGTCGCTCCAGTGACGCTGCATCATCGCACTGACTTCGCCGCGTCGATGATCGATGGCCGGACGGTGATGGAAGTCGATCCCAAAAGCCGGTCCGCTCAGGAAGTGGTGGCGCTCTGGAGCTATGTTTCCGACCGACTGGAAAAGAATTTCCGCCGCACAGTCTTTGCCACTCCGCAAATGGCGAGCGGGCATTTGGGCGCGCCGCGGCCGATGGGCGGCTTTGGCCGCCGCGTGATTGGCCAGTAAAGTGAGGGATGTGAACATGGGCGAACCAAAACCATTTGCCTCTCTCACCTCGGGTTTGCTGGCTCGCAAGGGTGCGGCCAAGCCGGCGATGCGGCGTCAATATATGGGCGGCATGGGGGGCATGACCCTCGGCCATGAAGACCTTGGCTGGAACGACATGGGCGAGGATAGCGATACCGCGCCCGTCGTGAATCAGCCCCATGCGGGTCTGTCGCCGCTGCCGAGCCACACGCCAGTGGCAGAGCCGGAGCCTCCGGTAGCGCTCGTCGATGAGCTAGTCGTTGCTCCCGTTGAGGTGCCTGCAATAGTCGAACAGCGCCAGATGCTGGTGGAAAAGGTCGGACAGTTCGAGGAAGAAGCCTCCGCCACCAAGGCAGGGACGGCGAAGGCCAGGTCCAAATCCACGGGGCCAGGGCAGCGCCAGGCGAAGGCGGCGTTCACCCTCCGTCTCGATCCGGATCGTCATCTGAAACTGAGGCTTGCCTGCGCAGTCACCAATCGTTCGGCGCAACAGTTGGTAATCCAGGCGCTGGACGAACTTCTGCAACAATCGCCGCATGTGGAACAACTCGCCGGGCAATTGAAGCCACGGCGTGCAGCCAGAGCCTGATCAGGGAACAAGGCATGAAACGCTCAGCTTTCTTCAAATTCGCAGCGTCGTCCTTCATTTTGGGGGCCACTATGGCTGGCTGCGCCACAACGTCTTCGCCGGGAAGCAGGGGGATTGCCGCGCTTAACGTCGATCAGCCGGGCAAGCTTTCCAAGACGGTGGCGTCGGCTGAAGCTGCAGTCGCGGCCAGTCCGAATGACGCGCACCTCCGTGCAGCGCTGGGCCAGGTCTATCTCAATGAAGGCCGATTTGCGTCCGCCGAAACCAGCTTTGAAGGCGCCATTTCACTCGGCCAGACGGATGCCCGGACGGTGATCGGCCTTGCCATGTCCCGCATAGCGGGGGGACGGAGCGACGCCGCCCACGACCTTTTGCAACAGAATATGGATGTCGTTCCTGCGGCCGATTATGGCCTTGCCATGGCGCTGACCGGCGATACGGATGAGGGGCTTCGCATTCTCTGGGCCGAAGCGCGGCAGCCCGATGCTACGGCAAAGGTGCGCCAAAACCTTGCCTACACGCTCGCGCTGGCGGGCCGTTGGAAAGAATCGAAGCTGGTTGCCAGCCAGGATCTTTCCCCCGCCGATGCAGGCAAGCGCGTAACGGAATGGGCCGTGCTCGCCCGCCCCGGGGCTCATGCGCAGCAGGTAGCGCAGCTTATCGGCGTCACGCCCCAGGCCGACCCTGGCCTTCCCGTCGCGCTGGCGTTGAACGCAGCGGCTGAACCCGCAACGGTTCAAATGGTGTCAGCGCCCGAGCTCACCCCCCCAGCCTATTCTCCGGAACCTGCGGCTGAAAACGAAAACTTTGCCGAGGTCACGCCCGCTGCTGAACCTGCAAGGCCTGCTTTGGCAATGATCCAGCCCGTATCAATCCCGGCGGCCATGCCTGCGCCAAAGAAAATGCCTTACCGGGCGGGCGGGTCGGGCTATGCCGTGCAGCTCGGTGCGTTCAGCAGCGCCGGAGCCGTCGACCAGGCTTGGCGCAAGCTCAGCAGTCGTTACCAGAATATCCGTAGCTTCACCTCGATTGCCAATCGGACACAGGTTAAAGGCCGCACCTTCCATCGTCTCGCGCTATCCGGCTTCGAAAGCCGCGCCGATGCCGAACGGCTTTGCGGTCAACTAAGGGCGAAGGGCTCCGTTTGCTTTGTTCGCAGCATAAATGGCGCGGCAGCCACTCAATGGGTATCCCGCGATCTGAAGCAAATCGCGTCGCGCGGAACCTGAACAGCCATCAAAACCACATTCCCGATGGGCGGTCAGTTCAAAAACTGGCCGCCCTTCATGATTCTGCGTACCCGTCCCTGTACCGGCATTCGATCGAACGGGGTATTGCCCGCCGCAGCCGCCATCTTGTCGGAGTCCACCTGCCAGGGTGTTTCAGGATCGATCAGGATGATGTCCGCGGCCGCGCCCTCCGCAAAGGTCCCGGCGTTGATGCCAAGTATTCGGGAAGGGTTCGCCGTCAGCAGCGCGAAGAGCCGGTTCATTCCGACAACGCCATCGCGCGCCAGGTTAAGGGACAGCGCCAGCAATGTTTCCGCTCCCGCCATTCCTGGCGCGGCGTCAGCGAAGGGCAGGCGCTTATCCTCTGGTCCGCGGGGATCGTGGCTTGATGAAATGACGTCCACAGTGCCGTCGCTGACAGCGGCCAGCGCGGCCTTGCGGTCCTCCTCGCTCCTCAGCGGCGGGGATAGCCGGGCAAAAGTACGGAAGTCGGAAACCGCATTATCGGATAGAAACAAATATGCAGGGCTGATCCCGCAGGTCACGGCCAGCCCCTCCGCCTTTGCCTTCCGCACCAATTCAAAACCCTGAGCCGTCGTCACATTGCGGAAGTGGATGGCCGCCTTCGCCTGCCGCGCCAGCATGATGTCCCGCGCAATGGCAATGGCCTCTGCACAGGCTGGAGCGCTGGGCAGGCCCAGCCGCGTTGCGGTTTCACCGGATGTCGCCACGGCATGAGCGGTCAGCCCGTCATCTTCGGCATGAGCAATGACAACCAGTTCCAGCGCCGCTGCATAGGTGAGCACCCGGAGCATCACCCCGGAATTTGCGATCCATCGCCGCCCCGTGGCTACGGCCCTGGCTCCGGCCGCTTTCATCATCGCCATTTCGGCTAGTTCACGTCCTTCAAGCCCTCGCGTCGCCGCCGCTAGCGGGTGAACCCAGAAATCCGGCTTACCGGCGCGGGCGGCATGCTGGACCAGCCCCGGATCGTCCAGCACCGGCGACTGATCGGGCATAAGCGCGGCTCGCGTGATGCCGCCGAAATGAAAAGCGGGCTTGTCGGTCTTGAATACGCCCAGATCCACAATGCCCGGTGCCACTAGCAGACCCTTGGCGTCCACCACCTCCGCCTCCGCCGGAACCTCAACTTTGCCCGCCGTTAGGATGGCATCTCCCTTCAACAGCAGGACGCCTGGCTCCACCATGGATCCCGCCGGATCGACCAGGCGGCCATTAGTAATGGCTAAAAGGCGGTTCACGCCCATCCTTCGACCCCCCGTGCGCTGCGCGTAAGCACATCCAGGCAGGCCATGCGTACCGCCACACCCATCTCCACTTGTTCTGTAATGGCGGAACGTTGGGGATGATCGGCGACTCCGCTGGTGATCTCGACGCCCCGGTTCATGGGCCCTGGATGCATGACCAGCGCATCCGGCTTCGCCTTCGCCAGCCGCTCCGGCGTCAGCCCGTAAAGCATATGATATTCGCGCGGGGAGGGGATGAACCCCCCTTCCATCCGCTCGCTTTGAAGCCGCAGCATCATCACCACATCTGCGCCGTTCAGCCCCTCATCGAAGTCGGTAAAGGAGATCGCGCCCATCTGGCCGATTGCGTCCGGCATCAGCGTTGGCGGCGCGATCACCCGCACTTCCGCGCCCAAGGTGGAAAGCCCGATGATATTTGATCGGGCTACACGGCTGTGCAGCACATCGCCGCAAATGGCCACAATCAATCCTTCGATCCGTCCCTTCCGCCGCCGGATGGTCAGCGCGTCGAGCAGCGCCTGAGTGGGGTGCTCATGCCGCCCGTCGCCTGCGTTCAGCACCGGACAATCGACCTTGTCCGCGATCAACTGCACCGCGCCGGAGCTTTGATGCCGGATCACGATCACATCGGCGCGCATGGCGTTCAGCGTCACCGCCGTATCGATCAGCGTCTCGCCCTTCTTCACGCTTGATTGCGCCGCATGCATGTTGACGACGTCCGCGCCCAGCCGCTTGCCAGCAACCTCAAACGACAGCAGCGTGCGCGTACTATTCTCAAAGAATGCGTTCATCTGCGTCAGGCCGGCCAGCCGATCGTCATGCTTGGCCGAGCGGCGGTTGAGCGCCACCCAGTTCTCCGCTTCATCCAGGAGGAAACGGATTTCCCAGGGTTGAAGCTTCTCCATGCCCAACAGATGGCGGTGCGGAAAATTTTCCCGTCCGGTAAGGCCGGACTTGCTGGACTTGGACGGCGAGGATGACTGCATGGCTGCCGGGCTTATTCCAGCAGGGCCAGAAGCTCAAGAGAAAGTGCGGCTCAACGGCAATGGCGGCGGTTCAGCCTCATAGTTCGCGCCCTGCAGCGCGGGCACAATATCCTCGACGCGATCGACAGCGATCCATGCCTGCATGAACTCAGGAGGTGTCAGACCGGCGTCCACCGTGTGCTGAAAAAGGTCGAACAGCGGTTGCCAGAACCCTTCCCGGTTATAGAACACCACAGGCTTGCTATGCAGGTCCAGTCGGCGCCAGGATAAAATTTCGACGATTTCCTCCAGCGTGCCGATCCCGCCCGGCAGCGCCACAAAGGCGTCGGACTGTTCAAACATCCGCATCTTGCGATCGTGCATGCTTTCCACCACGACGTGCTCGACGATCTCAAGAGCACGTTCAGGAGCCACGAGAAATTCAGGGATAAGCCCCAGCACTCGACCACCTGCTTCATGCGCCGCGCGTGCGCAAGCGCCCATCAGGCCAACACCGCCGCCGCCGTAAATGAGCGTCAAACGGGCCTGCGCAAGCGCGCGGCCCAAATGCGCCGCTGAGCGCAGGTAAGCCGGATCGGCGTCCTCAGCCGAGCCGCAGAATACGCACACTGATTGCATCTCGCCCATCCTGTTACCGTCCATGCGCGTCAACAGCCCGCCTTTCCAATCATGAACCAGCAGGGATCGCGTTGACAGGGAGAATTTGCGCCTCGTTATGTTGCGCATCCCCCTGCCAGCTCAGCGGCAGCGGATGGAACTCGCGTGTCTGCCATCGGGCATGATCAAGATACTCCTCGGCTATGCCCTCGATCAGCTGGCGCTGGCGTCGACGGTCCAGTTCAACGATCTGCGGCACTGGAAACCCGTGTTCCCTGGCGAAGCGGATGACATAGCGATATCCATCAATGTCCTCGAGAATGGGATGGGTGGCCGGATCAGACCATAGGGAGACAAGTTCGTCCAGTAATGACGGTTGTCCTTCCCTGTGCTGGAACATCTCCTGAACCCGAGCCCTTGCGCGGGTCAGGAACATGTCGGGATCGCCCAGTTGAAGGCTGTCTGCCCGCCACTGAAAGCGCTCCCAATAGGGGTCCGAAATCATTCTGTTCAGCAGGGATACCGAGCCGCCTTCCAGAATGACCAACTCGCTGCTGACAGCGCACTCGGCTACACGCCGTTTGAGCAACTCATTTGCCTCGTCTGCCGCAATGACGCCTTGGATCAACTTCCGCGAACAGAGATAAATCCTTTGTGTGCCCCGCAGCTCGCTTGGCATCGGTCGGCCGCTTCCGGTCGATATCTCGAAACAGCACTGCACCCGATCCAGTGAAATCACCGGTGCGCCGGTTCGTTCGGCAAGGGCGACAGCGGCCGCAGTTTTGCCGGTGCTGGTGGGCCCTCGGATGAGATGAAGTGTGAAGCTCATCTATGTGTTACCGCCTATTTCGATATGGTGAGAGAAGCCGCGCCTCGTCGCTGGGGAGAGGGTCGGAAGATAGTTGTCGAGCACCTTGACGACCTGCTCGCAGACGCCGCTCTTCCAGTTCCGCGAAAACAGGAAACCGCTCGTCCTGCGTGCCGACGCAGCGGGAATCTCCCATGCGACGCCTCGCTCGCCATCTGTCATGTTCAACAGATCTCGACCGATTTTCGGTTCAGCGGCGTCGTAGAGCAGGCAGGTACGCAGTCCGCGTTTGGCAAGCTTGTCGAATGAATGGGCGGCCTCGCTCAAACGGGCTGGCGATGAGAGCGGCGCTGATGGGTGGATGCAGGCGATATCGTGCGCTGCGATGCTATGATGCCCCCCGTTGATGCCAGTACCGGCGAGGAAGAAATGCTTGCCGCTACGCCCTGCGGGAAGCACCCAGCTGTGATCCGCAGCCTGGCCCAATACACTCGCCTTCAATTGGGAAAAGACCAGGGCAAACTCGAAATCTTCAAAACTGATGACTTCCATAAGGCAAAGAAATTCGAGAATGTCGGCGGTGTCATCGGCGTCATAAAGGGACATGGGATAACAGCCTCATCATTAAAGCAAACAGGCGCGGACCTGCTCCTTCGGGGCGCTACAAGCAGCCATGAAGGCGCCTCGGAAAGTCAATTGTGAACAATCTTTTGGCTTGCGGGGGGTAGGTCTATTCCTATTTGTCAGCAACCGACATTGGGTTCGTTTTGAGAACATTTGATGTCATTTCGAACCTGGCCCTGGCGATAGCGCCGGGAAAACAAGGGCGCGTGATCTTTCCAGATCCCTGATTTCTCTCAGCCAATTTTGATGCAAAGTGGAGCGATCACTCCATCAGCTGCATAGCGCGTCGATTGCCCCCTGCAGGATGTAGCTCGCGGCCAGCTTGTCGACCAACTCGCCCCGGCGTCCTCGGCTGGCGTCGGCATCGATCAGCGTCCGCGTCACCGCCTGCGTCGACCAGCGCTCGTCCCACAGCAATATGGGAAGGCCCAGATCCGTCATATTTCTGGCGAAGGCCCTGCTGGACTGGCTTCGAGGCGATTCGCTTCCGTCCAGGTTGAAGGGTAGTCCGACGACGATCCCTTTCACCTGCTGCTCCCCCATAAATTTGGCCAGCGCAGCCTTGTCCTTGGTGAATTTCGTCCGTGTGAGGGTGTGGGCCGGGCTGGCGATAGACCAGCCGGCATCGCACAGCGCCAGGCCGATAGTCTTCGTGCCTACATCCAGGCCGATCAATCGCCCGCCCGAGGGCAGCGCCGCGCGGAACTGCGTTCTGTCGGCGGTGATCAGCGCGTCAGAAATGACTTTAGCCTTTCATTCGCATCTGCCCGGACATTCGCCCAGAAAAGCGCATAATCATAAACATGGTAATTGTTGCCGGGCAGCACATAGGGGCCAAGCTCTGGCGGATCCCCTATCAGCAAATAGCCTTGTGCGTCGCAACGGGCGGGAACAGCCGCTTGAATTAGCGCAGCGCCGCTCATCTCCTCATCGGGGATTAGTGTGCCAAGGTTCAGATTTGCGGCCGCCTCGCTGTCCGGCGCGCCGGTCAACGGGTTGGTGCAAAGCATGTGGGTGCCCTTCCGCGATTTGCCATTGAAACCGACGCTTGTATCGTAAATCGTCTGAATAGCGGCCGGATCGGCTGGTTCGGCAAAGCTTTGCCAGCTCAAGATGCAACCCGTTTCCGCCTTGTCGCCACAAGCCGGCATCCCCAGGTCAGGCAAGTCATTTTCGACAGAAATCGGCCAGCCAACCACATAGGCGGCGACCACTCTGCTGGCGATGGGGGTTCCGGCGACACGCTCCCGCAACAGCCGGACGAGATGCAGTGCGCCCTGGCTATGCCCGGCAAGGATCAGTGGCCGCTGGGGATTGCGGGCCAGAAACTCGTCAAAGGCGGAAAGGACATCGATATAGGCGGCCGACAATGCCCGCTTTGCCTCCACCTTGCCGGTCAGGAAGGCGCCGAAGGTCGCCTGGCGGTAACGCGGGGCCCAGATCTCACCGGCATTGTTGAATGCACTGGCCTGACTCTGGATGAACAGTTTAGCACGATCCGAGGCTTCAACATCGTCCAGCGGTGCGTTCCAGCTTTCCCGTTCCAGATAGGATGTCGGGTGAATGAAGAATATCGCCGCGGATCCTGCCTTACCAGCTTCAACGCCATGGGGCGTCCAAAGCGCCGGATTATCGTGCGCAATGTCCGGCCGCGCATACCACATGCGCGGCGACTCATAGGCATTCTGCCGCAAGCGCTTCAATGGAACATAGTCAGCGGAGGGAACCATGGCGGCGGTCATCAGCTGCTCGCCCCATATCCGATAGGCAAAGGCGCCAGCCACCACGAGCATGATCAATATGGCTACCAGATAAAGAAATTTGCGGGCCAAATGGCTCTCCGATAACGCAATGTAACTGACAGGGTCGGGGCACGGCTTCCGTCTTCCAAGCACGGATGCCGTTTGTCATGCAAGGGGATTGGGTGAACAACAGCTTGCCGGTTAACTTATTTGAGTGATGTTGTCCCTCGCTTGCAGCCTTTGCGAATAACTGCCCCGTCGTCAACGCCAACCGCGATTATCAATTAAGCACCGGGCAAGTGTTGCCTAACAGGCGCGGACCCTAGATAAGGCGCCATGACAGAACAGACCGGACATTCTCCCAAGCCGATAACCCGAATTCAGGCAAATCTTTTGGCCGCCTCGGAACGCAGGCTTTTACTGTGGTTGTGCAGCCGAATGCCCCTGTGGGTTAAGCCGGATCATCTTACCACCATCGGTGTCGTGGGGGCGGTGGCGATATTCGCCGGCTATGCGGCAAGCAGCTTTGCTGTAGGCTGGCTTTGGCTGGCGATCGGCGGTTATGTCGTGCAATGGTTCGGCGATTCCATGGATGGAAGCCTGGCACGGTATCGTCATGTTGAACGGCCATCCTTTGGCTATTTTATCGATCATAGTTGTGACGGCATTACAACGCTGCTCATCCTCGTTGGAATGGGGTTTAGTCCATATATAAGGCTGGACGTCGCTCTGATCGCGCTTGCGGGCTACTTGCTGCTTTCCGTTCACGCCTATCTTGCTGCCCGTGTAATGGGCGAACTGAAGCTTTCCTATCTCGCCGCGGGACCTACCGAGCTCAGGCTGGTCCTTATAACGCTGACCTTGGCTATGATGGCCTTTGGCCCGGCACCGGCCCTGTTCGCTCCGGCTTCGGGCTTCGATCTCTTTGTCGGGTCCGTCGGAATAATATTCATCCTGCTTTTCCTCACTCAAACGCTTGTGACGGCCCGGCGGCTTGCTTCCAGGGAGAGCTGAATCCTCTGGCGGCGGCAATCCCTATGCAGGAAGCTCAAGTTTTCTGGCGTTTGCGGATTGCCACTCTACACCCTAACATCTTGTGCAGCGGATTGGGGAGGGCATGATATGGAAGTCGATGATCAGCAGGGCTGGGCTTTCAGGACATGGCTCCTCTTTCTGCTGGGCGGTGTCGCAGGGATCGTCGTTCACTGGCTGGGAGACAGCGTCGCGGGATCGCCCCCGGACAGTTTCCGCCTTGCGCTCGCGACCCTCATCGGCACTGGAGTGACGGTGTTCGGCTTTACGCTGGAGCGCCGGGAATGGCGTTCGACGGCGACTTTTTCCCTGTTGGCCGCTCTGGTCGTATCCTCCGTCATTTATTGGAATGGTGGCCCTGACGACTGGTACGCCGCCAATGGCTGGCGGCTCCTTTGTGCGGCTATTGCGGTCGCCATCGCCGCGCCACTGTTCCAGTCCTGGCGTGAACGGTCGGAGGGTGCGTTCGATTGGCGAACAGCCTTTCCCTACGCGTCTGTGCATGATCGCGCTTGGACTACCGTGGTCCTGTGGTTTCTGGCCTGGGCCTTTGCCGGCATCGTCATGTTGCTGGCGTTGCTCCTTTCAGAACTGTTCCAATTGATCGGCATCACATTCCTGAGAGAGGCGCTTCGCGAGGATTGGTTCATCATGGGCCTGTTGGGAGCAGCACTCGGCGCGGGCATTGGACTGCTGCGGGACCGCGACCGAATGCTTGCCATGCTTCAACGGGTAGCGATGACCATATTTTCGGTGCTGGCCCCGATATTGGGCGCTGGATTGTTGCTGTTCGTTCTAGCCCTTCCGTTCACCGGATTGACGCCGCTATGGGATGCGACCCGCTCCACGACGCCCATTCTTCTTTCCACAATCAGTGCCGCCATTCTGCTTATCAATGCCGTGATCGGCGATTCGACCGAAGATGAGGCAAAGTTGCCCGCGTTGCGCTGGGGCGCGATGGCTCTGGGCGCGACGATTTTGCCACTCGCCGTGATTGCGGCGATATCGACCGGGCTCCGGATCGGCCAATATGGCCTCACTCCCGACAGATTGTGGGCGGTGGTGTTTACCGCCATCGCCATGGCGTTCGGCGTTGCCTATGCGGTTGCGTTGGCATGGAAGCGCGCGGGCTGGGCCATGCCTCTTCGAAGGGCGAATTTGGTGCTGGCGATCCTGCTCTGCGGCATAGCGTTCATACTTTCGACGCCGCTCTTGAGTTTTGGGGCGCTCTCCACCCGGGACCAGGTTGCGCGGCTGAAAGATGGGCGGACGCCGCTGGGCCGCTTCGACTGGGCGGCTCTCTGGTTCGACTTTGGTCCAACCGGAAAGCAGGCCGTGCGGGACCTCGCAAAAAGCGGCAACGCTGAAATCCGCAAACGTGCGAAGGAGATTCAGCAGGCCAAATATCGGTGGGACGCGACGGAGCTTGACCAGCGCCGCATCGCCGCCGAAACGCTCGACCGCAGGCTGACCATCCTGCCGGCAAAGGTGGCGTTACCGGAAGACCTTCAGACACGCCTTTCAGGCAGTGACATGTGCGGACCTTCCCAAAGCTGCGTTCTGCTGTACCGCCCTAGCGAAAGCAGCGCGGTGTTGATCACCACGCCTTGCGACAATTGCGACCCAATGGTGCGGCCTATCTATGCGCTCAATGGTCGGTGGCAGGAGCAACAGGGCAGTGGACCCGTTGCGGTCTGGCCAGTCATTTCCGCGCGCCAGGCTTCTCCAAGCGAAGCGGAGCGCCAAGCCATTGCGGAAGCCATAAGGCAGGGCAAGGTGGACATCCGCCCGGTCCGGCGCCGCCAGCTTTTCATTGATGGGAAAGCCGCCGGTCAGCCCTTTGAATAGGAAAGCGGCTTGAAGCAATGCTGAGCGGGTGCTAGCGGCTGGACATGTCTGTCGATCATGCAACCGTCAAGAAAATCGCCAGCCTCGCTCGCCTCGCGATCAGTGATGCCGAGGCCGATGCGCTGGTGCCCGAACTCAACAATATCCTTGGCTGGGTGGAACAGCTTGGGGAGGTAGACGTCACTGGCGTAGAGCCGATGACCGCCGTTATTCCCAAGAAGCTGTATCTGCGAGAGGATATCGTGACTGACGGCAATGTCCGCGAAAAGGTGCTCGCCAACGCGCCGCAAGCTGAACATGGCTTCTTTGCCGTGCCCAAGGTGATCGAATAATGACCGACTTCACCGATCTCACCGTCGCCAGCATCCGCGATGGCTTCCGCAAGGGCGACTTTACCGCGCGCGAAGTAGCGGAGGCGTTCAATGCCAATGTCGCAGCCGCCAGGGCCTTGAATGCCTTTATCGTCGAAACACCGGATCACGCGCTTGCCGCCGCCGATGCCGCGGATAAGGCGCGGACCGACGGAAAGCTGCTGCCGTTATCTGGCGTTCCTATCGGCATGAAGGACCTTTTCTGCACACAGGGTGTCCAGACAACCGCCGCCAGCCATATTCTGGAAGGTTTCGTTCCCACTTATGAATCTACCGTTTCCCGCCATTTGTTCGAGGCCGGGGCCGGGATGCTCGGGAAGCTCAATCTCGATCAGTTCGCGATGGGCTCCTCCAATGAGACGAGCTATTTCGGAAATGTGATTTCGCCCTGGCGCCGCGCCGACGGCGGCAACGCCGACCTGGCTCCCGGCGGCTCTTCCGGCGGCAGTTCTTCGGCAATTTCCGCGCGTCTCTGCCCAGCGGCGACCGGCACCGACACGGGCGGCTCCATCCGGCAGCCGGCAGCCTTCACGGGCATTTCCGGTATCAAGCCGACATACGGCCGTTGCTCGCGCTGGGGCATCGTCGCTTTCGCCAGCTCGCTCGATCAGGCAGGGCCAATGGCCCGCGATGTGCGCGATTGCGCAATCATGTTGGAAAATATGGCGGGCTTCGACCCGCGTGACGCGACCTCGCTCGACCTGCCGGTACCGCAATGGGAAGCCGGCCTTTCCAGTGACCTGAAGGGTAAGCGCGTTGGCATACCCAAAGAGTATCGCGTCGCTGGCATGCCTGCCGAGATCGAGGCGCTCTGGGAGCAGGGTATCGCGTTCCTGAAGGATGCGGGAGCGGAGATCGTCGAGGTCTCCTTGCCTCACACCCAATACGCGTTGCCGACCTATTATATCATCGCTCCCGCAGAGGCGTCGTCCAACCTCGCACGCTATGATGGTGTCCGCTACGGACATCGTGAACTTCCAGAAGGAGCGGGTCTGCAGGACATGTACGCCGCCACCCGCGCTGCCGGTTTTGGCGCGGAGGTGAAGCGCAGAATCATGATCGGCACCTATGTGCTCAGTGCCGGTTTCTACGACGCCTATTACACACAGGCACAGAAAGTCCGCACCTTGATCGCCCGCGATTTCGAAAAGGTGTGGGAAAGCTGTGACCTGCTGCTGACCCCCACTGCCCCCAGCGCGGCCTTCGCGTTGGGAGAAAAGCAGGCCGACCCGCTGGCGATGTATTTGAACGACGTCTTCACCGTTCCTGCTTCGCTGGCCGGCCTCCCGGCGATGTCGGTGCCTGGCGGCCTCGACGCGCAGGGCTTGCCGCTGGGTCTCCAAATCATCGGCAAGCCCCTGGATGAGCAGGGGGTGCTGAATGCAGGCTTCGCGATAGAGGAACGAGCGAATTTCACCGCGCGGCCGGGGAAGTGGTGGTGAGGGGGAGGCATCAAGGCGATGATATGGCCTTTGAAGCTCAGGAGGCGGAGCGGGTTTTTGACTTCGTTAATCTAACCTTCGGGGCTTTCTTAAGTGCTTATCTTGGAGTGCAACTGGCTCAATCACCTCCGGATTTTGACAGGGTGATCAGAATTGGAGCGTTGCTTGTTGAAATAGGTTTTGTTGGGCTGAGCCTCAGGTCGTTGGGTATCGCGCTTATTCGAGGCATATCGACAACGAAATTTACGGTTGCGAGCGCGACCGCGTTGATGACGGGCGGTGCCGCTTATGTGCTGACCTGCCGTGAGTTAGGCTATCCGATGACCATAATGGGGGTGATTGGTTTGGCTTGGCTGACCGCTCCTCTAATAGGCTTGATACCTCTGATATTCCGTCGATGGATCAAAATTTATGACTGAGTCAACCTACCGAATCCAGGGCGCAACCGGCGAGTGGGAGGTCGTGATCGGCCTTGAAGTGCATGCCCAGGTGACCAGCCAGGCGAAGCTCTTCTCCGGCGCGGCCACAGCCTTCGGTGCGGAGCCCAACAGCCAGGTGAGCCTGGTCGATGCCGCCATGCCGGGCATGCTGCCCGTTCCCAACCGCGAATGCATCCGGCAGGCCGTTCGCACCGGCATGGCGATCAATGCGGTCATCAATCAGTGGTCGCGCTTCGACCGGAAGAATTATTTCTACGCCGACCTTCCGCAAGGATATCAGATCAGCCAGCTCTACCATCCGCTGGTGGGCGAAGGCGAGATCGAAGTGACGCTGGACGAAAAGGATCCGGACAGCCCGACCAAGCGCATCGGCATAGAGCGTATCCATGTCGAACAGGACGCGGGCAAGCTGATGCATGATCAGCATCCGACGCGGTCCTATGTCGATCTCAACCGCTCGGGCGTAGCACTGATGGAGATCGTCAGCCGTCCCGATATGCGTTCTCCGCAGGAGGCGGGCGCCTACCTGCGCAAGCTTCGCGCGATCCTGCGCTATGTCGGCTCATGTGACGGCAATATGGAGGAAGGTTCCATGCGCGCCGACGTCAACGTGTCGGTTCGTAAGCCCGGGGAAGAACTCGGCACCCGCACAGAGACGAAGAATGTCAACTCGGTCCGCTTCGTCATGCAGGCCATAGAATATGAAGCGAACCGCCAAGTCGATGTGCTGGAATCGGGCGGCAAGATTGTCCAGGAAACCCGTCTCTTCGATCCCGACAAGAGCGAAACCCGGTCCATGCGGTCAAAGGAAGACGCGCATGATTACCGCTATTTTCCCGATCCCGACCTGTTGCCCCTGGAATTGGACGAGGATTTTCTCGCCGAATGCCGCAAGTCGCTTCCGGAACTTCCTGATGCCAAGCGCCGCCGCTATGAAACGGAACTCGGCCTCACCTCCTACAACGCAGCTGTCCTGACCGCAGAAGCCGAAACCGCCCGCTGGTTCGAGGCACTTCTGGCCGAAGGCGCACGCATCCAGAAGAAGAGCGAGGGCGAAGTAGCGAAAGCCTCCGCCAACTGGCTGCTCTCCGAACTGTTCGGCGCATTGAACCGCCTCGGCAAGACGCTGGACGACAGCCCTGTCAGTCCCCAGCAGGGGGCTGAACTGTTGGCGCTGGTGGCTGATGGCACCCTTTCCGGCACACTTGCCAAGCAGGTGTTCGAAATCATGCTGGAAACCGGCGACAGTCCGGAAAAGATTGTCGAAGAAAAGGGTCTCAAGCAGACCTCCGACACAGGCGCTATCGAAGAAGTGATCGCAGGCGTCCTTTCCGCCAACGCCGACATGGTCGAACAGTATCGCGGCGGCAAGGAAGCTTTGTTCGGCTTCTTCGTCGGGCAGACGATGAAGGCGATGGGCGGCAAGGCCAATCCGAAGGTCGTGAATGAATTGTTGAAGAAGGCATTGGGTTGATAGGTCTATGCCTTAATCTTGCATATTTATGACTTTTTGCCCATGAAATAGCCTGATGCAAACGATGCATTGGGGGAGTGCATGCGTAGAACGATAGCAATTGGGTCGGCGACAATTCTCTTTGCAACTGGGAATTCGGCAGCACTCGCCAGAGAATATTATTATTTTTACAAGCCAAATGTCTCGCGTGACGAATATGTCGCGGACCGTTCAGAATGTGATCGCCTGTCCGGAGGTGTGACAGCCAAAGGCGCGGGTCTGCCCTCCACATATTACATGCCGCGTAACAGCAATCTTACCGCTGGCCAAAACGCCATTGCCGCCGGTCTGGCAGGTTTGTTTACCGGCCTGATGTCAGGTTCTGCTGTTAGAAAAACCACCAATACGGTCGAACGAACATGCATGGCGGACAAGGGATACTTACGATACGCTGTTGATAAACTTGTAGTGAAGAACATAGAAAAGCTGAGTAGAATAGAAGATCGTGTGGAACATTACTTCGCATTGGCGACTGCCGGTCTGCCCGTAGGAAAGAGGATAGTCGAATGATGCGTCGGTTAATTTCTTTATTTTCACTTCTCGTAATGATGGCTGCTCCCGTGGCAGCAAAAGAAGCGCCCATCGATCCCCTGGGAGCATATATTTTGGTGGAAGTTCAGAACCTTGATGATGCGTTCATGAAAGGAACGAAAGCGCCCGGCGTCCTGACGTTCGCCCGCTATGACCCCATCAGGGCTGATATCCGGGGCGGCCATCTTTCGCCCGAAACCGCCCCTCCCGCCGGAGACGACGTGCGAGTGACTCTTTCGAAAAAGCCAGTTATGAAGAGTAAGGCCGCTCGCCTTTATCTTGTAAAAGTTGTTCCTGACACTTGGATTGTTGAGGGTGCAAACGGCACAGCATTTTCTCTGGGAAGTATGTCGTTTGCGATTGCTCCCGGTCAAATTGTTGATTTGGGGGTGATGAAGCCTTCTATTGATTGGGCTGAAGGAGAAAAGCCCAAGAGCAGGGCGGCAGGTCTCATAGGCGCTATGCTTTTTGGTTCTTTCGCGCCCAAGGAGCAGCGTCCGGTCCGCATCGATTGGCATAAGCGAGGAGTGAGTGATATTGCGATGCCGTCAGTTTTGGCGGGTCGTTCGGTAACGGCTGTCCAATTTGCTCCTAATCACAAGTTCGGAAACTATCTTGGGGGTTTGGTCAATCGTTTTGGAGGTCGTTCCAGCCGGCCCGGTGCAAGCCCGCAAACAGTAAGCGCGGATACGCTATCTAACGGCTCACAATGACTTAGCGTCAATCCGGCGGAGGCGGCGTTTCGATTGGCCCCCGGTCGGGCTTGTCGTAATCCGGTTTCTCCGGCGCGATCTCCGGGGGTTCCTGGAACGGCGTCTCGCTCGGCGGGCTGTCGGGCGGGGTTTCGGGCGGCGACTGGGGCTCGATGCGGTCTGGCTGCGGAATTTCGGGGTTGGTGGCCATTGGCGAACTCTCCTTTTAAAACATAATATATGCCTGCCGCGTAGGTTCCTGAGGTCGTTCGCCGCCAGCCCTTGCCCTTGGCTCGCATCTGATCTATGCCGCGCCAACCGGCGACCGATGCGGGCGTGGCGAAACTGGTAGACGCGCCAGATTTAGGTTCTGGTATCGAAAGATGTGGGGGTTCAAGTCCCTTCGCCCGCACCAGTTTCGCCGTTAGCTCGCGCACTGGCCACGCCAGCCAAATTCAAGCTTTAGAAAGCGTTAGAGTAAAAAAGATGCAGACTGTCGAAACGTTGAACGAGGGGCTGAAGCGCGCCTATACCCTGACCATCACTGCCAAGGACATCGACGCACGCGTTGAAAAGGAAGTGAAGACCATTGCGCCGCAAGTGCGGATGCCCGGCTTCCGTCCAGGTAAGGTGCCTGCCAACCTCATCCGCAAAATGCACGGTGAATCCCTTCGGCGTGACGCCCTCAACAATTCGATCCAGGAAGGCGTGCAGAAGCTGCTCGCCGATAACAAGCTGCGGCCGGCCATGCAGCCTTCCGTGGAACTGGGCGAGGGCTATGAGAACGGCAAGGATGCGGAGATCAAGGTTGAGCTGGAAGTGCTCCCGGACGTCCCCGCGCCATCCATCGAGGGACTGAAGCTTGAGCGCCTGATCGCTGAAGTCAACGAAGAGCAGGTGGACGAGGCGGTCAACCGCTTCGCTTCGAACCAGAAGCGCTATGAAGATGCGCCAGAGGGCCATGTGGCCAAGGACGGCGATCAGATCCTCATGGATTTCGTTGGCAAGGTCGATGGCGTCGCGTTTGAAGGCGGCACTGGCGAGGACATGTCGATCGTCATCGGGTCGGGCAACCTCATTCCGGGTTTTGAGGATCAACTGATCGGCGCGAAGGCTGGCGAAGACAAGACGATCAATGTCACTTTCCCTGACGACTATAACGCCGAGAATCTGAAGGGGAAGGCAGCGACCTTCGACCTTAAGATCAAGGAAGTGAAAATCCCATCCGAAGCGGCGATCGACGACGAATTTGCCAAGACGTTGGGGCTTGAGAGCCTGGAACAGCTGCGCAATCTGTTCAAGAACCAGATTGAGCAGGAGCATAACAACCTCACCCGCACCTATATGAAGCGCAAGCTGCTCGATCAGCTTGCTGCCTCGCATGACTTTGAGGTGCCGCCCAGCATGGTCGAGGCTGAGTTCGAGCAGATTTGGCGTCAGCTTGAGCATGAAGCGACGCATGAGGAAGACCCCGAGGCCGCTCGTGCCGAAATGGAAAAGGACCGGGAAGAATATCGGACCATCGCGGTGCGTCGCGTTCGCCTGGGGCTGCTGCTTTCCGAAATCGGCCAGGCCAATGGGGTTGAGGTCAGCCAGCAGGAAATGAACCGCCTGATCATGCAGGCCGCGCAGCAATATAACCCGAAGGACCGCGAGCGCTTCATCCAGTATGTCCAGCAAGAGCCGATGGCTGCGGCTCAGCTGCGCGCGCCCCTCTATGAGGACAAGGTTGTCGATTTCCTGTTCGACAAGGCTGAGATCACCGAGCGTGCCGTGAGCCGTGAGGAACTGGAAACGGCCATTGAGGCGGATGAAGAGGGGCATGTTCATGGTCCAGGCTGCGGCCATGACCACGCTCATGAGGAAAAGCCCAAGGCCAAGAAGGCCGCTGCCAAGAAAAAGGAAGCCGCTGAAGACGCCCCGGCCGCTGAGGCAAAGCCTGCGAAAAAGGCTGCTCCGAAGAAGGTCGCCGCCGACGCTGAAGATGCGGGTGAGAAGCCTGCGGCAAAGAAAAAGCCCGCCAAGAAGGCCGCTGACAGCGAGTGAAGGGAAACATGGGGGCGACGAATAATCGTGGATCCCGGTTGCTCAAGTGATGTGGTGCTCCTGCGAAAGCAGGAGCCCAGGACCTTTCGCGCAGCGCCGGCGACGCTGGGCTCCTGCTTTGGCAGGAGCACGGTGGTTCTTACGGAAGGATTCCCATGTTCCGGTATCAGTCACCTCTGATGACAGCTGCCGACCCTGTTTCGCTTCCCGTCACTCTCCGCATTGCGGTCCTCCTTCCCTGCTATAATGAGGCCAAGGCCATTGCGCAGACAGTGCAGGCCTTCGCCACGGCGCTGCCGACCGCCACCATCTACGTCTATGATAACAATAGTACCGACAGTTCCCCGGAGATCGCCGCACACGCCGGAGCTATAGTGCGCAGCGTCCGTCAACAGGGGAAGGGCCATGTGGTCCGTCGCATGTTCGCGGATGTGGAAGCTGATATTTATATCATGGCCGATGGCGACGCGACTTATGATGCCGCGTCTGCGCCCGCAATGGTCGCCGATATGCTGCGCGACAATCTGGACATGGTGGTCGGCGCTCGCAAATCGGAAATCGAGGCTGCCTATCGCCGTGGCCATCGTTTGGGTAACCGACTGCTGACAGGGCTGTTGCGCTATCTTTTTGGCCGCAGCTTCACAGATATTCTTTCCGGCTACCGCGTCTTTTCCCGCCGGTTCGTCAAGAGTTTCCCAGTGCTTTCATCCGGCTTTGAGATCGAGACTGAGATGAGCGTACACGCGTTGGAACTTCGTATGCCGGTCGCGGAGAGAGTTACGGACTATGCCGCCCGGCCAACGGGATCGGTCAGCAAGTTGCATACCTATCGCGACGGCTGGCGTATCCTGCGGACTATCTTCACTCTCTTCCGGGTAGAACAGCCGATCTGGTTTTTCGGGTGGGTAGCCGGGATTTTAATCCTCGCGGCGCTAATTCTCGCTTCGCCCTTGCTTTTCACCTACATCGAAACCGGGCTGGTGCCCCGCTTTCCCACTGCCATTCTAGCCACCGGACTGGTAATTGTGGCTGTTCTTAACGGAATGTGCGGTCTTATCCTGGATACAGTGGTGCGGGGCAGGCGAGAAATGAAGCGGCTCGCCTATCTCGCCTTTCCTGCGCCTTCGCAGGCAAGCCCTCTTGAAGCTTCGGCAATTTGCTCCGATGTAGGGGCGGCACATCGATAAAGAGAAGAAAGAGTCTCATGCACGACAGTTTTCCGGATCCCATAAGCGCGCTTGTTCCCATCGTCATTGAGCAGTCGAACCGCGGTGAACGCAGTTTCGACATCTTCTCCCGCCTGCTGCGCGAACGCATCGTTTTCGTGACGGGTGCCGTCGAAGACCAGATGGCGTCCCTGATCGTCGCCCAATTACTGTTCCTGGAATCGGAAAATCCGAAAAAGGACATCTACATGTACATCAACTCGCCCGGCGGCGTGGTGACGGCTGGCATGGCGATTCATGACACCATGCAATATATCCGTCCCCGCGTGGGCACGGTCTGCATCGGTCAAGCTGCCTCAATGGGCAGTTTCCTTCTGGCGGCAGGCGAGCCGGGTATGCGTGTAGCGCTTTCCAACGCCCGCATCATGATTCACCAGCCGTCCGGCGGAGCGCAGGGTATGGCCTCCGACATCGAAATCCAAGCGAAGGAAATCCTTCGGATTCGCAGCCGTATGAATGGTCTTTATGCCAAATATACCGGGCAACCGCTGGAAAAGATCGAAGCTGCAATGGATCGCGATACGTTCCTTGAGGCGGATGAAGCTAAGTCTTTTGGTCTGATCGACGAGGTGTTCGACCGTCGCCCGGCCGCGACCGAAGAGACCCCCCGGACGGAGAGTTGACCGACGACGTATCAGATTGATTTGAGGAAAAAATCGGGTGCGGCAACTGGGCCGCGCCCCTTTCGGCGCACGCTTCATCTGACCCCGAGCAGGCACGGCTGGCCGGTAAATATCGAAAAAAAGACGTTAACGGATTTGCAGGCGCGGAATTCACGAATTACTTTTGAACCGCTCGCTAAAGAAAAATTGCCATTGTTCGGCAGTAGGAATGCGGGCAACATGCCCACAATGTGCTCGTAGCGACGGGCGCCAGGAAGGTAAAATGACAAAATTGACGGGCTCTGATTCGAAAAGCACCCTCTACTGCAGCTTCTGTGGCAAGTCGCAGCATGAAGTGCGAAAGCTGATCGCAGGGCCGACCGTATTCATTTGCGATGAATGCGTTGAGCTATGCAACGACATCATCCGGGAAGAGACGAAGGGTGGACTGGTCGGCCGCAAGGACGGCGGCGTGCCTACGCCCTTGGAAATCTGCGATGTCCTGGATGATTATGTCATCGGTCAAAGCCGCGCCAAGCGCGTTCTGTCAGTGGCCGTGCACAATCATTATAAGCGCCTTAATCATGGGGCGAAATCGGGCGAAGTCGAACTTGCCAAGTCTAACATTCTGCTCGTGGGCCCCACTGGCTGCGGCAAGACGTTGCTCGCGCAGACGTTGGCAAAGACGTTCGACGTGCCCTTCACAATGGCGGACGCAACGACCCTTACCGAAGCAGGATATGTCGGCGAGGATGTTGAGAACATCATTCTGAAGCTGCTTCAGGCGAGCGACTATAATGTCGAAAAGGCTCAGCGCGGCATCGTCTATATCGACGAAATCGACAAGATCAGCCGCAAGGCCGAGAACCCGTCCATCACCCGCGACGTGTCGGGCGAGGGTGTGCAGCAGGCCTTGCTGAAGCTGATGGAAGGCACCACGGCGAGCGTTCCGCCCCAAGGTGGCCGCAAGCATCCGCAGCAGGAATTCCTGCAGGTCGACACGACCAACATCCTATTCATCTGTGGCGGAGCTTTTGCTGGCCTTGAAAAGATTATCGGCGATCGGTTGGAGGCCAAATCCATCGGTTTCGGCGCTCATGTGGCCGCACCAGAGGAACGCCGCACCGGCGAGCTTCTGCGTCAGTGCGAGCCTGAGGATCTGCTGAAATTTGGTCTGATTCCAGAATTTGTCGGCCGTCTGCCTGTTATCGCGACGCTTGAGGACCTCGACAATGAGGCGCTGGTCAAGATTTTGGCGGAACCGAAGAACGCCTTGGTCAAGCAGTATAAGAAGTTGTTCGACATGGAAAATGTCGAGTTGACCTTCACGGATGACGCGCTTGTGGCGGTCGCCAGGCGGGCCATCGAACGTAAAACCGGCGCACGCGGTCTGCGATCGATCCTGGAGGCCATCTTGCTCGACACCATGTTCGACCTGCCCTCCATGCAAGGCGTGGGCGAGGTGGTCATCGACAAGGATGTAGTGGAAGGCCGCAAGGAACCTGTCCGCGTGTTCAGCGAACGCCGGAAGACCGGCGACGCGGCTTAATCCGGCGATTGCATATCTCTGAACTGGCGAGGCATTAATTTGCCTCCCACTTCAGGCTGCGTTCTGCTCCTGGCGCGACGTGACGATTTGCTGACGATGCTTTTCTGCCCAATTGGCGAGGTTCGTTAGTGGAACCAGGAGCGAGTGCCCTAGCGGTGTCAGGCTATATTCGACCTGCGGCGGGATGACCGGGACCACGGTGCGTTCCACATAACCATCGCAGGCCAGGATCCGAAGCGTTTGAGCCAGCATTTTTTGCGAAATTTCCGGAACGGCACGGCGCAGGGCGTTGAACCGCATCCGTTCTTCTTGCCCCAGCGTCATGAGTAAAAGAAAGCTCCAACTGTCGCCAAACCGCGTCAGGACGCTTCGGATGGGGCAGGGGGATGTCAGCCATTCTTCGTTGCGCATACCATCTTCCTCTCGGTTACCCCCAGGAAACTATCTGCTCTGAGGGTGCCTTCTTGTATCCGGCACTTCCGGAACTAGTTTGTACTTTCGATTCGAAAGCAGGTTTCCAATAAATACTGAAGGGGTCAATATGAAGGTGGCGTTGGTAGGGGCTTCGGGCAATGCCGGGTCTGAATTGCTGAAGGAACTGGTATCTCGTGGCCACAGTGTCACCGCGATCGCGCGTGACACAAGCAAAATTGCTGCGGCCAAGAACGTTAAGATTGAAAGCGTTGATGCCAATGATAAGTCAGCCTTGGCCGACGCGCTTAAGGGCAATGATGTAGTGATCAGCGCCTTGCCTTTCAGCAAAAGCGATCCAGAACTTCTTCTGGCGGCCATCAAGGCGGCAGCGGTCCCCCGCTATCTGGTGGTGGGCGGTGCAGCCAGTCTTTACGCGCCGGGTACGACACAGAGGCTAGTCGATAGCGGTCAAATCCCCGAAGAATGGATGCCGGAAGTTGGCGGCGGCGTTCGGTTTTTCGATAGGTTGAAGCAGGAAGGCGAACTTAACTGGACCTTCTTGTCACCCTCGATGATGTTCGTACCGGGCGATCGCACCGGCACATTCCGGTTAGGCAAGGATGAATTGCTGGTTGCGCCGGATGGCAATAGCAGCATCAGTTTTGCCGATTACGCCATTGCTATGGTGGATGAACTGGAACAGCCCGCCCATAGCCGACAGCGTTTCACGGTAGGTTATTGACCAACGGAAATGGGGGGCGCTTTGGGGGTAGGCGCTCCCTTTTAGAGTAATCGGCATCCCTATCCATTTGTGTCGAGCTTAGTCGAGACAAGTCTGTCCGGGTCAACGTCCCTCGACTACCCGGCACGAACAGCGATGATTCCGATTCGCGCCAGCCGCCCTAAATCCTTAGACAAGCGTCCAGCCCGCTGCGCTTCACTATGCCGATGCGCCGCATGATGCTGTTCCCATAGCGGCGAGTGAACCCGCTGGGCGAGATTGCCGCACGCTTCTTGGGTAGCGGCAATACAGCGGCAATCCGGGCAGCCTCCGTTCGCGAGAGGCGATCGGCGCCATGATTGAAATAGCGGATCGCTCCGGCTTCAACACCATAGGTGCCGATGCCCGTTTCCGCGACGTTCAGATAGACCTCCATGATCCGTTTTTTGGGCCACAGGGTTTCGATCAAGACGGTGAACCATGCCTCCAGCCCTTTGCGAAAAAAGCCGCCTCCCTGCCACAAAAAGGCATTTTTTGCCGTTTGCTGACTGATCGTGGAGCCGCCCCGGATACGACCGCCATTGGCATTGCGGCGCATGGCGTCCAATATTGCTTCACGATCGAAGCCATGGTGAGTGCAAAATTTGCTGTCCTCCCCAGCGATCACCGCACGGGGCATGTCAGGGTCAATTTCGCCCAGCGGCACCCAATCCTTGGTAATGCCTTTGCCATCCAGGATCATGGTCGCCGTGACAGGCGGCGGTACGAAGCGGAACAGCAGGACCCACAAGACCGAGAAAAGGACGAAGTAGACAAGGATTTTGAACGCGATACGGAGAAAACGGCGCGAGCCCGATTTGTTAGCCATGCGTGATGATTAGCGCGAAGTTTTCGGCCCGTCATCACTCCAATGCGTCACCTATGGCCCTAAAGCGCAATTTACAGCCCCGCCGGTACCAGCTTCTTGTCGCCCGCAATCCGCATCATCGCTTTTTGGAGCTTCTCAAATGCCCGTACCTCTATCTGGCGTACGCGTTCGCGGCTGACACCATAGACCTGGCTCAGTTCCTCGAGCGTCTTGGGCTCTTCCGCGAGCCGCCGCTCCGCAAGAATATGCTTCTCGCGCTCATTTAGGTCGGCCATCGCTTCAACCAGCATGCCATGCCGGACATCGGCCTCTTGGGCTTCGGCAACGCGTTCGTCCTGCAATGGACCTTCATCGGACAGCCAATCCTGCCATTGTCCATCACCATCCTCGCGCATAGGTACATTGAGCGAGGTGTCCCCGCCCATTGCCATACGGCGATTCATGCTGACCACGTCTTCTTCCGTTACGCCAAGGTCGGTGGCGATCTTTTCCACATCTTCGGGCCGCAAATCGCCGTCCTCGAAAGCTTCAAGATTGTTCTTCATCCGGCGCAGGTTGAAGAACAGCTTCTTCTGCGCCGCGGTAGTGCCCATTTTCACAAGGCTCCAGCTGCGCAGGATGAATTCCTGAATGGAGGCCCGGATCCACCACATGGCGTAGGTGGCAAGGCGGAAGCCCCGGTCGGGCTCGAATTTCTTGACGCCCTGCATCAGGCCAATATTGCCCTCGGAAATGAGTTCGCTCATCGGCAAGCCATAGCCCCGATAGCCCATGGCGATCTTTGCCACGAGACGCAGGTGCGACGTAACGAGCTGTGCCGCCGCCTCAGGATCCTGATGCTCGGCATAGCGTTTTGCCAACATATATTCCTGCTCAGGCTTAAGAAGCGGGAACTTCCGAATCTCTGCCAGGTAGCGGTTCAGACTTGCATCACCGCCAAGTGCAGGAATTGTCGCGGGGACATTGGTTCCATTGGCCATGATTGAATATGCTCACTTTCCCTATAATCTGTTTCTTATCCGTCCTTTATAGCATGGCGATGCGGAGAAAGGACGCCGTTTTCTTATACCTATTTATACGCGAAGGTGCCTTAACAGTTCCTGCATGTCATCAGGAATTTCACTTTGAAAGGCCAAAGCGTTGCTATTGACGGGGTGAATAAAGCCGAGCTTTGCGGCATGCAATGCCTGCCTCCGGAAACCCAGCTTTTCCAAAATTGACCGAAGCCCCTTGCGTGGCCGCCCATAAACCGGGTCGCCGATTAGCGGATGGCCGATATGCGCCATATGAACGCGCACTTGGTGGGTGCGCCCTGTTTCTAGCCGGCATTCCACCAATGCCGCATCGTCCAGCACCTCTTTGACTTCATAATGAGTGATCGCATGCTTACCCCTTCCCTCGCGCTGGACGGCCATTTTCTTGCGATCGTGAGAAGACCGGCCCATCCATGCGTCGACTGAGGCGCTGGCGGGAGAGGGGCGGCCGCTGACGATGGCAACATAGCGCCGGTCGATGCTATGCTCGGAGAACTGCGCCGCCAACCCCTCATGGGCCTTGTCAGTCTTTGCGATCACCAAAAGGCCGGAGGTGTCCTTGTCGATCCGATGCACGATCCCTGGCCGAGCCACGCCACCAATGCCCGAGAGCTGTCCGTGGCAATGGTGGAGGAGGGCGTTGACCAGCGTACCGTCCGGGTTGCCTGCCGCTGGATGCACTACAAGACCCGCGGGCTTGTCGACCACGATCAGATGTTCGTCCTCAAAAGCGATGTTGAGGGGAATATCCTGAGCAACGGCCTCTGCCGCGATTGGTGGGGGCACAGCGATTTGATACTGCTCGCCCTCACTCACCTTATGCGAAGGGGTGGCGATCTGTGTGGCTCCTTGTGTAACTTTTCCGTCAATAATCAATGACTTCAAACGTTCACGCGACAGGTCCGGCATTAGCGCCGCGAGCGCACGATCCAACCTCATGCCGTGGCAATCTTCGGTGATAAACGCGTTGATACTGGAAGCCCCCGAATTCACATCATAAGATATAGAAATGGCCGTCCGCATATCAAGAACACTCCTCGACAGCATTATCGCGGACGCGGCGATCGCAACAAATGTGGAACGCTGCGGCCTTCTATTGGGGGAAGAGCATATTGATGATGTGCGCTTTGCTCCCAATGTTGCTGACGACCCTCTCCGCCATTTCGAATTGGATCCAACAGTGCTCATTGCCACTCACAAGGCGGCGAGGGCGGGGGGAGCCCGCATTCTTGGCCATTACCACTCGCATCCATCCGGCGAGGCTGTCCCTTCTGTAACAGACGCTCGACACGCGGTTGCCGATGGATCGCTCTGGCTGCTTGTGGCGCGAGGCGAGGCGACACTTTGGCGCGCGGTGGCTGCCGGTTCCCTTCACGGCCGGTTTCAAGCCGAGCCGATGGAGATTTACGGCGATGTCGAGCTTGCATAGAGAGTCACGCTCCTGCATTAGGAACGCGATAATGCTCAGCCTGTTCGGGCTGAGTTCTTGACACCCAGTCTTTGGGCATGTCCATCGCCCCGGCACAGGATGATGATAAATGACCGTAGAGAGTATCGACTTTGCCGCCCTTCTCTGTTCTCGCCTTTGTCATGATTTGCTAAGCCCAATTGGTGCGCTCAACAATGGGCTTGAGCTTCTGTCTGATGAAAATGATCCCGAAATGCGGGCTCGCTGTCTGGAACTTTTGGCGGAAAGTGCTCGGACATCGGCGAACAAGCTCAAATATTTCCGACTGGCTTTCGGTTCGGCGGGCGGCTTTGGCGACATGGTTCCGGCTGGAGAGGCGAAGTCCGCGATCGAGGGGATTTTTTCCTCTACCGGCCGAGTGAATGTCGGCTGGCTTGTGAGCGAAAACAGTCTCAGCAAGGCTGCGGTAAAGATTTTGCTCAATCTGTCGCTGATCGCTGGAGAGGCCCTCGTGCGCGGTGGACAGCTGGATATTGGGGCGGAGAGCCGGGACGGATTCACCGAAATCGTGGTGCGGGGCGAAGGACCGCGGATTGTTCTCGATAACGAACTGCGCGCCGCGCTGCAGGGCCAGGGAAATGACGCAGGTCTGACACCCCGCGCGGCCGCGGCGTGGATGGTCAACAAGCTCGTGACCGAGGCCGGAGGCCAGGTCATGCTTTCTGAGCCGACTGATCCGGTTTTGCTGTTCGGAGTAAGTGTCCCGCGGGGATGATCGGAAGCCTCTTTTTAACGCGGCTTTAACCAACATCGGCCATGGTGCCTTTCGACTTTGAAGTCGGACGGGACCATATGGACGAGTTACTCGCGGAATTCATTTCCGAAACGCAGGAAACCATGGAGGCTCTCGCTGGCGAAATCGTCGCGTGGGAAGCTGATCCCATGGACCGCGAGCGGCTGGACGCGATCTTTCGCTTCTTTCATACCGTCAAAGGAAGCTGCGGGTTTTTGAATCTGCCAAGATTTGAAAAGCTTAGCCATGCCGCCGAGGATGCGCTCTCCGAAATTCGTTCGGGTAAAAGGGAGGCTGATCCTGCAACCGTGAGCGCGGTGCTGGCGATAATGGATCGCATCGGCGAACTTGCGCAAGCAGTCGTTGCCGGCACGTCGGTGCCCAGCGAAAGCGATGACATATTGATCGACGCCCTCCTCAATCCGGAGGAGGCGGCGCCAATGGCCGTTGGCAATTCGGCTGATGAGCCGACGGACATTTCAAACGCGGAAGCCAAACGCCACACGCCTGCAATGCGTAGCATTCGCCTCCCGCTCAGCCTTATCGATCAGCTGATGAATGGCGTTTCCGACATGGTGCTGGCGCGGAATGAATTATCGCGCAAGCTGCGCGAGCGCTTTTCCGACCCTGAACTGGAAAGCACGTTTGAGCGGCTGTCCAGTTGTGTCGCCGACATGCGCGATGCCATCAGTAAAACCCGGATGCAGCGCGTCGACCGGTTATTTATGGCCATTCCCAGAATGGTGCGCGATCTAGGCCGCGATCTAGGCAAAAAGATCGAACTGACGATCGAGGGCGGCGACGTCGAAATGGACCGCGAGATGGTGGAGATGGTGGTCGATCCACTTACTCACATTGTCCGCAATTCGATAGACCATGGCATTGAAACCCCGGCGGGGCGGCTGAAGGCGGGGAAACCGGAGACAGGCCAGTTGCGAGTCGCGGCTCGGCAGGCCGGGAATCAAATCGTCATAGAAATAGCCGACGACGGGCGGGGCATCGATACCGACAAGTTGGTAGCAAAGGCCATTGCCAGCAATTTCCTTACTCGCGAAAAGGCGGCCGAATTGAGCGAGGCGGCCCGCCTCGACCTGATCTTTGCAGCAGGCCTTTCCACCGCAGGTGCGGTCACTGCGGTTTCCGGACGCGGCGTCGGCATGGACGTGGTTCGTTCCAACCTTGAGCGGATCGGCGGGGTGATTGCCCTGGATAACCATCCGGGCAGGGGCTTGAAGATCACATTGCGCGTGCCGCTGACGCTGACGATCATTCCCGGTCTCATCATTCGGGCGGGTAATCAGCATTTCGCTATTCCCCGGGCTGCGGTGGTGGAAATCCTCCATGACAACAATGAAATGCTGTCCATTTCCGGGGTTGGAGGCGCGCGTATTGCCACCATCCGGCGCATCCGCCATTCCATGATCGACCTGGAAGACCTGCTTTGTCTCGAACGCGTTCAGGAAGCCGGCAAGAGAACGCTGATCGTGATCCGTTCGACATCGGGTGTGCCGTTCGCTTTAGGTGTTCAGGCGGTCGATAATCATGAGGAGCTGGTCATTAGACCAGCATCGCCCCTGGTGATGGCATCGGGACTATATGCAGGAATGACGCTGCCGGACAATGGCCAGCCGATGCTGCTGCTGGACGCCAGCGGCCTCGCCAGCGCCGCAATGTTGCCGGTGATTGACGGCGAAGCGGAGGCTAAGGAGCGTCGTTCCTCGCCTGAGGATGTGGCGGCCGAAGAACTGGTGAGTGCGTTGATGTTTACCGAACGCACTGGTGAGGAACGGCTGCTCCGCCTGTCGTTGGTAGAGCGCGTCGAGGACATCGCTGCTGAGCATTTCGGCCAATCGGCCGGTCGCTGGTTTGCGCGGATCGACGGCAAGCTTCTGCCGGTCGTGCGTCCGTTGGCAGAGCGCCCAAAATCTCCCGTAACAGCACTTCGACTTCGCGAAGGCGGTCGGGAGCTATGTTATCCGGTGGACCACATCATGGACATTGTTCAAATGCCACCCGTTGCCGACCTGGTCTATCGCAGTGGCATCGTTGGGGGTGTAACCGCAATTGATGGCAGGCAATATGAGGTCATAGATACCTTCGCTCTGTTGGCGTCGGTCCCTGAAGAAGGGGTGGCGCCGACACCTGTTCGTTGCCTGTTGGCTGATAAGGACGATCCCTGGATGCAGGAGATATTGGCGCCCCTGATTCGTCAGGCCGGCTACGAACCGGTCCTGGACGATGCTTCGGCCGCCAGGGGAGCAGACATAGTGTTTTGCATGGCCCAGTCCAGCGTAGCCGAGACTATTGTAGATCGACCAGTGGTAAAGCTTCGCAACGGCCAAAGACCTCAGGGCCCGGATGATCATAGCATCTACCGCTATGACAGGGACGCATTGATTGCGGCGATCGAGTCCGTAAAAAGAGGAAAGGCGGCCTGATGAGCGAACTTTATCTTTTCGCCCGCATCGGCGGCACCGACGTCGCTATTCGCACGGGACAGATTGAAGCGGTCGTCAAGCTGACGGAGATTTCACCGGTGCCGCGAGTACCGATGCATGTCGCCGGGTTGTCGGCCCTGCGCAGCCGGGTACTCACAATCATCGATACGGCGGCGCTCGTGTGGGGCCGCCCGGCCTCAGTCGTGCCAGGATCGTTTGCCATCATCACAGACATTATCGGGCACAGCTATGGCATGACCGTGGATTCCGTAAGTGACATAGCTCCGGTATTGGGCGGCGAACTGCCGCTTTGCGGGCAATTGGATCCCGCATGGCGCCCGTTTGCATACAAAATGGTCGAGAACGAACACGGACCGCACCTGCTGATCAGCCTCAGCAGCTTCGTTGATCAAACGCAGCCGCTTGCAGCTTGAAAGCAGCGTTTACCATTCCCTTACGAACATAGGGTAGTTTCCACGACAACAACGTTGATAAAGGTTGCTTCATGAAAAACTGTCTCGTGGTCGATGACTCCAAGGTGATCCGGAAGGTCGCCCGACACATATTGGAGTCGCTCCAGCTTTCGGTATCGGAGGCATGCGACGGCAAGGAAGCGCTGACCCATTGCGAAGCAACTGTTCCTGACGTGGTGCTGTTGGACTGGAACATGCCAGTGATGAGCGGGATGGAGTTCCTGCAGGCACTTGGTGATCTTGAAATGGAATCCCGGCCTAAGGTGATCTTCTGCACCACTGAGAACGGCATTGGTCACATCAAGGCAGCGGTCGAGGCAGGCGCGGACGAATATGTCATGAAACCCTTCGACAGAGATACACTGGAAAGCAAGTTACAGATCGTCGGCGTCATTTGACGGGGACCTGGCGATGGCTCGCTCCGATAAAAACCAGTCGCCAGGGGAAAAAGCCGTCCGGCCTATACGCCTGCTGATCGTCGACGACTCGCTGGTTGCACGAAGTGTTTTTGAACGGATCGTTACCCAGGACAAGCAGTTCCAGCTTTGTGAAACGCTTCCAAGCGCTGCGGCGGCCCTCACCTATCTGGCCCACAATCAGGTCGACATTATTATGCTCGACATTGAAATGCCCGGCCAAAGCGGCCTCGCGGCCTTGCCGGACATTTTGAAGCAGGGCGGCAATGCCAGGGTCATCATTTTGTCCTCGAACTGTGAAGAAGGCAGCGCTGCCGCCGTTGAGGCGCTGGCTATCGGGGCTAGCGACATCATGTCCAAGCCGGGCCGCAGTGCATTTAGTGGCCAGTTCGCCGAAATACTGATTGAGCGGTTGCTGAGGCTGGGCAGGCAAGTGCAATGTCAGAACACTGGCGAAAGCACGCCGCCCATGGGTTTGCGTAGCTATGACCGCCGCGTCAGTATCGCCTGTCTGGGGGTGGGGGCTTCTACTGGCGGCATTCCCGCCTTGGGACAATTATTCTCGGGATTAGGACAGGGCATTGGCGTGCCTGTGCTGCTGACGCAACATCTTCCACCTAGCTTCATGCCCTATTTTGCGGTGCAACTGAGCCGCATGACGCCGATGTCGGTTAAAATCGCGGAAGAAGGCGACGTTTTGCGGCCCGATCATGTCTATATCGCGCCGGGCGAGGCCAATCTCACCTGTCGGATGCGGGTGGATGGATCGGTTTGCATAATACTCGATCCTGAACGTGAGCCATTGGCCAGCATGCCCGGAGTAGATCCAATGTTCGCTTCTATGGCAAAAACCTTTGGCGCGGGAGCTGTAGCTATCGTGCTGACGGGGATGGGGCGTGACGGCACAGCCGGCGCGGAGAAAATAGCTGCCGCCGGAGGTTGGATTGTGGCTCAGGACGCTGAAACCAGCGTTGTGTGGGGCATGCCTGGTTCGATTGCCCGGGCAGGGCTGGCGAGCGCCATCATGCCGCCGGCGCGAATGGGGGCTTATATGCTGAGCCAATTGGCGAAGGCCGCATGACTGAACCTGAATTCACAGGCGCCATGCGCGTCCTTGCAGGGCTACTGGAGGCACGGACGGGCCAGCAGCTTGCCGCCAACCGCATCTGGAGGATCGAAACGGCGCTCAAGCCCCTGTTGCGCCTTCACAATATGGCTAGCCTGGAGGATCTGGTAGTCCGCCTGTTGGCCGGCGATGAGCGGCATCTGCTAGACGCTGCTGTAGATGCAATGCTCAATAACGAAAGTTCCTTTTTCCGGGACGTTTCGACTTTCGCCATGATCGAGCGGGAAATGCTCCCGCATCTGGCATCGATGGGCAAGCAGACCGTGCGAATCTGGTGCGCAGGCTGTTCGACAGGGCAGGAAGCTCTATCCATCGCCATGTTGATCCGAAAAAATGAGGAGCGCTGGAAAGACCGCAGGGTTCAGATTCTGGCGACCGATATTTCTTCCTCTGTAATCGCCCGGGCAAAGGGAGGGCTTTACAGCCAGATGGAAGTACAGCGCGGCCTTGGCATTACGGATCTGCTACGTTGGTTCGAACCTGCCGGTGACGACTGGCGGGCCAGCCGCGAACTGCTGGACATGATCGACTATCGGGTCGACAATCTACTGGAACCGATATTGGTGTCCGGCCAAATTGACCTCATTCTGTGTCGGAACGTCCTGCTATACTTATCGCAGGATTTGCGCCGGAAGGTGTTCGATAATCTCACGCGGGCGGGCACCCCTGACGGCCATCTGATTTTGGGCGCTGGAGAAACCGTCATGGGACAAACCGACGATTTCGTCGCCAGCCGCAACTTTCGAGGCAGCTACGAGCGCCGCCCCGCACATCCGGGACAACTGCCAATCAGAGCCGCCGTAAGAGGCTGAACGACCCGTTGCGCTACTGAACATAGTTTCTCCCGAGCGCAGCGGCTTGTAACCGTTCGCCTGATACCAGCGGAAATGAATTAACCTCGGATCATCACATCCCGTGATTTAGCCAACCAATCGTAAATGATGATCAAAATTGGGCTGCTAAGCTATGCCAGCCAGCTATAGAAAAGCTGGTGACCCCTACGGGAATCGAACCCGTGTTTCAGCCGTGAAAGGGCCGCGTCCTAACCGCTAGACGAAGGGGCCCCGATGTGAGGCTATGCCAGAGGGCACGCCATTAGGGTAGGGTTGGACGCTGGTCAAGTGTGGAATGGACGAAAAAGCGGAACATTTCTTGACTATCCGACCTTCGGGCAAAATTAGCTGACGAGCAGGACAAGGCGGGGGTGAACGATAACCGCGGCACCGGACGATTCGACAAATTATTGGGTGCGGCACGTGCCGGTTCGGGTCAACTGCGATCCGCCCAGGCTGCGTCCTCGACATGAAGTTCGGCAGCAGGGCGGGAGCCCCAATCGTCTAGTTTCGCTCGCCCCGCTATCCACAATCTGCGGTCCCGGTCCGCGCCCAGCAAGGCCTGGCCCAAGGGGCTTTCCGCCTGGCGAAAGGCCACGGTTTTCAAGCTCCGTCCATCTTCTCCCGAAACAACGGCGCGAACATGGCCATTGCCGACGATATCGGCCTTGATGATTCGGACTGGCCCGGTGGCGATGCGCGGTGCGGGCCATCCGGTGCCATAGGGTCCGCCTTCTTCTATGGCCTGCAGGAACAGGGGATTGACGCCGCCGGGGGAAATGACGGCGTCGAGCAGCAAGGCCCGCTCGCCCTGGGCGCGGGCGACATCCGCTCCCAACCGGGCGTCAAGAAAATCCGCCAGAGCGTCCACCTTGTCGGCCCTTATCGTCAGACCCGCCGCCATTGCGTGCCCGCCACCTGCAACCAGCAGCCCACTATCGCGCGCCGCCATTACTGCAGCGCCCAGGTCAACCCCGCTGATCGAGCGGCCCGATCCCTTGCCGGTCCCATCCGGGTCCAAGGCGATTACGATGGTGGGTCGTCGAAGCTTCTCCTTTAAGCGGCCCGCGACGATACCAATCACGCCAGGATGCCATCCTTTACCCGCTACCACCGCTACCGCGCGGTTATGTTGGGTTCCGGTTAAAGCCTCGGCGGCTTCCTGTACCGCCGCCTCAATGGCGCGGCGTTCCTCATTCAAGCTATTAAGTTCCAAGGCGATGGATCGCGCTTCCGTCGGATCTTCCGTCGTAAGCAGCCTTACTCCAAGGTCAGATTTGCCTACGCGCCCGCCGGCGTTGATGCGCGGGCCCAGAGCAAAGCCCAGGTCGGAGCAGATAGGCGCGCGTTGCAGGCGGGCGGCTTCTATGAGCGCCGCCATGCCGATATTGCGCCGATGCGCCATGACCTTCAAACCCTGCGCAACGAAGGCGCGGTTCAGCCCGCGCAGGGATGCGACGTCGGCTACAGTGCCGAGCGCAACCAGATCCAACAGGTCGATCAGGCGGGGTTCCGGCCTTCCGCGGAAATAATCGCGCGCCCGTAACTCTCGCAAAAGAGCGGCGCCCAGCAGAAAAGCAACGCCGACGGCGGCCAGATGGCCGTGCGCCGCTGCCCCGTCGCATTCGTCCAGCCGATTGGGATTGACCAAGGCATGAGCAACGGGAAGAGCGGGCGTGCATTTATGATGATCGACCACGATCACATCGACCTTGGCAGCCTGCGCCATCTCAAGCGCTTCGAACGCCTGCGCGCCACAATCAACGGTCACGATCAGCGTGGATCCATCCTGCGCCAGTTGGACCAGGGCTTCGCCGCTGGGGCCGTACCCTTCCATCAACCGGTCTGGAATATAGGCGGACGCATTCAGGCCAAGGTCACGGAGCAGGCGAATGAGCAGCGCGGCGCTGGTCGCACCGTCCACGTCATAATCGCCGAAAATCGTGACCTTTTCTTGAGCCTGCACGGCGTCGGCCATCCGCTTTGCCGCCCTGCCCATATCTTGAAAAAGGCTTGGATCGGGCATGAAGGCGCGGATCGTCGGGTCCCGGTGCGCCGCCAAATTCTCGCGGGTGCAGCCGCGCGCCAGCAGCAATTGCGTCACCAGATCATCGGGCTGGAAAGCCGGGTCCCGCCCGTCTGTTCCCAGGCCGCGCCAGCGCCAGGGCTGGCCAAGAATGGAGCGGCTGATATTGAGCGCAGGAGTCATGGCTTGCTGTTATCCGCTAGGTAACGAATGGGAAAGGGGCGGAGAGTGGAAGAAACTATTTCTGTACCTGGTGGCGGAATGATGCGCTCATTATCTTAGACCGTGCTTTTGTAAAAAAGCTATGTTTGTACTGCCTTGCAACCGGCCTCAACTTCCTTACGTTCATAAAAAAACAGCATATCTCCTAAAGGGAGGCACTTCATCAGATGTCATCGGTGATTTCCGTATCAGGCCTGTCGAAAAACTACGCGACAGGCACAAAGGCGCTGGACAATATAGATCTGGAAATCCGTAAGGGTGAGATATTCGCGCTGCTGGGCGCGAATGGTGCGGGAAAGACGACGCTGATCAGCATTGTCTGCGGCCTTGTGATGCCCAGTAGCGGAGCCGTGCTGGTAGATGGTCATGACATCGTCCGCAATTACAAGGCCGCTCGCTTGAAAATCGGTCTTGTGCCTCAGGAAATCTCGCTGGACATGTTTGAAACGGTCCTGTCGACCGTCAATTTCAGCCGCGGACTTTTTGGCAAGAAAAACGACCCTGCTTATGTTGAAAAAGTACTTCGGGACCTGACGCTCTGGGACAAGCGCGCTTCAAAAGTGGAGGCGTTGTCGGGCGGCATGAAACGCCGCCTGATGATTGCCAAGGCGCTTGTGCATGAACCCGACATACTCTTCCTTGATGAGCCGACGGCGGGTGTCGATGTAGAATTGCGGCGCGACATGTGGGGGTTGGTGCGGCAGATGCGGACACGCGGCGTCACCATCATCCTGACCACCCATTATATCGAAGAGGCGGAGGAAATGGCCGATCGAGTGGGGGTCATTCACAAGGGGCGGCTGATCCTGGTGGAAGAAAAGAACATGCTGATGAAGAAGCTCGGCAAGAAGACTTTGACGGTTCACCTCTCCGAGCCTTTGGAGGAACTTCCAGAGGAGCTATCCGACTGGCAGCTTCGTCTCTCAGACGATGGCATGCAGGTCGAATATATTTTCGACACCAAGGCGGAGCGCACGGGTATCTCCACCCTTCTGCGGTGTCTGGGCGATCTGGGCATTGCCTATCGCGACCTCAACACCAGGGAGAGCTCCCTGGAAGATATCTTCGTCGGCCTTGTCCATGCGCCGGTGAGCGAGGTTGCATGATGAGCTTTAATCTTCGCGGAATCCTGACCATTTACCGTGCGGAGCTGCATCGCTTCAGGCGGACCATCATGACCAGCCTGATGACGCCCGTCATAACCACATCACTTTACTTCATTGTGTTCGGGTCGGCGATTGGTTCGCGGATGACGGAAATCGGGGGCGTACCCTATGGCTCGTTCATCGTTCCGGGCCTTATCATGCTGTCGATGTTTACCGAAAGCATCTTCAATGCGAGCTTCGGCATCTTCATGCCGAAATGGACCAAGGCAATTTACGAACCGCTGTCCGCTCCCATTTCTCCGCTGGAAATCGTAGTCGCTTATGTGGGTGCGGCGGCTACAAAGTCCATGATTCTGGGCCTGATCATTCTGGCGACGGCGAACCTGTTTGTCGACGTGGCGATAGCTTATCCGGTGGCCATGATCGCCTTCATGGCGTTGATCGCAGTCAGTTTTTGCCTGTTCGGATTCATTCTTGGCATCTGGGCAAAGAATTTTGAACAGTTGCAGGTCATTCCGCTGCTCGTGATCATGCCGATGACATTCCTGGGCGGCGCTTTCTATTCGATCGAAATGCTGCCGCCATTTTGGCGGACGGTGACTTTGTTCAATCCGGTGGTTTATCTCATCAGCGGCTTTCGCTGGACCTTCTTTGGCAAGGGGGACGTCAGCATCGGCGTCAGCCTTGGCTTTACCATGCTGATGCTGGTGCTATGCCTCGGCGCGATCATCTGGATATTCCGGACAGGCTATCGGCTGAAGGACTGAGCCGGGGCTGGCCGTCCACCTGCTTAAAGTGTAGTTTGCAGGAATTATTGGCGGGAGACTCATCATGCCGCAGTTTGTCATTGAACGGGAAATGCCGGGTGCAGGCGATCTAAGCGCTGACGAGTTGAAGGGCGCGTCCCAAACCTCCTGCGCGGTGCTGCGCGATCTGGGGCCGGATATACAGTGGGTCCATAGCTATGTGACCGACAACAAGATCTACTGCATCTACCGCGCGCCCAGCGAAGACCTGATCCGCCGCCATGCGGAAACTGCCGGCCTTCCGGCGAACAGCATCGCGGCGGTAAAGCGTGTTATCGATCCGACAACCGCAGAATAGAAAGCCTCGGCTGCTTCATCCAGCCATGCTCCTGATGTCGTCACGGTTCGTCGCTTCCTCCGGAACCCTGCTCAGCAGGGACGCATTGGAGCAGTAGCGCAACCTCCGTGGTTTCCCGATCAAGCAGACCGGCAAAAGCCCGGAGAAACGAACGCGCCTTTCAAGAAAGGATGCGAAAATGGCAGACAGATGGAGAGATGAAGAACGGTATCGTCGCGGTTCTGGCGGCGAGTATCGCGGTGGACAATATGGAAGCGACTATGGGCGTTCTCGCGGCGGTCGCGATTATGGCCGCAGCAGTGAATCCGAAAGTGGTTACGGCCGCGACTATTATGGCGGCGGCATCGGCGGCGGTAGCGAAGACTATTATCGTCCAGGGTCCTTTGGCTATGGCCGCGAAGGCGCCTCTGGGGCCGAATATGGTCAACGCGGCCGTTCGATTTACGACCGTGACGAGGACGAATGGGGGCGCGGCGGTTGGCAAGGCAGCCGCAGCTATGCTGGCAGTGGGTCGACATCCTATGGCCGCACTGGCGGCGATTGGTCGCGGCGATCTAGCGGAGCCTATGGTTCTCGTGAAGCTGGGCGCGAGGAGGAAGATCGCGGCTGGTGGGATCGGGCAGGTGACGAAGTCCGCTCATGGTTCGGCGATGATGATGCAGAACGCCGTCGCAGGATGGACGAATATCGCGGCCGCGGGCCCAAGGGCTATACTCGCTCCGACGACCGTATTCGTGAAGACGTTTGCGATCGCCTGTGCGACGATCCGCGCGTGGATGCATCGAACATCGAAGTGACGGTATCCAATGGCGAAGTGACGCTGGCCGGGACTGTGGACGCTCGTGACGTGAAACGCCGTGCGGAGGACTGTGCGGAAGATGTGTCGGGCGTGAAGAACGTCCAGAATAATCTGCGCGTGCAGATGCAGTCCGCAAGTCTTGGCAGCACGACCGGCGCGTCCAGCATGGCTACTGGCTCGATAGGCGCTACGGGCACCGCCGGCACCGGCACGTCAACGGGCGCTGGCTCGACAACGACTGGCGCAAGATCGAAACAGACGACCTGAAGATCTGGATCCTCCCCGGGATATCTCGGGGAGGATTTCCTATGCCGCCGCTTTCGCAAGCCCCTTCGATAATTGCAGCGCCCCATTGATTCGCGATTTCGGATCGCCCCAGGCGCGGTTGATCACCAGCTTGCTGTCGGGCCGCAATTTTGCAACGCCGTTCAGCCGCTGCACATAGGCGATCAGCCCTGGAAGGTTTGGAAAGCTATCATTGTGGAAACTGACCAGCGCGCCCTTCGGCCCCACGTCGATCTTGGCGATCGCGGCCTTTGTGCAGTTCATCTTGATCTCGATCACGCGCAGCAGATTTTCCGTAGGCTCCGGCAGCTTGCCGAACCGGTCGATCAGTTCCGCCGCGAAGGACTCGATGCCCTGGCGGTCCTCCAACTCATTCATGCGCCGGTATAGGCCCATCCGCAGATCCAGGTCAGGTACATAGTCGTCCGGTATCATGATCGGCGCATCTACGGTGATTTGCGGGGAGAAGCTCTCACGCGGAGCAAGGCCGGAGCCGCCCGCCTTCGCCTCCATGATCGCTTCTTCCAGCATCGACTGGTAAAGTTCGAAGCCGACCTCCTTGATATGCCCCGACTGTTCGTCTCCCACCAGATTGCCCGCGCCGCGTATGTCGAGATCGTGGCTCGCCAACTGGAATCCCGCGCCCAGGCTGTCCAGGTCAGAAAGCACCTTCAGTCTCTTTTCCGCCGTTTCAGTGATCAGACGGTCGGCGGGCGTGGTGAAATAGGCATATGCCCGCGTCTTCGACCGGCCGACCCGCCCGCGCAACTGGTAAAGCTGCGCCAGCCCGAACCGGTCAGCGCGGTGGATGATGAGCGTGTTTGCGCTTGGAATATCGAGGCCGCTCTCCACGATCGTGGTCGAAAGCAGGACGTCATAGCGCTTGTCGTAATAGGCCGACATCCGCTCCTCCACCTGGCTCGGGGCCATCTGTCCATGCGCAACCACATAGCGGACCTCTGGCACTTCCTTGCGCAGGAACTCCTCAATGTCCGTCAGGTCCGATACGCGGGGCGCGACAAAGAAGCTCTGCCCGCCACGATAATGTTCACGCAGCAAAGCTTCGCGGACCACCACCTGGTCCCAGGGCATCACGTAGGTCCGTACCGCCAGCCGGTCGACGGGGGGCGTCTGGATCACTGAAAGCTCCCGCAATCCAGACATCGCCATTTGCAGGGTGCGCGGGATCGGTGTCGCGGTGAGTGTCAGCACATGCACGTCGGTCCGCAGCTGCTTCAGCCGTTCTTTGTGGACCACGCCGAAGCGCTGTTCTTCGTCCACAATAACGAGACCTAAGCGTTTGAATTCAAGTCCTTTTGCCAACAATGCATGAGTGCCGACCACAACATCGATGGTGCCGTCGGCAAGGCCTTCCTTCACGGCCTTGGCCTCGTTGGCGCCGACCAGTCGCGACAGCCGCCCGATCTTCAGCGGAAAGCCCTTGAACCGTTCCTCAAAATTCATGGCGTGCTGCCGGGCGAGCAGGGTGGTGGGGCAAATCAGCACTACCTGCATCCCTGCCATCGCCGCAACAAAGGCCGCCCGTAGCGCCACCTCCGTCTTGCCGAAGCCAACATCGCCGCACACCAGGCGGTCCATGGGTTTGCCCGCCGCCAAGTCATCCAACACGTCGGCAATTGCCCGGTCCTGATCGTCCGTCTCCTGATAGGGGAAACGATCGACAAATGCCGGGTAGCCGCCGCTGTCGGGCTCGGCCACTTGTCCTGGCCGCAAAGCACGCTCGGCGGCGGTCTTCAGAAGCTCACCCGCAATTTCGCGGATTCGCTCCTTCATTTTCGCCTTACGCCGCTGCCAGGCCTCACCGCCCAGCTTGTCGAGCATCACGCCGTCATGGTCATTGCCATAGCGCGACAGGACATCGATATTCTCGACCGGCACATAAAGCTTGTCACCGCCCGAATATTCCAGCGCGACACAGTCATGCGGGCTGTTCCCCACTGGTATGGATGTCAGCCCTTCATAGCGCCCGATGCCATGATCGACATGCACCACCAGGTCGCCGGGCGTAAGTGTCGCCAGTTCGGCGAGGAAGGCATCTGCGCTCTTCTTGCGCTTTTGCCGCCGCACGAGGCGGTCGCCGAGCATATCCTGCTCGGTCAGCACCGCTACGTCGGGCGCGGTAAAGCCGTGGTCGAGCGGCAGCACCGAAAGGGCGACCGTGCCACCGGCCGCAATTCCCAGCGCCTCCTGCCAGTCTTCGGCCTTGGTGAGCCGTTTGACGCCATGGTCTGCCAGCAGCCCCGAAAGCCGCTCCCGCGCGCCGACGGAATAGCTCGCGATCACCACCTTCTTGTCCGCGCGCTGCAGTGACGCGATATGCTTCCCTACTGCCTCATAGACATTGGCGTTCTGCGCCCGTTCCGGCGCGAAATCGCGCGCATTGTCGACGCCGAAATCGACCACCTGTTCGCTCTCTGGCTCGTGGAAAGCAGTCGCCAAATGCACCACATGCCGCCCAATGCAGGCATCCCATTCCTCGTTGGAGAGATAGAGCTGTTCCGGATCAAGCGGACGATAGCTCCCAGGATCGGAAGAAGCGGCCTGTTTGCGGTTGCCATGATAGTCCCGGACCGCCTCAAACCGCGCTTCGGCCGCGCCAGTGACGCCACTGTCACGCACATATAGCGCATCTTCACCCAAATGATCGAACAGCGTTGCCAGCCTGTCTTCGAACAGGGGTAGCCAATGCTCCATCCCGGCCAGCCGCCGACCGTCGCTGATCGCCTGATATAGTGGGTCGCCCGTTGCCATCGCGCCGAACTTTTCGCGATAACGGCCTCGGAAGCGCTTGATGCTGTCCTCGTCGAGCAAAGCCTCCGATGCAGGCAGCAGGGTAAAGCCGTCGATCCTGCCGGTGGTGCGCTGGTCGGCGGGATCGAATTGCCGAACGCTTTCAATTTCCTCTCCGAAGAAATCGAGCCTTAGCGCCAAATCCTGCCCAGAAGGGAAAAGATCGACAATGCCACCCCGCACGGCAAATTCGCCTGCGTCGGCGACGGTTTCGACGCGCACATAGCCATTGGCTTGCAGCAATTCGGCCAGCTTCTCGATCGCGATGCTTTCGCCGGGCGTAAGCCGCGCCACCAACTGTCGAACACGGAAAGGCGTCAGCGTCCTTTGGGTAATGGCATTGATGGTGGTGAGCACCAGTTGCGGACGGCTATGCTTTTCCTGCAAGGCATGCAGCCCTGCCAGCCGCTCCGACATTGACCGCAGCGACGGCGAAGAACGGTCGTAAGGCAGGCAGTCCCATGCCGGGATCTGGATGATCTGCAGTTCGGGCGCGAAATAAGCGGCCGTATCGGCCACTGCTCGCATCGCGCTGTCGTCGGGCGCGATATAAACCGCCCGCGCTTTGGCCGCTCGAGCCAGATCCGCAAGCAGCCACGGCAAAAACCCCTGCGGCACGCCCGCAAGGGTAAGTGGGTGGGTGGATTTCAGGAGCTTCTGAAGGTCGGTCATGCCATGGCGTAAGAAAAGAATTTTTCAAAAAACAGAGGGTGGAAGGAAGCGAAGCTCAACCCGGAATCTCCAGATAATCCAGCTTTTTCATCGCATCCATTTGCGGGCCGGCGAAGGCGTGCGGCACTGGCTGCTTGCCGATGGCCCAGGCCATGATGTCGACATCGTCCTCCTCCAGCAGTCGTTCGAACCAGTCCAACTCCGCTGGCGACCAGAGCGGTCCATAGCGATTGAAAAAACCGCCGATCATCATGTCGGCTTCGCGAGTGCCTCGATGCCATGCCCGGAATTGCAGGCGGCGCAGGCGAATGTCTTTTTCCATGGGTTCACGATTTCCTACACAGCACCCAGCCATTTAAGGGCGCAATAAAAATCGGCCGGCGGGCGCTTTCAAGGCCAGCCGGCTTGTCTATAAGTCCCTTAGCCATGCGACCCGATATTCTCAATCCGCTCTTTGCCGAAATATCGGCGCTGAAAGGCATAGGTCCTCAGCTGACGAAGCCGCTTGAACGCTTGGGGCTGGCCCGCGTGGTCGATGCGGCGTTTCATCTCCCGCTCAACTGGATCGACCGGAAGCGAGTCACGGAACTCGACATGGCCGATGCAGGTCGCACGATTTCCATCGAACTGACGCCGGTGGATTACAAGGCGAGCGGCAGCGCCCGCGCCCCTTTCCGGGTCCACGCTACGGATGCACACGGCAATTATGTCTCGCTTGTCTATTTCGGAAAAAATTCAGCTTGGGCGCGTAAGCTGCTGCCACTGAAAGAAAAACGCTTCGTTTCCGGCAAGCTCGAACATTATGGCCAGGAACTGCAGATCATTCATCCCGACTATGTACTCGCTCCCGAAGAGGCTGGAGACGTACCGGAACGAGAACCAGTGTATAGCCTGTCGGAGGGACTGACCAACAACCGGATGCGCCATATTGCCGGCCAGGCCATCGAACGAGCGCCTACTCTGCCCGAATGGATCGAACCGAGTGTAGTCGCGCAGAAGCACTGGCCGGACTGGGGCGAAGCGCTGCACGCCGCGCATAACGATCCAGCCAACGCAAAACCACGCGAACGACTGGCCTATGACGAAATTTTCGCTGGACAGCTGGCATTGATGCTGGTGCGGGCGAGCGCGCGAAAGCGGCGCGGCATTCCTATAGAAGGGGACGGCCATCTCCGGGCGATGGTGAAACTGCCTTTTGCTCCCACGGGCGCTCAGCGCCGCGCCAGTGACGAAATTGCGGGCGATATGGCGCAGGTTCAGCCGATGCTCCGCCTGCTGCAGGGCGATGTCGGGGCGGGGAAGACACTGGTCGCCCTGATGGCGCTTTTGAATGTGGTCGAGGCCGGCGCACAAGGCGCGATGCTTTCCCCGACCGAAATTCTAGCAAGGCAGCATTTCGCCACTCTGCAAAAGATGCTCGCAGGCGTCCCGGTCAATATCGCCATTCTCACAGGCCGGGAAAAGGGGAGGGTGCGGGAATCAACCTTGATGGGATTGGCCGATGGCTCGATCGATATCCTGGTTGGCACTCATGCCATTTTCCAGGAGGCGGTCGCTTACAAAAAACTGGCCTTGGCTGTCATTGACGAGCAGCACCGCTTCGGCGTCGCCCAACGCATGATGCTGACGGCGAAGGCGGAACGGGTGCCGCACCTTCTCGCCATGACGGCGACGCCGATCCCGCGCACGCTGACACTCACTTATTATGGCGAAATGGACGTGTCGCGCCTCGACGAAATGCCGCCGGGCCGTCAGCCCATTGAAACGCGCGTCATGTCTGCAGAGCGGCTGCCGGAGATTGTCGATGCCCTCGGCCGCCACATGGCCGGTGGAGGGCAGGCCTATTGGGTATGCCCGCTGGTCGAGGAAAGCGAAAAGATCGATCTCGCCGCGGCTGAACATCGGGCCGAATCGCTGCGCCTGCGCTTTGGCGATTCCATTGGCCTTGTTCACGGCCGAATGAAGGGGCCAGAGAAGGACGCGGTGATGGAACGCTTCCAGCGTGGCGATATCAAGGTCCTGGTGGCGACTACCGTCATTGAGGTCGGGGTCGACGTCCCCAACTCAAGTCTTATGGTCGTCGAAGGGGCCGACCGTTTCGGCCTAGCCCAACTGCACCAGTTGAGGGGCAGGGTAGGGCGCGGGGACAAGAAATCGATCTGCCTTCTCATTCGAGGCAACGCCCTTAGCGAAACGGCGCGTGCGCGGCTGGCGCTGATGCGCGAAACCAATGACGGCTTCCGCATAGCAGAGGAGGACCTTCGCCTGCGCGGGGCGGGTGAAATATTGGGTACACGCCAGTCAGGTGAGGCGCAGTTCAAGCTTGCGACGCCCGAACAGATTGATGCGCTCGTTTCCATTGCCCGCGACGACGCTCGGCTGCTGGTGGAGCGCGATGGCGGTTTGGGAAGCGCTCGGGGCGAAGCGGCCCGGACATGCCTCTACCTCTTCGAGCGCGATGCCGCCGTCGCCCTGCTGCGGAGCGGCTGATTTCAATCGGCCATTAATCCTGCAAAATCAACGTTCCTTTCTTGAAGCAGTGTTGCAGCATTTCAGGCCCATCGGACCACGCCTCGACCGACTTGAACGGAAAGGCCGAAACCTCAGCGGTCCTTCCGCGTTCCCTCGACCATGACTCGAACGGACCTCAGCCTCGCTCCACCAGCGACCCCGCTCGGTGCGCTGGCCATGATTGCCGCCGCCATCCTGACCGCACTTGTCCTGCACAAGTTTGCTTTCTGGCTCGCCAAGCGCCTCATGCAGCACACGCGACGAGAGGATGACGACATTGTCTTGCATGCCCTGCAGCAGCCTGTTCGCTGGCTGATGGTGCTGGTGGGTTTAGGCATTGTGATAGAGCCCCTGCCACTTGGCGAGGCGCTGGACCGCTATTGGGCCATTGGTTCGCGGATGTTGCTCGCAGCCCTCATCGGCTGGATGGCCATCGCGTTCATCGGCGCTTTGCGGCAGATCGTGGAATTGCGCAACGACATTAGCGTCGCCGATAATCTTCGCGCCCGCCGCCGGCGCACCCGCGTCGCCATCCTCCATCGTATCGTACAGTTCGTCATCGGCTTCATCACGCTCGCCATGATGCTGATCGCCATTCCGGGAGTGCGCGCCATTGGCGTGACCCTGATGGCTTCTGCGGGCATTGCCGGACTGGTGCTCGGCGCTGCCGCCCAACCAGCGCTCAAAAATCTTCTGGCCGGGATTCAGATGGCCTTTACCGAACCCATCCGACTGGATGACGTAGTGATCGTAGAGGGGGAGTGGGGCCGAATCGAAGAAATCAGCCTCACCTATGTTGTCGTCCGCCTATGGGACGATCGTCGGCTGGTGGTCCCCGTCTCGTGGTTCCTGGAAAAGCCCTTCCAGAACTGGACCCGCGAAACCAGTCACTTGCTGGGGACTGTCTTTTTCCATGTCGATCCGGCTGCCGATGTCGCCCGCATCCGGCGCAAGATCGAGGAGACGGCTGCATCCAATTCCCGCTGGGACAAACGCGTTGTCGTGCTTCAGGTAACTGAACACCGCCCGGAAGCGCTGGAACTTCGCGCGCTGCTGAGTGCCGGGAATGCCGGCGACGCCTTTGACCTGCGTTGCGACGTGCGCGAAGCCGTGATGACGTTCCTACGCGATGAAATGCCGGAAGCACTGCCTCGCAACCGTCACCTCGTCGGCGGTGCGGAGGTGGACCGGCCCATTTTCCTTACGGAGGAAGAGGCGTTGAATGCGAATTGAGGCGATCTACCAGGCCGGCTGTCGGCCCGGAATAAGCGACAGCATCCGGGCGTAGGTCCGATCGCATACGGGCGTGACGAATTCCGTGCCTATCCGGCCGTCCTCCACCCAACGCACCAACGCCTCGACCTTCCCGCACAGCGGAAGCTGAACGATCAAGCGCTCGCTTTTGCTGACCGGCGCTTCTGTGCGCGCCATCAGGCCCAATGGGGAAATGTTGACCACGTGAAGATCGCCGTCCCCCTGATGAGAGGAAAAGCTGGTCTTGAAATCGACAAGGTCCCGGCCTGTCCGGCGGAGATGGGCTGGACTTGCAGGCTCGCTCAGCGAACGCAGATTCTTCATATATGCACTCCGCTCTTCCCCATCGGAAAGTATCGCGAAATTTACTAAAGGAATCTGGCCGTAGATGGTTAACGCGTTGAAAAAAAACTGTTGATCAATCCACTATGACGCCATGCTTCTTCGTTCCAAAGCTTATCTTGTCTCCGAGGGCAACAGGCGTAAGGGGATCGCTTACCGCAACATCGTTGATACGAATGGCCCCTTCACTCACCTTGCGCTTCACCTCCTTGTTCGAAGCAGCAAAACCTAAGCCTGTGAGAGCCTGCATTACAGTCATCTCCGCCACGAGCTTGACCGCAGGAAGGTTGGCGTCGGCAGCGCCCTCTTCAAATGTGCGTCGCGCGGTTTCCGCCGCCTGCGCGGCTGCGGCGGGCCCCCGGCAAAGGGCTGTCGCTTCGTTTGCGAGGATCTTCTTGACCTCGTTGATTTCGCTGCCCTGCAATGTCGCCAGCCGGTCGATTTCGTTCGCAGGAAGGTCGGTGAACAACCTCAGGCGGGCGGCGACATCCCGGTCATCGGTGTTCCGCCAGAACTGCCAATAGTCATAGTCCGAAAGCTGCTCTTCGTTCAGCCATACCGCGCCGCCGACCGTCTTGCCCATTTTGGTGCCGTCGGCATTGGTGAGAAGCGGCGTCGTGAGCCCGAAGACTTGCGTTCCGTCCATGCGGCGCGCCAATTCCACGCCATTGACAATATTGCCCCATTGGTCCGATCCGCCCATCTGCAACCGGCAGGCGGCGCGCCGGGACAATTCCATAAAGTCATAGGCTTGGAGGATCATGTAATTGAATTCCAGGAAACTCAGCGACTGTTCGCGATCGAGGCGCATTTTCACCGAATCGAAGCTCAGCATTCGATTGACGGAGAAATGCTGGCCGACTTCGCGCAGGAAAGGGATGTACTCAAGCTTGTCCAGCCACTCGGCATTGTCCAGCATGATTGCGTCGGTCGGCCCATCGCCGAAGGTCAGGAACCGTTCGAACACACGCCGGATCGACGCCACATTCTGCTCGATGATGTCTTCTGTGAGGAGCTTGCGTGCTTCATCCTTAAAGCTTGGGTCGCCAATCTTGCCCGTGCCGCCGCCCATGAGGACAATTGGCTTGTGCCCGGCCTTCTGCAACTGGCGCAGCATCATGATGGACACAAGATGGCCGACATGCAGCGAAGGAGCGGTGGGATCAAAACCGATATATCCCGGAACGATCTGCTTGGCGGCCAACTCATCCAGCCCTTCGGCATCGGTGATCTGGTGGATATAGCCGCGCTGGTCGAGTAAGCGGAGGAGATCGGATTTGAATTCTGTCATAGCGCGCGGGCGCATAGCATGGGGTTGCTGTCTTGGGTAGGGTATTGGCGAACAGGACCCTGGTGCGTCATCCGGCGAGCCAGGGTTCCGCGGGCCTCATGTGCGCGGTTGAGGTGTCGATGCTTCACTCCTGCGCGCTGCAGTTGGATTACCGGGTTACAGGTGACACAGATGTGCTGAAGCTGCCCCCCATTGCTAATCCCGAGCGAGCGGACAATCTTTGGCAAACGACCTGTTTTGAGCTGTTCGTTGCGCTGGATGGCGGAAAATATGCGGAGTTCAACTTTTCGCCATCCACCTGCTGGGCGGGGTACCGTTTCGAAGGCTATCGGAATGGCATGCAGGTTCTGACAGGAGTGGAGCCTGTGGTGCGTTTTGCCGTGGAGAGAGAGGCGCTGCGGCTTACCGCGATTCTCGATCTTGGGAATTTGGTCCGCGATCTCAACGGCCCCGCAGGCATCTCAGCCGTCCTTGAACAGCGGGATGGGAAGACCTCCTGGTGGGCGCTGAACCATCCTGGCGGAAAGCCGGATTTTCATCATTGGGATTGCTTTGCGCTGAAACTGGGGGCAGCGAGAGAATCATGAAATTTGGCATTGATCGACTTCTATCCGACAACAGCTTTCGCGCTCCTTTGGCGGGCAAGCGCGTCGCGTTGCTGGCTCATCCTGCCTCGGTCACGGCAGACCTCACCCATAGTCTGGATGCTTTGGCCGCTTGCCAAGATATTCGCCTGACTGCCGCCTTTGGCCCGCAGCATGGCCTGCGCGGGGACAAGCAGGATAATATGGTGGAATCGGCCGACTTCAACGATCCCATTCACGGCATTCCCGTCTTCAGTCTTTATGGTGAAGTACGGCGACCAACCGACCAGATGATGGATAGGTTCGATGTGATTCTCATCGATCTTCAAGATTTGGGGTGCCGCATCTACACCTTTATCACAACACTGCTTTACGTGCTCGAAGCGGCGGCCAAGCACGGTAAACAGGTGGTGGTGCTGGACCGGCCCAACCCGGCAGGACGCCCTGTGGAAGGGCTAATCCTTCGTCCGGGTTGGGAAAGCTTTGTCGGTGCTGGCCCCATCCCCATGCGGCATGGATTGACGCTAGGAGAATTGGGGCAGTGGTTCATTGACCATTACAAACTCGACGTCGATTATTCTGCCATTGGAATGGAGGGATGGCGGCCGGAATCCGGACCTGGCTATGGCTGGCCTGGGGAGAACCGGATCTGGATCAATCCCAGCCCCAATGCCCCTAACGTCAACATGGCGCGGGCCTATGCCGGTACGGTCATGCTGGAAGGAGCCACCTTGTCAGAAGGGCGCGGCACCACCAGACCGCTTGAACTTTTTGGTGCGCCAGATATCGACGCCCGCGCTGTAATTGCCGAAATGCGCCGCCTGGCACCGCATTGGCTGGCCGGATGTGTGCTCCGCGATTGCTGGTTCGAACCTACGTTCCACAAGCATGTAGGCAAGCTTTGCAGCGGTATTCATATCCACGCGGAGGGGCGGTTTTATGATCATGCGGCCTTTCGCCCCTGGCGCGTACAAGCATTGGCGTTCAAAGCGATCCGATCACTTTCACCCGACTATGACTTATGGCGTGACTTTCCCTATGAATATGAACTTGGAAAGCTGCCCATCGACGTGATCAACGGCAGTCCGCTACTGCGGGAATGGGTCGATGATAGCGCGGCGCGTCCCGATGATCTTGATGCATTGGCACTGCCTGATGAGCAGGCTTGGGAGCAAGAACGGCGGGCTTTTCTTCTTTATTGATGTATGATCGCTTCTGCTTGGGGGCATTACGCTCCTAAGTTACATTGAGCGATGCAATGAACATTCAAAAGCCAGTTACGACGTCCTCTCCGGTGGCTGCTCGTCCTCCGATGGTGGGAGTGCGGGAAGTGGTGGGTTCGTCGCTTGGCGGACCACTGAAAAGGGCAAAGGTTCGCGCCATTTTGGTGGGTGAGCGCATCGACACGCGCAACCTGGCTGGATTTGTGGAACCCGAAAGCCTTGAGACCGAAGGGTTGGGCGCGGTGTTCGTGTTCCGCTACGGCGTTCTCGTGCTGTTCGGCGCTAAAGATGGGATTGAACAGGACCTGCTGGAGCGCCTGAAGGACCACATCATCGACCCGCTGGACGTGCCGGAGATCGAAAAGGCGTCTGTCGAAATAAGGCCGTCAGCCGACGAGCAGGTGGATTCGAGCGGTCATATCATCCTGCGCGAAGGGGGAATTGAGCGGTTGCTGCTTGTGGCAACAGTGCTGGCGCGCAGCGTTGTGCTCGCAAGGGACGAAAGCCGCATTGCACAGACATTCGACCGCATTGAACCTCTGGTCACTGCGCTGCGCTCGCGGGGCCGGGCGGGGCTGCCGATTCGACGGGTGATGCAGGACATTGGCGAGGTTCTGGATGCGCGGCACCGCGTTGTGGGCCGTGCGCAAGTGGGTGAGAAGCCCGACCTGTTATGGGACCATCCCGAACTCGACCGGCTTTATGCCCGTTTGGAGGCGGAATATGAGCTGGACGAGCGGGCCGAGGTGATCGGCGCAAAGCTGGAGGTTATCGGCGACACCGCGGACGCGCTGCTTAATCTGGTGCAGGACAAGCGTGCCGTGCGCCTTGAACTGGCGATCATCGCGCTGATCGCGTTCGAAGTGGCACTGACGGTCTACGATCGGTGGCTGGTTTAGGACCGGCATCGGCCTTCGGAAGTCAGGCTTTATGCCTGTCGTGCAGCGGCTCTTGCACTTAGCAGATCCCACAGACCGCGATGTTGGCCCAAAAGTTGGCGTGCGCCAAAATATACCGCCCGTTCAACGGCCTCGTCCTCACAAATCGCAACTGCCACGGCCAAGGTTTCCTGCCGGCCAGGCAATGTGCTGCGGTGGGGACTTAGGCCTAAACGCAGGGCTGCTGCATCCAAGATACGGCGGACGGCCACCCAGTCTAAGACCAATGCAAAAGCCGCGCCGACGGCGCAGCCGCGACGATCGGATTGTGCCAGCATCTCAAGTGCATGCCGCTGCCCCAGAATAGTCGTGTCGGCATCGCTTTGCCCGATGGTGCTGGGTACGGGCCCGGCGGCAACGGTGACCTGGGTCAGGAAGCGGCGCTCGGCCGCAAAGCCGTCAGCGGACTTGATGAGCCATTCGCGTGCTTCATTGTCGGTCGTATGCAGGGCGGCATGATCGATCAAGCCGGGATGCCGCCCATGAATCATGGAAAGATAATGTGCGGCATCCGCCAGATTGGGCAGGTTGCGCGTCAGGTCACCGCCGATGCCAAGGCCGCTGGCGGACGGAAAGCTGTGACCAGCAGTTCCATCCAGATCGGTAAGGGTAAGCAGCAGTTCGGAAATGCCGCCTTTGTGCCCTTGTCTTGCCAGATTGCCGTGCATGCACATCGCCCTATGAAAGGCACCTTGGGGGTGCGGAACTGCCGTCCCCAAGGTCATAGCGCGATAGCGTAAATGTCTGGTTTACGGCCGCATCAATTATATGCAGCCAATCAGAAAAAATCCTTATTGATCAAGGAAACTACGCATTTTCCGGCTGCGGCTGGGATGCTTCAGCTTGCGCAGCGCCTTCGCCTCGATCTGCCGAATACGTTCGCGCGTCACGGAGAACTGCTGGCCCACTTCCTCCAGCGTATGATCAGTGTTCATGCCGATGCCAAAGCGCATGCGCAGCACCCGCTCCTCACGCGGAGTGAGTGAGGCGAGAACGCGTGTCACCGTCTCCTTCAGGTTCGCCTGAATGGCGGCGTCAACTGGAATGATCGCGTTCTTGTCCTCAATGAAATCGCCCAGATGCGAATCTTCCTCGTCACCGATGGGTGTTTCGAGGGAGATCGGCTCTTTGGCGATCTTCATTACTTTGCGCACTTTTTCGAGCGGCATGGACAAACGTTCGGCCATTTCCTCGGGCGTGGGCTCGCGGCCCTGTTCGTGGAGGAATTGGCGGGACGTGCGAACCAGCTTGTTGATCGTTTCGATCATGTGGACCGGAATGCGGATCGTCCGGGCCTGATCGGCAATCGAGCGCGTGATTGCCTGCCGAATCCACCAGGTCGCGTAGGTCGAGAATTTATAGCCTCGACGATATTCGAATTTATCCACGGCCTTCATGAGACCGATATTGCCTTCCTGGATTAAGTCCAGGAATTGCAGGCCGCGATTGGTGTATTTCTTGGCAATGGAGATCACGAGGCGAAGGTTCGCTTCCACCATTTCCTTCTTGGCGATGCGGGCCTCGCGTTCGCCTTTTTGCACCATGTTGACGATGCGGCGGAATTCAGAGAGCGACATGCCGGTCGCCTGGGCAATCTCGGAGATTTCTGCGCGGATACGATCTACGGCGCCCACCTCCTGTTGCGCGAAGGCGGCCCATTTCTTGTCCAGCGTAGCGACTTTTTCCAGCCAGCCTTCGTCCAGTTCATGATCCACATATTCATGTAGGAAGGATGCGCGCGGCACCTTATGCCGCTCGGCAAGGCGCAGCATCTGCCCGCCAAGCGCGGTCAGCCGCCGGTTATAGGCATAGAGCTGGTCGACCAGATATTCGATCTTGGCGCCGTGGAATTGTACGCTTTCGACCTCTGCGGTCAGGTCTTCGCGCAGCTTCTGATATTTGTCTTCCTCTGATTTGGGGAAGTCATTACCTGCGCCAAGAGCGTCAAGCCGCAGCGCCTGCACCCGAGAAAATTTCTTGAAAAGCTCGGTGATGGCGGCGAATTTTTCCAGCGCGCCTGGCTTTAGCAGTTCCTCCATCGCAGCGAGCGACAGGGTGTTGTCTTCATCGTCGTCATCATCGCCGGTGGTCCGGGCGCGACGCTCGGTCATGGAGTCCTCTTCGTCCTCCTCTTCGGCCTCTTCCTCTATATCCTCTTCTTCCTTGTAGGTGGGGCCGGCGGTTTTCTCACTGATTTCGCCGTCGTCCTCCGCACCTTCCTCAAGGCTTTCGGGAGCCGGGTCCTTCGACAGCATGGCGTCGAGATCCAGGATCTCACGCAGCTGCATTTCGCCATTGTTAAGGGCCGTGGACCATTCGATAATTGCGTGGAAGGTGATCGGGCTTTCGCACAGACCAAGGATCATTGTATCGCGACCGGCTTCGATGCGTTTCGCAATGGCGATTTCGCCTTCGCGGCTCAGTAATTCGACAGCCCCCATTTCGCGCAGGTACATACGCACGGGGTCGTCCGTCCGGTCGACGGTTTCTTTCTTTTTCTCGGGAACGGAGCGGGATGAGCCATCGTCATCCTCCTCCTCGGCAGCGTCGATGGTATCGCCTTCATCGTCCTGGGCTTCTTCGCCCTCTTCGCTCGCTTCTTCGTTCTCGACGATATTGACGCCCATGTCGTTGAGCGCCGACATGACGTCTTCAATCTGTTCGGAGGACATCTGGTCCTGCGGCAGGGCGTCGTTCAATTCGTCATAAGTGATATAACCGCGCTTCTTGGCGCGGCTGATCAGTTTTTTTACCGATGCTTCGTTGAGATCGAGAAGCGGTGCATCGCCGCTGTCGAGTTCGTCGGTCTGAGTCTTATTCGCCTTGCTCGCCATCTATTCGCCCTACAAACTTCTCTAACGTCTCACATACGTCATATATTATCGTCAGGCTGCATCAGGTCGGCGAGCCGTCGTTCATGTTCAGCCTTCATTTCACGGAGCTTCTGTTGTTCCGTGAAACTCACCTCATCCAACGTCTCACTCATCCTGCGCGTTGCATCAGCCAACGCGCTTTCGATTTCCGGTCCAGCCACCATGACCCGAATGGCTTCGCCCAGATCGCGACGGGCGCGGCTGGGATCAGCATCCTTGCGGGTGAAGGTGAAATTCAGCGCATCGGCCCGAAGCAGCCCTCTCGCCATATTATACAATTCACCTTGCCCCAATATGGTAAGGAGGGCATCGGTATCAAGTATTTCCTGCTGCATTGCCGAGGAAAGCAAAAATTCCATCAGCGCCTGCATTTGGGCGTCGGCGATATAAAGGTGGGACAGCTCCTCCATATGGGCTCTGATCTCGCCTGGATAGCGGAGCAGGCCGCTGATGACGCCGTTCAGCAATATGCCTTCAAGGCCGGCGGTCCCGATCGCGCGAACCTCTCCGGATAGAGGCTCAGGGAAAGGGCGGAAGTCGCCCTTTTTCCAGGGTTTCCGGGGCTGAAATGACGGCGCAGGAACGCTCTGCCTGCGCCTGAAGAAGAGGGCGTCGATCCGTTCGCGGAAGGCCTGCGCATAAAGCACGCGGATATCGTCATGGCCGATCTGAGCCGCGATGTCGCGGAGCCGCTGTTTCAGGCCGGCGCGCTGCTCGGGCGTGTCGAGCGGGCCGCTCCCCACCTCATGTTTCCAGAGGCGTTCGACCAGTGGTTCGGCGTTTTGGAGAACAGCTTCGAAAGCGGCGGGTCCTTGCGCGCGGACCAGATCGTCAGGGTCCTGCCCAGGGGCAAGCGTCGCAAAGGCAAGACTATGGCCAGGGCGTAGGAGGGGCAGGGCGCGCATGGCGGCGCGGATGCCGGCCTTTTGTCCTGCCGAATCGCCATCGAAGCAGAGAACGGGGACTTCCACCATTTTCCACAACCGTTCGATCTGATGCTCAGTAAGTGCGGTGCCCAGCGGGGCGACGCTTTCCTTGAAGCCGGCCTGGGAAAGGGCAATGACATCCATATAGCCTTCCACCACGATCACCCGCCCGGTTTGCCGGGACGCAGGGGAAGCGCGGTCGAGATTGTAGAGCGTACGCCCCTTGTCGAAGAGCGGCGTGTCCGGCGAGTTCAGATATTTGGGCTCGCCCGCGCCCAGAATGCGCCCGCCAAAGGCGATCACACGGCCGCGGGCGTCGCGGATTGGAATCATCAGGCGGCCCCGGAAGCGGTCGTAACTGTCGCGCTTTTTGCGGGTGTCGCTATCCGACTCGGCCCCGTCCGGGTCGATCAGGAGTCCGGCTTCGACGAGGCGTAACTCGCCATGGCTTTTCAATGATTCCTTCAGGCGTCCACGCGCATCAGGAGAATAGCCGAAGCCGAAATTTTTAAGCGTGACATCACTGATCCCCCGTCGCTTCAGATATTCGCGCGCCTCTTGTCCCTCGATGCCTTGGAGTTGTTCGACGAACCAGTCCTGAGCTGCGGCCATGACCTCATGAAGGGTTGCGGCCTCCTCCGCCTTTTTGGCGGCGCGCAGGTCCGGGGCGGGGACTTCCATGCCGGCATTGGCCGCGAGTTCCTTCACCGCCTCCATGAAGGGCAGGCCGCGATGGTCGGTCATCCAGCGAATAACGTCCCCATGCGCGCCGCAGCCGAAGCAGTGGTAGAAGCCCTTTTCGTCGTTGATCGTGAAGCTGGGCGTCTTCTCGTTATGGAAGGGGCAGCATGCCTTATATTCGCGGCCCGCCTTCTGGACCTTCACCGTCTTGCCGATGAGCGTAGAAAGGGTGGTGCGGGCGCGGAGTTCGTCGAGGAATTGAGGAGAGAGGGACATTAAATATCTCCCCTCCCGCCTGCGGGAGGGGCTGGGGGTGGGCTTGAACCGATCAATGCCTCACAAATGATTTCCAGGACTCCTTCCGTCCGCCCCATCACATCATTGTTCCAGAAGCGCAGGACGCGAAATCCTTCCCGCTCGATAAAGGCCGTGCGTCTTCTGTCCTCCTCAAGCATTTGCCCGTGCTGGCCGCCATCCAGTTCAATAACCAGCCTAGCTTCCCTGCACATAAAATCGCAAATAAATGGTCCGACGGGCATTTGGCGGCTGAATTTGTAGCCTTCGAGCTGGCGTTTGCGGAGAAATTTCCAGAGGTGCCATTCCGCCTCGGTGGCGTTGTTGCGGAGTTCCTGAGCTCGCGTGGTTGGGCGGCGGTATGTTTTGTCGTTGCCTTGCAATGCCCACCCCCGACCCCTCCCGCAAGCGGGAGGGGAGATTTAGCTTAACGCCGCCTTCACCAGTCCGCTCGCCTTGCTCATATCAAGCTGCGTGCCGTGGCGTTCCTTCAGCACCGCCATGACCTTGCCCATGTCCTTGACCGATGACGCCTCCAATTCCGCTTTGATCGCCTCGATTGCCACGCGCGTTTCTTCTTCGCTCATTTGCGTAGGAAGAAAGCTTTCGATCACGTCCAGTTCCGCCTGCTCCTTGGCGGCGAGTTCGGCTCTTCCGCCCTGCTCGTACATCGCTATTGATTCGCGGCGCTGCTTCACCATCTTCTGTAAGACATCGGTCACCAGCACATCGTCCTCTGGCACCTGAGAAGCAGTGCGCAGTTCGATGTCCCGATCCTTGATCTTTGCAAGGATCAGCCGCACGGCGGCCAACCTTGCCTTGTCCCCGGCCTTCATCGCGGTGGTCTGGGCAGATTTGATCTCGTCGCGAATCATCGGGCGCTTTCATCCTCTTGTCTGGAAAGATACAGCTATAGCGGCATAATTCTGGTTTTAATAGGATTGACCCGGGGGCATCGGCAGCCTAGTTCCGCGTCCGTTTAGCCTGTTAAATGCGGGCATGCCCAGGACAAGAAAAAGGATCAAGCCATGGCGAGCGCCAAATCCCTGACCGTGCCCGATGGAGCAACAGGGGTATTGGTTCTGGCGGACGGTACAGTCCTGTTCGGCCGAGGCTTTGGGGCCGTGGGTGAGGCCGCAGGCGAGTTGTGCTTCAACACCGCCATGACCGGTTATCAGGAGGTGATGACGGACCCGAGCTATGCCGGGCAGATCATCAACTTCACTTTCCCCCATATCGGCAATGTCGGCACCAACCTGGACGATGTAGAGGCAGATGCGCCCCATGCGTTTGGATGCATCGTGCGCGAGGATGTGACCGCGCCCTCCAACTTCCGCAATGTGCAGCCCTTTGACGAGTGGATGAAGGCGAATGGCCGGATCGGGCTGGCGGGGATCGATACCCGGGCGCTGACGCGGCGGATAAGGCTGTCGGGCGCGCCTAATGCGGTGATCGCGCATGATCCGCAGGGGCGGTTCGATCTCGACGCGCTGCTAGACAAGGCGATGAGCTGGCCGGGACTGGAGGGCATGGACCTTGCCATCGAGGTGACGGGCAAGGAAACGCGGCTGTGGAAGGACGGCGTCTGGCGGTTGGGATTTGGTTATGGGGTCGGTGAGGCGAGCGAGGAGCGCCCCCACGTCGTCGCCATCGACTATGGCGCGAAGCGGAACATCTTCCGCAATCTCGTGCGCGCAGGAGCGAAGGTGACGGTGCTGCCCGCTACCGCGAGCTTTGACGACATCATTGCGCAAAAGCCCGCTGGCGTGTTCCTTTCCAACGGACCGGGCGATCCGGCGGCGACTGGCGAATATGCCGTGCCGGTGATCCGCAAGCTGCTTGATGCCGATATGCCGATCTTCGGCATCTGCCTCGGCCACCAGCTCCTTGCGTTGGCTGCAGGGGCGAAGACGGTGAAGATGTTCCAGGGCCATCGCGGCGCGAACCATCCGGTGAAAAGGCTGGAGGACGGCGCGGTCGAGATCACGTCGATGAACCACGGCTTTGCGGTCGATACCGATACGTTGCCGGGGAATGTGAGGGCGACGCATGTGTCGCTCTTCGACGGCAGCAATTGCGGGATTGAGTTGACCGACAAGCGCGCGTTTTCGGTGCAGTACCACCCCGAAGCCTCTCCGGGGCCGCAGGACAGTTTCTATTTGTTCCAGCGGTTTGTGAAGGGGTTGGGAGCTAGGTGAAATGACAACTAATGAGATCATTAATCTTAGCGCGATTTTGGCTGGACCAATATTTGCGGTTGTCATCACATTGTGGTGGCAACACCGCCAACGTAAGCATGAAATGCGCTTTAAGCTGGCGCAGACGATTTGGGACACTCACCACGATTCCACCCAAGCTGAATTTTCTGCAGCAATTAGGGCTATACCGATAATCTTTAATAAGGACGCGAAAGTAAGGTCGGCTTGGAAGGGGTTTATGGGAAATGTAAACCAGAAGCCGTCGACAGGAAATGAGGGCAGTCACGAGCAGGATTTTGTGGACCGTAAGCATGACCTTATTTTGGCTCTCTCAAACGCAGTGGACCTAAACGTCACCGAAAGAGAGATTAGGGACAGTGTTTACGTGGCATCAGCCTATACCGATATGTCCAATCTTATGAAGCGTTCCTACGAGGCTCAGGTCAGAATTGCAGAAGCTCTTGAGAACAATAATCGCCTTATAGAGCAATCTCTGCACAACTCCTCGAATAGACAAGGCCAATAATGCCCAAAAGAACTGACATCTCCTCCATCCTCATCATTGGCGCGGGTCCGATCATCATCGGGCAGGCGTGCGAATTCGATTATTCGGGTACGCAGGCGTGCAAGGCGCTGAAGGAGGAGGGTTATCGGATCATCCTGGTCAACTCCAACCCGGCAACGATCATGACCGATCCGGACATGGCGGACGCGACCTATGTGGAGCCGATCACGCCGGAGATTGTAGCGAAGATCATTGAGAAGGAGCGCCCCGACGCCGTGCTGCCGACCATGGGCGGGCAGACGGCGCTGAATACCGCGCTGGCTCTCTTCAATGACGGCACGCTGGAGAAATATGGCTGCCAGATGATCGGCGCGGATGCGGAGGCGATCGACAAGGCCGAGGACCGGCTGAAGTTTCGGGACGCGATGGACAAAATCGGTTTGGAATCCGCACGCTCGCGCATTGCGCATACGCTTGAAGAGGCGATGGAGGCGCTTGAGTTCACGGGCCTCCCAGCGATCATCCGTCCGAGCTTCACCATGGGCGGCACCGGGGGCGGCGTTGCGTATAATCGCGACGAGTTCGTGCAGATCGTGACCAGCGGGCTTGATGCTTCGCCTACCACCGAAGTGCTGATCGAGGAGTCGCTCCTGGGCTGGAAGGAATATGAGATGGAGGTGGTGCGCGACCGGCACGACAACGCCATCATTATCTGTTCCATTGAGAATATCGATCCGATGGGCGTCCATACCGGCGACAGCATCACCGTTGCACCCGCGCTGACGCTGACGGACAAGGAATATCAGATCATGCGCAACGCCAGCATCGCTGTGCTGCGCGAAATCGGGGTGGAGACGGGCGGGTCGAACGTACAGTTCGCGGTGAACCCGAAGGACGGCCGCCTGATCGTCATCGAGATGAACCCACGCGTGTCGCGGTCCTCCGCGCTGGCGTCGAAGGCGACGGGCTTTCCGATTGCCAAGGTCGCTGCGAAGCTGGCGGTCGGCTACACGCTCGACGAGATCGAGAATGACATTACCGGCGCGACCCCGGCGTCGTTCGAGCCGACTATCGACTATGTCGTGACCAAGATCCCGCGCTTCGCCTTTGAAAAGTTCAAGGGCGCCGAACCGCTGCTCGGCACCGCAATGAAGTCGGTGGGCGAGGTGATGGCCATTGGGCGCAATATCCATGAATCGATGCAGAAAGCGCTGCGGGGTCTTGAGACCGGCTTGTCGGGTTTCAACTTTGTCGAGCGCCTGCAAGGTGCGTCGAAGGACGATATAATCGCGGAATTAGCGCGACCGACGCCTGAGCGCCTGCTGGTCGCCGCGCAGGCATTGCGCGAGGGGTTGACGATTGAGGAAGTTCACGCCGTCGCCAAATATGATCCCTGGTTCCTTGAGCGGATCAAGGAAATCGTCGATGCCGAGGATGAGATTTGCGCGAACGGGCTGCCGCAGGATACGGATGGCTTGCGCCGTTTGAAAGCCATGGGCTTTTCCGACAAGCGGCTTGCCTATCTTTCGCTGCAATCGGCCAATCTGCCAAAGGGTACGCGCCGGGCTGTGGCGCGTGGATCCGGCCTGATCCACGAGACTATCCGCGCCATGACCGGTGGGGTTACCGAAGCGGAAGTGCGCGCGCTGCGTCACCGCCTGGGAGTGCGTCCGGTGTTCAAGCGGATCGACACGTGCGCCGCCGAATTCGAGGCGCGCACCCCGTACATGTATTCGACATATGAAGCCCCAAGCTTCGGCGAGCCGGAGAATGAGGCGCAGCCAAGCGACCGGAAGAAGATCGTGATCCTGGGTGGTGGCCCCAACCGGATCGGGCAAGGGATCGAGTTCGACTATTGCTGCTGCCATGCCTGCTTTGCGCTGGATGAGGCGGGTTATGAGACGATCATGATCAACTGTAACCCGGAAACGGTTTCCACCGACTATGACACGTCGGACCGGCTCTATTTCGAGCCGCTGACGGCTGAGGATGTGCTGGAGATCCTGGACGTCGAACGTTCGAAGGGTGAACTGGTCGGGGTGATTGTCCAGTTTGGCGGTCAGACGCCGTTGAAGCTGGCGCAGGCGCTGGAGGATGCGGGTATTCCGATCCTCGGGACCTCGCCGGACGCCATCGATCTGGCTGAGGATCGCGAGCGGTTCGCGCGTCTCGTCAATCAGCTCAAACTGAAACAGCCGCAAAACGGTATCGCCCGCAGCCGCGACGAAGCCATCGCTGTTGCGAACCGCATCGGTTATCCGGTGCTGATCCGCCCATCCTATGTGCTCGGTGGCCGGGCAATGGAAATTGTGGACGGCGAAAGCCAGCTCGACGACTATATTGCGACGGCTGTTCAGGTGTCGGGCGACAGTCCAGTCCTGATCGACCGCTATCTGCGTGATGCAATCGAGGTCGACGTGGATGCGCTCTGCGACGGCAGCGATGTCATCGTGGCCGGCGTATTGCAGCATATCGAGGAAGCGGGCGTCCATTCTGGCGACAGCGCCTGCTCGCTGCCGCCGTACAGCCTCTCCTCTTCGGTCATTGCTGAAATCGAACGGCAGACCGAGGCGCTGGCACGCGGCCTGAACGTGCTGGGTCTCATGAATATTCAGTTCGCGGTGAAGGATGGCGAGGTGTACCTCATCGAGGTCAATCCGCGTGCGAGCCGCACCGTGCCTTTCGTCGCCAAGGCCATCGGCGCGCCAATCGCCAAGATCGCCGCGCGGGTGATGGCCGGTGAAAAGCTGAAGGACCTTCCGGCGATCAATCGACATATCGAGCATATCGCGGTGAAGGAAGCCGTTTTCCCCTTTGGCCGTTTTCCCGGGACCGACCCGGTATTGTCCCCCGAAATGAAATCTACAGGGGAGGTGATGGGTATTGACGGCAATTTCGCTACGGCCTTCGCCAAGTCGCAGCTTGCCGCAGGCGTTACCCTGCCGCAATCGGGTAAGATCTTCATTTCCGTGAAGGACAGTGACAAGCCTATAATCCTTCCGGCGGCGCGCAAGATCGCAGACCTGGGCTTTACCATCGTTGCAACGGGCGGCACCGCACGTTTCCTGGTCGAAGAAGGTCTGAAGGTCGAAGAAGTCAACAAGGTGGCGCAGGGACGACCGCATATCGTCGACCGCATCAAGGATGGCGGCATCGACCTTATCTTCAACACGACGGAGGGCTGGCAGTCTTTGAAAGACAGCCAATCGATCCGGGCATCTGCGCTCAACATGAAAATTCCTTCCTTTACAACGGCGGCAGGAAGTGTTGCAGCCGTGGAGGCGATCGAGGCTCTGCGTGGACGAACTCTTGAAGTACGGCCGCTGCAATCCTATTATGACAGTTCGCACGCTTGATTTCCGACAATCCTGTCACGCTGCGGCGGCCTTTCGACTGGACCGCTTGAAGAGAATTTTGACGAAGGAACGCTTGTATGGCGACCGTTGAGAAGATGCCGATGCTCGCCGAGGGCTATGAAAAGCTGACGGCGCAGCTTCGCGCATTGAAGGAAGAGCGGCCAAAGATTGTCGATGCGATCGAAGAAGCCCGGGCGCACGGGGACCTTTCCGAAAATGCGGAATATCATGCGGCCAAGGAACGTCAGGGTCAGGTGGAAGCAACCATTGGCGATCTTGAAGACAAGCTGTCCCGCGCTCAAATAATTGATCCCAAGACCTTGTCGGGGGACAAGATCGTGTTTGGCGCGACTGTCACCCTTCTCGACGAGGATGAGAAGCCGGTAACCTATCAGATTGTCGGTCAGGCTGAAGCTGACGCCAAGTCAGGTCGAATCAGCTACAATAGCCCGCTCGGACGGGCGCTGATCGGCCGTAAGGTCGATGACGAGGTAGAGGTGACAGTTCCTTCCGGCGACCGCTTTTATCTCGTATCCAAGATCGAGTTCATTTGAACGCTGCTGCGATATGGCCTGATTTCACTTGGACTCCTGCGCGGGCAGGCATCCAGATAAGCCAAAGCATCACTTGTGATTCCGGGGCCTGCATTTGCAGGAGCGCAGGGGCGGCTGATAGTGAACATTCCTGATGGAAAAACGACGAACTGGCTGGGCGGCGCAATCGCGACGGCTTTCATATTGTCCTTTTTTCTGTGGGGTATCGACTATTCGGCCGTCTTTGGCGGTTTCATTCCCCTGCGCGCAAGCGGAGGGCTTGCTGTTCCGGGCGGGGTGCCGGTCTGGCTGACACCTCTGACTGCTGCTTTCCTGCACGCAGGGCTACTGCACCTGTCGCTCAATATGGTGATGCTGCTTTTCTGCGGTCGCTTTGTGGAAAAGGTGCTGGGAGGAAAGCTGCTACTGCTGCTGTTTCTAATCGGCGCTTATGCCGCCGCGGCGACTGAGTTTCTGTTCCATCCGAGCTCGGACAATCCTATGATTGGAGCAAGTGGCGCTATTTCAGCCATTATCGGCACCTATGCGCTGCTTTTCAGCCAGCAGGAGGTGAGGGCGATCGGGTTTTTGTCGGCCAATGCGGTCCGCATTCTCTGGCTCGCGGCTGCGTGGACCATTATCCAGATCATGATCGGTATCGTGAGTTTGGGCGGTATTGGCCGAATTGCCATCGGCGCCCATATTGGCGGCTTTGTCGCCGGATTGCTGCTCACCAAGCCAATGGTTTACGCGCGGTTCAAGCAGCGGAAATAGGCCGCCAATCGAAAGTGACTGCTCTCACTCCGTTCAGCGCACCTTACAGCAAGCCAGTGATCAGCATCAATGCCCGTGGGGTCAACCCAACGTCGCGCTCTATCTCTATTTGCCACCAGGCTCCAGCAAGCGGTGCAGATGCACGACGACATATTTCATTTCGGCATCGTCGACGGTTCGCTGCGCTGCAGAGCGCCAAGCTTTTTCGGCGCTCGCATAGTCGGGAAATACCCCGACAAGGTCGATCTTGCTCAGGTCTTCAAACTCCAGCGTCATGGGGTCCTTGACCCGACCGCCCATAACAAGATGCATTTTGCTCACTCGCCAACCTTTCGCGTGGAAAGTGCTCCGGTAGCAGCGAACGTCGAACCGGCCAAGACGGGTCATGATCGAATTAACGCAAAGATATAAGTTCTGGCTAATCCTTGCGGCGAAGCGTTTCCGCAGCGCTCTTGCCCGCCGAACTTACGACGTCGCCCGCCTTTTCGATAAGGCCGCTGATCTTTTCCTTGGCGCGCTCCACATTGGCAAGTTCGGTGAGCTTGGCCTTCGCCGCTTCCGTGTCGATATCGCCAATTTTGTCCTTGATCCTGCCGCCGGCCTTGACGAGTTCGTCGGATGCGGTCGCCCCGGCACTTTTGGCCGCTAACAGACTGGCGGTCAGTGCCGCTGCGGCTCGGCCGCCACCTTTCGCTGCTTTGGGCAATAACGCGCCCAAAAGCGCGCCTACGACCAAACCTCCGGCCACTACGGCAAGAGGATTTTCCTGAAGCATCTTTGTGCCTCGCTCTTTGGCCACTTCGACGGCTTCACGCGAAGCATCATAAGCAACCGCAGCATTTTCCCGAGCGATTGCGGTCTTCTCACTCGCATAGTCCCGCGCGCGACTGAACTTGTCGCCAAGTTGATTGCTCATTGATCGTCTCCCGAATTTCTGCGTGCTTGCCAAGCATTCGATAGGGAAGCTTTCGCCTTCCTTGTAAGTGCGGCTAAAGGCCTGCGAAATACAAGGCCAAGGACGATAGCCAGAGCGCCGCCCGTGACGAAAGGATGGCTGCGCGCAGAGTGCGCAGCTGCCTGTCGCGTACCATGTGCCGCTTCGCTGACCTTGCGTTCCAGGTCCTGCTTAAGGGCGCTTGGATGCAGGCGATGGCGGGCGCGCTCAAGGGCCAGCAGAAAGCTGCTGCGCGCCAACTCGGCCTCTGTTTCCGCCCTGCGGTAGGCGGGGCTGCGTGGAATGAGCTTCATGGCCGTCCTTCTCCGTTCAAGCGCCGGAAGCGGCTCCGGGCCATGACCAAAAACAGGAGGGCCGCAGCCAGAGCCACGCCCACGACGACGGCTGTGGCTCCCCAAGCGCTGATTAGCGGGGTCAAGGCGATGATCAGGCCGACCATCAATGCTACCGACGCCGCCAAAACAAGAAAGGCCGCCATCGCGACCAGCGCCGCGATGTTGCGGAACTCCAGCCCGATTTCGGCTGCGCGTATCTTCTGCCGGTTAAATTCGGCTTGCGCATAGCCTTTGCCGCTCTCGGCAAGGCGGGATAGCACTTCGCCGATTCCTTCATCGGGCGGCGCGGCCTGATCATGCTGTTCGTACAAAATGCTACCCCGTAAAGCGTATCAGGCCTCTTCGGTTTCGGCCTCTGGCGTCTTGGACGATTTCGCCAGGCGCATCAGAACGAAGCCGACCACAGCCGCGGTGCCGATGGCGACCGCAGGGCTTTTGCGGACGAAGTCGCGGGCGTCAGAGACCAGTTCGTCAATATCCTTGCGGTCGAGCGTTGCAGCCGCCCCGGCAATCGCCTCCGCAGCATAGCGGGCATAATCGCCATATTGGCTACCAAGCTTGTCGTCGAGATTGCCCGCGGTGTCGTTGATCAGTTTGGACAAGCCCTGCATGGCGGAGCCCGCCTTGGCCTTGCCGGTGACCGCGGCGGAGCGGGCAGTCTTGGCGGCCTGGGTCTTGAGCACGTCGGCCTGTTCGCGCAGCTTCTCCCTTGAAGGAAGCGTGGACCTTTGACCTGTCGCTGCCTTGCTTGATGCGGTGCGCTTGCGGGGTTCCGCGACGGCCGTCCGTTCGGCGACCACGGGAGCCACAGCCTTTTTGCGCCCGGTAGGTGTGGTCATAGTGGACTTCGCCGCAGTCTTACGAGGGGCCCTGGGCTTTGCCGGTGGGGTATCAGCCATGTCGGATCCTTTCCATGAGCGGGTGGGGTTTTTAGCGGTTCGGGAATCTAACCCATGGGCCAAACAGTAGTTCCGTTTGCGCAATCATAACAGGAAAATCCGATGCTGAGCGCGCAAAATCGCAGCGCCATTGCCATGCCGATGGTTGCCGGTTAAGGCGCGCGCAGAAACTTGCCCCATCGAACGGAGAACCGCCATGACCGCCATTCTCGACATTCACGCCCGCCAAATTCTGGACAGCCGCGGCAATCCTACCGTCGAAGTTGACGTGATGTTGGAAGACGGCGGGTTCGGCCGCGCCGCCGTGCCGTCCGGCGCTTCCACCGGCGCTTATGAGGCAGTGGAAAAGCGCGACGGCGACACCAGCAAATATTTGGGCAAGGGAGTGCTGCAGGCGATCGAGGCGGTGAATAGCGAAATCGCCGAAGCCATTATCGGTCTTGAAGCGGAAGATCAGGGCGAAGTCGATGCGGCCATGATTGAGCTGGATGGGACGGAGAACAAGAGCCGCCTGGGCGCCAACGCCATTTTGGGCGTCAGCTTGGCGACGGCGAAGGCGGCGGCGGACAGCAGGGGGCTTCCGCTTTACCGTTATGTCGGCGGCGTGTCGGCGCATGTGCTGCCGGTGCCGATGATGAACATCATCAATGGCGGTGAGCATGCCGATAACCCCATCGACTTTCAGGAATTCATGGTCATGCCGGTGGGTGCCGCAAGCTTGGCCGAAGCAGTGCGTTGGGGCGCGGAGATTTTCCACACGCTGAAGAAGGGGCTGCATGAAAAGGGTCTCGCCACCGCCGTGGGCGACGAGGGCGGCTTTGCCCCCGCGCTGGCCTCCACGACCGATGCGCTCGATTTCATCATGGCTTCCGTCGAAAAGGCTGGATTCAAACCCGGCGACGATGTGGTGCTGGCGCTGGATTGCGCCTCGACCGAGTTCTTCAAGAACGGAAAATACGAAATGGCGGGGGAGGGCAAGACCCTGACACCTGCTGAAATGACCGACTATCTGGCGGACCTTTGTGCACGCTACCCGATCAAGTCGATCGAGGATGGCATGGCGGAAGATGATTTTGAGGGCTGGAAGCTGCTCACCGATCGCATCGGCGGCAGTGTTCAGCTGGTGGGCGATGACCTTTTCGTCACGAACCCAAAGCGCCTTTCCATGGGTATCGGCAAAGGTCTTGCCAACTCGCTGCTGGTGAAGGTGAACCAGATCGGTACATTAACCGAGACCCTGGCGGCGGTCTCGATGGCGCAGCGCGCTTCTTACACCGCCGTGATGTCGCATCGGTCGGGAGAGACCGAGGACGCGACCATTGCCGATCTCGCGGTCGCCACAAATTGCGGTCAGATCAAGACGGGCAGCCTGGCCCGTTCCGACCGGCTCGCCAAATACAACCAACTTATTCGGATCGAGGAAGAATTGGGCAGCGTTGCCGCTTATGCAGGCCGATCCATCTTCAACTGACGAGAAAGCCGGCCGAATTACCGGCGATGGAGGAATGAAAAGTGCTCCTGTTGGTGCAGGGGCACACTCTATTATAGCGTCCGGCCGTGCCCTGGCCCTTCAATCCAGCGCAAAATCGCGGGCGAACCACGATTCTCCTTGCAACCGAATCGGCCGTGTGATTCTATTTAACCATGGCGCAAATAGCGAAACTCAGAATTCTTTTAATGTCGGCCTTTGGGCCGGCGTTCGCAATTGTGCTTCTGGCCTTGTTTGCAGGCTATGCCGTGCTTGGTTCCAACGGGATTCTGGCTTGGGGCGATTACACCCAAACGCTTCAGGAGCGGCGGCAGGAACTGGCACTGGTTCAGGCGGAGCGTAATCGATTGAAGAACCGGGTGGATCGTCTCGATCCCCGTCATGTCGATCCCGACCTTGTGGACGAACTCGTTCGTCGCGAACTCAATGTGACGCATCCTGACGAGGTTATCGTCCCGCTGCGCTAAATGTATGGCGTTCGTGCAGGTTTACGGCCCGGATCATGCACCTATATTTCACCTGATTCCGCTCGGCCGAATGTGGCGGTGAACTTAAGGAATGTCAGTCTTTCGTCGCTGGCTGCGCACCAAATAGGCAATATTTCAGTCTTCATTTGGAACATTCTTACGGAATCGCCCGGCGGCCACCCCACCCGTTGCTTCGCCGGTTTTTCGCTCCTATAGGGGATGTCCCCAGTGAAAGCATAAAAGGAAAAATTCCTTGGCCAAAGCTTCATCGCCGCGAACCAACAAGGGCACAGCATCCGCCCGGAAATCGGCTCCTCCCGCGACCCCCAATCGTGAACGTCCGGAAGATCCTGTCGATTATCAAGCGACGAAGGAAGAATTGCTGGAATTTTACCGGCAAATGTTGCTGATCCGGCGCTTTGAAGAAAAGGCGGGGCAACTTTACGGACTAGGTCTGATTGGCGGCTTTTGTCACCTTTATATCGGGCAGGAAGCAGTGGCGGTGGGCCTGCAATCCGCACTGGAAGTGGGTAAGGACAGTGTTATCACGGGTTACCGCGATCATGGGCACATGCTCGCCTATGGCATTGATCCCAAGGTCATCATGGCCGAACTGACGGGGCGCGCCGCCGGCATTTCGAAGGGTAAGGGCGGTTCGATGCACATGTTCTCGGTCGAACATGGCTTCTATGGCGGCCACGGCATCGTCGGTGCGCAGGTGTCACTGGGCACGGGTCTGGGCTTTTCCCATAAGTACAAGAATGACGGCGGCGTGTGCGTCGCTTATTTCGGTGACGGCGCGGCCAATCAGGGCCAGGTCTATGAGAGCTTCAACATGGCGGAGCTGTGGAAGCTTCCCATCATCTTCGTTATCGAGAACAACCAATATGCGATGGGCACGTCGGTCAACCGTTCGTCAGCGGAAGATCAGCTTTATCGCCGTGGCGAAAGCTTTCGCATTCCCGGTCTCCAGGTGAACGGAATGGATGTGCTGGCCGTGCGAGGGGCGGCCGAGGCTGCCCTGAAATGGGTGCGTGCAGGCAAGGGGCCGGTGCTGCTGGAGCTTAAAACCTATCGGTATCGCGGCCATTCCATGTCGGATCCGGCAAAATACCGTTCGCGCGAAGAGGTTCAGTCCATGCGCGACAAATCCGATCCGATCGAGGGGTTGAAGCCAGCACTTCTGAAGGCGGGCGTGTCCGAAGACGAATTGAAGACGTTAGAAAAGGAAATTCGCAAGATCGTGGCCGATTCCGCCGATTTTGCCGAAAGCTCGCCGGAACCCGATTTGTCCGAACTCTATACCGAAGTGCTGGTGGAGCAATATTGATGGCGATCGAACTGAAAATGCCGGCGCTATCGCCCACGATGGAAGAAGGCACGCTCGCAAAATGGCTGGTGAAGGAAGGCGATGAGGTCTCCTCTGGCGACATCCTTGCAGAAATAGAAACCGACAAGGCGACGATGGAGTTCGAGGCAGTGGATGAGGGCGTAGTTTCGAAGATCCTCGTCCCCGAAGGCACCGGCAATGTGAAGGTCGGCACCGTGATTGCCGTCATCGCCGGTGAGGATGGCGAGAACGAAGCGCCGGCTCCGAAGGCCAATGGAAGCGCGGCCGCCGCTCCCGTGGTTAAGGAAGAAGCGCCCAAGGCAGCCGCTCCCAAAGCGGCAGAACGCTCTTCGGCCGCACCCAAAAGCGATCCCGAGCTGAGCGAAGGCACGGAGCTTGTCGCGCAGACCGTCCGCGAAGCGTTGCGGGACGCAATGGCCGAGGAAATGCGCGCCGACGGCCGCGTCTTTATCATGGGTGAGGAAGTCGCCGAATATCAGGGCGCTTACAAAGTTACTCAGGGCTTGCTCGAAGAATTCGGGGCCCAGCGCGTCATCGATACGCCGATCACGGAATATGGCTTTGCCGGTGTCGGCGCGGGTGCGGCCATGGGCGGCCTGCGCCCCGTCATCGAGTTCATGACCTTCAATTTCGCCATGCAGGCGATCGACCACATCATCAACTCCGCGGCGAAAACCAATTATATGTCGGGCGGCCAGATGCGTTGCCCCATCGTGTTTCGCGGGCCCAATGGCGCCGCAAGCCGGGTTGGCGCGCAGCACAGCCAGAATTATGGTCCCTGGTATGCCGCTGTTCCCGGCCTGATCGTCATTGCGCCCTATGACGCCGCCGACGCGAAGGGATTGCTCAAGGCTGCCATCCGTAGCGAGGATCCGGTGGTGTTCCTCGAAAACGAGCTGCTTTACGGCCGTTCCTTTGACGTGCCGAAGCTGGACGATTACGTCCTGCCCATCGGTAAGGCGCGGATCGTGAAGCCGGGCAAGGATGTCACCATCGTCAGCTATTCCATCGGCGTCGGCCTGGCGCTGGAAGCGGCGGAAATGCTGGCCAAGGAGGGCATCGACGCCGAAGTCATCGACCTGCGCACCCTGCGCCCGCTCGACAAGGCGAGCGTTCTGGAAAGCCTCAAAAAGACCAACCGCTTGGTCGTGGTCGAAGAAGGCTGGCCAGTCTGCTCCATCGCCAGCGAAATCTCCGCCATCTGCATGGAAGAAGCCTTCGACTGGCTCGACGCCCCCGTCATGCGCGTGACGAACGAGGACGTACCGCTACCCTATGCGGCGAACCTGGAGAAAGCGGCGCTGGTGAACAGCAGCCGTGTGGTCGAGGCGGTGAAGAAGGTTTGTTATCGCTAGCTGGCAGAAAGAGAAAGCAGCAACGGTTGTCTAGGTGCATAAAGCTTTGGCGCTATCCGATAGGTTACTTGCGTTCTTCATGCTTTGATCTGTGCGCTCACGAACAACAAAAGCGCTGTTGTAGCGTATGGTTTTCGCACCAAAAAGCTTGTTCGAGATCAACGGTTGATAATCGTAAATGACCTCAGCAAATATGACGGCAGAACCGTCCATTGCGGTTACTTCATTACCTGCCGGCCCCATACCGTCAGCAAGGGTCGAGCCGGTCTCTCCATCGCCGGATGCTCCATATGAGGATGCATAGTCACCGTCACCATAGCAACGTTGCCAGCGAATATACTGGCCTTCGTCCGCTCCAGTAAGTCCATTAGGCTCAAGGCTGGAAAGGATGATTCGGCCATTAGCGGTGAAGTCGATGCTTTCACCGATCATATCTGCTCCGGTTAACGCCTCATTGATATCAGTTTCATCTATGGAAGACCGAACGCGCGAAGCGTTATCTGCCACTTGCATGGCTATCTGGCTGACCTGCATGTGTGCTTGTGCAAGATGAGCGGCCTCGAGCCCATATAGTCCAAGGCTGGTCAGTACGGGCAGGGAATATGCGAATTCAATGAGCGCCAGGCCGGACATGTCATGCCGGAGACGCGTCATCCAAATTGTACAGCTCTGAAAGAGTGGACGCATTAGTCGCATACCTCCTCCGGCGTTGCCTGATTGCCCCAGGGTTGGTTGCGAATTGCGGTTTTTGCAGTAGAGGACTGTGTCTCGCTCCACCCTAGCAGGCCTGCCATGGGGAATAGGCGAGGCAGGCTGATTGTTACCTCATAAAAGACAACGTCATCTGCCCCACCTATGCCGGTTTCTCCAGTATCCGTATCGTAATTTCCGTTACCGTTGGCATCCTCGAAACAATCGCCTTCGTTATAAGAGCCGAGCGGAACTGTATCCCCAGTAATTTTTTCGGGCTTTCCAACATTGGAAAAATTGTAATAACTTTTTTTGATGACAGATGTCGTTCCATGGTCGGTATTTATGTCATCCATTTTATCTTCGATGTATGAATCCAGTTCGTCGCCGGTGACGGTGCCGACTGAAGCAGAACGTGCAGCCTGTTCCAGTACACCTTTGGTCACGGCGTTGAGATAGGTCTGATAGCCAAGATCGAAAAGGCCCATCAGCAGAACAGAAAGAGGCAACGCCACAAAGCCGAATTCGACCAAAGTGGCACCCCGACTATCCGAGTGGAATAAATTCAAGCGGAAACGTGGACTTTTCATTGCGACAGCCTCAAGCCACCAATGTTTTGAGCGATCGTTTTGAAGTTAGAGCTCAGGGATGCCGCGGTATCTGATTCAAATTTATGGCCGGTGCTGCTCGCGCAACTGACCACCTCGTCGTCGGGAGCGTCGCCAAAAATAACGACCCAAATTGTGATGCCTTTGCCCTTTACCGCATTGCAGATCATCTCGAATCGGCGCCTGTTAATGGATGTCAGCGTGGTTGCATTGGCGCTGGTGCTTGTTATGCGGCCGTCAATTTTGTTGATGCCCCAGGCATCGTAATTTTTTTCTTGAATATTCATCTGACCATCGGTCATGAAGATGAGGTGACGCTGAATGGCGAACCCATTTGGTGCCTCACCGTTAAGGTTGGCGAAAATGCCATCGGGCGACATAAGTCGCGCCCCCCAGAGCAGACCAATGCCGTGGTTGGTGTATCCAGTCGGGGAAAGAGAATCTATGTAGCTGTTGAATGTGGAAAGGCTTGAATATGCCGTTTCCGACGGCGAGGAATCGCGTGTTGCGTATTGCGCAAGATGCCGTGCTGCAATTGGACATGCGCCGTAATTGCTGGACCAGTTTGTCGATGACGACGATGGGCTGCTGGGGGATGTTGCGGGCGTTGAAAGACGGTACCACGACACATCCGGCCAGTATGGGCGCCATCTCTCCTCATCTGTATCGGGAATGAGATCAATATCCAAGTCGAGCGCTGCGTCGGGTATCGTCAGGGACGAGGTCGAGGTGATGGTGGAATCAGTATCCGCCTCTTCAATGCATCCGGCCCATGTCGATTGCGTTCCGTCGATGTAAGCCGGATTAGTTATGGCATTGCCGGTAATATATTGAGTAACATCATATGCCATCGATGTATATCGCCACTGATAGAAAGTAGTGTTGGAACCAGCTGTAGTTGTTGTTGTATAGGTGGTAGTGGTAGTAACTTCTTTCCGCACGCATTTTTTATCGGTACTACCGCTGGGTGCAGAAGTTGATCCGTTAAACATGGCATAAGTATAGCTTGTTGATGTGGTGGTCGATGGCGCAGTTCCGCTAGTCGAAGGATTCGATCCATTGGATGGGTACCTGTTATTTCCATATTTGGTGCAATTATTTGCCGACAAATTTGTCGTTCCTGACGCATTGTTGGCATCGCTGGCAGATGTATAGCAAGTGCTCTTGTTATATATTTTGTAACACGTTGAAGTTGTGGGGGTGGCTGGGTAATAATAAACAGGCAGTCTGGATTGATAGGTCCATGTGTCGCCGGTGGAACCGCCAATCATAAATTCAGTTGGGATGAGGTCGCCGACATTGACGTTGCTCGAATAAGGAACAAAGCCATAGCGAATGCGCCCGGTGTTCTCATTACCTGCGCCAAGCACATCATAAAAATCTCTGACGGCCTGCTGAAGGGCGGCCATGCGTGTTGTGGTTCCTTCCTCACCGTCATCAATGGAACCACTCATGGATCCCGTCACGTCGAGAACCAACATGACATCGGTATTGCCCACATCGAATTTGGCGTCGCAGGATACGTTTAATGGCAGTTCGTTATAACCAAATATCTTCATGACGGCTGTTGGGATGGCCGTATTGGCCGATACCGTGACGGTGGTGGTTTCGCCGGCCTTGCTGTCGATGTCCGGTTCAAACACTTCCGTTCCGAATGAGCCTTGCGGGAAATTGAAGTCGAAAAATTTTTGGGCTTCCGCCTTATCGCTGTCTGACATGCTGGAGCCTTCCATGGCTCTCCGACCAGCAAGCGCGGCTGCGTCGCAAGCCTGTTGCAGGCGGGCTTTAGCCATGTAAGCGCGGCTCATATCCACGCCAGCGCCGATCATCGCTGTTAGAGGCAGCATCGCCGCCGCCACAATGGCTAACGTATTGCCCCCCTGATGGCGCGACAGGCGCGTCAGAAAGCCTTGTGAAATCCCCGAGCGATTTGCCATAGACTGCCTCAATCCGTGTCGCGATGCACATACCGTCCCCCACCCCGGGGCATAGTCCTGCTTCCGTTATGTACGACTGGTGGTTAAGGCGTCTCTACATCATCGTGGTTAGGATCAGGTTAACCATGGAGTTTCGTGAAATCTGAATTTTTGTAAGCAGGTGACTGATATCACTATGGAAATTACTCACCTCCAGCGCCTCACTACGGCCTATGCTCCGAAAATCGTTCAGAATGGCATACACCTCATCTGGGCTTTCGACATCCGGATGGCCGACATTGTTCGGACCACCAGCGAACCCATGATCGGGCAGATGCGGTTGACGTGGTGGCATGAGGCGCTGAGGGAAGGGAAAGGGGCCGGGGAGCCCTTGGTCGAGGCCCTTCGGCGCGATGTCGGGTCGGATGCGGGGGTGGAGGGGCTGCTGGCCGCGATTGAGGGCTGGGAAGTGCTGCTGGAACCCATGCCTCTCAGTGATAGCCAGCTCATCGCCTTTGCAGAGCATCGGGGCGGTGGAATTTTTCGCCAGATCGGACGGCTGACGGGCGACTTTCCTGGTTGGCTGGCGCAGGCAGGGATGGGATGGGCGCTTTGGGACCTGTCAGGGCACATCAGCCATCAGGATACAGCCCGGCGCGCAATCGTGCTGGCTCGCGAATTCCTGACCGATGTTCCTGCAAGGGGGTGGCCAAAGTCGCTTGCATCGTTGCGTATTCTAACGGGTCTGGCGCGGCGGGATGCGTTGCATGATCGGATCGCGCCGGCGGGTCTTCAACTGCGGCAATATGCGCGCATTCTATGGTTGGGCATGCGAGGTGGCTAAGGGTTTGAAACGCAAGGCCAACGGTTTAGAAGCGGGAGTTCATCTTGGGGGCATGAATGACGAAAATGCGGATATGGGCGGGTGCTGCTGCTGCGCTGCTGTTTACAGGGGCTGGTCTCTTCTGGTGGCAAAGCCGCGCTCAGGGGGATGAGATCAATATCGAGGCGACGCCTCCGCCGGTCGTTGGGGCGGACGATCAATTGCCCGTGGGAAATTCCAACCTAAAGGGCGCAGCACCACCCATGCCTCCCAGCGCCTTGCCGCAGACACGAGAGCAAAAGCGTTTTTCGCGTTATGACCGGAACCGCGACGGCATCGTGACGCGCACCGAAATGCTTTCCACGCGCACAAAGGCCTTTCAGAAGCTCGATACCGACGGAAACAACCTGCTGTCGTTCGAGGAGTGGGCGATCAAGACGTCCGATCGCTTCGCCGAGGCTGATCTGGAAGGAGACGGACGGCTTACGCCTGCGGAGTTCGCGACGACTGCTCCGAAGAAGTCCACCAAGGCGAAGTGCGATTGCTGAGCTTATTAAAAAACCACCCCATGCAAGCATGGGGTGGCCAAGGTTCAGGGAGGAGACGCCTCCAAAGGGGGAGACGCCCATGCGGCTACTCGAAAGGGGGGCGAGCAAACCGCATGCCTATAAACTAAGATAGGGGGCCAGGAGTTTCAAGCACCCAAAGGAATATTTGAAAAAAAATCGTACTGTCCAGTATGGACTATATTAATGTGATGTTCATCAAGCGCCGGTGGCCGCGCTTTCCATCGCCTGAGCCGACGGTACATTTGGCACTTTTCCTTGCTCGATCTGGTGGCCGAAAAGGTCCCGCATGAGCTGCAGCGAGAACAGGTGAGCGTGAATCAGCGGCAGCATGCCGTTCTGGCTGATCTTGCGGAGCTGGTCCCCACGCATTTCATGCAGTTTTTCCTCATTCACCATTTGAAATCCGCGATAGACGAAAGGCTGTTCGTTGCCCGGCATCTGGATCGCGACTTCGCCATCCATCAGCAGATCATAGGATTTGAGTTCTTCGACGAACTGTCCCGTGCGCTGGGCGGCTTGCTCGAATTGCTCGCAGAAGCCCAGAATATTCGTGGTGACTTCGGTGGGTTGCGCTTCGTCGAACAGCTTGTCGCCTTCGTCAAAAGCGCCGATGATTTCCGAGGTGGGGTCGAAACAGAGCGAAAGTTCATCGGAATCGGGCCGCAGCTTTGCCAGCATGAACGGATAACGGCGGACATAGGCCGGCACATAGGCGGGACCGCGCAGCTTTCCTTCTTCGTCGAGGAACGTGTTGACGCCTTCGTTGAGGCCCATCAGCGCCAGCGGCACCGGGTTGGGACCGGATGAAAAGATGATCGGCAAAAAGCGCTGCGCCTGCACGAACTCGTCGATGGTGAGAGGCACGGCATGCTGTTTCGCCAGATGCGGGGCCGAATCGACTTGCCGGATGCGCCAATCGCCATGCTGCCCGCTGTTGAGCGGCACCAGATCATTGTAAAAAATCGGCAGGTTTTGTGCATTTGGCGCACTGGCCATCATTACTCTCCTAGTGAAGCGGCCGACGGGTGCAGGAAAGCCGCGTAAAGAAGCCAATGGCAGTAATTATCCTAGGTGTCGGACGCAAGGGGTATGAGTTTTCCGGGGTTCATGATGCCCTGGGGATCCAGGGCAGCCTTGATCGCGCGGAGCGCGTGCAGTTGCGCTGGGGAGGCGAGACGGCCCAACTCGGCGCGCTTCATCTGGCCAATGCCATGCTCGGCGGAAATAGATCCTCCCGCCACGACAACCAGATCATGGACAAAGGCGCTGATAACAGGACCGCTCTCGGCGATCCACAATGGTCCATCGACCCCCTGGGGCGCGCGAACGTGGAAATGGACATTGCCGTCGCCCAAATGGCCGAAGCTGCTGGTGCTCGTTCCCGGAAAGGCGCGCTCGGCGGCTTTACCGGCCTGGATCATGAAATCGGGCATGGACGCCACGGGGACGCTCACGTCGAATTGCAAGGCGGGACCTAGTGATCGCTCCGCCTGGGAAAGCGACTCCCTCAGCCGCCAGAATTCCTCGGCCTGTGTTTCATTGGTTGCGATGGCGGCATCGTTGATCAGACCCTGTTCAAATGCCGCCCCCAGCGCGGTTTCCAGCCTGTCTCGAGCGCTTGGGCCTTCAAGCGAATCAAGATCAACCTCGATCAATATATGCCAGGGCGAGCGGGTCGCGGTGGGGCAGCGTGCGCCCGGAAGAAGATTGAGTACCGCCGTCAGCGTTTCGTCGCCCAGCACCTCAAACCCTTCGACCACCTTGCCAATCGTGCTTTCCGCAAGCCGGAGTAACGCCAGGGCGTCATGAGGCGTCTGAACGCAGGTCCACCCCACCGCCCGGTCGGCAATGGCAGGCACCAGGCGCAGACTGGCGGCAGTTACAATGCCGATGGTTCCCTCGGCTCCGATTAGCAACTGTTTGATATCATAGCCACGGTTGTCCTTTTTAAGGGCCTCCAAACCATAGTGAATGCTGCCATCGGGCAATACGGCCTCAATTCCCTCTACCAGAGCACGCATCGTGCCGTGGCGAAGCACCTGGGTGCCGCCGGCATTGGTTGAGATAAGTCCCCCGATCGTGGCGGAGCCCTTGGCTCCCAAGCTCAAAGGGAAGCGGCGGCCGATTGCTTCCGCCACCTCGTGCAGGTTCGAAAGAATGACGCCGGCTTCGCAAACCGCCAGATTGTCGCTGGCTGAAATGGCGCGGATATGATTCATTCGGCGCAGGGATAATATGAGAGCGCTGCCATCGGCGGGCGGCGTGGCTCCGCCCACCATCGAGGTATTGCCGCCCTGAGGAACCAGCGGCACAGCTCTTTCGGCGGCCAGCGCCACAGCGGCCGCCACTTCGGCTGTTGTGGCAGGGGCCAGGATAGCGCGGGCCGTCCCGTGATAGCGGCCACGCCAGTCATGCACCCAGGGTTCAATGTCGTCGGGATTTTCAATAAAACCCTTTTCACCCAGAATTGCACGAAAGGCGGCCAAGCTGTCGTCACTGATCATGACGGTTATATGCGTGAGGATGGGTGACAATTCCAGTTGATCGGACGGGATTAATCCGCTGTTCAATCACGCGGCCATAGGGCTGGAGCTTTAAAAGGGGATTCGCTTGCCTTCCGTTGCTTTCCTGCTGTTTCTGCTCGCGCCTGCCGGGATGGGCGAGGCTTATGCGCTGGCCGGCCGGGAATATGCGCAACTCACCATCCAGCGGCGCATCATTATTCGGGTACCGGTACTGGTCACGCGCCGTCCGGGACCTGCTCCGCAGCAGGAAATAGAGTGGAAGGAAAAGAAGGCCGGACGTTGCCTGCCGATGAAAAATATTGTCGGCGCGGCCATCAAGGAGAAGGATAGCGTCGACCTGATCCTCAGCGACCAGCGGCGCGTACGGGCGAAGCTGGACAGTTGCCGATCGGCGGATTTCTACCAGGGCTTTTACATGGAACCGACCGGGGATGAGCTGCTGTGTGCGGATCGGGACGTGATTCACGCGCGTAGCGGCGCAATTTGCGAAATAGAGGCATTCAGGCGGCTTGTGGTGGAGAAATAGCAATTGCTGTTCTCTTCGATACCGCGATGCAATCCGTCTGCGCCCTGTCTTTCGGGAAATTCTTGACATTTTAGCCAATGTTGCGCATGGCCCGCGCTAAGGGGCGCGCATGGCGTGCGCTCGCCATTTTCCGGAAAAAACATGAATTTTGCCGATCTCGGCCTTTCAGAAGAATTGCTCAGGGCGGTGAACGAAGCCGGCTACGACAGTCCGACTCCCATCCAGGCGCAGGCCATTCCTCCGGTTCTGATGATGAAGGACCTGATCGGCATTGCCCAGACCGGTACAGGGAAGACCGCCAGCTTCGTTTTGCCGATGATCGACATTTTGGCGCATGGCCGCAGCCGCGCGCGGATGCCCCGCTCATTGATTTTGGAGCCTACGCGCGAACTTGCGGCGCAGGTGGCGGAGAATTTCGAGAAATACGGCAAGTACCACAAGCTTTCCATGGCGTTGCTGATCGGCGGCGTTTCGATGGGCGATCAGGTAAGGGCGCTGGAAAAGGGCGTTGACGTGCTGATCGCCACGCCCGGGCGGCTCATGGATCTGTTTGGACGCGGCAACATATTGCTCACCGGCTGCAATCTGCTGGTGATTGACGAAGCCGACCGAATGCTGGACATGGGCTTCATTCCAGACATTGAGGAAATCTGCACCAAGCTGCCTGCCGCGCGCCAAACACTCCTGTTTTCGGCCACCATGCCGCCGCCGATCAAAAAGCTGGCGGACAAGTTCCTTACAAACCCCAAGCACATCGAAGTCGCGCGGCCAGCCAGTGCCAACGCGTCTATAAAACAATGGCTTGTGCCCGTGGAGAGCCGAAACAAACGCGAGGCCCTGCGGGGGCTGCTGAAAAGCGAAAACGTCAACACGGCGATCATCTTCTGCAACCGCAAGACGGCCGTGCGTGAACTAGCCAAAAGCCTTCAGCGGCATGGTTATTCAGCCGGTGAAATTCACGGCGACATGGAACAGTCCGCACGCATTGCAGAATTGGATCGCTTCAAGAACGGCGACATCAATATCCTTGTCGCCTCTGACGTTGCTGCCCGAGGGCTGGATGTGAAAGGGGTGAGCCACGTCTTTAATTTCGATGCGCCGTGGCATCCCGATGATTATGTCCATCGCATCGGACGTACTGGACGCGCAGGAGCGACTGGCACGTCCTATACCTTTGCCACCAAGGATGATGCCGACGCGATTTCGAGTATCGAAAAGCTCACCGGCCATAAAATCGAGCGCGTTGCAAGCCCCGCAATTGCTGATGCTGGCGACAAGCCGGCCCGATCAAATCAGCGCCGCGCGAACCAAGACCCAGTCAGGCAGGGCGAGCCGAAAAGTCCAGTTGCCGCCGAAAGGCCGACAGCCCCTCCTGCAAGATCGAGGCGCCGTCGTGAGCATGAGGACGACGGTCCCGATGACGGCTGGAATGGCCCAATCCCGGATTTCCTTTCCTACAGTTTCGGAATCGCCACGGCATAGCTATTGGTCGGTTTCGTCCCGCCATTCCGTTCTTGCCTGGTCTGCCGGTAAGGTCAGGATCAGCTTGTCTTCCACCCGGTCTATCCAGCGCGAAGGAATGCTGTGGTGCGTTCCCCCGGCCGCCGGATCGGTCCTGGTGAGCACGACGGCATCGTCCCGAACGCCATCGACGGTGCCGACGTGAACCCCGTCGCTTCCGACCACCTCCATATGCGGCGCCACGCTTTCCAGGCACCCGCGCTGCGCTGATCGTTTTTCCCGCCAGTCGTTGAAGCTTTCTTCGAACTGCTGCTGCCGTTCCTTGCGATATTCCTGATATTCGCGATCGAGACCAGCCATTTGGCGTTCGCGCCATACCTGATATTCCAGGTCGAATTCCCGGTCATGTTCAATGAATGGACGCGGCGGCCGGCTGGAAAGGGCGCCTGTCTGCGGATAGGTCATCGGGCCGAATTCCCGTGGTCCTGCAGCTCCGCCCGCTGAAGCGAAACCCACGCGGTAGGTTTCGAGATAGCTGTGATGCATCTGTTCGTCATATTGCCTGCGCCGCTCGGCCTCTTCGTCGCCGAACCAGCTTCGTACCTCGTCGCCTACTCGGTCGAAAAAGCTGCGCGTTTCGAAATTATAGCCTTGGGGTGGCGCGTCCGCCTCCTCCTGTGATGGCGGGACGGCTGTCTTGCCAGGCCCGCGGAACGGATCCCCGCGTAAATCCTGCCTGCGGCGTAAATGACGACGGCTTTCAAAATCGGCGTGACCCATGATCCTGTCCTTTCCGATTTTCGCTCTCTTTGCCGCAACTTCATGCGGAAAAGCTTTTGGGTGCTGCGTGATCTTAGAACGGAAAAGATGGCGTGCTTGTTCCAAATCACGCTCCTGATTACAAGGCGTTCGGCGATGTTTGCGGCCCATAAAAAGCCATTGCAACGGCCCCTTCTCCGCGCTTATAGAACCCGAACCGGGGCCGTAGCTCAGTTGGGAGAGCGCATCGTTCGCAATGATGAGGTCAGGGGTTCGATTCCCCTCGGCTCCACCAGTTTCCGGAATTCCCGCAATTGATCGGCACAAAAAATGCCACCGCTCCCCGGGGGAATGGGAAGCGGTGGCAGTGCCTTCGGCGCGCGTAGTTCATCGGAACGGAGGCATTTGTTCCAGATGTCGCCACCAACCCGGGTCGCAATAGGTTGGTGGCTTTCACTAACGGCGACGTTCAGGTTCTCAATGTGCAATATGATAACGGCAGCTGCAGTTGCCCATTCCTTCAGGCTTGGCCGCGGCAGTCATCTGCTATTCGGCCTTAACCACTGGCCTTATCATCCTGTGTTCTGGTTGGCTGCGGGGGTGATTTGCACCCGGAAAGCTGCCTTAATCGGGCATCGGGTCCAAACACCGCCTCGGCGGCGCATAGCAGGGACACCGGATATGCCCTGCGCCTTTCTTTCGCGAATATGTCCATGACATTCTCCACCAATCAATCTTGTGACTAGGTAACCTGGAAAATGTTGGACAAGCTCAAACGTCAATAGATTCCCAGAACTGCGCTACTATCTGCTGCGCTTCCTGTGAAGAAATTCTGCGCGGCGAGACAGATTTTCTGGAAATGTCCCAACTGGGGTGTGGGAGTGGAGGAACAAGAGAATTTCTTTTTTGAAAAACGTTGCTGCTCTGTCGTCTGGCCATTAGTTATCCTCTCATTTTTATATCGAAAAATTAGAGGCGACCCTAATTTTGTTCTATATATTGCATGGTATATATCTTTTTTTACCACGCGCGCTTACGAGGATTGCCGTCCTTATCTCAAAGTCCGCGCAGCTTGGCAATTATATTTTCTGTACGAATTCATACAGAGGCAGCTTGCCGTAGGGGGGAATTAGCTACTGCGGAAGTTTTCCAAGCTGAAACAATGGGCAAGCAATCCCGCCGCTTCGGCTAACCAGATTCAGGTGAGCCCGATGTGGGTCTTCAACGAGGGACGAAGTTGAAGGTCGAGCCAGCATGCGCTCACCCGGCCCCCGAAGCGAGCGACCGTCCTGACAGAGTGAAAGGCCATCCGGGTTTTTTGCGTCTCAGATGATATGTTTTGTTCCTGCTGCGTTGTTCCTGGAACAGGCACGGATACGGCGACATGAAACCTCTCACTGAAAAGCACCTTGCCATATTCCGCCGGCATATGGTGGAAGTGATCGACGTAAATTTTGAACTGCTGAGCGAAGAGATTGGGAGCGGACGGCTTGATGAAAATGTGCGGCTTGCCTTTTTGAAGGTGCCTCGCCACCTATTTGTACCGCAGCAGTTCGCGGCCATGGCGTACCAGGACACGCCGCTGCCCATCGGCTTCGACAAGACCATTTCGCAGCCGTTCATTGCAGCCTTGATGATCCATTTATTACTCGTGTCACCGGGGCAAAAAGTTCTCGAGGTGGGCACGGGGCTTGGTTACCAGGCTGCTATTCTCGCTGAAATGGGCGTGCGGTTGTGGAGTGTGGACATTGTCGAGGAATTTGCCGAGCAAGCGAATGTTCGCCTTGGTCTTGCCGGCTATGAAGGGATCGAAATCCGTGTGGGGGATGGGTCGCGGGGTTGGGCGGAGCATGCGCCGTTCGACCGCGTGCTCGTCACCGCGGCGGCCGAAGAACCACCCATTGCGTTGCTGGATCAAATGAGTCCTGGGGGACGCCTTATCATGCCACTGGGCGACAAGGGCAGCCAGAGGCTGACGGTTATCACGAAAGATGATAAGGGTGGTTTCGACATGGCCCCCATTATGGCCGTCCGCTTCACTCAGTTGGAACTGGCGGTGTGACGCAGCCGGCGCAATTCACCACCCAGGTAATAAAACTGTCATAAAATTGGCGTTGAAACGTCATAAAAGGCCGCTGGAGGGCCGCTAATCTCAAGGGTTGCTTAAAGGGGAATTCATAATGAAGATGAAATGGGCCATGCAGCTTTCTACTGCATGTTCGCTGGCGGCACTGACGCCCGGCATCGCAAATGCGCAGGCGTTGTCCGCAGAAGAGGCAGCGTCCTTACGGGCGGAAGTGCAAGCGTTGAAGGCTCAATTGGGCGCCATGGAAGCCAGGCTGAACAGCATCGACGCCAAGACGCAGGAGAACAGCACGGCCATTGCCGCCGCGCCCGCGCCAGCACCTGCCCCCGAAACCACAATCAAGTGGAAAGGCGCCCCCGAACTCAGCACCAAGAGCGGATGGTCTTTCAAAGTCAGGGGCCGGATGCAGTTCGATGCAGGGCATGTGGATGCGCCCTCCTCGATCGACGACGATGGTCTGGGCTTTTCCAGCGAAGTGCGCCGGGCCTATGTGGGTGTCCAGGGCACCATGCCGGGTGGCTTTGGTTACAAGGCCGAGGCGGACCTGGCCGACAATGAGGTCGAATGGACGGACATCTACCTTACCTATGATCATGAGGGAAAGAATATCACCGTCGGTCAGCATTACCCCTTCCTTTCGCTGGAGCAGATGACAAGCGACCTGTTCACAAGCTTTACAGAACGGGCCGCCTTTACCACCGCGTTCGGCTTTGAGCGGCGGGTTGGCCTTTCCGCCGGCTACAGCAGGGGCGACTTCATGGTGAATGCCGGTGTGTTCACGGATAATGTCACCGATTTGACCGAGGATGGGAACAAATCCTACAGCGTTGATGGCCGGGTGGTATGGATGCCCAAATTCGGCAGTGCGCAGCTGCATCTGGGGGCTTCTGCCCACTATCGGGATCTTAACATCAGCCTGACTGACGCGGGCAGCCGATATCGGGCGCGGCCATTCATCCACAGCACTGACGTGCGCTTTATCGACACTGGCACATTTACAGCGTCCAAGGAGACCAATTACGGCTTGGAAGCGGCGGTTGTCGCGGGTCGATTGCACGCGGCGGGTGAAGCAAGCTGGCTTCGTGCCAGCCGGCCGGGCCTGGCAGATCCCACCTTCTTCGGTGGCTATGCCGAAGTGGGTTACTTCCTAACCGGCGGTGATACGCGAGGCTACAAGGCTGGCGCCTTCGACCGAGTAAAACCAGCGAACCCGGTGGGCAAGGGCGGTATTGGCGCCATCCAGATCAATCTACGTTACGACTATCTGGACCTCGTGGACGCCGGTATCATCGGCGGCACGCAAAACGGCTATGCCGCGTCATTGGTCTGGACGCCCATCGACTATCTGAAATTCATGATCAACTATGGCCATATGGAATATGATCAGGCCCGCGTCACAGCCAATGGCGACGCAAGCTACAGCGCGGATGTTATCGGCACACGGGCGCAACTCGACTTCTGAGTGTTGTTAGGAGTGCGTCGGTCCGTTCCGGCGCACCGATCACCTACATCAGCAGCGCCAGGATAATCAGCACCACCACTGCTACAAGGGCTAGAAAAATCAGCCACGTCGCCGAACTGGTCCGATGAGGCTTTTCACTGCCGGTTTCAGGAGTTGGCTTGGCGCTTTTCCTGAACTGCATGGCCTGCCAGCCGGCTGCCGCCTCTGCGCCCGTACGGTTCAAATGAACCCGGTCGTCGATATCGGCGATCCAAAGTTCCGGAAGGGGCGCGGTAGGACTGTCGCCTCCTGGCCTTCGCATGATAAAGCCGTCCGTCGCGACATCCTCGATAGTTCCGAGAAACTCTCCGTCGGATGTAAGAACTTGTTTTCCCTGGGCTGTTCCGCGTTTTAGCACAACACTCTCCGTCAGCTGTGCCCCCACTATTTGCCGCCATGTGCTTCTGTTCGATGCTTTGGCGATATCCGATTAAACTCTTTAACGATTTCAGCGTTCCGATGATGTTCGATCGTTAACGGAAAGGCCTCACCAAATGGACGGATTCTTTGGATGGTACGCCAGTCTCACGGGAATGCTGGCGGCCATAGTGATTGCGTCCAACCTGGGCAGAAGGATCACGGGGTGGGCTTTCGTCCTTTTCGCTACAAGTTCGGTTGCCTGGATTATCGCCGGGATGCGAGACGGAGAGCAAGCGCTGCTATGGCAGAACATCGTCCTGCTGTTGACCAACTTTTTCGGAATCTACCGCTGGTTGATCCTGAAAGAACGGCCCAAGGTGCCGGCATAGATCAAGGAAGGCCCTGGATATCTTCCATCCTGACCAGCCCGTCACGATGGATGATTGCTACGGTCCCCGCTACGATGGGGTCGCGGACAGGCGTGTCCAAGCTTTCGTCAAGCGGTGGCGGTGGAGCTGGATCATCCGGATTTTCCTCGCGCGAGGAAGCGTCGTTGTTGGGGTGGTCATAATAATTGTCATTTTCCATCACCGGCTCATCATAGACGGCGCGGAATGGTTGCTCCCAAAGCCGCTCCCTTATACTGGGGCCGCAACCCCTGCATCGAATTTCGTCTGCCGGAATGCCGCCGCCATCCTGCGTCCCTACGGGCAAATCCGCCTCAGCGGCGTAAGGATTGCCGACCAGTTCCGCCACCGGCCGGAGATTGTCGGCCAGCCGATCATGCAGGTTACCGCCTGTCGTATAGGCGGCCAACCCCAATCCAACGGTAGCGCCAGTCAGCACAGCCATGCCCAAGAGCATCTGGACTGACGCGCCGTGCAATAGATGACGTGCGCGTTCAGTACTCATGACAGACCAACGCCGCCCCTGCCTGAGCGGTTCCGCTAGCAGCGTTCCGCCGTTTCCGCCTTAGGGGCGTTACTGCGGCAATGTTCATACCGAATGATAGCGTTTTCGCTTGAAGAGGAACATCAATTCGCGGAGGTTGAGTCCCCGGACAATAGGGGGAGCACGAAATCCATGAAAGCCTGGCTGCTGCGCAAGGGCGCAACATCGCTTGACGATATGCATCTAGTGGATGTCGAAAAGCCCCAGCCTGGTCCCGGTGAAATTCTCATTCGGGTGCGGGCCTGTTCGCTAAATTACCGTGATCAACTCATTCCAAAAGGTCATTATTTTGGCGGCACGGTCGGCGAGGATATTGTGCCCCTGTCCGATGGAACGGGCGAAGTGGAGACGGTCGGTCCCGGCGTCACTCGCTTCCGGCCTGGAGATAGGGTCGCCGGCATTTTCTTTCAGAACTGGTTTGAAGGACCAATCACTCCAGCGGCTGGACCCGCCCTGGGCGCGCCGCCGGCCACGGGCATGTTGGCAGAATATGTAACCCTTCCGGAGACGGGCGTGGTGACCCTTGCCAATTCGCTGACTTTCGAAGAAGCGGCGACTTTGCCCTGTGCCGGCGTGACGGCCTGGAACGCATTGATGGAAGGCCCCAATCCAGTAAAGCCGGGCGACCATGTGCTGGTGATCGGTACGGGCGGCGTGTCATTGTTGGCGTTGCAGATAGCAAAGGCGGTGGGAGCCAGCGTCATTGCCACGTCCTCTTCCGATGCGAAACTGAACCGTGCGAGCGCGCTTGGAGCGGATGCAAGGATCAACTACCGGACCTTGTCCGATTGGGGAGCAGAGACAGCCAGGCTTTCAGGCAAGGGCGGCGTAGAGCATGTCGTGGAGGTGGGCGGTGTAGGTACGCTGGCCCAATCCATCCAGGCGGTCGGCTTTGGCGGCGAAATAGCCCTGATCGGCGTGCTGACCCGGGAAGGTGATACCAGCCCCCACGGCCTGATGTTCAAGGGGGCCAGCATGCGCGGCATCTTCGTCGGCTCAAGCCTGATGGCGGAGCGGCTCAATGACTTCATCGACGGGCACGGCATCCAACCCGTGGTTGACCGCATATTCCCAATGGAAGACGCCAAGGCAGCCTATGCGTATCAGGCTTCATCCCAGTTATTTGGCAAGGTCGTGATAAGGGTGCAGGGCGATTGAGAATTGGAACCGGTTGCGCTTCTGTCCAAACCCCTTTGCGTGTGAATGCAAGACCGACGCCAGCCCTTTAAGTTACCGGTCATATCCTTGGCGCAACCGTCCATAGTGACGCGTCGTTGGCGGGCATTCGGGTAGCTGAAGGCCGGTAAATGCAGGGATCATGTAAGGACGTAGCTATGACGTTGACAATTACGGCCGCCGTTTGCCGTACGCCCGATGGCCCAATCGCACTGGAGGAGGTCGCCATTGATGCTCCTCGTCCTGGCGAGGTACTGGTGAGGATCGTCGGGGCAGGCGTTTGCCACACGGATATGGCGATGCGCGCGCAGCAATTGCCCGTGCCGCAACCATCGGTTCTGGGTCACGAAGGGTCGGGCATTGTAGAACAGGTGGGCGAAGGCGTCTGTGACCTTGCCGTGGGCGACCGGGTCGTGCTGAGCTTCAATAGCTGCGGCACCTGTCCCAACTGTGCGGAACATGCGCCAGCCTATTGCCATCAGTTTGGCCTCTTTAACTTTGCGGGCATTCGCCCTGATGGATCGACAACGCTTTCTGGGGAAGGCGGAGCTATCCATGGGAATATCTTTGGCCAGTCTTCTTTTGCGACGCACGCGTTGGCGCATGCCCGCAATACCGTAAGGGTGCCGGATACGGCGCGCGAAATTCCGCTGGAACTACTCGGGCCCTTGGGCTGCGGAATCCAAACGGGAGCCGGCGCGGTACTGAACAACATGAAGGTGAAGGCGGGAAACAGCATAGCTGTCTTCGGTTCGGGCGCAGTCGGTCTGTCGGCAATCATGGCTTCGAAAATTGCGGGCGCGGGAATCATCATTGCAGTCGATCTCAATCCTGTTCGCTTGGAACTGGCGCTTGAATTGGGGGCAACACACGCGCTGGAAGGCGGCAAGGACGTTTACGACCGGATCAGGGAGATATGCCCTACGGGATTGAACTTTGCCTTCGACACGACTGGCATTTCGTCCGTCATCGAAAACGCATTCAACCTGATCGCTCCACGCGGCGTTCTTGGACTGGTCGGCGCAAGCGATGTCGACGCCACGCTTACCTTCAATGAAGGAGCGCTAATGGGCGGCGGCAAGACCGTGAAAGGCATATTGGAAGGTGATTCCAACCCCCAGATATTCATCCCCGAACTTATCGCCCATTATCAGGCCGGCCGCTTCCCCTTTAACCGCCTGGTCGAATATTTTCCGTTCGAGGCAATCAATGAGGCCCTGCACGCGGGCGACAGCGGCCGGGTCATCAAGCCTGTCTTACGGATGCCCGTTCAAAGCGGGTGAGCATGGCGATGAATGCGCGGATTTTCCCTCATCCGACGAAGCCGGTGTCGGGAATAAAACCGGGCTGTGCATGAAAAACGGCGGAAAAGCTGGAGCGGGTGAGGGGAATCGAACCCCCGTCGTAAGCTTGGGAAGCTTCTGCTCTGCCATTGAGCTACACCCGCGAGAAAGGCGGATTTCGGCGTTTTTGAGGCAAGTGTCAAGGGGCGGGGCTAGAAGCCCAAGCTCGCTCATCGGGCTTGCCTGGAATTCCCATTTAGTTGGGAATTTATTGGGAAAGTTTGCACTTTCGTCGTCGGCCCTGCGCCACGGCCAGCGACAACCCCTTGAAGTCTCAGCTTCTTCGGGCGGCGACGCTTGCCTGAAATGGGAATTCAGCTGGGAATGGGATTTCCTTATTCCAAGAAGCGATGGAGGCGCTTGCGAACCGCGACGCTCGCCGACATCGAGGCCAGCCTCCTTCAGTTCAATCGTCATGCGTGGACGGCCGTAGCTGCCAAGGCTCAGGCTGCATTGTTCAGGGATATGGGCAAGCACTTTTCAGATCGGTGCGATCACGCCGGGTCATGGGGCGTGATCGCCAGAAACGATAGCCACGGGGGCTCACCTGCATCACCCGGCAGATCGTCTCCACCGGCCACATGTGCCGTCAGCTCTCCACGAATGCGAACCTCACGGCTTTTGGCTCGCGAAGAACTGTGTGGCCTTTTTTAATATGTCCCTCTCCTCCTTGAGGATCCGGTTCTCCAGGCAAACTCGTTCATTCTCACGGGCCAAATCGGCCTGCGGCGCAGCCATCAGATCAGATGGCCGATACTGCGCCACCCACTTGCCCAGTGTCGATTTGCCCACCCCCAAATCCTTTGCCACGCGCTCACGCGGCAACCCGCTCGTCAGCGCATACGCACCGCCCCCTGCTTGAACTCTTCGGAAGGCTTCATCATCTCTTCGGTCTCATGCTGCGAGCTCTATACGCTCAGGTGACCGGCACAAAACCGTCACAAGTCCATGGGTACGATGGCGCGTTTTCGACGTCGTCGGCTCTTGGGCATGACGCGGCTAATTTTCACCGCTTCGATTTCGTTCCAGCACGGGCCCACTAGATCAGCGCGCCGAAGCCCCGTCAGCGCCACCAGCCGCATGCCATCCGCGACCGGCTGCGGTGCTTCCGTGCAGAAGCGCTCGATTTCATCATCATGCAATATGATTTGGGCACGACCGCCATTCTTGTAAAGCCGCGGAATATCTGTCGCGGCGTGGATCGCGACATGGCCGTGTAGCCGAGTACATAACGACACTGATGCTCGACTTTGCTGTGAAGTCCAGTCGAAAGAACACAGCTGTTCCATTTCAAAGCTTTATATCCGCGCCTAGCTTCTGTATCGAATGCGCCATGAAGCTGCGTCTGATCCTCCTATTTTTCATACTCTCAGCTGCGCTGAACCTATTTTGGGCAGCGCGGGATCCCAGCTGGCTTACGATCCCCGCCCTGCTGGCGGGGTGGTATGTGGCGGACATGCTCTCCGGCCTAGTCCACATGTTCATGGATTATCATCCCTGCCCAAGGGGTAAGGGGCTGGACCGGCTCTATTTCTATGAAGGCTCCCGTGGGTCTGAGGAGTATCAGCTTCTGTTCCAGCAGACTATGGCGGGAATTAATCCGTTTCAGCGGCTAGTCTACGACTTCAAGAACCATCATCCCAGGCCCAATGCCCTGGGCCGTAGGAATATGTGGCGGCAGATCGGCTCTACGGTGGTCGCCGGGGGTTTACCAGTGTCAGTGCTGTTCAATCTCATCTGCTGGTCAGGAGAGTTGCCTGGCTGGGTGGCGGCTGGATTTTTCTCTATGTTGATGGGCGGAACTTTTGCGCAGTATTTTCACGGTACCCTGCACCGGGAGGACAATCCAAGGATCATACTGGCGATGCGGCGCATGGGTCTGCTGATGACTCCCGAAGCGCACCAACTCCACCATGACACCCTTCGCCAGGATTTTAGCACAAACTGCGGCTGGTCGAACTGGTTAATGAATTTGGTGTTTGGGGCTGCTCGAGCGAAAGGGGCGTTTCCGGAAAGCGGACTGGAGCCGACGGCTTGATGCTTCCCGTCGCGCACCTTGCATTATGAGGCAGTGCAATGACCTAGTTACTTAAGGCGATGCGGCTGACTGCCTCGTTTGACAGATGAAGGCATTGGAACTAGGGGAGCGGGCTTTACGGGACGCTTCGCTTTTGGCGCTTGTAGTTTTCAGCGGGTGTTGCGGGCTCATATTACCTAAAGTTTGGAATACTGAAACATTTTGGGATGGGAATGAAATCGCGCCGCAACTCTTTTGGGGTGACGTTATCGGTCTGGAACGCGCTTCTTCTGCGCGAAGCGCTTTCGCGGCTATTCGGTAGTCGCGCTGCATGGTTCTGGTTATTGGCCGAACCGCTTGTGCATATGGTTATCATTGGATTCATCTACGCGTTCATTCGCCATCATACAGTCGGGGGTATCGATACGCTGATCTTCCTGGTTCTCGGCCTTCAGGGTTTTTTCTTGTTTAGGAGAACGGCTTCGCAGACTGCCGGAGCGATTGACGCCAACCGTGCGCTGTTTGCCTATCGCCAGGTAACGCCTACGGATACAGTGCTTATACGTGGGGTGCTTGAGGCCGTATTGATGGCCATGGTTGTGACGGCGATGATGGTCGGTCTTCTTCTACTGGGGCACGATATCCTTCCAATTGACCCTCTGGCTGTGCTGTTGGCATTTGCCGGTTTGTGGCTATTGGGAATGGCTTTCGGCTTGATAGTGGCAGCCGTTTCGCAACTAGCTCCTGAATTTCGGCGCATCGTTAATATGGTAATGATGCCACTTTATTTTATATCCGGCGTTTTGGCCCCGATTGCGAGTATCCCACAACCTTATAGAGGTTGGCTAATGCTCAATCCGATCGCCCATGGCCTAGATGCGGCTCGTACCGGTTTTGCGCCCTATTATCATCATGTGCCGGGATTGAGCCTGTCCTATCTTTATACATTTGCATTGGTGGGAGTTTTTGCCGGCTTGTTGCTGCACAGGCGGCTCGCGGAATTCATGGTGACCAGATGATTATCGCGGAAAATGTATACAAACGCTATAGAACTGATCACGGGCCCGGCAAGTGGGTCCTGGAAGGAGTGAATTTTGTCATTCCACCCCAGTTGAACGTGGGACTTGTCGGACGAAACGGTGCGGGAAAGTCGACCCTGTTGAGCATTTTGGGGGGAGTAGATCGACCCACGCGGGGGAAAGTTCAAAGACATTGTCGCGTGTCGTGGCCGATGGGATTTGGCGGCGGTTTACAAGGTTCCCTTACGGGACGCCAGAATACCAAATTCGTGTGTCGTATACATGGGCATGCTCATTCGATACCCGAAAAGATCGAATTTGTGCAGGATTTTGCCGAGATCGGCGACGGTTTCGACGAGCCCGTCAAAACTTATTCATCGGGGATGAAGGCGCGCCTGCAATTCGCGTTATCGCTGGCTTTCCAATTTGATGTCTATATATCCGACGAAATTACGTCGGTGGGCGATGCGGCATTTAAGAAGAAAGCGCGGAATGCCTTTCGGAATTTGGTGGGGAAATCGAGTATAATTATGGTTTCACATGGCGAGGAGACGCTTCGCGAATTTTGTCAGGCCGGCATCTGGATTGACAAGGGGCAAGCATATTGGTTCGACGATATCACCGATGCCTTGGATGCGTATAAAGGTAGCCTGTCTTTATGAAGCACGAAATTCTCGAGCTTCAGTTTAACGATCTGACCGCTCGCAGTACGCGCCTTGTGAAACGAGGCATTTTGCCCCTTGCCAAGCGTAATCCGATCTGGGCCGCCGCCCTTGTCTTTTCGTTTCTCTCTGCAGTGTATTGGTTATTTATAGCCTCGGATCGATACGTCTCCGAGGCGCATGTAATTGTGGAACGTACCGAGCTGACGGGAGGCAATCCGACAGACTTGGCGGGTCTTATTACTGGAGTTTCGAGTACGAACCGAGCAGACCAGCTGATCCTTCGGGATTACTTGCGGTCGATTGACATGATCAGGAAGCTCGACGTTGAGCTTAATCTGCGCGACCACTATTCGGCTTTCGGCATCGATCCCTTTTCGAAGCTCAAGTCCGACCCAACGATCGAAGAGCTCCACCGATATTTTCTCTCTCGAGTAGAGATTGAGTTTGATGACTATACCGGGGTTTTAATTATCCGTGCTGAAGGGTTTGACCCGGCCACAGCCCAGGAAATCACCAAGGCTCTCGTTCGCGAGGGCGAGCAGTTCATGAATGCTATGGCGCATAGCCTAGCTCAGGATCAGGTGTTGTTCCTTGAGCGGCAGGTAGCACTGTTGAACCGCCGCGCCATGGACGCCCGCGGGGCGGTCCTGGACTATCAGAACAAACATGGCCTGGTTTCCCCCGAAGCGGCAACTGAGACCATCAGCGGAATTGTTGCGCAGCTTGAAGGGCAGCGCACCGAAATGGAAACGAAACTTAGTTCTCTTCAATCTTATCTCGTCTCCGACCATCCCAGCATCGTGCAGCTTGAGCAGCAGATCGGCGCCATCAATCGTCAGATTGAAGAGGAAACGGGGAAATTGACCTCGTCCGGGGGAGGCAAGCTCAACGCTCAAATGGAAAGATTTCAGCGTTTGAAGATGGAAGCTTCGTTTGCGCTGGATTTGTACAAATCCGCCTTGGTGGCTCTTGAAAAAGGACGCGTTGAGGGAACTAGAACAATCAAAAAAATGTCTATTGTACAGAAGCCCAGTTTACCTGAAAGTGTCGAGAAGCCGCGTCGGATATATAATGCGATTTTATATATAATTATTGCGGTATTGATTGCTGGAATTGCGCATTTGCTTCTAGCTATAATTAACGACCACAGGGATTGAGAAAAAATGTTTTCAAAAATGGGGCTGCCTATCCTTGTCGTGTCTGTAGCTATATCTTTCATTCCCATGGCCACCTTGGCTAGCGATCAACTCGACGCCATTCAAGGATGGTCGGGATCTAGCGAGCTGCAGCGGGAAAATGTCGATCCCAGATCAACTGGGAGGGGGGAACGGCGTCCCTCGACGGCCACCGAAAAAACTGAAGAACCAAGTGCGCAAGTGGATTCGCAACAACTCCAACAAAGCCAAAAGCCCCAACAGCCCCAACAGCCCCAACAGCCTCAATATTTGGATTATTCTCGCAATGTCACGAGTGAGGTCTTCGGCGCCAACCTGTTCACCGGTGCTTTTGCACGACAGGCGGGGGCGCAGTTCAACCCGAATTACGTGATCAATGTAGGTGACAGCGTTCAGGTGCGGTTGTGGGGCGCATTTGAATTTCAAGCGGCATTAACAGTGGATCCTCAGGGTAATGTTTTCCTTCCCAATGTGGGCCCCGTCCAGTTGTTGGGTGTCCGAAATCAGGATTTGCAGCCGGTCATTGATAATGCCGTTCGCCGCGTTTTCCGGTCCAATGTATTTTCCTATGCCAGCTTGGCGGCGGCTCAACCCGTGCGGATCTATGTTGGAGGTTTCGTAAATCGTCCTGGCGCATATGCGGGCACGAGCATGGACAGCGTTCTCCATTATCTGGACCAAGCTGGCGGCATCGATCCCGACCGTGGCTCCTTCCTTGAGGTTCAGGTAAAAAGGGGATCAGCTGTACGCGCTCGGATGAGCCTGTATGATTTCCTTTTGGATGGCCAAATGCCTCAAGTGCAGCTGGCCGACGGCGATGTAATATTTGTTGGGCCGCGGCAGAATACGGTTCTAGTTAGCGGCCTTGCTGAAAACGCAAAGCGCTTTGAGTTTCAGGAAAAAAGCAAATCGCTTCATTCATTGGTCGCGATGGCGAAACCGATGCCGTCAGCAACACATGTGCGTGTCGTTCGAAATAGCGGCGTGACACGCAACGTAGAATATTATCCGCTGACGGAAGGCACCAACGTCATTATCCAAGATGGGGACGAGCTATCTTTCACTGCCGACAAGAAACTTGGGACTATCACTGTAAGAGTGGAAGGGGAGCATGAGAGCCCTCAGGAATATGTATTGCCTTACGGTGCCAAGCTGGGAGGGTTGTTGAGCCAGATTGAGTATTCCAGTCGATCGGACCGTCAGAACCTTCAATTATTCAGGCAAAGCGTTAAGGAACGGCAAAAGGAACTTTTGGAGGTTTCTTTACGAGCGCTTGAAACAGCCGCCCTTACCGCACGCTCTGGAACGAGCGATGAAGCGCGTCTGCGGCAGGAAGAGGCGGACCTCATTCTACGTTGGGTGGACCGTGCTCGGGATATAGAGCCGAATGGACAGGTGGTAATTTCCCAATCTCCAGACATGAATGACCTGCTCCTGGAAAACGGCGATATATTGCGCGTGCCGGTCAGGGACGGACTGGTGCTGGTGAGTGGCGAGGTGTTGTTTCCCAATGCGGTCGCATTTAACGGCAATATGACGGTCAGAGACTATATCGATCGCGCTGGTGGCTTTACAAATAATGCCGATGCCTCTCGCATCATTGTAGCCCGTCAGGACGGGAGCTTCGCGGAAGCCAAGCGGAATTCGAAGATGCTCAGCTTCGGAAGCCGAGCCTCTGCCATAGATTCTGGTGACCAGATTATGGTGTTGCCCAGGATAGACGTAAAATCCCGACAGATATTCAAGGAAATGACGCAGATCCTTTACCAGATCGCGGTAAGCGCGAGAGTGGCTCTAGGGATTTGAGTGCTGGCCCATTTGGCCGCATGCAGATATTGGAGACGTGCAGTGCCGTTTGGAGGGGTTCGTACGAAGTTGTTTAAAATGGTAAGGCTAGGCACGCCTTGGCCAGGACACGAAGCTTACGCCATTGACGTCGGACATAGCCCGCGCGTAATTTGTCGAGCATTCCGTTATTTTCAAGTGCGTAGCGGGTGTTGACAACTCTATGAACCATTGCCTCGCACGAGGTGTAACCCTTTAAATCGGGATCCCAGTACAAAGGATAGCGCAGGAGAGTGCCGGCAACAAGTTCGTCGAGCGTGAGCCATCGCTGACGCCGCTTGAGCCCCGCTCCGTCCCGGCATTTATCTAGAGTAAGACCCCAGCCGGCATAAAATGGTTGACCATAGGTAACCACGCTCTTTTCGCGCAATAGTGCATCAAAACCTGAAAGGGATGTCATTGTGTGCACCTCGTCGCAGGCTTCAATGCAACTGATGACCGACAGTCTGTTTTCGATGTGATCGGCCCATTTGCGGGCTTTGGTCAACGGAAGGCGTCCCTTGCGATTGCCCGACAGCACGTCGGGATGCGGCTTATAGACAATGAATGCATCAGGCGCAGCCTCTCTAGTAGCGCGGAGCAAATCGTGATTGGTGCGAACGTCTGAACAGCCAAAACGGATTGAGGCGTCATCTTCGACTTGTCCTGGTACGAAAAGGACGCGTCGATCCTGGCCCGTCCATTCTGCTGGCGCGCGCGGCTCCATATTATATTTACTGATACCCTGAGCCGCTATAAGATTGCGGAGATTCCTTGCCCTTTCCCGTTCCTCTTCGGAAAACTCGATGGTCGCCAGCAGCGTTTCAAGATCTGAAGGCCGCCGGGGGTCGAAATAGAGACCCTGGCCATCCAGAACGAGCGACAGCGGAGCAATCAGGTCAGACCCCAGGCCAACGGATCGAATGAAACCATCCTCCATGCACATCGTGCCCGCCCCACTTTCGTCTGCAAGTTCGGTCACGCCTAGGGGGGCTTCATTACCCCACCAAATGATCTTATCCCCAGCCTTGAGCAAAAGATTTCGAGCGGCCCGGGCGTCTGGAACAAACAAGGTCTGACGTCGGTTGGGGGAAAGCAATGGTGCGAGGCTCGCCCGCTTCCATCGCCTTAGCCCGACACCTATTATGCGCCCCGCGCCATCCGTCCCATAAAGTTTGTGATAAGCTTCGCGTTGGGTAGCAAGCCAGTCGATGCCATCGAATATGGTGCCGATTTCGGCGGTGGTGGGATTGAGGTAGCGCGCATAATGGATGTAGGCCGCAGCGAACAGTTCGTCCACCGTTCTGCGTGCTCCACGTCGGGCACAGCTTTGCCTGTCGTCTGTCACGCCCCAACCTGCATACCATGGCAATCCTAGAACGGTGACAGGCTTTCCTGCCAGTAACGCCTCGAATCCCATAGTTGAGGTCACAACATAGACCCGGTCCATTTCAACAAGCAGACTGAACGGATTGATGGGCTTGTTCAGGAGCACAGTCCGAAGGTCATTCCTTATGTGGCAGAGATGCCCACCCTTTCGGCCAGAGCTAACCTCCGGATGCGTTTTAACATAGATGGTTGCTTCAGGGTTTTCCTGCCGCGCCAGCGCAAGCATCTCCGTGAAGCTTTCCGGCTTGGCCCCGCCCAGAGAAATGCTGAGGTCCCCGCGCGTTTGGTCGATAACCAATATCCGTCCCTTGTCGCCAGAACGAAGGATCGATGAGTCGAGCATGGGCGCGTTGTTATATTTGCTAAGCCCATGTTTGAGCAGCAGCTGTCTAGCCAATGCTGCTTGTTCTTCAACGCCATCTAACGGGCTGGCAGGCGAATTCAGCAGGTTTTCCAGTGCGCTCGGCCTGGTACTGTCATAATAAATTCCAACATCATCAACAACTAGGGAGATAGGCGGAAACCGCCGACCGGGGCCAAAGGAACGCAAAAAGCCATCCTCAAGGCGCAGAACGGGAACTCTCTGCCTCTGTGCCAATTTTTCTGCGCGGCGACCCGAACGCTTGATGCCCCAGCCCGCAACAGCGCTGGCCTTCGGCAACTCAAGACGATTAGAAGTCACGTTTTCGCCTAGAAATGTCGAAATGAATGGGATAGCGGCTATGCGTCGGGAAATCAGAATTGTCATCAGGATTGCGTCTACGAGGTTGGCGGATTAAAGCTAGCCCCTTCGGAGGCTCTTAACTGCTGTATAAGATGTTTTGGGCCACATAATTATTTGCCCCCTTTAAGCCATTCCCCTAAAAAAAGAGAGGTATCCCATTCTAGGAAGTCACTGCTTGATACGCGGTCTCGCGGCGTTTATGAAGAATACACCAATGATAGGCAAATAGGCGTGTCGCAACTGCACTCAAGAGGGGTTCTGTCCCAGGGCGTAAGCAGGGCGTGGGGTGCCTTATATCGCCACCATTAACAGGGATTTGGAAAAAAATGAAAATACAGCTTGCTGCCATGCCCCAGATTCAACTGGAGGAGGAAGGGGGCTTGTCAGGCATTGGCAATTTGGCTGCCGCCTGCCGCGATGCAATAATTGCCGAGGCAGCTGCTCTCTTTGACTTTGCCGAACGTCTCGGGCCGGATTTCCTGCAGGCGCTTCAGCTTATCCACACATCAACCGGCCCGTTGGTCGTGGCAGGAATCGGTAAGTCGGGACACATCGCAAAAAAAATCGCGTCGACCTTTTCCTCTATTGGGAAGCCGTCGGTATTCGTTCACGCGGCTGAGGCAAGTCACGGTGATTTAGGGGTCATTCAAACGAACAGCGCGGTTCTTATTCTATCCAACTCAGGGGAGACATCGGAACTGTCGGACCTCATCCATTATTGTAAAGTCCACGACATTGATACTGTCGCAATCACGGCGAATGCCGAAAGCACGCTCGCGCGCAATTCGACAGCGACCATCGCTTATGGCCAGGTGCAGGAAGTATGTCCCAATGGTCTAGCGCCGACCACTTCGACGACCCTTTCATTGGCGATCGGTGATGCTCTGGCGGTGGGGTTGGTTCACCTTCTGGGTACCGCGCCGGAGGACTTTCGGCGATATCACCCCGGCGGCAAATTGGGAGCGAAGCTGCTCAGCGTGGGAGATCTCATGCACGTCGGTGATGCGCTGCCGGTAGTGGCGCCTGATACGCCTATGGCTGAAGCGGTTGTGGTAATGTCGGAAAAATCTTTGGGTATTCTCGTTTCGCTTCAGGGCGATCATATCCATGGTGTTGTGACGGATGGAGATATGCGCCGGAACGTTAATCGTCTCTGGCATTCCAAAGTTTCCGATATTGCCACGCCTGATCCCGTGTTCGTGCGTGCCGATTGCTTGGCTGCCGATGCGTTAGAACTGATGACAGTACGTGGCATCACTGCTTGCCTGGTGGAAGACGAAGTGGGGCGCCTCATTGGACTGCTTCACATCCATGACTGTCTAAGGGCAAGTGTGAAGCAGTGAAAACTGTCATAGTTATTCCTGCACGCTATGCCTCCTCGCGTTATCCGGGCAAGCCCCTGGTGGAGTTGAAGGGATCGGACGGAGTTTCAAAGCCGTTGATTCAGAGAACATGGGAAACGGCCCTGGCTGCATCCGGGGTCGAGGATGTTTTTGTCGCCACTGACGATGATCGGATCGCCGCTCGCGTTCGCGATTTCGGCGGAAAAGTCATTATGACCAGCGAAAATTGCGCCAATGGAACGGAGCGCTGTGCTGAGGCGCTTGCCAACCTGCAGCAAGTGCCCGATCTGATTGTCAACCTTCAGGGTGACGCGCCTCTAACGCCTTTCTGGTTCCTGGAGGACTTGATAGCCGCGCTTGGAGACCGCCATGACATTGCAGTTGCCACCCCGGTACTTCGATGTAATATGCAGACTTACGCCCACTTTCGCGCCGACCGTGCGGAGGGTAGGGTAGGGGGGACCACCGCCGTCTTTGGCCGCGATCGCTGTGCACTTTATTTCTCGAAGGAAGTGGTTCCCTACCTCCCACAAGAGAAAGTGACCGAACCTCTTCCGGTCTTTCATCATGTCGGCGTTTACGCCTATCGGCCCGAAGCGCTTAGCCGTTATTCAAAGTGGACAGAAGGGCCATTGGAGGCCAATGAAGGCCTTGAACAACTCCGTTTCTTGGAGAATGGCGAACGCGTTCTCTGTGTTGAGGTGGATGCACGGGGCCGGCTGTTCTGGGAACTCAACAATCCCGTGGACGTCGCTCGAATTGAGGAAGTGTTGTAAGAGGTGATGGAAAAAAACACGTCCAGCAAACATATCCAGGTTGGGGACATCAGCATTGGGAACGATCTGCCCCTTGTCCTTATTGCCGGTCCATGCCAGATCGAGACGGTGGATCATGCGCTTATGATGGCGGATCGGATCGCGACAGCCTGTGCCCCCACCGGCATCAGCTTCATATACAAATCGAGCTACGATAAGGCTAACCGCTCCTCGCACAACACTGCGCGAGGTGTTGGGATGGAAAGGGGACTGGAGATCCTTGCCACCGTAAAAGACCGTTTCGGCTGCCCGGTCTTAACCGACGTGCATGAATCGGCTCAATGCGCACTTGTGGCACAGGTGGTGGATGTGCTTCAAATCCCTGCTTTTCTCTGCCGTCAGACCGACCTTTTACTCGCGGCTGGGGAGACGGGAGCAGCAATCAATGTAAAAAAAGGCCAATTTCTGGCTCCTTGGGACATGGCCAATGTCGCTGCCAAGCTCGCCTCGACCGGAAATCAGCGGATCATGCTGTGCGAGAGGGGAACCAGCTTTGGCTATAACACGCTGGTAACGGATTTTCGCTCTCTGCCCATCATGGCCGAAACGGGCTATCCGGTCGTGTTCGATGTGACGCATTCAGTGCAGCAGCCGGGAGGCAAAGGTACGAGCAGTGGTGGCGAGCGCCGCTTTGTGCCGGCATTGGCGCGGGCTGCAGTTGCAGTGGGTTGCGCGGCGTTGTTCATAGAGACGCACGAAGATCCCGATAATGCACCGTCAGATGGACCGAACATGGTGCCAGTTGCTCAGCTGAAGGACATTCTGGCAACACTGGGAAATAACTACGGTCGCACCTGACTTTGCGGCTGATCTGACAACGGCTCTGAGGTCGAGGCAAAATTGGGAGGTGAGCCTTCGCAAGTCCTCCGAAGCACTGAGTTGCCATGCATTCAAAAAGTAAGCGGAGAGACCCATTGGATTACGTACCGTACGGCCGTCAATCAATCGATGAAAACGATATAAAGGCTGTTGTTGACGTCCTCCGTTCAGATTTCCTGACCCAAGGTCCTGCGGTAGAGCGCTTTGAGGAAGCGGTTGGTGATGTGGCAGATGCTGCTCATTGCGTCGCCGTAAACTCAGCGACATCAGCCCTGCACATTGCTTGTCTGGCGCTCGAGGTGGGCGCGGGGGATTGGGTATGGACGTCGCCCAACTCGTTTGTAGCCTCCGCCAATTGCGCTCTTTATTGCGGCGCGCGGGTAGATTTCGTCGATATCGATCCGGCGACATTCAACATGTGTCCACAGGCGCTGGTAAGAAAGCTAGAGCAAGCTGAGGCGGCGGGACGTCTTCCAAAAGTTGTGATACCGGTTCACCTTTGCGGCCAGCCATGCCGTATGGACGAGATCGGCGCGCTGGCGAAACGCTATGGATTCAAAATAATAGAAGATGCCAGCCACGCAATTGGCGGGCAATATCAGGGGCGTCCTATAGGAGCATGCGATTATTCCGATATCACGGTGTTTTCTTTCCACCCGGTCAAGATTGTCACCACGGGGGAGGGAGGCTGCGCCACTACGCAGAATGAGCAACTTGCTGAGAGAATGAGATTGCTGCGATCCCACGGAATTACACGAGATGAGCGCAAGATGACCGAGCCATCTCATGGTCCATGGTATTATCAGCAAATAGACCTTGGCATGAATTATCGAATGACCGAGTTGCAGGCCGCACTTGGGAAGTCTCAGATGACGCGCCTTGAATCTTTCGTTGCACGCCGGCATGTGCTGGCCAGCCGCTATGACGATGGCCTACGCTCTCTCCCGCTGGACCTACCGTTCCGGCACGCGGACGCATATTCGGGCTTCCATCTTTATGTCATTCAATTACGGCTGGATCAGATCAGGCATACTCATCGCGAGGTGTTTGACGAGCTCCGCCAGAAGAGAATTGGCGTAAACCTTCACTATATACCAATATATTTGCAGCCCTTTTATCGCCAGATGGGTTTCGATCCAGGTTACTGCCCGGAAGCAGAGAGATATTATTCCCGCTCCATATCGATCCCGCTTTACCATGACATGACCGAGTTGCAGCAGGATCGTGTTATGAACGTCATCGAGCAGGCTTTACGGTGAAGCTCTGCCTGATTCCGGCTCGTGGAGGATCGAAACGGATTCCGCGAAAGAATGTGAAGCCTTTTTTTGGCAAGCCGATTATCGAACGATCCATTGAAGCCGCTTTGTCTTGCGATAAAATCGACCGGGTGATCGTATCGACCGATGACGCTGAAATTGCCGAGGTGGCGCAAAATGCCGGCGTAGAGGTGCCATTCGTGCGGGCTGCGCATCTTTCCGACGATCACGCCACGATCATGGACGTTATCGCCGACACGCTGGAATGGGCGGACAGAGAAATTAATGAACCTCTCGCCGCCATATGCTGCCTTTATGCAACAGCGCCATTCGTAAGGGCGGAAGACCTCTCCGGTGCCTATCGCCGTTTGAAGGAAAGCGGCGCATCGTGCGTGTTCACAGCTACTGAATATGCTTACCCCATCCAGCGGGCTCTGCGGATCGTAGATGGGCGCGTAGCAATGTTCCAGCCTAACCATCTTGTGACTCGGTCCCAGGATCTTGAGCCCGCTTATCATGATGCCGGCCAATTTTACTGGCTAAGACCAGATGCCGTACGGGCGCGCATTCCAATCTTTGGCCCCCAATCAGCAATTTATCTCTTGGACCGGGCGCGAGTCCAGGACATTGACACCATTGAAGATTGGAATTTCGCAGAACGACTCTTCGCCTTGGCTCAAGGCGAAAGGGGAGGCGGCGAAAGAGGCGGTTTCCATGACTGACGTAAATCAGGGCAGGGTGGTTTTTCGGGTAGATGGTTCCGTGCAAATCGGGACAGGCCACGTTATGCGCTGCCTCACTCTTGCTGATGCATTGCTCAGGCGGGGTGTTAAAAGCCTGTTCTTGTGCCGTAATATCGAGAATGGCCTTGCAGAATGGATTGAAGGAGCTGGCCACCAGCTGATTCGGCTGCCGACAGATGGCCCGCCAGCGTCTCCCCAGCAACGTTATGGAGAATGGCTGGGGACTACACAAGAATATGATGCGGAAACTGTACTTTCGGTCTTGAGGAGGTCCAATGAGCCTCTGCCTGTTGCCATTGTGGTGGATCATTACGGGCTCGATTATATTTGGGAGGTCATGGTGGACGCCCACCCAAAAGCGCCAATTTTGGCCATTGATGATCTCAATCGACGGCACCATTGTGAATTTCTGCTCGATACGACCTTTGGTAAGCAACCCGCAGCGTATGAGAGCCTAGTTCCCGCCGAATGTCATATTATGGTTGGCTCCGATTTCGCTTTATTGAGGCCCGATTTCGCGAGAATGCGCTCAACAGTGCTGGACTGTAGGGACCAGGCGTTCGGCACGGGGAGTCCCGTCCAGAACCTATTAGTGTCGATGGGAGGTGCGGACCCCCATGATGCAACAGGCCTTGTGCTGGACGCCCTAGGCCCCCTCCTGAAAGAATATGATTTTCAAATACACGCACTCATAGGTCCAGCCTATCCGAACAACGACAAACTTGATGGTCGAGTGAAAAATTTGACCGATCGGGTTGTCGTTCACCGCAGTGTTAGGGATGTCGCCGAACTTCTTGGTCGTATGGACCTTTGCATTGGAGCGGCAGGTACGTCGAGCTGGGAGCGGTGTTGCTTGGGCCTTCCCACTGTCAATGTCGTTTTGGCCGAAAATCAGAGGGTCGTTGCGGCTGAGCTTTTATCAGAGGGCGCTGTCGTGGACGGAGGTGATCTTAGCAGAGGTCGGAGTCCCTGGGACGCACATGTTCGGACACAGTTGAGTGATAGCACCCTGTTGCTGCTTAAGGATTTGGACAGGCGAAGAACGATAAGCGAAGCTGCGCGGAGGGTCACAGATGGCCTCGGCTCGCAGCGCGTTATCAGGGCAATGCTGTCAGCTATTGTTAAGCGACACGCAATTCATTTGCGACCCGCGATTTGGGATGACGCGCCAATAATCTTTGATTGGCAGTGCTACCCGGATACTCGTCGCTATGCAGTCAATCCAGCCGCTCCCTCCTGGAACGAACATGAAACATGGATACGGGGAAAGCTGGCCAACAAGAGCAGCAGCTTTTACATTCCCTCCGTCGGTCAGATTCCTTGCGGAATGGTGCGCCTGGATCGGACGGATGCCCCCGTGCCTCCCAACGCAGATGGGAGGCAGATTCGCGAGGTGTCCATTCTGACGGCACCTGAATTTTACGGTTGCGGTGTGGCGCGACAAGCACTTCAGGAGCTGCAAACTCTTCATTCGGACGAGATCATTGTTGCGCATGTCCTTCCCGGAAATGCCGCATCTCATGCGCTTTTTAAAAAAGCCAATTTTGAACCTTATCACGCTGAATTCTATGCCTGGTATGGACTACGGGAATCAAGGAATAAGGACGCAAGATGACATCTTCATTCATAATGGGGGGCAAATGGATCGGCCCTGAGCATGAGCCATTCATCATTGCTGAAATGTCCGGAAATCATAATGGCTCAAAAGAGCGCGCGCTGGAGATCGTCCGTGCAGCAGCACGGTGCGGGGTGGATTGCCTGAAGTTTCAAACCTACACGGCAGATACGATGACGCTGAATTCTATGCGGAATGATTTTGTCATTCGCGACGAGAAAAGTCTTTGGAACGGCCGTCAACTCCATGACCTTTACAAAGAAGCCTATACACCATGGGAGTGGCATGCTGATCTTTTCCAGGCGGCCAAAGACCTAGGAGTGCTATCCTTTTCCACGCCATTTGATGAGAGCGCTGTAGATTTCCTCGACGACCTTGGCGTGCCAATGTTCAAGATTGCGTCCTTTGAGTTGACGCATCTGCCTCTTATTCGAAAAGTCGCCAAGACAGGCAAGCCGATCATCATGTCCACGGGCATGGCCAGCCTTGAGGATATCAGCGAGGCTATTTCCACCGCACGGGAAGCCGGTGGGGGGCATATTGTCATACTGAAATGCACCAGCCAGTATCCAGCTAATGCGGCCGACGCCAATCTTCGAACCATAGCCGATATGCAGGAGCGCTTCGGTGTGCAGGTAGGATTGTCCGATCACACGCTTGGTATTGGCGTAGCTGTTGCCGCAGTTGCGCATGGGGCGACGGTCATAGAAAAGCATTTCACGCTTGATCGGAATGACGGCGGAGTGGATTCCGCTTTCTCTCTGGAGCCATGGGAAATGAAGCTGTTGAAGGAAGAAACCGCTAGAGCTTGGCACGCCAGCGGCAGCATCAGTTATTCCGGCACGGAGAATGAAGCGAAGTCGCGGCAGTTCAGGCAATCAATTTATCCCACCAGAGATATCGCCGCAGGCGAGATGTTCACGATGGAGAACCTGAAGATCTGCCGTCCGGGGCTTAGTCTTGCTCCGCGTTATTGGGACCAGCTGCTTGGCAAGTCCGCAAAGCGGTCCATCGCATTTGCCGAGCGGCTGACGGAAAATGATTTATAGGCAATGACTTTTCTTTTCGATTTTACAAGGGCATTGGGGCTCCCATGAAGATTCATCTGCCGAAGAAGCTGAAGCGGTTTGGAACCGAAGGGAGCGTTGCTACCCAGAGCCTGTGGTTTCGCTTGACGCGGGCGTCAGCACCGGCGCAGGCGCTCGGTAAATTGCGTGCGGATACATTGGATTTCTTCGACCGCAAGCGTCCGGTCGGCGAAAAATACCCTTATGAAGTCCATTATGCCCCGACACTTCAAAATGTGCCGGAGGGGCTGGAGCATTTTCATTTGGTGGGACGCAACTGGCGCTACCGGCCTGATGCGCCGATCGCCCTGGCATTTGGCATGAATGCCTGGAAATATGGGTTCATTGCGGATTATTGCCCCGATGTCCGGATTGCCTTCGCGCCCCGGAAATTCATGGGAGCCCGCGCCCACCGCGCCGTGCGCCAGTTGGTGCCGAACCTCAGTCGCATCTATGTCTGGGGTTATACAGATCGGCCGTGGATTGCGCGGTTCGCCCGGCGATGGAACATTCCTCTCATCCGTGTGGAGGATGGTTTCCTCCGCTCGGCCGATCTGGGTGCCAACCATGCGACGCCCTATTCGCTCGTGTTCGATACCCAAGGGCTATATTATAATAATTTGGAGCCGAATGACCTTGCCGACATTCTGGCTCGTCACGATTTCGCAGCCGATCCAAACTGATGGAAGATGCAGAGCGTGCGCGCCGTCTGGTGGTTGAGCACGGTCTGCTGAAATATAATCTTCCGGATATCACAGACTCTGCCGCCCAATATCGCATCAAGACGCGGCGCAGAGTCCTGGTAATCGGGCAGGTTGATAATGACGCCGCCGTCCGCATGGGTAATCCCGGAAAATGGCGAATGGTGGATATTGTCCGGCTGGCGAAGCTGGAAAATCCGGACGCCGAAATCTTGTACCGTCCCCATCCGGAAGTTTATCGCGGCTACCAACGGACCAAATTTCAAAGAAAACTGGTGGAAAACATCGCCACCATCGTGTCCCCCGAAGGATCATTGGTAGAACTGCTTAATACGACTGATCAGGTTTACACCCTCTCCTCGCTCTCGGGTCTCGAGGCTTTGATCCGTGGAGTGAAGGTCACCACCCTCGGAACGCCATTCTATGCCGGGTGGGGGGCCACAGATGATAGAGCAGCGCAGCCGAAGGGCCGTACGCTGACGCCAACCGAAATTTTTGCAGCGGTGTATCTGCTGTATCCGAAATATATGGTAAATCTGCCCAACATTGCTGATGCACTGGAATCGACTGCGTTGAAGATTCGCGGCGATCAGATTTTGCTTACCCTGTCCGAATGTCGCAAAACGGCGCAGCAAGAGGGGCGGGTCAGGCAGCAGCTTGCTGGAAGTAGACACTGGCCTGCAATTTTGCTGCATAATGTAGATGATCCTGAAGCTAGAAATACAGCTGAAGAAGATTGTGCGCCCCGTTTTCCTGCCAAAGATATTATGATCTCATCCAGAGATCCGTTTCTTCAAGAGATTATTATAGCTCTTATGTATGGATGGATTAGCAACAATCCAGTTAAGTATAAACTTATCGTTCAAGCAAGCGCATTCATGGATGCTGATCAATATTTTAAATTGCTAAATAGTCTATTGTTAATAGATGGAAGTCTTGCTGCGAAGCAGGTAATGGCCAATCACCTTCGTCAATATCCGGAATTTGGCGATGCAACTGAGTTCCTGCGACGAGTGGGATTGTCTCTAGTAAGGGAAGGGACGCAGAAAAGATGGGAAATAATTAGCGGACAAAATTCTGATAATGATATACTCAATATAGAACCTGCTGATCTAAATGACGATCAAAAGGCCATTCTCTACGAAGTAATGCAGGCAAATTTTTCAAATAGAAATTATGTAATAGCGCACAGAAACTGTATTCAGCTTCTCCTTCTTGGCTATAGATCTGAAGACATTATGTCTAGGTTAATGGCTATTGCATCAATGAATTTCAATTTTATCTCACTAAATGCTCTCGCAAATATCATGCTCTATGCATCGTCGTCAAAGAACATGTTGCGGGCATTAGCCGTCGTATGTGAACAATTCCCGCGTGCAAGTCCGGTTGATTTCGCCTGTTGGCAGGCGGCACTGGTGGGAGCGCGGCCCGCTGCTGCATCTGCTTTGCTAGTGCCAAAACATCAGCCAGAAAATGCTGAGGAGATTGAGCGACTTTCAGTGTTGGTCGCCCAACATGTGTATTTGAATGGGGAGATCAGCGTTTCGACGATTCAGGCTTTGATTGCGCTAGAAGACTTTTCCACGGCAATTGAGAAGTCCGAAATACTGATACAAAAATCACCGCGTGACCCGGCGGTCCTCGTGGTCCACTCTCAAGCTTTGGCTGCTGGTGGCAAGATCGCCAAAGCGTTTCAATTCATGTCATCGGTTTTTCCGGCGTTCGTGCACTCGCCTTTGGTTTATAGGGAAATGCTCAGGCTCTGCATCTTGCGAGGAGATTATGATTTTGCCCGGCAGATATTGACATCTGCAGAGAGGAACCATGTGCCCGTCGGCGAGATGCTCACACGAAAGACCTATTTCGGAATGAGGGAGCCAGGCAAGGCTTTGGCGACATTTCGTGAAATTGAACTTGTCGAAACCTTCAGGCAGCATTTTTCTGAGAAATACTACTCCGACGATATCGAAAAATTTGATGGATCTAGTATATTTCTTTTGCCTCTCTATGGACCGGGTGATGAAATAAGATTTGCGAGTATTTATTCGGATATAATTAGAACGGTTAAACAGACCGAACTTTTTATTGGCTGTGAGCCAAGGCTTCTTACTTTGTTTCAACGATCATTTCCCGAGGCGAGAATGGTGGCGGTTGAGCGCAAATCGCGGAAGGCTGATTATTTTGATCCTAATCTATACAACCTCACCCGAAACCCATTTCTTCGCGGAATTTTGGATAATCGCGCGGTCCATATAATTGAAGGGGTTGATGCTACAGCTGCGGTTACAGACGCGCTGGCTGAATTCCGAAGTTCATATGATGCTTTCTCGGGCCAGCCATATCTGTTGGCTGATAAACAGCTGGCGGAGGGGCATAAATGTCGCTTGCCAGAAGGCAAGTTGCGTGTTGGAATTAGCTGGAGGAGTAGTCTAAATACATTTTCCCGTAACGAGCATTACTTGTCGGTGCAGGAACTTCTTCCTCTTTTTTCAATTGAAAATGTCCAATTTGTTAATCTCCAGTATGATGAATGTCGGCAGGAACTGGATTTTGTAAACAGCCATTTTCCCGGTCGACTATTCGATCCTGAGTGGATTGATCAGTATAACGATCTTGACTCAGTGGCTGCTCTCATTTCAGGCCTAGATTTGGTCATAACGTCCGCAACTACGGTGGTAGAACTAGCCGGTGCTCTTGGTGTACCGACCTGGCTTATGTCCAACTCGTCAGAACTGCATTGGCGTAAATTGGAAAGCACTATGAGTGATGTTTGGCATAATTCTGTAACCCATGTCGAAGGGCGCATCCTTCAGGACAAGCAGAGCTTGGTTGTCGCCCTTGTCCAGAAAATGAACGAATGGATTGTACAACACTTGCATGAAGAGGCGGATCACTGGATGGCCGCCTCAAGGTGAATGTCTAGCTTTAATTTGGAGTAATTAATAACATGTTCAACGGAAAGTCGGTTTTGATAACGGGTGGCACTGGATCCTTTGGCAAGAAGTATGTCGAAACGATATTGGCCCGTTACAACCCGTCAAGGATCGTCATCTATTCCCGTGATGAACTCAAACAATATGAAATGGCGCAGGTCTACGACAATCCAGTCATGCGTTATTTCATTGGCGACGTCCGTGATCAGCCGCGACTGCGACAGGCGATGGAAGGCATTGATTTCGTTATTCATGCTGCTGCGCTCAAGCATGTACCTGTGGCTGAATATAATCCCATGGAATGCATCAAGACCAATATTGATGGCGCTCAAAACGTCATTCAAGCGGCCATTGCCGCCAATGTTGCGCGAGTGATTGCGCTGTCCACTGACAAGGCGGCAAACCCAATCAATCTTTATGGCGCCACGAAGCTTGCCTCTGACAAACTGTTCGTGGCTGCAAATAACGTGACAGGCGGGCATGGCCCGATCTTCTCTGTTGTCCGCTACGGTAATGTTGTTGGATCACGCGGATCGGTGGTGCCGTTCTTCAAAAAGCTCATTGATGCTGGCCAGACGCCGCTACCAGTCACACATCAGGATATGACCCGGTTCTGGATTACGCTTCAGGATGGTGTCGACTTTGTGCTGAAGAATTTTGAGCGCATGTATGGTGGCGAAATTTTCGTGCCAAAAATTCCTTCAGTCCAGATTATGGATTTGGTGGAAGCTTATAGCGGCACTCGGCAGGCGAAATTCATTGGAATTCGTCCCGGGGAAAAGCTGCATGAAATTATGTGCCCGGCTGACGACAGTCACCTCACCCTGGAATTTTCAGATCATTTCGTATTGCGCCCATCGATTCAATTTCACCACCGGAACGATGACTATATGGTGAACGCCATTGAGGAGGCGGGTGAACCAGTGGAAATGGGGTTTGAATATCATTCCGGCAACAACCCTCACTTCCTGAGTGTTGATGAAATTATGAAGGTGGATGAACGGGCCTGATCGCCCGTCTTATCTCCAAAATTCGAAAAGAGGGTCCAGAAATGGAGCTTCCGCGTTCTGCCGTTCGCAAGAAGGCGGGATCTATGTTGCGCCATCAGGTAAATCATTGAAGCGGTTGTGGTATAGAAGAGCTTTTTATAAGCTTTTCTCAAAAAGTCGGGATCTTTTCGGTGCCAATAATTCTGATTGGTTGTGCAGTGATCGCCCTGTTGTTGGCGAATAACTAGTGGTCGATCAACCTGCCATATGACGGCGAGTCCGGTCATTCTGATAGAAGCTTGGCTGCACTCACCGTTGATCATTATGCCGATATCGGCACAAGTCCATAATGCCGTGCTCGGTAATATGCCGCATGGCGGTTAAAGATGCTAAATTTCCATGCCTTATACCAAAGGCTACGCGAATAATTCGACCTAGTCACCTGGAACTGAAATGAGCCGAACTTCGGATTCAGGTGACTAGCACTATTTTGGCAGATTTTCAGGATGGATGATGTTGCGGCAACGAGAGCATTGTGTTGGCGGGGGCTGGGCGAGTGCGTTGAGGATTGCCCGCCGCACTGCTGGCAGGCTTGGTTGGGGCGGAGGTCCGGGGATTCTTTTTTCCCCTTCGACTTGTTTGAGCCGCCTGGATTGCAGGAATGGGAGCGCGATCATGCACATGAGGCAGTGTCGGTGGAGCCCCTGCCATGAACGACCTTCAAAGTGGTCGAGGCCGAGTTCTTCCTTGAGTTGCTGATGCGCCTGCTCGCAGACCCAGCGCGCCTTGCGCCGCAGCGCCTCCTCGGCTACCGGGGCATTGCCACCTTTGGCGTTGTCAAAGAAGCCACGCCTGACATGTGCCCAGCAGAAGGCGAACGTCCCGGGGCCGGCCTTCCGGTCCGGCGCCTCTAGGTGCTTGTACGCGCCATAGCCGTCGCATTGAACGATGCCGGTAAAGTCTCCGAGCAGCTTCTCCGCCCAGACTCTCCCGCGACCGGGCATGTAGGTGTAGACGACCGCCGGTGGATCGGTGCCGCCATGCGCGCCATCATCACGAGCGATCGTCCAGAGATATCCCGTCTTCACCTTGCCGGTGCCGGGCGCCAGAACCTTGGCGGTGGTCTCATCGACGAACAGCCTCGCGCCCGTCAGCAGATCCGCTTTCATGCGGCTGGTCAGGCGACCGAGCCAGGCAGCGGCTTTGCCCGCCCAGTCACACATGGTTCCCCGGTCGATCTCGATGCCCTGACGCCGCAGCGCCTGTGCTTGCCGATAGAAGGGGGTGTGATCGGCATATTTCCTGACGAGGGCATCGGCGATCAGCGCCTCGGTGGGCAGGCCACTTGGCACTATATGCCTGGGCGCAGGCGCCTGGAACACGCCGTCGCTGCCTGCGCGGCACGCCATTCTCGGTCGGGACGTCACGACCACGCGATACCGGACCGGGATGACATCAAGCCGGCTCGATATGTCGCTGTCTATGCAGTGCAGCGCGCCGCCGCAGCAGGGACATTCCTGCTCGTCTGGAAGGATCACTTCCTCAATGCGGGTCAGGTGCGCCGGCAGCGACCCCCGCGCTGTCCCGCTTTCCCTTCGCGCCCGCTCCTTCTTCCGGCCCGTCGCCTGCTCGCCAAGCGCCTCCAGTTCAGCGCGGGCGACATCGAGATCATCGAAGCAAGCGCCAACTGATCTTCGATCAGCTTTTCCGAGCGTTTCCCAAATGTCGTGCGGGTGATCTGGTCGATAATATGCTGCATCCGAGCTTCACGCTCGAGGCCAGCCAGGACCATCGCCTTGAGGGTGGCGACATCGTCAGGAAGGTCGGCTGCCGTGGCGACATGCCCCATTTCTGGCGGTTTCCGGGCGGTCCGCAATGGCCTTTCGATCAGGGGAATCAGGCGTGCGACCTATCGTGTCGTCACCGGAACCTGGGTGCGCGGCGTGTGCATTTTCGACCATTGCAGCCCTTCGAACAAGACCGATGCCTGCGAGGCCGACAGCCGCATCACACCATCGTGCGCCCTGGGCCAATGAAAGCCTCCGGTCTGCAGAACCTTGCTCACAAGCACCAGGCCGGTGCCGTCCCAGACCAGCAGCTTGATCCATGCCGGTAAGTAGGTTCTATCGGCTTTAAATTGCCATTGTCTATTGCATTAATCTAACCAAAGATTGACCCAATCGAAGAGCATAGCCTATAAACCTCTTTAGTCGTTGAAGAACGATAAAGGGACACGGTGACAAATTTTTCAGACCTGAGTAAGCCTGCGATCCACATCGTTGTTGATAGTAATTCCCAAGCTCTTCCGTTGCCATGGTTGCACAAGGAAGACCATCTGTATCCGGAGATGTTCACCCGATACTGGCAAACCTATCCGCATATCGCCCGTAGGGCGCTAAGTGATTATGGCGATGTTCAGACCTCCGTCTTCGGTTCCAGGGGCGGCACCATTGATTTCATGATCAGCCGCCGTCTGGAAGTTATGGGGTGGATGGACGACGATGTGTTGGTGATCAACCACGGCATTGTCGATTGCTGGCCACGGAACAGGGGGCAGAAGTGCCCCGCGCCTGAGTTTGATAGGCTGTTAGGGGAAGCCTTGCAGTTCGCTCGGGAACGCAGGCCAGATAGGTTGATCATCCTGATGGGGCTTGCCCTTGCTGATGAGCGCACGCATGAAAAAACCCCTGGTCTCAAGGCTGCGATAAGTCACTATGACAGCATTATCCGATCTCACGCTGATGCATCCGGCTCAGAATTTCTTGATGTACAGGCGCTACAGGTGACATCTACAGAAACATTCCTTCATCCAGACGCGCACCATTTTTCAAGTCACGGTCACAGGCTCATTGGTGAGGAGTTGGCTCGCATCGTTCGGTCAAAATTAGGAGTCAGCCGGAAGGACCGGCCGACGCTACGCAAACGGATTCAATATTTCGGGGTGCAACATCTTAGCCGCGTGGTAGAACGTTTGAGCGGCAAGGCCATTCTAACCCCTTGGCGGCTACTTATGCCTGCTGTTAGGAAGCACACCGGAAAAGGGGAAGCAATGCAGGTTCAAGATGATATAGCCCTCCTGGATATGATGCTGTCGGAGCAAAAAGCCGCGCCATCTATCTACCAATGGACGAACTATTGGGCGAAGAAGTGCAATATGGCAGTGGCCTATCTGCGCGAGGCAGGATTAAAGGATTTTCGCCGCATTCGCGCGCCAAGGAAGACGCCCGCTGCCACATTCGCTGCATTCGGAGCAGTGGACCTGATGCCTCCCCTTGCCTCTGAGGCTATAATGTCTGTTGTGCAAAACCGCGCTGTTCAAAGCCACGCCCGGAATGTCTATGAATTGCCTGCCTCGCGAGTAGGCAATCCCGAAGGCTTTGAGCACCAAGGCGTATTCTTCACGCTATCATGGCTGAACTACTATCTTCGTTACGTTTATGTGAGCCGGTTTCTGGATCTGTCGGGCAAGATCGTCGTTGAGATTGGGTCCGGATCAGCCAAGCAGGCCCACTTGTTGAAAATGGCGCACCCTGACGCGACAATTTTAATCTTCGATATTCCACCGCAGATTTATGTCGCCAATCAGTATCTCAAGTCCGTCCTTCCTGGAGAGGTCGTGCCCTTCGAAGAGAGCCGGATACTGACCAGCTTCGATCAGATCCAGCGCGGGAAGATACATATCTTTGGCAATTGGCATATCGATATTTTACGCGGTGCCACCTTTGATCTTCTTTGGAATGCCGCATCCTTTCAGGAAATGGAGCCTGATGTCGTCGGGCATTATATCGACGCAGCCGCCGGGGCAAAAGACGTGTATCTGATGCAGGCTATGGGGGGGCAAAGTGTCGCCGCCGCGCCGGGCCAAAATGGCGTTATCGAGGCCACTACTTTAGAAACCTACCAATCTGCCCTGTCGCGCTATGAAATGATTGACGAGTCCACAGCCCACCTGGCCATGCCCAAGCTGCCGAAGCCTTGGCCTTACACTGAAACATATTGGCGAGGTAAATAGCGTGTTTAAAGTCTTCCTGTCTGGACGCCCAACTGCTGCGTGTCGGCGGGCGGATTAACGAAGCCTAAACCTGCCATTTTCCACAGCGCGGAAGTGAGATAAAAAGTTCAGGGCAATTTTAATTCCGCTTAATTCATAAAAATCACCGCTAACCAAGCATTTCGCCCTTATCCATCCAAGATATCGACGGCGAACGGCCGCATCCGCAACCGTATTGCAGGTCCAGAATGCATCAAATTGGGGGTGGCTTTCGGCACAGACCACCAATGCATCATGGGCATAAATCGCATCGCCCAGCACCATCAAGGGCGCGCCGTGATAGATCGCCGACAGGCCCGATGTGCTGTTGATGGTGATCATGCCGGCGCTGTGCCGGGTGAGGAGGCCTATGGAACCGGTGTCGATGACATCGACGCGGTCGGCTACGCCCAGCGCCTCGGCGGTTTGCATGATGAATGCGCGGTCGTTGCTGCGGCCGCGCTCCATGGGATGGATTTTGTACACGAGCCGGTAGCCGGCGGGGGCGGTTCTGGCAAAGGAGCTTAGCGTTTCGGCAATCAGGCGCGGCGTGTTCCATCCGCGCGCGGCCTCTCCCATCTGGCTGTCCGCCGCGACTTGCAGGGGGACGAGGAAATAGCGGTGATGATAATGTTCCAAAAGGCGCTGGATCGCGGCGAAGTTGCGCCCTTGTCCCGTGACGCGGCGCCATCCATTGCGGATCCAATATGCGATCTCGGCCAGGATCGACACGCGGCGGTGGGACAGCCGCTTCTGCTTGCGTGTGCTGAACAACTCCCGGACCAGATAATAAACAGCTGCATGCCAAGCCATGGCACGAAAGCTATTATAGTCGGTCACTTCTTCGCGCGCTTCTGGCGGCGCCACGAAATCCTTTGGCGGCAGCTTGCCAGCGATGGGGGAATCGGCATTATTGCCATCCCGTTCAACCGTCACATAGCCGGGGCGGATGTAACCTTCTTCCAGCGAAAGAACCTCAACGCCCACCGCCTTTGCCACGCGCCGCGCGACGCGGTGAACCGGGCGGCTCGATCCGAACAGGATAACACGCGTAAAGCCGCCCTCGGTCAGCAGTGCGGTGAACCAGCTTTCCCACTCATCCAGGCTCCCGGCGAAATCGATGCGCTTGCGGCGGGGGGCGAAGAAACGGTCGCCAGCGTTGAAACTGATTCGCCACGCATCAAACCCGCTCTCCTCCAGATGCTCCTGCAAATGACGGAAGAAGGGGCCAACCGGCCCTTGCAGCAAGATAATACGAGTCCGTAACGGAAAGGCGGAAGGTGAGAAATGAAATTTCCTGCTCAGGCCACGAAAAGGCCAGCCTTGTTCGAGGCGAACGAACTTTTCGGCACCGTAATTCATCTCAAACTCTACACCGTTTAACGCAAGGATTTTTTGTGGTTATTGCGCAGCTTAAAATATCACTACCCCCCCGGGATCGGGTTTGAAACAAAAATCTGCGCACATACTTTTATTCGAACGAAGGGCATATTTGGTGCTGCACTAAATTTCCCACAGGCCCCACATTGGCAGCGGACCATCAACCCTCATCGACCTTCCTGAAGCCGACGTCTCGCCAAGGTTGTTTCAACTGTTTTTTGTAGCGATCGCGCACTGCCCACAACCACGAGACTCGCCGCTCGGCGATGCCGGGAAGGCTGAGCGGATCTAGGCTCGTCCAGGGCAAGAAAGGATTGCGGCGGCTATAGGCCCAGATTTCGATTCGCTTGCTGGGGAGCAGGCTTTGGGCGCGTGCGTGGAAGCCGTTGGTGTCCACCACGACCAGCGTGTTGGCGGGGACGGCAAAGCGGCGGGCGGGGCCTAGGCCCAGTCTCACCAGTCCGGCCTCATCGATCCGGAACGAGCCGCGGGCGGACAGGCGATCCATGGCCGATGGTCCACGCAGGCTCATCTCCCTTTCCCAGGCGAGGCGCTCCGGTGTCATTTTATGAGAGCCGGGCACATAGGTCAGGGGGCCTTCATCGTCGGCCACATCATGGAGGAAATACCAGGCCTTCATCGTGGGATGAAAGGTGTCGGCGTGAAAAGCCGTCTGGGGATCGGGAGGAGCGTTGGCGCGGTGGGGTAAAATGGTCTGGATATAATAAAGCGGCTCGACGTCGAAGCTGCTGACATAGCGCAGAAGCCCTTTCCATGTCGAAGAGGCAAGCAGGCTCCGCAGCTCTGGTACGGCTTTCAGGAAGAACGGATCAATGGCGATCCGCCGCGTGATCGTATCGCCCTGAAGCATCTCGCGCGCGGGCGCTTCCTGGCGCAGGATCTTTTCGCGCAGAGCCGCAAACTGCGGCTCTGGCAGGAAATTTTCGATTGCCACAAATCCCTGTTCGTCAAAGGCCGCGCGATGTTCTGCGTTGACGTTCCGGGCCAGTTTCGCTCGCCGTCTCCATGCAAGGCTATGCGCAAGTCTCACCCGCGCGACATGGAGGCCCATTCGGTTCAATCTGGGCGACCCGATCAACGGATTGTCGCGAAACGACTTCGCGCCGCTAGCCAGTTGGAGCGCCCAGAAAGGTAATGTGAGAGCAGTTCGAAGAGGCTTGAGCGACATGGCGGCTTTGTAAAGGCTTTGCGGGCGAACGACGCTATTGGGCGAGCCTCCAGGTCAAGTAAAGCGATTTGTCATGCAAACAGTAGAAGGCCGTAAATTCAGAGCGATAGAAATGTGCGGTATTGGATCCTGCAAGGGGCTCATCATTATACTGCTCATTATAACGGGCAATATAAGATGGATTACTACCTCCTTTTGATTATAGGTCTACAATCCTCCCTAAAATCAAGGGTTCTGGGCTATGTTGTCCGTTTTCGAGGAGATTGTTCATCGTTGCGACGGCATGCTGTCGCCGGCCGTCTATGAGCATATCTAGGAAACTGCCAAAAGCGGCGGCCTCATTGTTGAGGTAGGGACTGCTCTGGGAGCAGGGACGGTTGCGCTTGCCCACGGGCTGCAGGCATCGGGAAAGGGCGGCCGCGTGGTCAGTATTTATAAATGGCGGTCGATCAAGATTGTGCATCCGATTTTGACAGCAAGCGAGCCTAGCACGGGGTGAAGACACCGCCTTAGTTTGCGGCACCACGCCGCAAGGAGGCGAGAAAGTCATTGCTGGTTGAACGCAGCGCTTCCGAACGTGAACGCAGGCCGTCCACCGCGGCGCGGATGTCTTCGGCCAGGGCATTGGCTTTCCGGGCATCATCGGCCACCTGCTCGGCTGTCTGGCTCACTTGCTCAGATCCTGCCGCGGCGCGGGCGGCGGCGTCTTTAATGACATTGGTGGCGCTTGTCTGATTGCCCGCTGATTCGGCAATAGCGGAAGCGCGGGAGGACATTTGGCGGATATTTTCCGTGATGAGCTCCATGGATACGTCCGCCTGCGCCATTCGGTTTCGGATACCATCGAGGATCTCCCCAATTTTTCCGACGGCGCCTTGGGTCTGGGACGCCAACTGCTTAACCTCATTAGCAACCACCGCGAAACCACGCCCCGCGTCGCCCGCTCGGGCTGCTTCAATAGCGGCGTTGAGAGCCAACAAATTGGTCTGTCCGGCAAGCTGTTGGATGAGGTTGACGATCTCGCTGACGCTATCGGCTTCTTCCGTGAGTGCCATGAGGCTCTGCTGGCCAGAATCGCCGGCGTTCATGGCTGCATCGCCCATGCGCGCCTGCTCCTCCACTTGGGATGAAATATGGCTGGCCGAGCCAGTGAGAGCTTTGGTTGATTCTGCCACTGCTTGAGCCGATCGCGTAGTGGTGCTGGCGAGATTGAGTACACGTTGGGCCTTGGACAGGGCCCTGATATTGATGTCTCCAATATCGTCCGTTGCGGTCGAAAGAACATTCATTGCTTCGTCGAGCTGTTCGGCCAGGTGGGCGACGGAATCTTCATATCGCGCCGCCAGGGCCAGCATTGCTTGTTCCTGCAGGTGGGCGGCCCGCCTGCGGTCTTCTTCCCGTAATTGCAATTGACCCCGTTCGGCTTCTGCCTGGCGTTCCAGCTCCCGCTTTTCCTCCAACGCCCGTTTGCGCTCCAACGAACGGAGCTCCGCGTCGCTGCGTATTCGGCCCACGAACTGGCCCGCTGTATGAAAGAAGGCGCGGCAAAGCAGGAGAACGAAAAGGCCGGTCGCGATATTGAGCAGGATGGATATCTCATGCTTCTGCAGCGCGATATGGAACTGGATCGAGATGCCCATCACCAGGATATAGATGAACGCCGCCATTGGAATCATCGAGAAGGTCAAACCGCCAACGGAGATGATGCCGATGTGTATACAGAGCATCATCGACTGGGTAGCCATGTCGGCGCCATAGCCCGAAGAGATGAGCAAGCCGCTCCAACCCACGGAAATTATCGCGGTATAGCCAATGATCGCCCGGAACTGAGATCTGACGTTTTTATATTTCACCCGGCACATGCTGGTGGCGGGCGCCACAAACTGAATGGCCACAGCGGTAATGATTTGCCATGCCGCAAAGAAAAACACGAACTCCGCAGCAGGCCCAGCACGATGGACCATGGCAATGCAGATGGACAGGATCATCACCGCGGGCCGGGTACGCATGATGCCCTTGGCCACTTCCTTGATTTGTTGCGCGCCAATCTCCGCCGAAAGCGGATCGTCATCGACATGATTGGCAAACAGGTCGTCCCAAAGACGGCGGTACTTGGCTATGGATTGGACCTGGTCCTGGTCTTTTTTCATATCTGCGACTTCTCCCCCACCCACAGGGGCGCCTTTCCGTGCGATTTGGTACAGTGGATATGGTTTAAAAATGCTTACTGCGCCGCAACAACGCCGTGCGTCTGCTATATTTTCTCGCGCTATTTCTGACCATTTTGGAGGGGGAAAGATATGATCCGAATATGTCTGGATAGACAGTCTGCATGTTTTACGGCAGAGCCGAAGCTGTTGATTTTCATATGACAGGGGCAATGATGCAGTTTCGTCCGCTAGACCTTACCGGTGTGGTGGAGATCATTCCGGCCCGCCACGTCGATGAAAGAGGATATTTTTCTGAAATCTTTCGCCTCGACCAATTCTGTTCATCCGTTGACGACGTAAGATTTGTTCAGGAGAACCAATCGCACAGCGTGAAGGCAGGGACCATTCGGGGTCTGCACTTCCAAACCCCGCCCTTTGCGCAGGGGAAGCTGGTGCGTTGCCTGGCCGGAGCGTTGTTCGACGTTGTCGTGGATCTGCGAGAAGGATCGCCCGGTTTTGGGGAATGGATAGCGATTGAGCTTTCCGCGGACAAAGGCAATCAGCTCTGGGTGCCTCCGGGCTTTGCCCACGGTTTTTGCACGCTGCTGCCGGACAGCGTCGTCTGCTATAAGGTCACGGATTATTATAACGGCGAGCATGACAAAGGCGTTGCTTGGAATGATGAGGATATTGGCGTCGCCTGGCCCGAAATGGCAGATACTGAAACTCTGTCGGCAAAAGATCGGGTGCAGCCGCGTCTTGCCGACCTCCCATTCTACTTCTCCCATGGGGGATGATCGATGCGTGTGATCGTTACGGGAGGCGCCGGCTTTATTGGATCGGCTCTTGTCCGGCACATGGTGCTGGAAAAAGGCTATAATGTCCTTAATATCGACAAGCTCACCTATGCTGGCAATTTGGCGTCGCTGCGGCTGGTCGAGGGGCGGAATAACTACCAGTTCCTTCAGGCTGACATTTGCGACCGGCAAGCAGTGGAGACCGCGATCGCAAGCTTCACGCCTGACCGCATCATGCATCTGGCGGCCGAGAGCCATGTCGATCGGTCGATTACTGGCGCTGCTGATTTCGTACAGACAAACGTCATAGGGACCTTCACCCTGCTGGAGGCGGCGCGCGGCTATTGGAATGCATTGCCCGCTGCAGCCAAGGACGGCTTTCGGTTCCTGCATGTCTCGACGGACGAGGTTTATGGTTCGTTGGGCGCCGATGGACTGTTTCAAGAAACGACACCCTATGATCCAAGCTCGCCCTATTCGGCGTCGAAGGCATCGTCGGATCATCTGGCCAAGGCATGGCAGCGCACCTACAGGTTGCCAGTAGTGGTGTCGAACTGTTCGAACAATTATGGGCCTTATCATTTTCCTGAAAAGCTGATCCCGCTCACTATACTGAACGCGCTCTCCAGCAAGCGGCTGCCCGTGTACGGAAAGGGCGAGAATGTTCGCGACTGGCTATATGTCGAGGATCACGCCCGTGCTCTGGACCTGATCGCAGAACGAGGCCGGCCAGGGGAAACCTATAATGTCGGAGGCCGCAATGAACGGCGCAATATTGAAGTCGTCCGGTGCATTTGCGAGGTGCTGGACCGGCTTGTCCCTGGCGAGTGCCCTCGCGAAGAACTGATAGAATTTGTTACCGACCGACCCGGACATGATGCACGCTATGCAATCGATGCAACGAAGCTGGAAAGCGAACTGGGCTGGCAGGCCCTGGAGAATTTCGAGACCGGGATCGAGAAGACTGTAAGATGGTATCTGGACAATGAATGGTGGTGGCGCCCACTGCGTGAACGCTATGACGGAGAGCGGCTTGGCGTCTTGCCGGAAATGAAGGCGGCGGAATGAGGATCGCCGTTACAGGATCGCGCGGGCAGGTGGTTCAGTCGTTGATGGAACGTGCCCGAGTGGCTGGCGACCAAATCATCTCTTTGGGCAGGCCGCTCCTGGATTTGACTGATCCCGCTCCAATACTTCCCGCGCTTGAAAGGAGCCAGCCAGACATCATTGTCTCGGCCGCAGCCTATACGGCGGTCGATCGCGCAGAAGCGGACGTGGAGGCAGCCTATGCCGTGAACGCAATGGGGGCAGGAGCGGTCGCTCAGGCGGCCGGCGCCCTGGAGGTTCCCCTCATTCACCTTTCGACGGACTATGTATTCAATGGGCGGAAGGTCGAGCCCTTTTCCGAAGAGGACAGCCCCGATCCGCTCGGCGTCTATGGTGCTTCGAAGCTCGCCGGGGAGCATGCCGTCCAAGCAGCGTGCGCCAACAGCATCATTTTACGAACCGCATGGGTTTACAGCCCATTTGGCAATAATTTTCTGAAAACCATGCTGCGCCTAGCAGGAGAGCGCGAGGAAATAGGGGTGGTCGCCGACCAGCGGGGGAACCCGACCAGCGCGCTCGATATTGCCGATGGAATTTTTGCTTTAGCTGAGAGGCTTGTTTCCGACTCCCGACCTGAGCTCAGAGGCATCTTTCATATGACCGGGAGCGGCGAGGCAAGCTGGGCGGACTTTGCAGTCGCCATCTTTGAAGCTTCGGAAAAAAGAGGAGGGCCCTGCGCAAGGGTGCGGCCGATTACCACCGCCGAATATCCAACTCCTGCGCCGCGCCCCATCAATTCTCGTCTTGATTGCAGGAAGCTCGAGGACATTCACGGCGTTCGCTTGCCAGATTGGCGGCATTCCATGGAAACGGTCGTTGAGCGCCTGCTTCTTGTGCAGGCTTGATTAAGGGGAGGGGCTATGCGGGGCATCATATTGGCGGGCGGTAGCGGCACGCGGCTTTATCCAATCACAATGGCCGTCTCCAAACAGCTGATGCCGGTCTATGACAAGCCGATGATTTATTACCCGCTGACTACGCTTATGCTGGCGGGAATCCGGGATGTACTGATAATCACCACGCCGCATGATGCCTCAAACTTTCGCAATCTTCTTGGGGATGGCTCGCAATGGGGGATGCAACTCAGCTACGCGGTCCAGCCCGAGCCTAGGGGACTGGCACAGGCTTATACGATCGGCGCCGATTTTGTGGCGGGTTGCCCGTCTTGCCTTGTGCTCGGCGACAATATCTTTTTCGGCCACGGCTTTCCGCAAATTCTTCAGTCGGCACGGGAGCGGGAGAGCGGCGCTACCGTCTTTGCCTATCATGTCGCCGATCCGGAACGTTATGGCGTCGTGGAATTCGACCATAGCATGCGCGCGATCAGCATAGAGGAGAAGCCCGTTCGGCCGAAATCCAACTGGGCTGTTACCGGACTTTATTTCTATGATGCCGATGTCGTGGACATCGCAGCTAATCTGACGCCCTCAGCGCGAGGCGAGTTGGAGATCACCGACGTCAACAGCGCCTATCTGGAACGCGGCACGCTTAATGTTGAACTTATGGGTCGGGGTTACGCCTGGCTCGATACGGGGACGCCGGACAGCCTGCTTGAGGCCGCAGAGTTCGTGGGAACGTTGGAGCGTCGACAGGGGATGAAGATCGCATGTCCCGAAGAGATCGCCTGGCGCCAGGGTTTCATAGGCGATGATGGTCTAGATCGGGCGATCGACCGGTTGGGCAAGAGCCGTTATGGGGAGTATTTGAAAGGTCTGCGCGGGTAAATTCAGTCCTCTTCAAGCGCTTCGGTGATCTTTCTTACCTCTTGTGAGCGGCCACGAGGCAAGATCAATATGTCCTTGCCGGTTGCAACAACGATCAGATCCTCAACGCCGACCAGAGACACGCGTGGTCCTTCACTGTGGATAAGGCAATTGCTGGTCTCGATTGCCAGCACCTCCCCCCGGCAAGCGTTCCCGTTTGAGTCGCACGCGTTAATGGCATGCAGCGCGTCCCAACTGCCAATATCGGACCATCCCATGCTAACAGGCACCACTGCCACGCGTCCGGCTTTTTCCATGACGGCATAGTCGATGGAATTAGAAGGGCAATTTGCAAATTTGTCCTTATTGGGAACGATCCGGTTCCCATGTTTGATGCCGCATTCTACCGATTGCGTAACCACCCTGAATATTTCAGGCTGGTATTGTTCGAGGGCCGCGAGATACGCATCGGCCCGGAACATAAAAATCCCTGCATTCCATACATGTTCGCCTTGGGCGATCATGGCGCGCGCTTTGTCCGCGTGGGGCTTTTCAACAAAGCGTTCGACCTCCTGTACGCCGGGAGCCAAAGGATCGCCCATTTTGATATAACCATAGCCAGTTTCTGGCGCGGTTGGCGTTATCCCGAAAGTTATGAGCCATTTCTCTCGTGCCAGGGGCAGCGCCTGCTTGATGGCATCGTGAAACGCTTCGAGATCGGAAATGACATGATCGCTCGGCATGACGAGGATCGGGGCTGCCGGATTGTCCACGGCAAGGGCCGCCAAGGCAATAGCGGGTGCAGTATTACGGCCTTCTGGCTCTAAGATAAAACGAGCGTCACTTTCTTCTGACTCCCGAACCTGTGCTTCGATCAGGTCAGCATGGCGAGCATTCGCCACGATGATCGGCGGCGCAAAGCCGGGGCGGCCAGACGTCCGCTTTACGGTCAACTGTATCATGCTGTCCGTATCGATAAGCGATAGAAGCTGCTTGGGCCTTTCGGGCCGAGACAGCGGCCAAAGGCGGGTTCCTGATCCACCGCACAGGATCACCGGAACGATCGGTGGGTAATGGGACTCAGCTGGCGTCATCAGCGCGATTTTCTCCTGCTTTGCGTCTCTTCACCCTAATTAAACCATATCGAGATAAGGGATCATCAGCATTATTGATTTGGGCCGGGGGGCGGGTTTGAGCAAGCAGAAAGTCATTATTGTCTTCGGAACGCGTCCCGAAGCCATCAAGCTCTTTCCCGTTATACAGGCGCTGCGAGTCCATGCCGACATCGACACCCGCATTTGCGTCACCGCGCAGCATCGCGCCCTCCTCGATCAAGTGCTGGATATAGCGCAAATCGTTCCCGACATCGACCTCGACATCATGCAGGACAATCAATCGCTGGACAGCCTGACCGCCCGGCTGATCGTCGCCTTGGGCGAGGTATATGACCGCGAGTGGCCGGACCGAGTGCTGGTTCATGGCGACACGCTGACGACGATGGTGGCGACATTGGCGGCCTATTATCGAAAGATACCGGTGGGCCATGTCGAGGCCGGGCTGCGGAGTGGAGATATTCATCATCCTTGGCCGGAGGAGGTGAACCGCATGGTCGTCTCCTGTATTGCTGACCTGAATTTCGCACCGACGCAGGCGGCGGCGGACGCGCTGATCAGGGAGAATCGCGATCCCGTCACTATTCATATCACTGGCAACAGCGTGATCGACGCTTTGCTGGCGACGCGGGAGCGGATTCGGGAGACGCCGTCGCTTGCGGCAGGTCTCAGTCCATTGGCCGCGCGCTTCAAGGGCAAGCGCATCATCGCGGTCACCAGCCACAGGCGCGAGAATTTCGGTGGCGGCATGGAGAGCATCGCCTCAGCCATCAATGAGGTTGCCGCGCGCCCCGACGTGGCCGTGATTTTTCCCGTCCACCCTAATCCCAATGTGCGGATGATCATGAGCGACATGCTTGCGGGCCGCGACAATGTGGTGTTGATCGATCCTCTGGATTACCCGCATTTCGTGCGGCTGCTCGATATGTGCGAGATCGTTCTCACCGATAGTGGGGGGGTGCAGGAGGAAGCGCCCTCTCTGGGCAAGCCCGTGCTCGTTATGCGCGAAACGACCGAGCGGCCCGAGGGGATTGCGGCCGGGACCGCGAAGCTCGTCGGCACTGACAAAGACCGGATCGTTTCCGAAATCTTCAACCTTTTGGATGATAGCGAGGCCTATGCCGCCATGTCGCGCGCCCATAATCCCTTTGGCGACGGCAAGAGCGGGGAACGCATAGCCAGGATCATCGCTGATGCCCATCGAGGTTGAAAAAAGGGTTTCTGTTATTGGTTTGGGCTATATCGGCCTGCCGACGGCGGCCCTGATCGCCCGATCAGGGTTTAAGGTATTGGGCGTGGATGTCAGTCAGCATGTGGTGGACACCGTCAACAGCGGCCGCGTGCATATCGAAGAAGTCGACCTTGATGGTTTGGTGCAGGGCGTGGTTGCGCGCGGGACGTTGCGAGCCTCCACCGAGATCGAGGAAAGCGACCTGTTCCTGATCGCGGTGCCGACCCCGGTCGCCGAGGACCGCGCGCCGGATATCAGCTATGTGCTTGACGCCGCGCGCATGTTGGCTCCGGTGCTGAAAGCGGGCGATACGATCATATTGGAGTCGACCTCCCCGGTCGGTACGACGGAAAAGATGAGAGATGTGCTGGCACAATTGCGGCCCGATCTCAAAATGCCGAACAAGGGTGGAAGCGCAGCCGATGTGGCGATTGCCTATTGTCCTGAGCGAGTCCTTCCGGGGCGCATATTGGTCGAACTCATCAACAATGATCGCTGCATAGGCGGGATCACGCCGCGCTGCGCCCGAAAGGCGTTGACCTTCTATCGCCAGTTCGTGCGTGGGGAGTGCATCACCACCAACGCCCGAGCGGCGGAGATGACCAAGCTGGTCGAAAACAGCTATCGCGACGTCAATATCGCTTTCGCCAATGAACTGTCGGTTATTGCCGACGGCCTGGATCTGGACGTGTGGGAAGTGATCCGGCTCGCCAATCGCCATCCACGCGTCAACATTCTGCAGCCGGGCCCGGGCGTCGGGGGTCATTGCATCGCCGTCGATCCCTGGTTCATCGTCCACGGCGATCCGGAAAATGCGCGCCTCATCCGAACCGCTCGCGAAGTGAACGATGCCAAGGTCGATCACGTTTTTGAGCGCGCATCACATATGATGGATGACTTGCCAGGGGCTGAGATTGCCTGCCTGGGTTTGGCTTTCAAGGCTAATATCGATGACTTTCGCGAGAGTCCGGCGCTAAAGATCGCGCACCGTCTGGCTCGCCGCTATGGACAAAGGGTGAAGCTGGTCGAACCCTATGCCGAAGCCTTGCCGATGGAGTTTGCAGGAACGGGGGCGGAGTTGATCGACATTGATGCGGCCATAGAGCGCTGCCCTGTCTTCATTGTGCTGGTCGATCATGATGTCTTCAAATCAGTGCCGCTCGATGAGCGCCTGGGCAAGCATGTCTATGACACAAGGGGCATTTGGCGGGATCAGCCCGAACCAGCCAAGGAGGCCAGGCTCAGCCTGGCTGGATGAGGCGGCGCACTGACGCCCTCACCCCAATACCACTTTATTTGGCGGAAGAATTGTCCGCTGTTACCGCATAGCTTAGGCCATCGGCCATCGTGACCGAGAGTCGCGCTGACCAGGGGCGGTTGTCACCAATGACGACCTTGCTCAAGATTACGGGCGCCGCATTCGCTGCTAAGGTGGCGCTGCTGGCATTGCGAACCGTTGAGTCGCCCTCCACCGTCAGTTCGAAACGCAGCTTTGTCGGCTCCTGCGCTTTACCTGTGACAAGAAGCAGGACCTGTCCGTCTGACCGTTCCACTTGTAGTTGAACCGGCTCTTCTTTCGCAGCCCCAGCATGAGCAGATGTGAAGGTCATATTTGCCCCCAGGCATAGTAAAGCGGCAGAAGATAGGGAGCGAGCGGGATGCATTGCGTCAACCCTCTGGACTTGCCGGCCGGACAAGCTGAACCCCGTCCGGAACCGCGGGATCGCCAGCCGGCAGCGGGTGAGTGTCGTTGGTCGTACTGAAAATGTCGATATGGGCAGGATCCTGATTGAGATAGGCTGCCAAAGCATCGGGACCAATCTCCCGCGCCAGTATCTCCGGCGTCGGCTGCTGCCCGCGTTGCCGGATGAACTCCAACGCGCGCGCGACCTCGGCGGCCAGGTCCTTTTTCTCGCCACCAGTAGCGAGCACCGCCTCGCCCTTGGGGGCTTCGCGGGGCGCGTCCAGCGTGTTTGGGAGTTGCGGGACCGAGGTGGGGTTATCGGTCGCAGAACCAATATTGGGTACCGAGACGTCGGCGGCGCCATCGTGACTCGCCTGCACCTGTTCAACCTGCACGGCAGGACCGTCCATGATGGGAGCCGAAGGGCTCTCATTAACCAGAAGCGCCATCACCAGGAATATGCCGGACATCATGCAGCCTCCTTCAAGGGCTAACTTGCGAGATGACAATTGAAGCGCCGCCGTCCTGCGTCAAGGAGAGCCCAAGTCCGTTGCCGGTCTGGCTGAGATCGGCCCGGTTGCTATCGCCATTTTGCGTCAATGAAAGCGTGTTGTCATCGCCATTCTGGGTGAGCGATGCGCTATTGCCGTCGCCATTTTGCGACAGTGCCATCTGATTGGCCCCGGCATAGGCGCTCTGGCTGAGGTCAGCGAAATTGCCGTTGCCATTTTGTAGCAGCGCCAGCGTGTTGGAGCTTCCCTCCAGGCTTGACTGGTGTAGGCGTGCTTCGTTGCCATTGCCGGACAGGTCGAGTGCAAGGCTGTTGGCCCCGCTTCCCTCCTGACGAGCGGTGATGTTGTTGTCATTACCAAGGACGCGAAAGCCGGAGGTTTGTGAGTCGCCCGCCTGAATATGGGTCAAATGGTTGCTATCACCGATCTGTTCGATATCCACCCGGCTCGCTGTGGATTGGGATTGATCCACGGAGATGCTCTGATCGCTGCCGCTGCTGTTGATCGCAACGCTTGTCTGTGCCGCAGCCGCCAAGGGGTGAAGCGATAGGAATAGCGCCGCGGAGAGCATCTTCGTCATGGCCGAAACCTTTTAAGGGGCGGCGGCAGGAGATGGCCCCGACCACTCCCGCCGCCTGGGGAAATCTCAAGGGAAATCATTGCGTCACTATGGCAATATTGCCGGTGCCGGATTGAGTGACCGTCGAGACGCTGAAATCGGAAGACTGCTTGACATCGACGCTGTTGAGCGAGCCAGACTGGTCGATTTTTGAGTCATTATGGTTGCCGGACTGGACCAGCGTTGCGCTGTTGGTGCTGCCTGTTTGAACTAAGAGTGATGTGTTGAAATCGCCCGACTGGATCACATCGGCGAAGTGGTTGTCGCCGTCCTGGTCGATCGTCGATATATTTTCATGACCAGGCTGCTTGACCTCGGCCCGGAAGTTTTCGGTCGGAGTGCTGTCCTCACGCTGGATGATCGTCGATTGATTGTAAGTCCCTTCCTGCGTTACCGAGGCATAACTGTCTTCGGCGCGGTTCATGATCAGCGACTGATTGTATGAACCTATCTGATCGACATAGGCATCCGAACGATTGCCATTATCGGTCACATCGGACTTATTGAAATCACCTGACTGTAAGACCTCAGTATAGGCATTGTTGCCGCGCTGGACGACGATCGATGCATTGCCGAACCCGCTTTGATTTACGAGGACGTCGCTGTTGATCGGTCGAATGCCGCCGGGCGAAGTCTGATCGACGCTGCTGCTATTGCTAGTGCCGCCCTGAAGCACGGTAGCAGTGACGCCTGAACCATCCTGGGTGATGAACGAACTGTTGTTGGTGCCGGGGGCGTGCACCGTTGCAAGTGCGTTATCACCTGTCTGGGTTATGGTGGATTTGTTGAAATTGCCCTTTTGCGTAACATCGGCGGTGTTGGCGTCACCCTGCTGATCAATGATGCTGCTGTTGATAAGGCCCGTCTGCGTGACAGAGGTTTGATGACCGCCAATGCCAGACTGGCTGAGGGAAGAGCTGTTGCCGAAGCTCAAGTCATCTGTGGCTCTGGCTTGGTCGCCCTGCAGGACGGTAGCGACGTTGCCGTTGCTGTACTGGGCCACTGTGGAGGTTTGCGAGTCATCATATTGTGTAACGGTAGCGACGTTTTCGCTGCCCGATTGAGCGACCGTCGACTCTGACAGAATCTGCTTGGTGGTCGATGCCTGAGTGACTGTTGCCTTATTGTCGTTGCCTGACTGCAGCACGGTCGATTTGTTGATCGGCGGTGCGGTATTGTTCAGATCTGTGCCGTCATCGCTTTGTTTGATCGTGGCGCTGTTGCGCTTGCCGGTCTGTTCGACCTTCGAATCGCCACCGGCAAGCGACCCTGTCTGGTCGACGTCCGCGATATTGTCGCTGTTGGACTGAATGACGTTGCTCGTCGAATTGCCAGCGTGAGCCGCATTCGAAAGCGCAAGCGCCGCAACGGTGGTCAGAAGCAGTTTCTTCATGATCGAAGGTCCCAATCATAACGACCCGGAATTCGTCCGGTTTTTTGGTGCGCCCCGGGGCTCTGGCCTCGAAGTGATTAGGAACGGGCCCAGCGTGAGGCCAGGCCCGTTCCCCAATATGTTATTGAGCCACGTAGGCGCTGTTGCCAAAGCCGCTTTGGATCACAGTAGAGATATTATTGTCCGTTGATTGCGTCACCTTGGCGAAGTTGGCGTCGCCCGACTGAGTGATGAAGGACTCATTGTCTGATCCCGTCGTCGTCAGATAGGCCTGATGGTCTTCACCGCTTTGGTCGATATCGGACAGGTTGTCGTTCCCATTCATCGATACTTCAGCATATTGGCGACGGCCTGCCTGGTAGATGTCGGAAACATTGTCCACGCCGCCCTGGAATATTTGGGCTTCCTGCTTGCGACCGTCCTGAACGACGGTGGACAGAGCATTCACAGCGATCTGCTTCACGTTGACAGTATCACGTTCGTTGAGATCGCCGCTGCGCGGATTCTGCGTCACATAGGAGTTGTTATCCGTGCCGTTCTGCAGAACGTCGATGTCCGAATAGTCGGAAGCCTGAGCAACTTCGGATTCGTTGTTGCCACCGATCTGAGCGACGTCGACGTCCGAACCATAGCCGATCAGCTGGGTCGAACCGCCCCACTGACCAACCAGCGACTTGTTGCCCGAAGCTGCGGCGCTGCTGTCCTGGCTGACGGTTACCGATACGCCTGCGCCGAGCTGGCCTACCGTCGAACCATTGCCATCGCCCGTCTGAGTGACATCCACAATGCCGCCGAGAACGGCTTGGCCGACCAACGAGTTGTTGTTGTCGCCGTTCTGCTTGACCTTAACGGTTCCGCCGGCAGCGAGCTGTCCGACCAGCGAATTGTTGCTGTTGCCAGTCTGCTCAACATCGACCGATGATCCCGCAGAGATTTCAAGGACGCCCGAATTATTGCTGGTGCCGTTCTGGTCAACAGTGACAGTGGAGGACAAGGAGGCCTGGAGGACGCCAGACACGTTGGTGGTGCCCGTCTGCTTGACTGCAATCGTCGAATCTCCGGCAATCTGCGCCGCGCCCGAGATATTGCCATTGCCCGACTGATCCACCTTCACGGACGAAGAGGATGCCAGCTGCGAAACCGTCGAGATGTTGGCGTTGCCGGTTTGTGTGACGTCAACGGTGCTGCCGGGGGCGGAAGCAGCGAGCGACGTCTGATCGACGTTCGAGTAGTTGCCGTTGCCGGTCTGGTTTACAGTTGCTTTGCCGAATGCGCCATCCTGCGTCACGAGCGAGGTGTTGCTGTCGCCGTCCTGAGTAACATCGGCGATTTCGCTGACGCCGCTCTGGAGAATGGTGGAGGTGCTGCCAATGCCGGTGCCGCCTTTCTGCGTCACTGTGGCCGAGTTGCCGGAGTTGGACTGGGTCACGGTCGAGTCATGGCCGTCGGCCTGTTGGAACACGTCGGCCGTGTTGCCATTATCGCTCTGGCTGATCAGCGAGGTGTTGAAATCCACATGAGCGTTAGGCGGACCGCCAGCCTTTTCCTGCAGCAGCGACGCGCTGTTATTGCTGCCCGTCTGGTCGACGTTGGACGTGTTGCCGTCGCCACGCTGTTCAACATTGGCCTTGTTGGTGGAGCCGTCCTGCAGAACGTCGGATTCATTTTTCACCGACGGATTATTGGGGGCGCCAAAGTTGTTCTGGACGACGGTTGCGCTGTTGTGGTCGCCATCTTGCTGAACATAGCTGTCGTTCACGTCGGCACTACCGGAGTTGGCGCCGGAACCCTGCGTCACCTTGGCAGCGTTGGTGTTGCCGCCCTGCTGAATGTCGGACACGGACTTGCCAGCTAGCGTGCCGGTCTGATCAACATCGGCCTGTCCGCTGACACCGGTCTGGTTGACCGTGCTGGTGGAGTTGTTCGCCTGCGCCGCGGTGGTCAGCGCGAAGGCTGATACCGCCGTCAATAGAATCTTCTTCATCCCGTTCACTCCCTTGTTCTGGGCAAAATGGCCCCCGATGCCGCCATCGGGCGGCACCGTAACGTCCGGCCGGAGAGGGTGCGGCTGCCGCTCCCGGCCTCGGGGCAGCCGGCGGAATGTCAGGGAGTGGGATGAAGCCGGGCAGCATTGTCACGCCAGAACGAAGTGTAGGCTCATTGCCTGCGCCAACCCTCTGTGTCACAATTGCGCCGTGAGTGCTTCACTCACTCCGGACTTGGTTCCGCAACCTTGTCCACCTGGTCCGTCGGCGTCTTGACGCCAATCACTGTCGCTGACGGACCAGCCCAATCCTTTTAAATTCCACGTCTCCTGGTTACATGGCCGCAGGCGCTGGCAGCATAGGCTGCGGACGAGCGGCGGCCGCTCTTGGATTTGCGGCGCGGCAGGCTCCGGTCACGCGACCGCCATCGGCGCGCGCGGGCAGAGCCACCTGCTCAAGCTTTATGGAATCGCGTTCCGCTACATAGCTGCGCAGCAAATCTTCGCTGGAAGCTTCAGTCGTGCCAAAGCACCACAAATCCTGAAGAGCGCCCTCCATGATGAGCGCGTGTACGGCCTTTTCGACGGCCTGCTGCACGGCCAACTGGTCGGGCTCATTGTAGGTGATGCCCGTCTCCAGCTCCAGCAGCTCCTTAAATCCCACATAGCGGAAGGCATTGGCCCCGAGCGCCACTGATGCGATGGACTTGCGGACATTGACCGAGGTCAGCACTTCGCCCGTCTTGACGCTGACCGCGCGCAGATAAAGCGTTACCGTATCTTCGCGGTATTGGCCATTGGCCCCAATCCCGAGAAAGCGCGCACCAGCACCCCCCGTCTTCACGTTCGAATCAAAGCCGATAATGCCGCCTTCGAGCAGCAGTCCGGCAAAGAGCAGGGGTGGAAGCGCCTGGGGATTTACCTGCTTCTCTCCCAGATAGGAGGCGCGCATTTCCCTGATGACGGCACGTTCACGCAGCACATTGTCCAGCCGTTCCCGCTCTATCACCTGGAAAAACTGTCGGTTGCCGGCGTCTTGCAAAGCTTTGATCAAGATCGAGGTTGCGCCTTGAGTGACGGCGCGGGAAAGGGTCTGGACATTGTCGGTGGGCTTGAATTGCCCGGTTTGGTCCGTAAAGCCGTAGACCGCAACCGCCACGCGTTTTCCGCTCGCCGGAAGCTCCAACAGCTTGTTCTGCGTAGGAGAGGCCTTGGCGAGCTCGGGCTGCTTCCAGGAACTTGGCGAATAGGTCGCGCAGGCGGTCAGCGAAGAAGCCGCCAGAACCAAAGGCGCAAATTTCATAAGATGATCGTGAGGCAGCATCAGTCCGCTCCCTGAAGCAGGGGGACAATGATTTCACTGACGGAGCCCGTGGCAAGATCGGAGATCGTCAGCGTCACGGAATCGATGCCGCGTACAAAGCTGATTTCCTGGTCGCCGAACTTGATGAGGCCGCTTTCCTGAGCGTTTTCGCCGAAGATCACGTCAGTAATCTGCGATGCCAGGGTAGAGAGAAGCCGGCTTTGCAGGGTTCTGAGGAATTGCGCAGCGGGATCCGAGCTGGTGGACGCCGCAGGATCCTTATATTTATTAATAGCGTTGGCCACGCCCAACAGATGTGATGAATTGAAGGGATTGCCGCCGAACGACGGGTTGGTTGGCGTATAAACCATGTCGGAAGCTCGCGCGGCGCCTGTCCCGGCGAGTAGGACTGGGATAGACGCAACAAAAGCTCGGGCGGTCAGCCTTCGTCCAGATTTCATTTTATTCCCCCACATGCCATTAGGCATTGAATTGCGGTTGCGACCCGCTTTAACTTCTGTGGCGGAACTGCCCCGCTTGCCCCCAAGCGTCCATCCCGACGCAAGTACGTCGTTCCAGTAGGCCGTTTCCATTCTGCCCCTTGAGGCAGACCTTAAGAAGTTATTAATTATGTTCTAGGTCGGCTAGTACGACCGACATATATCGATTCGCATCACCAAAATTGGTGACGCCCAACCTTTTAACATCATTAACTATATTAACTGGGGGATTGCCGTGTTGCTGAACAATCATTGTCCGAATACGGGACGGTGTAGAACGTTCTAGTACTGGCGCGTGAGGGGGTGACTGGTGCTCAAATATGTGGGGGAGCTGCGTGACGCGGCATTAACTTGGCTCGACACAAGCAGGCTGGCTCGCTTGATCGTGAACGAAGCGTTTGAAATATTATGGGCCAATAAAGCGGCTCGACTTTCCTTGAAGGAGCGGGAATTCATCGAAGAGCGGGACGGCTTCGTCTGCATGACGCGCGCGGCTGTGACGGTTGCCCTTCAATCACGGCTATCTGAACTTCACGACAATGATATCGTGGTCCACTCCTTCAACGAAGGCGACTTGAGGGGGCTGGTGGTGGTCATCCGCATGCTTCCGTGCCGATCCACGCCAGAACGGTTATATGGCCTCGAACTGCGATGGGCCAATGAGGCGGAATCGGCGTGCTACAGCGGTTATCGCGCATATTATGGCGTGACTCATGCCGAGGACCGCGTGCTGGGGCAATTGCTAAAAGGCCATAATGTCGAAAGCTGCGCCGCTTCGCTGAATATCAGCCTGGACACCGTCCGCAGCCATATTCGACAGCTTTACAGCAAGATGAATGTGTCGTCCCGAGAAGCTCTTTTTTATGCAATGGCGCCCTTTCGGGTTCAATAGGTGCAAGCCGCTTGCAGATACCGCTCCGATTGAAAGCGCCTTCTTGCGAAAACATGAGAGGGGCTCGCCTTGGTCCGCTCGCGGCGCTAAGGGATCGGCTTTGATGCTATTGGCGGCAGGTGGGGGCGGATGATCTCGACAAGGCGTTTTTTTCTGTGCTCGGCGCTGTTCGTCATTGTCTGGCTGGCACTGGTCTACCTCTTCCATTTCGCTCTTAGCCGATATTATTCGCTGCCCCAGATGTTCATGGTGCAGCAGGACCGGTTCGTACTCGGCCCAGCGGCCTTGTTCCTGTTCCTTCTCGCCTGGCCTCGTTTCGAACGTGGCCGCTCCATCAGCCTAGCGACGCCCGCTCTTATATGCGGTGTCATCCTGCTATTGGTCCTGATCGGATGGGCAGGGCATTATCTGGTCTTCGGCGGATATTCGCTGTCGCGCGATGAACAGATGGGAGAGTTCGCCACCTTCTATCTCCGGGAGGGCAGGCTGGGCATGTCGGTGCCGCCGCAGTGGCAGGACTATGTGCGGGGCATCAACCCCATTTTCATGAGCGTTTACAGCGGCAATATTGCCTGGATTTCAAACTATCTGCCGCTTCATGCCGCCATCCGGGCGCTCATTTCCTTTGTTGCCGACCCGGCGCTGACCAGTCCGCTTTTTCTGGGGCTCGGCTATGTCTGCCTGTGGCGTATAGCGCTGCGGTTATTCCCGGACCGGCCTGACGCTGTCCTGGTGACATTGCTGCTGGGTTTCTCATCGACGCAGCTGTTGGTCATGTCGATGACCGCCTATGCCATGTCGGCGCATTTCGGCCTAAACATGCTTTGGCTGGCGCTGTTTCTGAGGAACGACTGGAAGGGGCATATAGGCGCGGTCCTGGTCGCGTTCTTTGCGGTTGGCTTGCATCAACTGCATTTCCATCCGATGTTCGCCGCGCCCTTCATCTTGTGGCTGGCGCTGCGCCGCCGCTGGGGACCGGCCGCCTTTTATGCGATTGCCTATGCCGCCATCGTGATAGTCTGGGGTAAGCTCTACCCGGCATTATTGGCGGACCTTTATAGCGGAGCCAAGCCGCTTGAGGGGGGCAAGCGCATCGATCTGGGCTTTCGGCTTTACCATCTTGTCACCTACCGCCTTGCCAAGGACATGCTGCCCTTGCTGAACCTGGCGCGCTTCATGGCCTGGAACAATGTCCTGCTTCTTCCGCTGGCTTTGCTGGGCGCAATGCAACAGCCTTGGCGCGTTCTTCCAAAGGAAACATCAGTCATCCTGCCATTGACGCTGGGGTGCGGCATGGGACTTCTGGTGCTTGTCTATCAGGGACATGGCTGGGGTTATCGCTATCTGCACGGTTTCATAGGGTCATTTTGTTTGCTGGGCGGTTTTGGTTGGCTGCGGCTAGCTGGCCCGGACAGGAAGCTTTCGCTCGCGCCACTTTGGTGGTCGGTGGGGTTCGCCCTGCTTTCCGGCGCATTTCTCATGATGAAGGCGCATGACTTCGTGAAGCCATATGCGCGCGCTTATCATATGGCAAAGAGCGTCGATGCCGACATCGTGCTGGTCGATACGCGGGGAGGGGTTTTCATCCAGGACATCATCCGGGTTGAGGGAGGCAAGCTCAGCCGCCCGATCCTCATGGATCTGGACTTTGTGCCCAAATCGAAGCTGCGCCCTTTGTGCGATACCTATAAGGTCCGCCTGTACGACTGGACGCATTTCCTTCCGCTGGGCGTGCCTCCTGCCAGGATGCGGCATCGCTTTTCGGTCGGGCGGGAGCGAAAGCGCGCTTATCTTGAACGCATCGGTTGTGCTCAGGAGCCGCTTACGTTCACGCGGTCGGACTGGCGGTAAATTTCCGTTTCCACGATTTCTCCTGTTCCAGGGATCAATTGCGGCAGCAGGTCGATGGACGCGTTTTGCTGAAGCGCACGAATGCAAGCTATTGGTCCGCCATGCGTGACGATGGCGACGCGTGACAGAGCAGGGACGGCGAGCCACGCCTGCCTGATCCGCTCAAATAATTCCACCGTGGTTTCGCCACCGCCCGGACGGTAGGTATCTGGCGCGGTTAACATGCCGTCCATGGCATTGCCGCTGGCGCGGTAAACAGCATTCCAACTTTGCCCCTCCCAATCGCCAAAGTGCCGCTCTCGCCATTGAGGGACCGCGGTTATGGCGGCTGCGGTTCGTTCGGCAATGGCGCGTGTGCGGCGCAGATCGGAATGGATAACGAGGTCCGGAGCCCAGGCTGTTATCTGTGCGATCAAATCCTTGGCCATTCGTTGGCCCTCACGGCTGAGCGCCGGGTCGCTTTGGCCATAGCAGCGTTTTTGCCAGCCAAGCGCCACTGGCGGATGACGAATGAGCCACACAGTCTGCTTCATTCTGTCGCTATCGCCAGCAAAAGAATGAGTTGCCCCGCATAGGCCGCAAAGCCCAGGCAGTCGCCGGTTGCGCCGCCGAGGCGGTTTAGCAGGAGCCGGTATAGCCAGATGAGGAAAAGAGCCGATCCGACGATCGCGGCTATGAGCTCCAGCGGCCTTGTGAGGGCCAGAGGCAGCAAGGCCGGCAGCGCCAGCAAGCTCGCCATGAGCAGAATCGGCCATTGGGTCGAGCTTCGCACCTGGCTGGCGATGCCTTCTATTTCCTGCGGCTGCGGTATGAATGACATCGTGGCCACTGCCAGCAAGCGGCCGAAGCAAGCGGACGCAATGACGGCCCAGGGAAGCAAGGACGTGGGTATCGTCATCAGCAGGGCGGCCCGTAATCCAATGGCCAGGATGAGCCCCACCGTTCCATAACTGCCGATCCGGCTGTCCTTCAGGATGCGCAGCGTCGATTTGCGGTCATAGCCGCCCCCCAGCGCATCGCAGAAATCGGCCACGGCATCTTCATGAAAGGCTCCGGTCAGGCGGGCTTCTATCGCAAGTGCGACCAGCACCGCGATTATGCGGGGCCAAAGCAGGTCGGCTAAGATCAGGACGCTGGCGGTCAAGCATCCGATCAGTGTACCGACGAGCGGAAACCATATGGGAGAGCGCTTCAATCCATGCGCAATCTCTGCTCCAGGAACGCCGTTCAAGGCGCTGACGGGAATGCGAGTGAGAAATTGAAGCGCCAGCAAAGGCGAAACCCACCAGCGGGAACGAAGCACTTGGGTCACGGCGCGATATCCGCAAGCAGGGCGACGTCTGCGAAGAGAGCCGCGGCTGAGTCGAGCAGGGGCAGGGCGGTAAGCGCACCGGTGCCTTCGCCCAGGCGCATGTCCCACTGGAGGAGTGGCTCAAGGGCCAGAGCATTCAGAGCGGCACGATGCCCGGGCTCTGCGGAGAGATGGGCGGCGATCATCTGCGCTGAGGTGCCAGGACGAAAATGTTCCGCCACAAGCGCGGCGGCGGTCGTCACATAGCCGTCCAGCAGGATGGTCGAGCCTTGTTGGGCAGCTTGCGCGAAATAGCCGGCCATGGCGGCAATCTCAAAACCCGCAATGGCCGCGACAGCCGTCGAGCCGTCAAGGCTGCGAGCGGAATTGGTTGCGGCTTCGACGATAGCGCATTTGCGAGCAAGGATAGCGTCATCCGCGCCTGCTCCCCGTCCCGTCGCCGTGCTGGCGTCGGTTCCGGCAAAGAGCATGGTGAGGCAGGCCGCAGCGGTGGTGTTTCCAATGCCCATCTCCCCGGCAATCAAAACGCGGAAATCTTCCGCATGGGCGCGGCGCGCTTCCTCTTCGCCTACAGACCATGCCTGTTCGAACTGGTCGACGGTCATGGCCGCTCCACATGAGAGATCGGCCGTGCCCGGCGCGATCCGGGCGTCTCGGAAAAAGACAGGAGGGTTGGGAGTGGACGAAAGGCTACCCATGTCGACCAGCCGAAGGTCCGCTCCCTGAGCGCTGGCCAAGGCGCAACTGGAGGCGCGCCCCGCACAGATAAGGCCAATCATGGCCCCGGTTACGGCCGAGGGCCACGCAGTGACGCCGCTCGCCGCAACGCCATGGTCCCCTGCGAAGAGGACGATGCGGCGGGGGCGCGTTTGGGGTTTCAGGCTTTGCTGAATGACTGCCAATCTAGCAGCGAGTGTTTCCAGGCGGCCAAGGCTGCCTTTGGGCTTTGCCAATGCGTCGAGATGGGCTTGGGCGGTTTCAAGGGTGATGTTCATCAATAACTCGATGTAAGGATGCTTTAAAATAGCGAGACCGGGGCGGCGTTCTGGGCGATGGCAAATATGCGGTCGGTATCCACAACCTGCCCAAGTTCGATCGCCAGTTCATCCAGGGCTGTTTCGACGGCGCACTCATGATCAATGCCATTTGATCGTGTCCCAAGGCGGATAAGCCACGCGGCGCGCTGATCCGCCGAGTGGAAAAGGCCATGGACATAGCAGCCGCTGATGAGTCCATCTGCGCTCTGTGCGCCATCGACGCGTCCGTCGCTGAAGCGCAACAGAGGTGTGGCCTGACCCGTGGTGACGCCGACATGCATCTCATAGCCATGAAAGGACGCAGCTTCCGCAATGCTGTCGCCGTGGACCTTTACCAATGATTTTTCGGTTCCGAGCACCGTATCGACCGGCAGATATCCAAGCCCCTGGACCGTTTCCGGCTTTCCTTCCACCCCGGTCGGATCGGCGATGGTCCGGCCCATCATCTGATATCCGCCGCAAATGCCGAGCAGATGACCGCCCCGCCGAACATGGCCGGCGATGTCCACGTCCCAACCTTGGGCATGCAGGAAGCGGAGGTCGGCAATCGTCGCCTTGGTACCCGGAATAATGACGAGGTTTGCCGTCGCCGGAATCGGCTTTCCCGGCGGCACCATGACCAGGCGGACGCCAAGTTCCTGTGCCAGCGGATCGAAGTCGTCGAAATTGGCAATGCGGGAGAGCATCGGCACGGCGATCTCGATTGCGCCATTGCCACTGGCGACGGATTGCTCAAGCACCACCGCATCCTCGGCGGGAAGCTTCCGCACGGCCGTAAGCCAAGGAATAACGCCCAAGCCTTGCCAGCCGGTCATCCGCTCAATGGCGGCATATCCTTCATCGAATAGCTGCACATTGCCACGGAACTTGTTGATAAGAAAGCCGCGAATCATCGCGGCGTCTTGGGCATCGATGACCGCCTTGGTGCCGACAAGCGAGGCAATGACGCCGCCTCGGTCAATATCTCCCACCAATACCACCGGTACGTTTCCGGCGCGCGCGAACCCCATATTGGCGATATCGCCTCCGCGCAGGTTGATTTCGGCGGGACTGCCTGCGCCCTCAACGATGACGAGATCGGCGGCGGAACGCAGGCGGCGATAGGATGTCAGGACTGCGTCCAGTAATTCGCCTTTCCGACTGCGATAATAATCCGCGCCCAGCGTTCCTCGCATTTTGCCGTGGACGATGACCTGAGCCGCCTGGTCCGACTGAGGCTTCAGTAGAACCGGGTTCATGTCCGTATGCGCTTCAGCCCGGCAGGCGAGCGCTTGCAATGCCTGGGCGCGGCCGATTTCTCCGCCATCGGCAGTGACGGCGGCATTGTTCGACATGTTCTGCGGCTTGAAGGGGAGAACCTTCAGCCCGCGATTTGTGAATAGGCGGCAAAGGCCCGCGACAAGAACTGACTTGCCGACGTCGGAGCCGGTGCCCTGAAGCATTACAGCGCCCATGCAAGGCCCCCCGCGATGAACCAAAGGAGAAGGCAGGCGCGGCGGTAAATGGTGAGGGCGCGGCCGAGGTCCTGCTCCTTCGGTCGGGGTCCCTTGCCCAGTAGGGCGCGCTCGATCCATTCGCCATCATAAGCTGCGCCGCCACCCAAACGGATGTTCAGAGCGCCGGCCATGGCCGCTTCGGGCCAACCGGCATTAGGAGAAAGGTGCTTGCCGGCATCTCTCCACATGATCCGCCAACCGCCTGCGCCTGCCATGCAGAGCAAAATGCCGGCCAAACGGGCGGGGATGAAGTTCAGCACATCATCTGCGCGGGCAGAAGCCCAACCGAAATAGCGATAGCGCTCGTCCATATGGCCGATAAGACTGTCCGCGGTGCTGATCGCCTTGAAGGCCAGGAGGCCGGGTAGGCCCGCGAGCAGAAACCAGAAGGCGGGGGCAACGATGCCGTCACAAAAGCTTTCAGCCAGGCTTTCGGTCGCGGCTGCGGCAATGCCTTGCTCATCAAGCGATTGCGTGTCGCGACCCACGATCATCGAAAGCGCGCCTCGAGCTGGTGGCAGATCCCCGCCAGCGAGAGGGTGGAAGACGGCGGCGACATGGTCATGAAGGCTTTTCTGCGCAAAGCCCGTCGTTGCCAGCAGGATCACTAATCCGGCGCCCGTCCAGCCGAAGAGCAGATGTTCCAGAATCAGGCCAAGGCTGGCACTCACCATGATGAGCATCGCGAGGGTGGCGATGCCGGGCAGGCGCGCCAGGAGAGGATTTGTTCCGCGCGATGCTTTATTCCACCGCTGGTCGAGCGCCGTTATCATCATGCCTATGCCCACCACCGGATGCGGCAACCGGCGGTGCAACGCTTGTGGATAGCCGAGCGCCGCCTCAAGAATGAGGGCGGCGAGAAGCTGTTCCGCGCGATCCACGCTCAAACAATCCTGCGGACTGGGACGACCATGGGATCGCCGGATGGGCTTTTGCCGATATGGACCTCAACGCCATAGGCCTGCGCCAGAACGGCGGGGGTCAGCACCTGGTCGCGGCGTCCCCCGGCGAGCACCGCGCCATCCTTCAGGGCCAATATGTCATCGGCGATGCGTGCGGCCTGGGTGAGGTCATGAAGCACTACCGCCACCCCCGCGCCATTATGGGCACATTGCCTCAGCCGGTCGAGTACGTCGAGCTGGTGTGCAGGATCGAGACTGGCGAGCGGTTCGTCGGCGAGCAGCCATTGCGGCTCTCCGGCCAGCACACGCGCGAGAAGGACGCGCCCCTGTTCGCCGCCGGAAAGTCGAAGAATGTTGCGTTTTGCCAGGTGGCCGGAGTCCGTCGCCTCCATGGCGTTTGCGACCGCCTGATGGTCCGCCTCGCTCATGCCCCAGCGGCCGCGATGCGGAATTCGTCCAAGACCCACCAGCGTTTCGACATCAATATCCCAGTGAATGTCGCCCTGTTGAGGGAGCAGGCCGATCATCCTGGCGCGCTCTCGGCGATCCAACTGTTGAATGTCGCGGCCTGCCATGGCGATGCTTCCGCTGTCGGGCCGCCGCAGGCCAGCAAGGCAGGATAGCAAAGTGCTTTTTCCCGCGCCGTTGGCGCCGAGGATCACTGTTACCCGCCCCTGCGAGAATGCTCCGCTGACATCGGCCAATATCTTCCGGCCGCGAAGAGTGAGCGATACCCCCTTGAATTCCATGTCCATCAGGCAAGCTCCCTGCGCATGCGGAAGAGAAGGGCAAGGAAGAATGGTGCGCCCAGAAGCGACATGGCGATGCCCAGGCGCAGTTCGCTGGTGTTGGGCATGACACGGACGAGACTGTCCGCTAGCAATAACAGCAGCGCGCCCGCGAGGGCAGAGGGCAGCAGGACCGCCGAGGGTCGATGTCCCGCCAGCGGCCGTACGAGATGCGGAACAATCAACCCGACAAACCCGATAATCCCGGCGGCCGCTACCGACGCCCCGACCGTCAGGCCGACGCCCAGAACGACCAGCCATTGCAGACGGCTGATATTTACCCCGAGGGATCGGGCCGCTTGCTCGCCGAGCGTCAGCGCGTCGAGAGAGGGTGCCGCTGCAGCCAGGACCAATATGCCCAGAATCATGGCGGGAAGGGTCAAGCGGACATCATCCCAGCTTCGATCGGTAAGCGCTCCCAAAAGCCAGGTCACGATTTCGGAGGCGGCGAATGGCGTGGGCGCGAGGCTGATGAGCAGCGAGGTCAGCGATCCGCTGATGCTGGCAAGGATCATGCCTGCCAGAGTGAAGAGGATAAGGCTTCCAGAACGTCCCGCGAGCATGGCAAGGAGCGCCATGCCAATCGCAGCCCCGGCGAGCGCGAACAGCGGAAGCAGCAGGGCTGAAGCGGCATAGCCGAAATAGAGCGAGGATACAGCACCCAAAGCGGCGCTGCCCGAAACGCCGAACAGGCCGGGATCGGCCAGCGGGTTGCGCAGGTAACCCTGCATCACCGCGCCTGACATGCCGAGCGCTGCGCCGATAAAGGCGGCCAGGACGGTGCGCGGTAGCCGCAGCTCCAGAATAATCAACGAGGCCAAATCGCCTTGTAGCCAGTCACTGGGCGGAACCCAGATTTTGCCCGCCAGCAGGGAAGCCGCCAGCGCCGCTACTAACGCCCCCGCGAGCGAAAGATTGACGCGGAGCTGGCTCATGGATGCGACTTCAATGACCGGCGGACCTCGGCTAGTCTGGTTACGGCGTCAATCATGCTGGGACCGGCGCAGTGGAGGAGCCGGGGCGCATAATCGAACATGGCGACCCGATGAGAAAGGCGACGAATCGCGGGGTGATTGAGCATCCGATCGCGCTTGCCCTCAGCCGCTCCCGCCGAAAAAAGCACCCTGGGCGGTCGTGCGAGCAAATGCTCAAGCGGCAGGATGTCCCATTGCCGAAGCCCATAGGCGCTGCTCATGTTTCGAAACCCGGTGCGCCGGAGAAGGTCATCCGCTAGCGTGCCTGCGCCCGGCACCATCCCGCCGCCCTGCCAGATCAGGGCGGGGATGAACGTGTCATCTGCCGGACGGGCTTTGGACAAAGCGGCGTCGATCCGGGCATTGAGCAGTTTGCCGCGCCGGGGGACATTCAAGGTTGCGGCGATTTGGGCAATCTGGCTTTGGCTTTGCTCAATAGTTTCGGGAACATCGATCCGCAACAGATTGATATTCTGACGTTCCAGTGCGTGAATGGTGGGCAGGTCGACATGCGGTCCGGCGATCACCAGATCGGGACGTTTGGCAAGCACCTCCTCCGCCGTGCCAGAAGTGGCGGGATAGCGGAGCGCTTGGCTCAACGGGATCGATGTGGCGCGGGGGTCGTGGGAATAATGGCTGATGGCGGCGATCTGCGAAGGATCGGCGATATGCATCAATATGGCATCGGCGCAGGGATTGAGCGAGACGATGCGGAGAGGCCGTGCGGCGGCAGGACCCGTGAGGTTTGCAAGGGCGATGAGCCCCATCATCCACCCAAACCCTGCACGCGCTGCCCTACCTCCCTCCGGATAATAGCGAGGAGGCAAGGTGCAGATCAAAATTCGACGCCCCTCTGGGCTTTGAAACCAGCATTATAGGGGTGCTTCACTTCGGCGAATTCGGTCACCAGATCGGCAATTTCCAGAAGCTCCGGTTTAGCCCCTCGTCCAGTGACGCAAACATGCTTATCCCGCGGCTTGATCTTTAGAAAATCGACAATTTCATCAATGGGTAAGCTACCGTTCCTGGCAACGATATTGAGCTCGTCAAGAATGATGAAGTCATAATCCGGATCAAGGATGAGCTCCTTGGAGCGTTCCCATGCGGCGCGGGCGGCGGCGATGTCGCGCGCCCGGTCCTGCGTGTCCCATGTAAAACCTTCGCCCATCGCATTGAAGGTGAGCAGGTCCGGATACTGGGCGAAGAAATTCTTCTCGCCGGTCTCCCAATTGCCCTTTACAAATTGCACGACACCGACCTTCATTCCCCAGCCCAGCGACCGGACGGCCATGCCGAAGGCCGAGGAGGACTTGCCCTTGCCATTACCCGTATGGACGATGAGGAGCCCGCGCTCTTCGGTCTTGCGCGCCTGAATCTTCGCGCGCGCGGCCTGCACCTTCTTCATGCGGTCGTTGTGGTGGGCATGTTCGTCGGCTTCGCTCATGCTGTACTCCAATGTGTCAGTGCCTGCTCCAGCCTTTGCCATTGCGCCTCTTCGCCGGGAAGGCCGAAGCGGAGAGCGGATGGATCATCGCTGAAGGGGCGGGTCAATATGCCTGCCTGCGCCAAATGGCGGAACAGGCAAGCTGCATCGGTTGTCCGGGCGAGGCGGAAAAGGGGCGTACCGCCGACTATCTCCAGGCCGGCGCGGCGCAACAGCTTGTGGAGCCGCTGGCTTGCATCGTTCAGCCTTTGGCGCTGCTCCCTATGCCAGCCAAGGTCCTGGTAGGCGGCGGTGCCGATCGCGATGGCCGCACTGCTTACGGGCCAATCCCCCACCACTGCTCGCAAGCGCCGAGCGAGCGGCGGATCGGCGAGCACGAAGCCCAGGCGGACGCCAGCAAGACCGAAAAATTTGCCGAAGGAGCGCAACAGGATCGCGCCGCGCCGGTCAGGAGCCAGGCTGCATTCAGGCAAGGCGTCCGCAAAGGCTTCGTCAACGATGAGTTGGCAGGGAAGGGCGCGGAGCTCGTCGGGCGGGATGATGCGGCCGTCAGGATTGTTCGGATTGCAGAGGACGAGCAGATCGCTGTCCTGTGCCTCTCCAGGCGTCACTGGGATGGAATTGGGCCATGCCGCGCGATGACCCGAGTAGATTGGTGCAAGATAGCGCACCTTTTGCGCGCCCAATATGAAAGGCAGTAAGCGGATTGCGATGTCGCTGCCAGGGACCGCTACGACTTCAGCTGCATCGCTTGTCCCAAAGGCTAAGCCCGCCGCAGCTTCGAGCCTCAGCAGAGCTTCGGGGTCGGGAAGAGCTTTTTGATCAGTTTGCGACTGATTATCATAAGGATACCACCATGGGCTTACACCTGTCGATAAGTCCATCCAGGGGCTAGGCGCGGCTGGGAAATGCCGCGCCGCCACCCCCACACGTCCCCCATGCCCGATAAGTTCGGCGGGGTAGGGGTAAGGCGTAGCGGTGCGCGTCATGGATCAGTAGCTCGCCGTTGAGACCGGTTCGAAGGTTGGGTTGTTGGCGCTGTATCGTACATCACCACCGTATCGCTGTCGGTGAGCCATTTTAGTAACTCAGCCGGACGCCGATATAGCCGGCGCGTCCTGGTGATCCGAAGTTCAGAGCGGTCTCGTACCGTTCATCGAACAGATTTTCGAGCCGGCCATAAAGTTCCAAATTGTCCGTCAGCCTATAGCTGGTACGGAGGTCTACCAGAACGTAACCGCCGAGCTTGACCGTCTCTTCTGGAAATACACCGAAATCTATATCCTCGCTGCTGCCAGCGTGCGTAACGGTGGCACCGGTTGAAAGCCCGAAGGGCCAGCGATAATCCATTCGCATACTGACAACTTGCTCGGGCCGACGCGGCAGTTTTTCCTCCGTGACCTGGTTCATTGCGTCTGTATAGCTATACTGCGCATCTAGCGTCAGAGACTCTACCGGTTTGAGAGAAAGCAGCAATTCCAGACCCTTGGCGCGCGTTCTACTGACATTTTCATAATAGCCGAAGCGGCCGTCGGCGCAGAGCGGGTGACTGTTCAGACAAGACACAAAATCGATGAGATCGCTCGTCCGGCGTTCAAACCAGGTGGCGCTGACCTCAATTTTTCCATCAAGTAGTTTCTGGGTTACCCCAGCGTCCCACCCCTTTGCGCGCTCTGGACGCAAGTCGGGATTCCCGAAGTCTCCCTGCAACTGGTAAAGAGTTGGCGCCTTGAAGCCTTCGCCATAGCTGGCACGAACAAGGGTTTCGCCTTCATTGGGCGACCAAGCCACGCTGGCTCCCAAAGTCGTCTCGCTTCCGAAGCTGTCATGATGGTCATAACGGATGCCACCGGTGATGGTCAGGCGCTGAAAGGGTGTCGCGATCAATTGCCCATAAAGGCTCTCGAGCACCGCAGATCCCCTCGTGGGCCGAGGATTTGGGTTGAAAGACGAGGGAGCGGAAAGGGTGAAAAGCTCCGAGCGTTCGCGCTCGGCACCAAAGGTGAATTGCCAGCCATCGCTGATATTGGCGATCCCCTGATATTCAACACGCTCATTCGTTCCTTCGCCCTCAAAACTAGGTTCAGTGGATTGGGCCGGATCGAAGTTATCGCGAGTTGTTCTGGTATAGGCGTAGGCGAGGCGGTTGCGGAATCGCCCTTCAAGCAAATCCCACGTGACCCCCGCATAACCAACAAGTTCCTTGGTTTTGCTGAATTCAGCGGAGTCTACGCCAAAGCCGTCATATTCGTTTCTACCGTAGGAGTACCAACCACGCAGATCAACCTTCAGCGCCTCGGTCAGATGCAAGCGCACCTTTCCATTGGCCCCAAAATTCTTGTAACCGTCCTTTTCGGTAGCGCCCCGATCCTCGCTCAGCTTTGAAATGCCGTCAGTCCGGAAATATCCGGCGCCAAGGCTGCCATCGAAGATTCCGCTTTTGCCTGATATATTTCCCACGAATTGGGCGGTATTGCGATAACCATATTCCGCGCGCGCGTTTGTTCGAAATGCTTCAGTTGGGTCGGTCGTGATCATGTTGATGACCCCGCCAATGGCCTGACTGCCCCATAAAACGGATTGCGGTCCGCGCAGAACCTCAATTCTTTCGATATTTCCGATGAGCAGGTTGCCGAAGTCAAACCCTCCGCCACCGGACGATGGATCGTTCAATTTCACGCCGTCGATCAACGCGACGGTTTGTTCGGCTTCTGCTCCTCGGATACGTACGGACGTAGGAGCGCCAATACCGCCACTACGAGAAATCGTTACGCCGGGTGTTGTGGCTAGAAGATCGGCGACGGTGGTCTTCTGGCTCTGCAGAATTGTGTCGGATTCCAACACATAAACCGACTGCCCGACGCGGGACAAAGGCTGCTCCGTTCGCGTGGCAGTGACAATGATGGGCTCACCATCGTCCGCCAGTGCGGGCGAGGTGGCAAAGAGCGCGGTCGAGAGCAGCAAGCATTGAGAAAATCGCATATTGGCCCCTCAAACAACAAAGAGGCTATGCGCGGATGGTTTCGGATGGTCCTTCCCGCACAGCCGACTGCGTCGTCACGCGAGGAAATCCCTCGATCGCTCGGCAACACCCCGTCCGCGCGATGGAACGACTGCGTCAGGCAGGTCTCCTGGCTTCCGGGTCCTCGCTCGCAGCCCGCCTTCCCGGATTTGCATCCAGTGGCCTTCGGGGGCACAAGCTCGCCGGTTACAGTTGCGGGGGCAGCCCCGGATTATGGTGATAGCCACTTCCGGGTTCCCTTTTCATCCCATCTCTGGGAACCTGTCGCGAAGCGCTTCTTAAGCGCACGCAGCATGAAGGGCAAGCATGAAGAATAGTATTAAAAAAACCACCTTGGTTCTGGGGGGCGCGCGGTCGGGCAAGAGCCGTTTTGCACAGAATTTGGCTGAAAACGAGGCAGGACGGCTGGTCTATGTCGCAACGGCAGGGGCGCATGACGCAGAGATGGAAGACCGCATCGTACGACACCGGATGGACCGGGGTGAGCGCTGGGAGACGGTCGAGGAGCAAACTGACCTTGCCGGGGTGATCGAAGCTCATGGCGGGACGGGAAAGGTCCTGCTGGTCGACTGCCTGACGCTGTGGCTGAGCAACCTGATGCTGGCGGAACTGGATCTGACCGCCGCACGCCAGCGTCTGGTCCAGGCGCTTCAACGGCAAGCGGGGCAGGTGATCTTCGTATCGAACGAAGTCGGTTCCGGGATCGTGCCGGAAACGCCCCTCGGTCGGGCATTCAGGGATGAGGCAGGACGGCTGAATCAGCTTTTGGCGGCAGAGGCGGACGCCGTCGCGCTGGTGGTGGCGGGGTTGCCGCTGTGGTTGAAGGGCGAGCGCGGACGAACGTAGGTCTGTGTCAAATGCGCGCGATCAGGGCATTTGCTTTCTCGGCGACGGTCAACTCCGCAGCGTCCTGAATGTACCAGCATTCGCTGCCACGCCAGGATTTGCCGCCCAGCTCGCCGGATCCGCTGAGGGGAATGAACCACGATGTCCCGCTAAGGGAAATCGCAGTCCCCCGGTCCAGCGCCTTCATCTCCAGCGCAAAAGGTTTGCCGGGCATCAACTGGGCATTGGAGCCCAAGGAAATGTTGCGCGGGGAAAAGGCATATGGTTCCGCCTTGCTTACGGCCACGCCATCTTCCAGATGAAGCTCGCGTGGGCGACCATAGTCATAGAGGCGGTAAGTGACATCCACATTCTGCTGCACCTCCACCAGCGTGATGCCGGCGCCGATGGCGTGGACTGTGCCGGCGGGGATGAAGAAGAAATCGCCGGCCTGAACTGGCTTCCAGTCCATCAGTTGCTCGATGGAGCCATCCAGCGCCGCGGTGCGAAGCTCCTCACCGTTCAAGTGACGGTTGAGACCTACGCCAAGCCTCGCATCTGGTTCCGCCTCAAGGATATACCAGCATTCTTCCTTGCCGCCGGGCAGGCCGCGTTCTTTCGCTTCAGCGTCATTGGGATGGACCTGGATCGAAAGCCGTTCGCTCGTGAAAATATATTTGACCAGCAGCGGCGGGCGCTCGCCTTCCGGACCGTCGAACCAGATTTCGCCAATCTGTCTTCCATCGGGGTTGGGGAAAATCGCCGGAATTTGGGTCCGCCCCCAGGGCTTTTCAATATATTTGGTGGTAAGCTTGATCGTGGTCACTTTGCATCTCTTTGACTCACAGGCGCGCCACCCCTGACATATTGAGGCTTTCCGCCGATCCATGTCTCCTCAACCGAGGCAGCGCGTATTTCGGAGGGAGAGGCCATGCCGATATCGGTCTCGAGCATCAGGAAGTCAGCGCTCTTGCCGGGCATCAGCGTTCCCAACCGGCCTTCGGCGCGGGCCGCATAGGCACCCCCCAATGTATAGGCCTTAAGCGCATCTTCCAGCGAAATCCGTTGTTCGGGCATCCATCCGCCGAAGGGTTCGCCCGCTCCGTCTTCCCGTGTCATCGCGACCGCAATACCTGCAAAGCCATTGGCGGGTTCGACCGGGACGTCCGATCCAAAAGCGAGCGGCACTTTGTTGGCCAGCATCGAGCGCCAGGCGTCGGCGCCCGTCAGGCGGTTTATCCCAAGGCGTGCTTCGGTCATCTTCCAATCATTTGCCTCATGCAGTGGCTGCATTGAAGCGATGATCCCATTGCGGGCGAAGCGTGGCAGATCGGCGGGATCAACAATCTGCGCATGTTCGATCCGCCAGCGCCGGTCGCCCTTATAGGTTTCGGCAAGCTCGTCGATCGCATCCAGCAGCTCCACGTTGGCGCGGTCGCCAATAGCGTGGACGGCGACCTGAAATCCGTCCATGGCGGCACGGCTCATCTGGTTTCGAAGCTGCGCGCCGCTCATCAGCGGAAGGCCGGTCTGGCCTGTCGCGTCGGCATAGGGTGCTTTTAGCCATGCGCCACGTGAGCCCAACGCGCCGTCGAGCAGGAATTTGACGCCGACCATGCGGAGCCGGCCATCATAAAGCCATGGTGTCGGTTCCGATCCGGCCGTCTGCAGCATGGCGTCAATCCCGTCGGCATAGGAAATGATCCTCAGCCTTAGATTGCCCCGATCCCCGGCGCGGCGAAAGGTCTGCCAATCGTCCAGGGTCGTGCCCATATCGGCGATGGCGGTGACTCCTTGGCTCAACAGATTTTGCTGCGCCTTCGAAAAGGCCAGATCCCGTTCCTTCGGAAGCGGAGGGGGCAGGACCTTTTCCATCAGCGACATGGCGGCGTCCACGAAAATTCCGCTTGGCTTGCCGGCCTCCATCTCAATGCGGCCGCCTTCCGGAGTCTTGGTGGCAGACGTGATCCCGGCGGATTGCATCGCCTTGCTGTTTGCCCAGCCAGCATGGCCGTCCACGCGCTCCAACCAAACCGGCGTGCCGGGCACAACCGCGTCGATATCGGCTGCGTTCGGAAAGCGCCGCAGGCCCCAGGCCTCCTGGTTCCATCCGGTTCCAATGATCCACCTGCGCTGGGGATTGGCTTCGGCATAGGCTTTCACCATCGTCAGCGCCTCAACGAGGGATCTGGCCTTGCTGAGGTCCAGGGTGAGCGCCTGAAAGCCGAGCGCCATCACATGCCCGTGGGAATCGATAAAGCCGGGCATTAACGTGCGGCCCTTGCCGTCGGTACGGAAATCGAGCTTTTCTGGCCGCTTGTCCTTGCGTTGAAGTAGCTTTTCGACCTTGCCATTGTCGTCGATCAGGAGAGCGTCGAAGCGGACGATCTTTCCATTTTCGTCCAGCGTAAAGCCGTTCACATTATCGATCAGGCCTGCGGCCAGGGCTGAAGAGGGAAGAGCCATTGGGGAAAGGAGAAACGCAGTGGAAAGGGAAAGGGCCTTATTCCCTTTCTTCTTCACGGGCGACGGAACTCTGGCCTTCAAGCCGCCAGAAATCTTTCTCATGCCTTGGTCAATCGCCTTACCAGCGCGCTGGTGTCCTGGCGATTTCCGCCCATCGCCTGCACATCGGCGTAGAATTGGTCAACCATTGCGGTGACCGGCAGTGTGGCCCCGTTCGCCCGTGCTTCTTCAAGCGTCAGCCCCAGATCCTTGCGCATCCAGTCTACCGCAAAGCCAAAGTCGAAATTGTCTTGCGCCATCGTCTTCCAGCGATTGTCCAATTGCCAGCTTTGCGCCGCGCCGCCGGAAATCGCCTCAAAAACCTTGTCGAGATCCAGCTCTGCGGCCTGGGCAAAGCGAAGAGCCTCGGATAGTCCCTGGAGCAGGCCGGCGATGCAGATCTGATTGACCATCTTCGTCGTCTGTCCGGCGCCTGCCTGCCCAACATGGACGACGCGGCTTGCATAGGCCTGCATAACCAGGCGGGCGGCGGCAAAGGCTTCAGGAGTGCCGCCGCACATGATGGAAAGCGCGCCCTTTTCGGCCCCTGCCTGTCCACCGGAAACCGGGGCGTCAACAAAGAAAATGCCCCGGCTTTCGCCCTCGACGAAAAGTTGCCGGGCGATGCGAGCCGAAACGGTGGTATGGTCGATATAGAGGCTGCCCGGCTTCATGCTGCGGTACGCGCCGTCGCGGCCCAGCGTCACGGCAGCAAGATCGTCATCCGTGCCGACGCAGCTGACCACTATATCGGCTCCTTCGGCGGCCTTGGCTGGGGTGACCGCTGCCTCCCCGCCATGCTTCTCAATCCAAGCCTGCGTCTTGCTCATGGAGCGGTTGAACACGGTGAGCTCATGCCCGGCGGCGGCGAGATGCCCCGCTATGGGTCCGCCCATGATACCGAGGCCGATAAATGCGATCTTTGCCATAAATACCGCATATCGCCTCATTTGACAGGAAGCTAGGGGCATGGCGGCAAAGGCCTGCTTGAATTATGCCGCTTTCGCTTTTAGGGCTTTCGCCCCATGAACGAACAGAAAATGACCCGCGTCGATGCGACTGCATTGCCCGTTTCCGTTGAGGATGTGAAGGCAGCGCAGCAGCGGATTAGCGCGTCGATCGTCCGCACTCCGACCCTGCACAGCCGCACGCTGTCAGATTTGATTGGTGCGAAAGTATATCTGAAGTTCGAGAACCTGCAATTCACGGCGGCTTACAAGGAACGCGGCGCGCTCAATCGCCTGTTGCTGCTGGGCCAGGAGGAGCGGAAAAAAGGCGTGATCGCCGCATCGGCCGGCAATCATGCGCAGGGCCTTGCCTATCATGGTGCGCGCCTGGGCGTGCCGGTCACTATCGTCATGCCGCGCACCACGCCAACGGTTAAGGTCATGCAGACCCAGGGCCATGGTGCCACGGTGGTGCTGTACGGCGAAAAATTTGAGGACGCCTATGCCCATAGCCGCGAGTTGGAGAAGGAACGGGGGCTGACCTTCGTCCATCCATTCGACGAGCCGGACATCATTGCGGGGCAGGGCACGGTCGCGCTGGAAATGCTTGAAGAAGCGCCCGATATCGACACACTGGTCATCCCTATCGGCGGCGGCGGGCTGTTCTCGGGCATGGGCGTTGCCGCGCGTGCGGTGAAGCCTGACATCTGCCTGGTCGGGGTGCAGGCGGAACTTTACCCATCCATGTATGCCAATGTGAAAGGCCAAGAACTTTCCTGTGATGGCGATACCCTTGCCGAGGGCATTGCCGTCAAGCAGCCAGGCGAACTTACCCGCAAGTTCGTGCAGGCGCTTGCCGACGACATTGTTCTGGTGAGCGAACGCTATCTGGAAGAAGCGGTGAGCCTGCTCCTCCAGATCGAGAAAACCGTGGTCGAAGGCGCCGGAGCGGCTGGCCTTGCAGCGCTTTTGGCGCACAAGGAGCAGTTCAAGGACCGTACCGTAGGCCTTGTGCTCTGCGGCGGCAACATCGATACACGCCTGCTGGCCAATGTGCTGCTTCGCGACCTTGCCCGCTCAGGAAGGCTGGCGCGTCTGCGGATCCGGCTGCAAGACCGGCCGGGCGCACTGTTCCATGTTGCGCGCATCTTCGATGAGCAGCAGGTCAACATCATCGAGGTCTATCACCAGCGGGTGTTCACCACGCTGCCGGCAAAGGGCCTCATCACCGACATTGAATGCGAAACCCGCGATCGGGCGCATCTCGATCAGCTTATGGCCGCGCTTATGGCGGCTGGCTATGAGGTCTCGCCGGTAGAACTCGCCTGAACCGGAATGCGTGCGTCGGCGGTGAAGGCCGCCGATCTTGGTCGAGAAAGCCGGTGCTGTGGCGGATTCTTCACCCAATATCTGCCATGCCATGCGCGCCACCATGTAACGTAGGCCGCTCTCCCTCTTGGCATGGCGGTCATTTGCCCGTCCGAACCACCATCAACTGGACCGTCGAGATGGGCGCGACAGACGACGCCAATGACGTACGGACGACTCTGCGAATCCCCTTCAACCTTAACTGAACCGGAACTGGCGGGGCTCCGATCGCAGCTTCATCATTCATCTTATGGCCGCACTGACGAAAACACGCATCCTGATGTGCCAAAATCGGCAAAAAATTGAGGATGCATCATCTTTCGTGGTAAACAAGCTTTTCATGTAGAATGGCTGGCGGCATAGTTGTCTTGTCGGAGTCCAGCAACCATAAGACGAGGTCGGAGAGACGGTGACAGCGCCCTTTCGGTTCCCACGATTTTTCGTGACCAATCCCAGCCCATGCCCCTACTTGTCTGGGCGGAGCGAACGGAAGGTTTTTACAGAACTCAGTGGCGAAAACGCTTCTGAACTGAATGACGCATTGGGCCGTATCGGCTTCCGCCGCAGTCAGAACGTGGCCTACCGTCCAAGTTGCGCGGGATGCACCGCCTGTGTCTCGGTTCGCGTCGTCACGCATGAGTTTCAGGCCAACGCCACCCAGCGCAAGCTGCTCCGCCGCAACGATGATCTGGTCGTCACTGCGTGCAAGCCCTGGTCCACGGACGAACAGTTTGAACTGCTTCGCCGTTACCTGAAGTCGCGTCATCCGGGCGGCGGCATGACCGAAATGGATGAGATGGACTTTGCCGACATGGTCGAACAGACGCCGGTGGAAAGCTATGTCATCGAATATCGTGAACCATCGGACACCGGCGCGCCGGGACGGCTGGTCGGCGCCTGCCTGACCGACCGGCAGAGCGACGGGCTATCGATGATCTACAGCTTCTTCGATCCGCACCATCCGACCAGGCCGGGCCTTGGCAATTATATCATCATGGATCACATCTTGCGCGCGCGCCGGGCGGGTCTTCCTTATGTTTACCTTGGCTATTGGGTCGAAGGATCCAAGCGGATGCAGTACAAGATCCGTTACCGGCCGCTGGAACGCCTCGGCAAAAATGGCTGGACGCGTTTTGATCCCAATGCACAGGAACAGGCGATCCGGGAGGTCGCCATTTCCAGCGAGTATGGCGACCGGAACCTTCCCATGGAACTGGCAGGGATTTTCCCGAAATAGGGAGGGTGCGAAGGTCAGGCCGCCGATGCCCTCTGCTCCTGGCTTTGCGGAACTCCGACTACCGTCTTTTGATAAATTTTCTCTTCGGCCGCCATGTCTTGCGCGCGGGGTGGATGACCTCTTCTTCTATGAAGGTCGTCGTGGTTGTCGTCACTGACGGGTGAACGACAACAGTGGTCACTGTGGGTGCGGGATAATAAAAGCCGCCGGCGTAATAGCCGCTTTGATAGGGGAGCACCGGAACCGCTTGCGCGGGGGCGACATTCTGCCAGTGCGGTTCGACGGGGATTGCGCTTGCCTGGGTCCTGTCACGGAACTCGCCACTATAGGTGCCGCTATAGGTCCGTCCGTCCTCGCCGGTCCAAGTGCCTGTCCAAGTGCCGCGATATCCCGAATCTTCGGACGCGCCCCGGTAGGTCACTCCATAATCATTATAGTCGCCATAGTCATAGTCGGGGAGACGCGGGGGAGGGGCTTGTCGATAGGTCTCGCGACGGTATCGTTCTTCGTCCCAGTGCACGCCCCGCCGACTATCCAGAACCCTGCCATACCGGTCGGTCAGTACCGCATCATCATAATAACGCGACCAGCCATAGCCATAAGCCGGCGCCGGCAGGCCATAGGCGCGATAATCGGGAACGTAGAATGCGGGCTGGATCCAGTAGCTGGGCAGGACAAATCCGACAACCGGCGGCTGCCAGGCAGTCCAGCCACCAGGTGCGAAAAAGCCGCCATGCCAGCGCCCGCCTATCACATGCCCCCAACGGTGCACGCGCATGTGTCCCGACCTGCCGTGCCGGACGACTGACATCGATGCGTTTCCGGCCGAAGACACGCCCGTTGCGCCTGGGCGGGCATAGGCGTCGTGCACCCATAGGCCAGCCGTGCCAAGGGCCGCTGCCCATAGGATTAACCTTCGCATGATTACTGCTCCTGGATTTCACAGACTAGAAATTAACCAATTTTTTAGCATCGGTTAGCCTCAAATTCCACGGCCAAGGAGGGGTAGCCACTGTCCCGAAGCGGGGCAGTGGGCGCAGCCTGCAATGCAGGTGCGGCGCCAGTCTGGAAGGGGTTTCTTGCGTGGCATTCTGGTCTAAAGGAATGTGATGACCGCAAAAGATATCCCACCGGCCCGGCCCGCCGCCACACTCGTCATTTTTCGCGAACGGGAAGGGCAATGCGCTGAACTGCTGATGATGGAGCGCGCAGGCACCATGGACTTTGCCGCAGGTGCGCTTGTGTTTCCGGGAGGCGCCGTCGACGTGGGGGACGAAAGCCCGGCGCGGATGTTCGCTCCCGATCTCGAATTCGATGAAGCGACCGCGCGGGTGGCGGCGGTTCGCGAAACGCTGGAGGAATGCGGCCTTGCCCTCGGCTTCGCTGCTCCGGTGGAAATGGCGCTTGCAAAGGAAATGCGCGAGCGGTTGGCGGCGGGCGAAGCCTTTGGCAGCTTGCTCGACGAATATGGTCTTTCGCTCGATCTCGATCAGCTTGTTCCCTTCGCGCGATGGTTGCCGAACTTAAGGCGTAGCCGTATTTATGACACTCGCTTCTATTTGGCCCGACTACCCAATGACAGCCATGCTGCCGTGGTGGACGCTACCGAAAATATCCGGCTTTTTTGGGCAAGTGCGTCCGAGGTGATTGATCGCGCAAACAGAGGCGAGGTGCATTTGATCTTTCCCACCCGGCGCAATCTGGAGCGGTTGGCGCAATTCAAGGACTTCGACTCGGCAAGTGCTCACGCTCGATCAATAGCCATTCGCATTGTCACGCCCTGGATGGAGGAGCGGGAAGGAAGGCAGCATCTCTGCATTCCCGAAGATCTCGGCTATCCCGTTACTTCCGAGCCTGCCGATATCGCGGTCAGAGGATAATGGGGACGTCAGCGTCGTGGACTAAGCTTCAATAGCCTGCCGCCGGAGCCGTCTTGCAGCAGCCATATCGATCCATCCGGCCCTTGCTCCACCTCTCTGATCCGTTTCCCCATGTCCCAATGATCGGCCTTGCGAGCGCCCTCGCCATCAAGGGCAACACGGACCAGCGCCGCGCCCGATAACGCGCCCATAAAAAGCGATCCTGTCCATTCTGGGAAAAGCTTGCCGGAATAAATCATCAGCCCCGCGGGTGATATGGAAGGATTCCACCACAATTTCGGTTTCTCGAACTCCGGCCGGGTGGAATGATCGGGAATCTGCTCTCCACTATAATGATCGCCATTGGACACAATGGGATAGCCATAGTTCGTACCCTTTTTGATAAGATTGACCTCATCGCCACCCCTCGGGCCCATTTCCTGCTCCCACAGCCGTCCTTCCGCATCGAAAGCCAAGCCAAGAATGTTGCGGTGACCCAGCGACCATATTTGTGCGGCAACCCCGCCTCTGCTTGCAAAGGGATTGTCAGGCGGCACCGAGCCGTCCGGGTGCAGGCGGACGATTTTGCCCAGATTGGCCTTCATGTCCTGTGCTGGATCGAACTGTTGCCGCTCGCCCGAGCCGATGAACATATATTGTCCGTCGGGAGAGAAGACGATGCGCTGCGAAAAATGTCCCTCTCCCTGAACCTTCGGCGTCTGTTTCCATATAATGTGAAGATTCTCCAGTCGTGCCGCGCCATTGACCTCCACCAATCTTGCGCGTCCGACAACGGCGCCTGAGGTGCTGTTCGGGCCAGCTTCCACCCAGCTTAGATAAATCAACCCGCTTGTGGAGAAGTCCGGACCGAGCACGACGTCGCCAAAGCCGCCCTGACCAGCATAAACGACTTTGGGCGCGCCCTGGACATCTGTGCTCGATCCCGTTGATGGGGTAAATATTTCAAGGCGGCCTTTCTTTTCCGTCACCAGCAGACGACCATCGGGCAAGAAGGTCATCGCCCATGGCTCGTCGAAGTTTCCGACCTCTTGCGTCGTGAATGGCCGCGCGCCGCTGCTCTCCTCTCCCCTCGTCGCGCCATTGCTGCAGGAGGGCGCGGCCAGGGTCAGCATTAGAATGAAGACATATTTGGTCATGAAACCCGCTCCTACAGATTCAGATGGACCGATAATCGAGAATGACGAAAATTGTTGCAAGGACATGGGTTCGGCAAGGCTTGCGGTATGTTGAACTTGCGGCTATAGGCACAACATCTCTCGACATCGTCAAACATGTTGAGGCTGGCGCCGAAAGGGGCCGGCGGCAAAAGCGCATGCCTTGGACTGGAGCAGGAATGGCGGATATCGCCGCATTGACCGAGTTGATCGAACCAGAGGCGAAGGCTCTGGGTTTCGCGCTCGTGCGGGTGAAGCTGTTCGGGGGTGGCGATGACCTGACGCTTCAGGTCATGGCGGAGCGTCCGGACACCCGGCAGCTTACCATTGACGATTGCGCCTCGCTTTCCCGCCGCATTTCTGATCGTTTCGACGAAGTTGATCCAATCGAGGAGGCTTACCGGCTGGAGGTAAGTTCGCCCGGTATCGATCGCCCGCTGACGCGCCTTCAGGATTTTGCCGACTGGGCCGGTCATGAAGCTCGGGTGAACGTCACCGAGGCGGTGGATGGCCGCAAGCAGTTCAAGGCGAAGCTCGCCGGAATCGATGGCTCGACAGTACGGTTAAATGACCCCAAAATGGGGGAGGTGCTGGTCGACTTTGCCAATATCCATGGCGCGAAGCTGGTGCTGACCGACGCTCTCATCAATGCTACAATGCCGCTTTCTTCGGAAGGCGCGGACGATATTCAAACGGAAGGATAGGGATTAGACCATGGCTAACGCCATTTCCGCGAACAAAGCTGAACTTCTCGCTATTGCCAATAGCGTCGCGTCGGAGAAGATGATCGACAAGGCCATCGTCATTGAGGCGATGGAGGACGCGATTCAGCGCGCTGCTCGTGCCCGCTATGGCGCCGAAAATGACATTCGCGCCAAGCTCGACCCCGATAGCGGCGACCTACGCTTGTGGCGCGTGGTGGAAGTGGTTGAGCAGGTCGACGACTTTTTCAAACAGGTCGATGTAAAGGCCGCGCAGAAACTGCAGCCTGGATCAAAGGTGGGCGATTTCATCGTCGATCCGCTTCCTCCGATCGACCTTGGTCGCATCGATGCTCAATCGGCAAAGCAGGTGATCTTCCAGAAGGTCCGTGATGCCGAACGCGAGCGGCAACATGAGGAGTTCAAGGATCGCGTCGGCGAAATCATCACCGGCGTCGTCAAAAGCGTGGAATTCGGTCATGTGGTCGTAAATCTTGGCCGGGCCGAAGGCGTCATTCGCCGTGACCAGCAGATCCCGCGGGAAGTGGTGCGTGTGGGCGACAGGGTTCGCTCCATCATCCTTAATGTCCGTCGCGAAAATCGCGGACCTCAGATATTCCTTTCGCGCGCGCATCCGGAATTCATGAAGAAGCTGTTCGCGCAGGAAGTGCCGGAAATCTACGACAACATCATAGAGATCAAGGCCGCCGCACGCGATCCGGGCAGCCGCGCCAAGATCGGCGTTATCAGCCGCGATAGCAGTATCGATCCTGTGGGGGCTTGCGTCGGCATGAAAGGCAGTCGCGTTCAGGCGGTTGTGCAGGAAATGCAGGGCGAAAAGATCGACATCATTCCCTGGAGCGAAGACACGGCCACTTTCGTGGTCAACGCACTGCAGCCGGCAACGGTCAGCCGCGTCGTCATCGACGAGGACGAAGGGCGTATCGAGGTGGTGGTCCCCGATGACCAGCTTTCGCTCGCCATCGGCCGCCGGGGGCAGAATGTCCGCCTGGCCAGTCAGCTGACCGGCAAGGCCATCGATATCATGACGGAAGCCGATGCCAGCGAGAAGCGGCAGAAGGAATTCGTCGAGCGCTCCGAAATGTTCCAGGGCGAACTGGATGTGGATGAGACGCTGTCGCAACTCCTCGTCGCCGAGGGCTTTTCCGAGCTTGAGGAAGTCGCCTATGTCGGGATCGAGGAACTGGCCGGCATCGAAGGCTTTGATGAGGAGTTGGCGGAGGAGCTGCAGAGCCGTGCGCTTGAGGCGCTGGAGCGCCGCGAGGCCGCTGCCCGTGAAGAACGCCGTGGCCTGGGGGTCGAAGACGCGCTCGCCGACATACCGCATCTGACCGAGGCGATGCTGGTGACGCTGGGCAAGGCCGGGATCCTGACACTGGATGACCTGGCGGATCTTGCCACTGACGAACTCGTCGCCAAAAAGCGGACGGACAATCGCCGCCGCAAGGAACCTGTCGAAGACAAGGGCGGCGTACTGGCCGAGTATGGGCTTAGCGAAGAGCAAGGCAACGAGATCATCATGGCCGCTCGCGCGCACTGGTTCGAAGACGAGACCAATGGGGAGGACGCGGTTGCGGATACTTCCCAATGACACGTTAGGCGTTGAGGTAGGCGGCGCGTTCGTTCCAGGTCCCCTTCTTTGGAAGGAGGGGGCGTATGAGTGAAAACACCCGCCGCTGCATTCTTTCCGGCGAACGTGAGGCTCGTGAAGGCCTCATTCGGCTGGCCCTTGGGCCGGACGGACAGGTCGCGCCTGACGTTCGCGCCCGAGCGCCGGGCCGTGGCGCCTGGATCGGGGTCGACCGCGCCGCTTTTCAAAAAGCGCTTGAAAACGGAAAGCTGAAGGGCGGCCTGGCGCGCGCTTACAAGACTTCGGCATTCACGCTCTCCAGCGATCTTCCCGACCGCATTGAGACGGCCCTGCAACAAGCTACGCTCGACCGACTGGGGTTGGAAGCGCGCGCCGGAATGCTTGTGACCGGATCGGAGAAGATAGAGGTGGCCGCCCGCAGGGGGCAGGTGCACATGCTCCTGCATGCCGCCGACGCGGCCAGCGACGGAAATCGAAAGCTCGATCAGGCTTTGCGCGTCGGAAATGGAATGGAAGGAACCGATCTTGCCGGAACGGTCTTGCCTGTAGACCGGGCACCCTTATCTATGGCAATGGGTCGCGACAATGTAGTCCACATTGCCATCATTGATAAAAGGGCGGCGGATCGCGTCGGCGAAATACTTGGCCGCTGGCAACTTTTCCTCGGATGCGCTAACGGAGCGCAAATCGCGACGCCCGCGAGTCAGGGTGCTCCGAATATTGCAGTGGATGAGTAAATAACGAAATGGGTTCGGAGAATTGCTCCGCGCCGGGAATGTTGATCGAAGGAACTGGTTTAGTCGATGAGTGAAAGCGATACGGACAAGCCGAAACTGGGCCGCAAGCCTTTGGGCCTGAAGCGGACGGTTGAGGCCGGACAAGTGCAGCAGAGCTTCAGCCATGGCCGCAAGAATACGGTCGTGGTCGAGGTGAAGCGCCGCCGCCTCATCGGCAAGCCGGGCGAGTTGGATACCGCACCTGCGCCCGTTCCTGAACCTGTGCAGCAAGCGCCTGCACCTCGCCCCGCGCCACCGCCTCCGCCCCGTCGTCCTGCGCCGGACAGTTTGATGACTCGTCAGGAGCTTCAGGCGAAACTGCTGCGGGAGGCCGAAGAGGCTCGGATGAACGCGCTTGAAGACGCGCGTCGCCGTGAGGAAGCGGCAAAACAACAGGCGGGCGAGGAAGAGCGTCGCCGGGCCGAAGAGAAACGACTGGCGGAAGAAGAAGCTGCCCGTAAGGCGCCTGAGCCAGAGGTGGTGGAGAACACCGCCCCTGCCGCTGAAGAGCAACCCGCTCAGGCACAGGACACTGTCGCAGCGGCGGCCGAGCCCGCAGTGGAAGAGACGAATGAAGCGGGCGACCGTCCGCCTCCGCGCAAATTCACGCCTGTGGCTCCCGTCAAGCGCCCCGAGCCCAAGCCTGCCCGGACCAAGGGCGATCATGATCGCCGCCAATCGGGTAAGCTGACGGTCAACCGCGCTCTTAACGACGGCGACGGCGGCGCGCGGGCACGTTCGCTCGCGGCGCTGAAACGCGCTCGTGAGAAAGAAAAGCGGCACCAGATGGGCGGTGTGCGCGAACCGCAGGCAAAACAGGTGCGCGACGTCATCGTGCCAGAGGCGATCACTGTTCAGGAACTCGCCAACCGTATGGCCGAAAAAGGCGCGGACCTGGTGAAATCGCTGTTCAAGATGGGCACCATGGTCACTGTCAATCAGACGATCGACCAGGATACGGCGGAATTATTGGTCGAAGAATTCGGCCACCGCATTCAGCGCGTGTCGGAATCGGATATCGACATCGATACAGCGACGGATGTGGACGCCGACGAGACGCTGAAGACGCGTCCTCCGGTCGTAACCATCATGGGTCATGTCGATCACGGCAAGACCTCGCTGCTGGACGCATTGCGCGGAACGGATGTCGTCGCCGGCGAAGCGGGCGGCATTACCCAGCATATCGGCGCGCATCAGGTGAAGACGAAGGAGGGGCATGTCATAACGTTCCTCGATACGCCGGGCCATGAAGCCTTTACGGAAATGCGCGCGCGTGGTGCGAACGTGACCGATATCGTGGTGCTGGTGGTGGCTGCCGACGACGGGCTGATGCCGCAGACGATTGAGGCCATCAATCATACCAAGGCCGCGGGCGTGCCGATGATCGTGGCGATCAACAAGATCGACAAGGATAATGCCAATGCCCAGAAGGTTCGTGAACGCCTGCTGGAGCATGAAGTCATCGTCGAGGATATGGGTGGCGAAGTTCAGGACGTCGAGGTTTCCGCGCTCAAGAAGATCGGACTTGACGATCTGATCGAGAAAATCATGCTGCAGGCGGAAATCATCGAGTTGAAAGCCAATCCGAAGCGCGCCGCCGAGGGTACAGTCGTCGAAGCCAAGCTCGACAAGGGCCGGGGACCTGTTGCGACGATCCTGGTCAAGCGTGGCACGCTTAACGTGGGCGATATCTTCGTGGTCGGCGGAGAAAGCGGCAAGGTCCGTGCGATGATCGACGACAAGGGCAAGAATGTGAAGGAGGCTGGTCCCTCGGTTCCCGTGGAGGTGCTTGGCCTGTCCGGCGTTCCGCAGGCGGGCGATACGCTGACCGTGGTCGAGAATGAGGCGCGTGCCCGTGAAGTCGCGGCTTATCGCCAGGAGCAGATGAACCGTAAGCGGACAACGGCTGCGCCCACATCCTTCGAACATATGTTCTCTGCCCTTAACGACAAGGTCATCGAATATCCGGTGGTTGTGAAGGGTGATGTCCAAGGATCGGTGGAAGCCATTGTGAGTTCGCTCAACAAGGCGTCAACCGACGAGATCAAAGTACGCGTACTGCACAGCGGTGTAGGGGCGATCACGGAGTCCGACGTAACCCTTGCAGCAGCCTCCAATGCACCGCTCATCGGCTTCAACGTGCGTCCCAATGCGAAGGCGCGGACGTTGGCCGAGCGGGATAAGGTCCGCTTGAAATATTTCGATGTCATCTATGACCTTATCGAGGACATTAAGGGCGAGATGGCAGGCGAGCTGGGTCCCGAGCGGATCGAGACTGTGGTCGGCCGCGCTGAAGTCAAGGAGGTGTTCTCCGCTGGCAAGCACGGTAAGGCGGCGGGTCTGCTCGTCACCGACGGCTTCATCCGCAAGGCGCTAAAGGCACGGATCACGCGCGACGACGTCATTGTCTACAATGGCGAGATCGCATCGCTTCGTCGGTTCAAGGACGATGTGGCGGAGGTTCGCGCTGGCCTCGAATGCGGTGTGACCTTCGCTGGTCACACGGATATCAAGCCGGGCGACTATCTTGAGACATATGAGGTTGAGGAACGCGCAAGGACGCTTTGACGCGGCCGCAACATTTCCTCTGCCGGTTAGGGAGAGGGTTAGGGAGAGGGGTCTGACCCCATGAAGTCGGGCGGGGAGTGCTATTTGCGCATTCCCCTCTCCCCGCCCTCTCCCCAGAAGGGGAGAGGGAAACCATGGCTCATACTTCATCCACCGATGGCCCATCTGTCCGCGTACTTCGCGTGGGAGAGCAGGTGCGTCATATCCTTTCTGAAATTCTCATGCGGGGGGACGTGCATGACGACGTGCTCGCAAAGCACATGGTCTCTGTCACCGAAGTACGCATGTCGCCCGATCTTCGCCATGCCACGGCGTTTGTAAAACCGCTGCTGGGCGCGGATGAAGAAGCGGTACTGAAGGCGCTGCGCACCAATACGGCCTTTTTGCAGCGTGAAGTAGCGGCGCGAACAAAGCTTAAATATGCGGCAAAGCTGAAGTTCCTGATCGATGAAAGCTTCGATGAGGGCGGGCATATCGATCGGCTGCTAAGAGATCCCAAAGTGGCGAGGGACCTTGAAGAGGGAGAGTGAAGCCTCCCTCTGGCCGAAGTTTTTTGTATCAAATTGTAGCCGGCATTGATCCTGTTCCGCTGTTCCCCATATCCGCTTGCGACAGGGGCTCATGTAAGGACAGGAGCCGGAAAATGTCGTACAAGGAAGCCATCGCCGCAGGCATCATTGTTGCCGCCGCCCTTTTCGCCGGGGAAAGCGGGGGAGCTTCTCCACCCGATCGGCCCGCCGTCAAGGAAGCCTCCATTCCGTTTGTAAACACGGGATCAATCCGTGACTGGAGGGCGGATGGCACAAGGGCAGTCTATATCCAGGATATCCATGGCGATTGGTACCGTGCCAGTCTGATGTCGAACTGCACTGATCTTCCTTTCGTGGAAACTATTGGTTTTGAGACGCGCGGACCCGACACGCTCGATCGGTTCGGGACGATCCTGGTGCGGGGTCAGCGTTGCCCCATCGAAGCGATGGTGAAGAGCTCTGCACCTCCGTCCAAACGGAAACACCACAAACAAAGCGCTGACAAGAAGGCGAGTCCCGGCTACTGACCCGCCTGTGAACGGGTGGATCATATTGGACAAGCCGCTTGAGCTAGGGTCGACACAGGCGGTCGGCGCGGTCAAGCGCGCGCTGCGCGAAGGTGGCCACGGGAAAATAAAAGTAGGCCATGGCGGGACGCTCGACCCCTTGGCTACCGGCGTTCTCCCGATCGCCCTCGGCGAGGCGACAAAGCTTTGCGGGCGGATGCTGGACGCATCGAAAATCTACGATTTCACGATCCGCTTTGGCGAGCAGACCGATACGCTGGATGCCGAAGGGGAGGTGATCGCGACGTCGGACCGCCGTCCCGGAAAGGCTGAGTTGGAAGCGGTGCTGGGTCGGTTCACTGGACCGATCGAACAGGTGCCGCCTGTCTATTCGGCGATCAAGGTGGAAGGGCGGCGCGCTTATGATCTGGCGAGGGCCGGGGAAGATATAGAGATGAGGGTGAGGGCAGTGAGCGTGTACAGCCTCTCTATTAGCCATGCCAATAGCGACGCGGATGGCGATGGCCTGCGAGAAGCGACCCTCACCGCCCATGTCTCCAAAGGGACCTATATCCGTTCGCTGGCCCGGGACATTGCGCTGGCGCTGGGCACTGTTGGCCACGTCACCCTGCTTCGCCGGACTAAGGCGGGGCCATTCGGTCTTACTGAGGCGATTTCGCTGGACAAATTGCGGGATTGCGGTAAAGGCCGCTCCCTTGAAGACATAATCTTGCCAATTGAGGCAGGGCTGGACGACATCCCGGCTTTCGACCTCACCCCCGACCAGGCAAGGCTGATCCGACAGGGTCAGGTCTTGGGCGGGACATCCGCAGATGACGGACTTCATTTTGCAAGGCTGGACAATGTGCCGGTCGCGCTGGTGGAGGTTTCGGACGGCGACGTCCGGGTTGTTCGCGGGTTCAACCTCTAATTTGAAAGGATGACGATGTCGATTACAGCTGAGCGCAAGCAGGAACTGATCACCGAGCACTCCCGCCAAAGTGGCGATACCGGTTCACCCGAGGTGCAGGTGGCGATCCTGACCGAACGCATCGTGAACTTGACTGAGCATTTCAAGGGGCACCACAAGGATAATCACAGCCGCCGTGGTCTACTGATGCTGGTCAACAAGCGCCGCAGTCTTCTGGACTATCTGAAGAAGAAGGATGCAGGACGCTACGCAGAGCTTATCGCGAAGCTGGGTCTTCGCAAATAACGGGACGGCCCCTGTGCGGGGCCGTTTCTTTTTACATCCTCGCTGCGGAGGATGTGCTCCTGCGAAGCGGGAGCCCAGGGTTTCCGGGCGATGTGCTTGAGACCCTGAATTCCTGCCTTCGCAGGATACAAACAAGGCCAAACCGTAATTCGGCGGAATGGTCAGGGGTACGAAATTGGCCCCAAAACCGCTGCGGGCCGGTTCTGCCCGCACATAGGCCACCGTCTGCATAGGGCAGGCGGGAGGAAGGAAAATCCATGTTTGATATCAAGAAAGTAGAAATCGAGTGGGGCGGAAAAACCCTGACACTCGAAACGGGCCGTGTTGCCCGCCAAGCGGACGGCGCAGTGCTGGCAACCTATGGCGAAACCGTAGTGCTGTGTGCAGTCACCGCCGCCAAATCGGTGAAGGAAGGGCAGGATTTCTTCCCGCTCACCGTTCACTATCAGGAAAAATTCTCGTCCGCCGGTCGTATACCGGGCGGATTCTTCAAGCGCGAACGCGGCGCCACGGAAAAGGAAACGCTGGTTTCCCGACTGATCGACCGTCCGGTCCGTCCGCTGTTCCCGGAAGGTTTTTACAACGAAATCAACGTCATTGCGCAGGTCCTGTCCTTTGATGGTGAAACGGAACCCGATATTCTTGCAATGATCGCGGCGTCGGCGGCGCTCACCATTTCGGGTGTACCATTCATGGGCCCGATTGGCGCTGCCCGTATTGGCTACAAGGATGGCGAATATCAGCTCAATCCTTCACTGGATGAAGTGAAGACAGGCGAACTCGATCTGGTGGTCGCGGGAACTTATGACGCGGTCATGATGGTCGAATCCGAAGCCAAGGAGCTTTCGGAAGACGTTATGCTTGGCGCCGTCATGTTCGCCCATGAGGAATCGAAGAAGGTCATTCAGGCGATCATCAAGCTTGCCGAAAAGGCTGCCAAGGATCCTTGGGAACTGGCGACCGGCGATGACTATTCCTCGGTCAAGGCAAAGCTCAAGGACTTGGTAGGCGCGGACATTGCGGCTGCTTACAAGCTGACCAACAAGTCGCAGCGTTCCGATGCCCTGAACGCGGCCCGCGCCAAGGCGAAGGAAGCATTCGCCGGCGAAGATCCGCAGACGCAAATGGTTGCAATCAAGCAGGTCAAGAAGCTGGAAGCGGAGATCGTCCGCACTGCCATTTTGAAGGATGGTCAGCGCATCGATGGGCGTAACACAAAGCAGATCCGTCCGATCGAGGCGATGGTCGGCTTCCTGCCGCGCACTCATGGTTCGGCGCTGTTCACGCGTGGTGAAACGCAGGCGATCTGCACCACCACGCTGGGCACAAAGGATGCCGAGCAGATGATCGACGGCCTTACCGGTCTAAGCTATGAAAGCTTTATGCTTCACTACAACTTCCCGCCCTATTCGGTCGGTGAAGTCGGCCGTTTCGGCGCTCCGGGCCGTCGTGAAGTCGGTCATGGCAAGCTTGCGTGGCGCGCCTTGCATCCCGTGCTGCCCAGCAAGGAAGAATTCCCTTACACCATCCGCGTGCTGTCCGACATTACCGAATCCAACGGCTCCTCGTCGATGGCAACGGTGTGCGGGGGTTCGCTTTCGATGATGGATGCTGGTGTTCCGTTGAAGCGGCCGGTGTCGGGCATCGCCATGGGCCTGATCCTGGAAGGCACGGACTTTGCCGTTCTGAGCGACATCCTTGGCGACGAGGATCACCTCGGCGATATGGATTTCAAGGTTGCCGGCACCAGCGAGGGCATTACGTCTCTCCAAATGGACATCAAGATCGCCGGTATTACCGAAGAGATCATGAAGGTAGCTCTGCACCAGGCGAATGAGGGCCGCGCGCACATCCTTGGCGAAATGTCCAAGGCGCTTGACCACACCCGCTCTGAATTGTCGGCTCATGCTCCGCGCATCGAGACGATCCAGATCGACAAGTCGAAGATCCGCGACGTCATCGGCACCGGTGGCAAGGTAATCCGCGAGATTGTCGCGGAAACCGGAGCCAAGGTCGACATCGATGATGAGGGCGTGATCAAGATCAGCTCGTCCGATATCAAGCAGATCGAGGCGGCCAAGGCGTGGATTCAGGGCATCGTCGAGGAGGCCGAAGTCGGCAAGATCTACAATGGCAAGGTCGTTAACCTGGTCGATTTCGGGGCCTTCGTAAACTTCATGGGTGGCAAGGATGGCCTCGTCCACGTCTCTGAAATTCGCAATGAGCGGGTTGAAAAGGTCGCGGACGCCCTTTCCGAGGGGCAGGAGGTCAAGGTCAAGGTGCTTGAAATTGACAACCGCGGCAAGGTCCGCCTTTCGATGCGGGTTGTCGATCAGGAAACCGGTGAGGAACTGGAAGACACCCGTCCGGCTCGCGAACCGCGCGAGCGTAGCGATCGCGGTCCTCGTGGCGATCGCGGCAGGGACGGTGGTCGTGGCGATCGCGGTGGTGACCGTGGCCGCGGCCGGGGCCCGCGTCGTGACCGTGGCGAACGGGGCGACGGTGGAGGTGATGATGGCGGCGACACCGGGTTGCCGAGCTTCATTACCCAGGACGACTGATCGTCCGCTCAAGCTAATAAGGAGGGACCCTCTCGGGGGTCCCTTTTTTTTCGAATGCGCTGCGCGTTCAACGAATCTAAATAATATGGTATCTAGGAAAGGGCCACGAGCGGGCCATATGCTCGGGTAGCAGGACTGGATTGCTCGATGCGGCACTTCCTTGCGGCGGCCGCGGCGGCTACTGACGTAGGTCGTTTGTGGGACGTTTTCGTCAATTATTTTGACAGGCATGGCATTCGCCAGATCACCTGCGTGTTGTTTTCGCCTCCTGGACTGGATCATTCGCAAAGTTGGGTGCGGCTCGTTGGCATGCCGGAAATGGCTGTTACCCGGTATTTCGATGAGAAGGTGTTTTATGACGATCCCATTCGCCTGCATGCGATGACGGCCACCCAACCTTTCAAATGGTTGGATATTCCACGGCTTCGGACATTGTCGCCGAAAGAGGAAGCCTTTTTGGAAAACGTGTTTAGCTACTCGCCGGCAGGAGGCGTGGCTATTCCTGTCTTCGGCCCAAATGGGCGCAACGGTTACGTGGCCATCGGTTTCCCCGAAGAATTGCGTGATATTCCACAAGATTTACTCACTGAATTTCAGGTAATTGCGCAGTTTGCCCACCAGCGTTTCTGTGAATTTGCCGCACATCAGGTCACCTCAGGAGCAGCCTTGTCCCGAAGAGAAAAAGAGGTGTTGCATTGGGTCGCTCGTGGCAAAAGCAACGGCGTTATTGCTGATATTATCGGAATAAGCGCGAACACGGTCGATACTCATCTGCGCCGCATCTACATGAAGCTGCAAGTTAGCGATCGGGTCTCCGCAGCCTTGGCTGGCATTGGTCATGGATATATATCGTTAGATTGATTATCGATTCCTTGTCACCCAATTACGTTACATGCCCGTGCCACAGCATCGGCTACACACCGGACCACGCCGGCAGCCCTATTCAAGGCTCCGCGGCACCAGAATACCGGAAGGATGTTTCGATTACCATTAGCGGCGCCTACGCCGCCAGGTTGGTATGACGTCCAGAGCTTTCGGGTCGCACGGTTCGGGACAGCCTGACGCAATTGCGCGGGCTGTCCTGGATTGCCTGAACTCATCTATTTGCTGTCTTTCGCGGTTTCGATGTGCCTCTGAGCGTACCGGAAATCATTCGCTTGGCGCAGGCGAAACGGTAAGCTATGACCCGTCCCCATGCATAAGACTCTCGTTAAGCCGCTCGTCGCCGCTCTGTCCCTCGCTCTTCTTGCCGGATGCGCCACCAGCAAGAACAAAGCCGACACCAACTATGTCGCGCGCGATGTAAGCACCCTTTATAATGCGGCGAAATACCGGCTTGACCGTGGCCAATTCAAAATGGCGGCGGCGCTGTTCGATGAGGTGGAGCGGCAGCACCCCTATTCGCCCTGGGCCCGGCGCGCGCAGTTGATGAGCGCTTTCAGCTATTATATGGGCCGGGATTATACGCAGGCTATTCAGTCGGCGCAGCGCTTCTTGTCGATACATCCCGGCAACAAGGACGCGCCCTATGCGTACTATCTTATCGGACTTTGCTATTATGAGCAGATTGCTGATGTCACGCGCGACCAAAAGATCACCGAACAGGCGCTTGGCGCCCTGGGTGAATTGATCCGCCGCTACCCCGATACCCGCTATGCGGCTGATGCACGATTGAAGGTGGATCTTGTGAACGATCACCTCGCGGGGAAAGAGATGGAGATCGGGCGTTTTTATGAGCGCCGGGCCCAATGGTTGGCCGCTACGATCCGGTTCCGCACCGTGATCGACAAATATCAGACCACTACGCACACGCCCGAGGCGCTGATGCGCTTGACCGAAAGCTATCTTGCGTTGGGCGTTCCGGCTGAAGCGAAAAAGGCCGCTGCGGTGCTCGGCGCCAATTATCCCGGCACGAAGTGGTACAAGCGGGCCTATGATCTCGTCCAGGAACATGCAGCGGGAGCCTGACAGGCAAAGGTCGTGCTGACCGCCCTTTCCATCCGTAATGTCGTTCTGATCGAGGCCCTGGATCTTGAGTTCGGCGCGGGTCTTGGTGTGCTGACCGGCGAAACGGGCGCTGGCAAATCCATCCTTTTGGACTCCCTTGGACTGGCTCTGGGGTCTCGCGGCGACACGGGCCTTGTGCGGCAGGGTGAAGAGCGGGCCAGCGTCACGGCAACCTTTTCCGAACCAAAAGCCGGGCACCCGATGGTTGATCTGCTCGCAGAGAACGGGATCGAGTTGGAAGCGGGCGAGCCATTAATCATTCGCAGAACATTGCGGGCCGACGGCGGCAGCCGCGCGTTTGTGAATGATCAGCCCTGCTCGGCCGGCTTACTGAGGGAAATCGGTAATTGCCTCGTGGAAATTCACGGGCAACATGACGATCGTGGTCTCCTTAATCCACGAGGTCACCGTGCATTGCTGGACTCCTTTGGCCGGTGTGATGCTGCCGCGGTGGGTGCGGCTCATGAAGCCTGGCGCGAGGCCGAGGCGGCGTTGGAGCAAGCCCGTATGGAGGCGGAGCATGCGGCCCGGGACCGGGAGTATCTCGAACATGCTGTGGCCGAACTACAGTCCTTTGATCCGCAGGAAAGTGAGGAGGAGGAATTGGCAACCGAACGGTCCGATATGCAGAAGGGCGTTCGATTGGCTGATGAGCTTTCGACCGTCAGTGAATTGCTGCTGGGATCGGAGGGTAGCCTCGCGCAACTGCGGCAGGCGGCGCGGCGGTTGGACCGCATGGCGGCGGAACATCCGTTGCTCACCGAAGCACTGGCCAGCCTTGATCGGGCAGTGATCGAAGCTAGCGAGGCGGAAGAGAAGCTGGCCGCCGCGAACGACGCGCTCAGCTTTGATCCGGCCCGTCTGGACGCTATTGAGACGCGGCTTTTCGATCTGCGGGCACTGGCGCGCAAGCACCGGGTGGAGCCGGGGGAGCTTGGATCGCTTTACCGGGAAATGACCGCAAAGCTGGCTCGCATGGAAGCGGGAAAAGAGGGGCTTCATCAACTGGAGGCGGATCTTGCCGCCAAGGCTGCTGCCTATCGCACGGCGGCGGAGAAGCTAAGTGCCGAACGCAAGCAAGCGGCCGGTCGTATCGATCATGCTGTCGCGGCGGAACTTGCGCCTTTAAAGCTGGATGCCGCCCGCTTCCGTACGGTTGTGGAACCGTTGCCGGAAAGCCAGTGGGGAATGGGTGGCGCCGACCGCGTTGAGTTCGAAATATCAACCAATCCTGGCGCCCCGTTCGCGCCGCTTATCAAAATTGCGTCCGGAGGCGAACTGTCGCGTTTCATCCTGGCGCTGAAAGTGGCGCTTGCGGAAGAGGGCGGGGCGGAAACGATGATCTTCGACGAGATCGACCGGGGTGTTGGCGGGGCGGTGGCCTCTGCCATTGGCGACCGCTTGGCGCGGTTGTCGCGGAAGAACCAGCTACTGGTAGTGACCCATTCGCCGCAAGTGGCGGCGCGGGGGCGCACCCATATGCTGATCGCCAAGGCAAGTGATGGCACGGTAACCCGTACCGGTGTCCATGCTCTTGGCGACGGCGACCGCCGGGAAGAGATTGCGCGTATGCTCTCTGGCGCGGCGATCACAGACGAAGCACGGGCGCAGGCCAGCCGATTGCTGGAGGGGGTATAGTAATTCTCGTCATCCCCGCGCAGACGAATTGGGAATAAGCAGAACGTGACAACAGGACCCATATCTGAAGCCGACGCTGCCAACGAGTTGATGCGCCTTGCAAAAGCCATTGCCCGGCATAACAGGCTCTATCACACTGAAGATTCTCCAGAAATCAGTGACGCTGATTATGACGCGCTGATCCGCCGTAATGCAGAGCTTGAGGCGCAGTTCCCGCACTTGATCCGCAGCGACAGCCCGTCGCGGCAGGTCGGGGCAATGGTGGAAAGCTCGCCGCTGAGCAAAGTCATGCACGAGCAGCGGCTTTACTCGCTGGATAATGGCTTTTCCGATCAGGACATAGCTGAGTTTCTGGCGCGTATCCGGCGCTATTTGAACCTTGCCGACGACGCTCCGCTCGCGATGACGGCGGAGGACAAGATTGACGGCCTGTCGCTTTCCATCCGTTATGAAAACCGCAAGCTGGTGCGTGCCGCCACGCGCGGAGACGGTCTGGTCGGGGAGGATGTGACTGCAAACGCCCGCACGATCACGGATATTCCCCAAGAACTTCCGCCGGGAGCTCCTGACATCTTCGAGGTCCGGGGGGAGGTCTATATGGCAAAGGCCGATTTCGTCACGCTGAATGATCGGCAGGCGGCGGCTGGCGGCAAGATCTTTGCAAATCCCCGCAACGCCGCGGCGGGCTCTCTGAGACAGCTTGACGCGACCATAACCGCTGCGCGTCCGCTTCGTTTTCTGGCGCATGGCTGGGGCGTCGCCAGTGCGGTGCCGGGCGCCATGCAGATGGAGGTGATGCGGACCATGGAAGGCTGGGGCATTCCGGTCTCGGAGCATCTTCAGTGCTTCGAAAGTCTGGGAGCCCTGCTGGATCATTATCGCGCCATTGAAACGCGGCGTGCGGATCTGCCCTATGACATTGACGGGGTGGTGTACAAGGTCAACCGCCTGGACTGGCAGGCCCGTCTGGGCTTTGTCGCCAAGGCTCCCCGCTGGGCTTTGGCGCACAAATTTCCCGCCGAAAAGGCGCAAACCACATTGTTGCGGATCGACACCAACACTGGTCGTACCGGCAAGATTACTCCGATCGGGCGGCTTCAACCCGTGACGGTGGGCGGAGTGGTGGTGTCCAACGTGACGCTGCACAATATGGATGAGATTGAGCGATTGGGCCTGCGCGAAGGCGATCGGGTCGTCGTACAGCGAGCGGGCGACGTCATCCCGCAAGTCGTGGCGAATCTCAGCCGAGAGGAACCAGGTGAGATTTGGCGGTTCAAGGGACACTGCCCTGATTGTGGGTCGGAGGCCGTCCGCGAGGAAGGCGAGGTCGACTATCGCTGCACCGGGGGACTGATATGCAGAGCCCAGCGAGTGCAGCGATTGATCCACTTCGTCAGTCGCGGTGCGCTGGACATTGACGGCCTGGGTGAAAAGAGCATCCAGGAGTTTTTCGAACTCGGCTGGCTGGAAAGTCCGGCGGACATTTTCCGGCTGCACAGACGACGCAATGAATTGATCGGCCGGGAAGGCTGGCAGGAAAAGTCCGTCGAAAATCTGCTGTTCGCGATTGAAGCACGGCGGGAGCCGGATTCCGCGCGTTTCCTTTTTGCATTGGGAATGCGCCATGTCGGGTCGGTCACTGCCCGCGAATTAATGAAGGCCTTCGGGACGGTCGAACGGCTGGCGGACGTGGCGACCTCCGCGCATGACGATGAGGCGGCCAGGGAGGACATTACCGCGATCGGCGGCATTGGTTTGGCCGTGGCGGAGGCGCTTGCCGACTTTTTCCACGAACCGCACAACAGGGCAGTCTGGGAGGATCTACTGAATGAGATCCGGCCCCAGCCTTATATATCGGACGTGCGTGAATCGATTTTGACGGGCAAAACTGTGGTTTTCACCGGCAAACTCGAAACCATGAGCCGCGATGAAGCGAAAGCCCAGGCGGAGGCGCTCGGTGCCAAGGCTGCAGGATCGGTGTCGGCTAAGACTGATTTAGTGGTGGCTGGACCCGGCGCAGGGACCAAGCTCAAAAAAGCAGCGGATCTTGGCATCCCCGTGATTGATGAAGGGGAGTGGGCCAAGATCGTTTCGGAATCGATCTAAATTCCGGCGGCCCGGCGTTTCCCAACGCTTTCAATATATCATGTTGTAATTTTACCGATATTTTACATTTTTTCGGCAATCCTTCAGGCTGGGATAGGGGGATTATGCATCCCCAGCGAGGTACGGGACCAACATGCCGATGACGGACCAGCATGCCCTGGAAGGCCAAGTTGCTGGCGATGAGCATCGCCGTTGCGACCGGCAGGTCGTAACCGTCCGATGGGTGGCCAAGATCACGGGCGACAAGGGTCAGGAATTGTGCCTCATACGCAACATTTCCGCCGGCGGGGTGATGGCGAATGTCTACTCTGCGCATGCAGTGGGAGAGCATATCGCGCTTGAAATTCGATCCGGACAGAGGCTGGAAGGAGAGATTGTGTGGGCGCGGGACGGATGCATCGGCGTGCACTTCGGTAATCTTGTCAATGTCGACGATATGTTGAAATCCTCGTCGGTCGATAATCGTGGCCTGCGCACGCGTGCTCCCCGCATTGAGGTTTATGGGCAAGCCCATATCCAAGTGGGGAACCGCATTTGTTCGGTCGATCTTTGCGATCTGTCCCAAGGCGGCGTGAAAGTAACGCTGCCCGAGCCAATCGAATCCGGAAAGGAAGTCGTCGTTTCGATCAGTGGCCTTGAGGACCGCAAAAGCCTGATCCGATGGCAAAAGGACGGTAGGGCGGGCCTGTCATTTATCCGGCCCATCTCGTTTGACCTGCTGGTAGAATGGCTAAGCGCGCAGCTTAATGCCGACGGGCTGGCTGACGAAGCTCTGTAAGGAGGCGGAGTGACACCCCGCCTCCTTGTCTTAGGCAGCCTGAGCTTCGCTTTCTGTAGGGGCTAGCCGGATCAGATAATCGAAAGCCGACAGCGCGGCCTTTGAGCCTTCGCTCAAGGCAATGACAATCTGCTTATAAGGGACAGTCGTCGCGTCCCCCGCGGCGAATATCCCTTCAATCGACGTGTGGCCCCGAGAGTCGACCTCTATCTCTCCCCGAGCGGTGAGCGCCACTGTGTCCTTCAGCCACTCGGTGTTGGGAACCAGTCCAATCTGGACGAAAATGCCTTCCAGTTCGATCAGGTGCGGCGAGTCTGCGTTCCGGTCCTTGTAGGTAAGGCCAGTAACCCGTTCGCCATTGCCGTGCACCTCAGTGGTTTGGGCAGAGGTGATGACCCGAACATTGGAAAGACTGAACAGTTTGCGTTGCAGTACGGCATCGGCGCGCAGTTGGCCGTCGAACTCGATGAGTGTTACATGCGCGACAATGCCCGCCAGGTCGATGGCCGCCTCGACGCCGCTATTGCCGCCGCCGATGACTGCGACGCGTTTGCCTTTGAACAATGGCCCATCGCAATGGGGGCAATAAGCAACGCCCTTGTTACGATATTCGTCTTCGCCCGGAACATTCATCTGCCGCCAGCGTGCGCCGGTAGAGAGGATCACCGTCCTCGCCTTCAGGCTCGCGCCATTTTCCAGGCGGATTTCATGCAGGCCGCCGGGGATGTGGGCGGGAATTAGTGTTTCCGCCTTTTGCAGATTCATGATGTCCACATCATATTCCCTGACATGCTGTTCCAGATGGGCGGCGAGCTTCGGCCCCTCGGTGTGCGGGACGGAGATGAAATTTTCAATCGCCATGGTGTCGAGCACCTGTCCACCAAAGCGCTCTGCCGCGACACCAGTGCGAATGCCTTTGCGCGCGGCATAGATGGCCGCCGCAGCGCCGGCCGGTCCGCCGCCGACCACGAGCACATCGAAAGGTTCTTTGGTTCTGATCTTCTCCGCTGCCCGAGTGGAAGCCCCGCTATCGATCCTGGCGAGAATCTGTTCGAGTTCCATGCGGCCCTGACCAAAGGGCTCCCCGTTTAGGAACACAGTTGGCACAGCCATCACTTTTCGCTCGGTAACTTCATCCTGGAACAACGCGCCATCGATGGCCGTGTGCTTGATGCGGGGATTGAGCACGCTCATCAGGTTCAGCGCCTGGACCACGTCCGGGCAGTTCTGACAGGATAGCGAGAAATAGGTTTCGAAGGCGTAGTCACCTTCCAGATCCTTGACCTGCTGGATGACCTCCTGCGCCGCCTTTGACGGATGGCCGCCGACCTGCAGCAGGGCGAGCACCAGCGAGGTGAATTCGTGACCCATGGGAATGCCGGCGAAACGAACGCCGATATCGGTGCCGGCCCTGCGAATCATGAAGCTGGGCACCCGTTTGTCGTCTTGGCGAACGACAGTCACCTGATCGGAAAGCGCCGCTATTTCATCCAGTAGCGCCTTCAGCTCGGATGACTTGGCGTCTTCGCCCAGAGAGGCGACCAGTTCTACCGCCTGAGTGATATTGGCCATATAGGCCTGCAACTGCTGCTTCAGGTTCGCGTCAAGCATGGGTCTACTCCGTTAAGGATGTGCGCGAGGCTGGGAGTGCCGGGAACGGCCATAGCCGTCCCCGGACCCACACGACCCGCGAGGGATCAGATTTTACCGACGAGGTCGAGCGAAGGAGCCAGCGTCTTTTCGCCCTCTTCCCACTTGGCCGGGCAAACTTCGCCGGGGTGGGAACGGACATATTGCGCTGCCTTGACCTTGCGGACCAATTCGGCGGCATTGCGGCCGATGCCTTCGGCGGTGATTTCCATGAACTGGATCACGCCGTCCGGATCGACCAGGAAGGTGCCACGGTCGGCAAGGCCGATACCGGGACGCATCACCTCAAAATTGTTTGTGACAGTGCCGCTGGGATCCCCGATCATGTAATAGTTGATCTTGCCGATTGCCGGCGAGCTGTCATGCCATGCCTTGTGGCTGAAATGCGTATCGGTCGACACGGAGAAAATTTCGACGTCCAGCTTCTGCAATTCGGCATAATGGTCGGCAAGGTCTTCCAATTCCGTCGGGCAGACGAAAGTGAAGTCGGCGGGGTAGAAAAAGAAGATCGCCCATTTGCCTTTGACGTGCTCGTCCGTCAGGGTGACGAACTTGCCTTCCTTAAAGGCCTGGGCTTCGAAAGGTTTAATAGCGGTATTGAGAACGGACATGGTTGCTCCTCACTGTTGTGCGAGGCCGATGTAGGCAGGTCTGCTGCATTGCGGAAGCTGGAAATTCCGAAGAGATTAATCGATTGAAACGATCAACGGCGGGGTCAGCGTTTCAAATCCATATGCGTTTCGGGCCAGATCGCGCCACGGACCAGGGCTATCCAGAATAGGGCAAAGGCCCAGCCCCCTAGAATATCGGTGGCCCAATGCACGCCCAACAGGAGTCGGCTGATGCCGATCATGAAGCTAAGAAGCAGCGCCGCGGCAACTGCTGCCCGACTTTTGAAAAGCAAGGCCAGGGTGAGGTAGGTGATCAGCGCGTTCGCGGCATGACCACTGGGGAAGCTCATGGAATGTATTTCCACCAGTTGATGTTCTGCGGGCCGTGGGCGGTCCAGCGCCAGCTTCTGCAACTCGACCAAGGCGCGGCCGCCATAGGTCGCGATCAGCAGGAAAAGCGCATCGTTCGTCCGTCGCTGCATCAAGAGCCACGTCGCTGCGGCAAGGCTGACAAGGCTCAAAAACATCCATCCGCCAAGATGGGTCACAAACAGGACGGGCGAGACCAAAGCAGAATGTGGCGAAATTCCCAGAGCGGAGGATATGTGCAGGTCGATCGCGGAATTCCCCCCTCCCATGAAAAGGGCCGCGAGCCACAGAAGTGCACCCAATAGCAGCAGCTGCCGCATTCTCAGCATCCTGTGCCATGGGCTGTTATCATCGCAATATGAAGGAGGTGTTGTATATCGTTCATACCGACGAAATTTCCGCATTTAATAGCCCTTGCTGCAAATATTTGCTCGCTTGCGCGAAAATGTGACGGCCCGCTTTTCGTTTGTTTATCGTGCCGCTAAGGCTCAGGTTGGTCAAAGCCCATAATCTTTTTTTTGGCCGGAAACTCCGTTGCTATGCGCTGCAAAAGTAGCGACTTGCCGCATTAGGGACACGTTGTCCCGAATTAATGCGACGTTGCTCTGCTTTCATGCTAAGAGAAGGCATCAGGTGAAAATTGCCGCAAGCATTCATCCAGACTGAGAGACCAGACGCGCTCCCGCTTGCCTATCGGAAGGGAATGTCGTGTCGGATTTCACCTATCTTTCCCGTCGCCAGCAAACGGAAACCCGGCTCGCGTCGGAAGCGCAATGTGTGGAAGCACGGCGGGCGCATGAGAGTCTTGCCCGGGCTTATGCGCGTAAGATCGCCGGTTTTCAGAAGGCGGCTAGCGCCCCAGCCATTTGATTTCAAGTCCGCTGACCGAGCCGGACAGCGGGCCTGTCATATCATACTTCCGGCTCCTTCGACGTGTGTCGGTCATCCATACCGGCGCATCACTACCTAAGGAAAATCTCATGCCGATTGGCACGGTAAAATTCTTCAACACAGACAAGGGCTATGGATTCATTTCGCCGGAGGACGGCGGCAGCGACGCCTTTGTTCACATCAGTGCGGTCGAAGCATCGGGAATGCGGACCCTGCATCAAGAGCAGCGCGTCTCCTATGAATTGCAACAGGACAGGCGGGGCAAGATGGCCGCTGTGGATCTGAAGCAGGTCTGATTTGCAGGGGCGCTGGCGGCATATCTGTCAAGCGCCCCTTATTAAAAGAGAGCAGATCGTTGAGCCAGGCAGAATTCTACCGCGCCCGGGTGCGCGAGGCAGAAGAACAAGTCCACAGCGCGACGCTTGATAATGTGCGGGACCGCAATCAGCGCGCCCTGGACGCCTGGTTGAAACTTGCGGAACGCGCTGAACGGACGGATCGTGACCGCGAGATAAGGAGGATCGCGGCCGAGCATGAAGGCTGAAGGCATGATGGGCCAGAGCAGGTCTGATTGCTTTTGCCGAGCCAGCGGATGATTTATGTGCTTGGCAAATGGCGCTTCAGGAAATCGATGACGCCCGAATTGAACGCATCATTTTTGTCACCGGCAACCATGTGGCCAGCGTCGGCAACGTCATAGATCTCGGTCTGTGGCACAAGCTTCTGCATTTCGACCACGCCTTCATCGTCCACAATATCGCTGAGACCCCCACGAATCAGCATGGTGGGGAGTGAAATGCGGTCGGCGACCTCCAATAGCTGATCGGTCCAGTCAGGCGTATCGGGGGTTGGCTTGATTTCCAGCATGCGCGGATCCCAATGCCAATATAAACGGCCGTCTTCGCGTAAGCGAAGGTTCTTGAGGAGACCGCTCGGATCGCTAGGTCGTGGCCGCTGAGGATTATAGGCCGTAACCGCCGATGCTGCTTCTTCCAGCGTTGCGAAACCGTCCACATGGCCTTCCATGAAGTTCTGGATCTTTTCCACTCCGGCTGCCGCCGGCCGCATGACGATATCCACCATTATCAAGACCCGGGCTTCTGGAACCAAGCCAGTTCCGACGGCATAAAAAGCGGTCATGCCACCCATGGATGCACCGACCAGGGCGACAGGTCTGCTGTTTTCGCCCAGCACGGTCTGCAAATCCCTGCCGCGAACGTCCAGGCCATAACGGCCATCGGGCGACCAGTCGCTGTCGCCATGTCCACGCGCATCGAAGTTGATGACATGGTAGCCAGAATTCACCAGCCTGTGCATCGCGTTCGACCAAGAATGGCGGGTCTGGCCTCCACCATGAAGAAGAACGACGAGTGGAGCTCCTTCAGGGCCGCCTACATCTGCAACAAGTTTGAGTCCGTCCGCGGCGAGATATTGTTTTTGCTCGAAATATTCCATGACCTGCTCTCTTAATCTCACTGCGCGCTGCTATGAATCAATGCCATGCAGTCAACTTTGTGGAACGGCCCGTTGAAGAACCCCACCCGTGGTGAAACTAGCTATGCAGAGTGACGTTCGCACTTACCGGATCGCGATCCATGATCATGCGATTGCCTGGCGCGTCCGGATCAGGATGGCCGAACGAGATACCGAACAGCATCTTTAATGCCGGATCTATTCCCAATACTTCCCGGATGGTGTCAGCAAAGAAGCCGAGGGAAGTCTGAGGAATACCGCCCAGGCCGTGCGCTGTAAGTGAAAGAAGCAGGGTCTGACCGTACATGCCGATGTCGGATGCCACCCGCGCATTATCGCCGAAGGATGGCGTGAATAGCAGCGCGACGTGGGGTGCGTTGAAGAAGCGGTAGTTCAGCTCAACCGCCGCCTGTCGGCCGATCTCATCACTTCTTTCAACGGCCAGGGCATTGTAATAGGCTCGGCCTTGGTCATTTTTCCGTTCGCCATAACGTCCGTAGAAGGCGTTCATGTCAAACGAGAAGTCGGGTGTGAAATGATTTGCGCGACTGGCCTCAATAAGGGCGTTCGACAGTTCGTCCCGCTTCGCACCCGATACGATATGAGTGTTCCAAGGCTGGGTATTGCAGTTCGAGGGGGCCCGCTGGGCGTCCTCGAGAACGTCCATGATAACGGCATCATTTACCGGGGTGGGCAGAAACCCCCGATAGGAGCGACGCTTCCTGACGGTTTCGCGAAAGGACAGGCTGGCATCAGCCGAGTTCATCTCGGATGGTGTGGCAAGGGCGGTTATAGTGGTCACGGGCACCTCGTTTAGGGATTTAGGGTTGCGTTTGTTCGATCGGATGATGGACCTGCATGGCCCAGCGCATTCAATGTGTTGCGCAAGTCGGTAAGTTCTTCCTTGCTCAACCGGCACTTTGCATCAATTTTCGAAGGAATCAGGCTGATCTCGGCCCGGCATGAGTCGCCCTTTGCGGTCAGCGCAACGATGACGCGCCTTTCATCTGCCGGATCGCGCGACCGCGTCACCATATCAGCAGCGGACAATCGCTTCAGCAGGGGAGTCAACGTACCTGTGTCCATGCCGAGCGCAGAACCGATTTCCCCGACCGTTCGTGGCGAGCCGTCGTACAAGGTCAGCAGGACCAGATATTGGGGATAGGTCAACCCCATTGGATCGAGCAGGGATCGGTGCATCCTGATCACCCGATTTGCCGCGCTGTAGAGCGCAAAAGATACTTCCATGCTCACCGAAAGGTTGGCGGAGGCCTGGATTTTCGAAAGCGAGGGGCTAATCTCTATATCGAGCGATTTCATAGTGCACTATATAAACGCCTACGATATTACATCAAGGCTCTTCACTCATTTCTGACGGGACGGGGACCGCGATGGAGCTTGGCTTTAAGGGCGTGCGGGTCAACGCGGTATTCCCCGGCGGCATCGACACCGTCATGCAATGTTACCAACGAAGAGGTATCGGAACTCGCCAAATATTATGTGGGTCAGCCCATCCAGCGCATCGGCGAGCCGGAAGAGGTCGCCCGCATCAGCCTGTTCCTGGCCAGTGACGATGCCTCCTATCTCTGTGGAGCGGAAATAGCCGTAGATGGTGGTATGACCGTTGGGCCTTATAATGACTTCCTGCCAGGCGCGCCGAATTCCCTCGCCTAAAGGCAATGCGGGCGGCAGCTTCCCAGCTGCCGCATCACGCGCGTTCCGCCAGTGGAGCGGCTGCCCATTGATCCCGGAGCTGCCGCTTGTCGACCTTGCCAGTGGCGTTGAGCGGGAGAGCCTCGACGAAATGGATCGCCTTGGGCACCTTGTATCCAGCGATCTGCTGTCGCGCCCAGTCAGTAATCGCTTGTGCATCGGCGGCAGCGCCCGTCTGTAGCACGATGATCGCTGTTACGGCTTCTCCCCAATGCGGGTCGGGCAGCCCGATGACCGCGACTTCCGCCACGCCGGGATGGCTGACAATGGCGTTTTCGACTTCAGCGGGATAGATGTTCTCGGCCCCGGAAATGATCATTTCCTTCACGCGTCCGCAGACATAGAGGTAGCCGTCTTCCTCCAGATAGCCGGCATCGCCCGTTCGGACCCAACCGTCGGGCGTTAGCGTATTCGCGCTTTCCTCCGGCAGCTTCCAATAGCCTGCCATGTTGGCAATCGAGCGTATCCAGATTTCGCCTGTTTGCCCGGCCGGTAGAGGATCGCCGTCTTCCCCAACGATTTTCAACTCTGTTGCCGGCAGCGGCTTGCCGGCCCCCGTCATGCGGTGGGTACCTGATGGATCATGATCTTCGGGCGGAAGCGCGACGGTTGCGCCGCTGGTTTCGCTCATACCGTAGCTCTGCGCGAAACGGCAGCCGAAGGTTGCCACAGCCTCGCGCAACAACGTTGGCGTGATCGGCGCGGATCCGTAAATGATGGTGTCCAGGGAGCTATAGTCCACGGTGCGGGCCTCGGGGTGATCGAGGATCATCTTGATCGCAGTCGGCACCAGCGCGAGCTTACTGACCTTGTCTCGCTCGATCGCGCTCAAGGTTGCCGCCGCGTCGAAGCTCTCATGGATGATCGCCAGCGCGCCAAAATAGAGCGCACGCGCCAGGCCGCCGAAGGCGCCGATATGGCCAAGCGGTGTTTGAACCAGCGTGACATCTTTTGGCCCCCAGCTGTCCCACGCAACGGCGTGCCGCAAGGCGTTGATCCCGAGCAGCGCGCGATGGGGCAGCATGACGCCCTTGGGATGGCCGGTCGTGCCTGACGTGTAGACCTGAAGCGCGATCGCTTCGCTGTCGGCCGAAGCATTAATGGGCGTTTCGTCATCCGATAGCCAGTTGTCTTCTGCCAGAAGGTCGCGTGCTGACACCGTGCGGAAGGCCTGGGCATCATCGGTGCCTTCGATGACCGGCAGAAAATCGGGTTCAGCGAAGATGATGGGTGCTTCGCAATCGCGAACAAGTTGCGCTATTTCTGCCGGGGCAAGGCGCCAGTTCAGTGGCACAGGCACAATCCCGGCCTTGTTTGCGCCCAATGCGAGCAAGGGAACGGCATCGCTGTTCCGACCCAGGAACACGATCCGCTGGCCGGGTTTCACCCCATCGCGGATCAGGCTGTGGGCGACGCGATTGGCGCGGGCGTCGAGCTGGCGATAGCTCAACATGCTGTCATTGAAGCGGATTGCGGGTGCATCCGGGGTCCTGCCCGCATGCTCTGTCACAATAGCGTGCAGTGTCGGGACCGGAATATTGTCATAGGGTCGCACGGGCATTACACATGATCCGCTTCAATTCAGATTGGGCTTTCACCAATATCGTATTCTAGCATACGGTTTTTGCTTGATCGAAACTGTCATTTTATAGCTAGCATTGTTCGCCGTCAGCACCAATGGCACAGATTTGAGGTTGTAAATTAAGGAGGGTTTGGGTTTTTCGTCGTAGTGACGAAGGAACGACGATGCCTAAGGTCAACTGCTAGAGGCGGATTTCGGCTGATATGATAATCCGCACCGGGGAACGGTGACAGCCTCCCCGGTGCGGATGGGCAAATTATTTGAAGTTATAAGCAAAGCTGACGCCATAGGTCGCGGGCATGCCGGTGAACCGCGTCACCGTGTCGGCGAACTTCACGACATTGGTCCAGTAATATTCGTTGGTAATGTTGTTGCCATAGGCCCATAGCCGCCACCGGCCATCTATATCCTCAACCCCCAATTGAGCGTTGATCAGCGTATATGCGTCAATGTCATAGAGTGAGGATGCAGCGAGTTGGCTGGTCGTCTTGCTGCGATAGGCAAGGCCGGCGCCGCCGAAGAGATTGAGGCTGGATGTGATCGGAACGGAATAATTAGCGTCCAGGTTCACGCTCCACTTGGGAGAAAAATTAAGGGGCAAGCCTTTCATGTCGACCAATGGTCCCTCAATGCTGAAGCCCGTGTAGCGCTTGATCTCCGTGTCGACATAGACAGCCGAACCGGACAGCGTCAGGCCTGTCACTGGACGAAGCGTCGCCGACAATTCAGCGCCTTGGATCCGCGATTCAGGAATGTTCACCTGCGTCGCCACCAGGCCGAACGGGAAGCCCGTATCTTTACGTCCCCGCTGTTGCTTGTCGGTATATTCATAACGGAAGATCGCGCCTTCTACGGACAAGCCATCGATCGCGTTCGACCTGAACCCCAGTTCATAGGCCAGCAGCTTTTCCTGCGAGACCGGAGTGAACACGGCATTGTTGCCCGCGCTGAGGGAAGGATAGTTGCCCGCCTTGAAGCCCCTGCTGACGCGCGCATAGATCAGCGAGCGGTCGAAGGGCTTGAAATTGACGTTGACGTTCCATGGCACGTTGGACTGCTCTAGCCGATCGACCCGGAAGGCCGGTATGAGGTCCGAATTTGACGAAATGCATTCGCCCGGCCCAATGATCTGCGAGCCCGACAATGGCGGCAGACCAAGGTTCCCACGCAAAAAGTTGGTGAAACCATTATAGCCGGCCGCTGCGTTGCCGTCGCCGCTGTCCGCGCTACATCCTTTGAAGCTGCGGGTCTCGTTGTTGATCCGCAACCCGCCGGAAATGGTGAGATAGTCGGTCAGTTCGGCTTCGAGATTTCCAAACACTCCGTAACCGCGGATACGCTGGTTATTGAGATTGCGGGTGGAATTTATGTCGACACCAAAGAAGTTCGATATGATCGAGAAGTCGTCGAAATGGCCGAACTGCACATCGTTTACATTGTCCCGCTGATAATTCGCGCCGATGACGAAATTTATGATCGAGAAACTGGCGGACAGACGTACTTCTTGCGTGAAGCTGTTGGCATCGGAAGCGAGGTCGTAGCGCCCATCAATGATATCCCTGCCGAGCGCCGCCGAATAGCCGATGCCGTCGGCTTCATGCACGGACCGGTTGCGGAACTTGGAATAGGCCGTCAGCGATGTAAGTGTGACGCCGTCGGCGATGTCATACTCCATGCGGAGCGAGCCCTGGTAAAACCATGCATTCTGATCGAAATCCGTATCCCTGTCCCAATCGGCCGTGCGCGGGCTGCCGGCCGCGAGTGGGGCTGAGGAAACGAATGGAAACGGTGCGACTGCCGGATTGTTCGGAACGATCCTGATCAGCTGCGGCGCCTGCGTGTCCGATCTGTCCTTCCATCCGTTGAAGTTCAGCAGCGCGCGGAAGTCATCGCCGGGTTGCCATTCAAGCATGGCGCGCCCAGCGAATTTCCGTACCTTGCCCTGACTATCGTCTCTCGTGATGCTCTTTTGCCATCCGTCGGCGCGCTCGCCCCGCGCCGCGATTCGACCGCTGAGCGTATCTGACAAGGGACCGCTGATGAAGCCTTCGAGCGATGCGGCGTTGAACCGTCCGTAGCTGCCTTTGATACGGGCCTCGAAATTGTCCGTCGGCTTGGACGCGATATAATTGATGGCGCCGCCCGTGGCGTTCTGGCCGTAGAGAGTGCCCTGGGGGCCCTTTACAACTTCGATCCGCTCCAGATCGAAAGATGCGCCGCGAGTAAAGATTGGCAGCGTCAATGGGACTTCGTCGACATAGACAGTGACGCTTGATCCGGCGCCAACCGCCGGCTCGTTCACGCCCACACCCCTTAAGCTGTATATCGGCGTGGCATAGCCGCTGTCGCCGATGGACAGGCCGGGAACGAGAGCGGCGAGATCGCTCACGCTCGATACCTGGCGATTATCGAGCTGGGAACTGTCAAGGACGCTCATGGCGAGACCCACGTCGGTCAGCGCCTGCGACCGGCGGTTGGCCGTAACGACAATATCAGCGCTGTCATCAGCCGCGGCGAGCTCGCGCTGCCCGGCACCTTCGGCCGGCAATGATTGCGCTGCCAACGGCGCTGCCATCAAAGATGCCAGACACACGGAGGTCAAATGCGCCAATTGCGATGTCTTGAACATATCAGTCTCCTCAGCCTGTAGCGACTTCTAATCGCCCCGATTTATATATAGGATCTATAACCTATCCATTTTTTGAATAGCGTCAACAGATGGTTGGAGCTGGCAAGGTTCAAGGCTCGCGGCGTTTCGACAGTTTGTTTGATGACAATCATGTCTTGGCGAGTTCCAATCCTGGCCATAGGATGATGCGGCGACGCACCAAAATCTCACACCAGCAATCTTGGCGTCGGGGAGGAATAATGAACAACTTCACAGCGGGTGCGTTGAAGCCCGGTAGTTCGCTCGGCTCGGCATATCAGATGCTCGGCGTACTCGTGCTCGCCTACATCGTCGCCTTTCTTGACCGTCAGGTCATAGCTTTGCTGGTCGCCCCTATCAAAGCATCGCTCCAGATAAGCGATTTCGAGATCGCGCTGCTACAGGGACCCGCTTTCTCGCTGGCCTTCTGCGTGGCGACCATTCCGGCAGGGATACTTGTAAGTCGCTGGAACCGTCGCAATGTTCTGATCTGCGGTGTCTTGTTCTGGACCGCGGGCACGATCCTGTGTGGCCTGGCGGACAGCTTCTCAATGCTTTTCGTGGCGCGCACCATAGTCGGTTTGGGCGAGGCGACTCTATCTCCGGCCGCATACACGATGATCACCGACGCCTTCCCCAAGGAACGCGTCGTCCGCGCCATGTCGATCTTCACGATGGCGGCGACCCTGGGCGTCGGCGCGGCTTTTCTGGCCGGCAGCGCCGTCATCAATCTCGTCAACCGCCTGCCCTTGATCCTGCCCGGATACGAGCGCTGGCAAGAGGCGTTCTGGCTCATCAGCTTGCCGGGCTTCTTCGTGGCCCTGCTGCTGCTGCTCGTCCGTGAACCTTCGAGGGCGGCGACGCCCGTGGGGGCGCCAGCCCGCCTCACAGATGCTTTCAAGCTGCTCTGGCGCCGTGCGGGAGCCTTCGCTCCCATCTTTGTATGCTCGGGGTTGCTCGGCATCGTTTATTACGCCGGTTTCGTCTGGTATGCCACGCATCTTATCCGGGCGTTCGACTTCTCGCCAAGTCAAGCCGGCTATCTTCTTGGCATCCTTTATCTTTGCTGTTGCAGCCTTGGCACGGCGCTGGGCGTGTCACTCGCCGAGCGACTGCACCGCCGGGGCTTGACTGACGCCCCACTCGTTGCGGTAGCGCTTTTCTCGGCCATCGCCCTGGCGACCAGTGCTTATGCCTCGGTCGGAAGCTTGTATCTTTCCATCGGAATGCTGGTCTTGCAGGCGCTTGCTCTGGCTTCATTTTACGGCAATCTCGTGGCCGCGCTTCAGCTTATCACTCCGCCATCGCTACGCGGCGTCAACTCTGCAATTTTCGTGCTCTGGAACAGTCTTGTCTCGCTGACGGTCGGCGCTTCGATCATTGGCGCACTTTCGGACACCGTTTTCTCCGACCCTCGCACGGGCTTGGGACACAGCATTTCGCTGGTCTGCCTGGTCTGTTCGGGGATCTCGATCCTTGTGGCAATCGAGGGGCGGAAGAGATATCGGGCGGCGGTCGTCCACGGGCAAGACGGCTAAATTCTCCTCGACGCACCTAACGAGACTCTGTTCACGAGCTAGAAAATTGACGAGGAGAATCCGCCATCCACGCACAAGCCCTGACTGGTGATGTAGTTCGTTTCGCTCTGATGTGATGGTATGAAGGAAATTGATTACTGCGGCTAAATTGTAACGCGCGTGCCGCTGGTGGCAGATGTCTCAACTGCGTCGATCAGCCGGTGCCGCTTCACCGCATCATCGAATGTCGGGCAGGTCGATGTCCCGTCGCGCAGGTCGTTGGCGAGCCGCGCATAGGCTTGGGCCACGTTCTCAGCGAAGGGCGGCACGTCTGACGCCCATTTATATTCACCGGGGATTGCGAGCGGAGCGAGCGCCTGATCAGGGCCGCGTGCTCCCATCACTGTGAGGGGAAACATCTGGGCGTGGCCCCCATCGGCCGTGGCTACAATGTCTCCTTCTGTGCCATTGATTTCCCAGCGGAAGTTGGTGCCCCGCGAAACCCCGCCGCGATAGTGGACCACCGCCACTGCTCCGGACTCGAGCGTGCCGGTGACAGTCACCTGATCCTCGGCGGTCATCGGCATCTGCTTGCCGTCCGGTAAAAGCGTGAAGTGGTCGCGGCGATTGACGAGCATGGCGGTAACGGACGTAAACTCGCCAAGGCACATGGATACTGCGTCTATCGTGTGCCCGAACGGAATGGTCAGCAGCGTCGCGCCATTCGCCTTGTCGGCGGTATAGGCGTTGGGCTGGTCGATGAACGCGCCCCAGTTCATGCCCGATCCCACCAGAGTGGTCGACAGAACCGTGCCGACATAGCCTTGGGCGATGAGATCGCGGACATAATTGAAGCTTGGGGCGGAACGGGCCTGCAATCCAATCGCGCCGACCATGCCCCTGGCCTTGGCAAGCGCTGCCATTTTTTCGGCCTCTACTAGGCCATTTCCTAGCGGCCATTCGCAATAGACATGCTTGCCGGCTTCGATGGCGGCGGTGACAAGCTCCAGGTGGTGCGGGACCTTGACGGCGACAACGACCAGATCAACGTCCGGATCGTTCACCAGATCGTGATGATTGTCGAATGCCCTGGGTATGCCGAATTCAGCAGCGGCGGCCGAGGCGCTTTCCTGCCGCGTCGTACTGAGCGCGCGGATATCATAGTCAGGCAGTGCCTGAAGCGCGGGAATATGGGACAATGCCGCCCAGCTGCGCCCTGGAGCCACGCCGATGATGCCGACACCCACCACCATGTCATCCCTCCTTACCATGTCGTCCGTATGCGTACTATGTGCTTTGGCAGCAAACTGCAATGCCTCTCAGGTGAGGGATGCCATCGCAGTTTCGAACTGGGCAGAATCGAAATAATCGCGCCAGCGGGAAATAAGGCCATCGCGCAATTCAAATGTGCCCATGACAGGAATTTCGATCCATTTGCCGTTGATCAGGAAACGGTCGAGCCGTTCGGTCAGCACCGCTCCGTCCCTTGTTTCCCCGGCGTGAAGCACTTGCCATTCGATCGCTTCAGCCCCAGCCATAAATTGAGCGAGCGCCTCACGAATGGCGACCTGTCCGACAATCGGCGGCCAAGGCATATTGTGATAGAAGCAGTCTTCCGTCATGGCCCCCAAAATTGGTTCCAACTCCAGCCTGCTCCAGGCGTCGATGAATTCGAGAACATGATCCAGATTTGATGCCATTACGCTCTCCTATGGCAGGCAGTGGTGTCTATCGCCCCCTCCAGCGGGGAGGTCTGCGCTCTACAAAGGCACGCTTGCCCTCTATGGCGTCCTCGCTGTCCAGAACGGCCCGTGCTGTCAAGGGAGTATTGATATGCTAGAATATCATAATTAGGCTCATCATATCAGCTACGAATGGGCAATGGAGAGCGGACCGGCCGAATGACGGCTGACCTGAGACTCGAACGCGGAGCGTCGCTTGTATAAGAACGAGCTAGCAGCTGGCGAGGGCTTCAGCTGTTTTGAATCAAGGCGCGAATATTGGCTTTCACACGCGCTAATGTGTCTTCGGTGATCCGCAGCTCGTCAGCGGTAACGCCTGCCAAGATGGAACGGTTGAGCTTGTTCCCGGCCTTCTGCATTTCCTGGATCACCTCAAAGCCTTTGTCGGTGATAAAGACGCGGCGCACTCGCCGGTCTTCGGCATCCAGCCGCCGTTCCACGAAACCACTAGCTTCAAGCCGGTCGATAAGTCCGCCGATAGTGACTTTTCCAACATCCATATGCCGGGCAATATCCACCTGCATCATGCCATCATGGCCCATGCGCGAGAGCGCTGCAAGAACCGACCATTGCGACCTGGTGACCCCCCGCTCGCGCATGACCTCGTCAAACAGGGTGCGCCTCATGCGGGAGACGTCATGGACCAGAAAGCCAAACCGGAACGGCTTCACAACGGGTCGGGCGGCAGCAGAGCCCTCGCGCTTTGTTTTCTTTTTCGGTTCCGTCGCCATCTTCAAAAAATGCTCCTGCCGCCCCTTACCGGCATTCCCCTAGAACAAAATGCAGAGACTTTCCATAAAGAGAGAAGAAGGATTGCACATATATGATATGCTAATACACGATCTACAAGCGCCCATGGAAGGCGAATAAGAGGAGAGACTGATGCTTCTGCACGAGGATTGCCCTCCGCGCTGGTTGCTTGACCCGATTGCCGGTTAGGCGCAAAAGGCCGCCGCGCTTGCGGAAAACGCGGCCCGGCAGCCTGATTCACACGATAACCTATCTCTACCACACCGATCTCGACCGTTAGTGCTTTATGGTTTCCCTCTCCCGCCTTACAGCCTATCGGATGAGGCGATAGCCCGTGTTTCCGGCTTCACCGGGAACTGCTGGTAAAAACCTTGGGTAATAGGCCTGACACATCGCGAGGCTATGGACGGAGCATGATGGAAGCGAACAACGATTTCGATCGCGTGGTGCAGCTGGAAGGCGGCCACAATTTCCGCGACATTGGTGGGTATCCGGCCGCCGATGGCCGCAGTGTCGCGCGCGGGTTGGTCTATCGGTCCGGCACCATGTCGGAACTGAGCGATCGGGACCATGCGGTGCTCGATACCCTTGGGCTGCAGCTTATCTGCGACTTCCGCTCGACGACCGAGCGGGCGCGGCGGCCGTCGCGGCTGCCGGAGGCCGCGACCTACGAGATTTGGTCTCGCGACCATAAAATGAGTGCTGGCGACCTCACGGAGGCAATGCGGCGGCCCGGCGCTAATTCGGAGACCTCCCGTCGGCTGATGATCGAGGCCTATCACGACCTGGCCTATGAGCAGGCGCCTTCCTACCGGGAGCTTTTCCTGCGGATCGCGCATGGACCGCTGCCACTTGTTTTCCATTGCGCTGCGGGCAAGGATCGCACCGGCATTGCTGCGGCCCTGCTGCTTGACCTTCTGGGAGTGACCCGCGACCTTGTGATCGAGGACTACCAACTGACAGACTGCTTTTTTTCACGCGGCTGCGAACTGGTCACCAAGGACCCTGTGGGCGGAAAGCTGGTGGGCATCGCTCCTGAAATCTGGGAACCGATGATGCGCGCCGACCCGGCCTATCTGCTCGCTATGTTTGAAACGGTGGAAGCGCGGCATGGATCGGCGGAAGGCTTCCTGCGCGAGGAATTGCGGCTTGGCGATGCTGATATTGAGGCGGTGCGCACGCGCCTGCTCGTTTAAAGCATCTGCCGCTATTCCTTTTCGACGAAATAGTTGCGGATAGCCGCGCGCTGCACCTTGCCCGAAGCGGTTCGGGGGAGGGCCATTCCGATCTCGATTCGGGCAAGGTATCTTATAGGCCGCCATCGACTTGCGGGCAAAGGCGACCACTTCCTCAGGATCGACGCTGTGGCCTACGCGTAATTCGAGCGCCGTCGCGACCGGGTGGGAGTGGTGAGCAAGAAGGAGGTTCGCATCGCGGGCGGCGAAGCGAGCTGCTCCGAACGCTAGAGCAACGAGCCATTAATCTGCAACATACCCAGCGTGTTTGAGATAATTCCAGCATTCGTCTGAGGAGTAGAGTTCGCAGATTGAGCCGACAGCTTGCCACAGGGCATCGATGGTCCTGGCTTTGGCCTTTCGCAGATGTGCTTT
>NZ_JACHOV010000002.1 GCF_014200045.1 Rhizorhapis suberifaciens
TGTCGGCTCAATCTGCGAACTCTACTCCTCAGACGAATGCTGGAATTATCTCAAACACGCTGGGTATGTTGCAGATTAATGGCTCGTTGCTCTAAAGGCGCAGTGGTGGACATGACGCGCCAAATCTAACGCAGTGCACCACTCTAGGGCGGGCAGGGCGCGGCAGACGTCCCTTCCGCGTATCGACGCCAAGTGCTGTCGATGAGCCAGTGCCCAGTATGTGGGCCGGTCGGAGGGGGTGGCATGTCGTTGCAAGGCAAAATTAATTCCCGGATCGACCTTCCCGGCGTCTGCGTCCAGATGATCGATTATCGTTGGCATCGGGGCGCGGAGATTGTGGAGGAGGAGCCGCATCATCTGCTGCGCCGCCGAAGCAACCCAACGCAGCTCGGCGTGTCTGCTATGGTGGACAATTCGGAACAGCCTTTCGGCCGACTGATGTTCTTTCCCGCGCATGTGCCCTTCTGCACGAACGCGGCCGCGAACGACGAGTATGTCCAGACGATCACATGTCGCTTCGACCGCGACTGGTTTTCCGCCATGGCGAACATTCCCGGTGAGTGGGATAGTGGCAACCTCACACGCTGCTGCGACGTCCGGAACAGCCGTATCGACCAGGCTATTCAATGGATGGGCAACGAGGTGGCGGCGCCTGGGCTAGCAAGCACGCTGCTGATCGAATCGCTTGCCTCGGCGGTAGCGGTCGAGATCGCGCGCCATTTCAGCCAGCCGGACGAGCAACTGCGAGTACGCACCCGCGATGGCAAGCTTCAGCCGTCGCACCTGAACCGCGTGATGGAATTCATCGAAGCGACTATTCAGCGCTGCCCGACGATCGAGGAGATCGCCGCGAGCTGCGATGTTAGCCCCGCTCACCTGCGTCGAGCGTTTAAGAATTCGACCGGTCACACCATCCACGACTATGTCGAAAGGGTTCGGCTCACCAAAGCCAAGGCGCTGTTGTCCGAGACCGATCTTCCGCTGAAGGAAATCAGCTTCCGGCTGGGCTTCGCTGTATCCAGCACCTTCTCCTCCGCATTTCGCAAGCTTCAAGGCGAAACTCCCAGCGGCTTCCGTTTTCGCACGCGGCAGTGACGGGCTGGACAAGACGCAGCTCTCGTTCCGAGGCTGGAGGAGGCGTGATGGCACTTCGAGAATCCGGGCGAGGCACGGTGATTGCACAACGCGCCTACGCATTGCTGCTGGTGGTGGTCGGCGCGATGCTAGTATGGCTGGGCGGACGGCTACTCGCCGTCGGCGGCTCACCCTACTACATCATAGCAGGCGCATTGACGTTCGCCGCTGGAGTGCTGCTGTGGCGCGACGATCGGCGGGGGGCATGGCTGTATTGGCTGATGCTCGCGGGCACCTACGGCTGGGCGCTTTGGGAGGCGGGATTCGATGGCTGGGCGCTGGCACCGCGGCTGATCGGGCCAAGCGTGCTGGCATTATGGCTCCTCACTCCTTTCGCCTACACTCGCTTGCCACGCTCGCCGGATCGGCGGATCGGCCGTGCGGCGATGGGCGCCGCCGTCGTCGTCCTAGTCGCACTGCCGTTGGCGGCGGGGCTTGCCTTTTCCTACGGCCGCGTCTCGGCGACTCCGGCTGCGGCTTTCCCGGCGAGCGGCTCTGCCGAGGACGGCGATTGGCCGGTTTGGGGACGTGATGCAGCGGGGACGCGCTTTTCGCCGCTGACCCAGATCACACCGGGCAACGTCGGTAGATTGGAGGTTGCCTGGACCTATCGAACCGGGTTCAAGCAGAAGGGTCGGCCTGCACCGTTCGAGGCGACTCCGCTCAAGATCGGCGATCTCCTCTTCCTCTGCACGCCCGCCAACGACGTGGTCGCGCTCGAGGCGGAGACTGGCAAGGTCCGCTGGCGCTTCCAGGCCCGCAGCGACGAGAAGCGCGTCGGCTTCTCGGCGTGCCGCGGTGTCGCCTACTACCGCGTGCCCAACGCGGTCGCCGGCGTTTGTGCCGAACGCATCTATACTGCGACGATCGACGCGCGATTGCTCGCCATCGACGCACAGACAGGGCGTTCCTGCCCGGCCTTTGGTCAGTCCGGCGCGGTCGATTTGCGCGACGGCATGGGCAGAGTCGACAAAGGTTATTACTACGTCACTTCCGCGCCGCAGATCATCCGCGGCAAGATCGTTTTCGGCGGCTGGGTATCCGACAACCAGCATCTCGGCGAGCCCTCGGGTGTGATACGCGCGTATGACGCAGTCACCGGCCAGTTCGCCTGGGCGTTCGACGTCGGCCGGCCGGACCAGCATGGCCGACCTGAGCCTGGTACGAGCTACACGGCCGATACGCCCAACAGTTGGGCGCCGATCAGCGCAGACGAGGGGCTGGGTCTCGTATTTCTCCCGATGGGCAACGCCGTGCCCGACTGGTACGGCGGCAAGCGGCGGCCGTTTGACGACAAATATTCGAGTTCGGTGGTCGCGCTTGACGCTGAGACCGGGGCGGTGCGCTGGTCGTTCCAGACCACGCATCACGATCTGTGGGATTACGACGTCGCTTCGCAGCCGACGCTCTACGACCTGCCGGTCGGCAGCGGCCGGGTGCCAGCTCTGATCCAGCCGACCAAGCGTGGCGAGATTTTCGTGCTCGACCGTCGCACCGGCAAACCTCTGACGCCGGTCCAGGAGCGTCAGGTGCCGCGCTCGGACGTGCCGGGCGAGCGCGCGGCTCCCACTCAGCCCTTCTCGATCGGTATGCCCAGCTTCGGCGGCCCGACGCTGACCGAAGCAATGATGTGGGGTCTGACGCCGATCGACCAGGCGTGGTGCCGGCTGGCATTCCGCAGGTCGAACTACAACGGCACCATGACCCCAGCGACCGTGAGCAGGCCAACCATTATCTTCCCCGGCTATGTCGGCGGTAGCGACTGGGGCGGCATCTCGATCGACAAGGATCGCGATATCCTGATCGGCAATTCCAACCGCGTCGCTATGCGCGCTACCCTGATCCCTCGCGTGGAGGCCGACGCGCTGGGTATCAAGCCTATCGCGACTAACGTCCACGGCGACGTGGGCGGTACGTCCGCACAAGCCGGCACCCCCTTCGCGGTCCGCATCGTGCCCTTCATGTCGCCGCTCAACGTGCCGTGCAATCAACCACCCTATGGGATGATTTCGGGCATCGACATGAAAACGCGCAAGCTGTTGTGGAGTCATCCGTTTGGCTCTGCACATGATAGCGGACCGCTTGGCCTCGAATCACATCTGCCCTTCACCATGGGTGTCCCGAATACCGGCGGCTCGCTCATCACGCGTAGCGGACTGACGATCATCGGCGCGACGCAGGACCGCTATCTACGCGCGTTGGAGACACGAACCGGCCGCTTATTGTGGCAGAGGCGGCTACCCGCCGGTGGCCAGGCGACGCCGATGACCTACCTCTCCGGGAGCGGCCGCCAGTTCGTCGTGATTGCGGCCGGCGGAAACGACACTCTGCGCAGCAAGACCGGCGATTATGTCATGGCGTATGCGCTGCCGACCAGTCGATAGGAGACGAGCGATGAAGAAGTTCATGGCGCTGTTCGAGTGGATGCCCCTTCACATTGGTGGCAGTGTCTACCTCCGGTCACAAGCAGCGCTACGATTATAAGCACTGGTCGCGGCAGGGAAGTATCACAAGACCGAGGGTTTCTCTGAACCATCGGTTTCATGCCTGACCTTGGTTCCAAGGCTGACTCAGGCGTCGATTGGATGCCCTTCCGAGACGCAAACCACAGGAATTTGGCATGTGATGTCAACTTGACACTGATAGGCATGTTTGGCATTACTCACAGGGTGGCAGGTGTGTGAACCCGCGAGACCCGATAAGAGGAGAGTGCGCGATGGCGCAGTGGCAAGAGCTCGACGATAACCTGACAACCTCTGCATATTTCACGACGGGCAAGTTCTACGAAGACTTCCGCCGCCTGCGGAGCGAGGACCCGGTTCACTGGACGAACGGCTGCAACGGGGTTAAGCCCTTCTGGTCGATCACCCGCTACGCCGATTGCGTAACGGTGCTCGAAGATCCCCACGCCTTCAGTTCCGAATATGGCGGCATCATGCCGCTGACGGCCGAAGAGCCGACGCCGGAGCAGCGCGAGGCGCTGGGTTTCGATAGCATGGCGACCTTCCTCGATCCGCCGCGCCACCTGCCACTGCGGCAACCCTTCAACAAGCATTTCTCGGTGCCGGCCATCGCACGCTTGCGCAATGCAGTGCAGAGCATTGTCGACCAGCTCCTCTCGGACGTATTGCCGAGGGGAGAGTGCGACTTGGTTGACGACATTGCCGGCCCGCTGCCAGCGCTAGTCGTGTGTGAGATGATGGGTATCCCACGCGAAGACTGGGACAAGGTACGCTATTATTGCACCGCCTTTATGGGCGCGCAGGATCCGGAGAACCAGATCGACGGAGACAGGGTGAAAACTCAGCGCACGATGATCAAGGCGCTGTTCGACTATATGTTCGATCTTGCCATGCAGCGGCGCGCCAAGCCCACTGACGATTTTACCAGCCTGGTCAGCAATATGGTGTTGGCCAATGGCGAACGCATGAGCGAACGCGACGTCGGCTGGTGGTGTTTTTCGCTGGTTGTGGCCGGTTTGGAAACCACGCGCGGTGCTTTGTCCGTGGGCTTCCTTGGGCTCATCGAGAATCCCGAGCAAGCCGCCCTGCTACGCTCGGAATCCTCGCTTGCCCCGCAAGCAGCGGAAGAAGTCGTGCGCTGGGTAAGTCCGTCGAAGCATAAGTTCAGGGTCGCCACCCGAGACTATGAGTTGCACGGCAAGCTGATTCGCAAGGGGGACTGGGTGGTGCCGTGGCTGGCTTCGGCCAATCGCGACGAAACCATTTTCGAGAACCCGAACAAGCTGGACATCACGCGTTCTCCCAACCCCCATCTGGGCTTCAGCATCGGCACCCATAATTGTCTCGGTCGTCATCTCACTCGCATGGAGATGCAGCTCATGCTATCGGCGGTCGTCCAGCACATGCCCGATCTGGAACTGGCGGGCGAAGTTTCCTGGCTGGTATCCGACAACACTAGCTCACTCACGAAGTTGCCCGTACGCTTTACCCAGAAGCGCTCGCTGGCGGCTTGAATTTTGAAAGAGGCGTGAAGTGCCGCAAGTGAAATTTCGTTATCCGAACGGTGAAGTGCGGACAGTCGATGCCTCCGCCGGCAACAGCGTGATGCGTGCTGCCGTCGAGAACGGACTGGCGGGCATAGAGGCTGAATGCGGCGGTGCGTTGACCTGTGCGACCTGTCATGTCCATGTCGAGGATGGCTGGACCGACAGGCTCGCGCCGCCTGATTTCGCTGAGAGCGAACTACTGCAAATGGTCGAGGAGTTTCGGCCCAACAGCCGCCTGAGCTGCCAAATCATGATTGATCTGCCATTGGACGGCATCGTCATTGGTATACCTCAGTCGAACCTCTGAAATCGGCGACATAGCTGTGGTGGCGGGACAGCGCGGCGCCAATGGGTTCTTGCACGCGACGCATCACGGACGTGCCAAACCTTCGCTGCTGAGTTTTTCATCTCGCGAGCAAGCTTTGCCGGGATCGGGCGTGCTGCGCCCGGCACACGTCAAGCAACCCACGGGCGATCTCAGGCATCCGGTCGGTCTAGATCATGCAACGCAGATGAGGATCCCACCCAGCGAAATCTATCCTGGAAATTCGGCTCATGGCTCTCTCCCGCTTCCACTATCCGCGTTCTCGGTGCTGGCAGGCATCGGCAATCAAGGTGACCGGCGCATTCATAGGTCACGAACTCGCCGACCACTCATTCCCGTATCGGCTTGCGCTCGCGTCTCGGCTGCTTACGGAAGCGCCCGTTGGATATAATGCCAAAACTGCTCTCGACCTGCTCCTCGAGGGTCGATGACCGGTGTGCCAGGGGAGATTTCGACAAAAATCTGATGTTTTCGACAGTCTCCGTGAGCGTATCGGTCACGGATATGTCTAATTGAAGGGAGAGGCATTCAAAGGGAGGCGCATGGCGCGCGCATGACTGATTACAAAGAAATCGACCGCAATATCACGACGTCCGCCTATTTCGCGGGCCGCGATTTCCATGCAGACTTCGAGATTTTGCGCAAGGAAGATCCTGTCCATTGGACAGACGGCGTTTACGGCAGGCCATTCTGGTCGATCACCCGCCATGCCGATGTAACGCAGGTTCTACACGACGTTGATACGTTCAGCTCGCGTCTCGGCGGCCATCTGCCCCCTGATCCCGAGGAAGTTTTTAAGGTTGATCAGTACGCCGCTGGCTACAATTCCCTTCCGACCTATACGGATGCACCCCGGCATATGCAGTATCGGCGGCCGTTCAACCGTCACTTCACCACGCCGGTCGTCGCCAAGCTGACGACAGGGGTCCGTGAGCTTTGCCGCGAAATTATCGACGAGGTTCTGCCACGCGGAAAATGCGACCTAGTGGAGGATGTGTCGGCCGAGCTTCCTTCTCGCTTCGTCTGCAAGCTCATGGGCGTGCCTCCCGAGGACATGGGCCGGATGCGTCGATATACCTCCGTCTTCCTCGGGTCGCAGGATCCCGATCACCGCGTGAAGGGGATGACGGCGAGCGAAAGCCGGCTTCATGCGCAAAAGGAGATGTTCGACTATCTTCTCGATCTCGCCCTACAGCGCCGGTCGGATCCGAAGGACGATTTGACCACGCTGATCGCGAACATGGCGACCGACGGGACGCCATGGGACGATCGCGATGTCGGCTGGTGGTGCTGGACGATGGTGGCGGCCGGGCTGGATACCACGCGGAATGGCTTCTCTCTTACCATGCAGGCACTATTGGAGAATCGCGAGCAATTCGAGTTGCTTCTCGCCGATCGCTCGCTTCTCGACAAGGCCGTCGAGGAGGGTTTGCGCTATGGTTGCCCTGCGAAGCATCGGTTCCGCGTTGTCGCGAAAGACATCGAGTTCGGAGGGAAGCAGCTGAAGGAGGGTGATTGGGTGGTCGCATGGCTCGTATCGGCCAATCGTGACGAGACGGTATTCGAGAACCCGCAAAGCTTCGACATCAAGCGGGCCCCCAACCCCCATCTTACCTTCGGTACTTCGAAGGGCGACCATTTCTGCCTGGGCCGCAATTTGGCTCGGTTGGAAATGAAGCTGCTGCTTGACGAAATTCTTACCCGCCTTCCGGATATCGACCTCGATGGCCCGGGAAGTTGGCTTGGGTCCACCAACGGCAGTGGGCTCAAATACATGCCCGTACTGTTTACCCCGCAAACGGCCGAGGCGAAGGCATTGTAAAACGCTGCGCGCTCGGATCGTCGATCCTCGGGTTTGGGGGTCGGCGGCGCACGACTGGCTTCAGGCGACAGAAGATTGGAAACGTAGAAATGAAAGAGCTTAACGGAAAGGCCGCAGTCGTCACCGGAGCGGGAAGCGGTATCGGCAGGGCGATCGCTCATTCACTCGCGAGCGCCGGCGTCGCCGTGGCGGTCGCGGATATCGAGTTGCATAACGCCGAGGCCGTGGCAGCGGAAATCATTGCGGCGGGGGGCCGAGCGATCGGAGTTCGAACGGACGTTGCCAAACTGGCCGACGTCGAGGCGCTTGCCGATGCTGCCTACCAGGCCTTCGGCGACATTCACATTCTGGTGAACAATGCCGGCGTGGCATTCCGCCCATTCCGAGCCATTTGGGACACGAGCCATGCCGACTTCGAGTGGATGGTCGGCGTCAACATCTGGGGCGTAATCCATGGGATCGAAGTCTTCGTGCCGCGCATGCGGGCTATCCCCGGCGAAAAACACATCGTCAATACATCGTCGATCTCCACACTATTGAAGGTCCCCGGCAACGCGACGTACACGATGACGAAATTCGCGGTCGACGGGTTGTCGGAGATCATTCGCGAGGAACTCGAGGCCGACAACATTGGAGTCACGATCCTGTATCCAGGCCATATCCTCACCAACGTATCGAAGAGCGGCCGGTTGCGCTCCGCCGAGGAACAGGCACGCGACGCCGAACTTCGCTCGTACGTAAGTTACGCCGAGGAACGTGGCGAAGCGCCGAAAGGTGATCCCTCGTCGTCGGCTGGCGGTGCAGTCAATCTGATCGGGGCAGGTGACGTGACGCGGGGTATCGAGCCATCCGAAGTCGGCCCGATGGTTGTTGCTGCGATCAAAGCCAACCGCCTTTACTGCATGACCCATCCCGCGCCCCGGGAGGGGATAGAGACCCGCACCAACGCGCTGCTCGATGGATATATTCCGGGATAACGCGCGGGGGGGGGGGGCGGGGGCTGGGCTGCTCTCCAAAACTCGAAGCCTCGCGCGAAAGTGTTCGTACTGAGAACAAATCTATCATTTCAGTTGCGACACGGGCACGCGATATCTACGCGGAGAGAATGCGAAGGCGTCAAGACTTTGTACGCCGCCTTTCCGCCGAGGCGTGTTCCGCGATCGATGAGTATCACGCCACACGCCTCTCTCTAAATACAATCGCGGTCTGAACACAGACGCATCCTTAATTCCTGGGGAGGAAAAATGATCGAACTGAACAAATCGCGGTACCTTGGGGGATCGCTCGTTTCGTTGGGCATAGCACTTGCCGCGCCAGCATTAGCTCAAGAGGCTGTACCGGTGCCGCGATCAGCGCGAACGTCTTGCCAGTCGCAGTGAGGAACCGCATTTTCTGGCCCGGGGTCGTGTGCGCCGCGACCGCGTCGCCAAGTCCGATCGACTGGAAGCTGCGCAAACACTCGTCGTCCATTCCGACGCCGCGCGGATAGTCGATCAATTTTTCGCGCTGTTCGAGGATCAGGGTCTTGACCCCCATGCTCCCGAGATAGTTCGCGATGGTGAGGCCGACCGGTCCAGCGCCGACAATTGCGACATCGACGTCTATGGGGCCCTCGTGATCTCCTGACATCATCTTTTATTTCCTAGGGCTTACCGTCGAGGAGAGCATCAACCTGGAGCGGATATGACACACACAAGGGCTCCCGGCTCCACTTGAATGCGACACGGGCGGTTTTGCAGAACGAAAATGATCGCGGACGCTCAATTCCGTCACCTGCCAAGAAGGAAGTCGATGTGAATGGCATTGAACCGATCGGCATCCTCGAATTGCGGCCAGTGACCGCACCCGTTCATTACCTCGTAGCGAGAGTCAGGCAATAGGTCCGCAATCCGCTTGCCCTCCTCGGGAGACGCCGTTGGGTCGTGCGACGTCCACAGAACGAGGGTAGGGGATGCGATTCGCCTCGTCTCGTCATCCGAGAACATGTTGCGCCGCCGGATATCCATCTCCTGCATGCACAACACCTTCTCCATCACTTCAGGGAAGCCGGGCTGGGCGTAGATCGCGCGCCTGGTCTCGACGAGGTCGTCGTTCACCTTGGATGTGTCATGCATCAAGAACTCAAGCCGACTACGGATACGCTCAGGCGTCGGATCTCGGGTGGCCTCCATCGACAGGCGCTTGATGCGCTCCATCACTTCGGGATGCGCAGTCCATCCCCCTGAAGTGTTCAGCACCAGCCGATCGACTTTTTCAGGATGATGCAAGGCGATCCAGGCCGCGACCCAACCGCCAAGCGATTCTCCTGAGAAATGCGCCTTGTCGCGGCCGAGCGCCTTCAGCACCGCCAGCGCGTGTCTGCCATAGTCTGGGATCTCATATCCGCTCTCGGGCTTGTCGGTCCAGCCATGCCCAATCAGATCAATCGCGACCGTCCAGAAAAATTCGCCATGTGCCGCGAAGTTTCGGCTGTAAGCTTCTGCGTGTCCGCCGGTGCCATGAAGCAGGATGAGGAGCGGCTTCTCAGTCGAACCGGACGATATGAACCGCGTTCTGATCCCGTCGGCGTCGATATAGCCTTGCGCGAAGGAAGCCTTGCTCAGGTCTGACCAAATTGAATTGTAAAACTCAGACATATGCCTCTCTCAAAATGATGTCAGTGGGTGCGGTTTACTCAGGCATTTGGGTCGGAGTACTCCAGAGAATGCCCATTCCGGTGATCCATTCGTCGATCGCCGCATAATATAGTTCGGTCGAGAAATAGCTGTTGCCGAGAGCAGACAGGGCGGCGATCCAAGTGCGCGCCTCATGTCCGCCGCGCCCACCGGTCTGGCTGATCGCGACATCGGACCAATCGTCGAGCACGGACAAGTCGCCCGACGCGAACGCGTTGAGCAGCATTCTGTCCCACTCGGGGTTCGCGCGTAACAGCGTCGATATCCCGGCGGCCATGCTATTGCCCTCACTCCGGGCACGGCTTTGGCGCGCAAACCGCGCGGAATGATCGAGCGGCGCGCCCGATATTAGACGGTGACGCATCTCAGGGGGCGCTGTTGCGAGATCGGCCATCGGTGGGTCGTGCGATAGTCCGCCCGAGCCGACGATCAGCACACGCTCGGGTACGGCGCGCGCCCAAGTGCCCACCGTCCTTCCCAGAGCACGTGCACGGTCGAACGTAGGCAGGGGCGGGGCGGCGCAGTTGACAAAGATCGGTATGACGCGGGACAGCGGATAATGAGCTGACAGCCACTCGATGGGCTGCATGGCGCCGTGGTCCACCTGCATGTTGTAAGAGATCGCGGCATCAACTCCGGAATTGAGCGCCGAGCGCGCGAGATCGGCTGCTCGCGCTTCGGGGACATTCAGCTTGCCGGCCGCGGTGCCATAGTCTCCGATCGACGTAGCCTCCATCGCAATGCAGAAAGACGGGAGAAGACCATAGAAAAAGCCATTTATATGATCGGGATAGAATATGACGGTAATGTCGGGCTGCTGCTCGGCGACCAGTTTCGCAGCTTTCGATACCGCGGCATCAAATTTGGCCTCAACTGCAGTATCCGGCCGATTTTGGTCTTTCAACGGACTGTGCGAAAGGCACATGGCGCCGACGATCATGCAATTGTCCTTTAGCCTTTCCGCACCGTGTGCCTGATCCGTGCGGTTGTTGGAGGAAACCATCGATAAACGCTTGACGGCTTGCAACATCATTTCCAGAACTGTTCCCCAAGTGAACAGAGGGTCCCGATGAGTGAAGTGGAGCGAAGCCCCTACAAGGATGTACGATCGCTTGTACGAGGCCTGCAGATCATAGAGGTGCTCAGCGAGCTCGGTCCGATCAAGATGGGCGAACTAAGCGAAAGGGCCGGCATCGAACGCTCTTCAGCGTATCGGCTGGTCAAGACGCTGTCTCAACTCGGTTATGTGTCGCGCCGCGATGATGACGGCGCGATCGGGCTCACTCCAAAGTTTGCGTATCTTGCTGATGCCCTGAAGGACGACGACGTCGTCACACAGTTCGCCTGGCCGCCACTTTTCGACCTGAGCAAGGACATCCTGTGGCCGTGCGATTTCGCCAGCTTTGAAAGCGGTAAGGTCCTGATCCGCATCTCGACCCACAAGATCAGCCCGATGTCGATCCACCGCGCAATGGTCGGCAAAGAGCGTCATTTGACCCGCTCGGCACTAGGATTGGCAATCCTGGCCGCTATGACCCAAGAGGAGTTCGAAGCTTCCCTTGCAATCATTGAGGCGCTGGGCGGACCGGCGGCGGACGACGTGCGAGATCGCGAAACTGTCCGGCGTCTGAGTGAAGCGGTACGCGCGCGCGGCTATGCAAGCTCGGCGGGACAGACGGAAAGCAAGATCAGCGCGATCGCACTTCCCGTGATGGCGCCTCACGGCCGTGTCGCCGGTGCTGTCAACATCATCTTCTTCCGCAGTGTGATGACCACCGAACAGGCGGCACAGCGCTACCTGCCTAAGCTACAAGAATGCGTTTCGAAGATTGAACAGTCGCTGCAAGACTTCGCGGAGAGGAAGAGCGCATCGTAGCTGGCAACACCTCGATGGATCAAATGCAGAAATGAAATTAGCAGTCGCTCCCCGACATCAGCGTGCGGTGAGCCCTCCATCCACAATGATGGCCTGCCCGGTGATAAAGGAAGCCTGTTCGGACGCAAGGAAAGCGACGACCGCGGCGATTTCTTCCGGACGGCCCCAACGACCCATCGGGACGCGCAGTGTACCGTTGATGAGCGCGTCACTTTCGGCCGGTGTCGGCGCGAATTTCGCGGTCATTGGCGTTTCGATGTATCCAGGACATACCACGTTGACCCGAATTCCGTCCTTCGCGTGCTTGAGCGCAGCGTCCTTCGTCGCGCCGACGACGCCGTGCTTTGCCGGACCATAGCCGGCGGGGCCGATCGATCCGGTTACGCCCGCGATCGACGCGATATTGATCAACGATCCGCCGCCAAATTTCTGCAATAGAGGCAGCGCGGCCCGCATCACGCGCCAGGTGCCGAGCAGGAACATATCGACGTTACGTTCGAAATCGTCATATTCATCCGTGGAGGTCTTTCCCGCGGAGTTCACGACGATGTCGAGCCTGCCAAATCGATCGACCGCAGCACCCAGGCTCGACCTCGCAGACAGGTCGTCTAACACGTCGACCCGGCAAAACGCGGCCTCGCCGTCGCAACTCTTTATATTCGCGATAGCCTGAGCCGCTGCGTCCTCATCGACATCGGCAATCAGCACTTTCACGCCGCTGGCAGCAAGCGACAGGGCGATCGCCCGTCCGATGCCGCTTGAGCCGCCCGAAACCCAACCGACTTTTCCGCGAAGGCTTGGGTACGTGATATTGTCCATGGAGTCTTTTTCCCTCATTCGTCGCGGCTCGTGCGATGGATTTGTCCCAGGCCAATGGGCGCAGTCCCGCTGGCACATAGCGCAGCTATTACAGGCGCCGTCGTGCACAGGGCAACGAGTATTCCTAATCTGTTCTCCGGGCGAACTGCCGTTGCCAGTTTGCGCAAGCTGTCCGATCAACGATTTGCCTGGCGAACTCAATGGCACCAAAAGTGGCGGCGTTTGCTGTAGGTCGCAGTGGCTGACCAGTAATGTTCACGCAGCGAACGATCCAATCATTCGTGATTGCGAAGGCAATAAGCAGCATTTACGCCGCAACAAAGCACGTCGCGCTGAGCCTGCGGCCGGGCCTCCCCTGGAGGCCGCTTGGCCTCATCATGTCCGAAGCGCCCCGGTGTCGAGTCAGGAATAGGATGCGTTCATGAATGATCTTCAAGTCGAGACCGAAGCGGTCGAGTGGGTTTCGGCATTCGATGACGCAATCGGTTCACGAGATGCTGCCAAGTTGAAGGATCTGTTCAGCGACCCCGCCTATTTCCGGGACAATGGCGCTCTAACCTGGGATTATCGGCAGTTCCATGGGCGAGATGTCGTCGTCTCGACCTTGGTCGGTCTGGCTGGCGAGATTCAGCCGCATCGCTTCCGTATCTCGAGCGATTGGCCCGCGCCCAACCTGCAGGACCACGGAGGCAACGAGATTTTTGAAGCCTTCTTCGACTTCGACACAAAATTCGGCAAGGGCGTTCTGGTGCTGAATGCGGTTCGCGACGGTGCGTCTTCAAGATTGAGAGCCCGCGCGATCTTCACGCGTTTGGAAGATCTTCATGGTACGGAGCCCCTGGCGCGTCATCCCGCTGGACGTGGCTATGTATCCGCGCATCCAGGCCAGACCTGGAAGCAGCACCGTGACGCCGCCCGGCAATATCTGGACAGGGAACCGGAGGTCGTCGTCGTCGGCGCCGGACAGGCGGGGCTGACTACCGCAGCGTGCTTGCGGCGGCTAGGCGTGGACGTACTCAATATCGACCGGTACGATCATGTGGGCGACAGTTGGAACAAGCGCTACGATGCTCTTTACCTGCACAATCCCATCGAGATGAACGGCTTTCCGTTCCTGCCCTTCCCGCCACACTATCCCCAGTATTTGCCGAAAGACCTGATCGGGGATTGGCTCGACATCTACGCCCGCTACATGGACCTGACCGTGTGGACCGGGACAGAATTTGTAAGCGCCACGTACGACGCGAGTGCAGACCGCTGGGATGCGGTGGTGCGGTCGTCCGACGGAACGGAACGCGAGTTGCATCCCCGCCACATCGTCTGGGCGACCGGTGGCATCGGCGGCAAGCCATTCGTTCCGACCTGGGACGGTATCGAGGCGTTCGCCGGGAAGGTTATGCACTCGTCTCAATACACCGGCGCGGCGGACTACGGGATCAAGAAGGCGATCATCATCGGCGTGGCTACGAGCGCACACGATATCGCCCGTAACCTGCATGACGGCGGCGTCGAGGTCACAATGTTCCAGCGCGGCCCTGTCGTCGTGAACAATGTTGATACGGCCAATCTCGCCTATGCCGGATATCTAGACCCGGCGATCCCGACGGAGCTTGTCGATCTTCGCTACGGCATCGGCCTCATCAATCCGCTCCGCGAAAGCGCCAGTCGGGCCTATCACACAATGGCGCAAGATATTGATCGCGAGTTGCTTGATGGGCTGAAGGCTGCCGGACTCGAGTTGGGTGATGGCGTTGATGGCCAGGGCTGGCTGGATCTCTTCTTACGGACGGGTGGCGGCTATTACCTGAACACAGGCACCTCGGAGCTCATTGCCGCAGGGAAGATCAAAATCGAGCAGTTCAAGCGGATTGTCGAGTTCGTACCCGCAGGCGTGGAGCTCGATGACGGCTCCATCGTCCAGGGCGACATCATCGTCCTCGCCACCGGCTATCAAAGCCGCAAGTCGGAAGTGGCGAGTGTGTTCGGTCAGGACATAGGCGATCGTGTCGGGGAAATCGCGCGGCTCGATCCCGAAGGGGAATGGGCGAGCATGTGGGGACAGACCGGGCAACGTGGTTTGTGGTTCAATGGCGGCGGCATAAATCAGATGCGGCCTGGTTCGCAACGCCTCGCTTTGCTTATCAAGGCTGATCTGGCGGGCTACATCTCCGAGACGTTCCGAAGGAAGGCGAATGGTTGAAAGATCAACAGCGCTGCGAAGCGACGGGATGACTTCGCTTCCCAGAGATCAGGCACCCGCTCCCGCCGACAGACAGATGACATGTCAGCATAACCGGCACGCGCTTCAGCCGACGAGGTAGAGACGGGCGGGGACGGAGAGTAGCATGGTACACAGATACGACGTCGTGATCGTTGGAGCTGGGCAGGGCGGTGCGCAGGCGGCGATCGCGCTCCGGCAAAACGGGTTCGCTGGCACGATCGCAATGATCGGCGACGAGCCGGAACTCCCCTATGAGCGTCCGCCGCTCTCAAAGGACTATCTCGACTTGCCAAAAGACGTTTGAGCGCATCCTCATCCGACCGCCTTCGTTCTGGGATGAACGGGGGATTGTTATGCTACTGGGCCGCCGGATTGTCGCGGTCGATGCCGCAAAACACAATGTGACCAGCAATGACGGGCTGGTCGTCGGCTACGGCAGTCTGCGCATCGCCCGCAAGACCGCGATGGCCTGACGCGAGAGCGGCACCAGATGCTCGAATGCTTCCTCGTCCTTGCGATCAAGGATCAGCTTCATCCGCGCCGCCAGAATGCGCCAGAGAGGCGACGCCGTTGCCGGCAGCCAGCTTCGTGATCGCGGGCTGACGTCCCTTCTTTGGCAGTGGCTTGAGCGCCCTCATCCGCCGCATCGATGGACTGTCAACGCGTCGGCAGACGACGCCCCGCTTCGGCAAACCTTTCAGACTTCCCGTTCCAAGACCGGACACCACTGGGCGGTCCGAATCAGTCAGGATCGTTGACCACGAGTGTTTGCAGCCACCAAACTGCTCCTGCAGCGGCGAGCTCAGCGCGGGTGTTGGTGCGATCACAGGCGGCAATGCCTATCACTTCATCAGGGAAACTCAGGTCTAATTCCAGTCAGCTTCAATGCGATCCGCGCCAATTCGGGAAAGGCCTCGGCCCGTTCCGCGGCCTGGGCTGATGACGCTGTTCCCCGTAAAACGCGGCCCTTGATCCCGTGGAATATCGCCGCGAGTCTGAAGAAGTTGAAGGCGAGATAGAAGGAATAGTCCGATATTCCGCCGCGACCGACCCGCTGACAATAGGCACCGACATAGGCGTCTTCCCGAGGGATATTCAGCGCGGCCAGATCGGCGCCCGCCAATCCCGCAACGATACGCGGCGGCATGTGATACATCATTGCGTGATAGGCGAAGTCCGCCAGCGGATGACCGAGCGTGGACAGTTCCCAGTCCAACACGGCGAGCACACGCGGCTCGGTCGGATGGAAAATCATATTGTCGATGCGGAAATCGCCATGGACGATCGAGACATCTTCGCCCGCGGGGATATGGCTACTAAGCCATTCGATGACCTTGTCCATGTTAGGGTCGCGGCCCGCCTCGTGATCATCGCGGTATTGCTGCGACCATCGCGCTATCTGCCGCTCAAAGTAATTGCCGGAACGGCCATAGTCGCCAAGGCCGATCGCCTCATGATCAACGCGGTGCAACTGCGCGATCGTCGCGTTCATCGCGTCGAAATAAGCCGGGCGGTCCGCCAGATCGATCTCGGGCAAGGTCGCATTCCAGAAGATGCGCCCCTCGACCATTTCCATCACATAGAACCAGGTTCCGATCACGGAATCGTCGGTGCATAAGCCATAGATGCGCGCGACCGGAAAGCCGACAGTCGCCAGCGCCGAGAGGACCCTGGCTTCGCGTTCGATCGCGTGCGCGCCTTTTAGGAGTTCCCCTGGCGGCTTGCGGCGCAGCACATAGCTCATGCCCGGCGTGACGAGTTTGTAGGTCGGGTTGGATTGGCCGCCCTTAAACTGCTCAATAGTCAGCGGTCCGGCATAACCATTCACATTGGCGACCATCCAGGCGTCGAGGGCGGCTTCGTCGAAACGTAACTCCTCACGCACGGCGGTGGTGCCGACATTGGCATCGACGACCGCACTCATGCCGTTTGAGCCTTGCCATGGTCGCGCTTGATCTTCTTGGCGAGCGACCATTTGTGGACCTCGGTCGGGCCGTCGTAAATGCGGAAGGCGCGGATCTCGCGGAACACCTGTTCGACGATGGTGTCGCCCGAGACACCCGTGCCCCCCATTACCTGCACGCAGCGATCAGCGACCCGCATCAGCGCCTCAGAGACCGCGACCTTCGTCATTGAGCTTTCGACCGTGCCAAGCGATCCGCTGTCGAGCACATCGGCGCACCAGTCGATCATGAGTTCGGATTGCTTTAGATCGATCATATTCTCGGCGAGCATGAAGCCAACGCCCTCATGGTCGACGAGCGGCTTGCCGAAAGCATGGCGGCGGCACGCATAGTCCGATGCGATCTCCTGCGCGCGGGTCGCGCTGCCGAACCAGCGCATGCAATGCGACAGGCGGGCCGGACTGAGGCGGACCTGGGCATATTTGAAGCCCTCGCCGCTCTGCCCCAGCATCTGGTCGGCCGGCACGCGCAGATTGTCGATGGTCACGATCGAATGCCCGCCGGGCATCGAACTGTCGATCGTGTCGAGGATTCGATCGATCCGGATTGCCGGGTCGGGAAGGTCGACGAGGAACATGCAGGCGCCGTCGCCCGACTTTGCCATGATGATGCCCACGCTCGCGCCTTGCGCACCGGTAATGAAGGCTTTGCGGCCGTTGATCACCCAATGATTGCCGTCGAGCACCGCTGTGGTCTGCATCATCGATGGATCCGAACCTGCCCCACCATCTTCGGCGGGCTCGGTCATGAAAAAAGCGGACCGGGCTTGGCCCGCGATCAGCGGCGTAAGAAACCGAGATTTCTGTTCGTCGGTGCCGACCCGGCCGAGCAGGTACATATTGCCCTCGTCCGGAGCCATGGTGTTAACGGCGACCGGGCCGAGTGGCGACAGGCCAGAAGGCTTGAGCACGACGGCGGTCTCGCGCTGGCTCATATGCGTCCCATCGGTTGGGATATGCGGCGTCAGCACTCCGGCTTCTCGGGCCTTTGCGCGCAACTCGAGGACGAGATCCTCTGAGGGGCCATGCGGGCCGCAGCGCGGATCGCGTTCATAGGGCACGACTACACTGCGCACAAAGGCCTCGACCTTGGCCGCCATCGCCGTGGCGCGATCGCTCGCATGGGCAGCTTGCATCTTGGTCACTCCTCGTAGTGGGCCTCGGTCAGGTCGCGAACCTGCGCGCCGCCGACGCCGGGCGCGATTTCACGCAGCAATCGTCCCAGCCCGAAGTCGTCAACGCCGGCATTGTTGGAGATGATCGTGAGGTCACGCACGCCGTTCGTGCAAATCGCATTGTTCAAGGTCTCGGGAATTCCGCAAAGACCGAAACCGCCGGATGCGATCGTCATCCCGTCATGGAGGAGTTCGGCCAGGGCTTCGGGCGCGCTAGCGAAAAGCTTGCTTTTCATTGTCGGTCCTAAAGTCCGGAAACCATGTGTCCGCCATCGACCGTGACCACCGAGCCGGTCATGAAGCGCGAAGCATCGGACGCCAGAAGAAGAAGAGGTCCGTTCAGTTCTTCGAGTTGGCCAAGACGCCTCAACGGCATGCGCCTGATCATCGCTTCGCCAGGCGGGCTCTTCCAGAAATCCTCGTTGAGTTCTGTCGCGAAATATCCAGGTGCCAGGGCGTTCACGCGCACGCCAAAGCGCGCTAGTTCCAAAGCCATCGTCTTCGTCAACTGGATCACGCCCGATTTCGAGACCGCGTAGGGTAGAACGCCCGCGCTCTGGCGAAGTCCGAGGATCGAGGCGATGTTGATGATCGAGCCGCTGGCCCCTCTCGCAAGCATCGCTTGGGCAACCGCCTGCGATAGCAGGAATGCGCCCTTGAGGTTCGTATCGAGAACGAGATCCCAATCCGGCTCGGACTGATCAAGCGCCCCGCCCTCGCGAACCAGGCCGGCGTTGTTAACGAGGATGTCGACACTGGACAGCAACTCGCCAGCGGCCGCGATGCTGGAACTATCCGATACGTCCAGTCTGAGAGTGGAACATTTGCCGCCAGCGTCGCGAACCTCGTCTGCCTGCGCATTGAGTTCCGCTGGCCGTCGCGCAGCCATGATGACGTGTGCGCCGGAGGATGCGAGCACCTTTGCGAAATGCGCACCGAGCCCGCTCGACGCGCCTGTCACTAGCGCTGTTCGGCCATCCAAGTCCCACAATGCTGTATCCACTCATCGCTCTCCCGTTCATTTTTGACGCGACTCCTGGTTCAGCGGAGTCGCCGTATCCCCTCAACTGCCTGTGAAGGGAAAATCCGGCCGGGGCTTCTGTTCGATGAACGCCTTGGCCGAGGCTGGAAGCGCCATCTTTACGTCGTTCGTTTCAAACAGCGGCATCGCGATGTCGAACATCGCCTGATCGGCGGCTGCAACGCCGCTTGTCGCCCATATGCGCAACAGCGCCTTATGCGCCGCGTGGGCCCGAGTCGGACCCTTCGCCAGCTTTTCCGCGAACGCCAACGTATCGGACCACAATGTTTCATCAGACATAACGCGGTTCACGACTCCGCGCTGCGCCATTTCTTCTGCCGAAATAGGGTCGGATGTCATCGCCCACTCGATTGCCTTCGCCCGGCCGGCGCGCTCGGCCGCACGATATACGCCGCCGAGCACTGTCACGATCGCCAGCGATTGCTCTGGATGACCAAAAATCGCCGACTGGCCCGCGAAAATCACATCGGCACGCAACGCGAGTTCAAAGCCCCCACCAAAGCACTTGCCTTGGGCTGCGACGATCGTTGGAATCGAAAGCTGCTCGAACTGATTGAAGGTGCGCATGTAGCGCTCGAAAAGCCCTCTCAATTCATTGGGGGCCATGTCGACCCAAGGGACGATATCGCCTCCGAAACAGAAGTCAGAGCCATCTGCCCGCACGACCAGGACACGGGCATCGCTGTTCTGGACCTCGCCGAGAAGGATTTCCATTTCCAAGAGCATTTCGATTGAAAGCCGGTTCTGCGGACCGTTGTTAAGGGTCATGACCGCTATCTGATTCTGAATGTTTAACGCCGCTTGCGACAACGTCCGAACTCCATTTCTGTTGATGCCGCACATAGCTGGTGTGTTCGCTAGCACGGCTAACTATGTGCATATGCGCTTTTATAAGCGAAAGTCGACCAGCGCAACTGGCAAAAAGCGAACATTGACCAATGGGATGTGCCGACGCTTGGAGGCCGAGCCCGATTCCCAGTGAATTGGCGGTGTCGCACATGTGCTTGGACCGGATGAAATCTGCGGCCCTCGCTTTGATGAAGTCTGCACAGGCTTTCCCAAGTCTGCGATATTCCTCTTGCAATTAAGTGCATATGCCCTTTTATATGAGAACCCGATGCCGAGCCGATCGAATCGGGCCAGAAAATCGGATCTGTTGGAGGACTCTTGAAGTGACGATGGGTACTAACGGTACAGCTGCCGCTGATTCCGCCATCTTCGTTCATGGGTGTCCGGATTCAGGAGCGATCTGGGATGACGTAATCGCATTGCTCGAACAATCCACCATAAGCTCGACAAGTCTCGACCTGCCGCAGATCCCCCCGTTCGCCGACGCGATCAAGGCTATTGCCGCCTACTCCGGCGACGCCGACGGGCAGGAGGTGTTCAAAAAGTGGTCTGCGAGCGTTTTCGCTGACCCCTTTACCGAGAATGTGCAGCTCGAGGCCGTTGTCCTGTATCGCCCGATCAGAGGTCGTGACAACAACAAGCAGGTGAGGCACGCACGGCCCTGCGGCAAATATCGGGCGAAGGGCTGGACGTCAGGCGAGTTCGGTAGCGACGACCTGCTGCATCGCCGAGCGCATGGCTTTCGCTTCGCCGACGCCAAATTTCGCCTCGAATACGCGCTGCGCCTCGATCCAGACCAGATGTCCCTTTTCGACGACGTCGATTCCGGCCTTCGTGAGGTTCAGCAGGCGGGAGCGCTTGTCGGTGGGATCTACGGTAACGGTGAGCAGCCCATCGCGTTCCAGCGGCCGAATCGCACGCCCGACCGTCGTGCGATCCATGACAGTGAGAGCGGCAAGCGCATTGATGCTGATGTCCGCGTTACGATAGATCAAGCGCAGGATGGCGTACTGGTTCGTTTTGAGGCCCAGGTGAGCGATGCAGGCATCGAAGTAGCGCGTCATGTGACGCGACGCGTGCCGGATCGTCGAAAAATTACATACCATCTCAGCGGGCGTGGTCCTGGGCTTGTTTGTCATAGGAGACTGTCCGGATCGATGAAAAGAGTGACTACACACCTATGTTGCAACAGCGTAGCTGTTTGTCAATGATTCATCGGATTCCAGACCTTCACAAATGCCCCAATTGCTTAACGAGGAAAAGAATGACCGAAAGAAACAAAGCGATTCGCACAGGCAATATCGTTCACAATGATCGTAACGATCCATTCAACCAGATCGAAGTTTCATTCTCGTCGTGCGGCGAGACTTTACGAGGCTTGTTCCTGACGCCCAAGGGCGGAAGCGGTCCGTTTCCGACGATCGTCATGGCGCCGGGTATGTCGGGAGTGAAGGAAGGCTCGATCATGCAATATGCCTCCTACTTCGCGAGTGGGGGTTTTGCTGTTCTTGCCTACGACAATATCTATTTCGGCGAGTCCGGCGGCGAACCGCGTCAGGAAGTCGATCCGGTGTTGCAGCGGCGCGGCTACCGCGACGCGCTCACTTTCGTCAGCCTGCGTGACGACGTGGATGAAACCCGTCTGGGCATTTTCGGCACCAGCTATGCAGGTGGTCATGTCCTCGAGGTTGCGGCGCACGATCGCCGCGTGAAGTGCGTCGTCTCGCAGATTCCGGCGATGAGTGGCCAGGAAGCCTTCAAACGTGCGATCCGCGCGGACATGCGGCCGGCCATTCTTGCTGCTCAGGATGAGGATCGCAAACAGCGCTACCTCGGCAATCCGCCCGCTATGATCAAGGCGGTGTCAGACGATCCGACGGAACCATGCGCGATGGCGGGCCGGGCCTCGTTCGACTATTTCTCGGAGCAGGGGCAGATCGCGCCGCGCTGGCGCAATGAGATGACGCTGCGGTCGCTCGACCTTTACCGAGTAGTCGATAATGCCAAGTTCCTGCCGCATATCTCGCCGACGCCGTTGCTGATGATCGTTGCACTGAACGACGAACTGGCACCGCCGGATCTTGCACTCGCCGCATATGCAACCGCGCTCGAGCCCAAGAAGCTGGTGCTGCTTCCTGGCAATCATTTCGATCCTTATGGGCCGGAATTCGCCCTGACGAGCAACGAGGCCCGCGACTGGTTCACGCGGCATCTCGTGGTTGGCGGGTCGATCGGTCTGAACTAATCGGCGCCGTTCAGCACGACCGATCAGCCCTTCTCCATGGAGCGATTTGACATGCAGGACTCAAACACGACCACCCCGGCTGCGGCCCATGCACCCACGACCAAGCTCGGCTGGCAGACCTTTGTCACGCCGGGTGTGCCGACAGTGTCCGACGACATCCCTCCGGGCGAGACGGCTCGCTGGTGGTCGCCGATCACCTCGATTCTGATCTACGGTGACAAGGACGCAGTCCTGATCGACACGCCGACAACTGTTGCGCAGGCGACGGCTGTCACAGACTGGGTAGTGGCCAGCGGCAAGAATCTGACCACGATCTATATCACTCATGGCCATGGCGACCATTTCTTCGGGACGGGGACGGTTCAGGAGCGCTTTCCCGATGCACGTGCGATCGCGGCCTCCGACGTCGTCGACCGCATGCGCGATCAGATCGCGCCTGCTATGATGGAGGGGATGTGGAACAAGCGCTTTCCCGGCCTGATCCCCGATAATATCGTGATCGCCGATCCGCTCGCCGAGACCAGCTTTTTTCTTGAAGGGCACGAGCTACGGGTGGTGCCAACCGGCCATTCGGATACCGACGACACGACCTGTCTGTACGTCCCCTCGCTCGACCTCGTCGTAGCTGGAGATGTCGTCTACAACGACGTTCACCAATATCTGAGCGAGTCGACGACCCGCGAAAAGCGCCTGGAGTGGATCGCGGCGCTTGACACTATCGATGCACTGAAGCCGAAGGTCGTGATCGCAGGGCACAAGCGGCCAGAGAATGGCGACGGACCGGAGACTATCGAAGAAACGCGACAGTATCTGCGTGATTTCGACCGTCTGGTCGATGAGACGGCGTCAACATCCGAACTCTACCGGGCGATGCTTGCCCTTTATCCCAATCGAGTGAATCCAGGGGCCCTCTGGGGATCTGCCCGTGCTGTGAAGGGCTTCTAGACCTAGTCTCATTACCTCCCGTTTCAGCACCACCGTCGAGCGCATTTCGCGTCAGTCCGTCTTCCTGCCTGCAAAACCGATCAGAGCTTCGAGGCAATGATCTATCTCGCCGCCGCCGTCATCAACTCGCGATGAATCCCCACAAGCCTTAGCTTGTACTTCCTGCCGCATAACTTTCGCTTGCATTTATGTGTATATGCGCGTTTATATGTAGGCGCTCAATAATATGGCATGGACAAAAATGGTGCGTGAGAAGGACGCCGAGAGGAGAGCCTGGTGATAGCAACTGATGGGAGCGGCGCTCCGGCCGATTCAGTCCAAGTTCGTGGGACCATCGTTTTTGTCCACGGATTTCTGGATGCCGCAGATGTCTGGAATGGTGTCGTCGAACATGTTCCTGACGATCTCAACAAGATTTCGGTCGATCTGCCGGGAATGGGCGCTGCCAGCGACGATGACGGCGTCCTCAGCCTGGATCGTTATGCGGATATTGTTTCTGCGGTGGTTCGTCGCGCGGCAGGGCCGGTGATACTCGTGGGTCAGAGCATGGGCGCACAGGTCGTGGAACTGGCAGCGCTGGCAAACCCCGATGCCATTGCCGGATTGGTGCTCATCACGCCTGTTCCTCTGGCTGGCGTGCATGCTCCCGAAGAGGCGGTGGCATCGTTCAAGGCTCTTGGTGGCGATCCGGCTGCGCAGCGCAAGGCGAGGACTTCGCTGTCACCGGCTCTGTCTGCGCCTGAACTTGACCGGCTGGATCGATTCGGTGCTCCAGTCAAGCCCGGCAACGTCCCCAGGCTGGTCGATATCTGGAATCAAGGGCATCCGGCCGGCGTGGACGCCAGTGCGTTTGCAAAGCCAGTCGCCATCCTCCGTGGCTCGCTCGACCCGTTCGTCACGGAACAGATGGCGCAGCAGATCTCCGACCGCTTCTCGAACGTGGAGAATATTGTGGTCGATTCCGGTGGACATTGGCTGCATGTGGAACAGCCGGAGCTGGTCGCCCGGACTATTATGGAATTGTTACAACGGCCGGCCGCCGGGAGCGACTGGAAGGCCGCCTTTTCCGAGCGTTCGGCGCAGGCTTTCGGAATGGCGCTGGCGGATGATGTCGTGCTTGAGGCGGTGGCTTTGTATCGGCCGGTCCGTGGTCGCGAAAGGGTCCAGCAGGTGATGGAGGCGGCCAGCAAGATATATGAGTTCCTGGAATTCACGGATCAAGCGTCAGAGGGCCGCAACCAATATCTGCAATGGCGGGCAAAAGCATTTGGCGGGATATCGATCAGCGGTATCACGATCATAAGCAGGAATGAAGCGGGTCAAATCGCCCAGGTGGCGATCCATCATCGCCCTTTGGCCGCGGCAATGAAGTTCTCTGCCACCCTTGGCGAGAGTCTGAAGCAGCAGGACGACTTTTTGAGCTATTTTATGGCTCAATCGGACTTGCCCAAGACACTGGAGCTCATTCCATGATTATCAACGCTGACGACCTCGACGCAACGCAGACGTACAAATTGCTTATCGGAACTATCGTACCGCGGCCCATTGGCTGGATCAGCACGGTTACCAAAGAAGGGGTTGCCAATCTGGCCCCATTCTCGTTCTTCACGGTCGTCGGGCGCAAACCGCCGGTTCTTTCCATCAGCATCCAGCGCAAATCGGACGGGGTGACGGACAAGGACACTTACGTAAATATCTGTGACACCAAAGAGTTCGTCGCCAACATCGCAACCTTGGCTCTCGCATCCGAGCTGCACAACTCGGCTTTCGAATTCCCATCGGGGACCGACGAGTTCGAGGCAACCGGCCTCGCCAAAGCCCCCAGCGTGATGGTCCGCGCGCCGCGGGTGGCGTTGGCGCCGATCGCGATGGAATGTATTCTTGAACGCGAATTCACCGTCGGTGATTATAACGATCATGTCGTCTGGGGCCGCATCGTCAGGTACCACATCCGAGACGATCTGTACCTGGGAGGTGGGCGGATTGACACGGCAGCGCTTGGGCCTGTCGGACGCTTGGCTGCCGAATATACACTGATCGACAACGTCTTCACCACGCCTCTCGATCCGGGATTGGTCGAAGCGCGGGAAGGCCACCGTATGCAGCGCCTCGATGGGCGTCCAACGGATTGGGCGGCGGCGGCTCAGGCGAGCTGGTCACCATCGGGGAGTGTAACCGAACTTTGATCGGTCGCTGAAGAGCAATGAAGCGTGGCCTTGGCAAGCGCGAAGGTCTATTCGTGTCCGTCTGACCTGCATTGATCCCCAGAGATACAGCGTTTTACCAGTTGAACGTCGTTGACAGCGGATATGAGTGCGTATACGCCTAATTAGATAAGAGATGGGTAACAGCCGTCAGGTAGCCGATGTCGAACTAATATCGGTGTGGGTGCTTCGAGAAGGCTCGGCTGACAAGAGCTGCAATGCTTGCGGTATGAGATCAGGAGAGGATTGTATGACGATTTCGAAAAACCAGCTTAAATCCGTGTTCTACCTTTCGGCTGCGTCCGTTGCACTGCTGGCCGGAGGGTCTGCCTTTGCGCAGGAGGAAGTTGCGCCAGTGACGACGACGGACGAAGCGCTAAGCGGCATGGTCGACATAGTCGTAACTGCCCGGCGTCGCGCAGAAAACCTGCAGGATGTGCCGATCGCCGTGACGGCGCTTGGTGGGGCAGCGCTCGAAAAAGGCGGAATTACCTCGGTGCTCGACATTGCGAAGGTTACGCCGAATGTGACGATGACGCAGTTCAATGTCGGTGAGCCCCAAACTTACGTTCGCGGCGTCGGCTCTCAAACGGATTCGGCCGCCTCGGAATCCTCTGTCACAGTATCCGTGGACGATGTGCCGATTGGAAGAGGTGGTGCGCCGTCAGTCGCCTTTCTCGATGTCAGCCGGATTGAGGTGCTTCGTGGGCCGCAGGGAACGTTGTACGGCCGCAATGCATCGGCCGGCACGATAAGCTTCTATGCCAATCGCCCGGAGGACAGCTTTAGCGGCTATGTGGAAGGTTCCTATGGTAGTTTCGATACCTATGGGGCCAAGGCGATCATAAACACGCCGGTAGCGGAAGGCTTTGCCTTGCGCGCTGCGGGCCAATATTCGCACAGCGACGGTTATGCCAAGAACATCGCAACCGGCGAGCGCCTGCAAGGAGGGGAGCGCTACGCGGGCCGCTTGCAACTGCAGGCGGAAACCGGGGCCTGGGTATTCTTGATCAGCGGCGATTATTCGAAGGACGATCTGACCGGAGACTCGCGCTATGTCGTTGGATCGTCTGAATCGTCTCCCGGCCTGCTTGCGGTGGCTAACGCGATTCAGGCACCTTATGCCGGAGACGTGTGGAAGAGTTCCGGTTTTCCCGGCACGTTCCAGAAGCGGCGCAATTATGGAATTGTCGGCCGGATCGAATATGATGCGGGATGGTCGACCATAACTTCGGTCTCGGCCTACCGGAATAACGAATATTCCCTGCGAGCCGACTATTCGGGTCTCCGGGATGCGTTTCCTCTGCGCGTCGACGATCGCATCCAGGAATCGTCTCACCAGGTGACGCAGGAATTGAGGCTTAACTCGCCTTCGACTTCGAAGATCCAGTGGGTGGCTGGCCTTTTCTATTATAAGGATGACGTCGATCGCGTGGAACAGTTTGTCGTGACGGCAAACGCGCCAATACCTGCAGTGCTTGGCGGGGACAATACGGGCAGCCAGGCTGCCCAGACTACCAGCTATGCCGCCTTCGCCCAGGCGACCTTGCCTTTTGCGGAGATATTCGAACTGACCCTGGGCGGGCGTTTGACGCACGACAAGAAGGAAGTTTTCCAGACGCTCGTACATAACGGCCCGGCGGGTAGCGGTGTCGGTTTCCCCTTTTTCCCGGGGTCTCCTTATGCCGTTCCCGCGAAGGCCAGCTTCACGAAGCCTACCTGGCGCGTCACCCTTGCGGCTGAACCGGCTCCTGGCAAACATATTTATCTGAGCTATGACCGGGGATACAAGTCCGGGACATTTACGAGCCAGGCGCAGAATGCGGTGCAGGCGGGTTTTCTCGTCAAGCCGGAGAAGCTGGACAGCTTCGATCTCGGCTTTAAAACGCAGTGGCTGGACAACAGTTTGCGGCTGAATGCCGATGCATTCTACCTGAAGTATCAGGATCTTCAGGTCTTCGAGTTTGGCCAGACGCTCAATTTCGTCCTCGCCAACGCCGACGCGACGGTAAAGGGGGTAGAGGTTCAGGCGGTCATTGCGCCAACACGCAACTTCAACTCTGGTTTCAATTTCAGCTATCAGGACGCGAAGTTCACGTCGAACCCGTTCTTTTCGGGCGCGACACTGCCTTATGATGGAAATAGATTGTCGCGAGCGCCGAAGATAAAGTGGAGTACATTTGTAGAACTATCCCAGCCTGTCGGATCTGGAACCGCTACTGTTCGTGCAAACTATGACTTTCAGGATGCCTTTTACTATAATCCTGCGAACGATGCTGCAAGTCTTCAGAAGAGCTACGGCGTTCTTGGAGCATTTGCGGCCTGGGAATCGTCGAACGGCCTGAAATTATCCTTGACCGGGACCAATTTGCTTAATGAAAAATATTCGGTCCACCATATTAGTTTCCAAGGTTTAGGTTTGCGTATTTTTTCACCGCCACGTGCTGTCACTTTCGCTGTATCCAAGTCATTCTAACGAGCATTGCTCCCGGGCGCAGTTGTTCAAATAGCATGCGTCCGGGAATGTTCCAAGATGCGGCAGTGGCTTTGGCTAAACGGCCCAGGCCGCGCACGCGGAGAGTATGTGATCGATGGAACATCTTAGCCACGTTATAGGAGCGGGCCATCCACCGCTTTTGAAACACACCATCGGTCGGGCACTGGAACTGGCGGTGGAGAAATGGGGCGGCGACGAAGCGCTGGTTTCCGTCCATCAAGGGGTACGGCTCACCTGGGCTGACTTGGCCGAAAAAGTGGACCGTTTCGCCGCCGGATTGCTGGCGCTCGGTCTGCAACCGGGCGATCGTGTTGGGCTTTGGGCATCGAACTGCGTCGAATGGACTATTGTCCAGTTCGCTACCGCGCGGATCGGCATCATCCAGGTCAACATAAATCCGGCCTATCGGGTCAACGAGCTGCAGCACACGCTGCGCAGCGTAGGGGTAAAGGCCCTGATCTGCGCAGACCGCTTCAAGACGAGCGATTATCTCGCAATGACCGAATCGCTGTTGTCGGAAGACGACCTCGGCAGCAGCCCGATGGCATCGGCGACGCTGCCGATGCTGCGGTATCTGATCAAGATCGGCGGACCTGCACGGTCAGCTTGGCTGGACTTTGCCGCCGTCAGCGACCTCGCATCCGAGGAAGAGCGCCAAAGAATTGCGCCTATCGCTGCCTCCCTGGATGGTGACGATCCGATTAACATACAATTCACAAGTGGCACCACCGGATTGCCGAAGGCGGCAACCTTGTCGCACCATAATATCCTGAACAATGGTTACTTGTCAGGTGGCGCTGCGGGATTGAAGCATGGCGACCGCCTCTGCATCCCGCTTCCGCTTTATCACTGTTTTGGCATGGTCGTGGGCAACCTGGCCTGTCTCGTCCATGGCGCGACGATGATCTATCCGTCGCCAGCGTTCGATCGAACGACGGCCCTCCGGGCGATCGAAACCGAGCGGTGCACCATGATACATGGGGTGCCGACAATGTTCATCGACATGCTCGAACATCCTGACTTCGGGCAGTTCGACCTTTCCTCCCTGCGCGGTGGTCTGATGGGGGGCGCACCCTGTTCCATTGAGATCATGGGCAAGGTGATGGACCGGATGAATATGTCCGATGTCGGGATCGCCTACGGCATAACGGAAACCAGTCCCGTCAGCTTCCAAACCGCCATAGACGACACCATCGAACGCCGCGTCTCGACGCTCGGGCGCGTTCAGCCCCATCTGGAGGTCAAGATCATCGACACCGCCACCGGCGAAACGGTGCAACGGGGAGAGGTGGGGGAATTATGCACCAGAGGCTATTCGGTCATGCTTGGCTATTGGGAAGATCCTGCCAAGACGGCTGAAGCGATCCATGAAGGTTGGATGCACACGGGTGATCTCGCAGTCATCGACGAGGACGGATATGCAAGGATCGTCGGTCGCATAAAGGACATGGTGATCCGGGGGGGCGAGAATATCTACCCCAGAGAAATAGAAGAAGTCATCGGCCGTCACTCAAAGGTAGAAGATGTGCACGTCGTCGGCGTTCCCGACGCCAGGCTGGGGGAAGAGATCTGTGCTTGGATCAAGATCCGCGCGGGTCTATCAGCTACGCTAGAGGAGATCGAGCTGTATTGCAGGGAGAAACTCGCACATTACAAAGTGCCGCGCCATCTCCGGTTCGTGAGCTCATTTCCCATGACCGTGACCGGAAAAGTCCAGAAGTTCGAGATACGACAAACGATGATGGCAGAATTGGGGCTCGTCGATAAAGAATAGCCGGCGTTGATTGGTGCGAACGCGACAAAGCAAAGCAGCATGGGCTGCCTGACTTCGTCCAGCTCGGCGGCAAAGCCCCTTTCTGACGCCTGGATCGCGTCTCGATTTTATCGCAACTCTCCGCTATCGAACGAGGTCCGCGTTCATTGGGCAACTTTCAACGCAGCGGACGGAGCGGACTACAACCTTGGCAATTGTCAGATGGCGGCCAGGATTCTCAATGCTAATCTGGAAGCATCGGCCAAAGCCGAAGGGAGGCAGCCATTTTCCAATGTGGGCTTTTGGTGCGAGGTAGGCACCTATTCCGAAACCGGGGGCGTTCCGATCAAGTTTGATGCTGAATATCCATCGGACACGACAGGTCCGATGCGATTTTCTGAGTAGTCGCTCCCTTGTAAGGAAGATTATCGACGGCGTAGACGTTGCCGGATGCTTAGCCTTTGTATTTGGCCAATGTCGCTTGGAAGGTGTGCACCTCGTCACCTGTCCGCACCTCGATTGTGATCGGAATGGGTGTCTTGCTGGATCGCACCGCCGATGGGATCATATACTGGACGATACCGCCGAATGCCTGCCCAGGATCAACGGTGGTTGTTTTCATGAGTTGAGCCAAATCCTCTCTTTTCGCGGCTTGGTTCAATTGCATCGCTTGCATGTCGCGCTTGTTTTGCTCGTTAGCGATAGCTTGCGCGGCAAATGCAGCGCCAGCGTTATAGCCCGAATAGGTAGCGGTTCCGAAGCTGTTCGCCGTGTATGGCGTTGAACCAATAGTCCCGTAGGAATTGCCGGAGTACGTCGCCGTGCCGTAGCTATTGCCTGCTTGGCTGGCCTGCATGTTCCGCCCAGCGGCGGCCAGTCCGACCGCAAGCGCCTGCCATGCCGCCCGCCGCCTTTCTTGTTTGAGTAGGTCCTGATAGGTAAGCATCGCAACGGACGTGCCGTCCGGCATTTTGACCGTGATGCATTCAGGTCCAAAATTGAAAGGCTTTTCGCTGTTGTTCAGGACATAAATCCTGAAGCCACCTTGCTTGGGAGTCTGTTGCCGAGGCTCCAAGATACGCACTGAACTTGCTGGCGACGCGTCATCTATGGCTTCGCGGCCATCTTCAAAACGCGAGGTTTGCTCAGCCTTCGCAGTCACGTCCAGCACATATTCAGCCGCCAGTGCCGGAGTGCCGACAAGTACGAGCGCGCAAATCGTTGATGCCATTCAACGGCTCAGCGGCGGGAAATTTTGTGAACCGAATCAATGCTTTTATCCGCTCTGACTCGCAAATGGCTTTGGTGCAGCCTCCCCAAGTCAGATTTGACGGAGAAGCTGCCATTTGCCGAAACACGCGGATTTGCTGGCTTTGGGGCTGCGATTTGTCGCGTAGGGTGTGGGGTCGGACCGGGAATGCGGCCCGAACTGGATCGCGGGAATTGCGCAGTCATTCGATCCGGATTTGTGAGCGGTTGGCGCACATGCCCGCTGCTTTGGAACCCGATTTGTCCAGTGGCGTCCGGCTTGAAGCAAACGCACTATCGGTTATGGGAACATCGCCCTTTATTTGGAAAAATATCAATAAAATCAAGGAATAATGGCGGAGCGGGAGGGATTCGAACCCTCGATACGCTTTTGACGTATACTCACTTTCCAGGCGAGCGCCTTCGACCACTCGGCCACCGCTCCGCATGCTCTGGAAGGCGGCTCACTATCGCGCCTCCCGGCTTTTCGCAAGCAGGCAGTTCATAAAAGGCGTGTCCGCTGCGCAATTGGGCAATGCTGGCAAGCAAAGGCTGCCGATCCTATATTCCTGAAACCCAAGAGCCAGCTCTGGCGTACAGGAGGAGTTCGATGATTGTCGGCACGGTCCGCGAGATCAAGAACAATGAATATCGTGTGGGGCTAACGCCGGAAAGCGTTCACGAACTTACAGCTCATGGCCATCAGGTGCTGGTGGAAACCGGGGCGGGGCTGGGGATAGGCGCCAGTAACCATGAGTATCGCAAGGCGGGTGCGGAGATAGTGGAGGAAGCGGCCGCTGTCTTCGACCAGGCAGAGTTGATCGTCAAGGTAAAGGAACCGCAGGAGGGAGAGCGAGCGCTTTTGCGGGAAGGGCAGGTCCTGTTCACTTATCTTCATCTCGCCCCGGATCCCGAACAGACGAGAGATCTTCTTGCATCCGGCGTGGTCGCCGTCGCTTATGAAACGGTGACAGATGCCAATGGCGGCCTGCCGCTTTTAAAGCCGATGAGCCAAGTTGCGGGCCGAATGTCCATTCAGGCCGGCGCGACGGCGCTGGAAAAAGTGCATGGCGGGCGTGGCGTCTTGCTCGGCGGAGTGCCGGGGGTGATGCCAGCCAAGGTGGTGGTGATCGGCGGCGGTGTGGTGGGATTCAATGCTGCCCAAATGGCCGCCGGACTGGGCGCGGACGTTACCATATTGGATCGCAATCCGGAGGTGCTGGAACGGCTGGGAACCTATTTTGAGGCGCGGGCGAAGACTCGATTTTCGAACCGGGCCAATATTGCCGACAGCCTGGAGCAGGCCGATCTGATCATCGGCGCCGTGCTGATCCCCGGCGCGGCCGCGCCCAAGCTGGTTTCCCGCGCCATGCTGAAGACGTTGCGGCGGGGCGCGGTTCTGGTGGATGTGGCCATAGATCAGGGCGGCTGCTTTGAAACATCGGTGCCGACCACCCATGATGACCCCACCTATATCGTCGATGGCATCGTTCATTATTGCGTGGCCAACATGCCCGGCGCCGTGGCGCGGACGAGTACCTATGCGCTCAACAATGTCACGCTGCCTCATGCGCTGCGAATTGCCGATCTAGGGTGGAAAGAAGCAATGCGGCAGGACAGGCACCTTCTGAACGGCCTCAACATATGGGATGGCAAGATAACCTGCGAACCCGTAGCGCGTGAGCTTGGTCATCGTTATGTGGCGCAGGCAGAGGCGCTTGCCTGAGCATCAGGAAGATATGAATGCCCCACATTGGCGAAAGGATTGAAGCAAGCGGAACGCTTCTGCGCGACGGCGCGGGGTTCCTTCTGAAATGCCATCATGGGGTCAATTGGAGGCTGAACCTCCATAGGGTCCCAATCGATCATGTAGCAAAGCAGGTCCGGATCGTCGGCGTGATGGCTGCAGAAGATCAAATCGATGTGGAAGGGGTCGCGAGCGCGGGATAGAGGCTTGTCGAGTAAAGGCGGGTGCGTACGATCGGTAATAATACCAATGGGTTATTGATCGTTGCCCCGGAGCTTCTTGGCGAGCGTCCGGACACCCCATGTCACGCCCATGCCCACCGAAACCGGAACGGCGATTGCCGTCAGCACCACCGCCAGACCACCGGTCACGAGAGCAGAACCAGCAAGGTGCACGGCCTCAACTGCAATGCCTGCCTTGGCAGTTCCTGCCGCCTGGCGAGTTTGCGCAACGGAGCCTGAATCCTTCGCAATCATGTCGCTTCTGCTCTCCCCCGAGTGCACAGTAGTTTAGAAACCATCAGCTTCATGCCCGTTACAGCACGAACCAAAATCTAATATTCCCCACAAGACGTTGAATTCAGAGATGCTTCTCGGCCGCGCCCAGGCGGCTTATCACAAGTTCCCCTCAATCCCCCAAAAGACTCATAGCCGTTTTCCCACTGGCTCTCAACTAAGTGCTTCCACTAATGTTGAATTCGTTAAGAAAAGCCAAAGCGAGAGGGCGGATGGGAGGCAGCGCGATATGCGGAGCCGAAAATCCGATGAGGGGACGAAAGCGGCTTACATCGAAAGTTCAAGTCCTGGCATAGCCGCGTTATGATCGCGGTGGCCCGTTCGAAGGTCGCAAAAAAATTTGGGATGTCCTGAAGGCCGGTTCCGGTTGGCGGCGCATTACTTTTTGTGTCCTGCGCCGGTTCTGAAAAAATATAGCATAAGGGAATCGTACGCCATGAAGATTCATGTCACGGGACTCCGCGGTATTCCCGGCGTGATGGGCGGCGTCGAAAGCCATTGCGAGGAACTGCTTCCCCGCATCAAGGCCCGTAATGCCGATCTGGATATCACTATTTTATGCCGCGCGCCTTATGTAGGAGAGGGCGTGCGCAATTATCGCGGGCTGGTTCTGGAACCATTGCCCTCACCCCGATCAAAGTCGCTCGAGGCTATCGTTGCGACCTTCATCGCCATTATCTATGCCTGGTTCCGGCGGGCTGATGTCGTGCATATTCATGCCATCGGACCGGGGCTGATGGCCCCGCTCGCTCGATTGCTAGGTTTGCATGTGGTCGTTACCCACCATGGCGCCGATTATGAGCGGGCCAAATGGGGCCGCTTTGCCAAATTGGCTTTGCGACTCGGGGAACGATCGGCTCTCATCTGGGCTCACCGCGTCATTGCCGTTTCGCCATCGCTGGCGAACAGCCTGAAGGCGGTCTTTCCTTCCCAGGCTTACAAGGTGGTCTATATTCCAAACGGAACGCCGAGACTGCCTCGCGGCGAGAGCGATCCCATCAATATTTTGAAGGAACTGGGCCTTAAGCCGAAAGACTATGTCCTGGCTGTGGGCAGACTGGTCCCCGAAAAGGGGTTTGACGATCTGATCGAAGCCTTCCGCGCCAGCAACCAACCTGAGGGACGCAAGCTGGTGATAGCGGGCGGTGCGGACCACGAGACGGACTATGTCCGCGCCCTGAGGGCCAAGGCATGCGACCGCGTGATATTTGTCGGGCGTCAGCCACGTGCGGTGCTCAAATGCCTGTACGATAATTGCACTTTGTTCGCCATGCCGTCTTATCATGAAGGGTTGCCGATTGCGGCGCTTGAGGCAGCGTCATGCGTGGCGCCCATGATCCTCAGCGATATCCCGGCCAATCTTGACCTTGGTCTCAGTGCCGAGCGGTATTTCCCCGTAGGTGATAAGGCCAGGCTCGCCCATATGCTTGAGAAGGGGTATGATCCTTTCGAGGCCGAGGCGCAGATGGTCCAGCGCAAGTTCGATTGGGACAAGTCGGCGGATACGACCGCCAAGTTGTACCATAGCTTCCGGCCGGCATCGCCCGTAGCCGTGCGCCATAAACGGATAGGCACCGGGCTGGTAGAATAGGCGAGTGACAGCCGGCGTGCGAAGGAAAGCCCTGTTCATCATCAATTCGCTCGCAGGTGGCGGGGCGGAACGAGTGATGACAACCCTGCTTGAAGGGTCGTCACCCTGGCGGGACCGGTTCGATATCGGTCTTGCGCTGCTTGACCGTGAAGAGGCGGCCTATAATCCGCCATCATGGATAAAGACCTACCGGCTGGATTGCGGCGGACGATTTCTGGCGAGCCTCTGGGCGGCGCGGCAACTGGTATCCCGCTTGCAGCCGGACGTGACGATCAGTTTTTTGACCCGATCGAATGCAGCGAATATCCTGGCAACGGCGGGCTATCCTACCGCTTGCCTCATTAGCGAGCGCGTGAACGCCTCGGCCCATTTGAACCACGGACTTGGAGGACTGGCGGCCCGGACGTTGGTGCGTCTGACCTATCCTCGTGCTGATCGCGTCATTGCGGTGTCGCAGGGTGTGGCTTCCGATCTGGAACAGAATTTCCACGTTAGGGCGGATCGGATTTCGGTCATCGCCAATCCGGTACATCATGACCGCATCGCTACCATGTCGGAAGCTCCCTCCGGAGTTGCCCTGGAGGGCGAATATATTGCCGCTGCTGGGCGGCTGGTTCCCAACAAGAATTTTTCAATGTTGATTGACGCTTTTGCGCGCGCACAACTGCCTGCATCCCTCGTTATTCTGGGCGAGGGGCCGCTTCGGGGCGCTCTAGAACAGCAGGTGGAGGAATTGGGGCTGGCGGGCCGGGTGCTGATGCCCGGCTTTCTGGAGAATCCATTTGCCGTCTTGCGGAGGGCTTCCTTGTTCGCTCTGCCCTCCAACGCGGAAGGGTTCCCCAATGGCATGGTCGAAGCCATGGCATGCGGCCTGCCCATAGTCGCGGCCAATTGTGCTTCCGGCCCATCGGAGATCTTGTTGGGCAAGGCACGTGAGGAGGTCGACGGCATCGTTCATGGGCCAGCTGGGGCGGTGGTGCCGCAGAACGATCCAGATGCGTTCGCCGAGGCGTTGAAAACCGTATTTCAGCCCGGCGGTCGCAATGGACGGGGAGCGGCGGCGCTAGAACTATCGCGACAGTTCAGCGTTGAACGCACCGCCGAACGCTATTGGAAAACTATCGAAGCGGCGCTTCCCCCGGTTGAAACCGAGCCGCGATCAGTGGCCCCGCCGGCGGCCAAACATAAAATCAGGGAGCAACGTTTCTGAACAAGATGACACCTATTGTCCAGGAAATGGGAAAGCCGCATAGCCGCGGCTGCGCTCGTACCCTGCGAGGTCTCGTGGCGCTGCTTCAGGCCGATCTCTATCGCTATGAAGGACGGATCAGTTTTGCCTCCTTCTGGCGGCATTTTCTTTTCACCCCCGGCTATAAATATACCGTTGTGATGCGGACTTGCGGATATTTGCGCACGCGCCGATTCCAGGCTTTTGGCCTTTATCCCCTGTTCAAGCTCTGGCTGCTGCGACTGCGTTACAAATTCGGCTTTGCCATTCCGGAATATACGGTGATTGGAGCGGGCCTGTTCATCAATCGCTTCGGCGGCATCTACATCAATGGGGATGCGGTGATCGGGGCGAACGCCAACCTTACCCACGGGATCATGTTGGGTCAGTCCAACCGGGGAGAACGGGCCGGATCGCCCATATTGGGAGACAGGGTATTCCTTGCATCGGGTTGCAAGGTGATCGGTCGAATTCACCTTGGCAATGATTGCGCGGTGGGGGCGAATGCAGTGGTCACCAAGGATGTCCCCGAAATGGGCGTGGTAGGGGGAATCCCCGCGAAGCTTCTGTCGAACGCGGGTTCGGACGGTTATATCAATCGGCTGGTGCCCAATGATCTGATGAAGCGTTGTGCAGGCGCTTTTGACGGCGTGCCCCCATTGCCGATATCCCCGGCGGTCTGAAAGCCCTTCCTTATGGCGTGGCCACCTGCCGGCGCATATGTTTCCGTGTGAAGCCGTGACCTGCCTGTCGAAAGGTGGCGGGTAGCCATTTTGCGGCCATCAGCAGCGCGAGGGTTCCGATGCCCTCGGGCATGGCGACTTGCCGCAACGGGATATTGATCCGCTCGGTGCCCTTCATCGAATAGCGGGCATAATGACTGATTTCCTGATTAATCAGCCGTCTCAGCAATTTTCGCTCCTCAGCCGAGGCGTCCTTCATCAGGGCATGGGCAGAGTCCACCAGGCAAGGCGGTGAAAGCGTTTTGGTGGCGTTGCTGACCTTGTTGACCGACTCGCGACTGAATTCAGCGGTTTTTACTGGGGTATAAGCCAGCCGGGTGAGGCGCATGGTGCGTAGCCAAAGGTCCTTGTCGCCACCGCGGACGGCCCGGCCATCGGGGAAGAGGCCTGCTTCAATCAGCAGCTCCTGGCGGAAGGCTATTGCGCCTGTCCAGAGGGGGCATTCCCGTACCTCCAGCCAGGCTTCAAGAAATTGCCGGAAATTCAGCACGCCGCCTTGTTCGAGCCGCCGCGCAATGCGTTGCGGCTGACGCCGGTTCTCAAAAATATGGTCAAAGCGGGTGGCGGCCGCTCCTGCATTGGGCGCGTCGGCTATGGCTTGCGCCAGTACCTCCAGATGGTTGGCGCTCCACAAATCATCGGCATCTAGAAATGCGATCCAATCGCCCCGGGCTTCCCTTATGCCCAGATTGCGCGCCGCATATCCGCCGGGCCCTGGCACGTGCCGGTCGAGCAGCCGCACGCGGGGATCGTCAATGGCCGCAACAATCTCTCGCCCGCCATCGGTGGAGCAGTCGTCAATGATGACGAGTTCCTTTGGCGAAAGCGTCTGGCCAAGAACCGATGCTATCGATTCGGCGACATGCGGCGCCTTGTTATAGAGCGGCATTATGACCGAAAACTGCGGCGGCTTCATGTATAGATATCCTAGTCCCTTATTGCCGCCTGCCCGCGAAAGAGGCGCCAAAATTCGAGTGTTGCAACGATGGAAAGTTCCAGCGTCAATCGCATGACGGCCAGCCGCCGCCCTAAGGAAAGGCCGGGAGCCAGCGCCGCCCTGCGGAGCCGGCGGCCGGTATCATAAAGCGTGACCAGCATGACGCGCAGAAGACGTCCTGGCGTGCCGGTCCTATCCCAGCGACCGCCGCTCAACCGTCGGCGCTTCTGGACAAGGCTGCCCCGGGACGCGCGAACCGGATGAAGCACTAGCATTTCGGGCGCATGGATCAGGGGCAGGCCCGCTTCCCTGATGCGGAGGGCCATCTGCCGATCCCCGCCCGATTTCAATCGCTCGTCAAACCCGCCCAGTTCCTCGAAGACTGTCTTTCGACTGAACCAGTTTGCCGTTGCGCAATTGCCACGCGCGGCATGCGATTGGGGAAAGCTGAAAAGCCGCTCATAGTCGGTGAAGACAGGGCCTTCCGTCTCTCCTTCCTCAAATAGCTCGATCCGCCCTGCCAGCACCCCGGCGTCCGGGTGGCGACCGGCGGCGTCAAGCGCCTTTTCCAGCCAATCCGGCGCTGGCAGGCAATCGGCATCGGTGAAGGCGACATACACGCCGCGGGCATGCTGCAATCCACGGTTACGGGCAGCGTAGGAGCCCGGCCGCGTTTCCTTCAGGAGGATAACTCCAGGAACCGACCGCGCTACCTCCGCCGTATTGTCGGTGGAACCATTGTCCACGACGATGATTTCGAAGGTATCGCGCCCCAGATTTTGTCCCTCCAAAGCATCCAGGCAGCGACGGAGGAGGCCGGGGCTGTTCCAAACCGGAATGATAACACTGATAATCGGGTCGAGCATATGAAGCCTATAACTATTCACCCAGCGCATTGTTGCGTTGCAGTAAGGCTCGCGCAGCTCCCTCCGCCCGTCAAGCAGCCACCCCTACCGGTCCGGACGAGCCGGTGGCCGGATTGGTCAAGTCGTTACAGATGCCCGCGAGGCACTTCACCCATCGCCTTAATCTCTCATCATACCGCATTAAGCTTACCCATATCGGCTTTGCGCTTGCGCTGCGCTGCAAAATCCGGTTTCTTTTCTATCACTTGGATCGCACGGGTCGCAATCGGTGCATACGGTCGTGGTATAACGATAAAGGGTTAGCAGCATCGGCGTAGGCATATGGCAGACGTAGATTCCTCTTGTCCGGTGGTCGTGGTGTCCATGGCCAATGCGACGACACGCCGTAAAGCTTTCGCCGCCCGTGCGCAGCGGGCGAGGGTGCCTTGGCGCTTTTTCAACGCCTGTACCGACCTTGCTGATGGTCTTGTTTACGACGGGGAGTCTGCGGAGCGGAACAAGGGCCGGCAGCTTACATCAGGCGAGATAGGCTGCTATTCCAGTCACTATTCGGTCTGGCAGGAAATGGTGTTGCGGGCTATTCCTCAATGCATCGTGCTGGAGGATGACACGATCGTGGACTGGGCCTTTCTTTCCGCGTTAGCGGCGACCGACCTTGCGGCGTTGGACATGCCATATCTCCGCCTTTACGCGAAGCAGCCCGCCTTTTGCCGAACCGTCGAGCGCGATTTCATTCAGCATTCCCGCAGCGTAGTGGAATATGTCGGTCATGCTTACGGGACGCAGGCCTATGCCATAACCCAAAGCGGGGCAAAGGCGTTTATTGAGGCCTGCGCCATCATCCAGCGCCCTATTGACGATCAGATGGATCGCAGTTGGGAGCATGGCATACGCAATCTCGCCGTCTTTCCAGCGCCCGTCATTGAAGAGTTCGTTGAATCCGGCATCGGCGCTTCCCGCTTTCAATCCTACCGGAGCCCCGCTTTCTATTCCCCACGCCAGCGCATCTCCCGCTGGATCGATCGGCAAAAAATCCGCGCGATGAAATTGAGCATGCTGAGTGGCGGCTGACCCTTATGCGTCCACGGTGGGCGCGCGATTTGACAAGGACCTGCGGCGGCAAAGCAAGCATTCGATAGGGTGGACAGTGGTCCGATTCATGTCGGACCAGTTTTTTTCATTTGTCGTATTCGTTCTACTCGCGCGCCTGCTGACCCGTGCCGACATCGGCGCCTTCGCCATTATCGCCATTGTCTCGGAAATTTTCCGAACCGTCAGCACCGCCGGCTTGGTCCAGATCGTCGCGCGGGAGCCGAACCTCACTGAGGAATTCACCGATACGGTTTATCGCGGCAATCTGGGTTTCAGCCTTATTGCCTGCGCCGTCATCGTTCTTTTCGCTTATCCTTTCGCCGATTTCATGGATGCGCCGCAGATCGCCGCTCCCCTGCAGGTGTTGAGCATGGTCCTGCCGATATCTGCGCTGGGTCAAACCCACATGGCGTTGCGGCTGCGTCAATTCGGTCACAAAACGACGGCGCTTCGGTCCGTGGTGAGCGGGGTAGTGGGAGGCGGCGCGGCGGTGGCCGCCGCTTTCGCGGGATTTGGCCTTTGGGCCCTGGTCATTCAGCGGCTGGTGACGGAATTGATCAGCGTCATTCTTTCCCGTGCCTCCTATAGATGGAAGCCCGGTTGGAAGTTCCGCTGGACGATCTTCCGGCATAAACTTGGTTTGAACGGCAGCCTCACCGCCACGCAGCTGGTCTTTATCTTCACCCTGCGACTGCAGGAACTAGTGATCGGCAATGTCATCGGGATGGTGGCCGTGGGCGTTTATCGCACCGCCTGGCGAACGGTGGAGCTGATTTCCAACGGCGCTATCCGCCCATTCACGACGGTGGCGATGCAGACGCTGGCACGAGTGAAGGATGACAAGGCCGAACTTGGCCGCGCCTATGAATGGATGATCTCCAAGGCTGCGGTTATCTCCTTTCCGGCGCTCGTGGGTTTTGCGGTCGTAGCTCCCCTGGCTGTTCCAACGGTCTTCGGCCCTAAATGGGGGCAAGCGGGGGAGTTGGCGCAGATATTCGCATTCATGGTTCTGCCCTTCACTCTCAACCAGTTTGCCTCGCCCTCACTAGGCGCAGTGGGGGCAAGCCGCAGCTTGCTTCTTATCGCCATTGCCCAGCTTGGCCTCACTGCGCTCTTTACCTCTTTCGCGGCACCCTTTGGCCTGTTCGCGGTTGCGTGGGCCTATGTTGCGCGCGCATATTTGACGTTGCCGCTGCAGATCATTGCGCTGAAAAGAGCTTCGGGCATCGGCCTCGGTCATAGCTGGGCAGCGATCTGGCAACCGCTGGCGGCATCGACCGTCATGGCGGTGGCGCTCTATGTTTCGCTGCCTGAAATGGGCATTTTGATCCCTAATCCATGGGCCCGGCTGTTGCTGGTCGTCGTGGCAGGAACGCTGGTGTACGGTTTGACTTTAATGGCCATATCTCCGCTGTGGCGCGCGCTTTTCTTCCGGACCCTGAAGCAGGTGCGGCGATGACGGCGCTGCTCATCGAAGAACGTATTTCGGCCAACCAGCTGGTGGGCGAGCTTCAAGCCAAGGTCGGTGACCTATTCGCGCGAACCATTCCCTCAGGACCGGTTGCCCTCGTGGATTTCCCCGATCACTCCAATGTCGGAGATTCTGCCATCTGGCTGGGCGAAATGGCTTGGCTGGACGATATGGGCCGCACGCCTGTCTATTCGGCGGCGCTCAACAATTTTGCGGCCGGAGAGCTGGTCCAACATGTACCTGAAGGGCCGATTCTGATCCACGGCGGCGGCAATTTCGGCACCATCTGGCCCAAGCATGAAGCGCTGCGGCTGCACTTGCTACGCCAATTTCGCGGGCGGCCGGTCATACAGCTCCCCCAGTCCATTCATTATGAGGATGAAGCCAGCGCGCGGGAAATGGCGGATGCGATCCGCACGCATGGCGCGTTCACTCTGCTCGTCCGGGATGAGCGCTCGTTGGAATTCGCGCGGAACCATTTTGAGTGCGACATTCACCTTTGCCCGGACGCGGCGCTCTATCTTGGCCGCTTTCAGAAAGCCTTTCCTAAGGCCGATATATTGGCGCTGCTCCGGACCGATCATGAGCGAGTGGCGGACAGCGCGATCCCCCCGCCTGACACCATCGTTGACGACTGGCTGGAGGAAAGCGCGGGCGAACGGAACCTGATGCGCGCCAGGATCAAGATCGATTCTCTCATGGCGGCTACGACACAGGGCAAGCGGTTGCGGCGATACCGCATGCTCGCGACCTGGCGGCTTCGGCGTGGCCTGGCCATGCTGTCGCAGGGGCGGGTCGTGGTTACCGACCGGTTGCATGCTCACATCTTGTCGCTGCTTCTCGACATTCCCCAGGTCGTGCTGGACAATAATTATGGCAAGGTAAGCGGTTTCGCCGCCGAATGGACGCGCGGATATGAAGGTTTTCATCTCGCCACCTCCCGCGCCGACGCATTCGCTCTAGCTTTGCAGATCATTGGACGGAGATGACATGCTCACCACGTTGAAACGCCGCACCAGCCACTGGATCGATCAAATGCGGCTTAGTGAGACCGCGCGGCGGATCAAGGCGGAGCGGCTCACCTATTTGCCGGTACGCAAGCTGGTGCGCATTGAAGCGGCGCTCTCCGAAATACAGAAGAACAATGTGGCCGGTGATATTGTGGAATTTGGCGTGGCGCTGGGCGGATCGGCCATATTGCTTGCACAGGCGGCAGGGCAGGGCAGGCGCTTTTTCGGCTTGGATGTCTTCGCCATGATCCCGCCGCCCACATCCGAAAAGGACGACGCCAAATCAAAAGAACGCTACGAAACCATAGCTTCGGGGCAGGCGACCGGCTTTGGCGACGATGCCTATTATGGCTATCGCAATGACCTGTATGAACATGTCGCGGCACAGCTCGCCCGCTTTGGCAGGCCGGTGGACGGTGAGCGCATCAACCTTGTGAAGGGGTTGTTCGAAGAGACGCTTCCGACACTGGCTTTAGATCAGATCGCATTCGCCCATGTCGACTGCGATTGGTATGATCCCGTGCGCTACTGCCTGGAGGAAACCGCCTGCCGTCTTACACCCGGCGGCGTCATCGTTATTGATGACTATAACGACTATGCGGGATGTCGGACTGCGGTTGACGAATTCCTGGCCGGACACGCCGATTTCCATATGGAGCCCGGCTTGAACCCGATCTTGCGGCGCCTCGGCTGAGTGCCGCGGCCCGAGCGCTGAAGAGCGTATAGCCGCAAAGCAATCCGTAAAAGGCCAATCCCTCCACCTGCCAGAAGGGCATGGTGGCGAAATTCATGATGATGAAGCTTAGATGCGCGGCAATAAGCGTCATCCGTTCCGTGCGGCGTACGCCAACGGCCAGCAGCAACATGCTGAACCACAGGATCAGCATTGCGCCCACGCCGAACATCCCCAGCTCGTATAATGTGCCGACCAACGTATTGTGGGGATAGACGTTGAATGTGTCGGTCCAGGATTCCGCTCCGAAACCGAACAGATGTTGGACGGGCGTACCGTCGGCATAGGCGTATAGATACTGACTCCAGATCAGCGGCCGGCCCGACATGATCTGCCGGTCTAATTGGGTGAATTCGCGTGGTTGCTTGATGAGCGAGCCAGGATCGGAAAGGAAAGTCGCGAGATCGACGAACTTTTCGTGATAAGCAACGGCGACGGCGGCCGCTGCGGCCATCACCACCACCAATGCGACAGTCCCGACCGCACGGCGCTGCTCCGGCTTGACATAGTCTGTGAGCACCCCCCAGGCCGCCATAAAGGCGAGTGGCCCAACGGCGAAGATCGCCGTGCGATAGCCTGCCAGGAAAATGCCGACGAGCGTCGCGATCATGAAGCCGATGCGAAGGCCCGGATGAAGCTTTCTCGCCAGGCATCCCGCCATGAAAGCGGTGGCAAGGGCGAGGGAGAATGCAGCCTCATGGTTAAAGCCGCCGATCCACACAAGACCGGTTCCTTCCTCCGAACCCTTCGGCATGTTCATCGCGAGGGATAGCCATTGGAACAACAGCAGTGGTGCGAAGGCCCAAAGGAGCCAAGGCATCACCTTACCCTCTTCATCCTGTCTCAATGCCTCGAAGGTGGCGACGATGACTACCGTCAGATAGGCATATTTAATGGCAACACCGAACGCCCCGGTCATGTCATTGTTCAAAATGCCGCTCAGCAGAACCAGCGATATGAGCAAATAAATAGGCAATAGCGCGGTCAGCATTAAATGCCGCAATCTTATGACCAACAGGCCGAGACCCGCAAAGGTAATTGATGCGAATGCGTTGCCTGACAGGCCGGCCGCCAACGGCTTGAACATAAACACATGATAAGCGCCGAAGAGATAACGCGCCCATAACGCAAAGAGCACGAACCGCCCAGGCCAGCTGTGCATCTTTCTGGCAGCGAAGATCGTCGCAATCAGCAGCACCAGCGTCACCGGCGCCAAGATATGCAGCCCGAAAGACGGGATCTGAGAAGCGACGCCTCCGTTCATTCGGCAAGTGCTCCGTCAGGCATAATAGCTTTTGTAGGCGCTGTAATAATAGCCGACGTCGCCATAGCCGACGCGGGTCTGTTGAACCATGTCGACCAGCGTAAGGCTGGCGCCGATGACATGGGCGCCTACTTCGTCAAGCTGGCGCAAGGCAAGCTCGGCGGCCTTGCCCGGCGTCTTGCGCCAGCGGACGAGCATGACGACGCCGTCGGCCATGGCGGAAACGACGCGGCTGTCGTCGACCGGCAGCACGGGCGGAGTATCCAGCACGACAAGGTCGAAGCGCACGCGCAATTCAGCAAGCAACGCAGCGAAGGCGGGGCTGTCCGAAAGCGAGATATTGGTGCTGTCATCCGGACGTTGCGCCAGAACATAAGCGCCAGTGGCTTCGTCCACGAACAGCGCTTCGTCCAATGTACCCTTTCCGGCCAGCAGCTTGGCTAGCCCTATCGACCGCAGCGGGCTGAACTGAAGGCTGGAGGAACGGCGCCGTATGTCGCAATCGACAAGCACGACCTTTACACCGGCCAGAGCAGCCGATCGGGCGAGGCAGATTGCGGTCGTGGTTTTGCCTTCTCCGGGCAGGGAAGAGGTGACCGCCACGACAGCCGATCTTGCCTCAGGCAAAGCGAAGTGGATCGACGTGCGCAATCGCCGGAACGCCTCCGCAAATGCGGACTGCGGCTTGTCCACGATGATCTGGGTCGCCGGGATCCCTGCTTCTTCCTTGCTGAGTTCGGGTAGCCGCGCCGTATCCGGGACGGATCCCAGCGATGCCACGCCCAGCATCTTTTCAATGCCGTCACTTGTCTCGATACCGCGTTCCAGCAACTGGAGGATAGCGACGGCAATCGACGATGCCGCGAGGGCGGAAACGATGCCCGCTGCGATGAAGATCATCAGGTTGGGCGTGGTCGGGAATGTCGGAACACCGGCACGCGCGATGATGTAGGAATTACTGCGTTCCAGGCCCTTTTGGGCGCGTGTCTGTTTGTAGCGGTCGAGGAACGCCAGATAAAGCACACGCGCGGATTCAGCGTTGCGTTCCAATTCCGCCAGCCGCACTGACGCCTTGTTGTTGGCGGCAAGAGTGCCCTCAGTAGCCGCCAGCGATCCGGCCAGAGACGATGTACGCTGGCGGGCTGCATTGGCCTGAATACTGACATTGGAAATGATGCGCTTCACCTCGCTGTTGATCTGATCGTCAAGATCGCGAAGCTCTTCCTGGGCGTTGCGCAGTTCGGGATAGCCGGGGCCATAGCGCTGACGCAGCGAGGCTACTTTGGCGCTCACTTGCGCCCGTTGAGACCGGAGGGCGCTCACCACGGGAGAATCCAGGGCTTCGCCTAATTCTTCTCCAGTGCTGCCTTGGGCAAGCTGCGCCCTGGCGGTCGACAGCCTTGCTTCCGCCTCCGCTTGGGACGCGCGGGCCTGGGCTACTTGGCTATTAAGACCCGACAACTCTTCCTGAGTGACACTGCTGCCGGCTGATGCATCGAACAGGCCATTGGCCGCACGATATTGCGCCACGGTTGCCTCCGCCGTCTGTACCTGCGCACGGAGTTGACTAAGCTGCGCCTCCAGGAACTTCGTGGCTCGGTCGGTTGCGCCCGATTTCTCTTCGACCTGCGCCGAGACATAAATTTCCGACAGCGCATTCACCACGCGAGCCGCGGTCGTCGGTGAGATGGACTCAAAATTGATTGTTATGGCGTAAGAAAAGCCCTCCCTTACCACTTCCAGCCGGGAAAGGAGTATGGTTACCGCCGTTTTTCGCGCCTCATCAGCCTCTATGGTGAAGCCTTCCTTCAGGGCGGGATTGAATTCAGGATCGTCGATCAGCTTCAGCTTATCCACCACCCGTGCCGCAAGTTGCGGTGACTTAAGGATCTGCACCTCCGTATCCACGGCCGCAGAATCCGGCGGTACGTCCGGCACCACCTGCTGCACCTGAAGGACCTGTTCGCGTGAACGCTCAAGCGCCACTCTGCCAGTTGCCAGATAGCGGGGCTCTGCAAGCAGGTAGGCGGCGGCCGTGGCGATCAACATTATCGCGCTGACGCTCAGGATGACCCAGATCCTCCGCCGGATAATTCCGGCTATATGGTGCAGGTCGATGAGCGCGCCTTCGTCCACCGGGCTTGGGGGCCGGGCAGGCCGGTCGATCGGACCATGTGTGCGTGCGTCCATCATTCTGGCCCTCCCATTCCAGTCAAAGCCCATGGGATGAGGCCCTCCTTGATATTGGTCATGCAAAACGGATTCATGTTTTCAGCCCCACGCATCAACGGTACTCGAATGCCCATATGACGGCGCGGCGGCGTATCTCGTCCTCGAGTCGCCAACCTGCCCGCTTCTGGTGCGCTGCAACAAGCCCGCTTCGTCGGGGCGTGCCAAAGCCGCGTCTTTCCGGCCGGCACACGTCCCGAGTCCATTGGGCACGCCCACTCTTAATCAATTCACAACCTCGCTTCCCTTATACGGGATCGGCCGGTCGCCTGCATCATAGGCCATGGCGTCGGCAGGCCCAGTTCATGGGCAGGAGATCGTCATGGATGTATCTTTTAACTTGTCGGGGCATTCGGCATCGGTAGATCCGTTCGCCAGCTTCTATCACCGCCGCACCCCACGCTGGCATGACCGCGGAGCGTTGCTGCTCGCCATGGGGACCGCGTTGACCGCGGGTGGCGCGATCATGCTTTCGGCCCTCGCACTCCTGGCTTGACCGACAGGTCCTGCTGGGGAGGGAAAGGGCCGAAGTCTCCATCATCTACCCACGCCGTGATAAGTGAGCCCAGCCTTTTCAACGTCGGCTCGTGGATAGATATTGCGCAAGTCTACCAGTACAGGCTGGCCCAGCAGCGACTTGACGCGAGTGAGATCGAGCGCGCGAAACGCGTCCCATTCCGTGGCGATGGCCAGGCCGTCGGCCCCTTCCATCGCCTCATAGGGACCATTGCAATAGGTGACGTTTTCAAGCACCAGCCTGGCCTGGTCCATCCCTTCCGGATCGAAGGCCCGGACCTTGGCGCCGGCGTCCTGAAGCGTACGGACTACCGCAATAGCCGGGGAATCCCGCATGTCGTCGGTATTGGGTTTGAAGGTAAGGCCGAGCAATGCAATAGTCTTGCCGCGCACATCCCCGCCCATGGCGGCAATCACCTTGCGCCCCATGGCGCGTTTGCGATTGTCGTTGACGGCGACGACAGCTTCGACGATCCGCTGCGGCGCGTCGAAGTCCTGGCTGGTCTTCAGAAGCGCAAGGGTATCCTTAGGGAAGCAGGATCCGCCATAGCCCGGCCCTGCATGCAGGAATTTGGACCCGATCCGATTGTCGAGGCCGATGCCGCGGGCTACGTCCTGAACGTCCGCGCCTACCTTCTCACACAGGTCCGCGATCTCATTGATGAAAGTGATTTTCGTCGCAAGGAACGCATTAGCCGCATATTTTGTCAACTCTGCGCCGCGACGGGTCATGACCATCAGCGGGGACTTGTTGAGATATAAGGGTCGGTAGATCGCCCGCATCACCTCAGTTGCACGTTCATCGCCCGATCCGATCACTATGCGATCAGGCCGCTTGAAATCGTCGATCGCCGCACCTTCGCGCAGGAATTCGGGATTCGAAACCACCGCGACATCGGCAGAAGGGTTCGCCTCACGCACGATCCGTTCGACATCGTCGCCCGTCCCTACCGGCACGGTGGATTTAGTGACGATGACGGTAAAGCCCGTCACGGCGCGAGCAATTTCTTCGGCCGCGGCATGAACATAGCTAAGGTCAGCATGGCCATCGCCCCGCCGCGAAGGGGTTCCCACCGCGATGAACACCGCATCGGCATCCTTGACGCCTTCAGCAAGGTCGGTGGTGAAGCGCAACCGTCCTGCCGCGACATTGGTGGCCACCAAATGGTCAAGCCCCGGCTCATAGATCGGCATGCGTCCGTCAAGAAGCGCGGCAATCTTTGCCTCGTCCTTGTCGACACACACGATATCATGGCCAAAATCGGCAAAGCAGGCTCCAGAAACCAGGCCAACATAGCCCGAACCAATCATAGTTAAGCGCATTGGAAGCGACCCCCTGAGAAAACGCCGTTCCAACGAAGTTCGTAGCACCTAGTTCCCGTCCGGGTCTTGCCGGTCATGTGAATAGCCCCTTTTTTGCCAGGTTAAGTAGCCAGTCTACCCGATCGGATAGGTAGGCGCAGCTTTTTGCAGCAACAATATGTTCATTACGGCGTCCAGTTGGGAACGGTGAACCGGTCTGTCCCTTCGCTCAGGCGCTTTAGAGCCTGTTAAATGCAGAATTTTTTGCTGATCCGAGTGTCCACAGCCGGCTCGCTGATTGATTCACACTGCCCAGGAAAGTGGGCCACCGCGACCCCATCGCAAGAGAATCTGAACATCTAGGCACGCCAATTCAATGGTATTTTGTCAATCCCACCCACTCCCAATAATAATCCAAATCGGTTAGGTCGATGGTATTAATAAACTAATTTAACATTATTATAGTGCAGAAATATATTTATTTTGAAAAATAATCTCACTTGTCATTAGAATCGCAATTGGCGGATAGCTGAATTACAATGATAAAAGCGTGGGTCTTCGAACAGATGAATATTTCTACTGATGAAGATCCTTCGTCGTTCGACATAGATGTTTGCAGAAAAGAATATGCATGGCGGATCGATCTGGGTACCCGAGCCGAAGCTTTGGGCTTCTACGGAATATTCTTTAGCGAACACCATTTTGCTGGCGTGCGCGCCTGCCCCTCACCCAGTCTCCTGGCCGCAGCGGTGGCAAGCCGGACAACGACATTGCGCGTGGGGGTGCTTGGCTGGGTTCTGCCAATGTCGCAACCGTGGCGCCTCCTGGAAGAGATCGCGGTGCTGGATCACCTCAGTCAGGGCCGTGTGGAAGTTGGTGTTGCGCGCGGATCACATGTGAAGGAAGCAAAGGCGATCGGAATCGCTGAAGATGATGTCCCCGCTATGTTTGAGGAAGCGCTCGACATCCTGGATAAAGGATGGCGTTCCGTCACCTTGTTACATGAGGGGCGGCATTGGTCATTTGGTCCGGTAGCGATCATACCCAGACCGATCCAGATGCCGGCTCCTCCTATTTGGGCGACAGCGCGTAGTGCAGCATCTGCGACTGCGGCGGCGCGGCGAGGCTACAAATTGTGTACGGGGTTCCTGCCAACGACGCAAATAAAGCGGCTTTTCGATAACTATCGTGTTGCGGCTGCGGCGGCAGAACAACCCTATGATGCGGAGCGGCTAGCCTTTCGCCGTTGCGTCTTTGTTGCGCCGAGTGCGACCGAAGCGACCGAGCATATGTATGCCGCACGCGAACAAATGCCGGCCATCGTGGCGGACGATATCATTGCCGGGACTCCCTCGGATGTCGCGGACCAGATTGTGGCTCAGGCGCGCGAAGTGGGCGCAACGAACTTCGTCGGTTTCTTTGCCGGAAATCTGCGGGATCGGCGATCCATCGAACAGTCCTACCAACTTTTTGGTTCTAAAGTCATTCCCAGCCTCGTCAACGCAACTGACTAGATCACTTTTTGCATCCGATGCCAATCTTCGACAGCGGAGAAAGACTATGAAGGAAAAGGTGCAATACCATCAGGATCTACCGGTCATGAAGGTGGTGGCTGGACATCATCAGTCTGTACCGTTCATTCTTACAAGGGAAATGTTCGGTGGCATATCCGTGGAACTCGCCGGTGCAGAGATAAGTAATCTCATAGAATGCCCGGTTGCCGCTGCACATGTTCATGACGTCCCAGAAATTTATCTCCTATTCTCTCCACGTCCTGGCGGAGCGGTGATCGCCGTGGAGGTCGAGGACGAAACGGTCATCCTGAAGTCACCCGGAGCACTTTATGTTCCGGCAGGAAAAGTTCACCGTTTTATTACGAAGAAAGCGGAGGCCGGGAGTTTTTGTTTCGGTTTGTTTTTGTTCGATAAGGATCGATCTTCGTAATGAGGAATTCAACGATCACTTCATATGACGTCAATGCTCTATCGGACGGCGATATAGTCCGGCTGCATCTGAACGAGTCGCCCTTCGCACTGCCTCCCGCCGTATCCCAAGCGCTGGAATGCAAGCTTGAACGACATCTTTCGCTCTATCCTGACAGCGATTGTAGTGCGCTGAGAACTCGTCTGGCAGAATATGTCGGAGTTTCGCCGGAAATGGTCGCGATTGGGAATGGCATTGACGAGTTGATCTTGTTGACAACGCTCAGTCTCAGCGGAGCAAAGGGTAAAGTAATACTGACTGAGTCCACCTTTCCCGGTTATGCGTCTTCGGCCGCAGTAGTTGGCGCTGCAACAGAAGTTGTTGCCGTCAAGGATCATGGATTGGTCGCGAACGACATTATCCGAGCGTTTAAAAGCAATGCCAATATCGCGTTCATATGCAATCCTCACAATCCTACCGGCACCATTCTTTCTTCTGGTGACGTCGATAGAATGGTGGACGCCGCGGAGGCCGCAGGAATCATCCCTATCTTTGATGAAGCTTATATGGATTATGCCGACGATCAGAGGTCGTCTGCCCTTCGCCATGTTCAGACCGGTCGCAACATTCTGGTCATGCGCACCTTCTCAAAAGCGTGGGGACTTGCCTCGATCCGTGCCGGATATGTGATCGGTTCGCCTAAAGCCATTGGCCGAATATGGGAGTTTCGCCGGACGATACCATTCAATGTTAACCGGTTTGCCCAAAAATTAATTCCTGTAGCGCTTGATAATGACGAATATCTCCATTCTACCAGAAACGTAATAAGGATCACTAAAGAGGCATTATACTCGTATTTGGATAGCAGAAACCTAAACTATATTCCATCTGTCACCAACTTTGTCATGGTTCATGTTGATCGCGACAGCACCTATTTAGCAAAACGGTTGATCGAACGTCATGGAGTCATGATTAGGGACCTGGCTCCATTTGGAATTCCTGGTCATGTCCGGATTTCCATTGGAACTCCAGACGATATGAAACGCCTTTGCGAAGCTCTTGATGAGGAGATTTTCAGCAATGCATAAATCCCATGAGCAAGATGAACACGCTTATAAACCACATTGGGAAACGCCCGTACCAACACTTCCGGCAATGAACTCCGCGACGATTTTTAACGGATTTGCAGGTGCTTATATAGTCCAGGCATTGGAAAGGCTTGATGTCTGGTCCGCGTTACAGCAGGCCCCTCAAAGTCTGGATGACTTGGCTGCGCGCCGGGGGACATCCAAACGGGAGTTGAATGCTCTTTTACGAAGCGCTGCCTTGCTGGGGTATGTCAACTGGGACGCCCAGGTTGCCAAGCTGACGGACGCGGGGGAGTCGTTGGTAAAGGACATTGGTTTTTTCATATGGGGCGTGGGAGGCTATGGCCCCTTGCTGCATGCGTTCTCGGCGGACCTCAACGGCCATTCTGATCGCTTAGGGGACATGCCAAGGAATGGAGCGCTTATCGCAAAGGGAGCCGGGCAGGTGGGGACTGGGCTCATGCTTCCCATTGAACAGGAGGTTATATCGGGAATTGCGTTTTCCAAGGCCGCCGATATCGGATGCGGCGATGGCACGCGTCTCATCCGGCTGATCAATTCCCGAGAGAACGCTACCGGTATCGGGATCGATATCAACCAGGGAGCTTGCGATCTTGCGGTTCAGAGAGTTCGCGAAGCTGGTCTTGAGGAACGGCTGAGCATCCATTGCGAAAATATCGTCGATGCCCTGAGCGATCGATCTTTCCCGCAGGTCGACCTTGTGTGCTGCTTCCTTATGATGCACGATCTGTTTGCAACATCAGAAGATAAATCACTTGTGGTACGGACGCTTCGGACAGCTTTTCCCGATGCCCGGCATTTTCTCATCGCCGACACCGTGGTCCAGCCCTGGAGTGAGCATAAGGCGGATTTACCCATCTTCTCGCTGCAGTTCGAATTGGTCCATTCGCTGATGGATACTCCCCTCTACGATCTCGCCTCCTATCGCCGCGCTTTTGAAGGTGGAGGACTTCGCGTGGTGGAATGCAGACCGTTTGGAGCTCCCTCAACATGGCTATTTCATCTTTGTCCAGATGACTGAAGCTGGCTTGACAATCGTTGCGGGGCGCACGTCATCGGTTGGTGGCTCCCATCCGCGGCGATCCATATCCGAACCAAAAATCGTAAGATTTGTCAGTCACAGCTCAAGCGCTTTGTTTCCATTTCGGAGCAGAAGGTCATCGGTTACCGTCATAGTGAGCATGGGGGCATGATCAGGGGGAGCGTCGGAAACCGCGTCGATGAACATTGCTCTGGCTTCGGCATCGTCATAGACCATCTTCTGCGCAAATGCGGCCTGCCACGTCTCCTCGTCCGGCCATTCTGCATAGCCTATGAAGCGGCCATCGGTATCCTGATGCAGGCGCGATCCATAAGAGCCGTATATACGGGTGATTGCCTCGGTTCCGCGTCGCCAAGCGGCGCGAAACTGGTCCTCTTTACCCGGATGTACACGCCACCAATAGACCGCAACGAACATGAAACCCTCCTTCTGTCATTTCATCCTCGGACGCGCTCTGCCTCAGCATTTGGCAGGAGCCGCATTCGCAATGCCGGGGTGAACAATGGAGTAGGCGCCTGAACGAATTGCTGAGGCGTCATACCAATGAACTTTTTGAATTCACGGTTCCGATGCGACTGGTCAAAATAGCGTAATTCCGCCAGTTGTTCATTGCTCGCGCTGCCCAGACCCCTCAGCACCGACGCCATATCCAGAAAGCGGCTCCGGCGGAGCACCAATTTCGGGCTGTGGCCAAAATGGGCCAGGCAATGACGTTCGAATTGTCGAGGCGACAGTCCCAGTTGAGCGGCCACATCCTTGACCTGTCGTGTGCTGTCAATCTGAGCGATGTGCTCAAACATCAGCATGGCCTCGTCCGCTTCCCAACTTCCAATACCACTTAGATGGCGTATGATCTCGTCCTCTACCGTTTGAATGATCTTGCGCGGTTCGCTGTCATTCAACATCGCCTCATCCAGACATGACGCGCTTTTGGGCCAAAGGTCGGCAAATGGCATGACGGAATCCGCAAACTCATTGGCGGGTCGCTGAAACAAGGCCTTCCACCCACTTGGACGAAAGGAAATGGCGATCAACTGGCATGGGGATTTCATGTGGATGCGGATAGCCCGGCTAGCCGGACCCGCGAAGGTAATACCTGGCAACCTACGCCATGTACCGGGGGATGCCTCTATCCACCAATCGCCCCAGGTGAGGCAAAGAGCGGCCGAATCCGCCAGTGAAAAGTCGCTCAGTTCGAAACCAGGGGTGTCTGACGAGAATATGTTGTAGCGCGAAATAAAAGGGGAAAGTGCCGCCGATGGCTGGAAGTTGCGCGTCAGCAGCATTTCCGATCGCCATCTCCTGATCTAAACAGACCCTCCCTAGGTAGGTCCAAGGACTGACGAGCGCAATAGCTAGTAATGTGCCCAATACAAATGGCCCATGTGCCCCATCCTTGGGGATCAAGCGCTAATGGCTAAATTGAATGCAATTTTATTGTTCTACAACCAGATTGGTTACGAAATGCTCTGTTTGGAGCTTCATTTCGGAAAGGTGCTGATCCACCGAACCAAAGCCTTCTTCCAGGCGGGTGACTCTTTCGGTCATTTTCTCGGTATCCGTCCGGATCGCGGCAATGGTGCCGGAAATTCCATCTGCGGTCCGCGCTGTTTCATCTACCGACGCTGCGATTAGGGTGACCGTATTGTTCTGCTTTTCCATCGATTGGCGAATATTCTGTGCCGATTGTTCCACAGCCTGAATAGTTTGGCAGACGGAATCGTTCGTGCTGACGGCCTGATGGGTGGCCGACTGGATGGCCATGATCTTGCTTGCAATGTCATCCGTGGCGCGTGCTGTTTGAGCGGCCAGCGATTTAACCTCCTGTGCGACCACGGCAAAGCCCCTGCCCGCGTCGCCCGCACGGGCGGCTTCGATTGTTGCATTCAAGGCCAGCAAATTGGTCTGGCCGGCAATATCGCGGATGAAACCCAGGATCGATTCGATTGACTGGACCTCTCCCGAAAGTTGCCGGGTGTTTTGCGCCGCCTGTGCCGATTGGGTTGCCGCTTCGGCAAAGATGATGTTGGTCTTTTCAACCTCGCGCTCAACATCGGCGATCGATTGTGCCATCCGGGCCGCCGTCCTTGCAGCTTCCAACATCGATTGGGAGGACTGCTGAGCCGCCATCGCCACTTCAGACGCGCGTGACAGAGTTACCCGCGCAGCGTCGCTGGTTGCCGCGGTTTCCCGACGAAGCCTCTCGGATTCGTCCAGCGCCACGTCCAGTTGCTTGGCAACGTCACGCCGGAAGATTTCGCCTGCCTTGCCTCGATCTTCTGCGGCCTGCTGCTTTTCGAGTTGGGTGAGTTCGGCCAGTATGATTTCCAACTCGCAGGTGGTGAGGCGATATAATACGGGAATTAACGAGTTTCGCTTTTGTGGTTCGCTTTCATATTTCTGCTGGATCTTCGATCCGATCCGTTCCGCCAGATCGGCCAGTGTCGACACAATGAGAGGACTCGCAACACCGAAGTTGAAGAAATGCCGTGCAGGGCGGCCCACCTGTCTCACCCATTCGCGGTCGATGGGCGTGGTGAATTTGATGCGAGTCGTCTCTAAAGTTTTTTCGATCCAGATCTGCCAATGTTCGGCCGGTATGTTCATGCGATCGGGGCTTTGAAATTCTTTGGCCCAGATTTCTCTGGCAGAATCCATAATGATTTCGGAACATTCCGACCAAAGAAGGTGAATGCCGCGTTCGAATTCCCCATTTTCATTGTACAGCCTGGCGCGCATGTCCAGGGCTTCGCCGGACAATTTCTGCAGGTGACTTCTGGCGGGATTAACCTTGAGAACGCCCGGTGCATTCATTCCATCTTCTCCTTACCGGCCGGCATAATAAGGGAAGCGTGGTAAATATTTATTAAAGCCGAGAAATTTGCCAGGAAATAATAAAGCCGGATCAATAAGATCCGGCTTTATCATCTCACTTACGAGGTGAAGCGTCTTATTTGGCGCTTAATCCTGCTTTGGCTGCAGATTCACGGCGGCATATTTGCCGCGCCGATCTACTTCCAACTCGAAGTCAAGCCGATCACCTTCATTAAGAGCGCTCATGCCGGCGCGTTCCACAGCGCTGATATGGACGAATGCATCTGGCTGCCCATCGTCGCGCTGAATGAAACCGAAACCCTTCATTGCATTGAAGAATTTGACCGTTCCGCTTGCCTTTTCACCAGTCAATTGGCGCTGCGGACCGCGATCGCCCCCACCGGGGCCACCGAAACCGCCACGTTCTCGCGGGGCTGGAGCAGCGCGCTCTTCCACCGGCAGTGGCTCGCCCTCGATCTTCAGGTCGGTGGCAGAAACCTTGCCGCCCCTGTCAACCAGAGTGAATTCCAGGGGCTGACCTTCCGCAAGGCCCGCAAGCCCCGCCTGTTCGACAGCGCTGATGTGAACGAATACGTCCTCGCCGCCATCGTCCCGGACGATGAACCCAAAACCTTTCTGGCCGTTGAAGAATTTTACGACGCCTTTGCCTTCGCCCACAACTTGAGCTGGCATTCCGCGACCGCCACCACCAGCACCGCCTCGAGGCCCGCCGAAACCGCCTCGATCGCCGCCGCCGAAACCGCCCCGGTCGCCGCCGAAGCCGCCGCGATCACCGAAACCGCCACCGCCAAAACCGCCACGATCACCGCCGAAGCCTCCGCCATAACGGCCGCCGCCGCCCTGATCCGAATACCCGCCGTAATTTTCGTCGCCGAAACCGTCCCGCTTGTCCTTGCCGCGACCGCCGCGGCGTCCTCTGTCAAAACTCATGCCCTGTTAGTCACTTTCGCTTCGTCCAAACCAAAATTAGGATATGTATGACGGACGAAAGTCACACAATACCCGCCGCAAAAGCAAGCGGCATAGGATTCGGTATAGCGGATTTTTACCATTGGCGCGACTTATTTTACTTCAGCGTGGCTCGAATATCACAGAATCGGCTTTATTCGGCCGCAGGGCCGATCGCCCAGGAGCGCCATTGGTCTGATCTTGCAGCGATTTGGAACTTGCGGACGGCCTGCGCTTTGGGCAATGCAATTCCATGATCGAAATATTTGGTATTTTCGCGGACCCGGCCGTCTGGGCCGCCCTGACAGCCCTTGTCGTCATGGAAGTCGTGCTTGGCATCGACAATCTGATCTTCATTTCCATCTTGTCGAACAAACTGCCCGCGCACCAGCAAAGCAAGGCGCGGCGGGTGGGGATTGCCCTCGCGCTGGTGCTGCGGCTGGCGTTGTTGTCGGGCATTGCCTGGCTCGTGGGTCTGACGGCACCGATCTTCGACCTCGGCCTTTCCGGGCCCATCGACAAGCTGACGGGGCATCCGGTCTATGAAACCGCCTTTTCGGCGCGCGATCTAATCTTGATCGCGGGTGGACTCTTCCTGCTGTGGAAAGCGACGAAGGAAATTCATCACAATATGGATGTCGAGGCTTCCGGAAACCTGCTCGACAAAAAGGGCCATGCCGCAATCAGCTTCGGGTCGGTGATTTTTCAGATATTGCTGTTGGACATGGTCTTCTCAATCGACTCCATCCTCACCGCTGTCGGCATGACCGATCACCTTCCGGTGATGGTGATCGCCGTCGTCGTGGCTGTGGCCGTCATGCTGCTGGCCGCTGATCCTCTCGCACGCTTTATCGACCGCAACCCGACGGTCGTCATGCTGGCCTTGGGCTTCTTGCTGATGATCGGTGCGGTACTCATCGCCGATGGATTTGGCATCCATGTGCCCAAAGGCTACATTTATGCAGCGATGGCTTTTTCGGCCTTTGTGGAAATGCTCAACATTATGGGCCGCCGGGCACGCACGAAGAAGGTTCCCCAGGAAACCGCCGAAACGGTTCATTGAGTTGTACCGCACGCCAGCCTAAAGAGAGGTCATGACAGTCCATTTCCACGAAGAAGACCTTCCCGAAGGCGTGCTCGCCGAAGGGCCGGTCGCGGTAGATACCGAAACCATGGGCCTGCTGACCCACCGCGACCGTCTGTGCGTGGTTCAGATAAGCGACGGCCGTGGTGATGAGCATCTTGTTCGCTTTGGGCCGGGCAGCAGCTATGCCGCGCCTAATTTGAAGAGCGTGCTCGCTGATCCGGGCCGGCTTAAGCTCTATCATTTCGCCCGCTTCGACATCGCCGCGATCCAGCATTATCTGGGTGTTCTTGCAGCGCCCGTTTATTGCACGAAGACGGCTTCCCGTCTGATACGGACGTACACCGACCGCCACGGGCTGAAGGAAATCGTGCGGGAGCTTCTGGGCCAGGAAATTTCAAAACAGCAGCAAAGCTCTGACTGGGGAGCCCCGGAACTCAGCGATGCGCAGAAGGATTATGCCGCATCGGACGTGCGCTATTTGCACTTGCTGCGTGCCGAGCTGGACAAGCGGCTGGCCCGCGAGGGGCGAATGGAACTCGCGCAGGCCTGCTTCGATTTTCTGCCGCACCGGGCGAAGCTTGATCTCGCGGGCTGGTCCGATATCGACATATTTGCGCATATTTAGGACGAGGGATGTCGGTTCAGGCGGAAAGGGAACGCGGCAAACGTCACGTCTGGGCGGCTCCAGGCAGTAGTCATGATCGGCTGGTTCGGCCGTTGAAGCGTATTCTGCCCGTCGCGATCGGAGTCCTCACCGCCTTTTTGGCAACCGCGCCTTTTACTCATCAAAGCGAAGTCAGCTTTGTGCTGGACAAGAACAAGGTGGAGGTCGCGCGGGAACGCATGCGTGTTACCGAAGCGCTGTACCGTGGCGAAGACAGCAAGGGCCAACCCTTTTCCCTCCGGGCTGGTTCCGCGGTGCAGAAGACTTCGCGCGACGCGGTTGTAGAGCTTAAGGATCTTTCCGCCCGCATCCTTCTCAACGACGGCCCGGCGGTCCTCACCGCGCAGCAAGGCATGTATGACATGGACCGGGAGGACGTGACAGTCCGGGGGCCGGTCCAGTTCCAGTCGGCTGGCGGCTATCGGCTCACTACGCGGGACGTTGGCATTGACCTGAAGGCGCGTGAAATGGAAAGCCGGGGGAGGGTGGATGGACGGATGCCGGTCGGCACCTTCAGCGCTAACCAGCTCAAGGCCGATCTTCGCGATCGCACAGTGACATTGGTGGGCAACGCCCGCTTGCGTATCGACCAAAATGCCATCAAGGGGCGTCAGTGATGAAGACAGCAGCTGGATTCGCGCTCGGCGCCGCCATTGGGACAGCCCTTTTCCTGACCAACATGGCGCCTGCTCAGGTGCTGAAAGGGCATGACAGCAGCGCGCCGGTCAATTTTTCCGCCGACCGGATAGAGGTTCAGGATCGGGCTGACCGTGTGGTGGTGTCCGGTAATGTTCAGGTGACCCAGGCAGGATTGACGCTCAATGCAGCTCGCATGACGGTAGCCTACCGCAATGCGGGTGGTGTTGAGATCGAGCGGATCGATGCCAACGGCAATGTCGTGGTGACCAAAGGTAATGAGACCGCGCGCGGCAACGCTGCCATATATGACCTTAACCGTCGCCTTATTACGATGCTCGGCAATGTGCAGTTGACGCAGGGATCAAACCGGCTGACGGGCGGCCGGTTGCTGATCGATCTTAATACAGGTCGCTCCACGGTTGACGGCCGAGCCGCTGCTCCAGGAACCACCGGCGCGGCGGGCGGACGGGTGTCGGGCACGTTCACCGTTCCCAAGCGCAATGGGCAGCAATAGCTAGCCCGTTGCGACGGAAACGCCCTTATCGGGTTTTGAAACGGACATAAGGAAAAGCTTGCGAAAGCAGGCTTCTGGCAGGGGTGGCGCTCGTAAGTCCCGCCCCTATGCAAGAACGCTTGCGAACAGACCTTCAAACAGGCGCCGTCCGTCGGTGCGGCCATGCGCCGTTTCGATCACGCGTTCGGGGTGGGGCATCATGCCCAGCACATTGCCTGCATCGTTGATAATGCCTGCAATGTCGCGTGCCGACCCGTTCACCTGCTCGGCATAGCGGAACGCAACGCGGCCTTCGCCTTCCAGCCGGTCGAGCGTCGCTTCGTCGGCGAAATAATTGCCGTCATGATGCGCAACAGGGAAAGTCACTTTTTCGCCCGCATCATAGCGGCTGGTGAATGCGCTTTGGCTGTTCTCGACCGCCAGGGCCACGTCGCGACAGACAAACTTGATGCCGCCATTGCGCATAAGCGCTCCTGGAAGGAGACCCGCTTCGGTAAGGACCTGAAAGCCATTGCAGATGCCGATGACGGCGACGCCGCGCTCCGCCGCCTTCACGACGGACTGCATGATCGGTGAGCGCGCCGCCATTGCGCCGGAACGCAGATAGTCGCCATAGGAAAAGCCGCCTGGCACCCCAATAACATCCAGACCGTCCGGCAATTCGCTGTCGCCATGCCACACCATATGGGCTTGCCGCCCCGAAATCTGGCTGAAAGCCACCGCCAGGTCGCGGTCGCAATTGGAACCGGGAAAGACGATGACCGCGCTTTTCATCCGGAGACCCTTTCGATCCGGTAATTTTCGATAACCGTGTTGGCGAGCAGCTTCTTGCACATGGCGTCGATATCGGCGTCACTGGTGCCGTCGGCCAGGTCCAACTCTATCAGCTTACCCGCGCGCACGTCATTGACGCCGGAAAAGCCCAGCCCTTCCAGCGCATGATGAATCGCCTTGCCCTGCGGGTCGAGCACGCCGCCCTTCAAGGTGACAAAAACCCGGGTCTTCATAATGGCCGATTCCCTGAAATTGCCGTTCGCCGCCTCCCTATGCCGGGCTGCGTCCCGGGGCAAGGTCTATCCTTTTTTTAGCTCTTGGCCCGGATCATTTCCTCGATCGCGATAAATTTCTCACGCGGTGCGCCCTGGCGGGCCCTTTGTACCTCGGCCTGTTCGATTTTTTGCCAGTCGCGGAAAGTGACGACGTCGACCCTACGCTCGGCCAATAGCGCGTCAAGGGCGGGGCTGCCGGATTTGCCACCGCCGGCGCCGATATCCTCAGCGATTTTGTCGGCGATCATATAACCGTCGGGACGATTGGTGCCGATGGTGCCGGTCGGTCCCCGCCGCGCCCAGCCCACGCAGTAAAGACCGGGCAATATGCGTCCCTCATCGTTCGCAAAGCGGCCACGGCCATGTTCGTAGGGGACGCCTTCGATAGGCGGCGTGGAATAGCCGATGCAGCTCACGACGAGACTGCAATCGATGCTGTAGCGTTCGCCAGTGCCCTGGCTGCGAAGTTGATCGTCCAGTTCCGTGCGTTCGACGATGACACGTTCGACTTTGCCGTCACCCTCAACCGCCACTGGCATCGCGAAGAAGTCGAACTCGACCGTGATCGGCTTGGCCACGGGATTGGCCGCAAATTCGCGCAGATGCCCCACGGATTTGCGCATGCCTGGTTCTAGCAGCGCGTCCGCGCCTCCTTCAGGCAAATCAATTGGATCGACGCGCGGAGCGGCGCGCTGCAAATGGCCAAGCTCTCCCAATTCCTTTGGCGTCATGGCGATCTGATGCGGTCCGCGCCGTCCAAGGATGGTGATGTGCCGAATGAAGGATTGGTTCAACTGCTCCAGCGCGTGCGCTACAATATCGCTCCCGGCAAGCTCATCCTCCGTCTTCGACAGAATGCGAGCGACGTCCAGCGCCACATTGCCATTGCCGACGATTACCGCACCGGGGCCATTCAGCCTCGGTTCCAGGTCGGCAAATTCGGGATGGCCGTTATACCAGCCGACAAACGCGGCGCTGCCAACCACTCCGGGGAGGTCGCTACCAGGAATGCCGAGCGGCCGATCCTTGGGCGCGCCGGTCGCAAGTACGACTGCGTCGTAAAGCTGTTGCAACTCGCCAATGCCGACATCCTGTCCGACGCACACATTACCGACGAACCGGACATTTTCCGACAGGGCCACCTGCTCGTAGCGGCGAGATACGGCCTTGATCGACTGGTGGTCGGGAGCGACGCCGAAACGGATGAGCCCATATGGAACCGGTAAGCGGTCTATGATGTCGATTCTGACGTCGTCTCCAAATGCCTTCTGGCATGCCTCCGCAGTATAGTAGCCCGCTGGTCCAGATCCGATCACCGCCACATGCCGCATGAAGCTCTCCCGCTTTTTCAAGGATGCTAGCGCGGAAAGCGGAGCGCGCAAGGGAAATGCTGACAGGACCAAGCCTTGCTGCTATCGGGCGCGCATGACCGACCTTGCTGCTATCCGCAACTTTTCCATTATCGCGCACATCGACCATGGCAAATCGACCTTGGCCGACCGGCTGATCCAGCGCTGCGGGGGACTGACTGACCGGGAAATGTCCGCTCAAGTTCTTGATAACATGGACATTGAAAAGGAACGCGGCATCACCATCAAGGCGCAGACGGTGCGCCTCAATTACACGGCCAAGGACGGCAAGGCCTATGAGCTCAACCTCATGGACACGCCGGGCCATGTGGACTTTGCCTATGAGGTCAGCCGCTCCCTTGCCGCGTGCGAAGGCGCGCTGCTCGTCGTCGACGCCGCACAAGGTGTGGAGGCGCAGACGCTGGCCAATGTCTACCATTCGATCGAGCACGACCATGAAATCGTTCCTGTCATCAACAAGATAGATCTTCCCGCGGCCGAACCGGAAAAGGTCCGGCACGAGATCGAGGACATTATCGGCTTGGACGCTTCGGAGGCTGTGCTCGCGTCCGCCAAGTCGGGTATCGGCATCGACGATATCTTGGAACAGATCGTCGCGAAGATTCCCGCGCCCAAAGGCGACCGCAGCGCGCCGCTGAAGGCGATGCTGGTCGACAGCTGGTATGACCCCTATTTGGGCGTTGTGATTCTTGTCCGCGTGATGGACGGCGTCATTAAAAAGGGCCTGCCCGTCAAATTCATGCAGGGCGGCACCGAGCACCTGATCGACCGCGTCGGCTGCTTCCGGCCGAAGATCGAGCAGGTCGCCGAGCTTGGCCCCGGCGAAATTGGCTTCATCACCGCACAGATCAAGGAAGTCGCGCAGGCGATGGTCGGCGACACCGTCACGACGGTAAAAAATCCCGCGCCCGAGCCGCTGGCGGGGTTCAAGGAAGTGCAGCCGGTGGTGTTCTGCGGTCTGTTCCCGGTGGACGCGAACGATTTTGAAAAGCTGCGCGACAGCATCGCCAAGCTGCGGCTCAACGATGCCTCCTTCTCCTTCGAGATGGAGACCAGCGCCGCGCTGGGCTTCGGTTTCCGCTGTGGTTTCCTTGGGTTGCTGCATCTGGAGATCATCCAGGAGCGGCTGACGCGCGAATATGATCTCGACCTCATCACCACCGCGCCCAGCGTGGTGTATGACATTCACATGAATGACGGGTCGATCCAGCAGCTCCACAATCCGGCCGACATGCCCGAGGCCAATTATATCGACTTCATCGAGGAGCCGTGGATCGAGGCGGTGATCTATGTTCCCGACGACTATCTGGGCTCGATCCTGAAGCTTTGTCAGGACCGGCGCGGCATTCAGAAGAATCTGACCTATGTCGGCGGGCGCGCGCAGGTGACCTATGAGCTGCCGCTCAATGAAGTGGTGTTCGACTTCTATGACCGGCTGAAATCGATCAGCCGGGGCTATGCGAGCTTCGATTATCACCAGATCGGCATGCGCGAGGGTGATCTGGTCAAGATGAACATCCTGGTGAACAATGAACCGGTCGACGCGCTTTCCATGATCGTTCATCGGGGCGCAGCCGAAGCGCGTGGGCGGCACATGTGCGAGCGCCTGAAGGACCTGATCCCCCGGCACCTGTTCAAAATCCCGATCCAGGCGGCCATCGGCGGCAAGGTGATCGCGCGCGAGACCATCGCGGCGCTGCGCAAGGATGTGACCGCAAAATGCTATGGCGGCGACATCACTCGCAAGAAAAAGCTGCTCGAAAAGCAGAAGGAAGGCAAGAAGAGGATGCGCGAATATGGATCGGTCAGCATCCCGCAGGAGGCGTTTATTGCAGCCCTGCGCATGGGGGATGAGGGGTGAGCGGCGAGGACTATGTCTTTGACGAGGAGGTCGGCGAGTGGGTGCCGGCGTCCGAATTAATGGCGAAGTCGGCCGAAACGATGGAAGTGCGCGACGCCGTTGGCAATCTGTTGCAGGACGGTGATCAGGTGACGCTGATCAAGGACCTAGCCGTCAAGGGCGCAGGCCAGACGCTTAAGCGCGGCACGCTGATCAAATCGATCCGCCTGACGGGCGATCCGCAAGAGATCGACTGCAAGTTTGAGGGGATCAAAGGGCTGGTGCTTCGGGCGGAGTTTGTGAAGAAGCGGTGAGTCCACGTTCAGGAAACGGGCCGAGGCAGAGCCTCCAAATCCTCCTTGTTGTAATTCTACAAACGCATGAACGTTGCTTTGTGCGGCCGTCTAAATCGGTTCGCCGCACTATTCGCTCGAATTGCCCGGACAACCATACATGTCATCCGGCGTGTTCATCTGCCCGCAAGGTTCCAGTGAACACGCAGGAAATCCATGGTGTTCAGGTGCAGCTGCATGCTGCGCATCGTAATGAAGCTCGATGGAGAGGGTTCTGGCAGCCGTACACGCCATCAGGCGCGACGGTCAGACGAGAAGCTGCGATCACGCAGGCCTGACTGTCGAGTCTGGAGGAGTAGTGCAATGAGTATAATTTCCAAAAGTTCAAAAATTCTTTTACCGCTTGCCGTGCTCACCGGGTCGGCGTTGGCCGCGCAGTCGCAGGAGCCGCAGCAGGAGCCACCGCAGGCCGACCTTTCAGCGTCCTATAGCGAGCCTTCGCCCGAAGCGGCTGAGATGACCGAAGGGCCTGAGATCGAAGGCATCGTTTCCGCGCGCAGCGGCGACAAGGTGCAAGTCACCACGGCCGATGGCACCAACACGGTTATCGCTATAAATGATGCCACCCGGATCAAGTCCAGTGGGGGGTTTTTGGGCCTCAGTCGCAGTAAGCTTGCCGCCGACTCTGTGCTTAACGGCCTGCCTGTTTCCATCAAGACACTGCAATCGGGCGATGGCCTGGTGGCAAGCCAGATCAATCTGAAGAACAAGGACCTCAAGACCGCATCAATGATCCGCAGCGGCACTGCGCAGGGCTTTGCTGAACAGACTGCGGCAACAGAAGCGCTGCGCGGCCGCATGGGTGATATCGATCAATATAATATCAAAAGCACGACGAACGTGAACTTCGACACTGGCAAGGCCGTGCTGTCTGCTCAGGCGAAAAATGATCTCTGCGCAACGGCAACCGCAGCTGAGGGGATGGATAACGCCCTGCTGCTCGTCGTCGGTTACACCGATTCTACAGGAAGCTCTGAATTCAACCAGGAGCTTAGCGAAAAGCGAGCCGGTCGCGTTATCAACTATCTTCAGCAGACCTGTGGTTGGAAGCCATATCGCATGCTTACCCCCACTGGCATGTCCGAAGCGGACCCGTTGGCGAGCAATGACACTGCCGAAGGCAAAGCACAGAACCGCCGCGTGGCGGTGAATGTCTTGGTCAGCAAAGGCCTTGACGGTCTGTGAGATGCACGGGGTGGGTGAGGCCCACCCCGGATTCCTGGCTCGGCATCTGAGTTCGGTTGACCAGAACTCAAACTTGAGGAAAGGACGTCCGCGTTTTCAGGACACTCCGCTACCTCTGCTTTATGCGAGCGCCCTTGTCGCGGCTTTTTGGCCGTTCTGATAGGCAATCATCAGCGTTCTTATCTCTTATTCAGGACGGACTTGCGATAAAGCGGGGATGGTGGGGGTCCTTTCCGTTGATCGCTGCTGGCTTTTGGTCGATAGGGGGCGAATGCTGCGCGGTCTACTTGTCCTGTTTCTCTCTTTTCTGCTTTTCGTGCCGCAGGCGATGGCGCAGCAGATTCTTCGCGATGCGGAGACCGAGGCGCTGCTTAACGACATTTCCGAGCCGCTGATTCAGGCTGCGGGGCTGGACCCGCATAATGTGCAAGTACTGCTGATCAACGATCCGGAGATCAACGCTTTCGTCGCGGGCGGACAGGTTGTCTGGATTCACAGCGGCCTGTTGGCGAAGGCGGACAACGTCAACCAGCTACAGGGCGTTATTGCGCATGAGCTGGGCCACATTGAAGGCGGGCATGTCGTACGTTTCAGCGAGGGCGTGAACGCCGCCACCGGCATTACGCTGCTGAGCCTTTTGCTGGGTGCAGCAGCGATGGCGGCGGGTGGCGGTGAGGCTGGTATGGGCATCATGGCGGCGGGACAGCAGGCGGCCATGGGCAAGTTTCTCGCTTTCTCACGCAATCAGGAAAGCTCGGCAGATCTTGCGGGCGCGCGCTATCTCAGCAAAGCCGGAGTCAGCGGGCGGGGCAGCATTGCCTTTTTCAAGAAGCTGCAGAACCAAGAATTCCGCCTCTCCATCCCACAGACCGACAGCTATGCCCGTACCCACCCATTGAGCGGTGAGCGTATCGCGGTGCTGAACGAGGTGTATCGGAAGGACGCTGCCTGGGACAAGCCCGTCGATCCGGAATTGGAGGCGCGGTTCGAGCGGGTGAAGGCGAAACTGGTGGGCTTTGTGTCCGATCCTGCCCAGACATTGCGTATTTATCCAGAGGGCGACGGCAGCATTCCCGCTCGCTACGCGCGGGCCTATGCCTGGCACAAATCCGCATATCCCGACAAGGCGATGGAGGAGGTAAAGGGGCTGCTCGCCCAATCGCCGGACGATCCCTATTTCCTTGAGCTTGAAGGGCAGGTGTTGCTGGAATCGGGCCGCCCGAAAGACGCCATTCCGCCATTGCGCCGGGCGGTAGGCGAGACCGGGAGTCAACCGCTGATTGCCGCTCTGTTGGGCCACGCGCTGGTCGCGACTGATGATGATAGCAATTTGCCGGAGGCGGAGCGGGTGCTGAAATCGGCGGTGAACCGGGACAGGGACAACCCTTTTGCCTGGTATCAACTGGGCGTGGTATATGAGCGGCGGGGCGACACGGCGCGTGCGGCTTTGGCGACCGCGGAGCGTTACCAGATGACGGGCAGTCCGGAACTCGCGTTGCGCAGCGCAGAGGCGGCCATGGCCAATATCAAGCAGGGAACGCCCGACTGGCTGCGCGCGCAGGACATCGCCATGGTCTCCCGTACCGAGGCCGAGCGGAAGAAAAAGAGAAGGTAAGCGAGGCCGATGGGGGACGATCGCTGGAAAGAAGGAACGCCGTTGGAGCGGATGAGCGGGGTTGAGCCGGTACGCCCGACGCCTGCTTCCAAAGTGAACGCCGCGTCGAAAGCCATACAGGTTGCACGGCCCTGGCTGGCGAGGGGCATCGCTTTGGCGAAGACGGTTCCTGGCCATCTGCGCGATTTAGCGGAATGGATCGATGCTCCCCGCCGGCTGGACCAATCACGTCAATGGCTGGAGGAGCAGAATTTCCCTGAAAAGGCGCGCAAAGCCCAAGCCCTCGTGGCAAAGGCTGGCGGGCAGGTCGCGTCCGCTTCACGGCGGGCGGCTGCCAGCGCTCAGGCCAGGATTGGGCCGGTGCTGCTGACCATGGGGAGGAAAAGCGTGGCGGCGGCGCGGGTTATAGGGCAAACTATGGCTGTCCGCTCGTCGGCGCTGACGAAATTGCTCGCCGAACTTAAAGCAATGCTGGCCGCGGTTGCCGTGGAAAAGGCCGCTGCGCTCAAGGCGAGGGATCGGGTCGGCGATGCGGAGGCTGCCACAGCGCCGGTCCCATCGGAACTGATGCGCCTGTTGAAAGAAGAGGGCATAGCCGTCGATGGACTGGATGTTCGCCAAGCGCTGCCGGAGCCGATCCGCTCGCCTGCAGCGTCGGCCCAGGGGGCCCTGCCCCTTTTTGCGGACGATCCCACGTGGTCAACCCAAGGGCATGCCCAAATGCAGCCTCGGGTGAAGGAAGACAGGATCGTGCCAAAATCGCCGCCGCCCTCGCCGCAGGAAACATCCCCGTCAGAGGTCGTTCCACAGCCGGAGTCGCGGGGAGCGGCACTGAAGCGGCTTGGGAAAGCATTGTTGAACAGCACAAGCGGTACGGTCTTTTACAATAACAGGATTTTTCAGATGACGATCGGCGCGACCATCTTTCTAGCTGCCGCCGGAGCAGCGGTGCTTATGGTGTCAGGCGGGTCATCCTCGACTTCCGGTATAGCGCGGCCTGCCGGACAGATGGATCGTTCGCAGGTGGAAGCCATTGTGCGCGACTATATTCTCGCTCATCCGGAAATCATTCCCGAAGCGATGGAGAGGCTGCAGTCAAAACGGACAGCGTCGATGATCGATCAGCACCGCACGGAACTCGAGACGCCTTTCGCAGGTGGGTGGGATGGTGCACGGAATGGCGATGTCGTGCTGGTCGAGTTCTTCGATTATGCATGCGGATATTGCAAGGCCAGCCTGCCCGATATTGACCGGCTTCTAGCGGAGGACAAGCAATTGAAGGTGGTTTACCGCGAACTGCCGATATTGAGTGAGGAAAGCAACGCGGGAGCCAAGGTCAGTCTCTATGCGGCCAAGCAGGGGCAATATGGGGCTTTCCACCGGGCGCTCTATGCGGCGGGGCTGTCGAAGCAGGGAATTGAAGCGGCGGCGAAAAAGGTCGGTCTCGATCCTTCAAAGCTGAAGGGTGCGACGCAGGCATCCGATATCAGCGCCGAGATCGCAAATAATATTCGGCTGGCGCAATCGCTGCAGGCAACAGGGACGCCAACCTGGGTGGTGGGCGATCAGCTGTTATCGGGCGCGGTTGGCTATGATGCGCTGAAGGAAGCCATCGCGCGGGCTCGCCTGTCGCGGCAATAGGCTATTTGGTCGCCTTGTAGGGCACGAAGTCGCCCAAGGCGCAACTTCCAGTCAACATACCTGAGCTGAAGTCCGCAACACGCGCAATGTCACCGCGGCAAAGCTGCGAGCCGAACACGTTCGTGACCAGCGTCCTACCAGAGCTGAGCCCATTGCAGGGCCCCATCACCCGGTTCAAATAGACTGTGCCGCCCGCCTTGTAGAGCAGCACATCATCGCTGATGACTTGCAGGTCCGCTCGCTGGGTCAAGCTGATGCAGCTTTGCTTTTTTCCCGCGACCTTGCCTTCCAGCGCCTTGTCCAGTGCGGTTTGTTGCTTTTGCGTCAGTGCGGGCGACTTGTCCTTCGCCAGGCCGGTGGAGGTGCAGGCGACGAGTAGGACGGGTAGCGCGATCATATAAGCACGCATGGCACTTCTCCTGATCATTTGCTTCTTGGCACAGGGATTATATTCAACGTTCAGAAAGCATCCTTGGCTGCACGCCGTTCCGCCAACTCCTTAGCATCCCGGGAGCGCATGAAGGGATTGGTCGCGAGCTCCAGCGCAATGGTCGTCGGGATTGTCGCTTCTCCATTGGAGCGGGCGACATCCACCTCCGTCATCCGGTGCCGGATCGCTTCATTGTCGGGTTCTGCGATCAGGGCGAAACGGCCGTTGCTCTGGGTATATTCATGGGCGCAATAAACCAAAGTCTCGGGGTCGAGGCGGGAAAGGCGCTGCATATTCGCGAACATCTGCTCCGCCGTCCCCTCGAAAAGACGGCCGCAGCCCATGGCAAACAGCGTGTCTCCAATAAAGATCAGGGGCTCGCCCGGCATGTGATAGGCAATATGCCCCGCAGTATGGGCCGGGACATCGATAACATAAGCGCAATGGTCCCCCAACATCACGGTGTCGCCGTCGCCGACTTGGCGGTCCAACGTCGGAATTTTGGCCGCCTCGGCCGCTGGCCCGGTGATGAAGCAGCCGGTTGCCGCTTTGATCTCCGCGTTGCCCCCGGTGTGGTCGGGGTGCCAATGGGTGTTCCAAATCTGAGTGATTGTCCATCCGCGCTCTGTCGCCGCGTTGAGCACCGGTCCGGCAACCGCCGGGTCTATGGCGGCGGTTTCCCCGCTGGCCGGATCATGAACCAGCCAGACATAATTGTCCCCAAGAACGGGAATGCGCAGAACGTCAAGGCTCATTACCACTCCCCTTCGTTGGGCATGGACGCCCATGGCTCTGCAGGTTCCAGATGCCCATCCTGCAACAGTTCGACGGAAATTCCGTCCGGAGTGCGAACGAAAGCCATGTGGCCGTCGCGCGGCGGTCTATTGATCGTGATGCCTGCGTCCATCAGCCGCTGGCAGGTATCGTAGATATTTTCGACGCGATAGGCGAGATGGCCGAAATTCCGCCCGCCCGGATATTCCTGCGGATCCCAATTATAGGTGAGTTCCACCTGGGCATTTTCATCGCCGGGTGCGGCCAGGAAAACCAGCGTGAAGCGCCCCTTCTCGTTTTCGATGCGTCGCTGCTCTTCAATGCCTAGCAGCTTGAAAAAACTTACGGTTTTCTCAATGTCCGTGACCCGGATCATGGTATGAAGATATTTGGGCATGCCGCGGTCGATCCTTTCGTCGCAGGTCAGCAACGGTTCATCTCTGATGTGAGAGGTTTCTCGTCTATGTGCAAAGAATAGGAACGCCGAAGCGAAAGGGAAAGTGCCGTGAATGGGGTTTTAGAAGAGCGCAAGTCCGGTATTGTTCTGGCGTCGGCGGCGATGCTGTCCGTCGCCATCGTAATTGGCGGCTATTTGCTGGGCGACGGCCTGCTTCGGGCTCGTCAGGCGGATCGTTCTGTCACCGTGCGCGGTTTGGCCGAAAAAGATGTGACCGCCGACCTTGCCACCTGGAATTTGAGCTTTTCGAAACAAGGTTTTGACATCAATGAGGTTCAAGGGGCGATTGACGCCGATGCCAACCAAATCCGCGGCTTTTTCCACGCCATGGGTTTCCCAGACGGAGCGATCAGCACGGCCGGAGTCAATGTGAACCAATGGTATGACAGCAATCGCGGTACGAACAATGTCACTATCCGTCAGCGGATCCAGTTGCGAACCACCGACATTGCCCGGGCGCGGCGGGCTTTTGCGCGGCAGTTCGACCTCGTGCGGCGCGGTATCGCCCTGGAGGAAGGATCGGGCATGGTCTACAGCTTTACAAAGCTCAATGACATCAAGCCCGCCATGGTCGCCGAGGCGACAAAGGACGCGCGTAACGCAGCAGAGCAGTTCGCGCAGGATAGTGGGACGGATGTGGGCGGCATAAAATCCGCAACACAGGGCTATTTTTCCATCGGTGCCAGGGATGGCGACGAAATGGGAAGCGGTGCGGATTCGCCCAATAAGAAGGTGCGGGTCGTCACGACGGTCGATTTCTATCTGGATTGACGGATGTTGTTACATCCGGCTGCCGGTCTTGCGACCTACCATTTTCGATCATCAAGGAGGTTGCCGGTCACCTTTGGGCGAGGTGGACAGAGTATGGCCCCGGAACGTTTTTTGCCGCCATACGCTTTATTGCACACCAATAAGACAGGAGACGTGCAATGAACATTATCATCTGGCTGATTGTCGGCGGTATTCTGGGCTGGCTTGCCAGTATTGTAATGCGTACCGATGCTCAGCAAGGTATTTTGCTCAACATTGTAGTCGGCATAGTCGGCGCGTTTCTGGCGGGACTGGTCTTCGCGGGCGGAACGATAAACCGCAGTGATTTCAGCCTCTCCTCGCTTATCGCGTCATTCTTGGGAGCGGTCGTACTGCTGGCGATCGTGAACCTGATCCGTCGCGGCTCCGTGCGATAGGGATGCTTTCCCTTCGCTATTTGGGGCGAAGAATGTTGTAGACGACCAGTATCGCCGCTGCCCCCAGGGTGGCGGCGATCCAACCAGCCCGCTCGCCTGGGGTAAAAACCGGCGATGCGGGCTCACCTTAGTCCTATTCCCTTGCATTCCGCCCGACCTCGGAGCATTTTGCGGGCAATCCGGTCGCACCCACTCGTTCAGCAGCCAATGGCCAGCCATTGATGCTTGAGGCAAGTGATATATTCAGATAATACAGCCCTAAATAAGGTTCGCGCGACACAATTTCGCGCGCGCTTGGATGAAGAGTGCAACTGGAATGAATTACGAGACGCGCTTTACGCAAGAGGCGGATATAGAGGACGGCAGCGAAGCTGCTCCACGGCGCCGGAAGCGGACGATCATCATCGCGGCCGGGGCTGCAATGCTGATGATCATCGCTCTCATAATTGCGCTGAAATTCATGAATGGCGGCACAAACGACGTCGCTGAGGGAGCTGACCTTAGCCAGACGCCCAGGGTGACTGTTGTCGTTCCTGGCCGGCAAATGGTGGATCGTGTGGTGAATGCGACCGGCTCGCTGGCGGCGCGTCGCGAAATGCCCGTCGGCGTCGTCGGTGAGGGGGGCATGGTGCTGCGGGTGTTGGTAGAGCCCGGCGATTGGGTGCGGGCGGGACAGCCACTCGCCATGATCGAACGTGCGGTCCAAACACAGGAGGCGCGCGCGCTCGCGGCCCAGATCGATGTCGCCCGCGCGGACGCTCGGCTGGCGCAAGCTGAACTGGATCGCGCCCAGGCATTGGTATCGCGCGGCTTCATTTCCAAGGCAGATATTGATCGTAAGACCGCGACGAGGGACGCCGCCCGCGCGCGGGTGAATGTCGCCCAGGCGCAACATCGCGAGGCGCTTGCCCGCACCGGACGACTTGATATCCGCGCGCCTGCCGCAGGTCTGGTGCTGACGCGAAACGTAGAGCCGGGCCAGGTGGTAAGTTCCAGCAGCGGCGTTCTCTTCCGCATGGCCAAGGGCGGCGAGATGGAAATGCTGGCCGAAGTCAGCGAAGGCGATCTCGCGCGGGTCTCGCCAGGAATGAGCGCAAAAGTTGCACCTGTGGGCTTTGGACAGTCATTCATAGGCCGTGTCTGGCAGGTTTCGCCCGTGGTGGATCCTCAAAGCCGCCTTGGCACGGCGCGGATACTTCTCAGCTACGACAAGGCCCTGCGTCCAGGCGGCTTTGCATCTGCCCGCATAGTGAGCGGGACTACGGAGGCGCCTTTGCTTCCTGAATCAGCGGTGCTTTCCGATGACAAAGGCAGCTATGTCTATGCCATCAACGGCAGGAACGAGGTCGAACGGCGAGCCGTCCAGATCGGCCAGGTCTCCAGTGAAGGCGTAGCGATCAGCCAGGGTCTTTCCGGGAATGAAAAGGTGGTGCTGACGGCCGGCGCCTTCCTGAATCCGGGACAAAAGGTTCGCCCGATGGTAAAGAAAGCATCGAGCTGAAGCGGAAAGGACGAGAAAGTGAATTTCCGCAATATTTCAGCGTGGTCCATTCGGAATCCGTTGGTTCCCATTGTCATTTTCGTCGCGCTGCTGATGGCTGGCATCGTCAGCTTCAACCGAATGGACATCAACAATAACCCCGATGTCAGCTTTCCTGCCGTAAGGGTATTGGTCAGCCAGCCCGGGGCGGCGCCATCGGAATTGGAAACGCAGGTCACCCAGCGGATCGAGGCGGCGGTGCGCGGCGTCAGCGGCGTGGACGAAATTACGTCCTACGCCAGCGAAGGGCAGAGCATGTCCATGGTCCAGTTCGACATCGGCACACCGGTCGACCGGGCCCTAAACGATGTGCGCAATGCCGTCGCGCAAATTCGCAGTGACCTGCCCGAGGGAATATTGGAGCCGCAGGTCACGCGCGTCGACATTGAAGGCGGGCCAATCGCTTATCTGAGCGCTGAAGCCACGGACATGACGCTGGAAGAGTTGAGCTGGTATGTCGACAATACTGTGGCCAAGCGGCTGCTGGGCATCCAGGGAATGGCCGCTGTCCGCCGGGGTGGCGGGGTCAGCCGGGAAATTCGGGTCATTCTTGATCCAGCTAAGCTGCAGGCGCAGGGAACAACCGCTGCAGAGGTCAATGCGCAGCTAAGACAGGTGAATTTGAACGCGACCGGCGGTCGTGCGGAAATTGCCGGATCGGAGCAGGCCGTCCGGGTGCTGGGCAATGCCCAGGACGCTCATATCCTGGGACAGACGCAGATCGCTTTAGGCAATGGCCGCACCGTCCGCTTGGGCGACATTGCCGAAGTGCGCGACATGTATGCCGAGCAGCGCTCGATCGGCTTGATGAATGGCCGACAGGTTACCAGCTTCGCGTTGGAAAAAGCCAAGGGATCATCCGACGTTTCCGTATTCGATCAGGCGATGAAGGAACTTCGGAAACTGGAAAAGGAAAACCCGAAAGTTCACTTTCGGGAGCTTTATAACAGCGTCGATTACACCAAAGGGCAGTATCATTCGGCCATGGCCGCCATGATCGAAGGCGCCATACTCGCGGTCATCGTGGTTTTCCTGTTCCTGCGCGACTGGCGCGCGACCTTGATTTCGGCGCTGGCGATACCTTTGTCTGCGATTCCTGCCTTCTGGTTCATGGACATGATGAACTTCACGCTGAACGGCATCAGCTTGCTTGCGCTCAGTCTGGTGGCCGGCGTGTTGGTCGACGACGCCATAGTCGAGATCGAGAATATCGTGCGCCATATGCGAATGGGGAAAAGCGCCTTTCAGGCCTCGATCGATGCTGCTGACGAGATCGGTCTCGCAGTGCTCGCCACAACCATGGCGATCGTCGCGGTGTTCCTTCCTGTTGCGTTGATGCCGGGCATATCCGGGCAGTTCTTTATCCAGTTCGGCATGACAGTCGTGGTCGCCGTGCTGATGAGCCTTGCCGTCGCCCGAATGATCACGCCGATGGTGGCGGCTTATTTCCTGAAGGCCAAAGGTCACGCCAGCCATGGTGAAGGTCCACTGATGGACCGCTATATTGAAATATTGCGCTGGACGCTGAAACATCGGTGGAAAACGGTGTTCATCGGCGGCGGCGGCGCTCTGGCTGCAACGATCCTGGCTTTTTATACGCTTCCGTTCCAGTTCCAGCCCTCGATCGACACCGATTACAGCTCGGTCAACGTGGAACTGGTGCCCGGCAGCACGCTGGAACAGACCAGACGGGCGACGCAAGGCGTTGTCGACGTTCTTGATGATCCTTCAATGGTCGAGGCCGCCTTTGCCGATATCGAACCGACAAAGGCTACCATTTACCTCACGCTAAAAAAGGACCGAAAGCTCTCCAGCGTCGAATGGGAACGCTCAATGGCGCCAAAATTGCTCAACATCGCCGACGCGCGGGCCAGCTTTCAGTCTCAATCGGGCGGCGGCTTCACCGGTCGCGATATCACGATCATGTTAGGCGGCGACGATCCGCAGTTGTTGGAGCGGACGGCTCAGAAGCTTGTCCGGGAAATGCAGGGGATCAAGGAAATCCGCGCTCCCAGACTGCACGGCGATATGCAGCGACCCGAAATCCTCATCAAGCCGCACATGAACCTGGCGGCGGATCTGGGCGTCACGACGGCCGCGCTCAGCCAGACCATTCGCATTGCGACTATCGGTGATATCGATCAGAACAGTGCCAAATTTTCATTGTCGGATCGCCAGATTCCCATACGTGTGTCAATCGACGAAGAAAGCCGCAAAGATCTGACGAATATAGAAAATCTGCCCGTTCCCACGGCTTCGGGCGGCTCTGTGCCGTTAAAGGCCGTGGCGGACGTGAAATTCGGCTCGGGCCCCACTGAAATCCGGCGCTATAATCAAGTTCGCCGTGTCGTGGTCGGCGTGGATCTGGCGCCCGGCGTCATCAACAGCCGGGCCATGGAGAAAATCAACGCGCTGCCCACGCTGGCGAACCTGCCGCAAGGAATACGCCGGATCGAAGTGGGCGATGCCAAATGGCAGCGGGAGTTGGTCCAGAGCTTTGTAACGGCGGTCATATCCGGGGTGCTGCTGGTGTTCGCGGTGCTGGTGCTGCTCTACAAGCGCGTATTGCCGCCGTTCGTGAACATGGCCTCGCTCACCATGGCTCCTCTGGGAGGGGCCTTGGCACTGCATCTTACGGGCCAGCCTATCTCCATGCCTGTCCTGATCGGCTTGTTGATGCTGCTCGGCATTGTGCAGAAGAATTCGATCCTGCTGGTCGATTTCGCTTTGGAGGAAATGGGCAAAGGCGTTTCAAAGTTCGAAGCCATTGTCGATGCGGGCCACAAGCGGGCTCAACCCATTGTAATGACCACCGTCGCAATGGTTGCAGGCATGGTGCCCACAGCCATGTCGCTAACCGGCGATTCCGCTTGGCGCGCCCCGATGGGCATTACCGTGATCGGCGGATTGCTGCTGTCCACCTTGCTGACCTTGCTGATCGTGCCCGCAAGTTTCAGCCTGGCGATTGAGATTGAGGAATGGATTGGTCCACGCCTGCGCAAACGTCTGCTGACCTTCAAGCCGGGTGATGAGCGGCCGTCGGCTGAAACGCCTCAGCCAGCGGAATAATCAGGGGGGGCTGGCCGCGGACCAATCGACCGCTTAGATCGTTACGCTATGATGAAGGTCGCTCATCTCCGGCGCGCAAGCCGGGTTTCCCCGCCAGTGAATGGTCCGGCGAACATGCGTGTGGTCGCTACCGGGCTGTTGCTCGTGATGGCTGCCGTCTACGTCATTGCCCGCACGATAGAGGATATGCATCCTGTGCTTGGGTTCGTCCGGGCCTTCGCTGAAGCGGCGATGGTGGGCGGGCTGGCCGACTGGTTCGCTGTCACGGCCTTGTTCCGCCACCCGCTGGGGCTGCCAATTCCCCACACCGCCATTATCCCCCGCAACAAAGACCGGATCGGCGACACACTCGCTCTGTTTCTTAGGGACAATTTCCTGACGCCGGCGGTGGTTGCACGGCGGATGTATGCAGTGGATGTTGCTTCTGCCGCCGGTCGCTTCCTGGCGTCGCCTGCCATCGGCGAGGGCAGACTGCGACGGGGAGCTTCGCGGCTGGTGGCGGATATATTGGAAGCGCTGGACCAGGACCGGCTAGGCGGGATGGTGAAGGCGGGCCTGCGGCAGCGGCTTCGAGCGCTGAAGATCGCTCCGCTTCTGGGCCAGTCCCTGGAAGCTGCCATGAAAGACGGCCGCCACCAGCCTATTATTGACGCGGTCGTCAAATGGGCGGCCAAGACGCTGGATGCCAATGAGCATCTGATCCGCGACATGGTGCATCAGAAAGCAGGCAAGATATTGCGGTGGACCGGTCTCGATGAGAATCTCGCAAATGCGATCATCGGGGGGCTTCACAAGCTGATCGCCGAAATGGCGGAGGACCCGGCGCACCCGCTTCGATCCAAAGCGGAGGAAGGCCTGGCGAAACTCGCCCATGACCTCCAGACGAGCCGAAAAATGCAGGATCGGGTCGAGCGCATTCGCGACGAGTTGCTGGATAATGCGGGCGTGCAGCGCTGGCTCGACGGCTTATGGGAGCAGGCGCGCGCGAGCTTGCTGCGTGCGGCTCGGGATCCCGAGGCTGCGATGGCGGGGCGCTTTGGTGAGGCGCTTCGTCAGTTGGGCGGCACCCTGCAAACCGACCAGCGCCTGCGCGTCATGATCAATCGCTTCGTGCGCAGAACGGCCGTCGGCGCAACCGCCAGATATGGCGATGGCATCGTAAAGCTGGTGAGCGAGACGGTAAGGGCTTGGGACGCCGATACGGTGACCGAACGGCTGGAAAATGCCGTGGGGCGGGACTTGCAGTATATCCGTATCAACGGCACGCTGGTCGGCGGACTTGTCGGGGTGACCATCCACGGAGCGGGAATGCTCTTATAAGATGGGACTGCGCCCCGCTGAGATTGAGCATCAACGGGGGGAGGCAGCGGCCTCAGCACGTTCCTCTCTCTCAAGCATATGATGGCGGGGGTGAAGTCGGACGAAGCGAAGCACGGCGAAACCGGCGAGAGCCGATAGCCCCGATCCCAGCAAGACGCCCAGCTTGGCTTCCTCCACCAGATCGGGTTGGGTGGGAAATGCCAGCGCCCCAATGAACAGGCTCATGGTAAAGCCGATCCCGCACAACATCGACACGCCATAAATCTGAGGCCAAGTCGCACCGCGCAGCTTTGGCGCGAGCCCCAGCTTCACGCAAAGGCAGATGCTTCCGAAAATGCCAATCTGCTTGCCAAAGAACAGTCCTGCCGCAATGCCGAGCGGCAGGGGGGCCAGCAGATCGGCCATACTTATGCCTAAAAGGGGAAGCCCAGCATTGGCGAAACCGAACAGGGGCACAATAAGATAGGCGCTCCACGGCGCGATTTTGTGCTCCAATATATGAAGTGGGCTGTCGGTCGCGTCCGGTGCGCCGGGGCTCACATGGATCGGAATCATCATCGCCGCCAGGACGCCGGCAATGGTGGCATGTACCCCCGAAAGCAGCACTGCATACCAAAGTGCCGCAGAGCAAAGCATGTAGATGGAAAGTCGTCGAACGCCGCTTTTGTTGAGGATATACATGAGGCCTAGGATCATCATCGCCGCCAACAGTGCGACGGTCTTGATGCCGCTGCTATAGGCAATGGCGATGATGGCGACGGCACCCATGTCATCCACGATCGCGACGGTCGTCAGAAATAACTTCAGCGACGTTGGCGCTCGTCTGCCCAGCAGAGCCAGCACGCCCATTGCGAACGCGATATCGGTTGCCGCCGGGATCGCCCAGCCGTTTTCAAGGGTGGAATTGCCCCTGGCCACAAACAGGAAAATGATGGCCGGCACCACCATACCCGCTGCCGCCGCGATTATCGGAAGGCGGCGGCGCTCCCAGGTGGAAAGACGGCCGTCAACGAATTCCCGCTTGATTTCCAGCCCGACCAAGAGGAAAAAAACCGCCATCAGGCCATCGTTGATCCATAGATGGGGAGACATGGGACCAAGCTTTTGCGTCAGCACGGGTCCTGACGGTGCGTGCAGCAGTGCATGATACAACTCGTAACTCCGCTCGCTCGCATTAGCCGCCACCATTGCCATCACCGCCGCAAGCATAAGCAAAATTCCGCCTGCCGCCTCGTTGGACAGGAAGTCTCGCAATGCAGACCTGTTGCCGCTTCTTTTCATCCTGCTCCTCGTTGCTGACGTTTCAGCCAAATACCGTACCGGCGTGAGCCGCCTTTTCAAATCCGTTGTTGCGAACGGCTATCTTATTTTTATTGCGAATGCGAAATAGAATTGCCATGGAGGCGCGCAGTATAGCGATCTGAAGGACAATTCTATTCTACATGGGGATCGATTGTTGCTGGTCATGGAAGTGCTGCAGAACGAATTTCTGCTATTTTCTGCCGTAGGATTCGCATTGGGAGCCATTGATGATCTGTTCATCGATCTGGTGTGGATGAGTCGTTATTTGTGGCGACGGCTATTTGTCTATTCTCGGTATCAGCCGATGAATGCGACATCTCTTCCAAGTTCCTTATCGACGGGCCCTATAGCTATTTTTATTCCCGCTTGGGATGAGGCGCAGGTGATCGCCGCCATGCTAGCCCATAGCCTGAAATGCTGGCCGCTGGACGACTTTCATATCTTCGTTGGATGCTATCCCAACGATGCGGCAACCATTCAGGCGGGGAGCCAGATAGCCGAGCGGGACGAACGCATTTCGCTTGTGATCGGGACTGAGGCTGGCCCGACAACCAAGGGTGGATGCCTGAATCAAATCTGGGCAGCAATGGTGCATCAGGAACGATTACAGGGATTTAAGTTCAAGGGTGTCGTTCTGCATGACGCGGAAGATGTCGTCCATCCCGCCGAAATTCGGCTTTTCGACCTCATGCTGGATCGATTTGATCTGGTGCAGATACCCGTACTGCCTCTGGTTGACCAGAATTCGCGGTGGATATCCGGTCATTATTGCGATGAATTTGCGGAAGCCCACGGAAAATCCCTGGTCGTGAGGGAAGCCCTGAAGGCGGGAATGCCGTCCGCCGGCGTGGGCTGTGCATTTTCCCGCACCAGCATCGGCAGGATAGCTGAAGGGCGGGGCGGTGGACCATTCGATTCCGATTGCCTGACCGAAGATTATGAACTGGGCTTGCGTATCTGCGAACTCGGCGGCCGGGGCGTGCTGGTCCGGTTGCCTGATGGGGAGGGCGGCCTCGTCTGCACGCGCGAATATTTTCCCGGCCGTTTGGACGCCGCGGTGCGGCAGAAGGCGCGTTGGATGACAGGCATTGCGCTGTCGGGCTGGGACAGGCTGGGGTGGCACGGCTGCATTGCGGAACGTTGGATGCGGCTGCGCGATCGCCGGGCGCCGCTTGCCGCCATCATGCTAACCTGCGCCTATGCAGCGCTGATATTGTACGGCATTACGGGCGTGACCCATATTCTAACGGGTACGCCGGCCAGGCCTTTTTCCGACTTTCTGATTACGCTTCTGACGCTGAACGGCCTGTTGCTGATCTGGCGACTGGCAATGCGCTGCGCTTTCGTCACGCGCTTCTATGGCTGGCGCGAGGGTTTTCGGTCGATACCCCGGAATTTCGTGGCCAATGTCATCACCGTCATGGCGGCGAGGCGGGCGGTCATGCAGTATTTGAGGATCAGGCGGGGAAGCGCCCTGATCTGGGAAAAGACAGCGCATAAATTTCCTCAGAACCTGGTACGGAATTCATGAGTGCCAGCAATGCCAGGCCGGGACGCCCCATGCGGTTTCTTTGCTTTGTGCTCGGCCTGTGGATCGCTGGCCGGGCAGTGATGTGGACACTCGATGATCGAGAGAGATTCAACCTGGACGCCGGACAGCAAAGGGAACCGCCGACTACTGTCGCAGCGGCCAAACGGTCTTCGAAAGGCATCGGGACGGCAGACACGGCAGACGTTGCGAAGACCGTCTCCATGAGGCAGCCCCGGAAGCTTGAAGCCGTGCCCAAAAAAGCCTCAGCCTCGATAGGGGCAGAGCGTCCACTCTTCATTGCGGCGGGCAGCGTCCGGCGTGAGGCCCCCAAAGGCATATTCAATCGGCCGGCCGACTTTCCGCCTATTGCGTCGGGTGAACCTTCGACGTCCATTCATTCCCCAAATCGATGGTCGGCGTCGGCATGGATGCTGTATCGCCCTGACAATAGCGGGCCAGGGCTTGCCTCAGGGGGCCAGCTTGGCGCGAGTCAGGTCGGCATCCGAATCGCCTATGACTTGACGCCCTCACAGACTCAGATCCTTGCCGTCCATGGTAGAGTGGCCAGCGCACTCGACTCCCCACAAGGAGTGGAGGCCGCCCTTGGCCTCACTTACCGGCCAAAGCGCAGCCTGCCGGTTGCCCTGTCGCTGGAGCGCCGCATCGCATTGGCAGAGGGCGGCCGCAATGCCTTTGCCGCTTACGGTGCAGGGGGTGTCGGGCCTGTCGCCGTCAACCCGGATCTTGAAATGGAGGGCTATGCCCAGGCGGGAATAGTAGGTTTGGCGGGGATCGACGCCTTTGCCGATGGCCGGTTCGCCCTTTCCAAGCGGCTGGCGGACATTGGCAGCCGCTCTCTACTCGCTGGTCTTGCCGTTTCTGGAGGAGCACAGCCGGGCTTATCGCGCCTAGATGCGGGACCGCATGTTTCGGCAAGGTCCGGATCGGCTCGTGCCGTTCTGGAATGGCGCCAACGGATTGGGGGAGGAGCCTTTCCCGGTTCGGGTCCTGCTTTGATCGTCGCAGCGGATTTTTGACTCATTCCGGCCACGCACTGTCTTCAAATTGGCAAGGTTTACGACTAGCCAGAAGATAATGGATCTTTACCTCCCAATCGCCAATCTGTCGGTCAACGCCATCTTCATCATCGGCCTGGGCGGGCTGGTGGGATTGCTGTCCGGCATGTTTGGCGTCGGCGGGGGTTTCCTCACTACGCCGCTTCTCATTTTCTACGGCATCCCACCCACTGTTGCTGCGGCGTCCGCCGCGACCCAGGTCACCGGGGCGAGCGTTTCTGGAGTGTTCGCGCATCTGCACCGTAACGCCGTGGATATTCGCATGGGCATGGTTATGGTGGCGGGCGGCGTAGCCGGCGCGCTGGCAGGCGCGGGCCTGTTTCGCTTGCTGCAGGACATCGGCCAGATCGATACGGTGATCGGCATCCTGTATGTGCTCATGCTGGGCGGCATTGGGCTGTTGATGGCCAAGGAATCTGTCCAATCCATCGTCAGGCTGCGCCGGGGTGAGCGGCCCCGCGCCAGCAAGCGGCGTCACCATCCGCTGGTGGCGGCGCTGCCCATGCGCTGGCGCTTCTATCGTTCGGGGCTCTATATTTCCCCAATCGCGCCCTTCCTGCTCGGCATGATGACGGGGGTATTGACGATGCTGCTGGGCGTTGGCGGCGGCTTCATCATGGTGCCCGCTATGCTGTACCTGCTCGGTATGCCGACGCAGGTTGTCGTTGGAACCTCGCTTTTCCAGATCCTGTTCGTGACCATTGCCGCGACCATGGTGCATAGCCTTACGACCAAAGCCGTGGATCTGGTCCTTGCGCTGTTGCTGCTTGTCGGCAGCGTCACCGGCGCACAGATTGGCGCCCGCATGTCAATGAAGTTCCGGCCGGAATATCTTCGCGCCTTTCTGGCATTCATCGTGCTGATCGTCGCTATCCGCATGGCCCTGGGTTTGGGCTGGCGGCCGGACGAAATTTACACGGTGCAGTTGCGGTGACGCGTGCCTTCATTTTCCTGTTGCCGATGCTGCTCCTGATGCTCGGCGGGGCGTCGAAGCCAATGCTCGTGCCCGATGTGTCGCAACGTTCTGTGGAAATCCAATACAGCTTTACGGGGGCGGAACTGTTGCTGTTCGGCGCTATCGTGTATCCTGATGGACGTCCGCTCCGGGATCATGCCGACATCGTGGTGGTTCTCAAAGGTCCCGTCCAGTCGATCACCATGCGCGAAAAGCAGAAGGTTGCGGGCGTCTGGGTCAACGCCGCCAGCGCTCACTTCCGTTCTGCTCCCTCCTATTTCGCCATGGCCTCTTCCCGTCCGGTGGACGAGATCGTCGATGAACGAACGGCGGCCATATATGAGCTGGGCGTCCGTAATATCCAGCTGTCGCCATCCTCGCTCAATGTGACTGACGAGATCGAACGATTTCAGGCGGGGCTTGTCGATCTGCGCCGCCGCTCAGGCCTTTATGTGGAGGAGCCCGGGACGGTTGAGATCACGGACGGAGTACTTTATCGCGCCCGCTTGCCCCTGCCGGCGCGCGTGATCGTCGGCACCTATACGGCGGAAACTTTCCTGATTCAGGATGGCCGGGTACTGGCCGCGGCAGTGCGCGAGATTGACATTCGAAAGTCGGGCTTTGAGCGGTTCGTTGCTACCGCGGCGGAAGACTGGTCTTTTCTCTACGGGTTGACCGCGACGGGCTTCGCGCTCGCCCTCGGAACTGTAGCGGGATATGCTTTCCGGCGGAAGTAGCTGCCCACATAGGCCGGTCAATCCAATCTTTACGGATTGCGTCTAGCTTCATGTCCCTCCGGAGGTTCCGTAACGAGGTTTTCATGAATGATATGAGCAGCGCAGGCCAATTCAGGGAAGCCCAACTTGCGCCTCCGTCAATGGTGCCCACCAATCTTGGATCACCGGTCAATGGTATTGCCATGGGTACGCTGTTCCAGATTGCCGGCTCCAGCTCACAGGTGCTGATTGATTCCGCCATCCTCAACCAGTTCGCCGCCGATCCCGATCCCTGCATCGCCATGGCCGGGCAGGTGGGCAGTCAGGTCAAGATGCGCGTGGGTTCAACTTGGCTGATTGCCAATGTCCGATCCTTGATAATGGATCGGCGTGTCGAAGGCCTGATCGTTGCGGACATCGATTTCCTGGGCGAAGGCGATGAGGAACGCCTCACCGGCAAAATCTACAAATTTCGTCGAGGCGTCACTCGTTACCCGACGCCGGGCACGGAAATCTATCCCGTTGCCAGTGCGGACATGCGGCAGATCTATGCCGCCGATGACCGCGCCAATGTGGAGATCGGTACGGTCTATCCCACACGTGACACCCGCGGCGCTCTCTATGTCGATGCGATGCTCGGCAAGCATTTCGCGCTGCTGGGTTCCACCGGTACGGGTAAGTCGACCTCCGCTGCGCTCATCCTGCACAAGATTTGCGACCTTGCGCCCCAGGGCCATATCGTCATGATCGACCCGCACGGCGAATATAGCGCGGCGTTCAAAGGCAATGGCGCGCTTTACGATGTCAACAATCTGGCCATGCCCTACTGGTTGATGAACTTCGAAGAGCATTGCGAGGTCCTCGTCACGTCCGAAGGCGCGGAGCGCACCATGGACTGCGACATCCTAGCCAAATGCCTGCTGATGGCGCGTTCAAAGAACCGCCTTGCCGAGGGCATGGGCCGAATCACCGTGGATTCGCCAATTCCCTATTTGTTGTCGGACCTCACCAACATTCTGCAGAATGAAATGGGCAAGCTCGACAAGGGTACAACCTCGACGCCCTATATGCGCCTTAAATCCAAGATTGATGAGCTAAAGGCCGACCCCCGCTATAATTTCATGTTCTCCGGCATGCTGGTCGGCGATACAATGACCAGCTTCCTGGCCAAGATCTTTCGCCTGCCGAGCGATGGTAAGCCGATCTCTATCATCGATGTGTCGGCCATGCCGTCGGACATCACTTCTGTAGTCGTGGCGGTGCTGTCCCGCATGGTGTTCGACTATGCGATCTGGTCTCGCAACGAGCCACAGCGTCCCATCCTGCTGGTGTGCGAAGAAGCGCATCGATACATCCCCAGCAGCACCTTGGGCGGCGGTCAGGCGGTGCGAAAAATATTGGAGCGGATTGCCAAGGAAGGCCGCAAATATGGCGTGTCGCTAGGGCTTATCACTCAGCGCCCGTCTGACCTTGCGGAAGGCGTGCTGTCGCAATGCGGTACGATCATCGCCATGCGTCTCAACAACGACCGCGATCAGCAATTCGTGAAGGCCGCCATGCCAGAAGGCGCGCGTGGCTTTCTGGACAGCATCCCGGCCCTCCGCAATCGCGAATGCATTATTTGTGGTGAAGGTGTCGCCATTCCCATTCGTGTAGCGCTCGACAATCTGGCCGAAGAAAAGCGACCGGCTTCGAGCGATCCGGTTTTCACTCAGCTTTGGCAGCAAACCGGGGGTGAAGCGGAAATTCTGGAACGCACCGTCGCCCGTTGGCGCAGCCAGGGGCGGTGAGCTGGTGGGGATCCAAACGACGGCCAAGCATCTAGCGGAAGCTTACAGCGTCTTCATCCAGAATTGCATGGCGTGCTGGCTCTCCCCGTCATCGCCGGCGTCTTTCCAGGCAAACTGCCCGACCAGCCTATCGACCGGCGAAAAGCCGCGCCTGCGCCAGAAGCTGTCGAGCGGACGATAATCCGCGGGACGGGCTGCGTGATCAAACGGGCGGATGACCGCGCAGAAGCTGGCCTGCGCAAACCCCAATTCGCGTGCTCGCCCTTCCCGCTTGTCGAAAAAGGCGTGGCCTATGCCATGCCCCCGATATTCCGGCAGCAGCACTGATTCCCCGAAATAGAAGATCCGTGAAATGTCATAGCCACGAGCCTCGAACGGTCCGGCGAACGGCGCTGCATGGTCGGCCATAGGCGCGGCTGTGGCGGCCCCGACCAGCCGGTCATCGTCAAATGCACCAACGATGATCGCGTCCGGACTGGCGGCATAGGCCCGCAGATAATTCTGCTCATAAGTCCGGTCGCCGTCATACAGATAAGGGAAGGCGCGAAAAACGGCGATCCTCAGTTCGGCAAGCGCATCGAGCGAGGCGGCTAGCGCCTCGCCCGTCAAATTGCGAATGCTGATGTCCGGCGCGGCGGTCATCGCGCGCCGGCTTAATGTGCGGCGGGAGCGGCTTTGCCTTCCGCTGGAGCAGCCTTACCTTCGTCTGGAACAGCAGCGTTTTCCCCGGCTTCACCCGCAGCGGCCGTCTTGTCCGCAGCTGGGGCTGCGTCAGCGGCTGGAAGCGGGAGGTTCGAGCCCTGTGCATTTAAATAGGCAATCACATTGGCGCGGTCTTCAGGATTTCCGAGCCCAGCGAAGGTCATCTTGGTCCCCGGCGCATATTTGCGGGGGCTGGTCAGCCATTCGTTCAGCGCGTCGAATGTCCAGTTGCCGGGCACGCTCTTCAGAGCGTCGGAATATGCAAAGCCGGCCATATGGCCATGCGGCTTCCCGACCGTGGCATAGAGATTGGGCCCAATGCCGTTGGCGCCGCCCTGGTTGACCGTATGGCAGGCGACACACTTTTTGAATACCGCCTCGCCCTTGGCGGGATCGGCCGTAGCGAGGAGGGTGGCGATCGACGGGCCGGATCCGCCTTCACCGCCTTCAACCTCAACACCCTCGATCGGGTAGCCCATTTTTTCGGGTCTGCCGGTATGAAAAACTTCCGCACTAACGATTCCCGCGCCCATCGCGATGATTCCCGCGAACAAGACCCAGCCAGCAACGGTATTGGAACGATCGTCCATGCGCCTGTATTCCTCCGATAAAGTCCCCGCGCGCCCCGCAAGGGCGCCTCCGCTTTAGGGCGCTCCCTTAATGAAGCAAATGCGAACGCGCAAGCGGTGCTTGCGATGACGGCAATCTGCCCCTAAGCGCTCTTCACCCATGGAAAACTATCCCCTTCCCGCCCGGCGGCTCGTCGAGGACATGACCAGGCAGGCGGAGGCCGCTCCGGCCAATGCCATCGCCTATCAGGGCGCGCCCGGCGCGAATTCCCATCTGGCGGCTTTGGGCTACGCGCCCGATTGCATCGCGTTCCCCTGCTTTTCATTCCAGGATGCCATCGATGCTGTGCAGGAAGGGCGGGCGGGTCGGGCCATAATCCCGATTGAAAACTCGCTGCATGGACGCGTTGCCGACATGCATTTCCTACTGCCCGAATCCGGGCTTAGCATCGTCGACGAATATTTCCTGCCGATTCATCATTGTCTGATGAGCGTGGACGATGGGCCGATAAAAAGCGCGATCAGCCATGAACAGGCGCTGGGTCAATGCCGCCATTATCTACGGCAGAACGACATTCAGCCGATCACCTATGCCGACACGGCGGGGGCGGCGGCGCTTGTTGCGGAGCGGCGGGAGCCGGGATCGGCTGCGATCGCGCCACGGCTTGCCGCTGATATATACGGGCTGAAGCTCCGTAAGGAGAATATCGAAGACAGCCACGACAACATGACTCGCTTTGTGGTGCTTTCGAAGGAAGCGGGTCAGCCGCTTGGCGATGGGCCGATGATGACGACGTTCCTGTTTGAGGTGAAGAATGTTCCGGCCGCACTGTACAAGGCGATGGGCGGTTTTGCGACCAATGGCGTCAACATGACCAAATTGGAAAGCTATCAACGCGGCGCGAGCTTCGCTGCAACGGAATTCTACTGCGATATTGAAGGTTCGCCCGGCAATCCTGCAGTGGACCGCGCTTTGGAAGAATTGAAGTTCCACAGCAAATGGGTCAGAATTTTGGGCACCTATCCGCAGGCGCGCGGACGTCCGACGGCGCAGGAATAGACGGTCCCGTAACCCGACTACATATCCGCCCGCCGTCCCATGATAATCCCGCTCAGAACCTCCATTCGCGCCTCGGGTCTTCTAAAAGCCTTGGCCAGCTTGCCATTGGCTTCGCTGCAATATTCTGGCGCTGCAACGCGCACTGGATGGAATTCGATGTCCGTCCAACCCTGGGCCTCGAACATCCGCATCAACTCATCCGGCCGCACCCGGTTGGGTTTGCCGGGGAAGGGCAGGGACCAATATAGCCAGTCGGGATAGCGGTAGATATTATTGGGGTCATTGTCCCGCAGCCAGCGGGAATGGGTGCTGAAATCAACCCGGATGCAGGCAACCGCGCCTGGCCGTGCAACGCGCGACATTCGGGCGATCGTGTCGCTGACATCGTCGAAATGTTCAAACGCCGCGCAGCTTACCAGACGGCTGAATCGATTCTCCCCTGCCGCGACATCCACCCTGAAATTGGAATCGACGCTATATGTGAAAGGCGGCTTGTCGCGCATGTCTATAGCTTGCAGCAGCCGCTCCTTCTGGTCCACGCCATTCAGCAGCGTTTCGTAAAAGTGCATATCGATGCGTTCGGCGAGGGGAAAGGCGTCCACCGCCTGATAGGATCGCGCGCCACGCATCAGGATCAGCGCTCCGGTACCCAGCGTTCCACCGGGGCCAAGCTCCAGCACATCCTCCCCCTCCCAGGCGTGACCCGCATAGCGCGTGAGAAAGTCCGTCCATTCATCGACGATCCGGGTTGCATGGGACGCGGACCGATCTTCATCGCCCGCGTTGAAGGGGGTAGGCGTTGAATAGCTGTTCACCCCGTGTTTTCCCCAGGCGAGGAACATCATTCCAATTCCGGCAGCAAAAAGGGTGGCTTGTCTCATCCTCGACTCCCTCCGGTCCCCGCGCGGCGACGCTACCACGCTCGCAGATGCAGCAGAAGGCGGTCCGCCTAACTCATGCGTAGTAGGCCGGACTTTTTGGGATGAACGACAGGTGAAAAGCGACGTCCTGCTCCGTGCGGGAGCACGCCCTCAAACGAATATCAGCGAATTGGCTGTGACGCGGCGCTGGTCTGCGCCGCCAGCTTGAGCCGGCTGTCCCATTCCTTTTGGCAATCCGGCCGCAGCTTTGATTTTTTCCAGCACTTCTCGTCCAGCGAGGGCAAGTTCGCCCGGTAATTATAGGTGGGGTTGCCAAATGCCTGTTCGCCATGGGGCACCAAGCTGTTACGCAGTTCCCGCATCCGTTTGCGAGCGACGTCATAAAGCATGCCTCGAGGAGCGAAAATCGCATCTCTGCCCACCGACGCCGCCGTCTGACAGAAGTTGAGCTGTGCCCGTACGGTGGAAAAGCCCAGATAAATCCGCGTGCCATATTGGTCGAGCGCCATTTGCCCGCGCTTTCCCTGCACCCGCTTGAAATAATCGCCAAGCGTCTTGAAGGAACTTGCCAGCTCTTCCTTATGGTGCGCCAGTAAAGAGTTATAGTTGCTAAGTGTCAGTAGCGTCGGTTCGAACTGGCATTGAAGCGCCGCCACATTAAGCCCCGCTCGCAGGTTCCACAGCAAAGCCGCTCGGTATTCCGCAGGGGTGGCGCCCGGCAAGGCGTACCCCAGGTCCGCCTCATTCCCCTCTACCACCGGTCCACTCAGGTCGGCCGGCTTCCAGAAGAACTGCGCGAACGCCGGCATTGGCGCGCTCGCAAGCACGCCCGCCGCCGACAACGCCCACAGCCGCGCGGCTTTCCTGAGGTTCATTCACGTGCTCCTTCATCAACCTGTCTGTTTCGAACAATGATCCGATCACTGATCGGCCACCGCCTCTTCATCATCTGCTTCGCTTTCGGCGGTCGCATTGCTCGTATCGGTCGCGGGAGCGATCGGCTTCGTGGCCGAGGCGGCGGGCGGAAGCGCGATGCCTTCGGTCTGCACACCGTCAATGTCCGTCATGGCGTCGGAAGTGGTTCCATCCACCACCTCCATATCGCGCATAGCGACCGTTTTTTCGCCTTCATCTTTCCCGCCCCCGCAGGCAGTCAATGTTGTCGCTGCCATCCCTAGGGCGACGAAGTGCAGATATGTTGCGTGACCCGGCATTTTTTCATTCTCTCCGAATAGTGCGCTGCGATCCCCCTGATCGCGCCTTTTGAACGTAAAGCAGACATCTTACCCCCGGCTCAACCCTAGCTCAAGCTGACGCTTGGCACCGCCCGAGTCCGGCCAAAAACGCGGAAAAATGGCGCTTCAGCGCCGCATCGAAATCCTTTATGCGCGCCTGCTTGCCAAGTTGGGCCAGGCTGGTGACGGGATATTCGCTGATACCGCACGGCACGATGCCCGAAAAGTGCGACAGGTCGGGATCGATGTTGACCGAAAAGCCATGAAGCGTCACCCAGCGTCGTACCCTTACGCCGATCGCGCCAATCTTGGCCTCCTGCCCGTCGGGGGCGTCGGTCCAGATGCCGATCCGTCCCTCCGCCCGTCGCGCCGCCACGCCGAACTCGCCCAGCGCCGCAATCACCCAGCCTTCCAGATTATGCACAAAATTGCGTACATCCTTGCCGCGAGCCCCCAAATCGATCTGCACATATCCGATACGCTGCCCCGGACCGTGATAAGTATAGCGCCCGCCGCGCCCCGCGTCATAAACGGGAAAGCGCTTTTCCAGAAGTTCGGCAGGATCGGCACTTGTCCCTGCAGTATAAAGTGGTGGATGCTGCAGCAACCAGATCCGCTCGCTGGCGGTCCCCAGATGGATGGCCGCCGTCCGCTCCTCCATGTCCGCCAATGCGTCCGGATAGGGGACAAGTCCCTCATCCACGCGCCATTCGATATTGCCACCTGTCGTCATGGGACTTCCTTGACTTGCCAGGGACGACATATCAAGGTCCATCGCCGTTCGTCCTGCACCAGCTGGCTGGCGGACGGACAGCAAAACAGGGAATGGAATGACACAAATTTCAATCGGTACGGCTTGGGAAGAAACGCTCGCTTTCGTGAAGCGTGAGGGCACTTTGCTGTTCCCCGTTGCGCTGGTCTTCCTTGCCCTTCCGGCCGTCGTCCTTCAACTGCTTGCGCCAGATGAACTGCGCACTGCGGGTATGGTGGAGGAGGCCACCAACGCGCCGCAATTGCCGCCCGGTTTTCTTTTTGCGATGCTGGTCGTGCTGCTGATCAGCATGATCGGGATATTGGCCGTCAATGCTCTTGCGCTGCGTCCCGGAATAAGCGTAGCCGAGGCTCTGCAATTGGCGCTGAAGCGAATGCCGGTTCTGATGGGGGCGGCGATCCTCTTGATATTAGGCTTCCTGGGTGTCCTGTTAATCCTTTCCATTGTCGGGGGAGGACTGTCCGCGGCCATGGGCATGGGTCCCGCCATGTCGCTCGTCATCCTGCTCGCGACACCGATCATGCTCTTCGTAACGGTGCGCCTCATTCTGCTGAACGCTGTAATCATCGACATACCTGTCGGTCCAAAGGAAGCAATCCGGCAGGGATGGCAGTTGACAGTGGGCCAGTTCTGGCGGCTGCTCGCTTTCATCATCGTGCTCATCATGCTGATGATCGTGATTCAGCTCGTTTCCCGTTCCCTTTTTGGCATTGCGGGCACCCTGATTGGCGGCACTACGCTCGCGACGCTGCTCGCTGGTCTTGCCGTGGCGGTGGTGAATGCGGTGCTTCAGGTTTACTATCTGGTAATGACCTGCCGCATCTATCGGCAATTGACGAGCTAAGGGCTTGTATAAATCGTCCCTGTCGAGCGCCTATTCCTCTCCCAGAATCGGGATGTGCGGAGCGGTGTTCCTGGGTAGAGCGCCCGTCAGCCGCGGATCGTCGAAAGTCTCGACCTGCCGCCGGTAGGGAATGAAGCCCGAGGCACGATAGAAGCCCAATGCGGAGGGATGGTCCAGCGTGCACGTATGCACCCAGAATCGGTCAACGCCCTTGCGCCAGGCGAGCATATTCGCCTGCGCCATCATCCAGCGCCCATGTTTTTGCCCTGCCAGTTCGGGGACCAGACCAAAATAGGCCAGCTCGCAATGGCCGGCATGGCGGAAGTCCAATTCTATCATCCCCACTTCGACACCCTTGGGATCCGTCACGGCATAGACCTCCACCCTGTCGTCATGAATGATCGCCAGTAGATCCTCATCCTTCATGACGAGGCGGGAAAACCAGAGCCAGGGCGCTCCGACCCGCTGGAACAATATGCGGTATTTCCGAGCCTCGGGCTTTTGCCAGCGCACCAGCGTCAGCGGGGAATGAGGCAGGGGCGCGGGCTTGGGTTTTTGCCGCATCTCCAGCGAGGTGACGATCGTGGCAATCTGGTTCGGCGCAAGCTCCCGCAACGGCATGGCACGGCTCCTAACGCCGGATGATATTATATGGAGATACGGACATCCGCCAATCAGGCAACCGTCAGCTCCAGGCGGCGAGTGGGGGCAGGCTCATCAAAATGGAATCCACATTGCCTCCGGTTTTCAGCCCGAAGGTCGTGCCCCGGTCATAGATCAGGTTGAACTCGGCATAGCGGCCACGCCATTCCAGCTGCTTCTGCCGTTCCTCGCTGGTCCAGCTCATATGCATGCGCCGCCGCACAATTGCTGGAAAAATTGCCAAAAACGCCTCGCCTACATCGCGAGTGAAGGCGAAATTGGTGTCGAAGTCACCTTCCAGATGGTCGTAGAAAATCCCTCCGACGCCCCGGTGGACGCCGCGATGGGGAACGAAGAAATAATCGTCAGCCCATTTCTTGAACCTGGGATAATGGCTGCCGTCATGCGCGTCGCATGCTTGGCGGAACGCATCATGAAAGTCAGCCGTGTCGTTATCATAGGGAATCGGGGGGTTGAGGTCCGACCCTCCGCCGAACCAGCGTTTCGTGGTCACCAGGAAGCGGGTATTCATATGCACGGCCGGAGCATGCGGGTTCGCCATATGTGCCACCAGGCTGATGCCAGTGGCAAAAAAAGCCGGATTTTCATCAGCGCCGTGGATGCTTTTGGCAAATTCAGGAGAAAAGGCGCCGCTGACGGTCGATACATTGACGCCGACCTTCTCGAACACCTGACCCTTCATGATCCCGCGCACGCCACCGCCGCCTTCGCCTGGGGCAAGACCCTCCGCCTCGCGGTGCCATGACGTATAGTCAAAGCTTGCCTCACTACCGGCTTCCCTTTCGATTGCCTCGAATTCGGCGCAGATCCGATCCCGCAGGCTTTCGAACCAGCTTCGCGCCGCTTGCTGTTCTGCATCCAGTTCGATCATGGCGGATAAAGCCCTTTCTGTCGTAACGCCTCGCCCAGCGCGATGCCTGCTGCTACGGCAATATTCAAGGACCGAAGTCCGATTTGCATCGGTATCCTGATCCGCAATCCCGCATATTGATGCACATCATCTGGAACTCCCGCACTTTCAGATCCCAGCAACAGGACATCGCCGACTTGGAATTCGGCATCAGGCAAGCGGACGTCACCTTTGCTGGTCAATAGCACGATGCGATGACCTCCTTCTTGCATTGCCTGGGCAAAGGCCTCGAAATTGGGCCGGCGTACGATTTGCGCCGCCTTCGCATAGTCCATGGCGGCCCGTTTCAACTGCCGGTCGGAAAAGGGAAAGCCACATGGCTCTATTATATCTACCGGTACGCCGAAGCAGGCGGCAAGCCGGATGATGGTACCGGTATTGCCCGCAATGTCGGGCTGATAAAGGGCGACGCGCATGGTCCCCCCATAATTGCTGCCGCCCGATTTGTCACAGCCCAGTCAAATTGATGTTGGCAAAAGGGCCAATACGAGGCTATCAGGCGCGCGAACCGCCGGGGGACTTTGGCGGACAGTGCGCCTGCGTGACTGACTTTCGCCAGGAATTCAGCGTACTTCAAAGATCTGGGTTAAGGGACAAGGGCAGTTGAATGACAACGCTTGATCATGGTGAATCGGTGGAAATCCCCGAAAGCGGGGTCCGCCGCCGCGACTTCATTAATATTGCGGCAGTCAGTTTCGCCGGCGTCGGCGCGGTCGCCGTCATTCCGCCGCTGGTGAATCAAATGAATCCGAGTGCTGACGTGCTCGCGCTTGCATCGACTGAGGTGGACATTTCCGCCATTCAGCCCGGTCAGGCGATCAAGACCACCTTTCGCAGTCAGCCGCTTTTCGTTCGGCACCTGACGCCAAAGGAAATCGCGGAAGCGGATGCCGTAGCGGTCAGCGACCTGCGCGATCCCCAGACATTGGAAGAACGCACCGTTGAGGGCAAGAAGCAGTGGCTGATCACCATGGGCGTCTGCACGCACCTCGGCTGTGTGCCGCTGGGCGCGGGCGAGGGTGAGAATCGGGGTGAGTTTGGCGGCTATTTCTGCCCATGTCACGGTTCGCACTACGACACTGCGGCCCGTGTCCGCAAAGGCCCGGCACCCAAGAATCTGGAAGTGCCCGAATATAAGTTCACGTCCGACACTGTCGTGACGGTAGGCTGAGGTAACAGATCATGAGTTTTCCCTGGGCTGAGCATTACACCCCCAAGAATCCACTCATGCAGTGGATCGATTCCCGCCTGCCATTGCCGCGCATGGTCTATAATGCCGTGGGCAAGGGCTATCCGGTTCCCCGGAACCTGAACTATTGGTGGAACTTCGGCGTATTGTCGGGTTTCTTCCTTGGCCTGCAGATTGTCACCGGCATCATTCTTGCCATGCATTATGCGGCCAATGCGGGGGTCGCCTTCGACAGCGTCGAACACATCATGCGTGACGTGAATTCGGGCTGGATGTTGCGTTACGCTCACGCCAATGGGGCAAGCTTTTTCTTCATTGTTGTCTATATCCACCTCTTCCGTGGCCTGTTCTTCGGATCATATAAGGCGCCACGAGAGATGGTTTGGCTGCTTGGCCTTGTGATCTTCCTCCTGATGATGGCGACAGCCTTCATGGGCTATGTCCTTCCCTGGGGCCAGATGAGCTTCTGGGGCGCCAAGGTCATTACCGGCCTGTTCGGCGCCATCCCGTTCGTTGGCGAACCGATTCAGACATGGCTGCTCGGCGGCTTTGCCCCCGGCAACGCTTCGCTCAATCGCTTCTTCTCGCTCCACTATCTGCTGCCATTTGTTATCGCCGCAGTTGTCATTCTGCACATCTGGGCGCTGCACATTCCCGGTTCCAGCAACCCTACCGGCGTGGACGTGAAAGGGCCGCAGGATACGGTTCCTTTCCACCCTTATTATACGGCGAAGGATGGCTTCGGGCTGGGCGTGGCGCTGATCGGTTTTGCGATCCTGCTGTTCTTCGCGCCGAATTTCCTGGGTCACCCGGACAACTATATTCCGGCCAACCCGCTTTCGACGCCGGCGCACATCGTTCCGGAATGGTATTTCTGGCCTTTCTACGCCATCCTGCGTGCGTTCACTTTCGACTTCTTCTTCATTCCTGCAAAGCTGCTCGGCGTGCTGGCGATGTTCGCATCGATCCTGCTGCTGTTCTTCCTGCCCTGGCTTGACCGCTCGCCGGTCCGTTCGGGCCGCTATCGCCCGCTGTTCAAGCAGTTTTTCTATCTGCTGCTCGTGGACGTGGCGATCCTTGGTTATTGCGGCGGCGCCCCTGCAGCGGAACCGTTCGTAATGATCAGTCAGTTGGCCTCGGCTTATTATTTTGCACACTTCCTGATCATCCTGCCTGTCATCTCCGCCATCGAACGGCCGCTGCCGCTGCCTGGTTCGATCACTGAGGCAGTGCTTGGGAAAGACCAGACGGTCGTGGGTGGCAAAGCCGCCACGGTTCCGGCTGAATAAGGGGAATAGAAAACATGGTTCGCGTACTCGCTGCCCTTGTCGGCATCTTCTTTTCGGGCATGCTGCTCTATTCCTTCGTCTTCGGCGCGGTAAACTATGTCAGCGAACCGCCCGCTCCGACGGCCGAGCATGAATTCCATCTTTCTCCCAAGGAAGTGGCGTTCGCTTCGGATGGGCCCTTCGGCCATTATGACCGCCAACAACTGCAGCGCGGCTTTCAGGTCTATAAGGAAGTATGTTCCGCCTGCCATTCGCTGCGTCTGGTGGCCTTCCGTGACCTCGAAGCGCTTGGCTATAATGAAGCTGAGGTGAAGGCGATTGCCGCTAACTGGTCGGCTGAAACGCCGTCAGTCAATGAGGAAACCGGTGAGCCTGCGACCCGCAAACCCGTTCCTGCCGATTATTTCCCCCAGCCGTTCGCCAATGACGTTGCTGCTCGTGCGGCCAATAATAACGCCGTTCCGCCTGATCTTTCCTTGATGACGAAGGCGCGGCACCACGGCAATGCCTATATCTACTCGTTGCTGACCGGTTATCAGCAACAGCCTGCCGAACTTCTGAAGAAGTTCCCCGATGTGAAGACGCCGCAGGGGCTGCACTACAACCCTTATTTCGCGAACCTGAACCTTGCGATGGCTCCGCCGCTGACAGGCGATGGCCAGGTCACATATGCCGATGGAACCAAAGCGACCGTGAGCCAGATGGCGAAGGACGTTGCGGCGTTCCTTACCTGGACTGCCGAGCCGAAGCTGGAGAATCGGCATCGTGCAGGTGTCGCTGTGATCTTCTTCCTGATCGCCGCGACGATCCTGGCCTATATGTCCTATCGGAACATCTGGGCTGACAAGAAGCACTGAGTGAAATGAAGCATTGAGAAAGCAAAGCCGGCGGGAAACCGCCGGCTTTCTTGTTTCGAATTCCAACAATGCTGGCCGCCGGGTGGCGTCACAGGCGCGACGTCAGGGACGTCTCGTCTCCTCTCCGCACCGTTCCAGCCGATAGCCATAGCCGAATATGGTAACGATCCTGAAGCCGTTTTCCGGCCCCAGGCGCAGCTTTGAACGTATCCGCGAAACATGCATGTCCAACGTTCGCGACGGCAGACCCGCGATCTTATTCCAGATTATCTGCGACAAATAAGGCCTCGATAATGCCCGCTCCGCATTCCGAAAGAATAGCATCGCCAACGCGAACTCCTTCGCAGTCAACACCACCTTCTGATCATTCATTTCAACGCAGGATTGTTTGGGATCAAAATAATAGGGGCCGAAGCGTTGGGGAGCATTGGCTGGCAAGTCCTTGCCGCCGGACCGTCGCAACAGCGCCGCTATACGGGCGTGCAGAATCTCCGAATCCACCGGCAGCACGACATAGTCGTCCGCTCCGCCATGCAGCGCAGCGGCAGCATCCTCGTTATTGCCGCTGTCATTGACCATGAGGATCAGCGGGGCGGTTGGAATGTTGCTGGTTGTACTCCGCAGAACCTCCAGCCCAGTGCGATCGGAAAGCCGCCAGCCCAAAATCAGCAGGTCGAAAACGTCCCTCTGCAACTGCGTGATGAGCTGTCCGCCGGAGGTGAAGACGATAGCATTATGCCCCATCTCCTCCACGAACTGCTTTAACCTGCCAGCAGTCTGCAGGTCTTGGTCTGCAATTGCTACGCGCATTGCACCTTCTATCGAGCATGGTTCCCAGGCCGGACCGATCCTCGGTTTAGCGGACCCAAGCTACTCGTACTGTTACGGAATTGACAGATATATATCCAGAACCGAGCTCCGGTCAGAATCAGCGGCAGCTGTCGCCCTCTCCCGCGATCAGATCAAGGCACCGGCCGTCGATCTCCTCCGATGGAACGGCCAAACCGATCTGTGTCGCCAAGGTAGGCATGATATCGGCCGTCTCCACAGCTAGCGGCTGCTCGAAGGGGCGGATGCCTTTGCGCCAGAACAGGATCGGGACGCGCCGATCATAGTCCCAGGGGCTGCCATGAGTGGCGACGCTGGTTTTGGGAATAGCGATGGGGGTCACCCATGGTTTTAGCATAACGACAAGATCCCCCGATCGCTGCGCATCAAAGGACGCGCGGGCCCTTTCCAAGAGGGGCCAGCTGTCGGGCGGGCCTTTCGGCATCGGGGCAGCGGCCAGCTCATCCCGGCTGAAAACCGCCACCACTTGCGGATGCGCTTTCAGCATGGTGGCAGCTTCGTTCGCGACGACTCGTCGCTCCGTCTCAGAGATCAACCGGCTGACATAATAGTCGCCATTGGGTCCATCGGCATAAAGCAACTGATCTTCCAACCCCAATCTGGTTCCAATAGCCTTGCCAATGGTTTCGGCGTTAAGAGCAACATCTACCCGCTTGGCACTCGGCGCCCCATTCGTGACGCTACGTTCCGGTAAGTCATGGCCGCCATGGTCGGCAGTCAGAACAACCAGATAGTCAATGCCGGCACTGTCCAAGCTATCGAAGAACTCGCCGAGATTTCGGTCGAGGGTCATGAGTTGCCCGCACATTTCCGTGCCTTGTGTGCCATAGGCATGGCCGACATAGTCGGTCGCGGAAGCGCCGATGATTAGCAAGTCGGTCTGCGTTCCTTCGCCAAGCTTCAGCGCATCGCGAAATCCCGCCGCAAGAGCCAGTGTAGATGAATCAAGCTCGGGTGATGCGCGGAAGCTCTTCGCATCGCCTGCGGCTCGGGCGAATCGGCCAGTTCCGACGGTGCGGCTTCCTGCCTGAACCGCGTAGTTCCGTTCCCCGCATGGCTGGGGTAGATCGATTGGCGGTTGCGGCGTCGCGAGGCGAGCAGTCGCCGCTGCGTTTGCCTTTTCAGCGACGGCGTTGGATGCCCGGCCTCCGAGTGTGACGAACTTTTGACCGCCCCACCACCAAATCTGATCGGCTTGGCCGCCTGCCATCATCAATGCCGATCGGTCCTTGCCAGCAACCGCAACTATCCGAGTGCGCCGGTCCGCCTTCTTCATGCGATCCCCCAGCGTGGCTACTCGCAGATGAACGGGTGATGCGATGTAATTGGTGCTATCGGTGCCCGGCCGATTTTCGTCTTCGGCGCAATAAATCAGCTTGTCGGACCGTTTGGTGGACAAGTCGTACCAGCTATTCGCGATGATTCCGGTACGCATAGGACGGGCTCCCGTCAGGATCGTGGAATGGCCGGGGCATGTTTCGGTCGCCGCATGGCCCTGATATCCTGATGGGAAAACCACTCCTTGGCTCAGCAGTCGTTTGAAGCCGCCGCGGAAGTGTTGACGATATTCAGTAAACACATCAGCGGAAAATTGATCGACGGAAATCGCCACGACGAGCTTTGGATGGGAACCATCGGCGGCCATCACGGGAAAGGACGTCATGAGCAGGAATAAGAGGGCGAGGCTCCGAACGATCTGCACGAATAACTCCTTGGCGAAGGTGGACCTTTTGCGGCTATAAGCAAGACCGGACAAGTCGGGACCAGCAGAGATTATCCTGGGGCACATGCGGTTATTATATTTCTTCCTCATGACAGTCGCGCTGGCGCTGACGTCGTCCTTTGCCCATGCGCAGTTACCCACCAGAGACACTAGCCCAAACATATCCGCGCGGTTGGTAGCGGAGAGCGACCAGCCGGCTCCAGGCAAGATCGTCACGCTCGCCTTCGTCATGACGCCCAAAGCCGGATGGCACGGTTATTGGGAGAATCCGGGGGACGCGGGCGTGGGTATGACTCTCAAATGGGATATTCCGCAGGGGGTGAAAACAGGGTCATTGCGCTATCCCGTGCCGGAGACACTCATTATCTCTGGCCTCATGAACTATGTCTATGAGGCCGATTATGCGCTGCTTGTGGATATTGCTATTCCTGATGATTGGAGGGCGGGCCAAGCCCTGCCGATCAAGGTTCACGGCGAATGGTTGTCCTGCACACGGCAGATTTGCGTGCCCGAGCGGAGAGATATGGCGCTGAACCTGATCGTAGGTGACGGCCGTGTCGATTCAGACCGGCGAGGGATATTTGATGAATATCGCTCACGCCTGCCACGCCCGCTTGGTTCGCCAGCCCATTATGCCATCAAGGACGGAATATTTCGGCTTGCCGTACCTTATCCGGCTGATGCCGCGGTTGATGAACCCTATTTCTTTCCGCTGACCGACGGTGCAATAACCTATTCCGCGCCGCAGAAGGTCACCCGCAATGGCGACATGCTTGTCTTGGAATCCAAGGCCGGGGGCGGCCCGCAGGAGAAAATCTCCGGCATATTAAAAACCGGAAAACATAAAGGTCTTCTACTCTCGGTTCTTCCGGGAAGCGTGCCCTCGACAGGGATCCCGTTGGCTGAAAGCAACGGCACAGCGCCAGGCGTTGGCGAAGCAGGAAGTGTCTTCCTGGCGTTGGGGGGAGCGCTGCTCGGCGGTCTCCTGCTCAACATCATGCCTTGCGTTTTTCCGATCTTGAGCCTCAAAGCCTTGAAATTGGCCAAGGCGGGCGGCGATGAGCGAATTGTCCGGCGCGATTCCCTGGCCTACGCGGCTGGAGCCGTCACAATCTGCCTGGCACTTGGCGGCGCGTTGATTGGCCTTAGGGCAAGCGGAGCGGCCGTGGGTTGGGCGTTCCAGCTTCAGGATCCCCGTATCATCCTGCTGCTGCTGCTGCTGGTGACAGCCATCGCGCTCAATTTGGCGGGCTTGTTCGAATTGCGAAATGTCGGGGCGGGCAGTCACCTTACCGCCCAAGGGGGCGCCGCCGGGTCTTTTTGGACCGGCGCGCTTGCCGCTTTTGTAGCGACGCCCTGCACTGGACCGTTCATGGGTGCCGCTTTGGGAGCGGCTCTGGTGCTTCCAGTTGCGGCTGCGCTCGCGATCTTTGCCGGACTGGGCGTCGGACTTGCCCTGCCATTTCTGCTGATCGCCTTTATTCCGGCCCTTCGCGGCAGGCTGCCCAAGCCTGGTGCATGGATGGAAACTCTTCGGCGCATATTGTCGGTGCCGATGTTCGCCACTGGTTTGGCGCTGCTTTGGCTGCTGGGACGGCAGACAGGGACAGCAGGAATGACGGCTGGCATCGCCATGGCCGTGTTTGCCGGATTATTGCTGTGGTGGCTCGGCGTTCGTCAGCGGAGGAATGCCCGACATGGACCGCTTTTCGCTACCGCCATTCTGTTGGTGCTTGGCATAAGTTTGGTCGCGCTGCCGGGACGTCAGGGCGTCACAGTTTCGGTTGCCGAGCAGTCGGCCGAACCCTTCAACGAAGCCAAGCTCGCAACCCTGCGCCGACAAGGGCCGGTGTTTCTTTATTTCACCGCGGACTGGTGCCTTACCTGCAAGGCTAACGAAGCCGCGGCCATCGACCGCCAAGAGGTCATCGACGCCTTCGCAAAGGCGGGGGTGAAGGTGATGGTCGGCGACTGGACCAATGGCGACGCTGATATCGGCCGTTTCCTGGAGAAACATGGCCGATCCGGGGTCCCGCTATATCTGTGGTACGTGCCCGGTAAGGATGCGCAAGTGCTGCCCCAGATATTGACGCCTTCGCTGTTGGGCGGCCTCGCCCGTGGCTAAACAGCGCGCAGATCAGATGCTCGTCGACCGGGGGCTGGTGGAAAGCCGATCCCGGGCGCAGGCCGTGATATTGGCGGGCTTGGTCTATTCCGGTGATCGCAAAGTCGACAAGGCTGGACAGCAATTGCCGGAGGAAGCGCCACTGGAATTGCGTGGACGCGATCACCCCTGGGTGTCGCGCGGCGGCATCAAACTGGCGCATGCGCTCGATCATCTGGGGTGGGACGTGGCCGGAGCGGTGGCGATGGATGTCGGCAGTTCCACCGGGGGTTTTACCGATGTGCTGCTGACCAAAGGAGCCGCTCGGGTCTATGCCGTGGACAGCGGCACCAACCAATTGGCCTGGAAGCTGCGCCAGGATGCCAGGGTAATCGTACATGAACAGACCAGCGCCCGTATTCTGACCAGCGATCATATTCCGGAACCCATCGACCTGATCGTCTGCGATGCGAGCTTCATCTCGTTGAGCAAGGTTCTGGAACGTCCGCTCAGTTTCGCAACATCACAGGCGCGTCTGATCGCGCTTATCAAACCGCAGTTCGAAGCCGGGCGCTCTGAAGTTGGGAAGGGCGGTGTCGTCCGCGATCCCGCTATTCACGCGCGCGTATGCGCCGAAATACGCGAATGGCTGACGAAGATGGGCTGGAGCGTGGTCGATATTGTAGAAAGTCCGATCACCGGCCCCGAAGGCAATATCGAGTTCCTGATCGCTGCCACGGGACCCCAATGCCTGGCAGGATGATTCTTGCTGCCGACGGTAATCGTCATTTAAGTAGTGCGATTAATCTGCATCACTACCCGTCCGTGTCGAGCGGAGTCGAGACACATCTGTCTAAGTCAATGTCTCTTGCACATTGCGCTGAGCTGGCTCTCTTTGTCTTCAACCAATATCTATCCCGAGCGCCTGCCTTTCCGGCAGTCGAGGTCTTGGGGCCGAACGGAAATCTTCATTAAGTGCGACGCTGTAAGGAGTCGCAGGCTCAGTCGGCCCAGTATAGCCGCTCCGGATTGTCGATCAGCAACTTGCGCTGCAATTGGGCCGTAACCGCGATCCTTGGGATCACGTCCACCAGATGGCCGTCATCGGGGATGTCATTTTGCATATTGGGATGGGGCCAATCCGTGCCCCAAAGCACCCGGTCGGAATAGCGCTCGACTATCGGCCGGACCACCTCCACGAAATCGTCCCAGGGATAGCCTTGCGACGACAGCCGATCGGGACAGGTGACCTTGGCCCAGATATTGGGATGCTCGTCCAGCAGCCGCTTGAAGGCAGAAATCTCCGCCCCATCCGGACCCTGGTTCATGGAAGGGCGGCCCATATGATCGACCACGACGATCGTCGGAATTGCTTCCAGAAAGGGGATCAGCTCTTCCAGAATATCCGCTTCGAAATAAACGACGACATGCCAACCAAGCGGCTTGATCCGCCGGGCGATTTCTAGAAACTTATCTTTGGGAGCATTGTCGACCAGCCGCTTTAGAAAATTGAAGCGCACGCCGCGAACGCCGCCTTCGTGCAGCGCTTGCAGCTCTTCATCGCTGATAGCCGGATCCACAACAGCGACACCCCGCGCCTTGCCGTTTGACCTGGCAATGGCGTTCAAGGTGGCGGCATTGTCGGTGCCGTGACAACTTGCCTGGACGATGACATTGCGGTCGAACCCCAGGCGGTCCCGTAGGGCGAACAGCATTTCCGGACCGGCATCTTCCGGATGATATTTGGCTTTGGGTGAGAAGGGGAACTGCGCCTCTGGCCCAAAAACATGGCAATGGGCATCGATGGCGCCGACCGGAGGAACATAATGGGGCTTCCGGGCTTCCGCGACCCAGCTGATGATCCGCGACATATGTTTCAGCTCTCCAAGAAAAGTCCGGCTTCAGCCGGGGTGCAGCTTCTAAAATACCACTCCGTCGAACAGCTTCCGCGCCGTCCGCAGCATGGCCGCACTTGCCACATTGCCCGCATCGTCCATTTCCATGACGCAGGTGGTCTCGCCGGTGGGATGTTCCACGGACAGCGTCTTGCGCGTGCCCTGCGGTACCGAAGCGACCTCCGCCGCAGGAGACCCTTCAATGAGGCAGGCGGTGGCCACGCTGACCGCGCCAAGCACCCCGATGCTGGCATGTGCGCGATGTGGAATGAAGCTGCGGGCGGTTACCGCGCCGCCGTTACGCGGAGGAGCGACCAGCATCATTTTGGGGACGGACTTGCTGCTGACATCACCCAGGTTCATCCGTTCTCCAACGGCCAAACGAATGGCTTCTATCGTTGCTTTCAACTCCACCGCGTTATCCAGTTCATCGCGGCTTTCATAGCCGGTGACGCCGAGATCCTCCGCCTTCATGACCACGCAAGGCATGCCGTTGTCGATCAACGTGACGCGAACGCCGTTGACTTCGTCAAATGCATTGCCCGTCGGCAGCAATGCGCCGCAGCTCGATCCTGCCGTATCGCGGAATTCCAGGGGAATGGGCGCTGAGCTGCCGGGCACCCCATCAATGCGCGCCTCGCCCTCATAGGTCACTTCACCCGCAGGGGTTTGGACAGTCGCCACGGCGACCTGGCCGGTATTTTCCATGAAGATGGAGACTCTGGTTTCGCCTTCCTCCGCCTTCACCAGTCCCCTCTCAATGGCAAAGGGACCAATGCCAGCAAGGATGTTCCCGCAATTTTGCGCGTCGCTGACAATCGCTTGATCGACAAATACCTGCAGGAACAGATAGTCGACGTCGATCCCTTCCCGTTCGGACTTGCTTACCACCGCCACCTTGCTGGTGAGTGGATCGGCGCCTCCCAACCCGTCGATCTGCCGCGGATCGGGGGAGCCCATAATATGTAGCAGCAGATTGTCACGAACTTCTGTTTCCGAAGGCAGGTCTTCCTTCAGGAAATATCCCCCTTTGGATGTGCCGCCCCGCATCCAGAAGCAAGGCGTTCCGGAAATATTCGCCATGACCTAACCCCGTTCCACGGTTCCGCTTGGCGCCAGCGGCAAGCAGCTTGCGGCTCTACACATATTTCAGCCCCATTTCGGCGAGCTTTCCGCGCATGTCATAAATATCGAGGCCCAGCTCTCCGGCCGCCAGCCGCTGCCGCTTAACCTCTTCATTGGCCTCGCGAGCCTGCGCCTTTTCCAGTACGGCGGCGGCATTGGCGCGGGGCACTACGCACACACCGTCATCGTCTGCGATCACAACATCCCCTGCGTTGATGAGGGCGTTGGCACATATAATCGGTATGTTCGCCGAACCCAGGGTGGCCTTGATCGTACCTTGCGCATGCACCGCTTTTGACCACACCGGGAAATTCATCTGCTTGAGATCCCTCACATCCCGGACGCCTGCGTCGATCACCAGCCCGCGGCAGCCACGAGCTTGGGCAGATGTCGCGAGCAGGTCGCCGAAATAGCCGTCGGTGCAAGGGCTGGTCGGGGCCAGGACGATGATGTCTCCTTCCCTCAGCTGCTCGATCGCCACATGCAACATCCAGTTGTCCCCTGGAGGGGCGGAGATGGTAACAGCTGATCCAGCGATGCGTGCGCCGGCGTAAATCGGCCGCATATAGGACGCCAGCAGGCCGGTGCGACCCTGCGCTTCATGCACTGTGGACACGCCGCATCTGGCCAGCCCGTCGACGACGCTCATGTCGGCGCGTTCAATATTCTGCACGACTGTACCGGCCATGGCTCGCCTCTCATGTGTCTGATTGAAACAGTTGGGGGCACAGTGGGCGCGGGAACTGGTCAAGGCAATTTCGAATATCGGCACAGCCATAAGTTTTTGCTATAACCGCTTGATGCAGCTTTGGAGTCTCAATATCCGGCATTTGCGAGCGCTCGCCGCGATATGCCGGCTCGGGAGCGTCAGCGCGGCCGCGCAGGCGATCAACCTCTCGCAACCGGCGCTGACCCAGGGCATGGCGCGACTGGAACAACAGCTTGGCCGTCCTCTTTTCGAGCGGCGCACCGATGGCATGACGCCGACACAGTCCGGAGCGATCCTGTGCGCTAGAGTGGACAAAGCCATGGTTAACCTCGCTGCGGGTTTTCGAGCGGCGAGAGGCGGAGCGGCCATGGGTGGCTTCGTAGAAGCTGACCGGCTCGTCACCATGGCGCAACTCCGCGCGCTCATCGCTTTGGCCGATGCTGGCAGCTATATCAGCGCCAGCGCGGCGACGGGTCTGTCCCAACCGTCTCTGCATCGTGCGGTGCGCGAACTGGAAACCGCCAGCGGCCTTACGCTTTTCGTGCGGCGGGGACGGGGGGTGGCGATTACGAATGCTGGACGCACCATCGTTCGCGCGTTTCGCCTGGCCCGTACCGAACTGCAGTCGGGCCTGTTCGAAATCGCCGCACTTGGCGGTGCGGCCGTCGGCCGCATTGCGGTCGGTGCGATGCCGCTCGCTCGGGCGAAGCTGATCCCCAAGGTTATCGCGCGCTTCCATGCGGTCCATCCTGACGTGCGCATCGACATTGTCGACGGACCTCATGCCGAACTGATCGAGCAACTCCGCGACGGGGACTTGGACTTCCTTATAGGGGCGCTCCGCTATCCGGAACCTGGTAAGGATGTGGAGCAGCGGCGGCTGTACGACGATCATTTGGTAATAGCGGCGCGCGCTGGTCACCCGCTTGCGGGCAGAGACGTGCCGACCGTGGAAGCGCTGGCTGGCTTTCCCTGGGTGATCGCGCGGAGCGGCACGCCTATGCGGCGGCTGTGGGAGAAGATGTTCGTAAGTGCGAATGTTGATCCGCCCAAGGCTCCTGTCAGTTGTAGCTCTGTACTTGCGATACGCTCTTTGTTGCAGGAGGGCGATTATCTGACGCTGCTTAGCCCCGATCAGATCGCTCGCGATGCGGAAAGCGGGCTTATAGCGACTATCGGCGCCCCATTGCCTGGCACCAGCAGGCCGATTGGCGTCACTATCCGCGCGGGCTGGCAACCAACGGGTCTGCAGGCAGAATTCCTTCAAGAGGTTGAAAAGACCATTAGAGATGACAATCAAGCAGGCCCCAGCTGACAGTGCGGCGATAGGTCCAGTCTCACCACATTCCTTCCGCAAAACTTATAGGAAACCCACGCTTCGGATTGGCCGTTCTCTCGATGGGCGAGTAGGTCGCGGTCATGGCCCTTTTGCCCCATCATATTGCTTTTGTAGGATACGGAGAGGCAAGCCAGGCCTTTGTGGAGGGCTGCGGCAGCGCGCTTTCCGCGCAAGCACGGGCCTACGACGTAAAAACCGATGCGGCCGAGACCCGGGAGGCGAAGCGGTTCGACTATGATCGTGGCGGCGTTCGGGGGTGCGACTCCCTTGCCGAGGCCGTGGACGGCGCGCAACTGATACTTAGCCTGGTGACAGCCGACGAAGCGCAGAAGGCCGCCCGCCAGGTTGCCAGACACATACCGCCGGGCGCCATCTTCTGTGACATGAACAGCGTTGCTCCCGAAACGAAGCTCGCCAATGCCGCCGTCATAGAGGCTGCGGACGCGCATTATGTCGACGTCGCCGTGATGTCGCCTGTCCATCCGGCTTTGAACAATGTTCCGCTTCTTTTGGCCGGCCCAAGGTCAGGGCAGGCGCTGGAAATCTTGAAATCCCTAGGCTTCACCAAGCTGCGCGTCATTGAAGGTGAGGTCGGCCGCGCTTCCGCGATCAAGATGATCCGCTCTGTGATGGTCAAGGGCCTTGAAGCGCTCACCACTGAATGCGTACTGGCCGCCCGCCGCGCTGGAGTTTATGATGAGGTTATCGCCTCATTGAACGCCAGCTGGCCGGGTACCGACTGGGGCGAGAAGGCTGATTATAATCTTGACCGCATGATGATCCATGGTCTGCGCCGCGCGGCTGAGATGGAGGAAGTGGCCAAAACGCTGGAATCTCTTGGCACCGGCGCAACATTAACATATGGTACGATTGAGCGGCAGCGGGCAATTGGCTTGATGGACGTGAGTTCCCCCCCGCAGGGCCTGAGCCAGAAGATCGATCATATATTGGAGAGGATGACGCGCGAATGATCATCGACTGTCACGGCCACTACACGACCGCGCCCGAGCCCCATAACCAGTGGCGCGAGGCGCAGAAGGCGGCGTTCAAGGCTGGCGAAACGCCTCCTCCCTATCCCGTAATTTCCGATGACGAGATTCGCGAAACCATCGAAAAGAACCAACTCCGCCTCGTCAGGGAGCGCGGCGCGGACATAACCATCTTCTCGCCCCGCGCCAGCGCTATGGCGCATCATGTCGGCGACGAGGCTGTCAGCATTGAATGGGCCCGCCGCTGCAATGATCTTATTGCGCGCGTGGTAAAGCTCTTCCCCAAAACCTTTGTCGGCGTCTGCATGCTCCCCCAATCGCCTGCCGCTGGCCTTGAAGGATCGATTGCGGAGCTTGAGCGCTGCGTCAATGAGCTTGGCTTTGTCGGCTGCAACCTCAATCCCGATCCGGGCGGCGGCCATTTCAACCATCCTCCGCTCACCGACCGCTATTGGTATCCCCTCTACGAGAAGATGGTGGAGCTGGACGTCCCCGCGATGATCCACGTCTCGGGCAGCTGCAATCCGGCGATGCACGCAACAGGCGCTTTCTACATCGCGGCTGACACCATCGCCTTCATGCAACTGATTGAAGGCGACCTGTTCAAAGACTTCCCGACGCTGCGCTTCATCATTCCCCACGGCGGCGGCGCAGTCCCCTATCATTGGGGTCGTTATCGCGGCTTGGCCGACATGCTCAAAAAGCCGGACCTGCGGACGCATGTCATGAACAACGTCTTCTTCGACACCTGCGTCTATCATCAGCCAGGCGTCAACTTGCTCGCCGATGTCATCGATAACAAGAACATCCTCTTCGGCTCCGAAATGGTAGGAGCGGTGCGGGGCATCGATCCCACGACGGGCCAGTATTTCGATGACACCAAGCGCTATGTGGACGCGCTCGACATCTCGGAAGCCGAACGCTCGGCAATCTTCGAGGGCAACGCCCGGACGGTTTTCCCCCGCCTCGACAAGCTGCTGAATGAGCGGGGATTGTGAGATTGGCAGGCCGGGCTGACTTTTTCGTCATCCCCGCGAAGGCCGGGATCCATCCCCTCACGGAGCGTCAAGCGGATGGTTCAGGAAATGGGTTCCCGCCTTTGCGGGAATGACGGGAATGAATTGGAGAGCATCATGAAACAGGATATCCACGAATATCTGGCGGAATTCGACGACATTCCCGGCACCCGCGTGTTCACCGCCGCCCGGGCGCGCCGGGGATACTGGATGAACCAGTTCGCCATGAGCTTGATGAAAGCGGAGAATCGCGAGCGCTTTAAGGCGGACGAGCGGGCCTATATCGATGAGTGGCCGATGAGCGAGGAACAGAAGCAGGCGCTGCTCGACCGCGACTACAATCGCTGCCTCGACCTAGGCGGCAATGTTTATTTCCTATCAAAGCTGTTTTCGACCGACGGTTTTTCCTTTGCACAGGCGGTCAGCACCATGACCGACATGAACTTCGAGGAATATCAGGCCATGATGCTTGCCGGCGGACGCTCGCCCAAAGGGCTACGTTCAATCAAGGAAGGACGCTGAATCATGGCTCGCATTACCGCCGGTGTCGCATCGAGCCACGTGCCGTTGCTGGGGGTCGCCTCTGACTTCGGGAAGGACCGGGACGATTATTTTGGCCCGATCTTCGAAGGTTACGACTGGACCCGCGAATGGGAAAAAACCGAAAAGCCGGACGTCGTCATCCTGGTCTATAATGACCATGCCAGCGCTTTCGACATGAAGATCATCCCGACCTTCGCCATCGGATGCGGTGAGCAGTACAAGCCCGCCGATGAGGGCTGGGGTCCCCGGCAGGTGCCTGATGTATACGGGCACCCGGACCTTGCCTGGCATATCGCGCAGAGCCTTATCCTCGATGAGTTCGACATGACCATCATCAATGAGATGGATGTGGATCATGGCCTCACCGTTCCGTTGACGATGATGTACGGAAAAGCTGACGCCTGGCCCGTGAAGGTCATTCCTCTGGCCGTCAATGTCGTCACCTATCCGCCGCCATCGGGCAACCGCTGCTGGGCGCTGGGCGAAGCGATCAAAAAGGCTGTGGAGAGCTTCCCGGAGGATCTGAATGTCCAGATATGGGGAACCGGCGGCATGAGCCATCAGCTGCAAGGTCCCCGCGCTGGCCTTATCAATCGGGAATGGGACAATATGTTTCTGGACGGGCTGGTCGGCGACAGCGACAAGCTCCGCCACATTCCGCATATCGAATATCTGCGGGAAACCGGCAGCGAAGGCATCGAGATGGTGATGTGGCTGATCATGCGCGGCGCGATGGGCAAGGCAACCAAGTGCCTGCACCGCCACTATCACGTGCCGTGCAGCAATACCGCGATCGGCCATATCGTGCTGGAACCGGTGGAATAATGTAAAAGCCCTTCCCCTTCAGGGGAGGGGTTGGGGTGGGCCGTTCTCACCCTCATCGGCTTACGCCAGCGATCACCCAGCGGCGATCGCACCCACCCATTCCCCCTCCCTTGAAAGGGAGGGGTTTATGAGGAGAACCCCATGAGAATAGCCCTCGCCGGAGCCGGCGCCTTTGGTGAAAAGCACCTCGACGGCCTGAAGAACATCGATGGCGTCGAGATTGTCTCGATCATCAGTCGCACGGGTGAACAGGCCGCCGCCGTCGCCGAAAAATACGGAGCGAAGCACAGCTCGACCGAGCTGGAAGACGCTCTCGCCCGCGACGATGTCGACGCCGTCATCCTTTGCACCCCGACGCAGATGCATGCCAGCCAGGCCATGGCCTGTATGAACGCAGGCAAGCATGTACAGGTGGAGATACCGCTCGCTGACGGTTGGGCGGAGGCGCAGGCGGTGATGGACAAGCAGAAGGAAACCGGTCTCGTCTGCATGGTCGGACACACCCGTCGCTTCAATCCGTCACACCAATATGTGCATAACAAGATCAAGGCTGGCGAAATCAACATCCAGCAGATGGACGTCCAGACCTATTTCTTCCGCCGCAAGAACATGAACGCGAAGGGCGAACCGCGGAGCTGGACGGACCACCTCCTCTGGCACCATGCCGCGCATACCGTGGACCTTTTTGCTTATCAGGCCGGCCCGATTGTGCAGGCAAATGCCGTTCAAGGTCCGATCCATCCAGAACTTGGCATCGCCATGGACATGTCGATCCAGCTCAGGGCGCAAAGCGGCGCGATCTGCACCTTGTCGTTAAGCTTTAATAATGATGGGCCGCTCGGCACCTTCTTCCGCTACATCTGCGATAATGGCACCTATATTGCCCGCTATGACGATCTGGTGACCGGCAAGGAAGAGATTATCGACGTGTCGCATGTCGACGTGTCAATGAATGGTATCGAACTTCAGGACCGCGAATTCATCGCCGCAATCCGCGAAGGCCGCGAGCCCAACAGCGGCGTGGCGCAGGTTCTTCCCTGCTATAAGGTGCTGCACGATCTGGAGGAGCAGTTGCAAGGGTAAACGCCCTCCACCATCGTCATCCCCGCGCAGGCGGGGATCCATCTCCCGAACTCAGCATCTATCGACGATATTTTGAGTTCCAGAAGGCTTAATCGCCGCTTTCGTCCTCAGCCGCCCTCTCATACCAGGCTTCGACAGGGCCATTGAGCTTGATGGTCAGGGGCTGGCCACGCCGGTCCTTGGTCTTTCCGGCGGCAACGCGAATCCATCCTTCGGAAATGCAATATTCCTCCACGTCATTGCGGACCCGGTCCTTGAACCGGATCCCAATGCCGCGTTTCAGCGTCTCCATGTCGAAATGGGGACTGCCGGGGTTTGTGGAGAGGCGGTCGGGAGGTGTGTCGGTTGCATCGGTCATATGCGGCCCATTGCCTCAAAACTTGAAGCTTTTCCAGTGGAATGATGTGACGCCTGATATTGATAGCGGGTGCGATCTCCAGCCGCTGGTCGTCGCCTGACCCAGCGATGTGATAAACGAGCCGGTGTTCGCCCGTGATCCGCCGCGACCGTATTGGCCAGCCGGAAAACGAGGTGCAGCGTTTCCGCCATGCTTTCATGTTCGCTTTGCGCGAACAGCACTCAGGGCTCCGCGCTTTACCCCGTCACAAGAAAATCAAGCCGCCTTCGCCCGGCTCGCCTTCTTGCGCTCATGGGGATCCAGATAGCGTTTGCGCAGGCGAATGGACTTGGGCGTCACTTCGACCATTTCATCGTCATCGATATAGGCGATGGCCTGTTCCAGCGTCATGCGCTTGGGTGGCGTCAGGCGAATGGCGTCGTCCTTGCCGCTCGCGCGGAAGTTGGTGAGCTGCTTGGACTTCATCGGATTGACTTCAAGATCGTCGGGCTTGGCGTTTTCGCCGATGACCATGCCTTCATAGATCGGCTCGCCAGGCGAAACGAACAGGATGCCGCGATCTTCCAGCGCGTTGAGCGCGTAGCCGACCGCTTCGCCCGATCCGTTCGAAATGAGAACGCCGTTCTGACGGCCTTCGATGGTGCCCTTATAAGGCCCATATTTTTCGAACAGGCGGTTCATGATGCCGGTGCCGCGTGTGTCGGACAGAAATTCGCCATGATAGCCGATCAGACCGCGCGAGGGCGCCGAAAAGGTGATGCGCGTCTTGCCACCGCCCGAAGGACGCATGTCGGTCAGTTCCGCCTTTCGTATCTGCATTTTTTCAACGACTGTGCCCGAATGTTCGTCATCGACATCGATGACGACGGTTTCGTATGGCTCCTCGCGTCCGCCGCCTTCACCGTCGCGGAACAGAACGCGGGGACGTGAAATCCCCAGTTCAAAGCCTTCGCGGCGCATGGTTTCAATAAGGACGCCAAGCTGTAGCTCGCCCCGTCCTGCGACTTCGAAGCTATCCTTGTCGTCGCTCTCCGTTACCCGAATGGCAACGTTCGATTCCGCTTCGCGCATCAGGCGGTCGCGGATCATGCGGCTGGTGACCTTGCTGCCTTCACGGCCCGCCATGGGCGAATCGTTGACGGCAAAGCGCATCGAAAGGGTCGGCGGATCGATGGGCTGCGCGTAGATCGGCTCACCGACCGACGGATCGGCAATGGTATTGGCCACCGTCGCTACCGTCAGACCTGCGAGAGAGATGATGTCACCCGCTTTCGCACTTTCGACTGGAACCCGCTCTAGGCCGCGGAATGACATGATTTTCGTCGCGCGGCCGGTTTCCACGATCTTGCCGTCGCGGTCGAGCGCATGGATCGGCTGATTCATGTTCAGCGTGCCGGTCTGGACGCGGCCTGTCAGGATACGGCCAAGGAAATTGTCGCGGTCGAGCAAGGTCGCAAGAAAGGTGAACGGTGCATCGACGTCCACTTTGGGCGCCGGCACATGGCTGAGAATCGTTTCGAAGAGGACAGTCAGATCCCCTTCGCGCACGTCCGGCGTGACGCCGGCATAGCCGTTGCGGCCCGATGCGTAGAGGGTCGGGAAATCAAGCTGCTCGTCATTCGCCTCCAGCGAAACGAACAGGTCGAACACTTCGTCAAGAACCTCCTCGGCCCGGCCATCTGGACGATCGATCTTGTTGACGACGACAATAGGCTTCAGGCCCAATGCGAGCGCTTTGCCGGTCACGAACTTGGTCTGTGGCATAGCCCCTTCGGAGCTGTCGACGAGCAGGATGACGCCGTCCACCATCGACAAGATGCGTTCCACTTCGCCGCCGAAGTCGGCGTGACCGGGTGTATCGACGATGTTAATCCGCGTGCCGTTCCAATCGACGCTGGTGCATTTCGCGAGAATCGTGATTCCACGTTCCTTTTCCAGGTCGTTCGAATCCATAGCGCGCTCTTCCACGCGTTGATTGTCGCGGAAGGTGCCTGACTGCCGGAAAAGCTGGTCAACCAGAGTTGTTTTGCCATGATCGACGTGCGCGATGATGGCCACATTACGAAGGCTCATGCGGAAAAAACTGCCATGTGAGAGGATTTACAAGCCCGCGCCCATAGCGGAAATGTCGCAACGCAGCAAGGGGAACAGGTCAGCCGGTGATTTCCATGGCCATTTCTGGTGAAAGAAGGGGCAATATTCGCCGCATTTCATCAGGGGCTATCGCTACGCAGCCCTCGGTAGGTTTGGCATCAACCCAGATGTGAAAAAAGATGGCGCTTCCCGCACCGGGGATCGGCGGCCTGTCATTGTGGCCCAGCACAACTATGATGTCGTAGGCCTGATCCTCCCGTTGGAGCGTTTCAGCGGACCAGGGGTGTGGCAGACGGACCGGCCGATTATAGGCCGGGTCTTCCATGCCGTCCGACCAACCATCATACGGCCGTGTCCAGCGCCAGGGTATGGTGAGCGGCTGATCGAGCGTGAAACGGCCAGGGCGCAGCAACGCTCCACGCACTGGCCAGCGGCCAAGCGGAGTGCAGCCATCTCCCTCATGCTTGCTGGCGGCGGGACAGCTTCCCGACCTGCCGATGGCGCAGGGAATGTCGATGAAATCGAGGATGAGACGGTTTGAGTGAGTATCAACCTTGATAAGGCTCATAGCTTGTGACCGGTGCGGTCTCGCTTGGTGGTGAGATAATGGGCGTTATGGGGATTGGCCTCGATCGCCAGGGGCAAGCGCTTGGCCACTTTGACGCCCGCCTTTTCCAGCCCCTCCACCTTTTGGGGATTATTGGTGAGAAGGTTCACTTCCCCGATATTAAGGAGATTGAGCATGCGCGCCGCGACGGAGAAATCGCGAGCGTCGATGGCAAAGCCCAATCGGACATTCGCATCCACTGTGTCGAAGCCCTGATCCTGAAGGGCATAGGCGCGAAGTTTGTTTACAAGCCCTATGCCGCGACCTTCCTGCCGCAGGTATAATAGCACGCCCCATTTGGCATCCGCGATCTGGTGCAGCGCCTGATGAAGCTGAGGACCGCAGTCACACTTCAACGAACCCAACACATCGCCGGTAAGGCATTCGCTATGCAGGCGAACGACGGGGACGCTGCTATCGCGTTTGCCTATGATCAAGGCGATATGTTCCTGTGGCTCCTCCGGACTGCGAAAGGCAACGATCTCAGTAGTTTCGCTCGCCTTTACCGGAAGGCGCGCGCGGGTGGCGATGGCGAGGCGGGCGGCATCGTCATAGGCCTCGACGTCGGCCGCGTCAGCGGTGACTTCGGTGGGAACGCCCTCATCCAGCAACAGGAAGGCGGGAAGTATTCCTGCAAGACGCGCCAGTTTCAGCGCTGTCGCGGCGGCGTCCGGAGTGACAAGCGGCTTGGTGCGGAAGGGGCCCTTCAGCGGTGAGTTCAGATCCTGCACTGGGTCGGCCACGGCCATGGCGAGCGGCAGATCCATCCAAGGCGCCCGTTCGATCAGAACGCCCCGATCCGGATCGGCGGCGGCCAACTGGTTTGTAAGTTTCAATGTTTCAGCCCGCGAAGCGGAGATCAAAAGGTCCGCTTTCTGCTGGGGATCGAATTCGGCAAGCGCCGTTTCACTAGCGCTTTCCACCGCCAGCAAGGCATAGCCGCGCCCTGCCGCCGTGACGGTGACGGGCCATCCCCGGTGCAGCGCATCAATGGCGCGGGCGGCCGCGCGAGGATTCATCAGAACTTGAATTCCGTGATTAGAGGGACATGATCGGAGGGGCGGTTCCAGCCACGGCAAGGCTCGACCACCCGGTGCGAAATCGCCGCATCGGCAATGGCGGGACTGGCCCACATATGATCCAGACGGCGACCGCGGTCAGATTCCGACCAGTCGCGCGCGCGGTAGCTCCACCAGGTATAAAGCCGACCCGGAGGAGGCACGAACCGTCGGCCGAGATCGATCCACCCATGCGCAGCTTGCAGCCGGGTCAGCATTTCGCATTCAACGGGCGTGTGGCTGACAACATTGATCAGCTGCTTGTGACTCCACACGTCGCAGTCCAGCGGCGCCACGTTGAAGTCCCCGACGAGTATCGTTGGCTTGTCGAGTTGCTCGGACCAGTTGATCATCCGCTCAAGGAAATCCAGCTTCTGACCGAATTTCAGGTTCTCATGGCGATCGGGAATGTCGCCGCCCGCAGGCACATAGACATTTTCCAGCCGAATTCCATTATCCAGCCGCACGCCCACGTGGCGCGCTTCGCCGTTTGCCTGCCAGTCGAGCCGATCATCCTCGCGGATGGGAATCCTGCTGATGATCGCGACACCATGGTGCATGGGCTGGCCGTGCAGGATCTGATGGTTGTATCCTAATTGTCGAAATATCCCCTCAGGGAAGGTGTGATCCACGACCTTCGTCTCTTGAAGGCATAAGATGTCAGGCGCTTCTTCCTGAATAAAGCGCTCAACGATCTCGATCCGGGCACGGACGCTGTTAATATTCCAGGACGCGATCTTGATGGTCTGAGACATGTGCCCTTCCCTAGGAGCGAAAGGCGAATAGGGCAAGGAGTGGGATCGATACATTGACGCAGCTATCCGGCGCGGCATCCGTCAATCAAAGACCCCCGCTCCGGGGGCGTGGAACGGGGGTCTCTATTGCGTTTTCACGCTCTATGCCGGCGGAGAGGGCATGGGTAACAGGGGGGAATCCCATGCGTGTCCGCCGTCACAGCCTTTTTCTATTAAGACCCACATGAGCGCTAGATGAACAACGACGTTCAGCGTGGACCTTGCCGCAAAATCTTCTCGTCTTACCGGCTTGGCGGACTTTTCGGGCGCGGATCGCGCCATTTGAAAGCCGATTCAGGCACGGGCACCCCATAGCGCTGATTGCTGAGACGAATGCTGGTGCGATTATTCTGAGCGTCGAGCGCCACCCATCCATACATCTCCAGACCCGCTGGAGCACTGGGGTTGCGCCGGAAGATAAGCGTGATCACGCCATATTCAGGGCGCTTGGGATCACGCGCCTCAACGGTCATGATCCGGGGATCGCCAGAAGGTACGATTTTGCCATATTTGGAAAGGTCGCGATCAGGGTCCAGCAACGCACCCAATGGCGAATTGCGTATGGGCCAGCGCTGCACCTGGCTTACTTCATAGTCGATCATCGTAAGCGATTTGCCATCGCCGACGATCAGCAAGGGCACGTCCTTTTGATATTGGAAGCGGATCTTGCCCGGCTGTTTCAAAGTGAGCTTACCCGTCAGCGTCTGGCCGCTGCGATCGGTCTGAGTGAAGTCCGCGGTCATGCTCTTGACCGCGCGGATATAGGCATTGACCTGCGCAAGGCTGTCCGCCGGCTGCTGCGCGCTCGCTATTTGCGATGGAATGCTTGCCAGCGCGAGGGGCACGGCGAACAAGGCGAGTGCGTGTCGAACCATATGTCTCTCTCCAGTTGTCTGGGTCCGGATATATGGAGCACCGCTATTGAATGCCAACTGAATTGGACGGTCGGACCTGGTTCAGGTGCTGGAGAGTGTTACAAGGCAGCCTTCCTCAACCGCCCCGCTTTTTCCTGTGCGAGTCCAAGTCCAGCACCGCATTTTCGGCTCCTTCCGGCAGGAGCCCCAGTCGCCGTGCCACTTCCTGATAGGCTTCGACTTCCCCTCCCAGGTCGCGACGGAAACGGTCCTTGTCGAGCTTTTCGCCCGTGATCATGTCCCAAAGGCGGCAGCCATCGGGACTGATCTCATCGGCCAGAATGACACGGCTATAGTCATTTTCCCAAAGTCGGCCGAACTCAAGCTTGAAGTCCACCAGCCGAATGCCGATGGCAGCGAACATGCCCGACATGAAATCGTTCACGCGAATGGCCATGTCGGCAATGTCGTGCATTTCTTCCTGGCTGGCCCAGCCAAAGCAGGCGATATGCTCTTCGGTGATCAGCGGATCGCCCAGCGCGTCGTCCTTATAATAATATTCGATGAGCGTGCGGGGGAGCTGTTGTCCCTCCTCGATGCCCAGCCGCTTGGACAGCGATCCCGCCGCGACATTGCGGATCACCACTTCGATCGGAATGATCTCGACCTGCCGCACCAGTTGCTCTCGCATGTTGAGGCGGCGAATGAAGTGCGTCGGAACCCCGATTTGACCCAGCAGGGTGAAGACATGCTCCGAAATGCGATTGTTCAGCACGCCCTTGCCGCTGATCGTGCCCTTCTTCTGCGCATTGAAGGCGGTGGCATCATCCTTGAAATACTGAATAAGCGTGCCGGGCTCCGGGCCTTCATACAGGATTTTGGCTTTGCCTTCGTAGATTTGACGGCGACGGGCCATGGCAAGGTTTCCCCTAATCGTGGGTACAACAGAAATAGTACGCCCCGGCAACGCGAATCAAGGGATCAGCGCGGGCCGGGGCTGTTTCACAGCCGCCATTATACCAAAGCGTTCGGCGGTGCAACGTGGGTCGAGAAGGGGTCGTTTCGCCGCCGTTCCGGCAAGTGGCCGCCCTCGCCTTGCCCTGACCTGGGGGCTTGGCCCGCTTATTTTACCGCGACCAATTCCGGGCTGGCTGCGGTCTTGGTCCTTGGCTGTTGCCCAGCGAGCAACGCGGCAAATCTTTCTCGCCACCAGGCCACGTCCTGCTGTTCGACATTGTCCATCATCGAACGCCAACGTTCCCGGCGTTCATTGAGGGGCATTTCAAGGGCGCGGCAGATGGCATCGGAAATCTCTTCCGCCGAATAGGGATTAACCAGCAGCGCACGGTCCAATTGAAGGGCCGCGCCTGCGAAACGGGATAAGATGAGGACGCCGGGATCGTCCGGATCCTGCGCCGCGACAAATTCCTTTGCGACAAGGTTCATTCCGTCACGCAAGGGGGTGACCAGGCCGATGCGGGCGGCGCGATAAATGCCCCCCAGTGCGTTCCGCGGATAGCCCTGGTTCACATATCGGATCGGGGTCCAGTCCACATCGCTATATTCGCCGTTCACGCGGCCGGCATAGGCGTCCAGTTTCGCGCGGATTTCCTGGTAGCTTTGTACCTCTCCACGTGACGGGGGCGCAATCTGCACCAGCACGACGTCGCGATGATAATCGGGATGATCCTTCAAGAAGCGCTCATAGCCTGCGAACCGTTCCTCCAGGCCTTTGCTGTAATCCAGGCGGTCGACGCCGACGATCAGGCTGCGGTCCTGAAGAGAGGCGCGCATTTGCTGACGCATTTGCGCCGCCGCCGGGCTCTGCGCTGCTTCGACGAAATCCTTGATATCAATGCCGATCGGACAGGCAATCGCCTGTATTGAGCGGTCGCCGACGGTGCAGGTGTCGCCATCGACAGTGCCGCCCATTTCCTTTTCCACATAGTGGCGGAAGGATTCCAGCCACTCCTCGGTCTGGAAGCCGACGACATCATAGGCAAACAAGGTATCTACCAATTGCCGGTGATGCGGCAGTGAAACCAGGAGCCGGGTCGGCGGCCAGGGGATGTGCAGGAAAAAGCCGATGCGATTCTTCAAACCCCGGTCGCGGAGCATCTGACCCAAAGGAACCAGGTGGTAATCATGGACCCACACGATATCCTCGTGCTCGATCAGGGGGATGGCGGTATCGGCGAAGCGCTCGTTGACCCGGTTATATCCGCCCTCGAACGTGCGATCATATTCAGCGAGGTCTATGCGATAGTGAAATAGCGGCCACAGCGTGCGGTTGGCATAGCCGTTATAATATTCGTCGATATCCTGTTCTTCGAGGTCGATGGTCGCGGTCTTGACGCCCTCGTCTTCCTGAAAGGCGATGTGGCCGGTAAATTTTTCGGTCATGTTGCCCGACCAGCCCATCCAGATTCCGCGGCTTTCACGAAGCGCCGCGGAGAGGGCGACCGCAAGCCCGCCTTGCGCCGCGCTGGCGCCGGGTTGTCGCACCCGATTGGAAATGACGATCAGGCGGCTCATCTGCATTCACTCCATGGCTTGCTCAAAAGGACAGCGCAGTTGATGATCCCGACAAGCGAATAAGTTTGAGGGTAATTGCCCCATAATTCACCGGTGATCGGATCTATGTCCTCAGAGAGCAAGCCGGCGGCGGTACGACGTTGGAGCATTTCGTTGAACAGATTGCGAGCTTCTTCCTCTCTTCCAGTGCGATACAACGCCTCGATCAGCCAAAAGGTGCATATATTGAAAGCAGTGACGGGCGTCCCGAAATCATCGGGTGCGCTGTAGCGGAGCATGACCGCACCTCGCCGAAGTTCATGTTCGGTGGCTTGGAGCGTCGTAAGAAAGCGCGGATCGTCGGCAGTCATAAAACGCAGATCAAGCAACTGAAGCAAACTGGCGTCGCAGGTGTCGCCTTCAAAGACGGCCGACAAGCAGGCATTGTCCGGTCTCCAGGCATTTTCGATAATAGTGCGGTGCATTATTTCCGCACGTTCCGCCCAATAGACTTCACGCTCTTTCAAATTGAGAGCGGCGGCTGCGTGGGCCAGGCGATCGCAAGCGGCCCAGCACATGACCGCGCTATAGGTATGGACATGGGCGCGGGTGCGTAATTCCCAAAGTCCGGCGTCGGGCTGGTCGTAGACTTTCCAGGCCAGCTCGCCCACCTGTTCAAGGGCGATAAAATCCTCCTCGCCGCTCATGCGGTATAGCCGCTGGTCGATATAGGCTTGGACCGACGATAGGACGATCTGCCCATAGGCGTCATGCTGTATCTGGTGATAGGCGTCATTGCCCACTCGCACGGGCCCCATGCCGCGATAGCCTGGGAGCGCCTCTGCCTCCCACTCTTCAAGCCGCGCGTTGCCGCGCACGTCATAAAGGGGCTGGATATGTCCCCCCCGCGCGTCATCGACAATGTTGCGAAGATAGGCGAGATAGCCTTCGAGGACGTCGAGCGCTCCCAGCCGGTTCAACGCTTCTACCGTGTAATAGGCATCGCGCAACCAGCAATAGCGATAGTCCCAATTACGACCACTATTTGCATGTTCCGGGATCGATGTGGTGAGCGCCGCTACGATAGCGCCGGTTTCCTCATGTTGGCAAAGTTTCAGCGTTATGGCGCAACGGATCACGGCATCCTGCCATTCAGGTGGCGTAGCAAGCCCCCTTACCCAATGCTGCCACTCGGCCGTCGTGTCATCGAGCATACGTTCCAGCGACGGCCGCAACGCGTCCGAGAAGCTTTCATCCGGTCCCAGGAAGAAATGCATGTCCCGTTCAAGCCTGACGGGCGTTTCCTGCGAAATGAGGCCGATGGGCGCGTCCGTTGACAGGCGCATTGGCATGACGGCAAGCGGTATTCGGATATGGTTGGAACCGTAACGAACGTCGGGTTGCTCCATGGCCCAGGCTGATGTGGGCCGCAATCGAATGCGAATGCGCGGGGATCCGGCCAAGGGACGCACGATCCTCGCAAAGGCCACCGGCCGATAAATGCGGCCTTGCTGCTTGAAGCGGGGACAGAAATCGAGAATCTCGACGATGTTGCCGTTGCTGTCGCATTTGGTGGTCCGCAATATGGGAGTGTTGCGGACATATTCCTGCGTGACGCTGACACTGTCCTCCAGGTCGATCGACCAAAAGCCGCGCGCGTGCGGAGCGTCGTAGTCATCGTCGCCCAAGAGTGCCGAAAAGATCGGATCGCCATCCACTCGGGGAAGGCAGGCCCAGATCATTCGCCCATCCGTGTCGACCAGAGCCGATGCCTGGCAGTTGCCGATGGGCCAAAGGTCCAGCGTGCGCTTGTGCATCTATCCTCCCTTGCGCAATTGCTCTTCGCCCCTGGACAACCACCGCCGTGCTGCCGTTACGCTATCGAGCCGGTAATTGGCGGCGGTTATACGGGGCGAGCCAACCAATATACCGCTGCCCGCAAGGCGAGCAGCGGCCATGAAGCCGTCTTCATCCGTTATATCGTCGCCTATGAAAATCGGCCGAACCCCATTGGGTTCCGTTTCGGCAAGTAAACGGGTGACCGCTGTCCCTTTACCGCCATTGCCAGGGCGAAGTTCGAACATCATCTTACCGTGCTGAAGGTAAAGGCCCGTATCTACAGAAAGCGCTTCGCAGATGGAGCGGCATTCGTCCTCCTGTTGAGGCGCGAGACGATAGTGGATCGCGACCCCAAGGGTCTTTTCCTCCACCACCAGGCCGTTTTTTCCTTCGGCGAAGCAGATGAGTTCCCGCAGAGCCTGATCAATGGAGGGGGGGCGGACAGGCGCTTCGGGCGCGCAGCCCGGATAGGCCAGTTCCAGGCCGTGGCTTCCTGCCAACAGATAATCACCGAGCCCGAACATCGCCCGCAAGGTCGCAACCGACCGGCCACTGACAATGGCCAGACGGCCATCAAGCCTGTCCTGCAGTCTGCCTAAAAGGTTTCGCAGGTCGGCTTCGACCGTGACATCCTGGGGGCGGGGCGCGAGTTCAACGAGCGTGCCGTCGAAATCGAGGAAAAGAAAAGCCCCGCCAAGCAAGTCATAAGGCGGCGGGTCGAGGATTGGAGTGGCCTTTTCAATCACCGCTTCAGTCTAGAAGGCAGTGAAACAGCAAGGCAAGCTGGGTCCGGTTCATCAGGCGGTCGTTTCGGATGAGTTGAGAGGAAAGGCCCGCAGCTTAAGCTCGATAGTGGCTGGCGGCGGGGGCCGACCGCGCAAATTCAGCACTGGTGCCGGCCGGCCCCACTGCCGCAACTATTGCAGTGAGGCTGAACATTATTGCCACGGCGGCAAGGATATTCTTGCCGCGGGGGGTATGTTCGACACCGCCCTCGCCGTTTTTACTCGACCATGGCGCGTTCCAATAGTGCCGATGGAGCAACTCGAACGTCTGCATCGCTCCGCTGGCAAGCCTGCGGATGTCGATGGAGAAGGTCTGATGATGCTCGCTCCACAGGCGAGCGTCGATTTCGTCTCGCATGGCCGTGTATCCTTTGCTTCATGTCATTGCTGGGCGCCACCGATATGCCGCTTTACGCCGCGAAGGGCCAACAAAAAGCTCGACTATATATATAAGTGTGCCTTATGATGTGGCATGGCCAATCTTCCTCCTCTGGCTGCGGTCCGGGTGTTTGAGACGGCGTCGCGGCATGAGAATTTTACCGCTGCGGCCGAGGAGCTTGGCATGACCCAGGCCGCTGTCAGCTATCAGATAAAATCGCTGGAAGATCGGCTTGGTTTCAGCCTTTTTCAGCGATCTGGCAAAGGAATTGCCCTTACGGAAAAAGGCCGCGTGCTTGCGCCATCCATCATCTCTGCATTTGATCTGATGCGCGAAAGCTTCGGAAAATTATCGAACGAAAATGAAACGGTGTTGACGATAAGCTGTACGAACAGCTTTGCGACTAACTGGCTGGTGCCCCGCCTGGGTTCTTTCCAGATGTTAAGGCCTGAATTGGCGGTGCGGCTGAAGGCGTCCGATGACGTATTGGACTTCGCCCGAGACGGTGTGGATGTCGGCATACGCAATGGCTCGGGCGTGTGGCCCGGCCTTGAAAGCCGGGAGCTGCTGCACTGTCGCATCGCCCCAATGTGCACGCCGGAATTCCTAGAGAAATCTGGGCCCATCGACCTGCCGGCGCGGGTGATGGAACTGCCGCGCTTCAGTCCCGATGACATATGGTGGGAAATTTGGTGGCGTTGCGTCGGCAATGATCAGCTGTTTGTTTATGAAGGCCCGGTCGTTCGCCTGGACTCCCAGGTGATGGATGGCCGCGCGGCGCTTGCGGGGCAGGGACTCGCCATGCTGATTCCCTATTATTGGCGAAACGAAATCGCCGCTGGCCAGCTCATCGAGCCGGTGCAAACCACATGCTTCGATCCCAGCCGCCATTGGCTGGTCTATCCGCCACATGGGCGCAATAGCCGCAAAGTGAAGGCATTTCTCCAGTGGATCGAGGCCGAAATACACAAGGATGTCCAGGCGGACAGAATGGATATGATCCGGTTGCCGGGGCAAGACGCCCCCTCGCCAATCGCGAAAAGCGCTGCTATTCCCCTCGCCGATGAGTGAGTTTTCCGATCCGTTCGATCAAATTGTCGAGCATCCTTTCGACACGGCGCTTTCCGAACGATATCTTGTCTATGCCCTATCGACCATCACGGCGCGGTCGCTGCCGGATTTGCGGGATGGGTTGAAACCGGTTCATCGTCGCCTGCTCTGGGCGATGCGGCTTTTGCGGCTCGATCCGGCCAGCGGCTACAAGAAGTGCGCTCGGGTCGTGGGCGACGTGATCGGCAAATACCACCCCCATGGGGACGCATCCGTCTATGACGCGATGGTGCGTCTAGCACAAAGCTTTTCGCTCCGTTATCCGCTGGTCGACGGTCAGGGCAATTTCGGTAACATCGACGGCGATAACGCTGCGGCCTACCGCTATACTGAGGCGCGCCTGACGCAGGTGGCAATCGACCTGATGGCGGGTCTTGACGAAGGCACAGTCGAATTTCGTCCGACCTATAATGGAGAGGACGAGGAGCCGGAGATCATGCCCGGCCTTTTCCCCAATCTGCTTGCCAATGGCGCGAGCGGCATCGCCGTCGGCATGGCGACCAACATTCCATCCCATAATGTAGCTGAAATCGTCGATGCCGCGATGCTGCTGATCGAGCAGCCCGAAGCTACGCATGGCCAGATCATGGATTTGGTGAAGGGACCAGACTTCGCCACCGGCGGCATGGTTGTGGACAGCGCAACGAGCATCAGCGACGCTTATGCCACCGGCCGGGGCGCGTTTCGGGTACGCTCACGCTGGCACCGTGAGGACGAAGGGCGCGGAACCTGGGTGGCGGTGGTCACCGAGATTCCTTATCAAGTCCAGAAATCCAAGCTTATTGAGCAGATCGCTCAGCTTATCGCCGACAAGAAGCTACCGATTCTGGCCGACATCCGGGATGAATCCGATACGGAAGTGCGAATCATATTGGAGCCGCGCAGCCGCACGGTCGATCCCGATGTGCTGATGGACAGTCTGTTCCGCCTGACGGATCTGGAAAACCGGGTTTCCTTGAACCTCAACGTATTGGACGCCCAACGGACGCCCCGTGTCATGGGGCTTCGGGAGGTGCTTTCGGACTGGCTGAAGCACCAGATCGAGGTGCTTGTCCGCCGGTCCCAGCATCGCCTTGAAAAGATCGACGCACGAATGGAGTTGCTGGAAGGCTATATCATAGCCTTTCTAAACCTGGACCGGGTTATCGAGATCATCCGCAATGAAGATGAGCCCAAGCCAATCATGATGGCAGAGTTCCAGCTCACCGATCGGCAGGCGGAAGCCATTCTCAACATGCGTCTGCGTTCCTTGCGCAAATTGGAGGAGATGGAGCTTCGTCGCGAGCGCGATGAACTCGCCGCAGAAAGAGAAGCCCTGGTGAAGCTCCTGGAGAGCCCTGCCCGGCAGCGCACCAGACTTAAGAAAGACCTGACCACTTTACGCGAGCGCTACGGCCCACAAACTGATCTGGGTCGCCGCCGGACATCGATTAAGGAAGCAGCGCCCGCCCGCGAAATTCCATTGGAGGCGATGATCGAGCGCGAACCGGTCACGGTCATCATGTCGCAACGCGGTTGGATTAGGGCGATGAAGGGGCATGCAGATCTTACTGCCCGCGATCAGTTCAAATTCAAGGAAGGCGACGGCTTCGCCTTTGCGTTCCACACGCATTCGACCGACAAGCTGCTGCTCATTTGCTCAAATGGCCGTTTCTACACATTGGGAGCGGATAAGCTGCCTGGCGGGCGCGGTTTTGGGGAACCAGTGCGGCTGATGGTGGACCTGGAGAACGAATCCGACATTGTGGCGCTGCTTCCTGTGCGGCCCGGCGGGCGATTATTGCTTGCTGCCGATAATGGCCGAGGGTTCATCGCCACCATGGACGAAGTGATCGCCGAAACGCGCAAAGGCCGGCAGGTGGTCAATCTGAAACCAAAATCGAAGCTGAAGGTGGTGCGTTCCGTGCCTGCGCTTGCCGACTATGTCGCTGTCATTGGAGACAATCGGAAGCTTGTGGTCTTTCCCTTGAGCGAATTGCCGGAAATGGCGCGGGGGCAGGGCGTGCAGCTACAGCGATACCGCGACGGCGGCTTGTCAGATGCGATCGCATTCCGGCTGGACGACGGGCTAAGCTGGGCGATGGGCGGTGATACCGGGCGTATAAGAACAGAAACCGATCTTACCCCATGGCGCGTCGCACGTGGCGCGGCCGGCCGCATGCCGCCCACGGGATTTCCACGGAACAATCGATTTTGACAGATAGACCGCTGACGAGTGGTTTCCTTGCGGTTAAGGGAAAAAATAAGCTGATTCAGCAATAATTTACGCGCTTGGTCGTATCTAGCGGCATGGTCGCGTTAAAATCAGCTAGAGGAATGCGCTTCAAGGGTGCGCAAGCGCGGGCCATTGAGGCTGCCATAATACCGTTCCAGGTGGATGGCGCTATTCCCGATTGGCTGAGTGCCTTGCCTTTCCCTGCAGCCATTTTCTGCTTTCACGGCAACGAATTGACGCTTGAAAGCTACAACGGGGCGTTCGCGGGCAGTGCGGAAGGAACGCAGCGCTGGCTTAAAACCAAAGGCGCTGGTTATCCCGAACAATATAGCCAAGTGATGGATTTCGCGCGCTCCGATCAGCAATCATGTTGTTTTGAATGGCTCGAGGACGGCCCGCTCGCCATGCAGCTTTTTTTCATGGGCACAATGGCAAGGCTGACAGATGGGCCGGACGGCAAGCGCAGGTTTCTATCGATCATGGTAGACCGGACCAGCGAACGGCAAACTGAAAAGAACCTTCGCCGTGAGCTGATATCGGATAGTCTGACGGGTCTTCCGAACCGCGCTGGATTTGGCGAAGACATCGACGCCCGTTGTTCCGATACACAGTTTGAGCCGATCAGCCAATATGCCATTCTGGCGATCGATCTGGTCCGGTTCAGCCGGATCAACGAATCCCTCGGAGCAATGGCGGGCGATGAGTTGATCATCACCGTTGCGCGGCGCCTAAAATCCAGTTTGCGTCAGGGAGACATATTGGCGCGGCTGGGTGGTAATGAATTCGGCATTTTCGTCCGGTTGAGCAACGGCCTTTCCGATGCGTTGCAAATCGTCCAGCGCATTAATACTGCGCTTGCAGCGCCTTGCCGCCTGTCCGACCTGCAGATCAGCATTGACGTGGCGATCGGCTGTTCGATTTCGACTGTGCAGAACGATTCTGACGAAATCCTGCGTCAGGCCCAGGTCGCGATGAAACTGGCAAAGAAAAGTGGAAAGCTGGAGATATATCGTCCCGGTGTTCTACGGCAGGCGCGGGACCGTTTCGATTTGGAAAGCAAGTTGCGGCATGCGCTGGCGAATGGCCAGTTGCGCTTGGCCTATCATCCGCTCGTGGATCTGCATACAGGTGCAGTCACTGGATTCGAAGCGCTTGCCCGTTGGCAGGATCCCGACCGGGGGGTTATTTCCCCAGCGGAGTTCATTCCAGTTGCCGAGGAGTCGGGTCTTATCATTCCGCTGGGCCGTTGGGCCATGCATGAAGCACTGCAGAGCCTGGCCCAATGGGACCGGCAATATGGGCGTCCCTTGCCGGTAAGCATGAGTGTCAATCTCTCCCCCATTCAGATGGCGCGCGATGATGTGCCTGAGGTGGCCGAAGAAGCGCTGCGCTATTCCGGCATATCCGGACAGCGCCTGACCGTTGAGCTTACCGAGAGCGCGATCATCGCCGATCCCGATAAGGCAAGGCAGGTTTTGACGGCGCTGAAGGCGCAAGACATTTCTGTGGCCATGGACGATTTTGGTACTGGTTTTTCCAATCTCGCCAGCCTGCATCGGTTGCCCATCGACATATTAAAGATCGACCGAAGCTTCGTGACGGAGATGCTGACGGACAAAGACAAATGCGCTATCGTGCGCGCGATATTGTCGCTGGCAAAATCGCTGAAGCTCAAGACCACGGCGGAGGGCATCGAGAGCGCTGAACTAGGGAAGGCGCTCGCTCATTTTGGCTGCAATCATGGTCAGGGCTTCCATTTTGGAGAACCCATATCCGCCGCCGAAGCTTACGAATTCTGGCTGTCCCGCAACAGCTGATCAACCACTTCGTCAACGATGATCTGAGTCCGCTCAGCACCCGGATAGTCCTCATCGATCCAGCGCTGCTCGATTTGCTGCAAGGCTCGGGAAACAACAGGGCCGGCGGCAAGGCCCTTCTTCACCAGAACGCCTCCGCCCACGGACAGGCTCGGTTTTGTCCAATCTAAGAGAGTTATTGCCCGTTCAATCGGGCGATCGCTGTCCAGCAATATGCGATCGATGGCGCTCTCTCGTCCGATCCGATAGGCAAGCTCGGTCGGCTTGCGCAGATGGTTCCAAGCGGGATCCAGGGCAAGCGCCAGCCGCTTGCGCATCTTGTTCGACAGCTTTAGCCGTGCGCCGACCAATTCTGCGGTTCGGCCGTCTGGCGGCAACAGGGCGGCAAGCCGGCGGAGGGCCGATGGCTCCACACCAGCCTCCCTTTCCCGGGCGATGAGCGCGGACAGCTTGTCCAAACCGGTTGCTTCGATTTCCGGCAAGACGGGCGCGAAGATATTGCCGTCGATCATCAGGCGTAGCGCAGGAAGCGGGTCGTTGGTGACGAGAAGCTTCAGTAGTTCGTCGGCAATACGTTCGCGCGAAAGAGCCATGAGGCTGTTTGCCTTGGCCATACACACGCGGTACGCTTCCGCTTGGGGATCGGGCGTTCCAAAACGGGCGAGAAACCGAAAGTAGCGCAAGATGCGCAAATGATCCTCTTCAATCCGGTCAGCCGCATTGCCGATGAAGCGGATGCGCCGCGCGACAAGGTCTTCCAGCCCTCCGAAATAATCGCTGATTTGACCGTTCAGGGGATCGGCATAGAGCGCGTTGATGGTGAAATCCCGCCGCGCCGCATCCTCGCGCCAGTCATCGCTATAGGCGATCGTGGCCCTTCGTCCGTCGGTTTCGATGTCCCGGCGAAGAGTGGTGATTTCGATAGGCCAGCCGTCGAGGACCGCAGTGATCGTGCCATGCTCTATCCCGGTGGGAACGGCCTTTATTCCCGCAGCGTTCAGCCGGGCCATGACTTCATCGGGCAGGTGGCGGGTCGCGATGTCGACATCGGATACGGTGAGGCCAAGCAGGCTGTCCCGCACTGCTCCCCCAACATAGCGTATCATGTCCTTGTCTGCTTCAAGTGCCTGGAACAGCTTGTCCAGACCTGGATGGTTGCGCCATTCCATGTCGGGCAATATCGCGCTCACCAGCCAAGCCTTTTGCGGAGATTGACCAAGATCGCTGCGGTGACCCCCCAAATGCGGCGGTCCTCCCACAGTATCTCATAATAGGGCCGGTTAGCCCCCTGATATTCGATAAAACGCTGCACTTGGTTATTGGGGTCGAGCGCATATTCAAGAGGCATTTCGAACCAATCGGCCACTTCATGGGCATGGGGAACCAGCGGGAGGTCCGGCGGCACGACGGCAAGGACAGGTGCGATGTCGAATCCGGTGAAGGTGTGGTAGCGATCCGAAACGCCGATGACCTCCACCATGGCGCGTGGAAGTGCAATCTCCTCCTCCGCCTCCCGCAACGCCGCATCGATTTCGTCCGCGTCGGTCTCGTCGACCCTGCCGCCGGGGAACGCCACCTGGCCCGGATGCTTGCGCAGATGCGCGGTGCGCTGTGTGAGGATGAGCCCCGGCTGCGGCCGATCGGTTACGGGGATGAGTACCGCGGCAGGGGCCAAGACGATCTCCGGGCCAAGACGCGGATCGTGCATGTCAGCTGGGATTAACGGCCCGCCCTCATGCCCCCTCCGCAGCGCCTGGCGCAACCGATCGGCGAGCGTCACGCCGCAGCGTCCATCGGGAAGAAAGCGCCTTCGCTCCAAAGGCCGAGGGGAGCGTGATCCTCCTCGATCGCCAGATTGGCGAGTTCATAGTAGACCGGCCTTGCCACCAGCGCCTCCAGGCCTCCGCGTACATGCAGATAGGGGTGGCAGCCATGGCCTCGATCCTCGAATGTCAGTCGATGGGCAGCATCTGCTACTATGAGGTCTCCGCTATTGAGCCGGAAGGCGAGGCGGCGGTCACATCCCTCCGCTTCGGTGCGCAGTTCGATAGCCAGAAAAGGCGCGTCTTCGACGTCGATGTCCAGCTTTTCAGCGGGCGTCACTAGCACATGGCGGCCGTCGGGCTCTCGACGCAGGATGGTTGAGAACAAGCGGACCATGGCCGGTCGGCCGATAGGAGAGCCCTGATAATACCAAGTGCCGTCGCTTGCGATTCGCATGTCGCTATGGCCGCAATGGCTGGGATTCCATTGTTCCACTGGCGGCAGCTTTTGCTGTTCAACCAGGCTGACGATCTCTGTCAGTGAAAGCTTTTCCAGCTCGATTGGTGGGTCCGTTCGCATTCTGGCCGAGATAGGATGTTGCGCCGGAGAAGGAAAGCCTTGTCCTGGGGCTCAGCAGGCTGCGCGCAAGCTTTCGTTCCGGGGGCCAAGCTTGCCTGCATGGGGAAGCGGTCGTCCGTCCACTGATTGGGCAAGAAGCCGATGGCGCTCGACGGGGCCAGGGACCTCCCATGCACCGGTGCCCGCTGCGGAAAAGCCGAAGAAGCGTCCATAATATTCCGGATCACCGATCATCATCAGCGGCTCACATTGAATAGCCTTGGCCGCTTCCATCAGCTTGGACATCAGTTTCTTGCCGATACCGGCCTGCTGAAGCGTCGGCAGCACGGCCACCGGGCCCACCATGATCAGCGGATGCTGCGTGCCTGCGCCGTCGGTAATAGCCACCGGCCAGCTTTGCAGCAGGCCCACCATATTCCCGCGTGCGTCCAGTGCGGCGAAGCTCAACGAATCGATCTGGCACATGCCATTGCGAATGGCATAGGCGGTCCGCTTCTGCCTGCCCGGCCCAAACGCAGCGTCGAGCAGCGCTTCGACTGCGCTATCGCTTTGCGTGGAGAGGGCTGTTATGTGCGTCAATTCTTGCGGTTCCGTCCTATCGCGGGCATCAGCGCCGCAAGCGCGGGGCTTTTAGCGCCTTGCGCACAAAATTAAAGCGCTATTTGGAACAAAGGAACGAACGCGGCATGAACGGGGAAGGGGACTATTTGGTCCTGGAAGTCGACGATTTGGATGTCGATGTACTGACCGGCATCTATTCGGAGGAAACGCACCTTCCCCAGCCGCTGCGGATCAGTGTTCGCGCTACGCTGGAAATGGCGGATCATTACGCGCCTGACACGCATCTCAGCCATTCGAAAAACTATATGGACCTGAAACATGCCGCGTCCACGGCATTGCCGCAGGGCCAGCATTTCACGCTGATCGAAGCGGTTGCCGAGCACATCATTGAGACAGTGTTCCTTCAGGACCGGAAAGTGAAGCATGTCGAGGTGAAGATCGTAAAGCTTGCGCTGTCGGAACGCGGAGAATCGATAGGAATAACCATGGGCCGTTCCCGCAAATGAAGCGATTTTCGTTGAGCGAAGCCGATACGCTGCTTGGAAAAGCTGCAGCGGACGGACTGCAGGCGTTGGGTTGGATCTTGGCCGAAGCTTCGCAAGCCGACGCCGAATTGCGCGTGGAAATTTTGGAGGATTTAGCCCACCCTTCCGTAGGCAAGGGGGCGTGGGATTGCGCGGTGCTTGTGGTACAGGCGCCCGACCGGATCGGCCTATCGGAACTCTCGCTGCATCTGCAGAAGCTGGCGGTGGAGGCCGCGCCTGAGGTTCGCGTCAATGGCGTAGCGGTTGCAGAGGGCTGGGAAAAAGATTTAGCGGCCAGCATCGACTGGCTCGCAGGGGCGGCCATGGTGACAGGACAATTGATCCTGTTGAGTTCAGAACCGGCTCCCTCCATTCCGCTTTGAAGGCCTTATCAGGACGGTCGGAAGCAATTCCGTTTTTGCGCCAGCTGTTCTAAACGCTACTTCGTCCCTTGGGTTCTTTGCTCTTGTCGTACCAACAGGGCAGCATCCCGGGCCAGAAGGGGATCGCCCTTGCCGTCGATATGACCTTCGGGATCGGGATGAATCAATATCTCTACGCCTGGAAATTCGGGGCGGAGGCGGGCTTCTATTTCATCCATCACCCTGTGGGCCTCACGGATGGTCATGGTGGGGCTGATCCAGATATGGAATTGCGCAAAATCATGCATGCCGCTGGTGCGGGTGCGTAGATCGTGAATGCCTTTGACCAGCGGATGGCCATTGGCCAGCGCGATGAAGTGCTGACGGCGCTCTAGCGGCCATTCCTTGTCCATAAGCTGATCGACGGCGCTGTTGGAAGCACGCAGCGCTCCCCAGGCCAGCCAGAGCGCTATGCCAATGCCGAAAAAGGCGTCCGCACCCCTTACGCCAAGATATTGATCGAGGATCAGCGCCGCTATGACGGAGATGTTGAGCAGCAGGTCGGACTGGTAATGCAGATGATCGGTGCCGATGGCGACCGATTGGGTTTGGCGGATGACATGCCGTTGATAGGCAAGCAAGGCGAAGGTTGCGGCTATGGCGACCAACGACACGCCGATCCCATATTCGGCATTGGCCGTGTTTTCGCCAGTGCCAAGGCGCTCGATGGCGCGCAAGGCAATGCCAAAAGCGGCGACGATGATGAGCGACACCTGGAAAAGCGCCACCAGCGCCTCTGCCTTGCCATGGCCGAAACGGTGGTGCCGGTCGGCGGGCATGGCGGCGAAGCGGACGCCGAACAGCGTGACCAAACTCGCGACGAAATCCAGGCCGGTATCGGCAAGCGAGCCCATCATGGCGATGGAGCCCGTGGACCATGCGGCATAGCCCTTCACCAATAGCAGGAACAATGCCACTGATGTGCTCGCCAGCGCAGCGCGAGAGGTGAGGCCCCCGCTAAATGTGGGAGGTTCATGATGCGCGGCGGCCTTGGGCGCGATCATGGATATAGCAGGCCCTCTGTCCAGCCATCCGTATCGCGCGTAAACAGACGCCGCTCATGCAGTCGATGCTCACGATCCTGCCAGAATTCGATCTGGCCGGGGATGACGCGAAAGCCCGACCAGTGGGGCGGGCGGGGAATAGGCTTTCCTTCATAATGAGCGCGTAATTCTTCATAACGCCTTTCGAAGGTTTCGCGGCTGTCAAGCGGACGCGATTGGTCGGACGCCCACGCGCCAAGCTGCGAATCCCGGCTGCGCGTAGCGAAATAAATGTCGCCCTCCTCCGGAGTGACTTTTTCAACCCGGCCTTCGATCCGGACCTGACGGCGCAATGATTTCCAGTGGAATAGCAATGCCGCGTAGGGATTGGCGACCAGCTCGGCGGCCTTGCGACCCTCATAATTGGTGTAGAAGACAAATCCGGACGGCCCGTGCCCTTTGAGCAACACCATTCGGGCGGAAGGGCGGCCTTGCGCGTCTGCCGTCGCCAGGGTCATGGCGTTGCTGTCGTTGATTTCGCTGATATGGGCTTCGTCATACCAGCTATTGAAAAGAGCGAATGGATCGGTGGTCATGGCTTGCCATTTAGGGACTTGGGGCCGAATAGTCGAGCCGAGGGCCGCTTGAAGCCGCGCACACCGATCTCCAAATGGTCCCCGAATGATATATTCCTGCGAATAAAGGCAATAAATGGCTGATCCATACACGACATTGGGGGTGGCGCGGAATGCGAGCGAGGCCGACATCAAGAAGGCTTATCGCAAGCTCGCCAAGGAACTTCACCCGGACCGCAATGCGGACAACCCCAAGGCGGCGGACAGGTTTGCCGCAGTCACCAATGCCTATGACTTGCTGACCGACAAGGACAAGCGGGCTCAATTCGACCGGGGTGAAATAGACGCCGATGGCAATCCAACCGCGCCCTTCGGTTTTGGCGGCGGACGGGGCGGCGGTTTTCGCTCCTCCGCGGGACCCGGCGGCCAACAATTTGAGTTCGGCACTGACGGCGCGGACTTTGGAGACATATTCGAGGGGCTGTTTGGCGGCGGCCGTCGGCAGCAGGGCGGGGGCTTCGGAGGCTTCGGGCGTTCGGCGCCGCCGCAAAAAGGCGCGAACATTGCTTATCGGCTTGCGGTCCAGTTTGTGGAAGCCGCGACTTTGGCCCCGCAGCGGATCACTCTGCAGGATGGCAAAACCATTGACTTGAAGCTGCCCAATGGCGTGGAGGACGGCACGCAGATGCGGCTTTCCGGCAAGGGGCAGCAGGGTCCTGGCGGAGCCGGCGACGCGATCATCACGATCGAGGTCAAGGCGCATCCCTTTTTCGAACGGGATGGCCATAATGTGCGCCTTAACCTGCCGATCACGCTCGATGAAGCGGTGCACGGTGGAAAGATCAAGGTGCCTACCGTGGACGGCCCGGTAATGCTGGGAATTCCGGCAGGCAGTTCATCGGGCAAGACCTTGCGCCTGAAGGGCAAGGGGTTCCATGACAAAAATGGGACGCGGGGCGACCAGTTGGTGACGCTGATGGTCGACGTTCCGGCGGATGACGCGCAGTTGAAGAGCTTTGTCGAGAACTGGAAAGACCAACGCAACCTGCGTGTCAATTTTGGGGTATAAGCTTAAGCGAAAGTCCGGGAGGATTTAAGAATGGGTCGCGACCCGAAATGACCAATTCTTCACCCCATTCGCCCGAGGCGCGCAAGAAGCGGCTGGATGAGGTGCGGACACGGGTCAGGAAGGCCATTCCGAAGCCAGGCTCCTATCCGTTCGAGGTGCTGAAGCGTGTGGCGGTGGGCGTCTATAATGACGGCTTCATTCATGCCGGGAATCTTGCCTATCTGGCGCTGATGACAGTGTTTCCCTTCTTCATCGTGGCCGTGGCCGTCGCCAAAATCTTTGGTCGCACGCAGGATGGTCTCGCAAGCGTCGGCGCTTTCCTTCAAACGGTTCCACCTGGCGTAGCGGAGGTCCTGAAGGGACCTATCGTCGAAGTACTGACAGCGCGGACAGGCAGCCTGCTGTGGTTTGGCGCCGTCGTAGGACTTTGGACGACAGGGAGCCTTATCGAAACAATCCGCGACATATTGCGCCGCGCCTATGGCACAAAGAGCGGACGCGCCTTTTGGGAATATAGGTTAGGATCGATCGGGATCATCATCCTGTCGGTTTTTGCCGTCATGTTCGCCTTCAGCATTCAGGTGATGCTGGTCGGCGTGGAGCAGTTCCTGCGCGCAATCCTTCCGTTCGCGGACCAGGCGATCGCCATCGTCACCGCGACGCGATTGCTGCCCATGGTGGTGGTGGGCGGGGCGCTCTATTTCCTTTTCCTTTCGCTTACGCCGAGCGCTTACAAGCCGAAACAGTTCCCGAAATGGCCCGGAGCTGTGACGACTGCCCTCTGGTGGTACGCCACCACCTTGCTGTTGCCGCCCGCGCTATCGCTGCTTGGCGGTTATGACCTGACCTATGGCAGCTTGGCAGGCGTAATGATTGTTCTCATTTTTTTCTTTGTCATTGGGCTGGGCGTGGTAATTGGCGCGGAGCTTAATGCGGCGCTCGCCGAATTTCCCCAGGAGGAAGCGGAGGCGGCAGCGGCAATGGCACAGGCGCAAGATCGGGAGGTTTCAACGGAATGACTGGCTTGATGGCGGGTAAGCGCGGTCTGATCATGGGTCTGGCCAATGACAAATCGCTTGCCTGGGGCATTTCGCGGCAATTGGCCGCCCAGGGCGCGCAGCTCGCCTTTTCCTATCAGGGGGAAGCACTGGAAAAGCGCGTGCGGCCGCTTGCCGCGGAACTGGGTTCCGACGATTTCCTGGTGGAATGCGACGTATCCGACATGGCGCAGCTCGACCGTACTTTCGATACCATTGCCGAACGTTGGCCGACCATCGATTTTGTCGTGCACGCCATCGGCTTTTCCGACAAGAATGAGCTGCGCGGCAAATATGTCGATACCAGCTTGGAAAATTTCCTGCTGACGATGAACATATCCGCATACAGCTTTGTGGCGGTAGCCAAGCGTGCGCGGGCAATGATGCCAGACGGCGGCAGCCTGCTGACGCTGAGCTATTATGGCGCGGAAAAGGTCATACCGCATTACAACGTCATGGGCGTGGCGAAGGCGGCGCTGGAAACCTCGGTCAAATATCTCGCGATGGACCTGGGGCCGGAGAATATTCGCGTGAATGCCATTTCGGCTGGTCCAATCAAGACGCTGGCGGCTTCCGGCATCGGCGATTTTCGCTATATTCTAAAATGGAATGAGCTGAATTCGCCACTGCGCCGCAATGTAACTATTGAGGATGTGGGCGGCGCGGGCCTCTATTTACTGAGCGATCTGGCGAGCGGCGTTACCGGCGAAGTTCATCACGTCGATGCCGGGTATAATGTCATCGGTATGAAGGCGGAGGACGCGCCGGACATCGCGCTTGATAGATAATTTTCGAGGTCCATTCGTCCCGAGCATAGTCGAGGGACGTATCTAGACTTCGCTCTACACGACGGGATAATGAATGTCCTTTAATAGTTTCGGCCGCGTTTTTCGCTTCTCCACCTGGGGAGAGAGTCATGGCCCTGCCATCGGCGCGGTTGTCGACGGCTGCCCTCCGGGTCTTGCGCTGAGCGAGGCCGACATCCAACCCTGGCTCGATCAGCGGCGACCGGGCACATCACGCTTCACCACGCAGCGGCAGGAACCCGATGAGGTGCGTATCCTGTCGGGCGTGTTCGAAGGGAAAACCACAGGCACCCCGATCAGCCTGATGATCGAAAATGTGGACCAGCGTTCGAAGGATTATTCTGAGGTCGCGAAGGCCTATCGCCCCGGCCATGCCGACTACGCCTACGACGCCAAATATGGCTTTCGCGATTATCGCGGCGGCGGGCGGTCGAGCGCGCGCGAGACGGCAAGCCGGGTGGCTGCTGGCGCGGTGGCGCGGCTTATAATCCCGGAAGTCGACATCTTCGCCTATGTGACGGAGGTCGGTGGGGACGGTGTGAACTTCGCGAATTTCGATGCTGAAGAAATCGGCCGCAATCCCTTTTTCTGCCCCGATCCGGAGGCGGTCGGGCGTTGGGAAAAGCTGGTGGACGGTGCCCGAAAGGACGGATCATCGCTTGGCGCGGTGGTCGAATGCGTAGCGACGGGCGTGCCCGCCGGATGGGGCGCACCGCTTTATGCAAAGCTGGACAGCGAATTGGCCGCGGCATGCATGAGCATCAATGCGGTTAAGGGTATTGAAATCGGCGATGGCTTTGCCGCTGCGCGTCTGCGCGGAGAGGAGAATGCCGATCCCATGCAACCGGGCGAAGACGGCCCTGTCTTTGCGGCCAATCATGCGGGAGGCATTGCAGGCGGCATTTCGACGGGGCAACCCATCAAGCTGCGCGTGGCCTTCAAGCCTACCAGTTCTATTTTGATCCCTGTCGAGACGATCGACCGGGGCGGATCTGCCAGCGAAATCCAGACGAAGGGGCGGCACGACCCCTGTGTCGGCATACGCGGCGTTCCAGTGGTGGAGGCTATGGTGGCGCTGGTGCTGGCCGACCAGAAGCTGTTGCATCGCGCGCAGTGCGGGTGACGCCAACGCTCTTGGCAGTTGAGCAATATCAGCGTTAGTTGGAGCCTAGATACAAGCACTGCAAGAGAGCGGGCGAGGGAATGACTTCTATGACCGGCAGCGGCAAAAAAAGTATTTCCCTGCAATGGCAGATGCTGATCGGCTTTCTTGTTGGCCTGGTCCTGGGTCTCCTCGTTCATGTCAGCGCCAAAGACGCGGAATGGGTGGAGACGGTCACGACTTATGTGACGGAGCCCATCGGGCAGATTTTCCTGCGATTGTTGTTCATGCTGGTCATTCCACTGCTGTTTTCCGCCTTGGTGATTGGTATCGCCGAAATGGGAGAAATCAGGTCGTTGCGGCGTGTGGGCGTGCGCACGCTGATCTACACCCTTGTGGTCTCCAGTATCGCCGTGGCGGTAAGCCTGCTGGTCGTGAACCTGTTGCAGCCGGGGCAGGGCGTTGATCCGGGTGTGGCGCGGCAATTACTTGCCAATGCAGGCGATGGGGCAAAGGCGATCCTGGAGCGGTCGGGAGAAAGCCCGACGGGTATCGAGGCTCTAGTCAACATCGTGCCATCCAATATCGTCTCGGCGATGAGCACGAACGACATATTGGCGGTGATGTTCTTTGCCTTGTTTTTCGGCATTGGGCTGGTGCTGGTGCAAACGCCTAACAGCCAGTCGCTGAAGAACGTGATGGAGGGCATTTTCGAAATTGCCATGCGGCTGATCGGAATTGTCATTCGCATCGCGCCGCTTGCCATTGCCTGCTTCATGTTCAATCTGGCCGCCCTGTTCGGATGGGATTTGCTGGTGCGGCTGTCCGCTTATGTGGGCGTGGTTCTGCTGGCGCTGGGCATCCAGATGTTCATTGTCTTTTCAGTGCTGCTGGCGGTGCTGGCGAAAAAGTCGCCGCTCGCCTTTTTCCGGCAGGTGCAGGAGGCCATTGTCATGGCTTTTGCAACGGCATCGTCAAACGCCACCCTGCCCACGGCCTTGCGCGTGGCGGACCAGCAATTGAAACTGCCGCCGAAGGTCGCGCGCTTTGTCCTCACTATTGGCGCCACCGCCAATCAGAATGGCACTGCGATGTTCGAGGGGGTGACGGTTATCTTCCTGGCACAGTTCTTCGGCGTCGACCTGACCTTGGGACAACAGTTAATGGTGATGCTGGTTTGCATTCTTGGCGGGATAGGGACTGCCGGCGTGCCTGCGGGATCATTGCCCGTGGTGGCGCTGATCCTTGGCATGGTCGGCGTGCCGCCGGAGGGGATCGGCCTCGTGCTGGGTGTGGACCGCTTCCTGGATATGTGCCGAACGACCCTGAACGTGACAGGCGATTTGGTCGCCGCGACGGTGATTTCGGCGGGTGAAAAGGACGAGAGGCCGGTACCCCCCATTTCCGAAGAAGAGAGGCTCGCGCGGCTTCCGGAGGTTGGGAGCTAAGCCTCAATGCTTCATGCGAATGACGGGCCGGCAAATTCCTCAATATAAGCGGCGACCGACCAACGTGCCCTTGGTGCCATCCCGCACCAGTTCAAATTCGAAATCAGGCCAGTTGCGCCGCCAGCGTCGGGCCACTATCCGTTCGCCGGGTCGTGCAGCATCGTCCAGCACTATGACGCCTCCAGGAGGAATGCGGGGGAACAGGACTTCTGCCGCTCCGCGGACATATGGATGTACGGACCACGGCGGTCCGTCGATAATCAGCATATCAATAACGTCCGGTAGTCGGGACAGCTTGTACCAATAGCCAGGCCAATCCCCTGGAGCCGGAACCAAGGGCGCATGGTGCATGTTCGCGCCAAGGCCGTGCTCGGCCAACCATTCGCCAGTTGCTCCGACGAAATCGGCATGCTGGTCATAGCTGTGAAGTGAGCCGCCCTGGAAAAGCTGTAGCGCACGCGCCGTAACCAGGGTCGAGGCGCCGGATCCAAGCTCGACTACATTGGCGGGCCGATTGGCTTCCACCAGATTCACTATTCGCTGGAGAAGAGCGGTGTCGGCCTTCCAACTGCCAAGATTGGGGAGCGCGTCGTGAGAAAGTTCAAGGCGCTTTAGCAGCGTAAGCTTGTCCTTTTTCCGCCCGCCCGAAAGGCTGCGCACCAGCCAGGGCCAGCCGATGGCCCCGAATGCCAGGACATGAAGCCAGTCGGAAACCGCCCGCGGAATAGGGTTGGCTTCCTCCACCATGTTGCGCGGCAACAAGCCCGTGGCTTCACGTGATGTCATGACTTTGAGATGGGATGATTTCCCATCAAGGGCAACAACAAAGAAGGCAACTTATCTTAATCGGCGAACGGATCGTGCACTAAGATGGTATCATCCCGCTGTGGTGAGGTAGAAACCAAAGTCACCGGACATTGGATCAATTCCTCAATACGGCGAATATATTTGATCGCCTGCGCGGGTAGTTCCGCCCAACTGCGCGCGCCCGCCGTGGTTTCGTCCCACCCTTCGATGGTTTCGTAAACGGGCTCAACGCGAGCTTGGTCGGCAGGGTGCGGCGGAAGATAATCATAATCCTTGCCGTCCAGCCTATAGCCTGTGCAGATCTTGATCTCTTTCATGCCGTCCAGGATGTCCAGCTTGGTGAGCGCCACGCCGGTGATGCCGCTGACCGCCGCCGACTGTCGTACCAGCACCGCGTCGAACCAGCCGCAGCGACGCTTGCGCCCCGTGTTGACACCGAATTCATGACCACGGGTGCCAAGTAATTCGCCAATGTCATTGTCTTGCTCAGTCGGGAAGGGGCCAGAGCCGACACGTGTCGTATAGGCCTTCACAATACCAAGCACGAAGCCAACGCCGCGCGGTCCAAGGCCGGAGCCGGACGAAGCCGTCCCCGCTACCGTGTTCGACGATGTGACAAAGGGATAGGTGCCATGGTCGACGTCCAGCAGAACGCCCTGCGCGCCTTCGAAAAGGATGCGATCACCCCGCTTGCGAGCCTCGTTCAGGGTGACCCAGACCGGCTTTGCATAGGGTAGAACGAATTCCGCAATGTCGCGAAGCTCCGTCATCAACGCTTCGCGGTCCACAGGCGGTTGGCCAAAACCGGCCCGGAGCGCATCATGATGTGCGCACAGACGGTCCAACTGCGGCCCGAGGTCGTCGAGATGCGCCAGATCGCAGATACGGATGGCCCGGCGGCCGACCTTGTCTTCATAGGCCGGACCGATGCCGCGACGCGTAGTGCCGATCTTGCCCGCGCCGCTTGCATCCTCCCGCAAGGCATCCAGGTCGCGGTGAATGGGCAGGATCAGCGGAGCAGTTTCCGCGACATGAAGAACGTCGGGCGTAACGGCAATGCCTTGACCGGCGATCTTCTGCACCTCGTCACGGAAATGCCAAGGATCGAACACCACGCCATTGCCGATGACGGACAGCGTGCCGCGCACGACGCCGGATGGGAGCAGGGCCAGCTTGTAGGTATTGTTGCCGACGACCAAAGTATGGCCGGCATTGTGCCCGCCCTGGAAGCGGACAACGCAATCTGCGCGCTCTGCAAGCCAGTCGACAATCTTGCCCTTGCCTTCATCGCCCCACTGGGCGCCGATAACCGTTACATTGGCCAATTCAGAATCCTTTGCGGCAAACAGGGCCGTCTTTAGCGTCTTCGGGCGGTGAGGCAAGCCAAGGTTCAGTTTGCCTTTGCTAAAGAGAACTCTCGACCTCACAATTGAGCCATGCCGATGCGACTCCTGGCCCCAATCATCCTTTCGCTGGCAGCGGCCGTGCCAGCGGCCAGGGATGCCGAAGGCCCACCGGCAAAGGAATATGCCTATGGCGAAAATGCCAGCCAACGGCTCGATTTCTGGCCGGGACGAGGAAAGAAAGCGCCCGTTATCCTTTATGTTCACGGGGGCGGCTGGTCGCAGGGTGACAAGGCGCACGACATCAGTGACAAGGCGGAGCATTTTGTTGGGCAGGGCTATGCCTTTGCCTCAATGAATTACCGGCTGGTCCCGCAGGCGACCGTGGAACAACAGGCGGCCGATGTCGCGAACGCCGTTGCCTGGCTACGCAACCGGACGAACGAACTGGGCATCCATAGGCGTAGGATGGTGTTGATGGGCCATAGCGCCGGTGCACATCTGGTGGCGCTGATCGCGACCGATCCGGCTTATCTGAAAGCGGCTGGAGTGCCTTTGGATGCAATCGCCGGAGTCGTTTTGCTTGATGGTGCTGCCTATCACGTACCGACGCAGCTCCACGTCGGGGGCGAGGACTTGCAGCGGATGCGGCGTAATGCCTTTGGCGACAATATCGCGCGTCATATGCGCCTGTCTCCTGACAGTCACACTGCCAAACCCAATGTACGGCGTTTCCTTATTCTGCATGTCAACAATCCAAGCACCATCGCGCAATCGAGGGGGCTGGCGGTCTTGCTGAAGAAGGCAGGGACGCAGGTGACCGTTCGGATGATCCGCAACAGTGACCATATGCGTCTCAATCGTCACATTGGTGACGAGGGGGATGAGGCGACCAAACTGACGGACGCATTTCTGGTGCAAGCCGTGCGATAAACTACCGCCCATGCCCGCGAGATTTAAAGCGCCCTGGGTTCCTTGCCTTCGAGTATATGGGAGCAACCCAACGCGGCGGCATCGTCGCTGCCTGAGAGCGCGGCCACAGTCCGCCACCCTTCCTTGCGAAGATCCGCGGCGCGCTTAGGATCGTGACCGAGGGGAAGGAACAGGCGCTTGGCGACCTTGCCACCTAGTCCGGCATCGATCAACGGATCCGGGTAGAGCGAGAACCCAATGGCGGACTCCTGCTGCCCGTCCGGATGGGCGATCATATATGTGCCGCCTCGGCCAACCTCCCCGACGAAACCTTCGGCAAAAAGCGAGAAGCCAAACCAGGTCTGATATTCAAAGCCGTGGCGCTCGGTCGGGTCCAGCGTAAGCGTCACGTCCCAGCCAATCGGTTTGGCAATCTCGCGGAGGGCCTTGGTGCGGCTCTTCAGCACACCGCCGGCGTCAAGTGCATCCAGCTTGTCCATGGCGGCGTGAAAGGGACCTGTTGCTTCTATCAGGGGAAGATAGGCGGCAGGTCCGGTGCCCAGCGCCGCCAGCGCGCCTGCGTCCTTGGCGTCGAGCGCGGACCGCACGGCCGTGATTTCGTCAGAGCCAAGGGGAAATTCTTCGGCAGCCAGCGTGTCGATAAGATCAGGCAGCGTAAAGTCCACCGTGATCCCGGAGAGGCCGGCGACGGTCAGCGCCTCTATGGCGACAGTAACGATCTCGACCGCTGCTGCGACGCTGTCGGTGCCGATAAGTTCAGCGCCGACCTGCATCATTTCACGTTCCGGGCGGAGCTGATTGGCACGCAGCTTGATAACCGGGCCGCCATAGCAGAGACGCAATGGCCGCGCCGCGCTCGCCAGGCGGGTGGCTGCAATGCGGCCGATCTGGGCCGTCATGTCCGGACGGAGCGCCATCGTCCTTTGAGACAGGGGATCGACAACGCGGAGCAGGTCCTGCGCTCGCGCCGATTGCAGGCGAGCGACCAGATTCTGCTCGAACTCGGCAAGCGGCGGCATTACTCGCTGATAGCCATGACTCGATACCGTATCGATGACATGACGAACGAGCCGCGCCGACGCTTCGGCTTGTGGCGGAAGCCGGTCGCTGAGACCCTCGGGGAGCAAACCTGGCGGAATCTTGGTCATTGGCAACCCCTTTAACGAAAAAAGGCTGCCAATCCAGTGTGGATTGGCAGCCCTTTCCTGATTCAGGAGAAGCGAAGCTGCTTCACCGTCTTCACGCCTTCAAGGCGGCAGATTTCCCACATTACCGGTTCCGCGACATCCTGGTCGACGGACAGCAGCAAGATCGCCTCGCCGCCCATGGCGCGGCGGCCGAGGTGGAAGGTGCCGATGTTGACTTGCGCAGCGCCAAGCGTGGTGCCCACCCGTCCGATGAAGCCAGGGACGTCCTCATTGACGATGTAGAGCATCGTGCCCTTGAGGTCGGCTTCTACCTTGATGCCGAACAGTTCGACCAGGCGGGGGGCTTTGTGGCCGAACAGGGTGCCCGCTACCGAATGCTCACCCTTGGCGGTCGTGACGGTGACGCGCAGCAGCGTTTGATAGTCGCCTTCACGATCATGGCGCACCTCGCGGACGTCAAGTCCACGTTCCTTCGCAAGATAGGGCGCGTTCACCATGTTAACGGTGTCGGAGTAGACCCGCATGAGCCCGGCGAGCACTGCTGCGACGATTGGCTTTTGGTTGAGTTCGGCAGCATGGCCCTCGGTTTCGATGGACAGTCCGCGAATGTCCTCACCCTCCAGCTGACCTACCAGGCCGCCAAGCTTTTCCGCCAGCTCCATATAGGGGCGAAGCTTGGGCGCTTCCTCGGCGGAAAGGCTGGGCATGTTGAGTGCGTTGGTGACGCCGCCGGAAACCAGATAGTCAGCAAGCTGTTCGGCCACCTGGATCGCCACATTGACCTGTGCGTCGCTGGTCGACGCGCCAAGGTGGGGCGTTGAGATGAAGTTTGGCGTGCCGAAGAGCGGGCTTTCCTTGGCAGGCTCGCTGACGAACACGTCCAGTGCCGCGCCCGCTACATGGCCGCTGTCGAGTCCTTCCTTGAGCGCCGTCTCGTCAACGAGGCCGCCACGCGCGCAGTTGATGATACGCACGCCGGGCTTCGTCTTCGCCAGGTTTTCGCGGCTCAGAATATTGCGGGTCTGCTCGGTAAGCGGCGTGTGCAGGGTGATGAAGTCGGCGCGGGCGAGCAATTCGTCCAGTGTCACCTTCTCAACGCCCATTTCAATCGCACGTTCAGGGGTAAGGAAAGGATCGTATGAGACCACCTTCATCTTCAAGCCGAGCGCGCGGTCGGCAACAATGGAACCGATATTTCCGGCACCGATGAGGCCCAGCGTCTTGGAGGTAAGTTCCACGCCCATGAAGCGGTTCTTTTCCCACTTGCCCGCCTGGGTGGAGGTATCGGCCTCCGGCAGCTGGCGAGCGAGGGCGAACATCAGCGCAATGGCGTGCTCGGCTGTCGTGATCGAGTTGCCGAAGGGCGTGTTCATGACCACGATGCCCTTGGACGAGGCGTAAGGGATGTCGACATTGTCGACTCCGATGCCGGCGCGACCGATAACCTTCAGATTGGTTGCAGCGTCGATCACTTCCTTGGTTACTTTGGTGGCCGAACGGATGGCAAGGCCGTCATATTGGCCGATGATCTTGATCAGCTCGTCCTTGGAAAGGCCGGTGATTTCGTCGACTTCGACGCCGCGCGCGCGGAAGATTTCGGCGGCCTTGGGGTCCATCTGATCGGAAATGAGAACTTTGGGCATTTGGGTTTTCCCTTCTGTTTCGTCATCCCCTCGAAGGTGGGGATCCATTCCCTGAGCCATCCCCTGGGTAAAATGACGGGAGATGGATTCCCGCCTGCGCGGGAATGACGATGAAATTTACGAAATGAACTTAAACGCGTGCCGCTGCCCAGGCCCAGTCGAGCCAGGGACCGAGCGCTTCGATATCGGCGGTGTCCACCGTCGCGCCGCACCAGATGCGAAGGCCAGCGGGGGCATCGCGATAACCGGCGATGTCGTAGGCTGCGCCTTCCTTTTCGAGCAGGCCGGCAAACGTCTTGATGAAGGCTTCGTCAGCTCCCTCGACGGTCAGACAGATGCTGGTTTTCGATCGGGTGGCGGGATCGGTGGCGAGATGGTTCAGCCAGTCGCGCTCGGCAACGAGCTTGTCCAAAGCCGCGGCATTGGCGTCGCTACGTGCGATCAGTCCTTGAGCGCCGCCAATTGCCTTGCCCCATTCAAGGGCAAAGATCGCGTCTTCGACGGCCAGCATCGAGGGGGTGTTGATGGTTTCGCCCTTGAACACGCCTTCAGCGAGCTTGCCCTTGGAAACCAGGCGGAACACCTTGGGAAGCGGCCATGCGGGAGTGTAGGTTTCGAGCCGTTCCACCGCGCGCGGACCGAGGATCAGTACGCCGTGCGCGCCCTCGCCGCCCAGCACCTTCTGCCAGGAGAAGGTGGCTACGTCGATCTTGCTCCAGTCAATGTCATAGGCGAATACCGCACTGGTCGCGTCGGCGAAAGAAAGGCCTTCCCGGTCAGCCGGAATCCAGTCGGCATTGGGCACACGGACGCCCGATGTGGTGCCGTTCCAGGTGAACAGCACGTCGTTCGACCAGTCGACCATTTTCAGGTCAGGAAGCTGGCCATAATCGGCGCGAACAATGGTCGGCTCGATCTTGAGCTGCTTGGCAGCGTCCGTCACCCAGCCTTCACCGAAGCTTTCCCATGCCAGTGTCGTGACAGGACGCACGCCCAGCATCGTCCACATCGCCATTTCAAAGGCGCCGGTGTCGGAGCCTGGCACGATACCGATCCGGTGCGTCTCAGGCAGGCGCAGCAGTTCGCGCATCAGGTCTATGCAATATTGAAGGCGGTTCTTGCCCAGCTTCGAGCGGTGGGAGCGGCCCAGCGATTCGACGGCGAGCTTTTCAGCAGACCAGCCCGGAGGCTTGGCGCAGGGACCCGAAGAAAAATAGGGGCGGGCAGGTTTTGTAGCGGGTTTTGCGGGAAGCGTAGCGGCTTCCGCGGCGCGGACGACGTCATTCATAATATATTCTCTCCTCACAGAGAGCACGCGCTGCGTTGGGACAGCGTGGCCCGCTGACGCTCATAGAGGTGGGTGTTGGAAAGTCAAGCTGCCCTCACCATGGCGGTGCGATGGATCATGTCTGTTGCAAGCCGCGAACGTTGTTGCCAGACGCCTCAATTTCCACGATATGTTGTCCCATGTTCAGGCAGGGGCGACTAAGGCCAAGCCATGACGACAAGAATTTTAGGGGCGGCCTTGGCCAGGAAAGGTAAATGGGGGGCGCTGATTGGGGCGATCCTGCTGCTGACCGGATGCGGATCTGTGCCGGAAAGTCGCCGCGACAGTTCTCATGTGCCTGTTCCTTCGTCCGCCGAGGCGCGGCAATGCATGGCGGATCTGCGCGTCGCAGCGGTCAAGTTCACGCCTTTGCCCGACCAGCATTTCGGAGGCGGCTGCAACGCCATCAATAGCGTCAAGTTGCTCGACATCGGCACGCCAGTCACCAATCTTGGCGCCATGACTTGTCCTCTGGCCGGGAAGTTCGCGGCTTGGGCACGCTATGGCGTACAGCCAGCGGCTCGGTTGATTCTTGGCAGCGAGATTGTTCGCATCGATACCTTTGGCACCTATGCCTGCCGCAACATCAATGGGAACATTTCAGGCAGCAGGTCCGAACACGCGCATAGCAATGCGGTGGATGTCGCAGCGTTCATGTTGGCGGATGGGCGTCGCATTACAGTCAAGGACCAATGGAATGGCGATGATCAGTCGCGCCGATTCCTGCGGGTCATTCATGAAAGCGCCTGCAAACGCTTTCGGACCGTGCTTAGTCCCGACTATAATGCCGCCCATCGCGACCATTTTCATTTCGATATGGGAGGAAAAGGGACCTATTGTCGCTAGCTTGGTTGACCTGTGATATTGGAAAATTCGGAAATCATGCTAAGATTGCCTGAATGACAAATAAAGAAATTGCCGAGCGCAAATTCAGGCGCGCTTCCGACGATGCCAGCACTGCCAAACTGGCTGTATCCACTCCCCAAACCGAAAGCGAAGCCTATAAACTCGCCTTTCAGGACGCAGAATTTCTGCTCCGTGAGGACTTGCGGCCGGTGCGGTTCCAACTGGAATTGTTGAAGCCTGAATTGCTGCTTGACGAAGCGCAGATTGAATCGACGTTCGTTTTTTACGGGTCCGCACGTATTCCGCATCCCGATCAGGCAAATGTCCCGATCGAAAAGGCGCAGACCGACTATGACAGGACGGTCGCCAAAAACCTGGCCGCCAAAGCCAAATATTATGAAGAGGCCTATAAGCTGGCACAGATCGCCAGCAAATTCCCAATGACCGACGACGGATGCCGAAATTTCGTGGTTTGTTCAGGTGGCGGACCTTCCATAATGGAAGCAGCCAATAAAGGGGCTTATGATGCGGATGCATTGTCGATCGGGCTCAACATCGTTTTGCCCCATGAACAGGCTCCCAATCATTATGTGACGCCGGAGCTGAGCTTCCAATTCCACTATTTTGCCCTGCGCAAGATGCACTTTCTGTTGCGGGCGCGGGCCTTAGCGGTGTTCCCCGGCGGCTTTGGCACATTTGACGAGTTTTTCGAAACACTGACGCTGATCCAGACCGGCAAGATGAAGCCTATACCGGTGCTGGTCTTCGGCCAGGATTTCTGGAATCGGGTGATCAACTTCGAAGCATTGGCGGAGGAGGGGACGATTAGCCGCGAGGACTTGGACCTGTTCCACTTTGTCGAAACGGCCGAGGACGCATGGGAAATCGTCCAGAGCTTTTATGAGGGTGCCGAAGTGCCAGGATGCCGTCCCGCAGCAACGGTCAGTCGGACATAACCAAGGCGCAATCGGGCCGGGCAAGGGCAATCAGTGTGAGTCCCGCTTCCCCTGCCCTCGCGACCGCAAGCGAAGTGGGAGCGGAAATGGTGACAAGCGTGTTCGCTCCGGCGCGCACGGATTTTTCGACCATTTCATAACTGCACCGCGAACTGGTCAGGATGAAACCTTCCGCCGCGCTCTGATTGAGCCGGGCAAGGCATCCGATGAGCTTATCCAGTGCGTTGTGGCGTCCGACGTCCTCACGGGCGAAAAGGATCTGGCCGTAGTGATCCGCGAAAGCCGCCGCATGTACCGCGCCAGTGGCATTATGCATCGGCTGATGGTCCGAGAATTCTGCTAGTGCCCGGAAAACCGCGGCCTTGGCCGGATGCTTGTGCGGCGGGACCCTCGGTAATGGGCGCATCGCTTCCTCAAGATTTTCCATTCCGCAAAGGCCGCAGCTGCTCTCCGAAACACGGGTGCGGACCCGGGCCAAAAGCGCCTCGGTGCGATCGCCGGCCAGTTGGGTGCGAACGATCCACCCCTTTTCGGCCTGGTGGACGTCAATGTCCTCGATGTCGGCGGGTGCCTCAATCAGCTTTTCCGATAGCGAAAATCCCGTCACATAGTCGATGAGATCGACCGGCGTCGCCATCATGACGGCATAGGCGATGCCATTAAATTCCAGCGACACCGGCGCTTCGACCGCGATGGCGCGATTGACCGCCTCAGCCACTCCGTGCGGACGGATCAGTTGAACCGGCCGGGAAAGATGGTGGTTGTTTTCAGGCGGCGATATGGCCAGCGTCCTTTGCAAGCCGGCTCAAAGCCGCGCGGGCGACTGGGTTCAACCCCTCTCCGCCGGCGTCCAGATGAGCGAAGATAAGGGACTTCATGCGGGGGTCCCAAAAATCATGGATGTGCCCGGCGATGGCGGAGATTGCTTCCGCTTCGCCGAGCACACCAAAATTTACGGCGATCTGATTGGCCATGTAGACGAGTTTTTCGAGGCTGTTCATTCGCTTGCTCTCCGGCTTTGACCGGAATGGGGGTTATGGTTCACTCCGCCGCCTCTGCAGGGACAATCCGGCGGGAGCGTTCGGATAGTTCCTCATATTCCTCCTGCCAATCGGTCGGCCCGTTGGAAGGTGCGACCTGCACCGCCGTCACCTTATATTCGGGACAATTGGTGGCCCAGTCGGAAAATTCGCTGGTCACTACATTGGCCTGGGTCTCTGGATGATGGAAGGTCGTATAGACGACCCCTGGGGCAACGCGGTCGGTGATGAGGGCGCGAAGCGTTGTTTCGCCAGAACGGCTGGACAGGCGTACCCAGCTGCCTTCAGCGATCCCACGATCCTCCGCGTCCACGGGATGAATCTCCAGGCGATCCTCCGGGTGCCAAACCGTGTTGGCTGTACGGCGGGTCTGTGCGCCGACATTATAGTGACTGAGAATGCGGCCGGTGGTGAGCAGTAGCGGGAAGCGGGGGCCGGTCTTTTCGTCCGTCGGCACATAGTCGGTCACGACGAACTTGCCCTTGCCCCTTACAAAACCGTCAATATGCATGATCGGCGAACCATCGGGCGCCGCGTCGTTGACGGGCCACTGCAACGAACCTTCCTTATCCAGACGATCGAAGCTTACACCAGCAAAAGTCGGTGTCAGGCGTGCGATCTCGTCCATGATTTCGGCGGGGTGATTGTAATGCCAATCCAGGCCCATGGCCTTCGCCAATAGCTGAGTGATCTCCCAGTCTTCATAGCCGTTCATCGGGCTCATCACCTTCCGGACGAGCTGAATACGGCGCTCGGCATTGGTGAAGGTGCCGTTCTTTTCCAGAAAGGTCGAACCTGGAAGGAAAATATGCGCGTAATTGGCAGTTTCATTGAGGAACAGGTCATGCACGATGACGCATTCCATTGCCTCAAGGCCTGCCGCGACATGCTTGGTGTTCGGATCGGACTGAAGGATGTCTTCGCCCTGGATATACAGCGCTTTGAAAACCCCATCCACAGCAGCGTCGAGCATGTTTGGAATGCGGAGGCCGGGCTCTGGATCAAGGGCCACGCCCCAGTCATTTTCGAACAAGGCGCGGGCATTGGCATCGCCGATATGGCGGTACCCCGAAAGCTCGTGCGGGAAGCTGCCCATGTCACAGGCGCCTTGCACATTATTCTGTCCCCGCAGAGGATTTACGCCCACGCCCCGGCGGCCGATATTGCCGGTCGCCATGGCAAGATTGGCGATGGCCATCACCGTGGAGCTGCCCTGGCTGTGTTCGGTTACGCCAAGGCCATAATAGATCGCCCCATTGCCGCCAGTGGCATACAGCCGGGCGGCTTCGCGCAGGTCGGCGGCAGCCACTTTGGTGAGCGGTTCGGTGGCCTCGGGTGAGCGCTTCGGATCGGATACGAAGGCGGCCCAGTCCTGATATTCGTCCCAATCGCAGCGGTCGCGGATGAACGGTTCGTCCGCCAGTCCCTCTGTAACGATCACATGCGCCATCGCTGTCAGCACGGCAACATTGGTGCCGGGGCGAAGCGGCAGATGATGTGCGGCCTCAATATGCGGTGAGCGGACGAGATCGGTGCGGCGTGGATCGATGACGATCAGTTTCGCGCCTTCGCGTAGGCGCTGTTTCATCCGGCTGGCGAACACCGGATGGCCGTCAGTCGGGTTTGCGCCGATGACGAGGATGACGTCGGATGCCTCGACACTGTCGAAATCCTGCGTGCCTGCGCTGGTGCCAAAAGTCGTCTTCAGCCCATATCCTGTGGGCGAATGGCAGACGCGGGCGCAGGTATCGACATTGTTGTTGCCAAAGCCGGCGCGAACAAGCTTCTGCACCAGGAACGTCTCTTCATTGGTGCAGCGTGAAGAGGTGATGCCGCCGGTCGAGCGGGGACCATATTTGGCGCTGATGCGCTTGAATTCGGAGGCCGCATAGGCAAACGCCTCGTCCCATTCGACTTCCCGCCATGGATCGCTGATCGAACTGCGGATCATGGGCTTCAGGATTCGGTCCTGATGCTGGGCATATCCCCAGGCAAAGCGGCCTTTGACGCAACTATGCCCGTGATTGGCCTTGCCTTCTTTCCAAGGAACCATTCGGACGAGTTGCTCGCCACGCATTTCCGCCCGGAATGTGCATCCGACGCCGCAATAGGCACAGGTGGTGACGACTGCGCGATCGGGCGTGCCAATCTGAACTACGGTTTTTTCTTGAAGCGTCGCGGTGGGGCATGCCTGAACGCAGGCGCCGCAGGAGACGCATTCGGAAGAAATAAAGTCATCGAGCGGCGTACCCGCCGACACTTTCGATCCAAAGCCCCGGCTTTCGATGGTGAGGGCGAAGGTGCCCTGTACTTCATCGCAAGCCCGGACGCAGCGGGAGCAGACGATGCATTTGGACGGATCAAAATCGAAATAAGGGTTGGAAACGTCTTTCGTAAGGCCGAGGTGATTGTCGCCCTCATAACCATAGCGGACCTCGCGCAGACCGACGGCGCCTGCTTGTTCCTGCAGTTCGCAATCGCCATTGGCCGAACAGGTGAGGCAGTCCAGCGGATGGTCGGAGATGTAAAGCTCCATGACGCCCTTGCGCAGCTTTTGCAGCTTAGCGGTCTGGGTGTGGACAACCATGCCATCAGCGACGGGAAGAGTGCAGCTTGCGGGCGTGCCGCGCGCGCCATCAACCTCTACGAGGCAAAGCCGGCAGGAACCGAACTGCTTGAGATTGTCAGTGGCGCATAGCTTGGGGATCGAGGTCCCTATCTCTGCGGCCGCGCGCATGACTGTGCTGCCTTTGGGCACGGTGACGCTTTGACCGTCGATGGTCAGCGTCACCTGCTCGTCGGAAGGGGAGGCAGGCGTACCGAAGTCCGCCTGTTTGCTATAGGTCATGACGTCCATCCTCGTTGCGCCGTAAAACGCGCATAATCGTCCTGAGTATTCAAATTGGAAAAAGCGATGTCCGTTTCGACTTCGTGCGCACCGCTCCTTTCGATCCAGGCGCGCATGTCTCGTCGGGGCTGTTCCTCAAGCCAGCGATCGAGGAGCGGGGCCATTTCGGTGGGCCAATATCCGAAAAGCGGCTGATCCTGAATGACGGCAGATTGATAATTGAGCACTGCAGCGAGCCGAGGGGGGATAGGCAATGTGTCGCAGCTTGCGGTCAGCACAGCGTCAAAGCCGCTTTCCCGCGCGTAATGAAGCGCGGCGCAGATACCGCCCAATGGACCCTGGCCCGCTTTCGGGCGGTCGGAAAGGCTTGTCAGTCCGGGCCATTCGCGGCCGCACATCACCAGCTCATCGACCTGCGGCTCCATCGCCTCGATCACATGGGCCAGGAGCGGACGGCCGCCAATGGAGGCAATCGCCTTGTCGCTGCCAAATCGGCGCGATTGTCCGCCGGCGATCAAGGCGCCCAGAAGTTTCATCCCAATTCCGCATCCAAATTCGTTATCCCCGTGAAGGCGAGGATCCGGGAATGACGAGGAATATATATGTTCACTTCGCCGCCTCTTCCTGCTTGACCCCGAAATCTTCAGGGAAATGGGCAATGGCGCTCATGACCGGATAGGGTGTGAACCCCCCCAATGCACAAAGCGATCCATATTTCATGGTTTCGCAGAGATCGGTGATCAGTTCGAGTTCAGCCGCGGGGGTGCGGACGCCACCCTTGGCATTATGCATTTGCGGCAGTTGCTCCACATGGTCCGGACCGGAGCGTCCGCCAGCGCGCAGACGGTCCAGCGTTTCGACGCCTCTTATCGAGCCAAGGCGGCAAAGGGTACATTTGCCGCAGCTTTCCGCCGCGCAGAATTGCATGGCGAAACGCGCCTGGGCGAGCATGTCGACGGTATCGTCGAACACCACGATGCCCCCATGACCGATAAGTCCGCCCTTGGTAGCGAATGCCTCATAATCAAAGGGGGTATCGAACAGGGCGGGCGGGAAATAAGCGCCGAGCGGTCCTCCCACTTGCACCGCACGGACCGGGCGGCCGCTCGCCGTGCCCCCGCCAATGTCGTGCACGATTTCACCCAGTGTCACGCCAAAGGCGGTCTCATAAAGACCGCCATGTTTGACGTTGCCGGCGATCTGCAGCGGCATGGTGCCGCGTGAGCGCCCCATCCCATAGTCGGCATAGGCCGAAGCTCCCTCTGCCATAATGAACGGCACAGCCGCGAGCGTCAGCACATTGTTGACCACGGTAGGTTTGCCGAAAAGCCCTTCAAGCGCCGGAAGCGGCGGTTTGGCGCGGACTTCGCCCCGCTTGCCCTCTATCGAATTGAGGAGCGAGGTTTCCTCTCCGCACACATAAGCGCCCGCGCCCACACGCACCTCGACCTTGAAAGGCGCGATGATAGCGCGGCATTTGTCTATGGCTTCGTCAAGTTTGCGAATGGCGTGGGGATATTCGGAGCGGACATAGATAAAGCCCTTGTCAGCGCCAACCGCATAACCGGCGATCGCCATGCCTTCGATGAGGCAATAGGGGTCGCCTTCCATCAGCATGCGGTCGGCGAAAGTGCCGCTGTCGCCTTCGTCGGCATTGCACGCGATATATTTTTGTGCAGCCGTGGCGTTGGCGACCGTCCGCCATTTGATCCCGGCCGGGAAGCCTGCGCCTCCGCGGCCACGAAGGCCGGATTGCAGGACTTCCTCAATCACTGCGTCGGGCGTTGTGGCGCGGGCCTTTTCAAGGCCGGCCCAGCCACCTGTCGCCCGATAGTCCTCAAGGCTGGTAGGGCGCGTCTTGCCAGCCCGTGCGAAGGTGAGGCGGGTTTGAGAGGCGATGTAGGGGTGATCGGCGACGCTACCCACCCAAATTTCGTCATTCCCGCGAAAGCTGGTATCCATATCATCGCCTTCGTTGCGTACGAGATCGACGCGAGATGGGTCCCCGCTTTTGCGGGATTGATCATGAAGATCGAGAATTGTCTCAACATCGCCCGGCTTCAATGGTCCATAGCCTATACGACCTTCGCCGTTGTCGATCTCCACCAAGGGTTCAAGCCAGTGCATGCCCCAACTGGAGGTGCGGACGATCTCTGCTTCGGGCGCGGCCTTTGCGAAGGCGGCGGCGACCCGGTTCGCGCCGCAGGCGATGGCGAGGGCGTCGTCGGAGATGTAGATCTTCATGCCGCCACCTCCGCAATCAAGTCACGCGCGGTGGTTTCATCCAGATGTGCGTAGACGCTGCCGCCCGCCAATGCGTTGGGCCCGACAGAACAGAGGCCGAGGCAATAGACGGTCTCTACCTTGCATCGGCCAGCGGCAAGCGCTTCCAGCTTTGGCGTGAGCGCCTCGCTGCCACGCGCCTGACAGGCTTCTGCGCGACAAAGCTTTATGACGGGCAGCGCTTCCGGCGCATTCTTGAAGTCGTGATAGAAGCTGACGACGCCATGGACTTCGGCGCGGGACAGGTTGAGCGCCAATGCGACTTGGCGTTTGGCTGCTTCGCCGACATGCCCGAAGGCATCCTGAATATCGTGCAATATCGGCAGAAGTGGGCCTTCCCGGTTGACGTGACGGGCGATGATGGCCGTTATCTCGCAATCTTCTTGATCTTCACGCATAGGAGGCTGCGTTCCGCCTTTTGATAGCGAATGTCAAATAGAAATCGGAATTTTATGATGGGTATTGTCTATCAAAAGCTGGCAGCGGTGAGCGCAGATTGAGCTTGCCCGCCACAGTGAAGGCCGCTCGGGCGAGCGGGGATAGCGGTTCCCGATCGATGATCACCAGCCCGACCTGATTAGGGGGAAGCGGGTCGGAGAAGGGGATGAGGCGTAGCGCCGGATGCGCCGCCACCATCGCGCTGTGGCTGTCGGTGATGATGGCGTGCAGCCCCCCGCTGGCAACCATCGAAAGCAGCGCCACATAGCTGTCGGCCGTCGCAACCGGATCAACCGAAAGTCCGCGCGCGGCAAGGCTCGTGTTGAGAATGCGGCGGTTCTGCATGCCTTCATGAAGCAGGCACAGCCGCGTTTCGGCGGCTTCCGCAAGGGTGATGGAGCTAAGCTCCGCCTGAGGGCTGCCGCTGCCGGTCGCAAAGACAAATTGTTCGCAATAAAGCAGGACGCTGTGTACCTGGGCGGGGGGCTCGTTGGAAAGATAAGTGATCCCGGCGTCCAAATCACGGGCTACCAAGCTGCGTTCTATTTCTCGGGACGTCATTGAGCGGACACTGACCTGCAAGCCGCGATGTTCCGTTGTCAGGGCTTTGACCAAGTAACCTGCCGAAGGCATGGCGGCTGGTATGGCGCCCAGCCGCAGCGTGCCCCGCAACGGCCCGGTGTCGCAGTTGAGCGCTGTCCGCATTGCCTGATGATCGGCCAACATCTGCTGCGCGAAGGGCAAGACAGCATAGCCTTCAGGACTGAGATCGACGAAACGCCGGTCGCGAATGACAAGGCGCTGTCCAAGCATGTCTTCCAGGGTCGATAGTCCGGCAGAAAGCGTCGGCTGCGCCACATGGCAGGCTTCCGCCGCGCGCGCGAAATGCCGCTCACGGGCAAGAGCGACGAAATATTCAAGATAACGTAGCTGCATGGGCCGGACATAGCATGATCGGAACCGAAGTCACCTAAGGTTCATCTACGGGGCTGGCGCAGTGTTCGTTTCAGGCGCACAAGGGACGCGTGATAGCACGCCGCGTCCTTCTAGCCTTTGCCCTCCTTGCCGCGCCGCCGTTGCATGCCGCACCAGGGCCAAAGGAGGCCGGACGTTATCGGTTGACGGGTGTCCAGGACGCGGCATCCGAACTGGAGCTGACGGGCGATGGCCACTTTCGCTACTATCTGATCTATGGCGCGCTTGACGAAATGGCCGAGGGTGTCTGGCGCCGGGAAGGCAAGCGAATACTGCTCACGACCCAGCCGGCGCCTGTCCCGCCGAAGTTCATCTTGAAAAGCGCTGCGACCGGTGCTGAAGGAGAATTGTCTGTCGCGGTGACGGGGCCAGACGGGCAAGGGATCGCCGGTGTCGACGTGCAACTACACTTTGATGATCAGACGGTCGTCAACGGCTATACTCAGGAGGAGGGCTGGCGATCGGATATTCCGAAGGGACGCAAACCAACTTTGGTGACGCTGTCTATTCCGATGTTCGGGGTTCGGTCGCCGGATTTTTCCGTCCCGGCCGATGCATATGCGCTGCAGTTTCTGTTGGAACCCAATGATATGGGAACGCCGGATTTCCGGGATCTTCCGCTAGAGCAGGGGCAGGACGGTGTCGAGATGCTGAGGGATGGCGCGCGGCTCAGATATGAACGGGTGAAGTGACTGCGTGAGCGGAGCTGTTAGCTCGAAGGCTCTGATGACACCAGGTGACCCGCTCCCGCCTGTGTCGAGCAAAGTCGAGACCCCCGTCGTCAGTCAACGCCCCTCGAATTCTGCCTTATTCCGAGCGTCTAGCTTTCAGGCAGTCGAGGGCTTGGGGCGAGCGGGTCAAAGTAAAGTCATCATATTCTAGAAATGGCCAGACAGGCGTGAGCCGCCCGACGATACAAGCCCGACGATACAAAAAAGCCCCGGAATGAACCGGGGCTTTTTCATTGAGCGGATGACGAAAAGCTTAGAGCTTTCCAGTCAGTTCCGGCACGATCTTGAAGAGGTCGCCGACCAGGCCGATGTCCGCGACCTGGAAAATCGGAGCGTCCTCGTCCTTGTTGATGGCGATGATGGTCTTGGAGTCCTTCATGCCCGCCAGATGCTGGATCGCGCCGGAAATGCCGACGGCGATATAGACTTCAGGCGCGACGATCTTACCGGTCTGGCCGACCTGATAGTCGTTGGGCACATAGCCCGCATCGACCGCGGCGCGGGAAGCACCCACGGCTGCACCGAGCTTGTCGGCGAGCGGAATGATGTACTGCTGGAAGGTCTCGCTATCCTTGAGCGCGCGCCCGCCAGACACGATGATCCTGGCGGAGGTGAGCTCAGGGCGTTCATTCTTGGCGATTTCAGCGCCGACAAAGCTCGAAAGACCCTTGTCGCCCGTTGCCGAAACCTGCTCAATGGCAGCCGATCCGCCTTCGGTCGCCGCCTTGTCGAAGGCGGTGCCACGCACGGTGATCACCTTCTTGGCATCGGACGATTTGACCGTCGCGATGGCGTTGCCCGCATAGATGGGACGGGTAAAGGTATCCTCGCTCTCAACCGAGAGGATGTCGGAGATCTGCATGACGTCGAGCAGCGCAGCCACGCGGGGTGCGATGTTCTTGCCCGTCGTCGTTGCGGGCGCCACGAAGGCGTCATGGTGACCCATGAGGTCTACGATCAGCGGCGCGACATTTTCAGCGAGCCCATGTTCATAGGCGGCGTCATCGACGACATGCACCTTGGCGACGCCCGCGATTTTGGCGGCCTGTTCGCCCACGCTGGCGCAGCCTTTGCCCGCAACCAGCAGATGCACTTCGCCAAGCTTGCCGGCGGCAGTGACGGCGGCGAGCGTTGCGTCCTTCAGCGACGCATTATCATGTTCTACCCAAACCAGCGTCTTCATCATGCCACTCCCAGAGCCTTGAGTTTGCCGACTAGCTCGTCCACGTCCGCGACCTTGATACCCGCTTCGCGCTTAGGCGGTTCGGAAACCTTAAGGGTCGAAAGGCGCGCGGTGATGTCCACGCCGTAATCGGCGGGGGTCTTCTGCGCCATCGGCTTGGATTTGGCCTTCATGATGTTGGGAAGCGAAGCGTAGCGCGGCTCGTTCAAACGAAGGTCGGTGGTGACGATGGCGGGAAGCGCAAGCTTCACCGTTTCAAGGCCGCCGTCAACTTCGCGCGTCACGTTGACGCTGTCGCCTTCGAGCTCAACCTTCGACGCGAAAGTGCCTTGCGGACGGCCGGTGAGTGCAGCGAGCATCTGACCGGTCTGGTTGCTGTCGTCGTCGATCGCCTGCTTGCCAAGAATGACCAGGCCGGGCTGTTCCTCTTCGACCACCTTGGCGAGCAGCTTGGCAACGCCCAGCGGCTCTACCTCGGTCTCGCTCGTAATCAGGATTGCGCGGTCGGCACCCATGGCGAGCGCGGTGCGCAGCGTTTCCTGAGCCTTGGCTTCACCAATCGAAATTGCGATGATTTCGGTGGCCACGCCCTTTTCCTTCAGGCGAATGGCTTCCTCTACCGCGATTTCGTCGAACGGGTTCATCGACATCTTGACGTTGGCCAGGTCGACGCCCGTCCCATCCATCTTAACCCGTGGCTTCACATTGTAATCGATCACCCGCTTCACGGGTACCAGGATCTTCATCGTTTTTCCTCCAATTCCTGCCTTCCCTCCTGGAGAGGGAAACATGCCCGCCGGTTCCTATGGAATTCAAAAGCGGGCAGGCGACGGGTTAGGCAGCAAGCTTGACTTGGCCAACGATCTTCTGTGCTGCATCGCCCAGATTGTCGGCTGACACGATCGGCAAACCGGAATGGGCAAGAATTTCCTTGCCCTGTTCCACGTTGGTGCCTTCGAGGCGAACCACGAGAGGCACCGACAGGTTCACTTCCTTGGCTGCAGCCACGATGCCCTCAGCGATGATGTCGCAGCGCATGATGCCGCCAAAGATGTTGACGAGAATCCCCTCGACCGCAGGATCGGAAAGGATGATCTTGAATGCGGCAGTTACCTTTTCCTTGGAGGCGCCGCCGCCAACGTCAAGGAAGTTGGCCGGGAAAGCCCCGTTCAGCTTGATGATGTCCATGGTCGCCATGGCAAGGCCCGCACCGTTAACCATGCAGCCGATGTTTCCGTCCAGCTTGATATAGGCGAGGTCATATTTGCTCGCCTCCAGCTCCATCGGATCTTCCTCGGTCTCGTCGCGCAGCTCCACAAGATCCTTGTGACGGAAGAGGGCGTTGCTGTCGAAGCCGACCTTGGCGTCAAGCACGACCAGCTTGTCGTCTGCCGTAACGGCGAGCGGATTGATTTCGATTTGAGAGGCGTCGGTGCCCAGAAAAGCGTCGTAAAGCGCCTGGGTAACCTTGGCGGCCTGCTTGGCAAGATCACCGGTCAGGTTCAGCGCCTTGGCCACCGAACGGCCATGGTGTGGCATGAGGCCGGTCGCCGGATCCACGGTAAGGGTGTGAATCTTCTCGGGCGAATTGTGAGCCACATCCTCAATGTCCATGCCGCCCTCGGTGGAAGCGACAATGGCGATGCGGCCGGTCACGCGATCGACGAGCAGTGCGAGATAAAACTCCTTGGCGATGTCGACGCCGTCCGTGACATAAAGGCGATTGACCTGCTTGCCGGCTTCGCCTGTCTGAATGGTGACCAGCGTGTTGCCCAGCATGTCGGAAGCGGCGGCGCGAACCTCGTCAGCATTTTTCGCAAGACGGACGCCGCCCTTGGCCTCGGCTGGCAGTTCCTTGAACTTACCCTTGCCGCGGCCGCCAGCGTGGATCTGCGCCTTCACGACATACAGGGGTCCAGGAAGCTTGGCCGAAGCGGCAACAGCCTCATCAACGCTCATCGCGGCAAATCCCGCAGGCACGGGGGCACCGTACTTCGCCAACAATTCCTTCGCCTGATATTCGTGGATATTCATCTGCTCGCCTGCCTGTCAATTCGGTGTTAGAGACTCATGCGCAGGCGCTAAAGCACAGCTTCAGGGGAATTTCCAGTCTTGCTGCAAAATCAAGCTTTGCAAAATTGCAAATTCTTCGCAGTTGCGAATTGCAAAGGAGAGGTCTGTGAACCCTAATCCCTCCCAACTATTGTCTTTTCAGTTGATAATGGCGCAGCGAAGGCTGGACGATGTGACGACGGAAAGTATCTCTGGGTCCTGCAGCGCGCGGGTGCGGTAGATGAACTCGTCCACCGTCATCCCTCCAAGATTGCTTTCCTTGATCGAAGACAGCGCGGACAGACGCCGCAATTGCATCAGCGAAAGCCGATCCACCATCCGTTCGGCCATGCAGCCTGCCATTGACGGGGACAAGCCCATCTTTAACAGGCTGTTCCGAACCTTGGTTTCAGGTGACGTGGCGCAGGCCGAAAGCGCCGCAAGCGAGAGGATGAGGGCAAGTTTCTTCATGGACGCGATACCTTCTGCGAGCGGCTCTTATGCCATGTGCATGCCATGGCGAAGATGAACAGTGCTTTGCTGGCGGGCGGACGCGTTGCTTCTTCAACGCCACAAATGCCAGTCTACCGCGCATTTTCGAACTCATAGTCGAACATTTCCGTATCGATTTGAGCCTGCGCAGAGGCGTTGTAGCGATTGCCGCGAATGGTCTGAGGGGTGAAGATGACCTCAACGCGCGAGATCATTTCGCTGTTCAGATCAATATTCGCCGCGCCCAGATTTTCTTCCAGATGCGCAATGTTGCGGGTGCCGGGAATGGGGACCATGTCTTTGGCCTTCGAAAGGATCCAGGCCAGCGATAATTGGGCCGGGGTGCAGCCCGCCTCCACCGCGAGCTTGTTGAAATTGGCGACGGCCTTGAGATTGTGGCTCAGTTGGGGTTCGACGAAGCGGGGAAAGTTCCTGCGGATGTCGCCTTCGGCATAATTCCCGTCATGAATGGCGTTCGCCAACAGTCCGCGTGCGACGGGCGAGAAGGGAACGATGCCGATGCCGAGTTTGCGGCAAGTCGCCACGACGGCGATCTCGATATTGCGGACGCAGGGATTATATTCGCTTTGAACAGCAGTGATGGGATGGACCGCCTGTGCCCGACGAATGCTGGCTGCGGACATTTCGCTTAGCCCGATGGTTCGGATCTTGCCTGCCTTCACGGCGTCGGCAAGGGTTCCAACGCTGTCTTCGACCGGCACATTCTTGTCGAGGCGATGCAGATAATAAAGGTCGATGACATCTGTATTGAGCCGGACAAGGGCTTCGTCCAACGTCTTGCGAATGGTTTCAGGACGGCCGTCGAGCACTCGCCTGCCATCGCGATAATCAAGGACGCATTTGCTGGCGAGCGTAAACTCGCGGCGGCGGTGCATGACCGCCTTTGCAAGCAGCCGTTCATTGTCGCCGTCCCCATAGAGGGCGGCGGTGTCGAAAAAGGTGCAGCCTAGGTCCAGCGCGCGGTTCAGCAAGGCTATCGCGGCCGCTTCATCCGGAAGACCGCCATAGGCATGGCTTAGATTCATGCAGCCAAGGCCAATGGCCGGAACCGTTAACGGACCGATCTTTCGCTGGGGAAGGGACATCAGGGGTTCCTTGTTATGGGTCATAACAGATGTTATCGAGCGATGCGAAGGGACGCAATGAGAGCCCAGCCTGCATTGCGGTGCCACCTCAAGCCATTATCTAGGCCCTTTGCGCCTGTCGAGGAGAAGCGACATGATCGAACTTTTTACCGCATCCACGCCCAATGGCTACAAGGCCTCCGTGACCCTGGAGGAGCTGGGGATGCCCTATACCTTCCGCAACCTGGATTTTGGCGCTCTACAGCAGAAGGAAGAATGGTTCCTGAAGATCAACCCCAATGGGCGCATCCCCGCGATCATAGATCATGACGAGGGCGACTTTCCGATCTTCGAATCCGGCGCGATCATGATCTATCTGGCGGAAAAGGCGGGCAAGTTGCTGCCCACCGGGACCAAGGAGCGCAGCCGCGTGATACAGTGGCTGATGTGGCAGATGGGCGGGTTGGGGCCGATGATGGGCCAGGCGAATGTCTTCCTCCGCTATTTCCCCGAACGCCTGCCTTCGGCCATTGATCGCTACCAGCGCGAGGTGCGGCGGCTGTTCGAAGTGCTGAACACGCAGCTTGCCGACAACCAGTATCTCGCCGGGGATTATAGTATAGCCGATATTGCCAGCTGGTGCTGGGTGCGGGGGCATAAATGGTCTGGCGTGGAGTTGGACGGCCTGCAGCATTTGCAGCGTTGGAAGGACGAGATCGCGCAACGGCCGGCTGTGCAAAAGGGCCTTACGGTGCCTGAATACAGGGATCCGGCGCCGGTGGGCGATGATAATGTTGTCGAGGATGCCCGGAAGATGCTGGCCTGAAGATTGGGGCGCGCCGGATTTTTGGGGCGGGCCGCGCCCCCCGCAGGCGCGTAGTTCAGATGTCGGCTTTGATCAGCCAGTCGTGGAAGATCTTCACCGCCCGGTTCTGCAGCGCCTTGGGGCGGCAGACGAACCAGTAGCGGTAAGGACTCTTCACCGGCACGTCGAAAAGCCGGGCGAGCCGGTCGTCCTTCGCCTGATGGAAATGGCTGGCGTGCATGAACGCGACGCCAAGCCCCTGAGCAGCGGCCTCCAGCATCAGGGGACCGGAATCGAAATTATCGACAGCGGCCGGCTCCAGATCGGGGAGGCCCACCACTTCCTTCCATGCATCGAAGCTGCCCGGCATTTCCCGGTGAACAAGGATCGTCATATTGGCGATCTGTTCCGCCTTGGTGATGGCGTTGGGACCGTACACCAGGTCGCGCGAAGCGATCAGGTAGACATCGTCATGATCCAGCTCATGGGCATAAAGCGAAGGTTCGACGTCCTGCGAAAGGACGATGGCGGCGTCCAGCCCTTCACCCAGGCGGGAGATACTGTGCGGCGTGGTTTCGATGTCGAGGTGCAGGTTGGGATGCAAATGCCTTAGCTCTCCCATCCGGGGAAAGAGCCGTTGGCTTGCGAACAACGGCAGGACGCTCAGCCGCAGGCGCAGCTGGTTATTGTCCTTCTGAACCTCCTCCACCGCGATGGACAGGACGTCGAGGGCCGGTGCGATGTTGGACAGCAATCGCTGACCATCGGCGTTAAGTTCAAGCAACTGGTGCTTGCGATCGAATAAGGATTTGCCGATGAACCGCTCCAAGGCTTGCACCCGCCGGCTGAGCGCCGGCGTGGACAGTGCGAGTTCCTCCGCGGCTGCCTTGACCGAACCGAGTCGGGCAACCTGCACGAAGGCCTCAAGAGCCGTAAGAGGTGGCAATCGCCGCATTGTCGCTGTTCCTCAATCCTGTCCTTTTTGCAGCGCGTCATACCATACAGCATCCATGCAGGTTTATTTAGCATGAATACAGTTAGGAAAAACCGTGGCTCTATATAATTTTGGATGGGTTGCAATTTCTGCAATCATCACTGAGCTCTTCGCACTTGCACAACTCTCCGTTCGGACGCATTAGGAACGGGCCTTTCAGGCATCCTCTCCTAACAACTTCCAACGGCCGGTCTTCTGACCGGCCTTTTTTTGTGCCCTTTAAACCTCTGGGCGAACTTTTCAAAACCCAATGGACATTTTGGGGGTTAAAGCGCGTTCATCTGATCCTATCTTTGACGTAACAATTATTTTGTGGGGTCGGCATGGCAGAAGAACAGCAAGAAGGCCGCAAGCTGCAGGTGGCGAATGCAAGACCGGAAGATAGCGGCCGGGGCTTGGCCCGCATGTCGCGCGCCACGATGGCCGCGCTTGAATTGGCAGAAGGCGATGTAGTCGAGATTATTGGCAAGCGCACGACAGCAGCCAGGGCCGTGGCGCCTTACAAGGAAGATGAGGGGCTTGAACTGCTTCGCATAGACGGTTTGCAGCGCGCCAATGCCGGAGTGGGATCAGGCGATTTCGTCACGATCGCCAAGGCCGAGTCGCGGCCGGCGCAAAGGGTCGTTTTCGCCCCGGCCCAGGAAAATCTGCGCCTGCAGGGCAGTCCCTATGGCTTGAAGCGTAGCTTTTTCCATCGCCCGTTAACCGCTGGTGATGTCATCGCCACCACTGGACAGCAGCAAGTAGACCGCGGCGACATGCCGCCCCAGTTGCGGCAGATGCTGGCAGCTCCTGCCTATGCGTTGCAAGAGATCCGGCTTGCCGTTGTCGGTACGGTGCCTAAGGGGATCGTCCATATCGACGCTGATACCGAGGTGGAGCTGCGGCCGGAATATGAGGAGCCCCGCGAACACCGGCGGGCGGACGTTACTTACGACGATGTGGGAGGGATGGCCGACACCATCGACCAACTGCGGGAAATGGTCGAGCTGCCCCTGCGCTACCCCGAACTGTTCCAGCGCCTGGGCGTCGACCCGCCCCGTGGCGTGCTGCTTCATGGCCCGCCAGGAACGGGCAAGACCCGGCTTGCCCGTGCGGTTGCCAATGAAAGCGATGCGGAATTCTTCCTGATCAATGGACCGGAGATCATGGGATCGGCCTATGGCGAATCCGAAAAGAAGCTTCGCGAAATCTTCGAGGCGGCCACAAAGGCCGCGCCCAGCATCCTTTTCATAGACGAGATCGACTCGATTGCACCCAAGCGCGGACAGGTGACCGGCGAGACCGAGAAGCGGCTGGTGGCACAGCTGCTGACTCTTATGGATGGGCTAGAGGCGCGGACCAATCTGGTTGTAATTGCCGCCACCAACCGGCCTGAGGCCATTGATGAGGCTTTACGCCGGCCAGGCCGCTTCGATCGTGAAATCATCGTTGGCGTACCTGACGAGCGTGGACGGCGGGAAATATTGGGTATCCACACCCGCGGAATGCCACTGGGGGACAGGGTCGACCTTGCGGAGTTGGCGCGAACGACGTTCGGCTTCGTTGGAGCCGACCTTGCCGCGCTGGCGCGTGAGGCCGCTATTGAAGCAGTGCGCCGGATCATGCCCCGACTGAATCTGGCGGAAGGCACTATTCCGCCCGAGGTGCTCGAAGATCTCAGCGTCACGCGGGAGGATTTTTTAGGAGCTTTGAAGCGCGTCCAACCTTCGGCCATGCGCGAAGTCATGGTGCAAATGCCCAATGTCCGTTGGGAGGATGTGGGCGGCCTGGACGATGCGCGGATCAGACTGCAGGAAGGCATCGAGCTACCGCTGAAGGATCCGGATGCGTTTCGTCGTATCGGTATTCGACCGGCGAAGGGCTTCCTGCTTTATGGACCGCCCGGCACCGGCAAGACCTTGCTTGCAAAGGCGGTTGCGCGCGAGGCGCAGGCCAACTTCATCGCCACCAAATCGTCCGACCTGCTGAGCAAATGGTATGGGGAGAGTGAGCAGCAGATCGCCCGCCTCTTCGCCAGGGCGCGGCAGGTGGCGCCGACGGTCATCTTCATCGACGAACTGGACAGCCTTGTCCCCGCGCGTGGGGGCGGGCTGGGCGAACCGCAGGTGACGGAACGTGTGGTCAACACCATCCTTGCCGAGATGGACGGTTTGGAAGAACTGCAATCCGTGGTTGTCATAGGCGCCACCAACCGGCCCAATCTGGTGGACCCGGCCCTGCTCCGGCCTGGTCGTTTTGACGAGCTGGTCTATGTCGGCGTTCCCGATCAGGGCGGCAGGCGGCGGATATTGGGCATTCACACGGCGAAAATGCCGCTGGAAGAGGACGTCGACCTGGACGATATGGCGGCACGCACCGACCGTTTCACCGGCGCCGACCTGGAAGATCTGGTGCGCCGCGCCGGGCTTTATGCGCTTCGCCAGTCGCTCAATGTCCAAAAGGTGGGCATGGCCCATTTCGAACAGGCCCTGCTCGATACGCGGGCGTCAGTCACGCCAGAGATGGAAAAGGAATATGAAAGCATCGAGGCGAAGCTGAAGCAGAATGCGCTGACATTGAACCCGATCGGCTTCATTGCTCCAGGGATGCTGACTCCCAGGGGTGAGAAGCAGTGAGCTTTACCAGCCCATAGACGCACAATAGCAGCATGGTGGCTCCTGCAATGAAATAGGGCAGGGGCTGCCAGATTTCGTAGAAACCGACGCCGATGGAAGGCCCCAGGATGAAGGCGGCTCCGTTGATCGAGGTCACCTTGCCAGCGACCGAGCTTTGCGCCGCGCCGCCCACTGCCAGCGACGCTCCCGCGGTAAAGCCCGGACGGACAAAGCCAAACCCCAGACAGGCCAATGCGAACGTCGTCGCCAAACCATAAAGACTGGTGGCAAAACCCATGGCGATACAGCCTGTCCCGGAAAGCAGACAGCCCCAGAGCACGAGCTGGCGCGGAACGAGGTTGAGCAGGGGAATAAGGCCCCATTGCGCCAGCAGCGCCGCGCCGGCGCCCACCATCAGTACAATACCGATGGCCTGTTGCGCCTCATTAAGGGGCAGCGCCAGGCGGTCGATGACGAGGAAACCGATGGCCTGCCCCGCCATGGCTTGCGCATGGCCCGCAATGAGGCCGACGAGTATCCATGCAAGGATCCTGGGATCGCGCCAGCCGATCTGTTCAGTCTTGCCTCCCGTTACGGCGGTGACGGTGGCGCCCGTGCTTTGACCGCCGATGGAGGGATAGCTGGACATCGCGCCTGGCAATTCGCCGTCGCTCCTAACATTGCGCAGCGATTTCAGCACCGCAAAGAAGACCAGAACGCCCACTGCCGCGAAAATATAGGGAGGCCCCGCCAGTCCCGCATAAGGAAGAATGAAAAAGGGGGCGAGCGCAGGCCCGATGATCGTGCCAAGGCCAAAGGCGGAGGACAGCAAGGTGAGCGCGCGAGTCCGTTCCGCAGGGCCGGTCCTGCCGGCGACAATCGCCTGCGCGGCCGGAGGAGCGGCCGAACCCAGGCTGCCATAGATGAGACGTGAGACGATAAGTGCGCCAAAGGTCGCAAGAGGGCTGAGCCAGCCCAATATTCCCGCCGTCAAAATCAACCCGCTGAGGGTCAGTGAAGTCACGAAGCCCCCCAGGCCAAGAAGAAGCATGTTTCGGCGACCATGTCGTTCCGATCTCCGCGCCCAAAAGGGGGCCGTGATGGTCCAGATCAACGCCGATACTGAAAATGCGGCGGCCACCGCGCTGTCGGCTAGATTGAGCGATCGGCCGATGGCGGGCAGGATCGACTGCAGGCCGGTATTCCCCGCGGCAATGGTCAGCATCACCAGGAACAGCAGGGTGAAATCGGAACGCATGGCTTTGCCCGGCTCCGTCATTTTTTTGTCAATCTTAGCCCACATATATCCGTCAGCGCTTTGCTTCCATTCATCGCAGTCAGTGCCAGCCACATCCGGGAAAGATGATGAGCGTACTTGAAAACTTACCCAGGATTTGCGACGGCTTCCGCCTTAAAGAATAACCGACGGATACGGAATGACCATCTCACGCGCCGAAAAGCTTCGCAGTTCGAATAGTCTTCTAGTCCGCTTCTCCAGGTTTCTGGGTCCTTGGGGCTTGTTCTTTCGAGGCTTCCTCAAGCATCCCGTCATGGTGGGCTCGATCATACCGTCGTCCCCAACGCTGATACGATCCATGCTGAAACCGGTGGATTGGCAGAATGTGAAGCTGTTTGTCGAATACGGACCGGGCGTTGGCACTTTCTGCCGCCCGGTGCTGGAGCGGATGCGCCCCGACGCAATGCTGATCGCGATCGACACCAATGAGGAGTTTGTCGATTATTTGAATGCGGACATTGCCGACAGCCGATTTCTGGCGGTGCATGGCTCTGCCGCCGATGTTCGCAGGATCATCGCGGAACATGGTTTCGACCATGCCGATTACATTTTGTCCGGCCTTCCCTTTTCTACATTGCCCCAGGGCGTAGGACCGGCCATCGCCCGCGAAACCGAAGCGGCGCTGCGTCCGGGCGGGGCGTTCCTGGTCTATCAATATTCGCCCAAGGTGCGGAAATTCATTGCCCCTCATTTCAGTGAGATCGATCAGGGTTTCGAATTCTGGAACATCCCGCCGTGCCAGCTCTATTGGGCGTGGAAGGATGCGCCTGCTGAGGAGATGGCGGCCTGATCTTCAGTCGTCATCTGTTGCCCGCATGTGCGCCGGGAAGTTCAGCCTGCGAGTGACGGTGAAATCTACTGCCGACACCATAGCATAACTGATCCAACCCAGCAGGCGGGTGAATGGGCCGGTGCGCCGGCGGTGCAGGTCCTGCGTGATTTCCTGGCAATCCTCGACATCCCGGTCGATGAAGGCGCGGACCTGTTGGGCCAACCCTTCATCACGAATCCGCAGCATCAATTCCAGGTTGATGAACAAGCTGCGCATATCGAAATTGGCTGATCCGATATAGACAATGTCGTCGATGACGATCAGCTTCATGTGCAGCTTGCATGGCAGGAATTCGTAGATCTTCACGCCGTGGCGGATGAGGCCTCCATATAGCCAGCGCGCCGCCGCGACGGTCGTGGTGTTGTCTGATTTCGACGCAGTGATGAGCCGCACTTCGCCCCGAAGGCCAATGGCGTTCAACCTTCTCAGCATGCCTCGTGAAGGAGCGAAATAGGCCTGGACCATGTCGCACCGCCTGCCGCGTTCCAAATCGTGCTTGATTGCCTGGGTCCAGGAACTCAGCCGGACCGGGCCGCCCACCAGCCAAGTGAAAGTGCCTTCCTTTTTTGGCCAGAAGCGAATCAGGCGGCGGAGCGCGGAATAGCGCTGCTTGGGCGCCATTACCCATTTTTCCAGCGCGTCGAACCAGCGTTCAGCCTCTGCTACTTGCGGCCCTTCCAGGTAGAGGCCCAGGTCGCGCCAGGCATTGTCCTCCGGCGTGCCGAAATAATGTTTGGAGATGTTGAAGCCGCCAGTCAGCATTCGCTGGCCGTCCGCGATGGCAATCTTCTGATGGTTGCGGATCAGGTAGCGGATAGATCGGCGGTTGCCGAAAATGCCGAATCGTCCGCCCGCCTCCTTGAAGGGAATGAAGAATTTGGGATCGGCGCCCGAAGAGCCGAAACTGTCGATCATCAAGGTGATGGCAATGCCGCGGTGAAGCGCATCGAGCAGCCGTTCCATGACCCAGTGGCCATAATCGTCGCTCTCAAACATGTAGAAATAGAGCTTTAGATAGCGTTTCGCGCCACCGATCAGGTGCAGCAGTTCCGATAGGCGTTCAGGCCCTGTGTCGATCAGATGCAGCCGGTTACCCTCGATCCTGGCTGACACATGCGATGGCGTGGGAGCAATGTCGGCGGACATGGGTGCAGCATGCCTCTTTTTACGCGACTTGCATAGGTTGAGCGCATGTTGAGGACCGAGCTGCGGGCGCGCTTTTCATTGACTCTGTCGATCGACACTGTTAGTCGCACGACTTTCTTTTCCGGAATTTTTCAAGGAGCCCGCATGGCCCGCGTTACCGTCGAAGATTGCGTCGACAAGGTTACCAATCGCTTTGACCTCGTCCTGCTGGCCGCGCAGCGTGCGCGGGAAATCAGCGGCGGGGCCGAACTGACCATTGATCGCGACCGCGACAAAAATCCCGTCGTTGCTTTGCGCGAAATCGCCGAAGAGACGGTTTATCCCGATGACCTTCAGGATTCGTTGGTGGCCGGACTGCAGAAGGTTCAGGTGGACGACGATGAGATGCCGGACGAAATCGGATCCATCGCCCAATCGGCTGAGGCGCTGCGGCTGACCGCTGCCGCGCCACCGCGCAACCAGAATATCGGTGGTGACTACGACGCCTGACACCAATACGACGCCTGACACCAAAAAGCTAATAGGGGAGGACAGGGCCTGACCGCTATGCGGCCGGGCCCTTTTCTATTTGGAGAGCGTAAGAATAAGGAAGCCCCCGAAACATTTATTCTTGTGCACGACCCCATTTTTCGGAACCATTGCCGATAGTTGCGCTATTTCCCTTTAGCCAGACCTTCAGGGAGATTTCCAATGACCCGGCAACGCCTGCTCGCCTTGTGCCTCTTTCCCCTGGTCATCCCCAACGCCTTTGCTCAGGAGCAAGGTCCGCCCGCCTTCGACCCGCACGCGGACAGTATCACGATTACCGCCGGGGGCGCTTATGTGCCGAGTTATGAAGGGTCGGACGATTATTCATTGATCCCAGGGGCGCAGGTGCGGGGGCGTGTCGCGGATATCGCTTTTTTCACCCGGGGCACCAACATTTTTGTCGATGTCTTTCCCGACAGCGGCGCTAACGGCTGGGACATTGAGCTGGGGCCGGTGGCGAACCTGCGTCTCGACCGGGCGGGCGGGATCAAGGATCCGCAGGTCAAGGCGCTAGGAAAGCTTGACGAGGCGTTTGAACTTGGCGGCTGGGTCGGCATTGCCAGGACGGGCGTTCTGACCAGCGCCTATGACAATCTTTCCTTCCGCATCAGCTACCTCATGGACGTGGGGAACGCGCATGACAGCTATGTCATCACGCCCAGCATCGAATATGGAACTCCGCTCAGCTTGAAGGCGTATGCCGGACTGTCGGTATCCGCAGATTATGTCGGGAAGGGCTATGGCCACACTTATTTCGACGTGACCCCGGCAGGATTGGCTGCCAGCGGGCTGTCGCCATACCGGCTGAGTGGAAGCGGTTTCAAGAATGTTCGCGTGGGCGGGTTTGTCATGCACAGCCTGACGGGCGATCTGGCGCAGGGAGGCCTTAGCATCGGAGGAGGCGTAAGCTATTCAAGGCTGCTGGGCAAATATGCGGACAGTCCGATTGTTTCGGAAGCCGGCGATGCGGATCAATGGGCGGCGGCGGTGGGGCTTTCCTATACCTTTTGAAGACGGCCCCCATTTCCTTGGGCGGGAAAAGCCGGTAGGGGCGTTTCCTATGCAGAATACTTTCCTCGTCATGGCGGGCGGCGCGATCGGTGCGGCCTGCCGTTACCAGCTTGGGCGGCTCATGACTCATATCATGGGCCCGGGCTATCCCTGGGGAACGCTCGTCGCCAATTTACTGGGCGGGTTCGCAATGGGATTGCTGGTGGGGATACTCGCCCGCTTCATTGATGGGGGCGAACAGATCCGCCTGTTTGTGGCGGTCGGCATATTAGGCGGCTTCACGACCTTTTCGTCCTTCAGTCTTGAGGTGGTGTTGATGCTGCAGCGCGGGCAATTGGCGACCGGTATAGGATATGTCACGGCGTCGATTGTCGGCGCGGTCGGCTTTATGGCGCTGGGCCTTTTCGCAGTCAGGACAATCGTATGAGGACGCCGCGCGGAACCGGTTTCAAGCCCGGCAAACGCCCGCCGCCCAAGGGGTTGGGAAGGGCGAGAGGCGCTTCAAAAGCCGCCACCGCCCGGCAAACGGCCGCTGCCAGGACCGCGGCGTCCAAAGGCTCCACGAAGACGCCTGCCGCGGTCAACAAGCCGGCAAAAACCGCGACCGTCAAAGGCGGCGTGGTTCAGGATGTCCGGCAATTTCGCGTACAGGCGGACGATGACGGTATTCGGCTGGACCGCTGGTTCAAGCGGCATTTACCCGACATCGGTTTCAATCTCGTGTCGCGCTGGGCACGGACGGGACAGCTCCGCGTCGATGGCGCACGCGCCGCCCCTGGCGACCGTATCGAAGAGGGGCAGGTCATCCGCGTGCCCCCCGAAGAGGCGAAGGTCGCAGCGCCAGTGAAGAAGGCGCGGGTCGTTGATCTTTCCCAGGAGGAAATTGCCTTCGCGCAGGACATGGTGATCCATCGCGACCAGCAGGCAATTGTGGTCAACAAGCCACCCGGCCTGGCGACGCAGGGTGGAACCAAGACCACCGAGCATCTCGATAGGCTGCTTGATGCGTTGATTTTTGACGCGGAGGGGCGGCCGAAGCTTGTGCACCGGTTGGATAAGGATACGTCCGGCGCGCTGGTTCTGGCGCGCACGGCGCGGGCTGCGGCCTTTTTCGCCAAAAGCTTTTCCAGCCGGACGGCGCGCAAAGTCTATTGGGCCATCGTGCTAGGCGTGCCGTCTATCGACGACGGCATGATCGAACTTGCAATCGGCAAACAGCCGGGCACCGGCGGCGAGAAGATGCATATCGATGAGGAAGAGGGGCTGCCCGCGCGCACCCGTTACCGGGTCATCGAACGCGCAGGAAACCGGGCTGCCTGGGTGGAGCTTCAACCCTATACCGGCCGCACCCACCAGCTTCGCGTGCATATGGCGGCAATTGGCCATCCCATTGTCGGCGACGGCAAATATGGCGGCAAGGACGCGTTCCTGACCGGCACGATCAGCCGCAAAATGCACCTTCACGCCCGGCGCATCCGCATCGATCATCCCGATGGCGGGACAATCGACGTCAAGGCGGAGCTGCCATCACATTTCGCCGAAAGCCTTGCCGACCTGGGCTTTGACCTTTCGTTGGGCGACCTGCCGCTGGATGAGGGCAAAGCTGAACCCAGCCGCGAGCAGTTGAAACAATATGCGAAGCAGCATGCCAAGCAGGCGCGCAAGGAACGGCGGGGTGAACGTCGGGCGCGGAGGGGGCAGTGATGTTGAATGACGTTCCCATCGGCTTTGCCCGATTGTTTGGGATGCACTCGACCGATGCTGGCGTTGCGCGCGTGCGTCTCGACTTTGCTCGACACGAACGGGTTTGTTTGCCAAGCAAGATAGGATTTGTTTTTGACAGGCCCGTTCCATGACCAACCGCCTGGCGATCTTCGACTGTGATGGAACGCTGGTCGATAGCCAGCATAATATCTGCACCGCTATGGACCGCGCCTTTGAAGCGGTGAAGCTTGTGCCCCCGCCCCGGCACCGGACTCTGGCGGTCGTGGGGCTCAGTTTGCCTGAAGCCATGGCGGCGTTGCTGCCGGACGCGGAGGCGGATTTTCACATCCATGTGGCCGAAAATTATAAGCTCGCTTTCCAGGCGATGCGCGGCAGGGGGCTGGTGCATGAGCCGTTATATGCCGGCATTGCCGAGTTGGTGGAACGGCTCGATAAGGAAGGGTGGCTGTTGGGAGTCGCCACTGGCAAGTCGGACAGAGGATTGCAAATCTGTCTTTCTCACCACGGTTTGGTCGAGAAATTCGTGACGCTGCAGACGGCGGACCGCCATCCGTCAAAGCCTCATCCTTCGATGATTGCGCAGGCCATGGCCGACGCGGGAGCGGCGCAGGAAACCACCGTGATGATCGGCGATACCAGCTTTGACATGGAAATGGCGGTGAATGCGCGTACGCCTGGGTTAGGTGTTGCTTGGGGTTATCATTCGCCACAGGAACTGATCGCATCGGGCGCACGCAGCGTAGCGTTGGACGCGGACGAACTCTATGGCCATATAGCAACGCATGACTGAGCGTGACGAACAACAAGTGCGGGAAGAAGCCGCGAAACAGCGCTTCTTCGCCATCGGACTGTTCCGCCTTTCCGGTGTTCTCATCCTGATGTTCGGCTTTTTGATCATGCTGGAAAAATTCGCCTTTGTTTCGGGCGAGAAGGCAAAGCTGATGGGCGCGATCATCGCGACATTGGGCATGTTTCAGACGCTGATGGTGCCTAAGATCCTCGCGCGTGCGTGGCGGACGCCTCCGGAGGAGTGAGGCCAAGGAAAGCGAAACCGCGGGGATCACGGCAAATAAGCCAAGCAAATTATGCAGCACTCCTATGGGGAGCGGTAATGTTAGGGTACTGATCTATGAAGCGCTTTTACAAGGAAGCGGAAGCAGTCGCTGATGAAGGCGGCTATGGAATAAGGCTTGACGGGCGGCCGGTTCGAACGCCGGGACGCGCACCCCTGATGGCTCCTACAGCCGGACTTGCCGAGCGGATCGCCCGCGAATGGGCGGAACAAGGCGAAGAGATCGACCCACGTGCGATGCGCTTTACGGGGCTCGCCAATGCCGCGATCGACAGGGTCGCGCCGGACCATGCGGCGTTCTCCGCCGGAATTGCGGCTTATGGAGAAAGCGACCTTCTCTGCTATCGCGCGGCGGAACCGCCGCCGCTGGTCGAGCGACAGTCCGCTATTTGGGATCCGCTGCTCGACTGGGCGTTCCATCGCTATGATGTTCACTTTACCATCGTCACTGGAATCATGCACCAGCCGCAACCGGAAGCGACATTGGATCGGCTTCGGGCTGCGGTGTCCAGCCATTCGTCGTTTCTTCTGGCCGGTTTGTCGCCCATTGTTTCACTGACGGGATCACTGGTGGCAGGCTTGGCCCTGCTTGAAGGTGCGGCGGATGCCGGGGCGATTTGGGACGCGGCCCAGCTCGATGAGTTGTGGCAGGCGGAAATGTGGGGTGAAGACGCGCTTGCTGCGCAAATTCGCGCACAGAAGCGGGCGGAATATGACGATTGCGTCACTTTCTGCGCATTAGCCCAGTAATAGACATCCGGTAGCGCTGGCCTTTCCAGGCATAGGTTTCGCGTCGGCTCGCATTCCCTCTGCGACCGCGCTTCTTGATATGGAGAGACGAATAGTGAGCAAATTTGCATTTAATACGCTGGCAACAGCAAGCCTTATGGCCCTCGTAACGCCGGCATTGTCGCAAGAGGCCCAGCCCGCCACGCCGGCTCAACCGGCGACGCAGGCCGCTCCCGCTACTGGGCAGGCTCCTGCCGCGGGTCAAATGACGCCGGAACAGATCGCCGCCTTTAACAAGGCTGTCGCCGACTTCACCGCCGCCCAGCAGCAGCAGCAGGCAGGCGACAATGCAGGCGCTCTCGCCAAATATGAAGGAGCGCTGCCGGCGGTTCGCGCCGCAGTGAAGGCGCAGCCGGAAAACAAGGATTATAAGAACTTTCTGGCCAATGCTCTCTATGCGACCGCCGCCGCGCAGGCGTCGACGCAGAAATTTGACGCAGCGATCAGCTCCTATCAGGAGGCTGTTCCCTATTGGCGTGACATTGTCGCCGCCAACCCGGCCGATCCCAATAACCGGAACATCTTGGCGGGTATGCTGGTGCAGCTAGGCAACAAGGCCCTTGGCGCGCAGGACAAAGCGGGTGCGAACGGCTATTACAAGGAAGCAACCGACCTTGCCCGCACGTCTGTAAAGGCCGCGCCAACCGATGCGGTCAACAACAACCTGCTGCTCTCTGCGCTTATTGGCCTCAGCCAGACCAGCGGTGACAAGGCCGTGATGGATGAGGCCCTTGCAATGGGCAAGAAGATGATGGCCGACGGGTCGATTGATGCGGTGAACAAGCCGTCAATCGAAATCATGACCGGCCAGAAGGGATAAGGGGAGCGGCCTCGTCTCCCTGGCAGGGGCGGGGCTTCCAGCCGAAGTTTGTAGTCGAGGCACGTTGGCTTGGCCGACCGTGTCTCGACTTCGATCGACATGAACCGAACGGAGTTGGGTAAGGTCATCCATGCTCATTGCGAAGAGGTCAGCTATCGCGGCCTTGCAGCGCCGCGACCATGCTGCGGTCTTCGGGCGGAATGAGACCCTCCAGTACCCGCCAGAAGCCGGTGACGGAGCCTTGTCCGGCCTGGGCATAAGCGGCTGACATTTTTTCCCGCAGTTCGCGGAACAGCGCGGCTTCCAGCTTCGCGCCTTCCGACGTCAAACGCAGCAGCTTTTGCCGGCGATCGCGGACCCCTGCGCTGGTTTCGATATAGCCCCGCTCGATGAGATCGTTGAGCACCCGGCCCAGGGACTGCTTAGTGATCGCCAGCAGCCTCAGCAGCTCGCTGACCGTAAGGCCCGGCTGGCGGGAAATGAAATAGAGGGCACGGTGATGCGCGCGGCCCAGGCCCTGCTTCGCCAGCGTCTGGTCAATGGCCCGCGTCATGTTAGAATAGCCGAAATAGAGCAGTTCAACACCGCGCCTGATCTCGTCTTCCCGCAAAAACAACGGCGACGCGTTGGAAATTTGGACAGTCATCTTGACCTATCTTGCCGCAAGTCATAAGGCATGGCAAGTTTAATGCGCTGATTAGCGCGCGATCGTAACATTATTATGGAATTGTCAAATGGCTCTTGATGAACGTCCCTATAATGACCGTGATGGGTGGATCTGGTTCGACGGGAAACTGGTGCCCTGGCGGGAAGCCAACGTACACATTCTGACGCATGCCATGCATTATGCTTCCAGCGTCTTTGAAGGGCAACGCTCCTATGGAGGCAAGATCTTCGCGCTGACGCAGCACAGCGAAAGATTGCATAACAGCGCCAAATTGCTGGGTTTTGAAATTCCCTATTCGGTGGCGGAAATCGACGCTGCCTGCATCGAAGTGATGAAGGCGAACAACCTCACCGACTGCTATGTCCGCCCCGTCGCATGGCGCGGCCCGGAGCAAATGGGCGTCGCGGCGCAGCGCACGAAAATCCATGTCGCCGTCGCGTGCTGGGAATGGGGCGCTTATTTCGGGGATGCCGCCAAGGGCATTCGTCTGGACATCGCGCCCTGGCGCCGTCCCGCGCCCTACACCGCGCCGACTCAGGCAAAGGCGGCGGGTTTGTACATGATCTGCACCATGTCGAAGCATCATGCCGCTGACCGCGGCTTTGACGATGCCCTGATGTTCGATTGGCGGGGTCAAGTTGCAGAGGCGACGGGCGCCAACGCTTTCTTCATCCGCGAGGGGAAGATTTATACGCCGACGCCCGATTGCTTCCTAAATGGCATTACGCGTCAAACCGTGATCGGCCTTGCCAAAAAGCGTGGCATTGAAGTGGAAGAGCGGGTGATCTGGCCCGATGAACTGGAAAGTTTCGAACAGTTTTTCCTGACGGGAAGCGCCGCGGAGATCACGCCGGTTCAGTCGGCCGGTCCGTGGAATTTCGAGGTTGGTGCGCTCACCCTGCAATTGCAGAAGGACTATAGCGATCTGGTCAACGGCCGTCAGGCCTGAACATTGCGCGGGAAGGGGGCAATAAAAAACCCTTTCCCGCCGCCGCGTCCTGAGTATAAGGGCGCCTCCCCGGTGGACATGACCCGCCGTCGGCGATATTGGGGCGTAGCCAAGCGGTAAGGCACCGGTTTTTGGTACCGGCATGCGGAGGTTCGAATCCTCCCGCCCCAGCCATTCTCAAAATTAATTGAAAACTCAATGACTTATCGTTCAGACACGCCTTGGGTTTCATCTGTGGGGTTCATTTGTGGTGCCAAGCTGAACGCGATTGACGATGCAGATGTTAAGCGCATGATTAGCGTCGAAGCGAACTGAAGCTAGTTGCCCTTAAATCAGCCGGTCATTCATATTTCCACAATTCCGGCAGTCCGCAGCCAAAAACGATGTGTGATTAACCGCTTCGCGAACGGTGCGTCCCATCCCTCGGAAGCTACAGGTGCAGCGGAGCGTGCTCGATATGTGGCAGTACATGTCGCGCAAACAGATCGGCCTCGGCCGCGTGCGGATAGCCGGACAGGATGAAGGCATCTATGCCCTCCGCCTGATAGGCGCGCAGCTTCGCCACCACCTGGTCGGGATTACCGACGATTGCTGCCCCGCAGCCTGACCGCGCCCGGCCTATGCCGGTCCACAGATTATCCTCGATAAAACCGTCGCCGCCCGCCGCTGAGCGCAATTCGGCCTGCCGCGTGACACCGACGCTCTGCGTATCAAGCGATTTCTGACGGATCGCTTCCCCGGCATCGGCGTCCAGCTTCGACAGCAGCCGGTCGGCATAAACACGCGCCTCCTCTTCGCTTTCTCGAACGATGACATGGGCACGGTAGCCGAATTTCAGGTTGCGACCATGGCGTGCGGCGCGGGCCTTCATGTCGCCTACGATCTCGCGCACATTGGCCATAGTGTCGGGCCACATCAGATAGACATCGCACCCCTGCGCGGCCGCTTCGCGTGCATCTTCGGACAGACCGCCGAAATAAAGCGGCGGACACTTGCCCGACAGTGTGCCGATCCGCGGCGGCGCCAGGTCGAGATCGTAGAACTCGCCCTTATACTTCAGATGTTCGCCCGACAGCATGATCTTCAGAATCTGCATCACCTCGAGCGTGCGCTGGTAGCGCGGCTTGCTCTCCATCTTCTGGCCCGGAAGGTCGGACGAAATGATGTTGACGGTCAGCCGCCCATTGAGGATGCGGTCGAGCGTCGCGATGCGGCGGGCAAGCTGCGGCGGCCAGTCCTCGCCCATGCGCACCGCCCAGAGCAGGCGCATGCGTTGCACCAGCGGCGCGATGGCTCCGGCAAAGATGGTGGTGTCGATGCCCAGCTGATAGCCCGAGGGCAGCAGGATATTGTCGAACCCGCCTTTTTCCGCCTCCATTACGATATTTCGGCAGTGCTCCCAGCTGGACGCCAGCATCGGATCGGGCTGTCCCAGAAATTCATAGTCGTCGTCGCACAGTGCCGAAAACCAGCTGATTTCGCACGGATTTGGAGTTGTCTTAACGGTCATGGCAGGGCCTCTCCTTTCGATGCGACCAGCACGTCGTACCATTGCGTCCGGGTCCAGCGGACCTTGAACGCGTCAACAGCCTCGACGATACGGTCGGCTTTTTGTGATCCGACGAGGGGGATCGGGCGCGCGGGATGCGCCATGATCCAGCTATAGGCTGCAGCGGTGCGGGAAACGCCGTAATCCGCGGCGATGACGTCCAGCGCCTCTGCCACCGCCTGTTCCCGCTCCGTCACCGGAAGCGCGATACGGCCGCCACCCAGGGGCGACCAGGCCATGACCGCCATGTCCATGGCAATTGCCTGGTCCAGTTCGCCATTCTCGATGGGGTTCAGGCGCAGGGGCGACAGTTCGGGCTGGGTCGACGCAATCTGCAGCGGCAGGAACTGCTGCATCGTGGCGATCTGCTGGACGGTGAAGTTGGATACACCGAAGCTGCCGATCTTGCCCGCCTTGTGCGCTTCCTCGATCACTCGGGCGATTTCGGCGGGGTGAGTGAGGATATCGGGCCGGTGGATCTGCCAGAGCTCGACATGGTCGGTCTGCAACCGCTGAAGCGAGGCATCGATGGCCGCCGCCAGATAGCGGGCACTCGAATCATAGGGAACACCCATCGAAATGCCGCCCTTGGTCGCCAGCTCAATACGGCCGCGCAGCCCGGGTTCCGCCGCCAACGCCCGGCCCAGCAGCGCTTCCGACGCGCCGAAGGGCTCATTATTGTCCGGTCCGTAAATATCCGAAGAATCCACCAGCGTGATCCCTGCGTCCAGTGCAGCATTCAGCATGTGCACGACGGCGCCGACATCCTCCCCGCACAGCCGCCAGTTGCCCCAAGCGATGGACGAAACCTCTATGCCGCTTTTGCCAAGCGGACGGCGGAGCGAGGGGGTAGGCAATAAATCCATGAAATCGTCCTGTCAGAAGGAAAAATGGGGTGATGGAGCTGCCACCGACGCGCGTTCGACCAGCAGGTGGGGCAGACGGCGATGCGTGGTCTGCGACATGTCCAGCAACAGCTCCGCCGCGACAGAGGCCAGTTCACGCGTCGGCTGATGAATGGTCGTGAGCTGCGGCCACACCATGCGGGCCAGTGTCGTATCGTCGAAACCTGCCACCGACAGGTCTTCCGGCACGTTGAGGCCCAGATCGTGCGCGACCGACAATACGCCCGCTGCCATGTCGTCATTGCTGGCGAATATCGCCGTCGGTCGTCGACTTGCGGAGAGAAAATAGGTCGCGGCGGCGACGCCGCTGTCGAAATCGAACTCGCCCTGCGCCACGAGTGCCGGTTCAAAGGGAATGGCCGCTCGATCCAGCGCACGGCGATAGCCGAACAGTCGTTCTTCAGAGGCCATATGGCTGATATGCCCCTTGATGAAGCCGATCACTCGATGCCCCTTGTTGATCAGATAGGTGGTCATGTCATCGGCTGCCTGCGCATCATCCATGAATACCGACGACGTAAGGGCATGGTTGGTCCCAGGCGAGATCCGAACGAACGGGATGTCCATGCCTTCCAGCATCTTTAGCACCGGCACGCAGTCAGTGACGGGCGAGGAGAGAATGATACCATCGACATGGGTTTCCGTGATAAGACCCCGTACCTTGTCACCAACGGTCGGATCACTCACATCCACCGGCTGCGCCAGCAGACGTACCCCGGCGGCGTTGCAGCTTTCCCAGCAGCCCATCTGCACCTGGTTCATGTAATAGGGACTGTGATTGTCATAGATCAGCGCGATCTGTCCGGATTTCGTACCGGCGAGGATGCGTGCGGCGATGCTTGGGTGGAAATCCAGTTCCTTCATCGCCTTTTCCACACGATCCCGTGTTTCCTGGCTGACATAGCGATGGCCGTTGAGCACGCGGCTTACGGTTTTCACCGAAACCCCGGCCAGCGCGGACACATCGCGAATATTCGTTCTTTCATTCATGGTTTCCCCACATCTCCTTTCTTTAAGGAGACGAAAATATCAGCGAAGCAACTGTCGGGGCGATAGAATACCGGGGGGCGGCCATAAGGCGCGTCGATACGGTGCGTCCCGGCACGATAATCCCGTCCGCTCCACAAATGCCTCCAGACGCCCGCGCCGGGCAGAATGACATTTCGCGCGGAGCAGTTTTCCTCGACGATGGGAGCGACCAGCATGTCCGCGCCATAAAGAAACTGATCCTGCACGGCATAGAGCGACGGGTCATCGGGATAGTGCAGGAACAGCGGGCGCTGAACCGGAAGCCCGGTGCGAACCGCCTCATCGCTCAATGTGCGGACATAGGGCGCGAGCGCGGCATGAACCCGCGTCATCGCCGCGAAATGCGCTAGCAGATCTGGCGTGGAATCGAGTTGCACATTGTCGTCGGGACGATTGCCCTCATGGCTGCGCATGACCGGGCTGAACGCGCCCAACTCGCACCAGCGCATCATCAGGTCGATGCTGCGAACATTGCCGTGCAGGCTGGTATAGCCACCCACATCGCTATGGCTGTAGGCATTTCCGACAAGGCCCGAAGAAAGCGCGGCGGTGATGACAGTGTTGATGCCGTCATGCCGGGTGAAGTCGACCGACTGGTCCCCCGCCCAAAGGAGCGGGCAATATGCCTGCACGCCCGAAAAGCCCGCACGCATGAAGAACAGCGCATCTCCCGTCCGTCCGCGCGAAGCGATGGCGCGGGCGTTGGTTTCGGCCCACAGCACCGGCCAGAGGTTGTGCGCCAGCATCGGATCGCTGCCATCATGCAGTCGCACGTCGACCGGCAGATATTCGCCGAAGTCCGCCATCCAGCCGGACAGGCCGAAATCCAGCATTTCCTTCCCGATCACCCGCTCGGCGAACCAGTCCATGCTTGCCGGATTGGTAAAGTCGACCACGCCGCAATCAAATTCGCCGAAATCGACCAGATAAGGCTCGTCGCTGTCCTGCCGCAGCGCCAGGTGCCCGCCTTCCAGCGCTTCCTGATATTGCTTGCCGTCAACCGCCAGATAGGGGTTCACGTAGCCCAGAAAGCGAATACCGCGCCGGGCCAGCGCGTCGATGTGCCGGGGCAGGTCAGGATAGCGTTCGGCATTCCACGACCAGTCCCAGAACAGGCGGCGGCCGAAGCTGGTCTGGCGGATGCCAACCCAGTCTTCACACCACAAGCCGGAAATTTCTGCGCCGGCCTCGATAAACGCTTCCAGCCGCGTCAGGCTGGCGGCGCCATCCTTCAGGCCTACGATCGCACCGCTTATTGCCCAGTCGGGCAATGCTGGCTGACGACCGAAGCGGCTGGAGAGCTGCCCCACAAGTTTGATGAAATCCGAAGCGGCGAAAAATTCGAGCCGCGTCGCGCCCTCCCATATCTCTAGCCGGTGCCGGTCCGGGGCCGTGAAATCGAGAACGCTATAGGCCGCGCTGTCGACATGACAGGCATAGCGCCGCGACGACAGGAAGGTCGGCTGCGGATAATTGGTCCACCAATAATCGCCGCCGGCCTTGCCCTGTTCGTCCATCAAGCGCGTAAGGGCGGTGCTCTTGTCCCGGCCGACGCCTGGCTCGCTGGTCCAGATCGGAAAGCGGCGGCCTGAAAGGTCGAGATAGCTCATCTGCTCGCCGCCGCCCCAGACGTGCTCGCCCTCCTCGGCGGCCAGGTCAATCCACAGCCGGTCATAGCCTGGCAACAGCGTTTCCACCACGATCATGCCGCCGCCGTTGCCGCTCTTCTCAATGCGCAGGCGAACAGCCAGCGCGCTTTCGGCACTTTCGGACAGGACGACCTGTGCGCCGTCCATGCGGGCAGCGCGAAGTTCCATTCGGTCGACTGGTGCATCCTCCATGCGGAAATTGCCGCGAATCATTTCCACCTGCGGACAACCACGCGCGATGGAGATGGCGGGCCGGTCCGGTCCGTGATGGAGTAGGACTCGCCCGTCGAGCAGGCAGACAAACCCCTCATCCTGCGCGGCAAGTGTCAGTTTCACCTTGGCTCCGCTCCCTTGGCCATTGTCCAGCCACAGCCTTGCTGGGCTGCTTCGTGTCTGACACCGCTTGACATAAGTTGAGCAGTCAATCAAGAAGATGCGACACACCGGGCTCACAATCGGCAACGCGTAATATCGCGCCACACGGAATCAGGAGGGGAAGATGACAGTTTCAACCAGTGCAAGGCAGATCCAGTGCGGCAAGCTGCTGGCGCTTTCAGTGTCGTCGATCGGCCTATTGGCGGCGATACCCGCCGCTGCTCAAGTAGAAGATATTATCGTTACTGCACAGAAGGTTAAGCAGAATGTGCAGGACGTGCCCATCGCCATTACCGCGGTGACCGGCGCGGCGCTCGACCGCGCGGGCGCCAAGAGCCTTGAAGATATTACGGCCATCGTGCCGTCCGTGACTTTCCGGAAGGGTACGACCAACGCGAACAGCGCCATCGTGATGCGCGGTGTCGGCACTATCAGCTTTTCAATTGCTGCTGAACCAAGTGTGTCCACCGTTGTCGATGGAATCGTGCTCAGCCGTTCGGGCCAGTCTTTCCTCGATCTGGTTGATTTCGAACGGCTGGAGGTGCTGCGGGGTCCTCAGGGAACGCTGTTCGGTAAAAATGCGTCGGCGGGTCTCGTCAACATCGTGTCAAAGGGTGGCACGGACAATTTCGAGGCCGAAGCCAACATGTCCGCTACTACGGACGAGGAATATCGTGGCCGCCTGACGATTTCCGGTCCCATCGCCCAGAATCTGACAGGCCGCCTGACTGGTTTCTACGGCAATTATGATGGCAACCTGACCAATATCTACGGTGGTCGGAAGAACACGGTGAACGGCTATGAGCATTATGGCGCTCGCGGTCTCATCGACTATGACGGCGAAGGCGGACGGCTCCGCCTGATCGCAGATTATTTCAAGGCCAATGACGATTGCTGCGCCGAAGTCACCGGTGTGTCACGCGGTCCAGTGCTGGACGCCGAGTTGGGCTTCGATCCGAGGGGCGGCGAAGACGTCCGCACCATCAACCAGAATTTGGTCACGCGTTCGCTCGATCGGCAATGGAGCGTGACGCTTAACGCGGATATCGACACCTTCGCCGATCATACCTTCAGCATCGTCACCGGCTACCGCAACTGGCGGAACACTGAAATTCGCGAGGGCGACTTCCTGCCGCGCCCCATCGTGGGCACCGGCGAGTTGCATGACCGTGGCACCGTCAACACCGAGCAGGTGTCGGCCGAAGTTCGCCTCGCCTCGCCTCAGAACCAGCCTCTCACCTATCAGGTCGGCGGCTTCCTCTGGTATTCGAAGAACACGCAGGATTTTACCCGCAGCGACGTCACCTGCGACACCTCGACGCTGCCAGTTGATCCGGTGACGGGCGCGCGGCCCTGCAACCTCGACGACACGGTCAACACGATCTTCCCGACCGCTACCTCGCGCAGCGACGTGTCCTTCCGCAACTGGGCGCTGTTCGGCCAGGCCACTTATGAATTTACCCCCGGTCTGCGCCTGACGCTGGGCGGTCGCTACACGCACGACAATGTCGAATACAGGCATCGCCGCGCGGCGGGCATCAATGCAGCCACCGGTCTGCCCGCTACTGGCCCCGGCATATTGGGCGTCGGCGCGGGCGGCACGATCGCGTCCGGAGGCAACGGCTCCGACCTGACGAGCGGCGAGACCAGCGCCAATAATTTCTCCGGCAAGGCGGTGCTGCAATATGACGTTACGCCCGATGTCATGACCTATGCCAGCTACACGCGTGGCTATAAGGGACCGGCGTTCAACGTCTTCTTCAACCATGTCGCGCCCACCAACTCGACGCCAATCGATCCGGAAAAATCGGACAGTTTCGAACTCGGCTTCAAGAGCCAGTTCTTCGACCGCAAGGTCCAGCTTAACGCGGCAGCCTTCTATGTCGAATATGATGGCTTCCAGGCGAACAACTTCGTTCTGGTGAATGGTGCGTTGACGACCAACCTGACCAATGCGGGCACCGTCCGGTCGAAAGGCTTCGAAGTCGACGCGACGGTGACGCCGCTCGAGGGGCTGACACTGCGCGCCAATGCGGCCTATGCCGATGCCCGCGTCAAACGCTTCAATCCCAATCCGCTGACAAACGCGCCCGACGCCCGCGACGGCACTCGCCTGCCGCTGGCGCCGAAGTTCAGCTACACGCTCGGCGCGGACTATGACCGCGACCTGGGTGCGTTGAAAATGTACCTTTCGTCCGACTGGCACCATGTCAGCAGTCAGTTTTCGGATCTGGGCGAAAGCGGCCCCATTGCCCCCTATGGCCTGTGGAATGCCAGCCTCGGCTTTTCCGATCCGGACGACCGCTATCGCCTGACTTTCCTGGTGAAGAACATTCTCGACGATAGCTATGTGCTGCTGAACACCAGCGCTGGCCAGCGCCTGATGATCCCACGCGATGCGGATCGCTATGCCGGCGTCAATCTCAGGGTCCGGTTCAACTGACGGCTGGGTGACTGCACGCACCCGCCGGACGTTGGTCCGTATGACGATCCCCCGGTGCTTTACGCACCGGGGGAATTTTTTTGCTCGTCTGCTCGGACGGGAGCACAAAAATGACGATGCCTTGGGTACGCACGGCCCAGGTGCGAAACCCGGCCTCAGGACTGAACTGCTTCCATTCAAGAGAGATTATCGAGGCAGGAAAAATGCCATACGACGGATCGCACGGCCTAATTCCGTTCCGAAGACAGGAGCAATCCCTATTCCTCTGCTGCGACCAGCCGGGGTTGCATCAGGTGAATGTAGAGCAGCGCGACCAGATAGGCCCCCCCACAAATCACGAACAGCGGCGCATAGCCAAGCCCGTGGTCCAGCGACCATCCGGCAAATTCGATGATCCCGGTCCCGGTCAGGTTCCCGCCAATGGCTCCCAGCGCAATCACGGTAGCGATCCGGGCCGACGGGATGATCTCCGTCGCGATGCCGAAAAGGTTGGTTGAAAAGCCCTGATGCGCGAATAGCCCCAGGCCGATGCAGATGGCCGCGATCCATGGATTCTGCACGACCAGCGCCAGCGGCATCGACAGCACAATCAGCGCGAAAGCCAGCATGGCCGTCTTGCGCGCCGCGTTGATCGTTAGCCCACGATGCAGCAGGATCGGGAATAGCGCCCCGCTGCTGATTGCGCCCAGTGCCGCCAGTGTGAAGATGATGGCGATGGGATAGCCCAGCGACTGCTGGCCCATCTCGAACTTCCGGGCAAAGAAGTCAGGCGTCCAGAACAGGACGAACCACCACACCAGGTCAGTTAACGCCTTGGCGCCGATGATGGTCCAGCTCCGGCGGTCACTCAGGATCGCGCGCCACGCCACCGGCGCACGCCTGTCAGCTCGCGCCGCCTCCGCCGGCGCCAGCGATCGCGTATTGAAATGCCACGCCGCCAGCCATAGCAGGCCCAGCGCACCGGTCACGATGAAGGCGGCTTTCCATCCGAAGGCGACGGCAAAGGGCGGAATGATGATCGGCGTCAGGATCGCGCCGATATTGGGCGCGGTGTTGATGATGCCGATGCCGACCGAACGCCGCTCAATGGGCAGGTAGATCGCCGCCGTCTTCATCGCCGCGGGGGTGTTGACCGATTCCGCCGTGGCCAGGACGGCGCGGGCGACCACGAATTGCTGTACGCTCGCCGCCAAAGCATGAGCCATGCCGGCGATGCTCCACACCGCCACCGCCAGTCCATAGGCGAACCGCACGCCAAATCGGTCCACGAACCAACCAACTCCCAGCAGCGCCGCGGCGGCGGCCAGCTGGAATACCGATCCCAAATGGGCGAATTGCTGATCGGTCCAGTTGAATTCGGCTTCCAGCATCGGCTTGAGCAGAGCCAGCACCTGACGGTCGACATAGTTGAGCGCAGTGGCCAGAAAAATCAGCGCAATCAGCAAATTCTGTGCGCGCGTTCCGCCTTCGGGGCGGGTTGTCGCCGTCTCGGCCACGGTAGTCATTCGTCCTCTCTCCCATCCTTCTTGCCCGGCGCGCCGTCACTTTTCTGCAATCGGACCTGCTTACCCTCTTGCCCGAAAGCAAGCTTGGCCATACACACGGATATGACACCGTAGGACATACAGCAAGCATCTTCATCAAAAGGATGCGTTTTGCAAGGTGAGGACCTTTGAACAGCGACTATGCCGGCGATCTGTACGGCGAAATCTTTCTGGCTGAAGAAAACGGCCCCCCACCCAGACTTTCTCTCGTGGAACGGTGGAAGGCGCTATCGCCCGGCCTTGCCATCTGCGGTATCGCGAGCATCGCCGCGGCTTGGTTGTCCGAACATTATGGCGCCCCGATTATCCTGATGGGCCTGCTTATCGGCCTGTCGCTCAATTTCATCACCAGCGAGCCGCGCACGCACAAGGGGCTGGACATGGCGTCCAAGACTTGCCTGCGTTGGGGCATCGTCGTGCTGGGAACGCAGGTAACGCTTGCGCAGATCGGTGGCTTTGGTCCCATTCCTTTCATCGCTCTCCTCCTGGTTATGAGCGCCTCCATGGCCGCTGCGTTAATCGTTGCGCGGCTGGCCGGCCAGTCAACGGCCATCGGCCTGCTCGCGGGCGGCGCGACCGCGATCTGCGGGGCCTCGGCCGCGCTGGCATTGTTCGGCGTGTTGGGGACGAAGCGTGTCAGCCAGGGTCAGTTCGCCCTGACGCTCGTGGTGATTTCCGTGGCCAGTGCGCTTGCCATGTCCTTTTACCCGCTGCTTGCCGCCGCATTGCATTTCGATGACCGGCAGGCGGGATTCCTGATCGGCGCATCCATCCACGACGTCGCGCAGGCGATTGGTGGCGGCTACGCCTTTTCCGACACGGCGGGCAGCTATGCCACCATCGTCAAACTGTCCCGCGTCGCGTTGCTGGCGCCTGTGGTTGCCGCCGTGTCGATGCTCATGGCCAATGACCAGGACGACAATCGTGGACACTGGATCAGAAAGCTCGCTCTGCCTTGGTTCATCACGCTGTTCCTGGCGGTGGTTCTGCTCAATTCAATGCTTCCGGTTCCCCGAATCGTAGGCGACATCAGTCTAGTCCTGTCCAAAGGGCTTCTTCTTCTGGCGGTTACGGCAACGGCGATGAGATCCCGCCTCGACCTCATCATGGAGATGGGGTGGCGCGGGGCCATGCCGGTGATCGCCGCGACGCTGGTGTCGTTGCTGACGGCGATCGGCTTCAGCATGATAGTTTTGTGAGGCGGCATGAGCCAGGATATCTATGACATTGCGGTTATCGGTGGGGGCGTCAACGGCTGCGGCATCGCCCGCGACGCGGCGGGGCGCGGCGCTCGCGTGCTATTGCTGGAGCGCGGCGATCTGGCGGGCGGCACCTCTTCGGCATCGACCAAGCTGATCCATGGTGGCCTGCGCTATCTGGAACATTATGAGTTCGCTCTGGTCCGCGAAGCGCTGAGCGAACGGGAGCGGCTTTGGGCCATCGCTCCGCACATCATCTGGCCGATGCGTTTCGTGCTGCCCCATGTGAAGGGACTGCGGCCGCGCTGGCTGCTACGCCTCGGCTTGTTCCTCTATGACCATATCGGCGGGCGACGCGACCTGGCCGCCACGCAATCGATCGATCTGCACCGCCATGCGGCGGGCGCGCCGCTCAAGCCCGGCTTCGGCCCTGCATTCGTCTATTCGGACGGCTGGGTCGACGATGCCCGGCTGGTTGTGCTCAACGCTCGCGATGCCGCCGATCGGGGCGCGACGATCCGCACCCGCACTGCTGTCAAACGGTTGGTGCGGCAAGCCGATCATTGGCTGATCCATAGCGCAGGCGAACGTTTCACGGCCCGGGCCGTCGTCAACTGCACCGGTCCGGCCGTCCTTGATCTCCTCGACCGCGCCGGGGAAAAGACTGACCGCAGGATGCGGCTGGTGCGCGGATCGCACATCGTCGTGCCGCGCCTGTTCGAGCATGGCTTTTCTTATTTCTTCCAGCTGCCCGACGGCCGAATTTTTTTCGCGATCCCCTATCAGCGCGATTTCACCCTGATCGGCACGACTGACTGCGATCATCACGGCCCCATGTCCGACGTGCAGGCGAGCGAAGAGGAGATTCGCTATCTCTGCGACGCGACCAACACCTATTTTCAACGGCAGGTCATGCCGGATGACGTGGTCTGGACCTATTCGGGCATCCGCCCCCTGATTGACGACGGCTCCGGCAAGCCCGAGGCGGCAACACGCGGCTACAGCTTCGATCTGGATACCAATGCCGAAGGAAAAGTGCCAATCCTCTCAGTGTTCGGCGGCAAGATCACCACCTATCGCCATCTTGCCAAGGATGCGGTGGAAAAGCTGGTCCCCCTGGTCGCCAGCTTGCAAGGCGGTGACTGGACAGCCACCGCACCGCTCCCGGGTGGCGATTTTCCCAAGAACGGACGCGACGCGCTGATCGACGATCTGCGGCGGACCTACACCTTTCTGCCGGACGATATGCTCGACCGCATTGTTCGCGCCTATGGCACGACGGCGCGCGACTGGCTCGGCACTACGGCAAGCCTTGCCGATCTCGGCCAGCATTTCGGCCATGGCCTGACCGCCGCCGAAGTCGACTATCTCGTGGCGCGCGAATGGGCCAGGAGCGCGCAGGACATTTTGTGGCGTCGTTCCAAGCTTGGCCTGTACCTCGATTCCGGTCAGGTAGGGGAACTGGAAAAATATCTGGGAGAGAGGACGTGAGCGGCGACTTGATTCTGGTTCTGGACGAGGGCACCACCTCGACCCGAGCCATCGTCTACACGGGGGACGGCAAGATCCAGTCCGTGGCGCAGCGGGAACTGACGCAATATTATCCCGCGCCCGGCTGGGTCGAACATGACGCGGCGGAAATCTGGGACAAGACGCTCGTCTGCGCCCGCGAAGTCGTCGCGCAAGCTGGTGGCGCGGACCGGATCGCCACCGTCGGCATTACCAACCAGCGTGAAACTGTCGTCGCCTGGGACCGGCAGACAGGGCAACCCGTCACGCACGCCATCGTCTGGCAGGACCGGCGCACCGCTCCCTTCTGCGACGATTTGCGTGAAGCGGGTCTGGAACCGCGCCTCCAGCAGCGCACCGGCCTCGTCATCGACCCCTATTTTTCCGGAACGAAGATTCGCTGGATACTCGACAATGTGCCCAATGCGCGGGCGCTGGGGAACCGCCTCGCCGTCGGCACGGTCGAAAGCTGGTTGGTGTGGAAACTGACCGGCGGCCTGCACATCAGCGATGCCAGCAACGCCAGCCGCACCCAACTGCTTGCACTGGACGGCGCCGACTGGGATGAAGATCTCCTCGGCATCATGGGCGTGCCCCGTGGGGTCCTGCCCGAAGTGGTCGACAGCCTCGGCCGTTTCGGATCGACCCTTCCCGACCTCTTGGGTCGCGCCATCCCGATCTGCGGCCTCGCGGGTGACCAGCAGTCGGCGACCATAGGCCAGCATTGCCTGCGTCCTGGCGATACCAAGGCGACATTGGGCACCGGCGCCTTTGTCCTCACAAATATGGGCAAGACCCTGGCCAGTTCGCAACACCGCCTGCTCGGCACCGTGCTCTACCAGATCGGCGGAGAGCGCACCTATGCGCTTGAAGGCTCGATCTTCGTCGCGGGCAGCCTCATCAAATGGCTGCGCGACGGGCTGGGCGTCATCCGCGACGCCGCCGAGACGGAGCATCTAGCCTGCTCCGTGCCCGACAATGGAGGCGTCCTGTTCCTGCCAGCGCTGGCGGGTCTGGGCGCGCCGCACTGGCTCCCCGATGCGCGCGGCGTACTCACCGGTCTCAGCCAGGGCACCGGCCGCGCCCACATCGTCCGCGCAGCGATGGAATCGCTCGCCCATCAATGCCACGACCTTCAAACCGCCTTCGCCTCCGACGGGGCGCGTTGGACCATGCTGCGCATCGACGGCGGAATGAGCGCCAATGACTGGATCGCCCAGGATCTGGCTAATATTCTCGACATTCCAGTCGAACGCCCGGCGGACGTGGAAACGACGGCGCTGGGCACGGCGATGCTTGCGGGGGTCGGAGCTGGACTATACGGCTCCCTGGAGGATGCCATTGCCATGCGCGGCACCGTCACCAGCTTCGCGTCGAAGTTGGAGGAGGCACGGCGACGAGAGCGTATCACGCTCTGGCGGTCCGGTCTTGCCCAGCATCTGATGATCGAGACGCCAAACTGATGATCGGAACGGCGCATCCGGCATAGCCGGAGTGAATCATCTTCACTGGCCGGAGCATGAAGCGTCTGCCGGTGGCATTCACACAAGACTTGGGCTTCGGGAATTCTTCGCCGTTAGCGCGGTCGGGGCAGGTTTTTTTCGGGCTGGGCTAACTCTGCACGCAATGTAGGATTTCACCATGCCCAGCACGCGCTCGCTATGGAGATCGGCGTCGGGAAATATTGTTTCGAGCCTTTCCCTGGTCAGCACCCTCGTTCCAGCAATGAATTCGCCATAAGCAGGCCGCCGTCTCCTCCAGCGCCTGATGAACGCCTGTCGCCAGGCTTGCGGATAATACCACCAGAAGGGGAGGCCAGTATGTGCCTCGACGGGGAAATGGATGGATGGGGTCTGAATGAAATAGGAAGGCGCCAGGCGGCGTACCTCCTGCGCGAAAGCGGCTTGCTTGTCGCCGTCGCCGACATGTTCGATGCAGCTATTGGAAAAAACCAGGTCGAAGCTGTCGTCTGCAAATTCCCTGAGATCGGTCGCGTCGCCCCTGGCGATGGTGAAACGATGGGCCCCATATGTGAACTCGTCGATCCGCTGGCTTTCGAGGTTCACTACGGTGATGTTGAGCGGTGTTTCGACGAATTTCCAGATCTTGGTGCTGCCGCCCAGGTCAATGACGCGCAGCCCTGGCTTTATCTGCATCATCTGTTCGAACTGCTTCATGCGCGCTGCGCGGGCGCGGGGTGAAACGGCCCTCAGCATCATCCTCAAAATTCTGGAATGCAGGCTCATGACTTTCCCCTGGATGGAATCATGGTCTCCGGAGAGAATGACCAAGCAATGACCTGCAGATCGGAACTAGACTGATATCACCAACGCCTTCGCAGAATTCCAACTGCAGAACATGCATGCGATTGTGCGCCCGATTTGAATGACCGCCGTAGACGGTCAATTGCCGCCGGTCCAGATCGCTATCCATCAGAGCCAGAGGACGATCCATTATCGCATCGCCCCTGTACAACGGGCCGGGTGATTCACGACAGGTTGCCCTGGGCGGCGCGGAACCCGTCAGCATGAGGAGGCATTTGTGGAACGATCTTCCCTCGCCCTCCGTTGATCGGACAGCGTCCGGTAGAACCCTGCGCAAGAGCAGAGATCTGGCCGTGGCGGATCGTAAATGGAGAGGAAATATATATGAACAGGTTCACCCTAGCAGGGCTGCTGCTCGCGGGCCTGTCCTTAAGCGCCTGCCAGAGCGAAAATCGCACCCTGCGCGGCGCGGCTGTCGGTGCAGGCGTGGGCGCTGCTGGCGGCGCTGTCGCGGGCGCCGTCATTCCTGGCGTCAGCGTTGGTGAAGGCGCGGCCGCAGGGGCTGTGGCCGGCGGCGTGATCGGCGCAGTCAGTTCCGATGGCCGTCGTTATTATTGGGACGACCGGGGCGACTGCTACTATGTCAAGGACGACCGCCGGGTCTATGTCGATCGCAATAAGTGCCAGGGCTAAGGCGCGGGTTATGGCATAGTGGGCTGGCATGAGACTTTGGCGCCGCCCGATAGCTCTCGTCGGCGCGAGTTCAGGCCGTATATGCCCCCGCTTTCATCCCATTGATTTTAGCTATATGGTGCCGGGACATTAGGTTGGTTGTTTCCCGCGTGGCGAGTCGACGCGAAAGCCGGACTACAAGGCATGGCCCGCCCGCATAGGAGGGGAGAGCCTGTGCCAGTTGCGATAGCCATCGCCTTGCTTGTCCTGGGTTCGATCATATTCCATTTGGTCAGCCCTTGGTGGATGACGCCCCTTGCGTCCAACTGGGGTTCGCTCGACGATGCGTTGAACATCACCCTCTGGATCTGCGCGGTCGCCTTTATCCTGCTGAACCTCTTCATGGCGTGGGCGCTTTGGAAGTACCGGCACAAAGCCGGAAACCGCGCCCATTATGAGCCCGAAAATGCCTCGCTGGAAAAGCGGCTGACCTTCTGGACGGCTATCGGAATTGCCGGGATGCTGGCGCCGGGCCTTATCGCCTGGAGCCAATATGTGACGGTGCCCAAGGACGCTTCGGTTGTCGAAGCGACGGGCCAGCAATGGCAATGGAGCTTCCGCCTTCCCGGACCTGACGGTGTTCTGGGGACGGCGGCGGTGGGGCACATCACGCCTGACAACAGCTTCGGCCTTAATCCCCGCGATCCATTTGGCCGGGACGACCTATTGGTGGAAACCAACGAACTGCATCTGCCGATTGGGAAGCCCGTGAAGATGGTCTTGCGGTCCAAGGACGTGCTTCATGATTTCTACGTTCCGCAATTTCGGGCGAAGATGGATCTGGTTCCCGGCATCGTGACCTATTTCTGGATGACCCCCACCAAGACCGGGAGCTATGAGATTTTGTGCGCAGAGCTTTGCGGCGTCGGTCACCATGAGATGCGGGGTACGGTGGTGGTGGAATCGCCCCAAGCCTATGAAAAGTGGCTGAGCGATCAAGTCACCTTCAGCGAAGTCATGGCGCAAGCCGCGCCGTCCTCCATCTCCGCCATTTTGGCGAGTTCGGATAGTTGCACGACACCGGTAACGGGGAGCCTGAACTGATGGCAACGACGATTGCTGACGACCTTCGCCCGCTGCATCACCCCAAAACTTGGATCGGCAAATATGTCTGGAGCCAGGATCATAAGGTTATCGCGATCCAATATGGCGTGACCGCAATTTCAATCGGCCTGGTGGCGCTGGTGCTTTCGGCCTTGATGCGGTTGCAGCTTGGTTTTCCGGGATTGTTCCCAGCGATCCAGCCCGAAAATTACCTGCAATATGTCTCCATGCACGGGATGATCATGGTTGTGTACTTGCTGACGGCGCTGCTGCTCGGCGGGTTCGGCAATTATCTTATCCCGTTGATGGTGGGCGCGCGGGACATGGTGTTCCCATTCGTCAATATGCTGTCCTATTGGGTCTATCTGCTCTCCGTTCTGGTGCTGGTGGCGAGCTTTTTCGTGCCTGGCGGGCCAACCGGGGCGGGATGGACGCTCTATCCGCCGCAAGCAATCACGGAGGGGACGCCGGGACATCAATATGGGATCATATTGATGCTGGCGAGCCTGGCGATCTTCATCATTGCCTTCACCATGGGCGGCCTCAACTATGTGACTACTGTGCTGCAGGCGCGGACGAAGGGGATGACGCTGATGCGGATGCCCTGCTCGGTCTGGGGCATTTTCGTCGCCTCGATCATGGGCCTGCTGGCCTTTCCCGCATTGTTCGTCGCCGCGATCATGATGTTGCTCGATCGGATCGCGGGCACCAGCTTCTTCATGCCTGCGGTGCTGTCCATGGGCCAGCCGACCGATCATGAGGGTGGAAGTCCGATCCTTTTTCAGCATCTTTTCTGGTTCTTCGGCCACCCAGAGGTTTACATTGTCGCGCTGCCCGCGTTCGGCATCGTGTCCGACCTTATCAGCGTCCATGCGCGTAAAAATATCTTTGGGTATCGCATGATGGTGTGGGCCATTGTCATCATCGGGGCTTTGAGTTTTCTGGTGTGGGCGCATCACATGTATGTCAGCGGCATGAACCCATATTTCGGGTTCTTCTTCGCGACATCGACGCTGGTGATAGCCATTCCGACCGCGATCAAGGTTTACAATTGGCTGCTGACCCTATGGCGGGGCGATATCCACCTGCGCGTGCCGATGCTGTTTGCCATCGCCTTCCTCTTCACCTTCATTCATGGCGGCCTCACGGGGCTGTTCCTGGGCAATGTGAGCGTCGATGTGCCGCTAAGCGACACATTCTTCGTGGTGGGGCATTTCCATATGGTGATGGGGGTGTCGCCAATCCTGGTGATTTTTGGCGCGATCTATCATTGGTATCCAAAGATGACTGGCCGGATGTGGAATGATGCGCTGGCGAAGGCGCATTTCTGGATCACCTTCATCGGCGTCTACGCGATCTTCCTGCCGATGCATTATCTGGGCGTTCTCGGGGTCCCCCGCCGCTATTTCGCTTTGGGGGAGACGGCCTTCATTCCCGCCTCGGCGCATTTCGCCAATGAAATGATCAGCATCGCCGCGATGGTGGTGTTTGCGGCGCAGTCCCTCTTTTTCTACAATATGATATGGAGCTTGTTCCGGGGCCCCAAGGCCGATCCCAATCCTTGGGGTGCGGCGAGCCTGGAATGGCAGACGCCCGATACGCCCCCCAAGCATGGCAATTGGGGAGCGAAGCTGCCGACGGTCTATCGTTGGGCCTATGATTATAGCGTGCCGGGGCATCATCGCGATTTCATCCCCCAAAATGAGCCGCAATCATGAGCCTGTTCTCACGCCTTACAGAAAAAAGCTGGCTGACACCGGGGGTTGAGGGCTTCGCAGATCCCGCTGACTACCGTCCGATGGCGATGAGCGTCGGCCTTTACGTCTATTTCGCCGTGATGGTCGTGATCTTCTCGCTGATTGTTGCCGCTTACCTGATGCGTATGGGCGTGCATGAGGCAATGGGGCATAGTGCAGGCGACTGGCGGCCGATGCCGGAGCCGGCGCTTCTATGGGTGAATACGGCGATATTGGTGCTGAGCAGCGTTGCGTGGGAAGTTGCGAGGAGGGCTACTTTCCAAAGAAGCTGGATCCCCGCGTTCGCGGGCATGACGAAGTTAGGAAGTGACGCGCAGAGGATGCGCCTGGGCACCATTATAGGGGGGCTGCTCGGCATAGCCTTCCTTGGCGGGCAGCTAATGCTCTGGAGGGAATTTTATGCGGCGGGCTATTATCTCTCGGCCAATCCCGCCAATGCCTTCTTCTATTTTCTGACGGCGATGCACGGCCTGCATCTGGCTGGCGGGTTGGTGGCATGGTTGCGGGTTCTTGCCCGTCCAACCCTTTCGGGCATCAGGCTGTGCACGCTTTATTGGCATGTCCTGCTGCTGATCTGGGTCCTGCTGGCGGGACTGTTGCTATCGACCTGAACGGAGCGATCTATCATGTCGCAGTTGGTTGTAAGGGAAAGGGAATATCATAAAGCCGCGTCCCAGGGCGTGCGCGACATCGCCTCCGACTGGTCGTCGGATCAGGAAGTCTTTCGCCATACCCATTGGGGTAAGGCGATGATGTGGATCTTCCTTTTAAGCGACACCTTCATCTTTTCCTGCTTCCTGGTTTCCTACATGACCATGCGCGCTTCGGCGACCCTCCCCTGGCCCAATGCCAGCGAGGTTTTCGCGCTAACTATCGCAGGCCAATCCATTCCGCTCATCCTGATCGCGATCATGACCTTCGTTCTTATCAGTTCCAGCGGCACCATGGCGATGGCCGTCAACTTCGGATATCGGCGCGACCGCAAGAAGACCGCAGGCCTGATGTTCGCCACCGCCTTGTTCGGGGCGACCTTCGTCAGCATGCAGGCGTTCGAATGGACCAAGCTTATCCAAGAAGGCGTACGCCCCTGGGGCAATCCCTGGGGAGCGCCGCAATTCGGAGCAAGCTTCTTCATGATCACCGGCTTCCATGGCCTGCACGTGACCTGCGGCGTCATCCTATTGCTGATCATCGCGTCCAAGGTGCTGCGCGGGCATTATGACCGGAGCGGCGATTATTCTGCGGTTGAGATCGCCGGGCTGTACTGGCACTTCGTCGACCTTGTCTGGGTCTTCATCTTCGCCTTTTTCTACCTGTGGTGACGGAGAGAAGCGTCATGAATCACGAGATGTCTGCAACAGTTCGACCACAGGTGGAAGTGCATGAGGGGCAGCAGCATCCCATCGGCCTTTACCTCAAGATCTGGGGCTATCTCTTTGTCCTGAGCACTCTGTCCTACCTTGTGGATTATTTCCACTTTCACGGCATTGTCCGCTGGTCTCTCATCGTCGCCTTCATGCTGCTGAAGGCGGGCCTGATCGTCACTATTTTCATGCATATGGCCTGGGAGCGGCTGTCGTTGCTCTATGCCATATTGGTGCCGCCGCTGGTGCTGCTCGTGCTGGTCGGCATCATGAGTATCGAGTCCGATTATGTGTTCTGGACGCGCGCGATCTTCTTTGGCGGCGGTGCTTGAGCCATGGACCGGGAAGCATGGAAAATCGCCTGGATTGCATCGGCAGGAGCGGTTGCGGTCATCCTGGGTGGAGATTGGTTTGCGGACCAGCTGATCCCCACCACTTATCCGGGCCAATTGGCCTTCAAGGGCGCCGACGATCTGCCGCCCGCTGTCGATCTGGCTGCGGTCCAGCGAGGGTGGCCGAGCGGATTGAAGGGGCCGGGCGAGCGCGGCCGCCTGATCGCCTATATGGATGATATCGAACACCAGCCGGTGCCCCGGCCCGCCGTGGCGACAGCCGCTGCGCCGAAGGAAGTGGCGGACCTTGGAACGCTGCTCGCCAGTGCGGACGCGACGGCGGGCGAAGGCAAGGCAAGAGTCTGCAGCACATGCCATAGTTTTGAGCAGGGCGGTCCAAACCGTATCGGTCCCAATCTTTGGGGTGTAGTCGGGCGCAAAATCGCGACACATGGCGGCTTTGCCTACTCCCCCGCCATGAAGTCTCATGAAGGTACATGGACCTATGAGCGGCTGGACAGCTTCCTCGCCTCTCCGGGCAAGGACGTGCCCGGCACCAAAATGTCCTTTGCGGGTCTGCGCCGGCCAGCCGATAGGGCTGCTGTGATCAAATATCTGGCGAGCCTGGGTTCGGGCGCACCGCCCCTTCCACAGCCGATGGCCGCAGCCGGAGGGCAGGGCAAAGGGGCTCGATAATTTTCCACTTCCGTCCTTGAGGATGTGGATGAAGCTGTCATCAGCGTCTAATATACCGGGGAAGAAAGCCTGGGGCCCGGCTGAGCAGGGACTACGGACTTACTGAATTCAGGCGGGGAGCTTCTGTTGCCCGGTGCTCCCCAAACCGCTGGAATCCGCTTCTGTTGCCCGGTGGGTCCAACCGCGTTCTTTTTGGGTAATGTCAGGGCGTGAGCCCATCAATTACGCAGCAAGAGCAAGAGCCTCGTTATCGTTGGCACTTGTAGGTTTTGAACAGTTTTACGGCTTACTCGGGCCGGGCAAAAATATCGTCTTTCAACACACGTCTATCCTGGTTCGGCCCCGTCAGGACGGGCTTCGCTATGGGACGAAGCCCTTTCTGGTGGAGCCGCCGGGTACTGCCCCCGGGTCCGCTGCGCCTATTACACGACACAATTTATCGCCATAGCCGGACAGGTCCGGCACCACCCTATATAGGGCGTCTTAAATGAATGAAAAGTGTCGAAAAGAGAAGAACCGCGCTAATCAGCGAGGAGCGGTTTCTTCGGCCTTATCGGCAGCTTTTTCGCCTTGCTCGCGTGTTTGCTCTGCCTTTTCTTCAAGCACGTCGGCTTGGTTTTCCATAGCATTGGCGGTCGCAGCATTATTGGTGACGTCCGCCTGCTCTTCCATCGTTGCGGCCTGGTTTTCCATCATGTCCGCTTGGTTTTCGGCGGCATTCTCGATGGCGTTTTCCTTTTTGGAATCGCACGCCCCGAGGGCAAGCATACCGGCAATCGCAAGACCATTGACTATGACTTTCACGTCAGAACCTCCTGTTACCGCCAATTTGAGCATGGCTAGGCGCACCAACAGGCTGCCATCGCGCTTTGTTCCCTGGAAAAGCACTTTCCGTCGTATTTGTTTCGGCGGCTGCGCCCGCCTTGATGCCTATTTTTGCAGCAAATCCCTAATTTCCCTAAGCAGGACAACCTCTTGGGGTTCAGCTGCGGGCGCTTCCTCTTCCTTGCGAAAAAGCTTGCCCGCCTGCCGCACGATCAGGAAAATGATGAAGGCGAGGATCAGGAAGTTAATGACGACGGTCAGGAACTGACCCCATCCCAACAGCGCCACGCCGGCGGCTTTCAGATCGGCATAACTGGCGGTCGAACCTTTGAAGTCCGCGGGAATGTCGCCAAGGACAAGAAAGTGGTTGGAAAAATCAAGGCCGCCGAACAGCGCCGCTACCAAGGGCATGATGATGTCGTCGGTCAGCGACTTTGTAATCGTTGCAAAGGCCGCCCCAATGATGACGGCGACCGCAAGGTCGAGGACATTGCCGCGCGCTATGAATTTGCGGAATTCAGCCAGCATTTGATCTTCCCCTCTTGGATCGGAGCTGTTTTACAAAAATAGTACAGCCAATTGTTGCGGACAGGCAATCAGCCTCCTATTTTGCAGCCATTGGTTGGAACTGCAACGTCCTGCTGGAGAATGAGATGACCGATCGTCGTTTTTCCTACGCTCTGTTGGCCCCGGTGGCGGCGATCTCGCTTTCGGCTTGCGGTATTAATTCGGTGCCGGCGTCGGAGGAAAATGTGAAGGCGAAATGGGCCGACGTGCAAAATCAGTATCAACGCCGCGCCGATCTGGTGCCAAACCTTGTCGCTGTGGTGAAGGGCTATGCCAAGCAGGAACAGGACACCCTGACGCGAGTCACTGAGGCTCGCGCCAAGGCGACTTCCGTGCAGGTGAGCGCCGATGATCTCCAGGATCCGCAAAAGGTTGCGGCCTTCCAGGCTGCTCAGAATGAGCTTGGACGTTCCATCGGCCGCCTGCTCGTGTCGGTCGAAGCTTATCCTGACCTGAAATCGAACCAGAACTTCCTGGCCCTGCAAAGCCAGCTGGAAGGTACAGAAAACCGGATCGCCGTTTCCCGGCGCGATTATAATGAGGCGGTGCGCGACTATAACACCCGCATCCGCACTTTCCCGGAAATGATCGGGGCGAAACTGGTGCATGGCGCCAAGCCCATGACGCCGTTCGAAGCGACGACGCAAGGCGCGGAGGAAGCGCCGAAGGTGGACTTCGGGGCCTAGGCCCGGCGTTCGATGATGATCGCGGCACTATATGATCAAAGGCGGGATTTTTGGATTAAAAGCCTGATCGCGCTTCTTTTTGTCGTCCTCACGCTTTCCACCGTCCAAGCCCAGACCTTCCCCAAGCTCACGGGCCGCGTTGTCGACAATGCCAATATTCTGGATCCCGCCCAGGAGCAGGCCCTGACGGCCACGCTAAAGGGGATCGAGGACCAAAGTGGCAGGCAAGTGGTGGTTGCCACCCTGCCTGATCTTCAGGGTTATGATATCGCCGATTATGGCTATCAGCTGGGTCGTCAGTGGGGGATCGGACAAAAGGAACAGAATAACGGGGCGCTGCTGATTGTTGCGCCCAACGACCGGAAGGTGCGGATTGAGGTCGGCTATGGTCTGGAAGGCATTTTAACGGACGCGATGTCCAGCATCATCATTCAAAATGCGATCATTCCGCGCTTCAAGGATAATGACTATCCTGGCGGTATCGTCGCCGGCGTGGATGAGATCGGTAAGCTGCTCGCCTTGCCGCCGGACGAAGCGCGCGCTCGCGCGCTGGCGGCGCAACAGCAGGCCAAGGAGCATCGTTCATCTGGGAACGGCTTCATGCTGTTCTTCTGGATCGCAATTCTGCTCTTTTTTATTCTCCCGACGATGTTTGGCCGCGCTTTTGGAGGACGTCGTTACCGCCGCGGACTTGGTCCGGTTGTTATCTGGGGCCCTGGCCTTGGCGGCGGCTGGGGCGGCGGCAGCGGGGGGTCAAGCTGGGGCGGAGGCGGTGGATTTGGCGGCGGGGGCGGCAGCTTCGGCGGCGGTGGCGCTTCGGGGGGCTGGTGATGCGCACAGTGAACAGGCTGACGCCGCAGGAGCATGCGGAGGTTACCGCAGCAGTGGCTGAGGCCGAACAACGGACCGATGGGGAGATTGTCACCATCGTCGCGGACCGGTCCGACAGCTATCATGATGTCGGACTGCATTGGGCCGTGGCGGCCATTTTCCTGATGCTATCGTCAGTGGCCATGTTTCCCGCCTGGTTCATGGATCGGCTGCACGGGATGCTCGGTGGAGGCTGGGAGCGGGAACTGACGGCTGGGCTGACACTTTCCGTTTTGCTGGGATTGCTCATCGCCATATTTCTGATGACCCGTTACCTGCTCGCCATCATGCCGCTGCGCATGGCCCTGACGCCCAAGCGCACAAAGGCGCGGCGGGTGCGCCGAAAGGCCATTGCCTTCTTCAAGGTCGGGGCCGAGCGCCGCACCATCGGCCGCACCGGCATTCTGATCTATCTTTCGCTGGACGAGCATCGAGCGGAAATCGTGGCCGACGAAGCCATTGTCGCCAAGGTCCAACCGGAAGTCTGGGGCGACGCGATGATTGCCCTGATCGACGAGGTGCGCCTTGGCCGGCCGGGCAGGGGCATGGCTGAGGCGGTGCGGCTCGTCGGCATGGTGCTGGCGGAACATTTTCCTAGAGGCGACACCAACCCCAACGAGCTGCCGGACCGGCTGATCGAATTATAATCTGTTCATTTAAGGAGCCCCATGACCCAGCCCGTCGAAACCATGTGGGAAGGCCGCTTCATCACGGCGAAACGCGAAGGCACATGGGAATATGTCTCGCGCAGCCGCGGCATTCAGGCCGCCGTTATTCTGGCCATTGAGGAGGCAGCTGATGAGCCTCATATATTGCTGGTCGAACAATATCGGGTGCCGCTGAAGTCTCGATGCCTGGAACTGCCGGCAGGCCTCATCGGCGATGATGGCATGGACGAAGAGCCGGCCGCAGCAGCGGCACGGGAGTTGCAGGAAGAGACCGGCTATCATGCTGGCCGCATGGAAGATCTGGGCCGGTTCTACAGCTCACCTGGGATGGTGTCGGAAAGCTTCACTCTGTTCAGGGCGTCCGAGCTTGTACGGACGGGCAAGGGTGGCGGCACCGAAGGAGAGAACATCATCGTCCATCGCGTGCCGCTTGCCGAAGTCTCCGGCTATATCAAGGCGCGGAGAAGCGAGGGAATGGCGCTGGACGTGAAGCTGCTGCTGTTACTGGCGGCGGATTATTTGCGCTGAGAATGTGCAAGATCCAACATCAATAGCCCGTCCGGGTCGGCTTAGGCGGTTCGTCGCCGCCCAGGGGATCGCGACCATAGACATTCCCCGGCGGGCCATAGCGGCAGACCAGATATTCGTCCTTGCGATTGTCGGCGATGGCGCAGCCTAGATCGGTGGTGCTGTGCCAGATGATCTGGGTGTAATGCGCCACATCGGCCCATCGGCCGGTCGTGCTGACCCTGGGCATCGCCGCCCTGCGGAACCAGCGCTTTTCATTGATCCAGCTCCCGATCATCTCGTCATAGCTGAAATAGCCGGAACTCCCCATCCAGAGGTTTTCGCCTTGCGGGGTAGCGCCGCGCGGCTCCCGGCTGTGCTTGAAGACCCGCGTGCGCGCCAACTGATTGGCATAGCGTTGTGCGTCGGCCGCTAAAGTGGCGTTCCAGCGCAAAGGGCGCTGGCCGGCGGAGCGGCGCGCGTCATTGTGCCGCTTCAGCAGTACGGATCGGAACATGCTCGCTCCGCGCTGCTGCTCTTCTTCCGGCGCCTCGTCCCAATAGACCGGCGGAGCCTCATCCTCAGCATCTCGATCGCCGTAGTAGCGATAATCTTCCTCATACCGCTCGTCGGGATAGCGCTGGGCGGCTGCTGGACTGACGAGGGAGGGGGCGAGGGCCAGGAACAGGGCGAGGGCGGCCGGCGTCTTCATTATTGGCTTTTCCATCGGAAGCTTTGCGATCATAGGGTGACGCATATGAAGGAATCCAATGTGAATGCAGCCCTAACGGAGCCGCTGGCGCTGTATGTGCATTGGCCTTTTTGCGTCTCCAAATGTCCTTATTGCGATTTCAACAGCCATGTGCGGGAAGGTGTGGACCAGGAAGCCTGGCGCGAGGCGCTGCTCAAGGACATGGCGCATGAGGCGGCCCTGACTGGCGGACGGCGGCTTTCATCCATCTTCTTTGGCGGCGGCACCCCTTCGCTGATGCCGCCCCAAACGGTCGAGGCTTTGCTGATTGCGGCAGAGCGACTCTGGGGATTTGCCGACGACATCGAAATCACCCTGGAAGCCAATCCCTCATCGGTCGAATCGGCGCGCTTCGCCGATATCGCGCGCGCCGGGGTCAACCGGGTGTCGCTGGGTCTCCAGGCGCTTGATGACCAGGACCTGCATTTTCTCGGACGGGCTCACGACGTTCGGGAGGGGCTGGCCGCGCTGGAAGCGGCGCAAGGGCTTTTTGCGCGCGTGAGTTTCGATCTTATTTATGCGCGGCCTCGCCAGACGGAAGCGGAATGGGAGCGGGAGCTGACACGAGCCCTCTCTTTCGGTACCACGCATCTTTCGCTCTACCAGCTTACCATTGAGCCGGGCACGCGTTTCGACACGCTGGTGCGCAAGGGTGAGCTGAAGCCCGCGGACCCCGACCATGCGGCGACGCTGTTTGAGCTTACTCAGGCCCTCACCACTGCGGCCGGAGTTCCCGCTTATGAAATCAGTAATCATGCGCGGCACGGTGATGAGAGCCGCCATAACCTCATCTACTGGCGCTATCAGGACTATGTCGGGATTGGCCCCGGTGCACATGGGCGGCGTGGCGGCATGGCGAGCCAGCGGCGGAAGAAGCCGGAGAACTGGCTTGCCGAAATCGGCCGTAGCGGCCATGGCATAGAAAATCTGACGCCCTTGTCAGCGACGGACAAGGCAACCGAGGCCCTGCTCATGGGTCTGCGACTGCGCGAAGGTGTGGACCTCGCAAGAATAGCGGAGCGGTCCAGCATCGCTCAGGAAGCGCTGGTGGACCGCAGGGCGGTCGAACAGCTCCAAACATTGGGTCTGGTCGCCGCTGAGGGCGATCGGCTCAAAGTGCTTGAGCCGGGCATGTTGCTTCTGGACGCCGTCCTGCCGCAGATCGTTGCGTGAAGCCTTATCCTTGACCTCTCATTTGGGTGTTCTGGTAAGGTTCGCCGTCTTTGGTGCAGGCGCTTCTGCCGCAGCGGCAGCCTCTGACTGCATGGCGCTGGCGGCCAATGCCAAAGCCTTGGCTGCATCCTGTAGAGCTTGGGCAGCGGTGGGCGCTGCTGCTGCAGGCGCTGGCGTTTCGGCCACTGTCACCACCTTTGGCTGCGTTCCGGCTTCTGCAGTGACGAGTGCCGGTGTTGCTGTATCCGCCACTGCACCAGCGGAGGTGGGGGCTCCGCTATTGCCGGCGAAATCGGCCGCTGGCGCTGCTGCCGGTTCAGCCTTTGCGCTGGCGCTTGCCGCAAAGGAGGGAGCAAGCCCTTCATCTGCTTGCGCGAAGGTCGGGCACGTCATCTCCAACGACTCCTGGCCTACCACTCTGGCAAGTTCTCTCAGATCCGCCTCGGATGCGTTGGCGGCCATGCGGCCCATGGCGCCAATGGCTTCGCACCGCCCCAGATTATCGGCCGATGAGTGACGGTTGCCAACGCGGGTTTCATAATCCCGGAAGGCGCCTGTGCCACTGGAATCGCCATAGTTGCGGATGAAGTGCGATGTCAGAATATATTGATTGGCCACAACCAGGTCCCGCTTGATGGACATGAAGCGGTTATATCCCTCCAAAGCCGCCGGGGATCGGTCACGGCATTTGAGCGCCCCTACCATCAACATCGTCTGAAAATTATGCAACTCGGCGGCCGCAACTTCGTCGGCCTGCCAGCAATTTTTGTTGGGGAGATCGGCATTCGCAGGGACAGAGACGAGGCACAAAGGCAACATGGCAGTCCATGCCGCAAACATATGGCGGTGCATTTTCATTCCTCCAGTCAAGATGACTGACGGCTTTTGGTCCCCTAATTATCTCCTGAAGAGTCGTCGCCTTATATTTACCATTTCGGCGGAAATGGGGCAATCGGCAATGCCTGCTAAAATCCCAAAATTGGACGGCAAACGGGATCAGGTCGTCCGCGCCGCGGCGTAGGCCTGCGTGCCCCGGGTGATGATGTCGTCGCCGTCTACCAGCGCTCCTATTTCAATGTCGGGCAGCTTTTCGAGCTCGGCATAAAGGGGTGCGAAATCGGTCGCCAGGGTCTGACGCAACAGTTCGTCAAAACTGTGAAGCACGAAATAGTTCTGCTGGAAGTCGTCAATGCGATATTTGGTCCGCATCACTCGCTTCAGATCGAACATGATGCGATTGGGACTGGGATCGTCGAGCGCGAATATGCTTTCGCCGTGGCTGGAGACGATGCCCGCGCCATAAATGCGCAGATTGCCATTCTCGCGTACCAGGCCGAACTCGACCGTGTACCAGTAGAGCCGCGCAAGCCGGTGCAGCGCGCCATATTGCAGGCTGCGCAATCCTCCCTGTCCATAAGCCTGCATATAGTCGGCGAACACTGGTTCGGTGAGCAATGGGACATGGCCGAATATGTCGTGAAATACGTCGGGTTCCTGCAGATAATCGAGCTGATCGCGACGGCGGATGAAATTGCCGGATACGAAGCGGCGATTGGCGAGATGATCGAAGAAGATATCGTCTGGTATAAGGCCGGGAACCGCCACCACCTGCCAGCCAGTGGCCGCGCCTAGCCGCTCTGACAATTCCGCGAAGTCGGGAATGCCGGCCCTGGTCAAGTGAAGTACGTCCAGGCCGCGCATGAACGCGTCGGTCGCGCGTCCGGGTAAAAGCCTGGATTGGCGGGCGAACAGTTCATCCCATATGGCGTGATCCTCTGCGGTATAGTGGGACCAGTTCTGGGGAATCGTCCAATCCGCTGCGGCGCCTTTGGGCGGTTGCGGAGACGCACCATTTTCCATTTGCTTCTCCATCCCCGCCCTATAGCATTTTCCAATGGCCTTTTCGAGAGCAGCGCAGCCCAGCCGGATTGAAGAGGTGGTCAGATCGCTGGCCCGAAAGCTGACGGCCGTCCTGGCGGTGTCAGTGGCTCTGGTGCTGGCCTATCTTTCGGCCGCGCTAGTCGGGTCGCTGGTCCCTACTCATCCTGAATGGAACGAGCCGCATCAAGGCGTTCGTATCTTCGTCTACAGCAATGGCGTGCATACCGGCCTGGTCCTGCCGGTAAGAAATGAATTGCAGGACTGGACCCGTCTGGTGAGCGCGAAGGATATCTCCGATCCTCGCTATGCAGCATCCAGCCATCTGCTCTTTGGTTGGGGCGAACGCAATTTCTACCTCAACACGCCGCGCTGGTCCGATCTCGACCCGCTTGTCGCCGTGCGGGCGGTCGTCGCGGGTCGACGCACGCTGCTTCACATCGACCATATCCATGCTCCCCAACCGGGGTCAGACATGCGGCCGCTTATGATCAGCGGACGCCAATATCTGCAACTGTCCCGGCAACTGGAAAGCTATTTTCGGTTAAATGCCATGGGCCGCACACAGCCTTTGAAAGGCTATGGCCCCTCGGATGTTTTTTATGAATCTTCCCGCCGCTACGATCTTTTTCATACCTGCAATGAATGGACCGGCGCGCAATTGCGGCGGATTGGCGTTCGGATCGGAATTTGGACGCCGTTCAGCAAAAGCGTGATGATATGGTTCGATCCCAAGGGAAGGTTCCGCTAGGCCCAGGCTCGCAGTCAGCTTCATGAGCATGGTCCATATCGCAGCCGCAAGGTATTTGTCAGGCCCCAGAAACAGTTGGAGCCCGGAACGCCGTCGGGGGGGGGGAGAAAGCGTTCCGGGCCCATGTTGTTGGATAGCAAGAGCGGGGGGCAAAAGATTTACTATCCGTGGTGCCAAACGACGCCCGCCGACATTGGTTCCAGAAAAAATCCATTTACCAGAAAATTTTTCTGCATGCTCAATAACCTCCAGAAAAGAGGAGGAGTTCGATCCGCCTCTTTTCCGTTTCTTGACGGCATGTGGACGGCATGTAATTTTCGTCGGGTTGGGCTGCATCAGGACCAATGGACGGTCTCCGCGCCCGCCCCGGCAGAGCGGCGGCGTCGATCCGGACTTGTGCAAGGGATAAAAAGGGGCATGACCATCTGGAGTTGGCTTTTCAATCCGTCCGGGCTCACTCCTCATGGCTTCTGCCTGCTATGGTCCCCCGGCCTTATCTGGCTTCATGCGGCCTCGGACGCGGTGATCGGCCTTGCCTATTTTTCCATTCCCCTTGCGTTGTTCTGGTTTGTCCGGCGCCGAAGGGATTTGGAGTATCGGTGGGTATTCTTTTTGTTTGTTGGCTTCATCCTTGCCTGCGGGATGACCCATTTCATGACGATCCTGACGCTTTGGGTCCCTGCCTATGGCGTGGAAGGATTGGTCAAGCTGGTGACCGCCCTTTTGTCCGTCGGCACTGCGATCCTGCTTTGGCCCCTGGTTCCCAAGCTGCTGGCTCTTCCCTCACCGGCCCAACTGGGGCTGTTGAATGCAGAGCTTTCCGGCAGGGTGGAGGAGCAGGAGCGGACAGAAAAACTGCTGCGGGAAAGCGAAGAGAAGGTGAGGCAGGCGAATGCCGAACTGGAAAAGCGCGTGGAGGAGCGTACGGCCGACCTCAGGGTATCGAACGATCGCCTGATGGACACGCTTGCGGAGCTGCGGGTGGCAAAGGCCGATTTAGAGATCGTGGTGGAAGAGCGTACCTTGGCCTTAAAGCAGCGTGACCTGCTGTTGCGTGAAGTTTATCACCGGGTGAAAAACAATCTCCAGGTTATCGACGGCTTGGTGATGATGCAGGCACGTCAACTGAACGATGCCGCGGCCAAGGATGCGCTCCAGGCGCTGCGTGGCCGCATTTACGCGCTGGGATTGGTGCATCAGCAACTCATGACCTCGCATGACCTGCAAACCTTCGACATCGCGCCTTTCCTTGAAGAACTGTCCGGTCATATCGTCGATGGAGGTGCGGACGGCGACATTGAACTGGTCGTCGACGCTTGCCCGCTAACGGTAAATTTGGATTTTGCCATTCCGCTTGGCTTGCTGGTAACCGAACTTGTCACAAACTCGCTCAAACATGCCTTTCCCGAGCGCAAGGGAAAGGTTTCGGTGAGCTTGAACATTGACGAGGGGACAAGGGAAGTCGTCCTGACGGTGGCCGATGACGGCGTGGGCCATGATGGGCTTAACGGTAAGACGCTTTACACCAACGGCCTCGGCACCAAGATAGTACAGGGCCTGGTGGCTCAACTGAATGGCAAAATGGACGTGAAAAGAGACGGCGGAATGGTGACCGAAGTTATACTGCCCGCTCCGGACCGCAAATGACCGGCCGTCCCCTGAGCGCTCTCATAGTGGAGGATGAGTATCTGATTGCGGAGGGCTTGCGCTTCCAGCTTGAGGATATGGGCTTTTCGATTTGTGGTATCGCATCCTCCGCCAAGGCGGCCGTAGCGCTGGCGGAGGCGCATAAGCCCGATCTGGTTTTGATGGACATGAGGCTTTCGGGCGACGAAGATGGGGTAGATGCGGCGCTCGCTATTCATGAGAAGATTGGGTCGAAGGTGATTTTCGTCACCGGATCGCGTGAGCCGTCCACTATGGAGCGCATTGCGCAAGATCATCCCTCCTGCGTGCTCTTCAAGCCCATTTTCGGCCGGCAGCTTCAGCGGGCGGTAGAGAATGCGCTTGAAAGTGGCTGTTAGAGTGATTTGACGGCAGATGGAATCATCTGCCGGCCGGAAATTACGGAAAACTATGAATCTGGACCCGCTCCGGTTCAGCCTGAACGCGATGGAGTCTAGGCGCTGGCTATGAACGGCAAATCTCAACTTTTGCCCTTCCTCTATTCCTTTGCTTGCTGTTCTGCATGCTCTCCCGCTACAGAGACAGCATGACCGTTTACAAGAATACGCTGGCGCTCATCGGAAATACGCCGCTCGTGCGCTTGAAAGGCCCCTCAGATGCGACTGGATGCGACATCTTCGGCAAGTGCGAATTCGCCAATCCGGGGGCATCGGTAAAAGACCGAGCCGCGCTCTACATCGTCAATGACGCGGAAGAGAAGGGGCAGCTCAAGCCCGGAGGCGTGATCGTTGAAGGTACGGCGGGCAATACAGGCATCGGCCTGGCCTTGGTCGCTAATGCCAAGGGCTATCGCACAATCATCGTCATGCCGGAGACGCAGAGCCGGGAAAAGATGGACACGCTGCGGGCTTTGGGCGCGCAGCTTGTGACCGTGCCGGCCGCCCCATATTCCAACCCCGGCCATTTCGTTCATACCAGCCGCCGCATCGCCGAAGAGACGGAAAATGCCGTCTGGGCCAATCAGTTCGACAATATCGCCAATCGCAAAGCCCATATTTGCGGGACGGCAGAAGAAATCTGGGCGCAGATGGACGGCCGCATCGACGGTTTCACCTGTGCTGCGGGAACTGGCGGCACTATTGCGGGCGTAGGCCTGGGTCTCAAGGCGAAGGATGAAAGCGTCACCATCGCGCTTAGCGATCCGCACGGCGCCGCGCTTTACAATTATTACGCCCATGGAGAGTTGAAGGCAGAAGGGACTTCCGTCGCTGAAGGCATCGGGCAAGGGCGTATCACGGCCAATCTGGACGGTGCGCCCATCGACACGCAATTTCGGATTTCCGATGAGGAAGGCTTGGCGCAGGTCCGCGAACTCCTGGCCAAGGAGGGGCTTTGCCTTGGTCTCTCCTCAGGCATTAATGTGGCTGGAGCCATGGCGCTTGCACGGGAACTGGGACCGGGCAAGCGAATTGTGACGATCCTGGCGGATACCGGGTTTCGCTACCTCTCCACGCTCTACAATAAGCAGTGGCTGCAAGAGAAGGGGTTGACGGTCTTGCCCTGGCTGGAGAAGAATAGCTGAAGCGACCTTTTACGAACGCCAGCGAAAGCTTTTGATGCCGAACAGTCGCAGCAAGGACATGATGCAGAGAATCCAGATCGGGCTCACCGGTCTGGCCGGCGTCGTATTGCTTGTCGGTCTTGCGAATATCGTCATTAACAAGGCAGCGATCCGGGAGGATGCGGCGGTCGACGGATCGCCACCGATGCTTGTTGCTCCTGGGAACACTGCCCTTCCCGAGGGCGAACCGGGTCCCGAACCCCTGGCTGAACTAGGCGTTACTCCCGCATTGCCCGACAATTCGGACGATAATAGATCCAGGCAAGTGGTTCCTGACCTGGAGCCCAATCCTGCGATCAACAAGCGAATGGACCGCGAACCTGGCCGGTAGTGGAATGGAATGAAAGCCTGCGCCCCCGCGAGGTCACGCGTCCAAGCCCCTGCGCAACCGCTTCCCGACTTGACCGCCGTCATTCTTGCCAGCCTGCTCTATTTTCCAGCAGGCCTTGTGCTGGGCGGTGTCCTGGCCACGGGACAGGCCGAACCGCTGCGCTGGCTGTCGGTCGGCCTTTACCTTGCCGCCTTGCTCGCCTTCTGCCTGCGTAGGTCTGGCAAGCGGCGGCGCTGGTGCTATGGCGCGGCCGCGCTGTGTTCGGGGCTGGCGGTGCTCATCTTCTGCGGTGTGGCTGGACGATATTGGCCTTGGAGCCACGGCTTGATGCTGGGGGTCGCAAATTTCGTCCTTCTCGCGCTAGTGGACTGCCTTTTTCGGATCAGGCGAGCAGGCAGCTTTGTTTTGGCCGCGATGCTAGTGGCAGGGATGCTGATTCCGGCGCGAGCCTATCTCTGGCCGCTGAATTCACCCGTGCCTTCGCTCCGTCCCCCGCTTGTGATCATGACCTCGCTTCCCATCGCGCCGATGCAGGGGCGAGCCATTGGCGATATTCTGAGGGGCGAGGACGGCCTCAATCCGGTGGCTGCTTTGCTCTCCCGCCATTTTCAGTTACGTTTCATCGACTTTCTCTCACGCGACACTTTGGCCGGGGCGAAGCAACTGCTGCTGGCGCATCCTCGTGCCATGCAGCCGAGGGAACTTGTTGCGCTGGATGATTGGGTCCGTGGGGGCGGGAAGGTTGTCATCCTCGCTGATCCGCTGCTTGCATGGCCCAGCAGCTTTCCGCTTGGCGATCCCCGCAACCCGCCTGTTACCAGCCTGCTCGACCCACTGCTTGCCCATTGGGGCTTGGAGCTGGAACCAGTCCGCGATGGCCCGGTCCGTAAAGTCCTTCTAAACCGCCGCCTGCTTGTTACCGCCGGTGCAAGTCGTTTCAGCATCACCTCCAGAACCTGCGCGACGCAAGCCGATGGGCTGATCGCCCGATGCCATCTTGCCAGTGGTACTGCGCTGGTTATTGCGGACGCGGACCTGTTGAACCCCGCTCGCTGGATGAAAGGAAATCGCCCGGACAATTTGGAGATAAACCGGACGGCCGATAATATGCAGCTACTCCTGCAGTGGCTTGGCGTGCCCCAAAGCCATCTTGCACCGCCGTTGGCCTGGATTTTTTCCGTCAACGCTATGGCTTCTGGTTTTGCCGCCGCCTTGTTGCCTCTCCTGCTGCTTCTTTTTTTACCGGCAGCACATGGTATAATTTGGAACAACGCTCGGGATCGGTAGAAAAAACCAAACGGATACGCCAGTCTTTGACCTTGCCAATGCTTTTTTGAGACCGCAAGATTGAGCGCGTTGGGGCGGTCGCAAAGGTCCCTGCCTGACGGCAGTCTCATGATCAAACTGGCCAATGCAATCGTTATTGGCCATACGCAATATATTGTAGATTCGGAGCGAATGGATGCCTCAACCTTCCTATGTAAGCGGCCTCAGTACCAAGCCATTGATCGGCGAAACCATCGGCCGGTATTTCGACTGCGTCTGTGCAGCCAATCCAGACCGTCTTGCCTTAATCGTTCGCCATCAGGGCGTGCGCTGGACATATGCGGAGCTGAAAGAACGCGTCGATGCCTTGGCGGCCGGCCTTCTTGCGCTTGGCCTGGAACCGAATGACAGGGTGGGAATCTGGGCGCCAAATTGCTGGGAATGGCTGGTCACGCAATATGCCACCGCCAAGGCGGGCCTCATCCTCGTCAACATCAATCCGGCCTATCGAACGGCCGAGGTGGAATATGCGCTGAACAAGGTGGGATGCAAGGCCCTGATCACGGCATCAAGCCACAAGAAAAGCGATTATATCGCCATGCTGCGTGAGCTCGCGCCTGAATTGACCGGGACAGGACAGCAGCGGTTGAACGCGCAAGCCCTGCCACAGCTTCGCTTGGTGATAAGTCTGGGTGAACAGCCCCACGAGGGATGTCTGCGGTTTGACGATGTCCTCACGCTGGCGACGGCCGATCATTACCAGAAGCTCGACACGCTTTCACAAGAGCTGCAGTTCGACGATGCAATCAACATCCAGTTTACCAGCGGCACGACAGGCTTCCCGAAGGGCGCCACGCTCAGCCACCATAACATCCTGAACAACGGTTTTTTCGTTGGAGAGGCGATCAAGCTGCAGCCGGATGACAGGCTTTGCGCGCCAGTTCCGCTCTATCACTGCTTTGGCATGGTGATGGCCAATCTTGGTTGCCTCACCCATGCGGCCTGTGTCGTCTACCCCAGCGAAGCCTTCGATCCCGGGGCGGTCCTGGAAACCGTGGAGGCCGAGCGCTGCACAGCGCTTTACGGCGTCCCGACAATGTTCATCGCGGCCCTGAACCACCCGGAATTTCCCCGTTTCGACCTCTCATCCTTGCGGACCGGGATAATGGCGGGGGCCAGTTGTCCGATCGAACTTATGCGCCAGGTGATCGAACGCATGCACATGAAGGAAGTGACCATCGCTTATGGCATGACCGAGACTTCGCCCGTAAGCTTCCAGTCGAGCACAGACGATACGCCCGAACGCCGGGTCACGACGGTCGGCCGCATTCAACCGCATCTTGAGGTGAAAATCGTCGACGCGGAAGGGCGCGTGACCCCTCGTGGCGTGTCGGGCGAACTTTGGACACGCGGCTATTCCGTGATGCTGGGCTATTGGGAAGATGTGGAACGAACCGCAGAAGCGCTCGATGCGGCAGGCTGGATGCACACAGGGGACCTCGCCGTGCTGGACGAGGAGGGCTATTGCAACATCGTCGGTCGCATCAAGGACATGGTGATCCGTGGCGGTGAGAACATTTACCCCCGCGAGATCGAAGAATATCTGTATCGTCATCCTGCAGTGCAGGACGTTCAAGTCATTGGTGTGCCGGATATGAAATATGGGGAAGAGCTGTGCGCCTGGATCATTCTTAAGCCTGGGAACATGCTCGACGATGGCGAAATTCGCGAATTTTGCCGCGGGCAGATCGCTCACTACAAGATTCCGCGCTACATCAAGTTTGTGGATGCCTTTCCAACGACAGTAACCGGGAAGGTCAAGAAATTTGTCATGCGGGACGCCATGATCGCTGAACTGGGGCTCTTGACCGAAGCGACGGCTTAGCTGGACGACCCATTTCGCTGAGGAGCTTATTTAGTGACGTCTGATACGCGCGAAACGATTATGGCGCTGGCCCGGCTAACCGTGCAAGCACATGGCTATAATGGGCTGAGTTTCCGCGAGTTGGCGAAGGCAGTCGGTATCAAGAGCGCCAGCATTCATTATCATTTCCCGACCAAGGGTGATCTTGGAGCTGCCCTTGCGCGGCGATATTGGCAGGATGCGCAGGCCCATTTCGAAAGCATCGGGGCGGAATCTCAAAACCCGACGCTGAGCTTGCGGAAATACACCGAAGTTTTTCGCCGGGCGCTGGAGAACGACAATCGAATGTGCCTGTGCGGCTTCATGGCTGCTGAATATCACGATCTGCCTGAAGCGGTGAAGGTTGAGGTTCAGGCCTTCGCCGACGTCAACATATCTTGGCTGACAAAGCTTTTGTCTTCCATGGACAGCGTCGGTATCAATTTGGCGGAGGAAAGGGCGTTCGCCATCTTCGCTGCCATTACCGGCGCCCAACTGACTGCCAGAAGTCGGGCCGACGTCTCCCTTTTCGATAGAATTGTGGAAAATTACCGCAGGGCGGGTCTAATTCCCACTTAACGGACCGTCGGACCCGGATCGTTGTTGGCCGTTGCAGCCGCACTGCAACCCGAGCAAAATTGAACTCGGAGAATATTCCATCGACCCTATCGCCGGCCAATTTGAAGGGCCGCGTCACTTGCCAGTTGGTCCGCCCTTTCATTTTCAGGATGTCCGGCATGGCCGCGCACCCAGCGCCAATCGACCTTGTGCCTGCGTACAGCCTCCAGCAGCGCTTGCCACAGATCGGCGTTCTTGACCGGTTTTTTGTCCGCCGTTCGCCAGCCGTTTTTCTGCCAGCCGAAGATCCACTTGGTGATGCCGTCCTTTACGTAATTGCTATCGGTCGACAGGACGACGTTGCATGGCCGGGTGAGGGCGTTCAAAGCCTCGATGGCCGCCGTCAGTTCCATGCGGTTGTTGGTGGTGTGGCTTTCGCCTCCCGATAATTCCTTCTCATGACTGCCATAGCGGATCACCACTCCCCAGCCGCCGGGGCCGGGATTGCCCTTGCAAGCACCGTCGGTAAAGACTTCGACCGTCGATAAGTCGCTCATGCGCCGAGCAGCGTCGCGGCATCCGCGTCCACATAAAAATCGAGCCGGCGAAGAAAGGCGAGCGGGTCCTTGCGGGTCACCAGTGCACCGGGCGGCGTATTGATCCAGTCGTAAGCCCGGGTCAGCATGAAACGCAGCGCCGCGCCCCGGCACAAAATGGAAAAGACGGACCGCTCTTCCTCGCTGAGCCCGAAAACCTCATCATAGCCCTTGATCAGCGCCGCAGCGCGGTCGCCATGATAATGCTTCCCATCGAAATCGAAACACCAGGCGCTGTGGGTAACGGCGACATCATAGGCTCGCACATCGGTGCAGCTGAAATAGAAATCGATCAGGCCAGTGACTTCATTGCCGTGCATCAGGACATTGTCTGGGAATAGATCGGCATGAATGACTGCACGTGGCAGGCTGACTGGCCAATGAGCGTCCATGAAAACAAGTTCGTCCGCGACCCGCCTACCAAGGCCAGGTGCAATCTCGTCAAAATGGTCGCCGCACCTGTCGGCCAGATCATGCCAGCCCGCAAGATCGAGTGCATTGGGGCGGCTCCCAGTGAAGTCAGCGGCCGCGGCGTGCATTTCGCCCAGCGCTCGTCCAGCAGCATGGCTTTGCGCAGGCGTGGGCTCGGTGACGGAAATGCCGGTCAGAAACTCGATCAGGCACGCCGGCCTGCCTGAAAGCTGTTGCAGTTGGCAGCCTTCCCGGTCGGCAATGAAGCGCGGCACCTTGCATCCACGTGACGCAAGATGGTCGAGCAGGTCCATGAAAAAGGGCAGGTCCGCCTCGTCCACCCGTTTTTCGTACAAGGTCAGGATGAACCGGTCCTTGCTCGTTTCGACCAGATAATTGCTGTTCTCCACACCCTCGGCAATGCCCTTCGCAGACAAGAGTTCGCCGGCATCGTAGCGCGTGAGGAAGTCGGCCATCTCTTCGGCTGGTACATGCGTATAGACCGCCATGAGCGCTTATGCCGCCTCCAACCCGCGAGGCATTTTGAAGGCGATCGTCTCCCGTGCGGTCTCGATCTGTTCCTCGGTAACGGTGAAATGGGTGGCAAGGCGGTCTACAACCTCGCGGACCAGCAGTTCCGGCGCGGACGCACCTGCCGTAAGACCAAGCGTGCGGACATTCTTCACCCAGGCAAAGTCTATGTCGGCGGCGCGCTGGATAAGGCGGGCGGGCGTACCTTCGCGTTCCGCGACTTCAACCAGGCGAAGGGAGTTTGAACTGTTGGGCGCGCCGATCACCAATACCAGGTCGCACGCATCTGCTATTGCCTTGACCGCGCCCTGCCGGTTGGAGGTGGCGTAGCAGATATCCTCCCCCTTTGGGGCAATGATATTGGGGAAGCGTCGTCGCAGGACGGCAACCACCGCCGCGGTGTCATCCACTGACAGCGTGGTTTGGGTAAGGAAGGCAAGATTTTCAGGATCGGTCGCCTCATAGGCTTCCGCGTCCCGAACGGTTTCGACCAGGGTCATGCTGCCGTCTGGCACCTGGCCGAACGTGCCGATAACCTCCGGATGGCCCTTATGTCCGATGAAAAGGATATGACGCCCCGCCTCCACCTGCCGCTCGGCCTGGCGATGCACCTTCGATACTAGGGGGCAGGTGGCGTCGAGGTAGGAAAGGCCGCGTTCCTCCGCCTTTGCCGGTATTGCCTTGGGCACGCCATGGGCGGAAAAGACCACGGGGACGCCATTGGGTACCATGTCCAATTCCTCGACGAACACGGCGCCCTTCGCCTTCAGGCTGTCCACTACATATTTATTGTGGACGATTTCATGCCGGACATAGACTGGTGTGCCACATTTCTCGATTGCGCGCTCGACGATGGTGATGGCGCGATCGACGCCCGCGCAGAAGCCGCGCGGAGCCGCGATCAATATGGTCAAGGGCGGAAGATCGGTCATGGAAAGAGCCTGTAGTCTGTTCCGTGCCGAAGCGAAAGCCGGTTCCTTTCGGTTGCGCCTGTTCAACGGCCCGGATAAGAAGCCGGAACGCCTCAGCAAGGGATATAATGTGTCAGTTCAAAAAGCCCTCATCGCCACCATCGTCCTTTTGTCCACGGCGGGCTGCGCCAAGGTCGGCGATCTCGACGTCACCGGTGGCGTCATTGCCAAGCGTTCGGCCTGTCCCACCGTCGGTATTCCAGACTATACAGGCGATGTCACGCTGTTCAATCCACCGGAAAGTCGGGAGGCGAGGGCGATCGATGTGGTGGCGAACATCACCAATTTGCGCTCGACCTGCAATGACAGCGGCGACCAGATCTATTCCCAGGCGACCTTCGATGTGCTGGCGCGGAGGAGCGATCCCAGCGGCGCGCGGGAGGTGACCTTGCCCTATTTCTCCTCCGTCATGCGCGGCGGCAATGCGGTCGTGTCGAAACGCGTCGGCACCGTCCGCATACGTTTCGAGGACGGCCAAAATCGCGCCAGCGCTTCGGCCCGGGCGGAATCCTATGTCGACAAGTCGCAAGCCACGCTTCCGGCCGATATTCAGGAACGCATTACGCGCGAGCGCAAGGCGGGCGATCCTGACGCCGCGCTTGACCCCATGTCCGATCCCGCCGTGCGTGCCGCGCTCCAGCGAACCAGCTTCGAACTGCTCATTGGGTTCAACCTGACCCAGGACCAGCTAAAATATAATGTAACCCGGTGAATTCCAGCGGCTAGGCGGCGTCATGTTTCTGTCGCCAGCCGGCAGATGCAAAGGCTTTTGCTTTGACACTTTACGCCTGTTTCGCCGCGCATGTGAATGCGGCGCTCGATGCCCTTGAAACCGAAGGCGCTTTGCCCACCGGTCTGCCCCGCAATGCTGTTGCGGTGGAGCCGCCTCGCGATCCTGCACATGGCGATCTTGCAACCAATGCCGCCATGGTGCTCGCCAAGGGCGCAAAGACCAACCCGCGCGCATTGGCGGAGGCGATAGCGGCCAAGCTGTCCGCGCTCGCCGAAGTGGATGACGTGGAGGTCGCTGGCCCCGGTTTTATCAACCTGCGCCTGACCGATGCCACCTGGCGCGCTGAACTCGGCGCTATTCATGCTGAGGGCGACGATTACGGCCGGTCCGACATGGGCAAGGCCACGCGGGTCAATGTGGAATATGTTTCGGCCAATCCCACCGGCCCCATGCATATGGGCCATTGCCGCGGTGCCGTGGTGGGCGACGCACTGGCCACGGTGCTGGAATATGCCGGCTACAAGGTCACCCGCGAATATTATATCAACGATGCGGGCGGCCAGGTGGATGTACTCGCCCGTTCCGCGCACTTGCGCTACCGCGAAGCGCTGGGTGAAAATATTGGTGAGATCCCGGAGGGGCTTTATCCTGGCGATTACCTGAAGCCTGTCGGTGAAAAGCTTGCCGCCGAGCATGGCGATACGTTCGTCGCCTCGCCTGAAGGCGAATGGCTCATCCTGTTCCGCAAGGAAGCCGTTGCCGCGATGATGGACATGATCCGGGCCGACCTGGCGCTGCTCGGCATCCATCATGATGTGTTTTCGTCGGAAGCGGAACTGCAGGCCGCCGGGAAGCCCGAAGCGGCTGAGGCAGAGCTGCGCGCGCGGGACCTTGTCTATAATGGCATGCTCGAAGCGCCGAAGGGAGAAACCCCTGAGGATTGGGAGCCGGTTGAACTGCCATTGTTCCGTTCAAGCCAGTTCGGCGACGACCAGGACCGGCCGATCAAGAAATCCAACGGCAGTTGGACCTACTTTGGCGCTGACCTCGCCTATCATTATCAAAAGGCGCAAAATGCCGACCAACTGATCGACATCTGGGGCGCGGATCATGCCGGAACCGTGAAACGGATTCGCGCGGCAGTAAAGGCGCTCACCAATGACAAGGTGCCGCTCGACGTCAAGCTGGTGCAGATGGTGCGCCTGCTGCGCGAAGGCGAGCCTGTCAAAATGTCGAAGCGCGCGGGCAATTTCGTGACGCTGGCCGATGTGGTGAATGAGGTCGGCAAGGACGTCGTCCGCTTCACCATGCTGACGCGCAAGGCCGACGCGCAAATGGATTTCGATTTCGCCAAGGTGGTGGAAGCATCAAAGGACAACCCCGTTTTCTACGTCCAATATGCCCATGCGCGCATCTGTTCGCTGGAACGCAAGGCAAAGGAAGCGGGCATCGCCTTGGTGGCGCCAGATCTGTCCCTGCTTGGGACGGAGGAATTGGCGTTGGTAAAATTGGCTGCGCAATTCCCAAGAATTGTGGAATCCGCTGCCCAGAGCCATGAACCGCATAGAGTCGCGTTCTATTTGAACGATCTTGCCGCGGCATTTCATGCGTTCTGGAACATGGGCAACGACCGCACTGAATTGCGGATGGTGATTGCGGATGACCCTGCTACTACTTCGGCGCGGCTTTTCCTCGCCGGAGGAATAGGGCAGATTGTTCGTAACGGGTTGGCGCTTATGGGAGTGAAGGCCCTTTCGGAGATGCAGTAATGACCGATACTGACCGCGACAGCCTGGACCTCCAGGATGAGGACAGGCTGCCCTGGCTGGAGGCTGTGGACGACAGCGACGATGATGATGGCATCTCCATCGTTCGTCTCGTTCTGCTGATCCTCGCCGGTCTGGTTTTTCTCGGCGGGATTATCGGCGGCATCTACTGGCTTCAGAACAAAAATGCCGAGAATGGCGACGATACGCTTATCGCTGCCCCAAAGGGTGACTATAAGACACCGGCGGAGGACCCGGACGCCCGCCATTTCGAAGGCGAAGGCGATAGCAGCTTCGCCACCAGCGAAGGTGTCGAGGGCAGCGGCAAGCTCGACCCCGGCATGTTGCCGGAAGCTCCCGTCACTGGCCCTGGCGCTGCGCCTAAGAAACCAGCCACGCCCAGCGCGCCTGCGCCCAAGGTAAAGGCCACAGTGGCCGATAACACCAAGGCCGCGCCAGTAGTGAAACCCGCTCCGGCCAAAGCGATGAGTAGCGGTGGTGGCGCGATGATCCAGCTTGGCGCTTACGGCACGCAGAGCGGCGCGGAGCAGGCGTGGACGGCCCTATCCAAACGCTTCGACTATCTGGCTGGGCTGGAAAAGTCGGTTTCCCCCGTCGATGTCAACGGCGCGACGCTCTATCGCCTGCGGGCGCGGGCCGGCTCCAATGGGCAGGCGAATGATCTCTGCGGAAAGCTGAAGATCGCCGGGGAGAATTGCTTGGCGGTTTCGAACTAGGCTGTCCTAGACAGGCGGGTTAGTTCGTCGGTCGTTCCGGAGCAGAAACGAGGAGGCGACGGGTGAGGTGCTCCTTCAAACCGTCAGGATTAAAGTGTCATCGGATCGCGGTGCCGCTGCCTCGTAGGACGGCAAAGGTTCGAATGTCTCATCCAGCAATTCTGTTGCAACAAGGCCCGCCAGTTTAAACTGCCCCAGTCGCGGCTCGACGTCAGTCCGCCAGTTTTTGCTCATGTTCAACGCGCTGACAAACAGGTCGCCATGCCTTTCAAAAAGCAGATGGGGCGCCAGCTTGATGAGGTCGCCATTGTAACGCGCCGCGACAGTCTGCTTGCGGGCGATAGCCTCTATCATCGTTATTCGTGTTTCGCTCATGTGCGGTTTATCCATGAGGCGTGCAATGTGTATTGTGCATCGCAGCGTAATGCGAAAAGGGGCGAGAAGTTGCAAGTTTTATCGCAGTTGGGTGCCGAAACCGATCCTGCTAGAGCGGCGAGCCTGAAATCTGAATCGCGGGAGATTCCCATTTGGTGGTTTTTGTGATTCACCCTATTTGGAGCCTGGGCGGGAATTGCGATGTCGGATGGATTCTTGTCAGGCTGCTTTGTAACTTTCATGGTTGGATAACTGCCCAAAATAGAATGACGGGAACAATTATGGAAATACGACAGGACGATCCGGCTTCACCACTTGTTGGTGGATTATTGGCCCACCATCTTCAAGAATTGCAGTCCGTGATGGCAGATTATGCTTTCGCGCTTGATGCTTCGGGGTTGTCGGCAGCTAACGTAACATTCTGGACAGCATGGCAGGCTGACACACTATTGGGCTTCGGTGCCCTGAAGGAATTAGATGGCTTCCATGGAGAGGTAAAGTCCATGCGTGCAGCTCCTGCGGCACGAAGAAAAGGTGTTGGACGCGCCATCCTGAACCATATCATCACAGAGGCCCGCAAACGCAGCTACACACGGATCAGCCTGGAAACGGGGACAGCACCGCTGCATGAGCCTGCTATCCGGCTCTACCGTAGTGCCGGGTTCGTGTCGTGCGACGCATTCGCGGACTATCACCAAGCCCGCATAATCAATTCATGAGGCTTGTTTTGGCTGTTTGACGCAACTGCAATTGATAGGCTGTAAAGCCCATCCTGGTCGGTTCGTGCGGCAGCACACCGCGCGCAGAACACATCACCATTCCCGCCGTGCAACCATAAACATTTCTTATCCTAAAAACCATCTGCCGCTGACAAACCCGTCAAAAGCCGCTTAAAGAAGTTTATGGCGTTTGAAGTAAACAACAGCGGTTTTAGCGACGCACTGGTTATACTGGGCGCGGCTGGGTTGGTCATTCCCGCTTTCGCGCGCTTTCGGATCACTCCGGTTATCGGGTTTATTTTGGTGGGTATGCTGGTAGGTCCGGCGGGTCTTGGATCGCTTGTCGACCAGTTTCCCTGGCTTTATTATATTACCATAACGGATCCCCACGCGATTGAGCCCTATGCTGAACTGGGGATCATCCTGCTGCTGTTCTCCATTGGCCTTGAATTGAGTTTCCGGCGGCTTTGGTCGATGCGGACGCTGGTTTTCGGCGTGGGCGCGGCGGAATTGTTCGGGTCGGGGCTGGTCATCGGTCTTGCCCTGCACCTCATGGGACAATCGTTGGCGGGGGCGGTAGGGCTTGGCCTTGCCCTCGCCTTGTCCTCGACGGCGCTGGTGATGCCGATGGTCGGCACGCAGTCGGCCGTGGGCAAGTCGGCCTTTTCCATGCTGCTGTTTGAAGATCTGGCCATCGTTCCCATCATCTTTGCGCTGGGCGCGATGGCCCCCAATGCGCAGGATAGCGGCTGGACGGGTCTTGCCGGAACCCTGGCGGCGGGCGGCATCACTGTCGTCATCATGTTCGTCGCCGGGCGCTTCTTCCTGCCCCGTCTATTTGCGCAGGCCGCGCGGACGAAAAGCCCGGAGATATTTCTGTCGGCGAGCCTTCTGGTGGTGATCGCGGCTAGCCTGGCCACCACAATAGCGGGGCTTTCGCCCATAGTGGGTGCGCTGCTCGCGGGGCTGCTCATCGCCGAAACCGAATATCATGGCGAAGTTGAGGTCATCACCGCTCCGTTCAAGGGACTGGCGCTCGGTGTGTTCCTCATCACCGTCGGCATGAGCATCGACATTCGAATGATCGTGGCGAACTGGCCCAGCCTGGTGTTGGCGGTGTTGGGAGTGGTTGTGGTCAAGGTGGCGGTGACCACATTGCTGCTGCGGCTGAGCGGCGCGCGGAGGTCCACGGCGCTTGAGGTCGGGGTGCTGATGGCCTCACCGTCCGAAACGACGCTGATCGTGCTGTCGGCGGCGTCGGCAGCGCAGCTTATCCTGCCATCCACAGCGGCCTTCTGGCAGATTGTGACCGCCATCGGGCTTACCATAACGCCGCTGCTCGCGCGGGTCGGGCATGATATCGCCCGCCGCATGGATATGGGCGCGGCGGAGGAACCCAATATCGAACTCGGCCCGGGCGCCCGGCCGGTCGCGGTGATCATCGGTTTTGGCAGGGTCGGCCGGATGGTCGCGGACATGCTTCGCAAGCACCAGCAGGCCTTCGTCGCCGTGGAATCGGATATCGATGCGGTGGCCCAGGCGCGGCGCGATGGTTATCCGATAATTTTTGGCGACGCCTCCCGCCCTGAACTGCTCGACAAACTGCAACTCGGCTATGCCAAGGCGCTCATCCTGACAATGGACGAGCCCGTGCTGTCTGTCCGCATCACGAAGCGGGTACGGGGTTGGGTGCCCAATCTCACCATCATCGCACGCGCGCGGGACACCGATCATGCCGCCGAACTGTATAAGGCAGGCGCAACAGACGCCGTGCCGGAAACGCTAGAAAGCTCGCTTCAGCTTTCGGAGGCTGTGCTGGTGGACCTGGGCATCGCCATGGGGCCGGTCATAGCCTCTATCCATGAGAAGCGCGATGAGCTTCGGCGGGAGATCAAGGAGGCGGGCAATCTCGACCGCGACCCGCTGTTGCGCCATCTGCGAATGGATGAGGCGGGGTAGGGCGGTTCCTAAATTTGCTCCAGGGTCCTGCCGAAACGGCGACGCATGGACCTTCCAATATTCATTGAAAGTCAATCACCTTAGACCCTTTGGCGATTAAAAATATTTTCGGGCTCGCCACATTGCTGGCCTGCATTTTTACCCTTGGCGCAAAGCCGCAGAAGCCCTTGGGTTGTCATGGTCCTGCCATAAGAAATATCGAGGAACGATTTCGTGACGATATCGCAACGAAGCGTTAGGCATCTATTTACCCCTTGCATCGTGACTCATCTGTGGCACTATCAGTGGTACAGGGATCAGGGGGATGGCCCATATATTGTGGTTATTTAGCGACGGAGCCATCCGGCGCTCCACCCTCTTTGTCTCTGTCGGATCGCGAATAGCGGTCCTATTTCTTGATAAAAAGTGCTAGACGGAACGCTTGCCTCAAAGGGTCGGCCGAGTCGAACGGAACGGGAACATCGGGGGCGAACATGGATTTCAGAGAGACACAGGAAACAGGTGCAGCCGACATGACCGATCAAAGCGATTTGCTGGAAGCGCCGGCGAAGGTCGCGAAGGAAGCGACCGCCAAGCTTGCCGAGGCCATGGCTTCGGCGGCCGTCGAAGAAAACAGCCGCACGGTGCGGCCTCAACTTTTCGACGTGCGGAAGGATGAAAGCCGCGACGATCTGCTGACCGAGTTCGGCAAGGAGACTTTGAAAGACCGCTATCTCCTGCCCGGCGAAAGCTTTCAGGACCTGTTCGTGCGCGTGGCGTCCGCCTATGCCGATGATGCCGCGCACGCCCAGCGCATCTACGACTATATCAGCCGCCTGTGGTTCATGCCCGCGACACCCGTGCTGTCGAACGGCGGCACCGGCCGCGGCCTGCCGATCAGCTGCTATTTGAACAGCGTTGATGACAGCCTGGAAGGCATCGTCAACACCTGGAACGAGAATGTATGGCTCGCCTCACGCGGCGGCGGCATCGGCACCTATTGGGGCAATGTGCGCGGCATTGGCGAGCCGGTTGGTCTCAACGGCAAGACCAGCGGCATCATACCCTTTGTCCGCGTCATGGATTCGCTCACCCTCGCAATCTCGCAGGGATCGCTCCGCCGTGGTTCGGCCGCCTGCTATCTCGACGTCTCTCACCCGGAGATCGAGGAGTTCCTCGAAATCCGGAAACCCAGCGGCGATTTCAATCGTAAGGCGCTGAACCTCCACCATGGCGTGCTCCTGACCGACGCTTTCATGGAAGCGGTTCGCGACGGAACCGAATGGGAGCTTAAATCTCCCAAGGACGGCTCGGTTCGTGCCAAGGTGGATGCCCGGGCGCTGTTCCAAAAGCTCGTGGAAACCCGCCTTGCGACGGGTGAGCCCTATATCGTCTTCTCCGACCAAGTGAACCGCATGATGCCCAAGCATCACCGCGACCTGGGCCTCAAGGTCTCCACATCAAACCTGTGCAGCGAAATCACGCTGCCCACCGGCCGCGACCAGCATGGTCAGGACCGCACCGCCGTTTGCTGCCTGTCCTCGCTCAACCTTGAAACCTGGGACCAGTGGCATGACGACAAGCAGTTCATTGAGGACGTCATGCGCTTCCTCGACAATGTGCTGCAGGATTATATCGACCGCGCCCCGCCGGAAATGGCCCGGGCCAAATATAGCGCCAGCCGGGAACGTTCAGTCGGACTGGGCGTCATGGGCTTTCACAGCTTCCTTCAGGCGCGCGGCCTGGGCTTTGAATCCGCGTTGGCGAAAAGCTGGAACTTCAAGATCTTCAAACACATCAACGCGAAGGTGAATGAGGCCTCGATGATGCTCGCGCAGGAACGCGGCCCGTGTCCCGACGCAGCCGAAATGGGCGTGATGGAGCGTTTTTCGTGCAAGATGGCGATCGCGCCCACCGCATCGATCAGCATCATCTGCGGCGGCACATCGGCCTGCATCGAGCCGATCCCGGCCAATGTCTATACCCACAAGACGCTGTCGGGCAGCTTTTCGATCCGCAATCCCTATCTGGAAAAACTGCTGATCGAAAAATCGAAGAACAGCGAGAATGTCTGGAATTCGATCCTCGAAAAGGGCGGATCGGTTCAGCATCTTGATTTCCTCACGCCGGAGGAAAAGGACACCTATAAGACCAGCTTTGAAATCGACCAGCGCTGGCTGATCGAACTCGCCGCCGATCGAACGCCCTATATCGACCAGGCGCAGTCGCTGAACCTGTTCATCCCGGCGGACGTGGACAAATGGGACCTGCTGATGCTCCACTATCGCGCCTGGGAGTTGGGTATCAAGTCGCTCTATTATCTGCGGTCAAAGAGCGTCCAGCGTGCGGGCTTTGCCGGCGGCGTGGAGGCGGACAACACCCCCGACGCCAAGCGCATCGAGGTGGAAGTGACGAACTATGATGAGTGCCTGGCATGTCAGTGATTAGTCCCCCTGCCCTTGTGGTAGAGGGACGTAGCCCGGCAAAGGTCGGGGTCCAGGTCGGAGGTCGCGTTTCCGGATTCCGGCCTTCGCCGGAATACGCGACCGTCTAAACTCTCAATTAATTTCCTGCGGGAGTAATCCAATGCCTCTTCTTCAAGCCTCCAAGCAGTATAAGCCCTTCGAATATCCCTGGGCATTCGAATATTGGAAGCGCCAGCAGCAGATCCACTGGATGCCGGAGGAAGTGCCTCTGGGCGAGGATTGCCGCGACTGGGCGCAGAAGCTCACCGATCATGAGCGCAACCTGTTGACGCAGATCTTCCGCTTTTTCACACAGGCCGATGTCGAGGTGCAGGATTGCTACCACGACAAATATGGCCGCGTGTTCAAGCCGACCGAAATCAAGATGATGCTGACCGCGTTTTCGAATATGGAGACGGTCCACATCGCAGCCTACAGCCATTTGCTCGACACGATCGGCATGCCCGAAAGCGAATATGGCATGTTCCTTCAATATAAGGAGATGAAGGACAAGCACGATTATCTCGCCACCTTCGGCGTCGACACCGACGAGGATATTGCACGCACGCTCGCCATGTTCGGCGGCTTCACCGAGGGGCTTCAGCTCTTCGCGAGCTTCGCGATGCTGATGAACTTCCCGCGCTTCAACAAGATGAAGGGCATGGGCCAGATCGTCACTTGGTCGATCCGCGACGAAAGCCTTCACTGCGAAGGCATCACTCGCCTGTTCCACGCCTTCGTGAACGAACGCAATTGCCTTACCAAGGCAGTGCGTGAGGATATCATGGACGTTTGCCAGAAGACCGTTCGCCTGGAGGACGCCTTCATCGATTTGGCTTTTGAACAGGGCTCGGTCCCCGGCATGACTCCCAAGGAGATCAAGAAGTACATCCGCTATATCGCCGATTGGCGCCTTGGACAGCTTGGCTTCCAGCCCATCTACATGATCGACGAACACCCGCTGCCCTGGCTCGCCCCCCTGTTGAACGGGGTGGAACATGCCAACTTCTTCGAAACGCGCGCAACCGAATATTCCAAGGCCGCAACAAGGGGCAATTGGAACGAGGTGTGGGAGAGCTTTGACCGCCGCAAGAAGGTGCGCGCCAATGACGATGGCTTGGTAAAGGACGAGGGCGAGGACATGTTCGCCAAGGCAGGAATTGCGGCGGAGTAGGAGGACACGTCCAGCTCACTTGATTGGTGATTTCGCCTCGCGCAGGGGTTCAGGTCGTTCGGGATGACGAACTGAGCCCCTTCGGGTTCCGGCTGGCTTCCTGGTCGACTCGCAATGGTTGGGGACCCATGACGTCGCCAAGAGTTCGGCATCCAACTATGATCGAGACGGCTGGCTCGAGCGCGTCGCACGTGGCGTCTATCGCCGCCCCTACCCAGGCAAGCCAGCGGGAAACGGCGACGGCAGTTGTTCGATTCGAATTCTCTTGGAATCCAGGACCATGACTTCGACCCTGCGGCAGGGACTGGGCCGAACCCCTGGGACTGGTGCGCACTTGGCGCGACGGCATCGAAGTAACCTTCGAGGTCCGACGCAGTGCTACCCAGCCGTTTCTAATCGAGCGCATCGCTGTGCGGGAGGAAGTGCCGGGCCCTTGACGAACTCTATGCAATCCTCACCGATTGGACCGTGCGCACCGCCAAGCTCGCACTCGATGAAATACAGACTCGCCTGAAGCTCATCGCTGAACTGGATGCAAAGCTCCACGACGAAACGATGGACGAGGTCGCAGACTTGCAGCCGCTGTTCGAGCGCAGCTTGTGGGTGTTCGGGCCAGAGTTCGAAAGCCTCGAGTTCACCAGCAATCGCGGCATGACCACGGTCATCAACAAGATCTTCGGCAACGGAAAGGATCGCTGCAGCGCCCGGACTTCGTCATGCTGCCTCATCATCGGCAAGCTCCAGCAGCTATGCCGCGTTGCCACCAGATATGAAAGGCTCCAGCAAACTCCCTCGCCGACTGAACCTCAGATCTTATTAGTCTGCGAGGCTATATGTTGTGCAGCCCTGCGGCCCGAGAAAACGCCGTCCGACAGTGACATCCCACTCATATATCGGTTCGCGCAGATGCCGATTGCGGCGCGCCCGATTGCGTAGAGCCCCCGCATCTGATTGCCCTGCTGGTCTAGAACCTCGCCGCTATTCTCGTCGACAGCCAGTCCGCCCAGCGTCAGAAAAGGTGCGAGAATGAACTTGTTCCAGACCGACATGTTGACGGCGTGGTACGGCCCGTCACCCAAGGCGCGATAGTAATCGGCGGACTTCCCAAGAGGGTCGCCCCCGTTCGCCGCCATCGCCTCACGGCTGATCCGCGCTTCCTCATGTAGCCCGGCCGCCTCAATTCCGCATTTCTTGGCCAGGGCGTCGAGTGTTCGCCCCTTGCGGCTGCCGCCAAACAGAATATTGGCCAGCGCCGGCAGGTGCCACATCATGAAAAGTCCGTCATTCCGGGGCAGTATCTGCTTGCGCAGCTTGCGCCATGTTTCGCCGTCCATAACGAGCCACGCCTTGCCGCCGGATTGTTCGGCAATGGCGGCGCCGAGCTCTGCATTATAGGCATCCTCGTTGTAGAAACGGCGACCCTGCTGGTTGACGACGATGCCTTCGACAAAGGCCGAGGGCGGGGAAATGATGCGGCCGTAAAAGCTGTTCTCCAATTTATGGGTCTTGCCGCCCACCGACTGGCCCAACTGAATCCCGCTTCCATCGCACCCCATCGAACCCATGCGCAGCATCGCCGGTGCGAATTCGGCATAATAGGGCATGTGTTCCTTGAGCATCTTCGTATTGTAGCAAAAACCGCCGGTTGCCAGGACCACCCCCCGCCTCGCGCGAAGGTAGATCCGCTCGCCCTTCGATTCCAGCGCACGCGCATTGGCGATGGCATTTTCATGCTTTTTGAAGGCAAAAGGAGCAGGCGCGACCTTGGCGTAGAGGCGGGCATGTTCCTTGTGATCCTGCGGCGTCAGGGCAAGAGCTTCTGCACCGATGACGCGGCCTTGCCTGTCTTGGACCAGTCGGACGACGCGTGTGTGACGCTGGACGGCGATCGCGCGGGCCTCGATGGCTTTGAGCAGTTTGGCGAAATAGACATGGCCGGTGTAGCTGCTGCCGACAACGCGGTGGCCGCGAACCGCTGGCCTCGCCTGGGCGGCATAGGCCGGGAGTGGTTCGTTCCCGGAATTTTCAATAATGACGCAATCCGTCTCGTCGAAGAAGGTGTTGCTGAACCAGAAGAGATAGACAAGGCGATCAAGGGTGCCCTGGGATATAAGATGGGTCCAATGGAACTGCTCGATCTCGTCGGCCTTGATACGCAGATTCTTCTTTGTGAGGCACTCTACGGCATAACCGGAGAAAAGCGTGCGAGTTGTCCGCCATTGTTACGACGGATGGTGGCTGCGGGCCGGTTGGGACGCAAGACGGAGCGCGGCTTTCTGAATTACAACAACACCGCGATTTTCGGAGCCTGATGATGACTTACAAAATGATCTTGGCGGGTGAAAGCCGATCCTTTCCGGAGAATGATCCCTTCCTGTCGTCGGACGACAAGGCAGCAACGCTGGTGATTGCGGGAACCCAGGCTGGCGGGGCTTTCGCCGGTCTTTCTGATGTCGACCAATATGATCTCGTTCTGATCGAACTCGGTTCCGAATGCCTTGGCGTTCATACCGGTGAAAGCCGAGGAGAGGAGGGGGGGGATGTGCTCGGTTTCGCTCGCTTCCGTATGGGCGATCTGCCGCCAACTAATCTGGTGGAGCTTGTTCGTCAGCCCGGGTCGGACCCCGCCCGCGTCGAGCAGGCACGTGCTCTTTTTGAGTCACATGGTTTCATGGTCGCCGTCTGTGGTGACTTTCCCGGGCGCATCATCGATCGACTGGTTCGACCTTATTACAATGCCGCACTTAGCCGATTGGACGCGCGGCTGGCGACTGCTGCGGACATGGATCTGACTCTCAAACTCGGGCTGGGCTATCCAAAGGGTCCGATCGAACTGCTGGAGGAGAGCGGGATCGTGCATCATCATGATGTGACCAGCGCGCTTTACGATGCGCTTGGCGATGCTGCCTATTACCCGGCACGCCGCGCGCAGATTGCCGCCGTCCGCAGTCGGAGGAGCCACGACAATGCAGCCGCTTGATGGTATTCTGGTCCTTGACTTCAGTACTTTGCTGCCTGGCCCGCTCGCGAGCCTTCTACTCGCAGAGGCAGGGGCACGTGTAGTTAAGCTCGAACGCCCCGATCGTGGCGACGAGATGCGTACCTACGAACCCAAGCTCGGCAAGAGTTCCGCCAATTTCGTCATGCTCAACCGTGGCAAGCAGAGCATCAAGATCGACCTCAAGGCGCCCGAGGCGATCGCCAGACTGGAGCCGCTGATCAAGCGCGCGGACGTTCTGATCGAGCAATTTCGCCCTGGTGTCATGGACCGGTTGGGATTGGGTTACACACAAGTTCGCGCGATCAATCCGCAGATTATCTATTGCTCGATTACCGGCTGGGGACAGAGCGGACCGAAAAGGGACGTTGCTGCACATGATCTAAATTACATGGCCGAAAGCGGCGTCCTGGGCCTTGCGCGAGATCAGCAGGGGGCACCGGCGCTGCCGCCAATCCTTGCGGCCGATATCGGGGGCGGAACTTATCCTGCCATGATAAACATCCTGCTCGCACTTCGGCAGCGCGACATGACCGGACTGGGCAGCTATCTGGACATTGCCATGGCGGAGAACCTCTTTACCTTCGCCTATTGGGGATTGGCCGAGGGGCTTGGCTGCGGCCAATGGCCGACAGAAGGCGAGGGGCTGGTGACCGGAAGTTCACCCCGCTATCAGATATACCGCACCGCTGATAATCAGTAGGTTGCAGCAGCTCCGCTCGAGGACAAATTCTGGGCTAATTTCTGCGAGCTTGTTGAACTGCCCGAAGAACTTCGCACGGCAAACGCGCCAGCGGCCGAGGTGCGCGCCAAGGTTGCAGAAATCATTGCCAGTCGCCCAGCCGAAGCATGGCGTGCCATGTTCGATGGCAAAGACGTTTGCTGTTCAATCGTTGCGGATCTCAAGTCGGCGGTTGAAGATCCGCACTTCGTCGACCGGCGGATATTCTCACGGAAGACCGTCGCCGACAAGAGAGTTGTTCACGCCTTGCCCGTACCAATAGTATCCGATTTTCGCTCATCCGTCGAACGATCAATCTCTCCTGAATTGGGTGAAAGCTGGGATCCCATGCTTTCAATCTAACAGTAGGTCAGCGCGGAGCGAGGAATTTCGATGGGCGGTATTTCCAAGGCAGCGACAGTGGGGGTTATTGGCGCCGGAGCTATGGGCTCGGGCATAGCGCAGGTTGCAGCGCTCGCCGGTCATCAGGTCATCATCTTTGATGTTATCGAAGGGGCGGCGAAGCTCGCCAGGAACCGGGTCGCATCGGCGCTGGAAGCGCTTGAACGCAAGGGACGCCTTGATTCTGAAGAGCGTGATCGCGCGGTTTCGTGCCTCCAGGTAGCAGAGGATATCACCGACCTGCGCAATGCCGGTCTGATCATCGAAGCCATTGCAGAAAAACTCGAGGCAAAACAGGCGGTGTTTCGAGAGTTGGAAGAACTCGTTCCGGAAAGTTCCATTTTCGCCACCAACACCTCGTCTATTTCGATCACGGCCATCGGTTCTGTACTTTCCGATCCAACACGACTAGCGGGATTTCATTTCTTCAACCCCGCACCCGTCATGAAGCTGGTCGAAATCGTGGCCGGGCTCGCGTCCAGCCAACATGTCATTGGGGTGCTTGCAGCGACTGCGCGGGACTGGGGCAAAACAGCCGTCCATGTCCGCTCTACGCCCGGCTTCATCGTCAATCGCGTGGCGCGTCCTTATTATGGGGAGGCGCTTCATCTCCTGGAAAACGGCGTTGCGGATGTTGCTACCCTCGATTTCATCTACACGCGCAGCGGCGGCTTTCGCATGGGGCCGTTCGCATTGATGGACATGATCGGCCACGATGTGAACTTTGCTGTGACGTCGTCGGTCCACGCCGCGTTATTTGGCGACCCCCGCTATCGCCCGGCACTGGCGCAGCAGGAACTGGTGGCTGCTGGTTGGCTGGGTCGAAAGTCCGGTCGAGGATTCTATGAATATGTTGGAGCGGCCGATACAGCACCGCCAACATCTATCTGTCCGAATTATCCTGCTCCTCACAATCTAGTCCTTGAGGGAGCCAGCGCGGATTTGCACGAACTCATCGCCATATGCCGGTCAAAAGGGATTGATAGTGTTGAGGAAAAAGGAGACGGCTACATCCGTGTGGACGATGTTCATCTTGCACGGACAGACGGTCGTTCCGCGAGCCAAAGGGTAGCCGATGGCGCCCCGCGCAACCTCGTGCTCTTCGACCTGACGTTCGACCTGTCGAGCACGGAACTCATCGTCCTCACGCAAGCAGATCGGGCTTCGAGCTTCGCGATCGAGCGCGCTGCCGCTCTGTTCCAGTCGCTTGGCAAGTCTGTAGTGGTCATAAGCGATTACCCCGGCATGGTCGTCATGCGGACGCTGGCCTTGCTCGTCGACGAGGCCGCTGACGCCGTTCAGAAAGGCATTGCAACGCCGGCCGACATCGAAGTGGCGATGCAAACCGGCGTCAATTACCCGCGGGGACTACTCGACTGGGGGGACAGGATCGGGCCTGATATTCTGGTCCGGGTTCTCGATCATCTCCATCACGCAACAGGCGACGGCCGCTATCGCGCATCCGAACGACTGCGCCGCAGCGCCGTCACGGGCGTTTCGCTGGCTGCCTGAACCATCAACGAATCGAAGGTAAAAGTCACCATGCCCGATGCATTTATCTGCGATGCGATCCGTACTCCGATCGGGCGCTACGGTGGCGCGCTGGCGACCGTTCGCGCGGACGACCTGGCGGCCGTACCGCTGGCAGCGCTGATGGCGCGTAACCCCAATGTCGACTGGGCAGCGGTCGATGACGTCATTCTGGGCTGCGCTAACCAGGCCGGCGAGGATAATCGCAACGTCGCGCGGATGGCGGCGCTTCTCGCGCAGCTCCCCGTTGAAGTTCCCGGCACGACGGTCAACCGGCTATGCGGATCGGGAATGGACGCTGTCGGCATCGCGGCGCGGGCCATCAAGGCCGGGGAAGCCGACTTCCTGATCGCCGGCGGCGTGGAAAGCATGTCACGCGCACCGTTCGTGATGGGCAAGGCGGCCAGTGCGTTTGCTCGCACCGCTAGGCTGGAAGATACCACAATGGGCTGGCGCTTCGTGAACGAGGCGATGCAGGCGCAGTACGGCACAGACACGATGCCGCAAACGGCAGAGAATGTTGCGGAAGCCTTTGGCATCTCGCGACAGGATCAGGATGCGTTTGCGTTGCGTAGCCAGAAAAGAGCGGGCGCCGCCATGGCAGCGTCCAGGTTTGATGCCGAGATTGTTGGTGTATCTGTCCGATCCAAGGCGGGTAGTCGAACGATCGATCAAGATGAGCATCCGCGCCCTTCATCCACAGCCGAAGATTTCGCTAAACTTAGAGGTGTGGTGTCACCGGACGGGTCGGTCACAGCAGGGAATGCTTCGGGTATCAACGACGGAGCCTGTGCCCTGCTGGTCGCGAGCGAGGGAGCGGCGAAGCGCCACGATCTGACGCCGATCGCGCGTCATGTTGGTACGGCCGTCGCTGGCGTTCCGCCTAGGGTGATGGGAATGGGGCCGGTCCCCGCAGTGCGCGCGCTCCTCGATCGCACCGGGATCGCGCTCTCACAGATAGACGTGATAGAGTTGAACGAGGCCTTTGCCGCGCAGGCGCTCGCTGTCCTACGCGAATTGAACATCCCGGAGGACGCCCCACACGTCAATCCTAACGGCGGCGCAATCGCGCTTGGTCATCCTCTGGGCATGTCCGGCGCAAGACTCATCGCCACCGCTGCCTACGAACTCCAGCGCACGGGCGGCCGCTACGCCTTATGTACGATGTGCATCGGCGTTGGACAAGGCATTGCAACGCTGATCGAGCGGGTCTGAACAGCGGCGCAATCTCCACAGTGGAGTGAGGTCTTTGGGTTATACTGTGCCCTTCTTATGCGGGGGTCTTTCAGCAACAGGTGATTAGGCGATATTCTGATGATTACAATGTTCGGAACGGCCAGTCCAAACGTGTTCAAGATCCTGTTGATGCTGGAGGAAAGCGGAACCGAATATTACGTGAAGCATGTGGCGGTCATGCGCGGCGAGGGACAGGACCCGGCTTTCCTCGCGATGAATCCGTTCGGAAAAGTGCCTGTGATTGTCGACCGCAACCAAGAGGGCGAGCAGGTCGTTTTCGAGTCCGGTGCCATTTTGATCTACCTTGCGGATACCTATGCGCCGGCGCTGCTTCCCGCATGCGGGGCGGCCCGTTGGGCGACGTTGGAATGGCTTGTAGCGCAGGTGGCCTATGCCGGACCGATGCTTGGGCAGGTGAACCACTACCAGCTCATTCCCAGTGAGGCGGATTCCTACGCGGCGGCCAGGTACAAGGATCAGGCCGCCAAAATCTATCGAACCTTCGACGACCGGCTGGCCGCGGTGCCATGGCTGGCGGGGCAATCCTATTCCGTCGCTGACATAGCCATGTACCCATGGTCGGCCTACCTCTCGCGCCATGGCTTCGATGAAGCCGACTTCCCCAACCTTGTAGCCTGGCGCGCGCGAATTGATGCGCGGCCTGCCTGGCGTCGAGCACAGGCAGGTATCGCGTCTCTCGTCCGGGCAGGCGCTGCCACTGGTGCCGGAATAACGGAATCAGATATTGACCGGTTCCTGGGCCGAACCAAACCCGGGCCGGCGGCCGATCTTGTTGGTTACGCCGCCCGTGGGTCGTACATCCGGAGAAGCGATTAAAGTGTTGAGGGCTTTGTTCCTGCAATTTAGAGAAGACACTATTTCCGCCCGATAGAGATGTCACGGTTCGATGCAGCAGGGGCTGTGCGTAGCCCTTCGATATTGCGCAGCGCAGACCCTGCTGGTGCACAGGTCCAGCGGTCTGAGAGCCCCGGACCCGCTGCGCATGCAGTGGGCTCCCTCAGCAGCTCTCGAGCAGCCGCTGCGCCGCCTCGATCGGGGTGAGCAGGCGAAGGGGAGGGCGCCCGCGCTTAAGCTTCACCGGGGCTTCTTCCGCGGGCTCGGGCGAGGGAAACAGGTGAATGCCCTGCGAGCGCCGGCAAGGCTCGTTGTTGTTGCGCTTCCGCGGCAGCAGCTCCTGCATCGCCCTGGCCATCGCCAGCGCCGCATCGAGGTGCTTGTTCTCGACCATCGCGGCCTGGTTCACCTGCCTGATCTTGTCGAACATTCGGTAGGGAAGGACATGCTCGCCGTGCCGGATCTCGAGCCGGCCATCGGGATGCTCCTCGGAAGAACAAATGGTGCCCAGAAGAGGACTCGAACCTCCACGGCCTTGCGACCGCCAGCACCTGAAGCTGGTGCGTCTACCAATTCCGCCATCTGGGCACGGGGTAGGCGGCGGCGATTAGCGGTCAGGGGGGGCTTTTGTCAATCGCCCTTTGCGCTAATTTTTGAATCATCCCACGCCTTTGCAGTTGTCAAGGAGATCGCTCCGTTGCAAGGGGGCGGAAGCCACACGGCTATTATAAAGCGGCCATTCCAGGGAGCACGCGGCAGATATGCAGTACAAGCTGGTGACTATCTTCGGCGGAGGCGGTTTTCTTGGCCGCTATGTCGCTCAGGAACTGCTTCAGGCGGGCGCCCGCATCCGTGTTGCTGAGCGCGATCCTTCCAGCGCCATGCACATCAGGCCCCTGGGAGGCCTTGGCCAGGTCCAGATGGTTGCTGCAAATGTGACCAAGGCAGAGTCGCTTGCCCGCGCCGTCGAAGGGGCCGACGCTGTCATCAATTTAGTCGGCGTTCTGAAAGGTGAATTCTACAAGGTTCATGTCGAGGGCGCGGCCAATGTGGCCCGAGCCGCGGCGGAAGCGGGTGCATCCAGCCTTGTTCACATCTCAGCCATAGGTGCCGATCCTCAGAGTCACTCGGAATATGGCCGTACGAAGGGCCAGGGAGAGGAAGGGGTCAGGGCAAGCTTTCCCGGCGCGGCGATCATGCGGCCATCCATCCTGTTCGGACCGGAAGACCAGTTCATCAATCGTTTCGCTCATTTGATCCGAACCGCGCCGATCGTACCGATTATCGGTGGCAACACGAAGTTCCAGCCGGTCTATGTAGCGGACGTTGCAAACGCGATTGCACTCGCCGCACTGCATCCGGGCAGATATGGCGGTAAAATCTATGAGCTTGGCGGGCCGCAGGTGATGACGATGGAAGAGATCAACCGGTGGATAGCCTCGGCCACCGGACGGCACCGCAATTTCATCACGGTGCCTGATGGTGTAGCGGACCTGCTTGCCAGTCTAACCGGATGGATGCCGGGTGCGCCAATCACCTCCGACCAATGGAAAATGCTTCAGCATGACAATGTCGTGTCGGCTGGCTCCAAGGGCCTGCCTACCTTTGGCATTGAGCCCACTCCACTGGCAGCGGTCGCTCCGGGCTGGTTGGTGCAGTATCGCAAGCATGGCCGGTTTGGCATGGGCGCGTCGGCCTGACGCCTCATTCTGTTCGGGGGTGAGCCTGCTGACGCCCCGCGACCCTCCCAGAACATACTGCCCATTGACCAACTGAGGGCGAACGGAAGGAACGCTGTGACCAATGGATAACAATATTTGGACGGTCATCCTGCTGGGCATTGTTGAAGGGTTTACTGAGTTCATTCCCGTTTCCTCAACCGGTCACCTGGTTTTGGCCGGAGAGCTGCTGGGTTTTGAAAGCAAAGCTTCAGGTACGTTCGAGATCGTCATTCAGCTTGGCGCGATTCTGTCGGTTGTTGTTCTCTATTGGAAACGTTTCTGGGAAGTCCTTCAGGGGCTCAGCCGAGCCAATCCGACGGCAATCGCCTTTACACGAAATATCCTACTGGGCTTTCTGCCTTCAGCGGTGATTGGCCTCATTATCTACAAGATGGTGAAGGCGATGCTGGAAACGCCGGAGATTACGGCGATAGCGCTCATTCTGGGCGGCATTGCCATATTGGCGATTGAACGCATGGTGAAGAAGCCTCACACATTCCTGGTTGAAGGGATGAGTTGGAAGACCGCGCTAGGTGTCGGCATTGTGCAGTGCCTGTCGATGATCCCTGGTGTCAGCCGCTCAGGCGCGACGATCATGGGGGCATTAAGCTTGGGCGTGGAGCGCAAGACGGCTGCTGAATTCAGCTTCTTCCTGGCTATCCCCACCATGCTTGCAGCCTCGGCTTACGATTTGCTGAAGACGGGGGCTTCGCTAGGGCAAGACGACTGGACCGCCATAGCAATAGGTTTCATTGTCTCTTTCGTGGTGGCGATCATCGTGATCAAATGGTTTATCGCCGTTGTTAGCAAGTTCGGTTTCGCTCCCTTCGCTTGGTATCGCATTGTTGCTGGAAGCGTGGCGCTCGTCTGGCTGATGATGAAGTAGGTCCGTATCGGCCCTTTATGGGCGGCTCGGATGAACAAGGGGTTCAGGAAAGAGGATGAGCCGCTCCATAGAAGGACAGTTTTATTGACCTAAACTGGAAAATTCCCGTGACTCCCGTGGCTGTTCAGGTTATAGGCCCGCGCAATCAAGGAGTGACGAGACATGGCTGACAATCCCATGCTGAAATTCGTAGCCACTGGACAGTCTTATCCGGAAAAGCGCGCCGCGGCCGAACGTGCCGCAGATTTCAGCGAGATTTCGCGCAGCTTTGCGCTGGAAAGGGCGGAGGAACAATCTTCCCGCTGCTCCCAGTGCGGCGTGCCTTATTGTTCGACTCACTGCCCGCTCCACAATCATATTCCCGACTGGCTGCGCCTCACCGCCGAAGGCCGCCTGCGCGAGGCCTATGAGCTTAGCAATGCGACCTCGACCATGCCGGAGATCTGCGGCCGCATCTGTCCGCAGGACCGCCTGTGCGAGGGCAATTGCGTCATCGAATTTTCCGGCCATGGCGCAGTCACCATTGGCTCGGTCGAAAAGTTCATCACTGACACCGCTTGGAAGGAAGGCTGGGTCGAGCCGCTCGTCCCGGGTGCCGATCGCGGCCAGTCGGTGGGCATCATCGGCGCTGGCCCCGCGGGTCTTACGACCGCGGAATATCTGCGCAAGGCAGGCTATGAAGTGCACGTCTATGATCGCCACGACCGCATGGGCGGCCTGCTGACCTACGGCATCCCCGGCTTCAAGCTGGAAAAGGAAGTCGTCACGCGCCGCGTGGACCGGCTGGCCGAGGGCGGCATCGTCTTCCACGAGAATTTCGAAGTCGGTCGCGACGCCACGATGGAGGATTTGCGCGAGCGCCATGATGCGATCCTGATCGCTACCGGCGTTTACAAATCGCGGGACATCAAGGCGCCGGGCGTGGGCACGCAGGGCGTGATGAAGGCGCTCGATTATCTGACTGCCTCCAACCGCAAGAGCTTTGGCGACGAAGTTGCGGCGTTCGAGGATGGATCCCTCAATGCGGCGGGCAAGAATGTCGTCGTCATCGGCGGCGGCGACACGGCGATGGATTGCGTCCGCACCGCCATCCGCCAAGGCGCGAAGTCGGTGAAGTGCCTTTACCGCCGCGACCGGGAAAACATGCCAGGTTCGCAGCGCGAAGTGGCGAATGCCGAGGAGGAAGGCGTCGAATTCGTCTGGCTCTCCGCCCCCGTCGCCTTCGAGGGCACGGAGCACGTCACTGGCGTCAAGGCCACGAAGATGCGCTTGGGCGCTGCCGACGCGAGCGGCCGCCGCTCGCCCGAGCCCGATCCGGGCACGGAGTTCACGCTGGAGGCGGACCTTGTCATCAAGGCGCTCGGCTTCGACCCGGAAGAGCTGCCAAAGCTGTTCGGCTGCGACGACCTCGCCGTCACTCGCTGGGGCACGCTGCGTGTCGATCACCGCACGATGATGACGTCGCTTGATGGCGTGTTTGCGGCAGGCGACATCGTGCGCGGCGCTTCGCTGGTGGTCTGGGCCATCCGCGACGGGCGGGATGTGACCGACCACATGCATAAATATTTGAAGGTGAAGGCGCGGGAGAAGCGAGAAGAGCGAGTGGCGGCGTGAGGTGGTTAACCTCATCGGCAGCGATCGTACTACTGACGCTTTGCTCCACTGCACAAGCATCGGGTAGAGAAACGATCAATGCATCTTCTAACCTCGATCCCGTTCGGGTTGAGAAGGCAAGAGTGATTGTCGAGTTGATTGTTCCTGCCGATCAACGTGAGGCAATGTTCTCCAAAATTATAGATGCTTTTATGACCAATTCCATTGCCGGTGTTATGCAGGCTAACCCCGAAATCAACCAATTGTTGTCGGAAGAGCCGGAACTGCGTCAGATATTCGCTACATTCGTAGAGCGACAACGCAACCTAGTCCTCCAGGATTTGGAGGAAACGTCGCCCGAACTGATGTTCGCATATACCAATGCTTATGCACGCGCATTCACGGCCAAAGAACTGGACGGTCTCAATGCATTTTTCGTCACCCCAGTGGGAAGAAAATATGTGTCAATGGCGCCAGGGTTAATGGCCGATCCCGACTTCGCGGCGTGGCAAAAAGGTGTCGCGGCTCGAGCAGAAGCCAGAAAAGATGAAGAGCTGAAGAAGTTGATGGATCAAGTTATGCCCGTGATCAGGGCCAAGGGAGCAAAGAATCATGGTTCCTGAAACCGAACGCCTCCGCCTTGCCCAAGTCGGCATGTACCGCCCCGAGTTCGAATCCGACGCATGCGGCGTTGGGCTCGTGGCGGCGACGGATGGCAAGCCCAGCCGCCGGGTAGTGGCTTCGGCCATCGATGCGCTGAAGGCCGTTTGGCATCGCGGCGCGGTGGACGCGGACGGCAAGACCGGCGACGGCGCAGGCCTCCATGTTGACCTGCCGGTCCGCTTTTTTGACGATGCGATTGCCGATAGCGGTCATAAACCCCTGCCCAACCGCCTGGCCGTCGGCATGGTCTTCCTGCCGCGCACGGACCTTTCGGCGCAGGAAACCTGCCGCACCATCGTTGAGTCCGAAATCATTGACGCCGGCTACACCATCTATGGCTGGCGGCAGGTGCCCGTTGACGTGTCCGTCATCGGTGAAAAGGCGCAGCGTACGCGCCCCGAAATCGAGCAGATCATGATCGCTGGCCCCATGCCGGAGGAGCAGGATCAGGCCGAATTCGAAAAGGACCTCTACCTCATCCGCCGCCGGATCGAGAAAAAGGTCATCGCCGCGCAGATCAATGATTTCTACGTCTGCTCGCTGTCCTGCCGCTCGATCATCTACAAGGGGTTGTTCCTGGCGGAATCGCTGTCGGTCTTCTACCCCGATCTGCAGGATGAGCGGTTCGAAAGCCGGGTTGCGATCTTCCATCAGCGCTATTCAACCAACACCTTCCCGCAATGGTGGCTGGCCCAACCCTTCCGCACGCTGGCCCACAATGGCGAGATCAACACCATCCGGGGCAACACCAACTGGATGAAGAGCCACGAGATCAAGATGGCGTCTTTGGCCTTTGGTGAGCATAGCGAGGACATAAAGCCGGTGATCCCGGCGGGCGCTTCCGATACCGCGGCGCTCGATGCCGTGTTCGAGGCAATCTGCCGCGCCGGGCGGGATGCGCCGACGACGAAGCTGATGCTGGTGCCGGAAGCCTGGCAGGGCAATAGCGAACTGCCTGATAACCATCGGGCGATGTACCAATATCTATCCTCCGTCATGGAGCCGTGGGATGGCCCCGCCGCGCTCGCCATGACGGACGGCCGCTGGGTTGTCGCTGGCATGGACCGCAACGCCCTTCGCCCGCTGCGCTATACGCAGACCGCCGACAATCTGCTGATCGTTGGATCGGAAGCGGGCATGGTTTTGGTGCCGGAAAGCACGGTTATCCGGAAAGGCCGCCTTGGTCCGGGACAGATGATTGCCGTCGATCTCCATGAAGGTGAGATTTACACTGATCGGGACATCAAGGATCGCGTCTCTGCCGAGCGGCCATATAAGGATATGGTCGGCAATTTTAAGACGCTGGACGACCTGCCTCCCGCGCCGTCCAACACCACGCCTCGTTGGAGCAAGGAAGAACTGATCCGGCGGCAGATCGCGGCCAACCTGACGCTGGAGGATATGGAGCTGATTCTGGCGCCCATGGTGGAGGACGCCAAGGAAGCGGTTGGATCGATGGGCGACGATGCGCCGCTGGCGGTCATTTCCGACAAGCCGCGCACGGTCAGCCACTTCTTCCGCCAGAATTTCAGCCAGGTGACCAATCCGCCGATCGACTCCTTGCGTGAACGCTATGTGATGAGCCTCAATACGCGCTTTTCCAATCTGGCGAACATATTGGAGGACCGCAGCCGGAACGAGAGCGTGCTGGTGCTGGACAGCCCCGTACTGACCTGCGGCGACTGGGAACGGCTGAAAGCCTATTTCGGTGATGCGGTCGCGGAAATCGATTGCACTTACCCTGCTGAGGGCGGGCCAGAGCAGTTGCGGGCCGCCATCACCCGCATCCGTGAGGAAGCGGAAAAGGCCGTGCGCGAGGGGCGGACCGAGATATTTCTCAGCGACGAGAATGTCGACGAAAACCGCGTCGGTATGGCGATGATCCTTGCCGCCGCAGCCGTACACACGCATTTGGTGCGCAAGGGTCTGCGCAGCTATGCCTCGATCAACGTTCGTTCGGCCGAGTGCCTCGACACCCATTATTATGCGGTGCTGATCGGCGTCGGCGCGACGACTGTGAACGCCTATCTGTCCGAAGCGTGCATCGCCGACCGCCAGGCGCGCGGCCTGTTTGGCAAGATGGATCTTGATAGCTGCCTTGAGCGGCATCGCACGGCCGTCAATGAGGGCCTGCTGAAGATCATGTCCAAAATGGGCATTGCGGTCATAAGCAGCTATCGCGGCGGATATAATTTTGAGGCGGTCGGCCTCAGCCGCGCCCTGGTGAACGATCTGTTCCCCGGCATGCCGTCCAAGATTTCGGGCGAAGGCTATGCCTCGCTGCACTTGAACGGCAAGCTCCGCCACGAGGCCGCCTATGACAGCGCAGTGGTCAACCTGCCCGTCGGCGGCTTCTACCGCCAACGCGCGGGCGGTGAGACACATGCCTATTCGGCGCAGCTGATGCACTTGCTGCAGACTGCGGTCTCGACCGACAGCTTTTCAACCTATCTGCAATTCTCGCGCGGCGTGCGCGACATGCCGCCTGTCTATCTGCGCGATCTGCTGGAGTTCAACTATGCGCAGGAATCCATCCCGATCGACGAGGTCGAGGCGATCACGGAGATTCGCAAGCGTTTCGTAACCCCGGGCATGTCGCTGGGGGCGCTCTCGCCTGAAGCGCATGAAACGCTCGCCATCGCCATGAATCGCATCGGCGCAAAGGCGGTGTCGGGCGAAGGCGGCGAGGACAAATCCCGCTACACGCCCTATGACAATGGCGACAACGCCAATAGCTCGATCAAGCAGATCGCGTCGGGTCGCTTCGGCGTTACCGCTGAATATCTGGGCGCGTGCGAGGAAATCGAGATCAAGGTCGCGCAGGGCGCAAAGCCCGGTGAGGGCGGCCAGCTTCCTGGCTTCAAGGTGACGGAGTTTATCGCAAAGCTCCGCCATTCCACGCCAGGCGTGATGCTGATTTCTCCTCCGCCGCACCACGACATCTATTCGATCGAGGATCTGGCGCAGCTCATCTATGACCTGAAGCAGATCAATCCGCGCGCGCGGGTCTGCGTCAAGCTGGTCAGTCAGGCTGGCATCGGCACGGTGGCGGCGGGTGTAGCCAAGGCGCATGCCGACGTCATTCTGGTGTCCGGCCATGTCGGCGGCACCGGCGCCTCGCCGCAGACGTCGGTGAAATATGCCGGGACTCCATGGGAAATGGGTCTTTCCGAGGTAAACCAGGTACTGACGCTCAATGGCCTTCGCCATCGTGTGAAGCTGCGGACTGACGGCGGTCTGAAGACCGGGCGCGACATCGTCATCGCGGCCATTTTGGGCGCAGAGGAATATGGCATCGGCACATTGTCGCTCGTCGCCATGGGCTGCATAATGGTGCGGCAGTGCCACAGCAATACCTGCCCCGTGGGCGTGTGCGTGCAGGACGAACGCCTGCGCGCGAAGTTCACCGGCACGCCGGAAAAGGTCATCAACCTGATGACCTTCATCGCTGAGGAAGTCCGCGAAATCCTGGCCCGGCTGGGTTGCCGCAGCCTGGACGAAGTGGTCGGGCGCACGGAGCTGTTGAAGCAGGTCAGCCGTGGCGCGGAGCATCTCGACGATCTGGACCTCAATCCCATCCTTGCCAAGGTGGACGCGAGCGAGGCCGAGCGTCGCTTCAGCCTTTCCACCTTCCGCAATGAGGTGCCCGACAGTCTGGACGCGCAGATGATCGCAGACGCGCAGGCTGTGTTCGAACGGGGCGAGAAAATGCAGCTGACGTACACGGTGCGCAACACGCATCGCGCCGTCGGCACGCGCCTGTCCGCGATGATCACCGAAAAGTTCGGCATGTCGACCCTGGCGGACGGTCATGTCCAGGTCCGCCTGCGCGGCAGCGCGGGGCAGTCGCTGGGGGCGTTTCTGTGCAAGGGTGTTCGGCTTGAAGTGTTCGGCGATGCCAACGACTATGTCGGCAAGGGCCTGTCAGGCGGCGTCATTTCCGTCCGGCCGATGGTGAGTTCGCCGCTGGAAAGCCAGAACAACACCATCATCGGCAATACTGTGCTCTATGGCGCGACCGCGGGCAAGCTGTTCGCGGCGGGGCAGGCGGGCGAGCGCTTCGCCGTCCGCAACTCAGGCGCGCAAGTGGTGGTTGAAGGCTGCGGCGCGAATGGCTGTGAATATATGACCGGCGGGACGGCTGTTATCCTGGGCCGGACGGGCAGCAATTTTGGCGCCGGGATGACCGGCGGCATGGCGTTCATCCTGGATACTGACGACAGCTTCGAACGGCACGCCAATCCGGAAAGCATCTTGTGGCAACGGCTGGACAGCGCCCATTGGGAAGATGTCCTTAAGGCTCTCGTCGAGGAGCATCACGCCCATACTGACAGCAAATGGTCAGGTGCGATCCTGCAGGATTGGGACCGGCGCAAGCATGACTTCTGGCAGGTTTGTCCGAAGGAAATGGTCAGCCGGTTGGCGCATCCGCTGAGCGACAAGGCGGAAGTCGTCGCGGCGGAGTGATCTGCGAGGGTGTGGCATCATGACCCTTCTTTGAAGGGTACTGTTGCGAAGCAGGCCTAATTATTTCTTGTCATGCCAGCGAAGACGGGAATCCATCTTAGGACGTAAAACCAAGCGATTGGTACGAGAGATGGATTCCCGCCCGCGCGGGAATGACGGTCAATAGAATTTGGCGACACACCTTATGTGAACGGCGATTTACCAGCGATAGCCGTAGCGCCGATCCCGATAGTGCCAGCGGTCACGATCGCGCCGCGCCCAACGACGTTCCCGCTCCAGCTCGCGCTTCTGCATGCGATATTCCCAGCGGCTGATATAGCCATGACGATAGGCATAGCGAAGTTCGCGCAACGCTCGATCATAGCTGTTCAAGCGGCTGTGCCGGCGATCGCCATTATAATAATAGTGGCCGCCGCGATAATCGCTATAGCCATAGCGCCCCCCGTCATGCGCCAGCGCCGTGCCCGTAGGGACAAGCACCGTCACAGCCGCCGCCATGAGCAGCTTCTTAAACATTCGTCCTCTCCTTCCTCTGGAATGGAAGGAGAGTAAGCGCCTGTTGCGCTGAATAGGCACTGAACTTTTTGTTCAGAATCGGGACAGTTGAAGCCCGGAGCGGCTTTTCACTATGTAGCTTGGCACGAGAAAAGAAGGGCGCTATGTCCGCCGGGAAGGTCGGATATTTCGATCTTCATGATCGCGCCGGTGCCCCACAAGGGGCTTGAATGGGAATGCGGTGCGGAAGCTTTGGCTTCCAAATCCGCGGCTGTCCCTGCAACTGTAAGCGGCGAGCGCGATGCACATCGCTCCTTTTTCAAAAAGGGGCAGCCACTGGGTTGCGGCATGAAGATGCTGATCCTGGGAAGGCCGTGCATCAAGCTTTGACCCGCGAGCCAGGAGACCTGCCGGCGCACTGGTCGCTCTTGCCTTGGTCCAGGGGTTGGTCACGGCACGGTAATCCTCCGTCTGAGCGACGAATGAGCGGCTGGGGCCGCATCGGAACGTGCGTCGGTCGCTTATGGCGTCGGGCCGCCGCGCGTGCCGACCGTTCGTAAACGGCACGCCCCCGCCACGTCGCAAGGCGCCGGGGGAAGTTTTTGTGATCAATATCTTATTTTCCAGCAGTGCACTCGCCGCATTCCTGTTGCCTGCATTGGCCCATGCCGAGATTGGCGCAGAAGCTGCGGGCAAGACCGATATCCTCGTGCTCGGCAATCATGATGACGAGGTGAATGCGCCAACGCAGACCGGAAGCCGCCTTGGCCTGACCATCCTTGAAACACCTGCCAGTGTCGAAACCTTGCCGGGCGACATGATCCGCAGGCGAGGCGATCTATCGATCGTCGATGCAGTGACTCGCGCCACGGGCATCAGTTCGGTCGCCAATCCAGGCAATGGCGGCACTGGCCTCGCCGCGCGCGGCTTTTCCGGCCAGGGCTCGGTCATGATCCTCTATGATGGCGTCCGCCTCTATCCGGGGGCCGGCACCGTCACTTTTCCGACCGATCCCTGGACAGTGGACAGGATCGAGGTGCTGCGCGGCCCGGCGTCCGTGCTTTATGGCCAGGGCGCCATAGGCGGCGCGGTCAATGTCATATCCAAAAAGCCCAACACCGAGCGGACCGAGCTTGAGGCGGAGGCCAGCTATGGTTCGCAGAATAGCTGGCGTATCGGCGCTGGGGTCGGTGGCCCCGTGAACGATCTGCTGGCCTACCGGCTCGACGTCAGCCGGACCCAATCGGACGGCTGGGTTGATCGCGGCAAATCGGAGGGGCTGGCGATCTCGGGATCGCTGCAGTTCCGCCCTATCGAGACGCTGACCTTCACTTTGTCCGACGATTATAGCGACCAGCAGCCGATGCGGTATTTCGGGACGCCGCTGATCGACGGGCGGCTTGATGATCGAAATAAGCGCAGCAACTACAATGTCGCCAACGCGGCGATACGTTACAAGGACAACCGCACAACGGTCAAAATCGAATGGATCCCGAACGATACCATCACCGTTCGCAACACCAGTTACCGCCTGACGACCGACCGCAGATGGCGCAACCTCGAAAGTTATTTTTGGAACGGTGTCAGCGGAAAAGTCGACCGCTTCGATTTCTTCGGCATCGATCATGACCAGACGCAGGTCGGCAACCAGGGCGATGTCACGATCCGCAGCAATTGGGGCGTGCTGAAGAACGAACTGCTCGTCGGCTTCGACGTCAACAACATCAAGTTCCGGCATTCGAATGATTTCGATTCCGGCTCGCCCCCGTCAGGTTTCGCAGAGCCCGTCGATCCGTTCAGCTTCGATCCCGGTCTCTATTACAACACGTTTGGCGTGCGCCCCCAATATCGTACGCGTACGCGCCAATATTCCCTCTTTGCCGAGGATCGCCTGACGATCAGCGATCATCTGTCGGTATCGGCGGGCATCAATTTCGACCGAGCCAATGTGAAGCGCTACGTTATCAGCCACGGCGCGGGCGGCGCGACAAGCGAAGCCTTGGGGCTGGACAAGACGCTGCGGAATGTCACCTGGCGGGTAGGTGCCGTCTATAAGCCCGTCTCGACGCTGTCGATCTACGGTCAATATGCGACCGCCGTCGATCCGCTTGGATCGCTTGTAACATTCTCGGTGGGACAGGCGGCGTTCAAGCACACGACCGGCGATCAAGTAGAGGCCGGGGTGAAGGCCAGCTTTATGGGCGGGCGCGGCCTTGCGACCTTCGCTGCCTACCGGATCGTGAAGAAGAACCTCCTCGCCACGATTCCCGGAAGTCTTCCGCCAGTGCAGGATCAGGTCGGGCAGCGTTCGGCCAAGGGGATCGAGGCGTCAATCACGCTTGATTTGCCCGGCGGGTTTGGGATCGATGCCAACGGCACAATCCTCGACGCTCAGTTCGACGAATTCCTCAGCGGAAGCATTTCTTTTAGCGGCAATACGCCGCCCAACATTCCCGAAGAGACCGCCAATCTCTGGTTGCGCTACGATGTCACCGAGCGGGTCCAGACGCGGGTCGGCTTGCGCTATGTCGGCAAAACCTATTCGGACAACGCCAACCAGTTCCGGGTGCCGGCTTATGCGGTGGTGGACGGGGGCATCTCCTTTGCTGTGACCAAGAACGTCGCTGCCAACCTGCGCATCTATAATCTGTTCGACAAGGATTATGCGACCACCACCTATAATAACGAGCAGTGGTTGCTCGGGCGGCCACGCTCGATCGACGCTTCGGTCAGCATGCGTTTCTGACAATGCACGGGTCTGCTATCCCGCCATCCACGGCGGCCATGGGGAAGAGAGGCGCGGTGCTGCGCCTCATTCTTGTCCTGCACCGCTGGCTGGGCGTCGTCATCGGTGTGCTGATGACCATCTGGTGCCTGTCCGGCTTCGTGATGCTCTATGTCGATTATCCCCGGCTTCTACCGACCGAACAGTTGCGCGGTCTCTCACCCTTGCAACTGCCCGTCGCGGAAGACTGGGACCGCATAGCCCTAGCCCCGCAAACGGCTCTCGCTTCGGCGCGGGTGGAGATGATGGCCGGCCGGCCGGTGCTGCGGGTGGTGCCGGACAGCGCTGGGCAACGTGCGATCTGGCAGACGCGCGCCTCTCCGCAAAATTATGAGCTTGTCACTGGTAAGCTCGTGCAGCCGCTGTCCGCGGACGACATGCGGAGAGTCGGCGGTGATTTCGGCCGCAACTTCGGCATTCCCGGACCCGTAGCGGCAGCGACGCCGATCACGGTCGATCAATGGACGGTCCAGGCTTTCAGGGACAATAGTCCGCTCTGGCGTATCGACTATACCGACAGCGCAGGGGCGACGGCCTATATCGCTGGCCGGACCGGCGAGGTGGTGCAGGAAACGACCCGCTTCGAACGCTTCTGGGGCTGGCTGGGCGCTATACCCCACTGGCTGTACCCCACGATGTTGCGACAGCATCCGCACGCGTGGGCGCAAGTCGTCATCTGGACTTCGCTCGCCGGCTGCTTCCTGACCGTCACGGGACTTTGGGTAGGGATTGCCCGCCTGAGACGCGGAAGGGATGGGAAGACTGGATCGCCTTATCGCGGCCTTTGGTGGTGGCATCATATATCCGGGCTGGTCGTCGGACTTATTACCCTGAGCTGGGTGGCTAGCGGGCTGTTGTCCGTAAGCCCCTGGGGCGTGTTCGACAGCGACGCGGGTGCAGCGGAGCAGCATCGCTTAACCGGAACGATGCACTGGACCGATGTGCGTGAGGCGCTGCGCAATATCCGCCAGCTTCCACCCGGCACAGTCCGTATCGAAAGCGCGCCCCTGGGCGGACGGATTTTTTTCGTCACAACGGACTCGCATGGACACATGGCGCGGATCGATGCGCTGGGACGACCGGCGATTTTGAAACATGGGGCAGTCGAAGCGGCCTTGCGCAACGGGCCGCCCCTGGCCTCCCTGACGCTGCTGCGATCCGAGGACCCCTATTATTATGCCTATAAACAACCGGTGAAGCTGCCGGTGTGGCGAGCGATCCTTTCAGATTCCCAGCGTACGCGCCTCTATATTGACGCCCAATCGGGGGCCTTGATCCATGTGGTCGATGGCGTGTCCCGTGCCGAGCGCTGGTTGTGGAACGCTCCGCATAGCTTTGACCTGCCGGGCTTGCGCGCGGGGCTGTTGCGCAACCTCGTCATCCTGCCCCTGCTGGCGGCCGTGGCGTTTGTCTGCGCCACAGGCAGCTGGATGGGCTTTCGAAAGCTGGGCCGCGACTTGCGGCGTATCCGACGGCGCGGGCCGCCCCATTCCCCCTTTCCTCACCAGGAGCATTCATAATGGCCCTGCCACTGCCATCCGTCCGTTCAAGATTTGGTCGCCGCGTCAGTTGGCTCTTTGGGTTGTTGCTGGCGGCGAATGTCGCCATATGGATTTGGGCGCTTTCCCTTTTTCATGACCAACCCGTGATGCTGGGTACAGCCTTGCTTGCCTGGGGGCTAGGGCTGCGCCATGCCGTCGATGCCGATCATATCGCGGCAATCGACAATGTGACGCGCAAGCTGATGCAGGACGGTCAGCGACCTATATCCGTGGGTTTCTGGTTTGCCATCGGCCATAGCGCGATCGTTCTGATCGCAGCCGTCGCCATTGCGATGACCACTGCCGCCCTGACGAGTCTGGAAGAGTTCAAGCAGGTTGGCGGCCTGATTGCGACATCGGTCTCGGCTACATTTCTCTTTGTTATTGCCGCAATGAACCTCATTATCCTGCGGTCCGTCTGGAAAACCTTCGTGCATGTCAGGGCAGGGGGTGTTTATGTCGAGGAGGACCTCGACCTGTTGATCGGCAATAGGGGTTTGCTGGCGCGACTGTTCAAACCATTGTTCCGGCTCGTCAACCGCAGTTGGCACATGGCGCCGCTGGGCTTTCTGTTCGGTCTGGGTTTCGATACCGCAACGGAAGTCGCCATTTTAGGTCTGTCCGCCAGTCAGTCGGCCGACGGTTTTTCGATCGGCACGGTTCTGGTGCTGCCGGCGTTGTTCGCGGTTGGCATGGCGCTGGTCGACACCGCCGATGGCGTGGTCATGATGGGCGCGTATCAATGGGCGTTCGTAAAGCCGATACGCAAGCTATACTACAACATCACCATCACATTGATTTCGGCGATAGTCGCCATCGTGATCGGCGGCATAGAGGCGGTTGCTCTCCTGGGCGAAAAGCTGGGCCTTACCGGTGCCCCGTGGACGCTTGCTGCTGAATTAGGCGAAAATTTCAACAGCATGGGCTTTGCCATCATCGGCCTTTTCATTTTCTGCTGGATTGCCAGCTTCGTCATTTATCGCTGGAAGCGCTTTGATGAGATCGAGGTCACGCTCGCCGCGTGATGCTATCGCGAATTTGCATTCAAATGTTTTTCGTTTAGGAGCTGAATCCGAAGGTTGGGTAACATTGATCTTCATGATCGCGCCGGTGCCCCACAAGGGGCTTGAATGGGAATGCGGTGCGGAAGCTTTGGCTTCCAAATCCGCGGCTGTCCCTGCAACTGTAAGCGGCGAGCGCGATGCACATCGCTCCTTTTTCAAAAAGGGGCAGCCACTGGGTTGCGGCATGAAGATGCTGACCCTGGGAAGGCCGTGCATCAAGCTTTGACCCGCGAGCCAGGAGACCTGCCGGCGCACTGGTCGCTCTTGCCTTGGTCCAGGGGTTGGTCACGGCACGGTAATCCTCCGTCTGAGCGACGAATGAGCGGCTGGGGCCGCATCGGAACGTGACAACGGGCGCTTTTTTTGCGCCCGCCCGGGGTCGCGTACTGACCGACATTTCCGTCGGCAAGCCCCTGCCATCGTTGCTCCGGCGCATGGGGATCATCGATGTCCGATCTGAATAAAGTGCCTGTGACGATCATAACCGGTTTTCTGGGCGCCGGAAAAACCACGCTGATCAGTCATCTTATCCGGAACGCGGAAGGGAGCAGGCTGGCAGTGGTCGTGAATGAGTTCGGCACTCTGGGCGTCGATGGCGATATCCTGAAATCCTGCTCCATTCCCGATTGCCCGGCCGAAAATATCGTCGAGCTTGCCAATGGGTGCATTTGCTGCACCGTGGCCGATGATTTCATTCCCACAATCGAAAAACTGCTCAATCTGGACCAACGCCCTGACCATATCTTGATCGAGACATCGGGCCTCGCCCTGCCAAAGCCCCTGCTCAAGGCGTTCGACTGGCCCGACATCCGGTCGCGCGTCACCGTGGATGGCGTGATCGCGCTGGCTGATGCAGAGGCGGTTGCGGCGGGCCGCTTCGCCCCGGACCTAGACGCACTTGAAGCTCAGCGCGCTGCGGATAGCAATATCGATCATGAGACGCCGCTGTCCGAAGTGTTTGAAGATCAGCTCGCCTGCGCCGATATGGTGCTGCTGACGAAGGCCGATCTTGCAGGGCCAGAGGGCGTCGCCGCCGCACGAGCCGTCATTGCTGCCGAAGCAGCGCGCTCGATCCCGGTAATAGAACTGAAAGAGGGAGCGATTGACCCGCGCTTGATCCTGGGCCTTGGCGCTGCCGCAGAAGACGATATCGCGGCGCGTCCATCGCATCATGACGGGGAAGGCGACCATGAGCATGATGATTTTGACAGCGTGGTTGTGGAATTCGGCCAGATCATCGACCCTGCCGATCTGTCCGCGCGGATCGAGAGCTTGGCGCGGGATCAGAATATCTTGCGCGTCAAGGGCTACGCCGCGGTAGCGGGCAAACCCATGCGTCTTTTGGTCCAGGCGGTGGGTGCGCGAGTGCGCAGCCAATATGATCGGCTCTGGCGTGAGGACGAGCCGCGTATAACTCGGCTGGTGGCTATCGCCGAGCGCGATCATATTGACGCAGACGCAATCCGGCAGGTTGTCGAGGCCTAAGCCCCCATGCATGTCATCTTCCGCGAAACCCACGGGCTTGAAGAAATGGCGGTTCCAAAGGATCTTGGGCAAACGCCTGCGGATCTTGTGGTCCTGTCTTTTTCCGACAGCGATCTTGGTGCATTCGCGGCTGGGTGGCGGCGTGCGCAAGCGGCAGGCTCTCCATTGAGCAGCCTTCGCCTCGCCAACCTATCAGAACTAACGCATCCGCTGTCAGTGGACACCTATGTCGAAAAGACGCTGTCAGGCGCCAAGGCAATCCTGATCCGGTTGATCGGCGGGTCTTCCTATTGGGCCTATGGGCTCCAGCAGGTTGAGGCATTGGCGAGGACGCGCGGAATCGCACTCGCGGTTTTGCCCGCCGATGGCAGGATCGACACGCGGCTCAATGAGTTCTCGACGCTGCCGGGGCCGCTGCTGCATGAACTTGCGCAGCTTTGCGACGCCGGCGGGGAGGTCGCGGCGCAAATGGCGCTTACGAAGCTGGCGCTGGCAACGGGGCTTGAGAGCGAACGGGTGCAAAGCGCCCATGCAGTCGCAACAGTCGGGGCGTGGCATGCAGATGAGGGTATCACCTGTCCTGCGGCCTTTGCCTTGACCTCATCCCGGCCAAAAATCCTGCTTGTTTTCTACCGCGCCTATTTGACGGCAGCCGATCTGCACCCTTTTGAGGTTTTGCATGCCGCATTCAGGAAAAAGGGCTTTGATGTGCTGGGGCTGTTCGCGCCGTCACTAAAGGACCCCAGCGCTCGCGAATGGTTGGAACGGTGGGTGCAGGCGCTTGCTCCCGTTGCCATCGTTAATGCCACTGCGTTTTCGGCACGCGGGGAGGATGGGGCGACCCCCCTCGACGCTGCTGGCGTTCCTGTGTTTCAGCTCGCTCTCGCGACTTCCGGGCGCGAAGCTTGGGAAGCGGCATCTCGCGGTCTTTCTCCAGCCGATCTGGCCATGCACATAGTGCTCCCCGAAGTCGACGGACGGCTATTTGCCGGTGTGGCGAGTTTCAAGCAAACAGCTATCATCGATGCCGATCTGGAATATGCGCGGTCGGAGCATCGGGCGGAACCATCACGGATCAATGCCATAGTCGAACGGATCACTGCCTGGGTAAGGCTGGGGCAGAAGGCTGCGGATCAACGGCGGTTGGCGCTGATTCTTTCAACCTATCCCGGCAAGGACCATCAGATGGCCCATGCGGTCGGCCTTGACGCTTTGGCATCTGCTAAAGCGATTTTGCATGATCTGTCTTGCGCAGGTTATGTAACGGATGATCGCGAGAACCTCGCCATTGCGCTTCAGACGGATCGATTGAGCTGGTCGCTGGAGGAATATCGCGAGGCGCTGAAATGCGTGCCGGATACTTTGCGCGCGGAACTGTCCGCGGCTTGGGGGGAACCCGAGGACGACCCCTCAGCCCTCGACGGCAAATTTATATTCGCGGCATTGCAAGCGGGGGCAGTCACGATTGCGCTGCAGCCGGAGCGCGGCATGCCCCACACGCGTGGCGATGATTATCATGATCTGTCGCGCTTGCCGCGCCATGCCTATGTCGCCTTTTATCTCTGGCTGCGGGAGCAGGGGATCGATGCACTGCTGCATATCGGCGCGCACGGCACGCTGGAATGGCTGCCCGGCAAATCGGTCGCCCTGTCGGACACCTGCTGGCCGGAGATACTCTTGGGGCCGACGCCCGTGATCTACCCCTTCATTGTCAACGATCCGGGCGAAGCTGCGCAAGCCAAGCGCCGCATCGGGGCCGTGACGCTGGGGCATGTGCCGCCGCCGATGAAGGTGGCGGAAGGCGGCATGGGTCTGGCGCGTATAGAAGCGCTATTGGACGAATTTTCCAATGCCGACGGACTTGATCCAGCCCGGCGCAACCGGTTGCAGTCCGACATCCGTTCCGAGGCGCAGGCGCTTGGGCTGGAAGAGGAACTTGGTCTCGACAGCGCCACCACGACGATTGAAGCTATCTCCCGCATCGACAGGTTTGTTTGCGACGTGAAGGAAAGCCAGTTCGGCGACGGTTTGCATATTTTCGGCCGGGGCGAGCATGGTGATGCGGAACGCAACGGGCTTCTGACGGCGCTTGCGGGGCGGCGCATCGCGCCGGGTCCGTCTGGCTCGCCCTTTCGCGGGCGGTCCGATGTACTGCCTACGGGCCGCAATCTATACACTATCGACCCACGCGCCGTGCCATCCCGCGCGGCCCATGAACAAGGCGTCAAGGTGGCGGAAGAACTCATCCGGCGGCACTTGCAGGATCATGGCGATTATCCCCGCAGACTGGTGGTGGACCTATGGGGCTCGGCTACGATGCGAACCGCGGGCGAAGAGTTCGCCATGGCTTTGCATCTATTGGGGGCGAAGCCCGTTTGGGATATGACATCAGAGCGAGTGTCGGGCGTGGAGATTCTGCCGCTTGTGCTGTTCGACCGTCCCCGCATAGATGTGACGCTGCGGGTGTCCGGGCTGTTCCGGGACGCCTTTCCGACGCTTCCCGCGCTCTTCGGACAGGCGGTGCGGGCGTTGTGTGCACGCGATGAACCGCCGGAATGGAACCCCTTTGCCGGCCGCGCCGTCGCCCCGCGTGTCTATGGACCGCAACCGGGAAGTTATGGCCTGAACGTCGATTCTGGCGCTTTTAGCGTGCAGGATCGATTGGCGGCGGGCAGGGCCTGGCTTGCGGCGTCCAGCCATGCATTGGACATGGGGTCGGAACAGTTCGATCCTGACGGCCTGCGGCTTCGCGTGGCGTCGGCGGACGCCTTTGTTCATTTGCAGGACCTTCCTGAAACGGACCTTCTGCTAGCTGCGGACTATGCGGCGCATGAGGCGGGGTTTGCCGCCGCGCAACTTGTGACGGGCGGATCGGCCAGCCTCTATCACCTGGACGCCCGTAATCCTGAGCAAGTCAGCGCGCGGACCCTGACAGAGGAAATTGCGCGTGTGGTGCGCGCCCGCGCTGCGCACCCCGACTGGGTGGCGGGCATGATGCGTCATGGGTTTCGTGGCGGAGCCGAACTGGCGGCAACGCTCGACCATCTAGGCATGTTTGCCCATCTCGCCGGGGCTGTGCCATCGCATCTCATCGACCTTTACCATGACGCGACCATGGGTCGGGAAGAGGTGCGCGATTTCCTGACACGCGAAAATCCTGGTGCTTTGGCGGCCATGCAGGCTGGTTTTTCCGCGTTGCACGCAGCCGGGCTGTGGCGAACGCGCCGCAACTCCATTCTCGCCAGCTTGGAAAGCCAGGCATGAGCAGCAACCCCCGCATGAGCGCCTCAATCAAAGGCTGGTGCCCCAATGCATGGCGTCCAATGATGGCCGGAGACGGGCTGCTGGTGCGAGTGCGGCCGCGGGTGGGTCGTCTTACCCGTGCTCAAACCATCGGCTTGTGTGAAGCCGCCCTGGCCCATGGTTCAGGGTTGATCGACTTGACCAGTCGCGCCAACCTTCAGATTCGCGGCGTAAGCGAAAGCGCTTGGCCGGCATTGATTGCCATCCTCGTGGATCTCGGTCTTGTCGACCCTGATCCTGTCACCGAGGCAAGGCGCAACATTTTGGTCGCGCCCGATTGGGTGCCGGGAGATGGAACTGAACGCATCGCGACCGCCCTGATGGAGCGGCTCGACGATTTGCCGGAACTGCCCGCAAAAGTCGGATTTGCGATTGATGCGGGCCTGTCTTCGGCTCTGAGCCAGGATCCTGGTGATTTCCGGATTGAGCGGGGCCAATCAGGCGGTTTGATCCTGAGGGCGGACGGGCGCGATACCGGCGTCGCTATTGCCCTTGGGACAGAAGCCGACGCCCTTATTGGTTTAGCGCACTGGTTTGTGGAATCTGGCGGCGTCCGTGCGGGACGGATGGCGCGCCACGAGGCGCTTCTTCCAGACTGGGCATTGGGAGAAGAATATCCGGCGGCTGCAGCATTGCGTTCTCAACCGGGAAAGCATCCTTGTGGTGCGGCATATGGCTTGCCCTTCGGTCGGATTGAGGCGCAGGCCCTGATCAATTTGATGCTGTCCAGCAGCGCAGAGGCGTTGCGGATCACCCCTTGGCGCATAGTAATTTTGGAAGGTGCCGATTCGGGCGAAGCAGACGGCTTTGTTCACGATCCTGCCAACGCTGCGATTCGGGTGGATGCCTGCCCCGGAGCACCCTCCTGTCCGCAGGCAACGGTAGAAACGCGTGATATCGCCAACCGCCTTATGCCCCATATCGCCGGCCGATTGCACGTGTCGGGTTGCGCAAAGGGTTGTGCCCGCGCCCAGCCTGCCGATGTCACCCTGACGGGATGCAACGGTCTTTTCGATTTGGCCTTTCATGCCCGTGCTGGGGAGCCGCCCGCCCTGTCGGGGCTGAGCGCTGCCCAGACGCTTAATCTTTTTGGAGCCACTTGATGCCACATATCTATGAAACCGATGGCACGGCGATCTACCGTCAATCCTTTGGAATCATTCGCGCAGAAGCCGATCTTGCGCGCTTCTCCCCGGATGAAGAACAGGTCGCCGTTCGAATGATCCATGCCGCCGGGGTCGTGGAACTTGCCTCGAAGATCCACTTTTCCACCGATTTTGTCCGGGTGGCCCGCGCGACGCTCGAAAACGGTGCGCCCATTCTGTGCGATGCGCGTATGGTGACGGAGGGCATCACTCGTGCGCGCCTGCCGGCCGACAACGCATTAATCTGCACGCTGCACGCTCCCCAGGTGGCGGAGCTGGCCCAATCGATGTCCAACACTCGCTCTGCCGCTGCACTGGAGCTTTGGCGTCCGCATCTGGCCGGCGCCCTCGTTGCAATTGGAAATGCGCCCACGGCGTTATTTCACCTGCTGAACATGCTGGAGGACCCCGATTGTCCCCGACCAGCAGCAATCATCGGCTGCCCCGTCGGCTTTGTAGGCGCAGTCGAATCCAAAGCGGCACTGTGGTCGGCGCAGCCCGTGCCCTCCTGCATTGTCGAGGGCCGGATGGGCGGCAGCGCGATTACCGTTGCTGCGATCAATGCCATTGCGAGCCGTGCGGAATGAAGCCCGGCGTGGTTCACGGGGTAGGGCTGGGTCCGGGTTCACAAGATCTGCTCAGCGTCCGGGCGGACCGGCTGGTGCGTGGGGCGCGTCATGTCGCCTATTTCCGCAAAGCCGGAAAGCCGGGGCAGGCGCGGCGGATCGTTGAGGGAATGCTGCGCGCCGATGTGGTCGAACTGCCCATGGAATATCCGGTAACCACGGAAATTCCGGTGGCCGATCCGCGCTACAATGGTTGCCTTTCGACATTTTATGCCGACTGCACTCGCCACCTGGCGACACTCGCCCGCGCGGGTGAGGACGTTGTCGTCCTGTGCGAAGGCGATCCGTTTTTCTACGGCTCGTTCATGCATCTGTACACGCGGCTTTGGGATCAGGTGCCGGTAGAGGTTGTGCCCGGCATTACCGGCATGTCGGGCGCGTGGACGGCAACGGGCATCCCCATGACCTGGGGCGATGATGTGCTCACGGTGCTGACGGCTACCCTTCCCGAAGAGAATCTTGCACGCCGTATCCGCGATACCGACGCACTGGTGGTCATGAAGATCGGCCGCAATCTCGACAAGCTTCGCCGAGCGGTCACCGCCGCCGGACGGGATCATGAGGCATGGTTGGTGGAATATGCGGCCATGGCAGGTCAGCGCGTCACGCGACTGAGCGAAGCCGACGCGGTAGCTCCTTATTTCTCGATCCTGCTGATTCATGGCCAGGGACGGCGGCCATGAGCGGCTGGATCGCCATTGCGGGATTAGGGCCGGGCGATGAAGCGCTGACCACGCCAGAGGTTGAGGCAGCTTTGGCGCAGGCGACAGACGTCGTCGGCTATATTCCCTATGTCGCCCGGGTAATGCCGCGCCCCGGACTGACGCTGCACAGTTCCGACAACCGGGTGGAAGTGGACCGCGCAATCCATGCCCTGGAAATGGCGGCGGCTGGACGCAAGGTAGTTGTGGTTTCGTCGGGCGATCCTGGCATCTTCGCGATGGCGGCGGCGGTGTTCGAAGCGCTGGAGACTGATCCCGACAAGTGGCGCGATCTCGACATCCGCGTGCTGCCAGGCATAACAGCCATGCTGGCCGCGAGCGCCCGGGCTGGCGCGCCGCTGGGGCACGATTTCTGCGTCATTAACCTGTCCGATAATTTGAAGCCCTGGGCGTTGATCGAACGTCGCTTGCGCCTGGCGGCGGAAGCTGACTTTGCCATCGCCATCTATAATCCGCGATCGAAAGCGCGACCCGAGGGGTTCACCAATGCCCTGGCTCTGCTGCGCGACATTTGTCAGGATGACCGTCCGGTTCTATTCGCCCGTGCCGTTACCACCCCACAGGAATGTTTGCGGATAACGCCTTTGTCGGATGCGCGGTCCGATATGGCGGACATGCGTACGCTGGTGATTATCGGTTCCAGCAAGACTCGGCTGATCGAACGCCCGGGCGGCTCAATCCTCTATACCCCCCGGTGGGCGTCATGATTCAGCCAGCGCACCACTTCCTCAACGTCATTCGTCTCCAGTCTTGGCGGCAGGACGGGGCGGTCGATGATGATCACCGGAAGGCCCAGTCGGCGCGCGGCGATCAATTTGGCCTCGGCTCCATGGCCCCCGGCATTCTTGCAAATCACTATGTCGATGGCGTGAGTCTGCATCAGCCTCGTGTCGCCATCGGCGGTGAAGGGTCCTCGCTCGACCACGAGGCTGTGATGCGGCAGGAGCGGAGTATTTCCAGACGCATCCACGAAGCGCAAAAGATAATGATGCTGAGGCTGCGTGGCAAAAGCATCCACATGCATGCGCCCCAAAGCCAGCATGACACGGCGCGAAGGGCCCGCCAGGACCCCCACCGCCGCGTCGACATTGCCCACCGCCTGCCACCGGTCCCCGGCGACGGGTCTCCAAGGTGGACGGGTGAGGGCGATATGCGCAATGCGCGCCTTACCCGCGGCGATAACCGCATTGGTGCTGATCGTGGCGGCGAATGGGTGAGTGGCATCCACCAGATGCGTCACTTCATTGTCGCGCAGGTAGTGCGCGAGGCCATCGGCTCCGCCAAAGCCCCCTATACGGATCGGCACCGGCTGCGCCTTTGGGTGTTCGACCCGTCCTGCATAGCTCAAGGTCGTGCGTATGCTGCGCTGGGCAAGGACCGCAACCAGCGCGCTTGCCTCCGTAGTACCTCCCAGGACAAGGACGTTTGGAATGTCTGATGCTCCTGATGCGGCGTGGCTGACGATTGTAGGGCTGGGTGAAGACGGCCCGTCGGGCCTTTCCCTAGCAAGCCGCGAAGCGCTGGCGCAAGCCGAACTGGTGGCAGGTGCCGTGCGCCATCTGCTGCTGCTGCCGGATATTGCCTGCGAAACGATGGAATGGCCGGCGCCCTTCGATCAGGGAATTGCTCAGCTTTTGCAGCACCGGGGCCGGCGGGTGGTTATGCTGGCGTCAGGCGATCCTTTCTGGTTTGGCGCGGGTTCGGTGGTCGCTAAGCATCTCACCCCTGGCGAATGGGTCGCTTATCCCGCTCCTTCGACATTTAGCCTTGCCGCATCCCGGCTTGGTTGGGCACTCGATGAAACGGCCTGTCTGGGGCTGCACGCGGCTTCCTTTTCGCGGCTACGCCCACATCTTGCACCGGGTCAACGTCTGCTTGTGTTGGTACGGGATGGTAAGGCGGTGGCTGAACTCGCCGATTATCTGAGCGGTTGCGGCTTCGGAACATCGAAATTGCATGTGCTCGAAGCCCTGGGCGGCCCTCGCGAACGGATATGTGAGACAAGAGCCGAAGCGCCTGCGTGGGAAGATATCGCTCATCCCGTTGCCGTGGGCATCGAATGTGCAGGGGAGGGGGCCGTCCTCTCCCGCGTTTCTGGCATAAGCAATGCCCTGTTCGACCATGATGGACAGATCAGCAAGCAACCGGTGCGGGCTCTCACCCTATCCGCGCTGGCGCCTCGGCCGGGCGAAACCTTGTGGGATATCGGCGCGGGGTCGGGATCGGTCGGCATCGAATGGTTGCTCTCGCATCCCACGACACAGGCGATCGCGTTTGAGAGCGATCCAGTTCGTGCCGCGCGGGCGACAGCCAATGCGGAGGCGCTGGGCGTCGACCGGCTGAACGTGATCCTTGGTTCGGCACCGCAGATATTGGAAGGGCACCGTGCCCCGGACGCGGTATTTATCGGCGGCGGCTTGTCGCAGTCATTGCTGGAAATATTGTGGTCGCGACTAACCGTCGGCACCCGTTTGGTGGCGAACGCGGTGACGCTTGAATCTGAAGCGCTGCTTTCCCAATGGCATGCCTTGAAAGGCGGCAATCTCCTGCGGATCGAACTATCCGAAGCTGCTCCGCTCGGCGCCCGGCGTGGCTGGCGCGCTCATTATCCGATTGTGCAATGGAGCGTGGTTCTTTGATTGTGGCAGGCTTTGGCTTTCGGAAGGCAGCCGACCTTTCCTCTCTCCGGGCGGCGCTGGCATTGGCGCAAGCAGGAAATCCGCCTGTGTCCGCGCTCGCTGCGCCGGACGACAAGGCTCCGGCGCTTGCCACTCTGGCTGAGCTTTTGGGCCTGCCGCTGATCGCCGTCTCACAGGAGGCGTTGAGGGCAGCGCCCACCCAAACTCAATCTGCTGCAAGCCTGGGTGCCCGCGCGACCGGTAGCGTCGCCGAGGCGGCGGCTCTGGCCGCGGCAGGTCCGAGCGCACGCCTGATCACTAGCCGTCATATTTCGCCCGATCGAATGGCAAGCTGTGCCATCGCCCAAGGAACCCTCTCATGACCGTCCATTTCATAGGTGCTGGCCCTGGCGCTCCCGATCTTTTGACCTTGCGCGGCCGCGATCTGATCGCTTCATGCCAAGTGTGCCTCTATGCCGGTTCGCTGGTTCCGGCCGCCATATTGGACCACTGTCCGCCCGGCGCGCATATTGTCGATAGTGCGCCTATGTCTCTCGACGACATCATGGCGGAAATCCGGGCAGCCCATGCCGCCGGGCACGATGTCGCTCGGCTGCATTCGGGGGATCTGTCCATCTGGTCGGCCATGGGGGAGCAACTGCGTCGTTTGCGGGCAATGGGGGTGCCGTACACGGTAACGCCCGGCATCCCTGCCTTCGCCGCGGCCGCAGCTGCGCTTCAGGTGGAACTGACCCTACCAGAGCTGGCGCAATCAGTCGTTCTCACTCGCACGCCCGGGCGGGCCAGCACCATGCCGCCGGATGAAAGCTTGACCAAATTCGCGGCGACCGGCGCTACGCTGGCTATCCATCTATCGATTCACAATCTCGATCATGTGATCTCCAGCCTGGTCCCGGCCTATGGCCATGACTGCCCAGTTGCGGTGGTGTGGCGGGCGAGTTGGCCCGATCAGCAGATCGTGCGCGCTACCCTTGCGACCGTTCAGGAGGCGGTTGCCGACAGCATGGAGCGCACCGCGCTAATTCTGGTAGGCCGCGTACTGACGGCAGAAGCCTTTGCCGAAAGTAGCCTTTACGCCCCCGATTATGACCGCCGCTTTCGACCCCGGGCGGGTTCTTCTTTCTTTAGGGCTCCAGAATGAGCAATCCTGGATTGATGATCGCCGCGCCCGCATCGGGCACAGGCAAGACGACTGTCATGCTGGGCCTATTACGGGCGCTAACGGAGGAGGGGCTGGCAGTGCAGCCCTTCAAGAGCGGCCCGGACTATATCGATCCCGCCTTTCATCGGGTCGCCTGTGGCCGTGCCTCTTTCAATCTGGATAGCTGGGCGATGAACGGCGCTCTTCTGGACAGGATCGCGGCGGAGGCTGCGGATGCCGACTTTGTGGTCGCTGAAGGTTCGATGGGCCTTTATGATGGCGTGGCTCAGCGCGGAGCCGTAGGTAACGGAGCCAGCGCAGAGATCGCGCGGCGCATGGGCTGGCCGGTGGTGCTGGTGGTCGATGTTTCCGGTCAGGCGCAATCGGCGGCAGCCACCGCTTTGGGTTTTGCGCATTATGATCCCGAACTGCCCTTTGCCGGAGTGATCCTGAACCGGGTTGCCAGTCCCAGGCATGAACGCCTTGCGCGAAGGGGCATGGAAGCGTCTGGAATCACGGTACTAGGCGCACTTCCCCGGCGAGGTGATCTGGTTTTGCCCGAACGCCATTTGGGTCTTGTTCAGGCAGCCGAGCATCCCGACCTGGATGCTGCTATCGCCGACTATGCCGCCTTCATGCGGGCGCATGCCGATTTGACCGCTATCAAGAGGGCGGCCGCCGCCCTTCCGAGTCCGTCCTCGACTAGCCCTCTGCCGCGCCCTCCCGCCCAACGTATCGCATTGGCGCAGGATGCCGCCTTTTCCTTCGTCTATCCCCACATGCTGGAGGGTTGGCGTCGCGCCGGAGCGGAGATTCTGCCTTTTTCACCGTTGGCCGATGAGGGGCCTGATCCCGATGCCGATCTGGTATGGCTGCCGGGAGGTTATCCGGAGCTTCATGCCGGGCGGCTTGCCGCTGCTGAAAATTTTCATGCCCGCTTGAAGCGCCATGCCGAAACGCGGCCGGTGCATGGGGAATGCGGCGGGTACATGGCTCTGGGCGCGGCGTTGATCGACAAGGACGGCACGCGACACCGCATGGCCGGTCTTTTGGGGCTGGTCACCAGCTATGAACAGCGGCGCATGCACCTGGGCTATCGGCACGCTGAACTTGTGGCGCCGATGGCGGGCTTTTCTGCCGGCGATAAGCTGCGCGGACATGAATTTCATTATTCGACGATTCTGGAACAGCCCGATCCGCCGCTCGCCCGCGTGACCGATGCCGAGGGGATGGGCGTTTCGGAAACGGGATCGCGTCGTGACCATGTGACCGGCACTTTCTTTCACTTGATAGCGCCAGCGTCATGACTCAGTTGGTCAACCTTCACCTCATCGGGATTGGCACCGGCAATCCTGACCATTTGACGCAAGAGGCGGTGAAGGCAATGAACGCTGCCGACCTCATCCTGCTTCCTTGCAAAGGTGATAGGAAATCGGATCTGATCGATCTGCGACGTGCAATTTGCAGAACGGTGCTGACGGGGCCAAGGCGGGTCGTGGAGTTCGATCTGCCGGTGCGGGCGCAAACCCCGGACTATCTGGACGCTGTCAACCGCTGGCATGATGAGATTGCCGAAGCTTGGGCACGGCAGATCAAGGAACATCTTCCCACTGGCGGCTCATTGGCTTTGCTGGTCTGGGGAGATCCCTCGCTTTATGACAGCACCCTGCGCATTGCCGAGCGGCTGGGGGCTATGGAGCTGCCTTGCCAGCTTCGCGTTGTGCCGGGAATTACCAGTATTCAGGCGCTCACCTCAGCTCATGCAATTCCGCTCAATGCTTTGGCCGAGCCGGTTTTGATCACGACAGGACGCCGTTTGCGCAACGATGGCTGGCCGGACGATGTCGACAGCTTGGTCGTAATGCTCGACAGCGGTTGCGCCTTCGATGTGCTGGCCCCAGAGGGAATCAGTATCTGGTGGGGCGCTTATTTGGGTATGCCGCATGAAGCGCTGGTTCACGGCCAACTAGCGGACGTCAGCGCCCTGATCAGAGAACGGCGCGCGGAATTGCGGGCGCGGCATGGCTGGATCATGGATGTTTATTTGATGCGCAGGAATCACGGCGATGAAGTCTGACGCCGACCGATCAAACGGCGCTGGCTCTGTCCCCCTGTTCGATGCCGCCTTTCAGGCGCAACTGGAATCCCTGCTGCTTTGGCGACGGGATGTGCGGCATTTTCAGCGTCGGGCTTTGCCTGAGTTGGACATGCAGTATCTGTTGCAGTCGGCATGCCTTGCCCCCTCCGTCGGCAATGCCCAGCCATGGCGTTTCATTCGCATTCGCTCGGCCGCTTTGCGTGAAAGGCTGGCGGATCATGTGGATGCCGAGAGCAGTCGGGCCGCAAATCTCTATACAGATGACGATCTTCGCGCCCGATACCGGTCTTTAAAGCTCCACGGCATAAGAGAAGCGCCGGAGCTGCTGGCGATATTGTCCGACGATCATCCGCAGGCCGGCCACCGGCTTGGCATCGCTACAATGCCCGAGATGCTGCGCTATTCGACGGTCATGGCGATTCACAGCCTGTGGCTGGCGGCGCGGGCAAAGGGGATTGGCGTGGGATGGGTTTCTATCCTCGATCCTCATTACGTCACCGGCTTGCTTGAAGCGCCGGATAACTGGACGCTGATCGCCCTGCTATGCATCGGCTATCCCCAGGAAATGTCCGATAAGCCGGAACTGGCGCGGCGCGGCTGGCAACAGCGTGAGCCCTTGGCCGACCGCGTGATTGAGCGATGATGGACGGGCGGCGGGTGTCTTCCAAACAATCGAGAATGGATGTGAAGCGATGTTGAAATCTGTTGAAGACGGTCCCGCAATTGTCGCCTGCAACACTTGCCGCCATTCGGCCGAGGAACGCGAAGACGGCATGGGCATGCGTGGCGGCGCAAGGCTGGTGGAGGCGCTTCGGAAGGTGAAGGCAAGCGATGATCGCTATAGCGACATTGCCGTGCAGGAAATGCCATGTCTGTTTGCCTGTACCGAACATTGCACCGTGCATCTGCGCGCGCCCGATAAGGTCGCCTATATACTGGGCCGCTTTACGCCCGACACCGACGCAGCGCGCGCGATCCTCGACTATGCGGTTCTGTATGCAGAGAGCGATCATGGCCGCGTGCCGTTTGGGCAATGGCCGCAAGGCGTAAAGGGCCATTTTATCACACGCACTCCCCCGCCGGGGTTCGTCGTTGAATGATCGCTATCCCTTATGACTTCAGCATTGAATTTCCTAGAAATCCTAACAGGGGCGTAAAGCCATCGATCACATGAGGTGCGCGGTTGGCGAAGGTTTGGGCAGCCCAAATATCTCGCGTTGCAAGTCCGGTCGTTACCCCGACCCCGATCGCACCGGCGACCCGGGCCATTCGCGTTTCCAGAAACGGATCGTCGCGAAGAACGACGATCATCATATGATCGTCGGGCACATATAGCCCTGCGGCGCGCAGGCTTTTCGCGTAGGCGGCCGGCGGATTGGCGGAGCCATTGGTGAAGACGCGGAAGGGCACGCCAAGCGCGCGGAGCCGCTCCCCCGGCAGCGCACGAGCTCCTCCAATTGGCGCTGAATGGAGCAGTCGCGCGTGCCCAGATGAATGACGATCGTCCCGTCGCCAAGGATCTGGACCTCCACATGTCGGCCATGGGGGATATAAGGCTCCACATAGATACGCGCCTCGCCGAAGGCCGCCTGCGCCTCGGGGGCGAAAATCAGTGTTTGCTTCTGATTGTTTGGTGCGGTCGAGAAGACTCGAACTTCCACGGCCTTTCGGCCACAACGACCTCAACGTTGCGCGTCTACCAGTTCCGCCACGACCGCACACAAAGAACTGCCGGGCAAGCCGGCATCTGGTAGGCCGGTGCCATTAGCAAAGCGGATAGGGCAGCGCAACTGATGAAAGGCGGCCTTGAACAAATTTTCCCTTAAAGCTGGAAATTGTTCGCTCAAGCGCCGCTGTCGGCAAAGGTAAGGGTCAGGTTTCTGGCCTTTTTGGGGATGTCTATGCGGCTTTCATGAAAGCTCGCCTGATCGCCAGGTCCCAGTTCCTTGACCGGCGGACGGATAGTCCAGCCGAAGACCAGCCGATCCTGCTCGTCCCGCATTTCCACCAAAATTGGGGGAACAGAAAGGGTGCGGTCGCTGGCATTTACGATGCGGCCCGAGAAAGCGAAATATTCGTCGCCAGAAGGGAGCTGCCGCCGTTCTGGCTTGCGCGGCATATCCAGCAACAGGTCCGGGTCAGTGGCCTCCGGTAACAGCCCGATATTCACTGCCCAGCCGGGCGTGCCCCAATAATAGAAGGCGCCGCCAAGAGCGGCAATGGCAAGGGCAAAAGCGACCGCCGCCAACGTCCATAGCTTTGCCGGATTGCGACGGGCACGGAATGGCGGTTCATGCGCAAAGCTGCTTGTCGACGGCTCGTCCACAACCGGCTCCGGTTCGGGCGCGCGACGCTCATAATGCATCGTGGGCGGAGCCGGCGCCGGGCTGGCTGCTTCGCTTGCAGGCGCGGCGGTGGCCGCGACGTCCCCCGCGGCTGCCCCGGCCATCACGGGCACCGCTTCCTCGCGAGGCGGCAATACGGGACCTTCCTGGAACCAGCTATGTTTGCAGGCGGCGCACCTGACCGATCGTCCCCCAGGACCTATAGCACTGTCGGGCACAATGTAGCGCGTAGCGCATTGCGGGCAGACAAGGATCATTCCGCTTCTAACCACAGCTTGGGCGGCAAGAGCAAGCTTTCAAGATGGGACAGCTTCTTTTCCCCGCTTTACGTGCAATGCGTCCCTGTGCGATGGCGTAAATGATTAAGGGGTGGAAAAAGGAGCGGGCGGACCCTTGTCCAGCATCGTCCAGTTTGAAAATGTCGGACTGCGCTATGGTTTGGGCGCGGAAATACTGTCCGATGTCAACTTCACCTTGAACAAGGGTGCATTTTATTTTCTTACGGGCGCGTCCGGTGCGGGGAAGACGTCGCTGCTGAAACTGCTTTATCTGGCGCAACGGCCCAGCCGGGGGTTGATCCGCATGTTCGGGGAAGATGTCGTCACGCTGCCACGCGCGCGGCTTCCCGGTTTTCGCAGGCGTATCGGCGTTGTCTTTCAGGATTTCCGGCTGGTGCCGCATCTTTCCGCCTTTGACAATATCGCCCTGCCGCTTCGGGTTTCCGGGGTTTCGGAAAAGGATCTGGAAACACCGGTCAGTGAACTGCTAGGCTGGGTAGGCCTGGCGGACAGGGCAAGCGCGCGCCCCGCGACCCTTTCCGGTGGAGAGCAGCAACGCGTGGCAATCGCCCGCGCCGTCATCGGCAGGCCCGAGATATTGGTTGCGGACGAACCCACGGGCAATGTCGATCCCGACATGGCACAGCGATTGCTGCATTTGTTCGAGGCGCTGAACAAGCTGGGCACGACCGTGGTGGTCGCCACCCATGACGTTCACCTGCTCAGCCGCTTGCCGGACGCACATATGATGCGGTTGGACAAGGGGCGTCTTTCCGATCCCACCGGTTCGCTCCGTTTTCCGCCGCGTCAGCAGGCCTCTGGCGTACAGGAGGGCCGCTGAGCATGCGAAGTGTCGGCAGGAATGTCGCAATCCGGCGCGTACTGCCCGAAGGACGGCTTTCCGGGCCGATGCCGTGGGTGATCGCCATCATGATGTTCCTCACTATTTTGGCGGCAGCGGCGGGTCTTGGCCTTGACCACGCGGCGCGGTCGCTACGAGCCGATCTCGCCGGTCGGGCGACGGTGCAGATTGTCGAAGCCAATGCGGAGATCAGGGAGGAGCAGGCGGGGAGGGTCATGACTGAGCTTCGTGGCCTGCCTTCGATAAGGGGCGTAACGCGGGTGAGCAATGTCGAGCTGGAGGCGGCGCTACGTCCCTGGCTTGGCGAAGACCTGTTGCGCGGTGATCTGCCAATTCCCGCCATGATCGATCTCGATCTTGCGCCAGGAGCCGACATTGGTGCGCTTCGCGACACGATCGCCGCCATCGCTCCCTCTTCCAGGGTCGAGCCACACGCCGCCTTTCTGGGACCGCTGGCGCAATTGCTGCAAGCTTTAAAATGGCTGGCCGTTGCACTGGTGCTGCTGATGATGCTGGCGACCGCTGCAATCGTGGTTCTTGCCGCACGGGCTGCACATAATAGTCATAGAACGACTATAGAGGTGCTGCACCTCATGGGTGCAACCGATGTCCAGATTGCCCGGCTTTTCCAGCGACGCATCGCTCTGGACGCATTGTTTGGCGGTCTTTTGGGGCTTGTCGCAGGCGGGCTGGTGCTCGGGGCGCTGGCAATGCTGGTGCAGGACATCGGGTCGGATATCATGGAGTCCGCCGCCATTCCCGATTATGGCTGGGGCGTATTGCTTTTGTTGCCGGCAGGCGGGGTGCTCCTGGCGATGTTGACGGCGCGATCCACCGTGCTCAGGGCATTGAGGCGGTCGATATGATCCGCCGTTTCGTTTCTTTTCTCCTGCTCGCCTGGCTGCTGGGTTTTGCATGGTTCGCCTTGCTGCTACCGCAACCGCTAGGTCCGGCGCGCAAGACCGACGCGATTGTGGTACTGACGGGAGCACCTGGGCGCATCGGACGCGGACTGGAGCTTATCGAGGCCAGGGCAGCCCATGCAATGCTGATTTCAGGCGTTGACCGCGACGTGCGCCCGTCCGAACTAGCCCTGGCCTATGATGCGCCAGAGCGACTGTTCGAATGCTGCGTGACGCTGGGGCATGAGGCGGTCGACACCCGATCCAATGGCATCGAAACGGCGCACTGGATCGAGCGCCGCAAGTTCAAGTCGGTCCGGCTCATCACAACGGACTGGCATATGCGCCGGGCGCGGTTCGAACTTGATCAGGCCTTGTCGTCGGGTGTCACGATCGAAGCCGACGCCGTGAGCAGCCGCCCAAGCCTCAGCATGCTGTTCAAGGAATATAACAAATATCTGCTGCGGCGGGCAGCCGGGCTGCTGGGAATTTAAAGCTGCATGACGTTGTTCCGCTCGATTTTATATGTAGCCATTTTTTATCCGCTGAGCTTTTTTTATGTAGCGTTCGCGTCCCTTTTGTTGCCGCTGGGCCAACCGGCGATGATCTTTGCGGCGCGAAGCTGGGCCTGGTTCCACCGGTTTTGCATAACCGTGCTGCTGGGACAGAAGGTGCGAGTCATAGGAAAGATGCCCGAAGGCCCCTTTCTTTACGTCTTCAAACATGAATCCATGTTCGAAACGATCGATATGCTGTGTCTTTTTCGGCAGCCGGCGATTGTGGCAAAGGCGGAGCTGACCAGAATTCCGCTCTGGGGCAGGCTTGCTGTGGCCCATGGCATCATTCCGGTGGAACGGCAGGCAGGGGCAAGGGCGCTGCGAGCCATGATGAAGGCCGCGACCCAGGCTCTGGCCGACGGCAGGCCGATCTGTCTGTTTCCGGAAGGAACGCGGACTACCCATGGCGAACGGCCCCCGCTGCGTTCGGGCTTTGCCGGTTTATACAAGATGCTGAAGGTTCCCGTCATACCCGTGGCGGTGGACAGCGGGCGGCTATCCCCCCGGGGCAAATTCATGAAGCGGCCGGGCCTCATCACATTTCATGTGGGTGAGACCATCCCTCCAGGTCTGCCGCGTGAAGAGGCCGAGGCGCGAGTGCATGCCGCCATCAACGCGATCAACCGCCGCCCACTATAAATCGGTCATTCCCCACGAAAGAGGAACCAAAGCCGCCACAAAAGCTAAAGCTGAACCAGGCGGGGAGATGGGCTCCCGCTGGCGCGGGAATACGAACAGGCAGTTTTACAAAAGGCAGCGGCACCCCTTGTTTCGAAAGCGCCCCTACCCGCCGCATTGACAAGCCAAGGCAATCCGCCCTAGCGCCTGTGACTTATGGCGACGCTCAGTCCTTCTAACGACAGCCGTTTCGGCCTTGCCCGGCAGATTGCTTTGCCGGGGCCGTTAAAGCTGGATTGCGGTGCGGACCTGGCCCCGGTCGAGTTCGCCTATGAAACCTATGGAACTCTCGATGCATCGGGTTCCAATGCTATTCTCATCTGCCATGCACTGACGCTTGACCAGTATGTTGCCTCCACACACCCAAAAACCGGAAAGGAAGGTTGGTGGACGCGGATGGTGGGGCAAGGGAAGCCTATCGATCCTGACCGACATTTCATTATCTGCATCAATGTGCTTGGCAGTTGCATGGGCTCTTCCGGACCCGCGAGCCTTAACCCGTTGAATAAGACGCCCTATGGCATGTCCTTCCCGGTTATCACCATTGCGGACATGGTACGGGCGCAGGCGATGCTTCTCGATCATTTGAACATTCGCCGGCTTCGCGCGGTGGTCGGCGGCTCAATGGGCGGAATGCAGGTTTTGAACTGGCCGAGCCTGTTCCCTGAACGCGTGGAATCCGCGATCATCATCGCTTCAACCGCGCGGCATAGCGCCCAGAATATCGCTTTCCATGAGGTTGGCCGGCAAGCCATCATGGCTGATCCGCGCTGGCGGAGCGGCGACTATTATAGTGTGGGCGACCCGCCTTCGGCCGGATTGGCTGTGGCGCGGATGGCGGCGCACATCACTTATCTTTCCGAGGCGGGACTGACGGAAAAGTTCGGTCGTCGGCTGCAGGCCAGGGACGCCAAGAGCTTTGGGTTTGACGCGGACTTTCAGGTGGAAAGCTATTTGCGGCATCAGGGGATCAGTTTCGTCGAACGCTTCGACGCCAACAGCTATCTCTACATAACACGGGCAATGGATTATTTCGACCTGGCGGAAGATCATGGCGGAAGCCTCGCAGCAGCCTTCATGAAGAACAAAGCGCGCTTTTGCGTCATCAGTTTCGATACCGACTGGCTTTATCCGACCGCTGAATCCCGCAATATCGTTCACGCCCTGAACGCGGCAGGGGCGGAGGCAAGCTTTGTTGAGCTATCCAGCCCCTTTGGCCATGATGCGTTTCTGCTCGATGTTCCCGAACTCAACCGGGTTGTGGATGGCTTTTTAAGAGCCATGGAAGCATGACGCTTCGTCCCGACCTCGCGCTTATTGCGAATAATATTGCGCCCGGCGCACGCGTGCTGGACATTGGCTGCGGCGACGGCGCGCTGATGGCGGCCTTGCGCGACGACCGTGGGGCCGATGCACGCGGGCTGGAAATCGATCCGGCCAATGTCGCCGCCGCCATGGCGCGCGGGCTGTCTGTGGTGCAGGGGGATGCTGACGCCGATCTTGGCTACTATCAGGATGACAGCTTCGATTATGCGATCCTCAGCCAGACGTTGCAGACAACCAAGCGGCCGGACCTTGTCATAGGCCATTTGCTCCGTATTGGCCGGCAGGCCTTCGTCAGTTTTCCCAATTTTGCTCATTGGCGCTCCCGCATGTCCTTGCTGTGGGAAGGCAAGATGCCGGTGACGCGGCACTTGCCGATCAGATGGTTCGACACGCCCAATATTCACCATCTAACGATCAGCGATTTTCGTGAACTGGTGAGGGGCAAGGGCTATCGGATCGAGGGACAATGGTTCCTCACGGGCGACCGGCAAACTGGCTCAGCCAAGGCCAATTTGATGGCTGAACATGCGGTGTTTTTGCTCCGCCGGTAGCTGTATTATACGGGCAATACGGCTTTTTGCTTGAATCCGGATACGTTCGCCGCCACATTGCGGACGTCCCTGCGATGGAGAGCGATATGGCGACCAGCGTAACCGACGTCAAGAAAGAGGGTCTTGTTCTGACTCCGCCCGAGCCTGTGACACCGGTGACCAAGGAAAACGCCGAGGGGCTGGTTCCCATTGATGACCAAAAGAAGTCGAAGCTCGATGAAAAGGTCGATGTTTTTATCCAGGGCCTGGTGGCACAAGATGCCAGCAGTCCGGAATTCGGCGCTCGGGTCGATCAGATCGTCAATATGGGCCGCAAGGAAATTGCCGATGCCGCCGGGCAATCGAACCGCTTCCTGGATCGACCGGTCCGAGCCATGGACGCCGATAACAGCGTCGGCGCTGACCTTGCCGAGCTTCGCCGCGTGATCGAGGATCTGGACCCTGGCAGCAAGGGCGACCTGTTCGCCAGGAAGAGGCTGTTTGGCCTCATTCCGTTCGGCAACCGCATGCGCGACTATTTCGACGGCTACAAGAGCGCGCAAAGCCATATCCGATCCATCCTGAACAATCTAGCCAGCGGCAAGGACGAACTGATCAAGGACAATGCCGCCGTCGATGTGGAGCGGCAGAATCTCTGGGCGGCCATGGGACGGCTGGAGCAGATGATCCATATTTCCAAGACCATGGACACGCGGTTGGAGGCAAAAGCGCTGGAGTTGGATTCAACCGACCCGACCAAGGCCAAGGCCATTCGGGAAACCGCGCTGTTTTACGTTCGGCAACGCAGCCAGGATCTGCTGACGCAGATGGCGGTAACGGTACAGGGCTATCTCGCCCTGGATCTGGTTAAGAAGAATAATATCGAATTGGTGAAGGGCGTCGACCGGGCGTCCACCACTACGGTATCGGCATTGCGCACCGCCGTTACCGTGGCACAGGCGCTCACCAATCAGAAGCTGGTGCTGGAACAAATCACAGCGCTCAATACGACAACCGCCAACATCATCGATTCGACTGGCGAGATGTTGAAGAATCAGACGGCGCGGATCCATGAGCAAGCGGCGTCGAGCACCATACCGATGGAGACGCTGAAGCGCGCGTTCCAGAATATCTATGACACGATGGACAGTATCGATGCCTTTAAGCTGAAGGCGCTGGAATCCATGAAGACCACAGTCGACACGCTTTCCACCGAAGTGGAAAAGTCCAAGGGCTATATCGCTCGTGCCGAAGGGGCAGCGCAGGCGCAGCTTACCGGCGGGACCACCAGCCCATTGAGTGCGCTGGAAACGTGATGAGCGGGTGCGTTGAATTCCTATGAGCCGGTCCGACCGAATTCTTGCCGACGCCGAAGCGCTACTCCATCGCTATAGCGCTCGGGGGCGAAGCTTAAGACGCCGCCGCAGAGAGCTTGGCGACGGCTTGCATAAGGTTAGGCGCATCGTGATCGCGGCACTGGTAATTGTCGCGGCGGCGGCGGTATGGGGCTTTGTCACGCCCTTGGGTGCTAACGGTTTGCTTATCGTGCTGGGCCTGATCATCCTGTCCACATTGTTCTTCTCAGTGCTTCCGGCCGCGCAGGAGGTGAAGAGGGAAAAGCTGAGCCAGGCTGACCTGAAGACGCTGCCGCTGCACACGGAGATCTGGCTCGAAAGCCAGCGAAAGGCGTTGCCAGCGCCGGCAGTGCGACTGGTGGATTCAATTGGTATGAAACTTGAAGCTTTGGCTCCGCAATTACTGCGGATCGATCAGAACGAGCCGGCAGCCCTTGAGGTCCGGCGACTGCTGGCGGATCATCTGCCGGAGCTGGTGGCGGGCTATCAGAATATTCCAGAGCCGCTGAGGCGACAGGAACATAATGGGCGAGTTCCAGACACGCAGCTCGTAGAGGGTTTGGAGGTCATCGACCGGGAGATTGGATCGATGACTGAGAATTTAGCTGCGGGCAATCTCGACAAGCTGGCGACACATAATCGGTTCCTCGAACTCAAATATAAGGAAGCCAAGGAGTTGGGGCAGGGCTGATCGCCCTATTTAGCATGTCCAGTGAAGGTCCGCAGGCGCGGATCGGTGTGGTCCGGCATCGCCAACGCAGCCTGAACGCCCGGTCGAGCGTTCATGCGGGCGATCCAATCAGCAAGGCGTGGAGCGCGTCGGGCGATATTCATTTCCGGAAACATGCGGTTCACCATCATCCCGCAGTGGCAGAAGAAATTGATATCGGCGAGTGTATATATGTCGCCCGCAAGCCACGGCGTCCCTGCTAGTTGCTGTTCGACCTTGTCCACCGCAGCCTCAATCTTGCGCGTGGCGTTCGCCAGATCCGCTTCGCTAAAGCCGGAACGGGCGGTTTTCCACTTTTCCCGCTGTTCGTGCAGGGGGATGCGCTCCAATAGCTTATCGAATGCGCCCTCCTCCAGGCTGCGAGCGACCACGCTCACCATCCTATGCCAGCCATGCATCGAGACATAATTCATCACATGCTCGTCGACGAACTTGTTCCAATAGCGCATCCGCGCCTTGCCTGCCGGATCGGCTGGGCGGAGGGGCGGGGCCTCGGGGAAAGCATCCTCAAGATACTCGTTGATGACCGTGCTGTGAGTGATGATATTGCCGTCGTGCACTAGGACGGGAACCTGCCCTTCCGGGTTGATTTCCAGGAATGCTGCTTCGTGCTGTTCGAATTTGTGAAGGTCGACATACCGGCTTTCGAAATCCAGGCCCTTTTCCTTCAAAGGAATCATGCTCTTCAGCGAATTCGCCGCAGGCTCTGCGTGATAATAGATTAGCGGCATGTTCCTTCTCCTTTGATCTTTGCAGGCAAGGTAACAAAGCCCGATCAGGGAAGGAAGTATGCTTTACATACAATTTTCGGTCTGCGGAAAATGCGGGCCGGCTCAGGAAATCCTGACGCCGGCCCGCCAAAGGAGATTAGCGGTCCCGGTGACGTCGTTCCATCCGGCCGGACCGGTCGCGATCCCCCAACTGGCCTCGGTCCTGCCGCCTTTGCAGCCATTCGCTCCGTTGTTCCTGGCGGCTTTCCCGCCATTCCTTACGATTTTCTCGTCGGTCCGAGCGCCATTCGCGGCGGTCGTCGCGGCGTTCTTGACGCCATTCCCGTCCATTGTCGCGGCGGCCTTCCCGCCATTCACGTGAACGGTGTCCGTCATGATGCTGCCGACGTCCCTCCCAGTGGCGGCGGTGATTGTCGCTCCAGCGATGCCGTTTGCCATGGCGATCAAAGACATAATAGCCACTGCCGGGATAATAGAACCCGTCGTACCAGCCGTAATAGCCGTCATACCAAGGGTCATAATAGCGGCTTGCGCCATAGCCTACGGATACGCCACCATATCCGTAGCCATCGTCATAGGCTGAGCAACCGCCAAGAGCCAAAAGGCCCGCCGTGGCGGCGATCAGGGCGCGCGAGAAGGGCGCTGCCATATTCATCTCCTGAAATGAGTTGTGTCATACAGGAAGGGTAAAACGAGGGAGTTGAATTGGGTCTGAACGTGCTGTTCCGTCCCAAGTTGATTTGCTAGCTCATCCTATTTTATCCATTGTCGAGCCTTCTATGTGGAACTGTGGCACAGTTGCATCAGAATTAGTGAGCCGATGTCGATTCTGTCCAATAAATCAACCGCCGAATCATCGTAGTAGCAAGGTGCGACCCGAAGGGCTCTTGTCGGACGACTGAGAGACCTTTTCCTAAATGGCCTGGCCGGATTTCCGCCCAGGCCATTCTTTTACATTGCAAAACCTGCAAAACTTGCCACAACTTTGTCTTAAGGTGCGGATTTTGCTAAGGTCCGCAGAATAGGGGGCCACGGTGGCGAGTGTCTTTGCGAGGACTCGGCATGCGCAAAAGTTCATAGCCTGTCTGTTGGTTTTGGCGGGCCTTTGTCATGTTGCATGATTATCCCGCCCCCAATGAGGCAGGGACTGTAGCTCTCCGTTATTATGAGCCTCCGGTCGACCTCTCGGAACTGGTGGGATCAATATATCTTTTCACAGCCAACCTGCCTTATGTGACAGATACCACGCGCGCAGATTTTGCGCAGTTGCGGTTCATGCTGTCGGGCGTTGGCCATTATACTTTTCATGATGGCCGCCAGATGGAAACGCCGAACGTCTGTCTGCTCGGACCTACCACGTCCTCGATCCATTTTGATGTGGATGGTCCATTGCAGGCTCTGGGAGTGGCACTCTTGCCGCTGGGCTGGTATGCGCTCACGCAACTTGACGCCAGCGATCATGCCGATTCTCTGTGCGACTGTACCACCTTTTGTTCGGACTATTCCGACATCCTGGGCACGTTGCGAGAGATCGATAATCCGGACGATGGTATTGAATTGCTTTGGAACTTTCTCCGTAGCCGCTTTCAGCCGGTGAGCAAGGCCATGCGTGAATTCGTGCTGGCGGCTGATCATTGGCTGGCTGGGGAAAGCTCGCCTCGACTAGAGACGCTGGTTGAAGCTACTGGCCTTTCCGCACGTCAGGTCGCCCGCTTAACGAATCGGTTTTACGGGGCCCCACCGAAGTTGCTGGCTCGAAAATATCGGGCGTTGCGCGTGGCCTCCATTATTGCATCAACCGATGAAGACTGGCGGGACATTATCGGCGAGGCCTTCTACGACCAATCTCATTTTATCCGGGAGCTAAAGCATTTTGTGGGAGCGACCCCCCACCAAATCAAAAATAAACTCAGCATCGTGCCTCGGCTAACCCTGCTGCGGCGTCGCCTTGAGGGGCGCTTTCCGCATATCACCAAGATAAGCTGAACGGCGCTTCAATCCGCGTCGGGCTGAAGCTCCGGATCGGCGGCGGCAATGGCAGGAACGGCTCTCGCTGCAGCAGCGGCGGCGGCAATCGCGGGGAATGGGGACAAGTCGATCCCGAATCGTTCGGCCCCATAGACCTGGGGCAGCAGATGACAATCTGCCAATGTGGGCGTGTCGCCAAAGGCAAAGCCGCGGCCATGTTGTGCCACCATCAGTTCCAGTGCAGAAAAGCCGGCGCTGATCCACCGCGCTCTCCAACCGTCGATCTGGGCTTGTGTAGCGCCAAATTGGTGCTTCAGTTCCTGCAATACGCGCAAATTATTCACTGGATGGATGTCGCACGCCACTATTCCGCACATTGCGCGGACAATGACACGGTTTTCGAGTTTTGAAGGCAGCAGCGGGGGATCGGGATAGGCTTCCTCCAGCCATTCCAGGATGGCAATGCTCTGGGTAAACAACCCTGACGAGGTTTCAAGCGCCGGCACCAGCCCCTGCGGATTTAAAGCCCTGTACGCGGCGCTATGCTGTTCGCCCTTCCGGAGATCCACTGTCGTCTGAGCGTAACTTAACCCCTTGAGATTCAGCGCGATGCGGGTTCGGTAGGAGGTGCCGGATCGCGAATAGCCATGAAGTACAAGATCACCCATGCCGATCTCCTTATATGCGTTGCAGAGAACTCATCCGAGAATCTATTCTTGCGCCGTTCCTCGCCTGTTTCCGGGATCCTTGCGCTTGACACTGCAAGCGATGATATCCTGGGGAGCCGGGCGGTTTCCACTGATAGTGAACCGGGCCATATAGCCCCCGGCCGATGGTTTCGGGGTGAGCGCCAGCAAACGGTAGCCGACGGCCTCAAACTCGCATTTCAGCAGGCGCGGGGGCGTGCCATGCTGATCCGTGGGCCGATCGGCGTCAACCACTACCACCTCCCCTGAAAGCTTCAGCGCCGGATAAAGACGCCAGAGAAATGCATAGGGTTCGGTGATCTCATGATACATATGAACCATGAAGATCCGGTCGAAACTGCGTTCCGGCAGTCTGGGATCGTCGCCCGCGCCCAGTTTGACACTGACGTTTTCAAGATTTTCCCTCGACACGCGCATCGCCAGGCTATCGCGCACCTCTGGCAGGATATCTTGCGCCAGCACGCGGCCGTTGTCTCCGACGCGGCGGGCGAGGCGAACGGTATAATAGCCTTCGCCAGCGCCGATATCGGCGACGGTCATGCCGGGTTCGATGCCGGCGCGGTCCATTACCTCATCGGCCTCATTCACCCGATCGCGACTTTCTTCATCGGACCAGCGCGTGGATTCTATCAGCGCTACGGGCCGGTCGGCACGCGGAAAATCACGCGCGGTTTCTGGCCGGTTGCGATCCGGATCCGGCATAAACTGATCGCAGCCAGCCAGGGGCAGTATGGCAAAGGCGAATAAAGCCTGCGCCCCTATGTGCATTAGTCGACGTCTTCCACTTCGACGGTCTCGCCAGTCACCCGCTGGGACAGTGCGGAGGCCATGAAAGGGTCCAGCGCACCATCAAGCACATCGTCAGGAGAAGTCGATACGACGCCAGTGCGCAGATCCTTCACCATCTGATAGGGTTGAAGCACATAGGAACGGATCTGATGACCCCAGCCAATGTCGGATTTGGAGGCATGGGTGGCGCTCGCCTCCTCCTCACGCCGCTGTAGCTCGGCTTCGTACATGCGAGCCTTCAGCATGTTCATCGCCTCTGCCTTGTTCTTGTGCTGGGAACGCTGATTCTGGCAGGCAACGATGATCCCGGTCGGGACGTGGGTGATCCGTACCGCGGAGTCGGTGGTGTTGATGTGCTGACCACCGGCGCCCGACGCGCGGTAGGTATCGATCTTCAGGTCGCTTTCATTGATCTCGATGTCGATATTGTCATCGATGACCGGGTAGACCCAAACCGACGAGAAGCTCGTATGCCGCCGGGCCGAACTGTCATAGGGCGAAATACGGACCAGCCTGTGCACGCCGCTTTCCGTCTTGGCATAGCCATAGGCATTCTCGCCCTTCAGCAGCAGCGTGGCGGATTTTATACCGGCCTGTTCGCCGGCATGATAATCGACCACTTCCACCTTCATGCCCCGACGTTCGGCCCAGCGCATATACATCCGCTGGAGCATTTCCGCCCAATCCTGGCTTTCGGTTCCGCCCGCGCCTGCGTGAATTTCCAGATAAGTATCGTTACCGTCGGCTTCGCCCGCCAGCAGGGCCTTCACCTTGTCCTCGTCGGCGCGTTCGGCAAGGGCCGCCAGTTGCGTCACGCCCTCGTCGACCAGCGCATTGTCGCCCTCGGCTTCGGCCATTTCCATGAGTTCGACAGTGTCGTCCATTTCCTGCTGAATGGCCTTGGTCGCGCCAATCGCCTGATCGAGGCGGGTGCGCTCGCGCATGACCTCCTGCGCTTGGCGGGGATCATCCCACAGCGTCGGGTCCTCGACGCGAGCGTTCAGCTCGTCCAGCCGCCGAAGCGCGCGGTCCCAATCGAGGAACCGGCGCAGCAGTTCCAGCGCAGCTTGAATACGATCAACATGTTGCTGCGCTTCGGCGCGCATGTTCGTTCTCCAGTAGAAGGCTTTGCCCGTCCGATATAGGCATCTTGCGCCTTTGGCAAAGGCTGTTGAAGATGGCGCTGCCATTCCCGTTGTCGTCAGCCTCGCGAAAGCGGGGATCCCAGTTGCCTGCAGTTCTGTCGCCCCAAGAATGACAAATGGGTTCCCCTTTTTGCGGGAAGGCGGAAGCGGAGATGGCTCGTGATTTTCCGCTGTTTCAAAATTATGTGTGGGAAGCCAGCGCCTGATCTGGTTATACGTGGGCATATGACGAGACAGGCAGATTACGGCATTGGCATCTATACGGCTCCTGAAGCCGCGAGGATGGTGGGGATGGGAGCACAAACCCTTCGCCGTTGGCTACTTGGCTATGATCACAATAACAAGGATGCGCAAATTCGTCACGAACCGGCACTATGGCGTCCTCAGTATGACCCTGAGGCATCTGACGGCGTGTTGCTCGGTTTCCGTGATTTGATTGAGACGCGAATTGTTAACGCGCTCCGTAAGAAGCGCATCGGGCTTCCGACGATCCGCATTTGTATGGACCGCGCGCGCGAGATCATAGGTCAAGACCATCCATTCTCCACTTCTCAGTTCAAAACTGATGGGAAATTGATTTTCCTTGAGATTACGCGCGATTTGGATGAACCCGAGCTTATTGACCTGAAACACAAGCAGGGCGTGTTCCGGCGCGTTGTAGAACCCAGCTTGGCCGACCTTGATTTCGGTCCCGATGGTGCTGAGCGTTGGTGGTTACTTCATGGGAAGAAGACCATAGTTGCCGACCCTGAGCGATCATTCGGCCGTCCTATTGTGGCTGAGTATGGGATTTCGACGGCGGTTTTGGCTCAGGCGATAAAGGCCGAAGGATCAATAGAGAAAGTGGCGCGACTCTATGAGATAAGGCCGCGGTTAGTGCGCGACGCGCTAGCCTATGAAGTTCAGTTAGGTCTGCGCAAAGCTGCGTGAAGCTGCTGGTCGATAACAATCTGCCTCCGCGTCTCGCCCGCGGTCTAGCTGCGCTCTTCGAGGGAGATCACCACGTTATCCACATTCGCGATAAGTTTGGCACCGGGAGCCTGCCAGATGCTGGATGGATCGAGCGACTTGGGAAGGAAGGTGGCTGGAGCGTTCTCTCTGGCGATCGCCGCATCGCAAAGCAAAAACCTTCGCGCGAGCTGTTTTTGCGCGCAGGCCTAGTTGGCTTCTTTCCTCTTCCAGCCGTGATGCAGTTGAAGCTTCATGACATGACGGCACGGATTTTGTTCGCATGGCCAGCGATGACGATCATTTCCGAGACCATAGCACAGGGCTGCTTTGAGTTACCTGTTAAAGGTAAGTTGCGCCAGATGGCGTGAATTGCCGCTCTCAACGGTCATTTCAGCTTCGCTGAATGCAGTCTCCGATCAGTAAATCCCGCCTTCGCGTTGCAGGAAGTCGCTATCGCTTGCTTTTCGGCCTGCCGAGCCGTCCGTTTCCTCGCCTGTCCCCTGTCGGATGACGATTTCTTCGCGGCGGATGGTGCGGCGGGGTTCGGTTTCGGGCTTGAAGGCTTCCCAGATGACTGCCGCCTTGGGGTCGTCCGTCGGCCAGGTGCCATAGACGCGGCGGCCGCTGCGGCGGTCGATGCGGACTAGGCGCATTCCGGCGGGCGCCACGAAGGGCCGCTTGGGCATTTTGTCGAGGATGGGTTCCATCGCCTGGCGCCACATCGGGGCCGCTGTATTGCCGCCCTGGACATAACCACCAAGCGGACGTGGCTGGTCGTAGCCGAGGTAGACGCCAGCGACGAGATCGGGCGATCCGCCGATGAACCAGGCATTGGTCGGGCCATTGGTCGTCCCGGTCTTGCCGAATAACGGCCGGTTCATGTCGCGCAGCCGCTGGGCTGTGCCGCGGGTGATGACGCCTTCGCCGATATGCACGACTTGATATGCGGTCATCGGGTTCATCAGCTGCCGTCCGGACGGGCGGAAGCGCGGCATCGGCTTTCCGTCCCAGTCGGGCAGGTTGCAATCATCGCAAGGTCGCCATTTTTCAGGCCAGATGACTTTGCCGCGACGGTCCTGGACGAGGTCGATTACCTTGGGTTTCAATTCGCGGCCGTGATTGACCAGCATCGAGTAAGCGTTGACCATTCGTTCGACGGTGGTTTCGCCGGCGCCGAGGGCGAAAGACAGATAAGGCGTATAGTCGCCGATGCCCATGTTCCGGAAGGTCTTGACGACCCGATCCATCCCCGTCTGGGAAGCAGTGCGCACCGTCATCAGGTTGCGTGACTGTTCGACGCCCCAGCGCATGGTCTGCGGCCCGGCGTTTTTGCCGGAGAAGTTCCGAAAGCATTTCTGACCCAGACGGACCGACTGGAACACGCAGAAAGGGCCGTCGACGATGATTGAGGCCGGAGTCATGCCGCTGTCCAGGGCGGCGGCATAGACAAAGGGCTTGATCGTGGAACCGGGCTGCCGTTCCGCCTGGGTGGCGCGGTTGAAGGAGCTGAGGCGCGAATCAAATCCGCCCTGCATGGCGTAGATGCGGCCATTGTGGGGGTTTTCGATCACCATGCCACCCGATACGCCGGGTATGTTGCGCAATTGCCAGCCGCTTCCCTGCGGCCGCACGGCAATCAGGTCGCCCGTGTGAAGCGCATCGAAGGCAGGTCCTCCCGTCTTGCGATAGGGCATGGACGCGGCGCTTTCCGGCAGGGTTCCGGTCGAGCCGTCGGCAAAGCCAATGGTCGCGCCGTTGCCGGACTTGCTGATGACCACCGCAATTTTCCAGTCGGCATAATCAATGCCGATAGCGGTGGAGGCGAGCCGCTGCGCCCATTTGTCGTCGACTTCGATAGTGTTGACCGGCCCCGACCAACCCTTGCCTTGATCATAGCGGACGAGCCCGGTGCGCAGTGCCTTGCGCGCCAGTTCCTGCATGTCGGTGTCGAGCGGCGTCCGGACCCAAAGGCCGCCGGCATAGACGCTATGGGGGCCGTCCTTGGCGGTTTCCCCAAAACTTTCCAGCAAGCGGCGGCGTACTTCCTCGATATAATAGCCGCCCACCCGCTCGAAGCGGGCCGCACTTTGTTGACGCACGGCTCCCAGCGGCTGGGCCACGGCCTCGTCATATTGCGCGCGATTGATCCAGCCATTCTTGCGCATTTCATTCAGCACCCAGTTCCGCCGTTCGATCGCGCGGTCATAATGGACCTCCGGGCGGTAATTGGATGGACCCTTTGGCAAAATGGCAAGATAGGCCATTTCCTGCAGCTTCAGATCGCCGACATCCTTGTCGAAATAGGCACGAGCGGCCGCCTGAACCCCATAGGCATTGCGGCCAAGGAAGATCTGGTTGAGGTACAACTCCAATATCTGCTGCTTGGTCATCACTGATTCGATGCGATAGGCGAGGATGGCTTCCTTCGCCTTGCGCACATAGCTGACCTCATTGGTGAGCAGCAGGTTCTTGGCCACCTGCTGCGTGATGGTGGACGCGCCCACCGGGCGGCCGCCTCTCGTCAGATTGGTGATGACGGCAGCGATAATGCCGGGGTAATCCAGGCCATGATGCTGGAAAAAGGTGCGGTCCTCCGCCGCCATATAGGCACGGATCAGGAGCGGGGGATAATCGGCATATTGCAGTTGAACGCGCCGTTCGCGAGCGTAGCTCTGCACCGGTTCGCCATTCACGTCCCGCACTATCGTGGGCAGCGGCGGTTCATATTCCAGCAGGGCGTCCGCATTGGGCAGGTTGCGCGCGAATATCAGCCAGATGAAAAGCAGCAGAGCTACGGCCGCGCCAAAGGACCAGGCGAATAGCCTGAACCACCACTTCCGCCACATTCTCTGGAAAAAAGCAGCGATTCCGCCTGCGTTGCGTTGCAGCTTGAACCGCAAATTCGTTTCTTCGGCCTCGACCATCACGCTTGGCTCTACCAATTTTTCCGCGGATTGCCAGCGGGGAAGTGGATGCGATGTAAAGGCGGACGGTTTATGGAGCTTATGTAGCCACTTACGTTAAATCAATTCTGCGCCAATTGCCGCGCAAAATGGATTTCGACGGCCTTTGCCACGCCCTTTGCGATCCGTGATTGCCCGTCTGACGAACTAAGGAACCGTACATCGTCGGCGTTGGTGATATAGCCGGTTTCAAGCAGCACCGAGGGCGTGTCGGGCGCTTTTAGCACCACCAGCGAAGCAAAGCGGTGATAGGCGGTGCGGAAGGCGACATACGGTGCCGCTTCCCTTTGCAACAGCTTGGCGAAACTCGCCGATATGTTCATCGTTTCGCGCTGGGTGAGGTCGATCAGGATCGAGGAGACGTCGTTGCTCTGTCCACCAAGATTGATGCCGTTGATGATATCGGCTTTGTTTTCGCGGGCGGCGAGGCGTGCCGCTTCCCGGTCGGAGGCGACCTCCGACAGAGTATAAATGGTAGCGCCTTTGGCTTCCTCATTTTCGGCGGCATCGGCATGAACGGAAATGAAGAGGTCGGCTTTCATCCGCCGCGCAATGCCATAGCGTTCCTCCAGCACCAGGAAGCGATCATCGTCACGGGTCAGCGCCACGCGGACACGGCCGGATTTCAGCAACTCGCGCTTGATGGATCTGGCGACGGCGAGAGTGATGTCCTTTTCGCGTGCGCCCAGTTCCTTGTTGAGCGCGCCTGGGTCATGGCCACCATGCCCCGCATCGATGACGACCAGCGGTCGGCTGTCATCGGGTGGTCCGGACACGCGCGGGAGGTCTATGCCTTTTGCCGGTTCGGGGATGGGGATCGTTATGCCGTGGGTGCGCCTGGGAGGCTTGGCGGCGTCGCTGGCGGGCGTGCTGAAGATGCTGCGTCCTCGCGCCAGCGCCATTCGGAAGTCGCCCGCATCCGCATCCTTGAGGGAAAGGGTCAGCGTGCTGCCGTCCGGAGCGAATTCCGCGCCTGATATTACAGCAGGACGGGCAAGGTCGAACACAACGCGCGCTGTCGCTGAATCGAACTGGCCTTGTCGGATGGCGGCAATGGGACCTTCGGCGACACCGCCGGACCCCGGCCGGGCTCCAGCGATGTCGAGCGCGATCCGACGCGGGCTGTCCAGGAGGAACGCGGAGGCTCCCTTCACGCTGCCGTCAAATTGCAAGATTACCTTGCCGCCCTGAACCTGCACGCCGCTGATACTGCCGGCCTGAGCGGGTGTGGAAAGCAACATTGCGGTACAAGCGAGGAGAAAGGACATGGGCGCATATTTGCGTTCCGCCAGCCCCCAGGTCCAGCCGATTTTCATAAGGTCGCCTTCTGCCGATGTGATACCGGAGAAGGCAGGGTTAAGAATTGCGTCATGTGCCCCCCATAAAGCGGGATGGTAAACGCACGGTTAACCCCATTTTGTTCCATCGCCACGCAATAATTTTAGCGGAGACATTGCTCGCTCCCGCATCCGGTGCTAGCCATAGGGTGCTCGGCATCTCCACCGGACGTGGCGGGCATTTAGAATCGCTATTTCCATGGCGATCAGACCAGGTTGACGCTGCATGAGGCATTTTTCATCCATAACCCAAAGGCTTTCGAAAGGCCTTGGTGCATGGATGCGCGTGTCGCGGCCGGGCGAAATAGCCGGCCATGCCTTTGCAGTAGAGGCACATTCATATCTTCAAACCCCGGCGGATGACCGGCGCCAAGCGCCGCGTTCGCCTTTTTCATATCGCGTGGCGCCCCGTCGCGGGTCGGTGGGCCGCCACGCATGGAGTATCATTAATGACAATGCGCATGCTGATCGACGCGCGCCACCGGGAAGAAACCCGGGTAGCCGTCGTCAAGGGAAACCGGATCGAGGAATTTGATTTCGAATCTGCCGAGCACAAGCAGCTCAAAGGCAATATCTATCTAGCCAAGGTCACGCGGGTCGAACCGTCGCTTCAGGCGGCGTTCGTCGACTATGGCGGCAATCGCCATGGCTTTTTGGCCTTTTCGGAAATTCATCCTGATTATTACCAGATCCCGAAGGAAGACCGGGAGGCATTGCTCGCCGAAGAGGCCGAGCATGCGGCTGAGGAAGCCGCGCTTCGTGCCGAGGCGGAGGAAATGGACGGCGATGTCGAAGACATGGGTGCTCCCGCCGCGATGGAGGATGAGGAAGGCGAAGAAGGCCATGAGGGTGAAGCTGCGCCCCGGCCCAAAGTTCGCAACAAGGACGCTGCTGCCGACGATCTGCGCCACAAGCGTATGGCCCTGCGCCGCCGCTACAAAATTCAGGATGTCATTCGCCGCCGTCAGGTGATGCTGGTGCAGGTGGTGAAGGAAGAGCGCGGAAATAAAGGCGCGGCGCTCACCACCTATCTGAGCCTCGCGGGCCGCTATTGCGTGCTGATGCCGAACACCAGCCATGGTGGCGGAATTTCGCGCAAGATCAGCAATGCGGCGGATCGCAAGCGCCTCAAGACCATCATTTCGGAACTCAAGCTGCCCAGCACCATGGGCTGCATCGTCCGCACCGCTGGTCTGCAGCGCACCAAGCCGGAGATCAAGCGCGACTTCGACTATCTCGCGCGGCTTTGGGACGAAATTCGCGAAAATACCTTGAAGGCCGCCGCGCCTGCACTGATTCATAATGACAGCGACCTCATCAAGCGCGCCATCCGCGATATCTATAATCGCGACATCGAGGAAGTTTTGGTCGAAGGCGAGGACGGCTATAAGGCTGCCAAGGACTTCATGAAGCTGCTGATGCCCAGCCACGCCAGGCGGGTGAGGCAATATGCCGATGCCGTGTCGCTGTTCCAGCGCTTTGGCGTCGAGGACCAGTTGGCGGCGATGTACCATCCGGTGGTGCAGTTGAAGTCGGGGGGCTATCTGGTCATCAATCCGACCGAAGCGCTGGTGTCCATCGACATCAATTCCGGCCGATCAACGCGCGAGCATGGCATTGAGCAGACCGCCGTAGCCACTAACCTTGAGGCCGCCCGAGAGATCGCCCGTCAGTTGAAGCTGCGCGATATGGCGGGGTTGGTTGTCATCGACTTCATCGACATGGAGAACAACTCCAACATCCGTAAGGTCGAAAAAGCCATGAAGGAGGCGCTGAAGGACGACCGCGCCCGTATTCAGGTCGGACGGATTTCGGGCTTCGGGCTTATGGAAATGAGCCGGCAGCGGCTGCGGACCGGCGTGCTGGAAGCTTCGACTCGTGAATGTCCGCATTGCGAAGGCACGGGCCTTGTTCGAACCGCGTCGTCGGCCGGCTTGTCAGCGCTTCGCCTGCTGGAGGAAGAGGCCGCGCGCGGGCGCGGCAGCATCGTTACCCTGCGCGCGAGCCAGGAAGCCGCCTTTTATGTCCTCAACAACAAGCGCGGCGAGATTGATGAGATCGAAACCCGCTATGGGGTGACGATCACCATATTGCCCGATGGCGAGACCGAAGGCGCGCGGATGTCAGTCGAGGCCACGGGTCCGCGACCGGCCAATGTGGTAACCTATGCTCCCATCATCGAAGACGAAGAGGAGGTCGTCGAGGATGAACTGGACGAAGAGGTAGAGGCCGAGATTGAGCAGGAACATGCGGCGCAGCGTGGCGAGCGCGAAGACCATGAAGGCGGACGTCGCCGCCGCCGTCGCCGCCGGGGCCGCAAAGGCCGCCGGGAGGATGCCCCCGCGCATGCAGATCAGGAAGGCGCAGCTCAGACTGAAGCCGTCGAGGACACTGAAGAAGCGCCTGAGCGTCAGGAGTTTGCTGAAACCGACACATCTGGTGAAGGCGAGGGTGAACGTCGCCGCAGCCGCCGTGGCCGTCGCGGTGGACGCCGTCGGCGCGGAGGCGAGCATGCGGGGCCTGAGGACCAGCATCTAGAGGAGGTAGTGACCGAAACACTTCCCATGGAGACGGAAACCGAAGTGCCTATGGTTGAGACCGCGGAGGCTCCGGAAGAGGCGGAAGCGGTACCCAAGAAAACCCGCCGCCGGCCGCGCGCGCGTAAGGACGAGGTAGCAGAGGTTCCGACCGCCGAAGCCACGTCCGAAGCGGGTGAGGAAGCGGCTGTGGTGGAAAAGCCCAAGCGTACCCGTCGCAAGGCCGCTGCCAAGGCTGACTCAGCGGCTCCGACGGTAGCTGAGCCCCAAGCCGATGGGGCCGAGGCTGTAGCGGAAAAGCCCAAGCGGACGCGGCGGAAAAAGGCGGAAGTTGAAGTCGCGGAGGCTGAGCCCGTGGCTGCAGCAACTATTGCGGAGGCTCCTTCCGTAGCTGAAACCGAACCGTCGCCGGCCAATGACGCCAATGGCGAGGAGTTCGACGACGAGGGCACGCCACGAAGAGGCTGGTGGCAACGCACCTTCGGCAATTGAAGAGAGAGGCGGGCTGGTCCCGCCTCTTTTTTTTGGGTTTAGGTTGCCCCTGGGATAAGGGCTATTCAGCCCTCTCTATTGGCAACCCGCCGCTTCGAGGCGTATGATGAGTCGATTAGCGCCGGCATTGGTACAAGAGCCTGTCGCTTGGCAGCTTCGGCATCCGGCGCGCGCCGAAAGGGCGTGATAGCAGGAGAATTGCCATGTCCATCGCACCACGTTTGCGCCAATATCTGGAGCAGCAGCAAGCCCGGTTTGAAGTGGTTCAGCACATGCCAACCAGTTCTGCCATGCAGAGCGCGATTGCCTCCCGCGTCCCGGCGGATCAGATCGCCAAGGGCGTTCTGCTCGACACCGACGAGGGCTATCTGCTAGCGGTATTGCCCGCCAATCACCGTATCATTCTGACCGACCTTGCGGAAGAATTCGGCTCGCGTCCGAATTTGGTGGAGGAAGAGGAATTGGACCGTGTCTTTCCCGATTGTGCTCTGGGGGCTATTCCTGCCCTGGGAGGCGGTTATGATGTGCCGGTGATTGTCGATGACAGTATCAACCGTCAGTCCGACGTCTATCTGGAAGCCGGCGATCACAAGAACCTCATCCACTTGACCCATGACGAGTTTGCCCGACTGACCGGAGACGCACGGCACGGGAGTTTTAGCGCGCATGAGGCGATGCTGCATTGAACGGGCATTGAACAAGGGCGGGGTGTCTTTTGCTCGATGCGCAAAAATGTTAGGGCGTGATCATGAACGATATGACTCAAACGCCCGAAATGCTTATTTCCAACATGGCCCAGCGTGCGCGCCGGTCAGCGGCAGTGCTCGCTCAGGCGAGCGACGCCGAAAAAGCGCAGGCTTTGCGGCTTGCAGCGCAGGCGCTGCGCGAACGCGCGCAGGAGATTGCCGCAGCCAACGCCCGTGACATGGAAAACGCCGCATCGAACGGGCTTTCTTCGGCAATGCTGGATCGGCTTAAGCTTGACAGCGGCCGGATCGCAAGCATGGCCGATGCTGTGGAGGCGGTCGCGGGGCTCGCCGACCCGGTGGGCGCGATTATCGACCGGACAGAGCGGCCTAATGGAATGGTGCTGCAACGGGTTCGCATTCCATTGGGAGTGATTGGCATCATTTATGAAAGCCGGCCCAACGTTACCGCCGACGCGGCCGCTCTCTGCCTCCGTTCCGGCAACGGCGTCATTTTGCGGGGTGGGACCGAAGCGGTTGAAAGCAACCGGACCATTCATGCGGCGATGGTGGAAGGGATCGTAGCTGCAGGGCTGCCCGCCGACTCCGTGCAATTAGTGCCCACTACCGATCGGGCGGCGGTTGGGGCCATGCTGAAGGCCGCCGGTCTGATCGACATCATCATTCCCCGGGGGGGCAAGGGATTGGTGGCGCGTGTTCAGGAAGAAGCGCGGGTGCCCGTGCTCGCGCATCTCGATGGTATCTGCCACACCTATGTACACCCCGCTGCGAACGCGGAAATGGCGCAGAAGATCGTTCTTAATGCGAAGATGCGGCGGACCGGCATATGCGGCTCAATGGAAACGCTGTTGATCGACAAGGCTTTCGCCGATCCTGCTCCTATCATTTCTTCGCTGCTGGAGGCCGGATGTGAAGTGCGGGGCGATGAGGCGCTGCAAGCGCTTGATGGGCGCGTAAAGGCTGCGGATGAGGCCGACTGGGACACGGAATATCTGGAGAGTATCGTATCCGCCCGCATTGTCGACGGTCTTGGGGAGGCGCTGGAGCACATCGATGCTCATAGCAGCCACCATACGGATGCTATCATCACCGAAGACGCGGCCGCCGCGGAGAAATTTCTGAATAGCGTCGACAGCGCAATCGTAATGTGGAATGCGTCAACCCAGTTCGCCGACGGCGGCGAATTCGGCCTAGGGGCGGAGATCGGGATTTCCACCGGGAGAATTCATGCCAGGGGGCCCGTCGCGCTTGAGGGGCTGACCACTTATAAGTGGATCGTGCGAGGAACCGGTCAGATCCGTCCATAGGGCAGCAGGTCTTCGCGGTAACCTGTTACCGAAGCGGCGAGTAAGCCCATTGCTCCATCCTCCTGTGCGGGGTAGGATAGGCACGCCGGCTGTTCATGGTTGATGGTACGGAAAAGACGCCCGGCTGAACAAGGGCGCAAAAGATATGGCACGCCGGTTTGCAGGTGGTCTCACAAGGGCCGCCGTCAGCATGCGGAGAGGTGACATATGATCAGTACCCATCACGCGCATATGGACAGGGGCATTCCGGAAACCCGGATACGCACATTGACGTTTGGAGATTTGCGGATTTCGTTGCGGCAGGGCTGGGATGATTTTCTGGACAAGCGGGGCGATCTCGTCTTCGTAGGCTTTATATATCCGATCGTCGGTTTCTTTGCGATCGCTGTTGCACGCAATTGGGCGTTGCTGCCGATCATCTTTCCCTTGGTTGCTGGTTTGACGCTAATGGGTCCGGCGGTCGCAAGCGGTTTTTATGAACTGGCCCGGCGGCGCGAGCGCGGAATGAACGCCAGTTGGCGGCACTTCTTCCTGGAATTCAGAAGCCCCGCAATGCCATCCGTAGCGGCGCTGACGGCGATTCAATTCGGTATCTATGTACTGTGGCTGGCGGCCGCCTGGGCCGTTTATGCGGCGACATTGGGGCCGACGCAGCCGTCGGCCTGGACCATATTCCCGAACTCCTTTGGCGAGTTCCTAAGGGATGTGTTCACGACGCCGCAAGGCTGGGCGATGATCATCATCGGCAATCTGGTCGGCCTGATGTTCGCCATGGTGGTGCTCGCCATCAGCGTTGTGTCCTTCCCGATGCTGATAGATCGCCGTGCGGATGTCTATGAAGCGGTGCAAACTTCCGTGCGGGTGACGATGCACAATCCCATGGTCATCCTGACCTGGGGCCTGATCGTTGCGGCGCTCCTTCTTTTGGGCGCTTTGCCTTTCTTCATTGGACTTGCGGTGGTGTTGCCGGTGCTCGGCTATGCCACCTGGCACCTCTATACCCGCGCTGTCGAGCGGTGAGGGTGGCCGGGCGTGCTCTACGGCGCGCCCGGTTTCAACCTATCCTTATTGTAACTTTTACCTGCAACCCCGATAGACGGTTGCATGTACCGATCCGACAAGATCAGCGCCGCGACCCTGACAGGCCTGTTGGGCGGCTCCTTCAATCCTGCACATGGCGGGCATAGGGCCATTTCACTTTTCGCGATGAAGGCGCTGGAACTGACCGAAATGTGGTGGCTCGTGTCGCCCGGTAACCCACTGAAAGCGGAATCCGGCATGGCGCCGCTGTCGGCTAGGCTAGCTTCGGCCGAACGTCAGGCGAGAGGAGCCCCCATCTACCCGACGGCGATAGAGGCGCAGTTGGGCACCCGCTTTACCGTCGACACCCTTCAAAAACTGGTTCGCCGCTACCCGAAACGTCGCTTCATCTGGATTATGGGAGCCGACAATCTGTTGCAATTCCATCACTGGAGGCGCTGGCGCGATATCGCGCGGACAATGCCGATTGCAGTCATCGCCCGTCCGGGCTATGATAGCGCTGCCCGTGCGGCCGTCGCAATGGGCTGGCTGCGGCGCTTCGTCCGGCCCGCCAGTCACAAGACAAGATGGACGGATTGGAGACCGCCGGCGCTTGTGCTTTTGCGCTTTCGCCCAGATCCAAGATCGGCAACCCTGCTACGGCGGGCTAACCCAAATTGGCATCATGACATGAACGGCCGCGTTCTGCGCGACCGTGTGACGCGTTTCTCGACACCGGCAAAGGAGGTAAATTGCCAAAACCCTTAGCAGCCAACGACGCGGCTGATGACGCCGCTTCTGTTGAAGCCCTGCACCAAATGGTGCTCCAGTCGCTTGACGACGATCAGGCGCAGGAAACCGTATCCATCCCGTTACAAGGCAAGAGCAGCATTGCCGATCACATGGTGATTGCGTCAGGCCGTTCGACCCGACAGGTCGCCTCCATGGCGCACAAGCTTGCCGACCGCATCAAGCAGCAGACGGGACGCATCGCCCGCATTGAAGGCTTGCCAGCCGCCGACTGGGTGCTGATCGACGCGGGTGACGTGATCGTCCACCTTTTCCGCCCGGAAGTGCGCAGCTTCTATAATCTAGAGCGGATGTGGGGATTTTCGGATACGCCTGCTCTGGCTGAAGCACGGTAGGTTCGGGGCTCTTGCTTCGGCAGGAGCTATAGCAGAGCTGTATTCCTTGTGCCCAAGCTCCCGCGCTGCGGGAGTGCAGGGATGTTGAGCGTTCATAAGGCGGCTCGTCGCGAGGACGTTATTCTTCGTTCACTAACAGCTTGTCGATCTTTCGCCCGTCCATATCGACGATCTCGAAACGCCAACCCTGATCATGGAAATGCTCGCCCACCTGCGGCAAATGCTTCAGTACCCATAGGGCATGGCCGGCAACCGTGGCATAGTCGCGGTGCTCGGGCAGGGTGATCCCCAGCCGATCGGCCAGGGCGTCGGCCGGCATTTGGCCTGATATCAGCAAACTGCCATCCTCCCGTTCCACCAGGGCAGGTTCGGAACCGATATCCTGGTCGGATGCAAATTCGCCTGCAATCGCGGTGAGCAGGTCGGTCGGGGTCACAATACCTTCGAAATGGCCATATTCGTCATGGACCAGCAGCATCGGGACCTCTGCCTTGCGAAGGTGATCCAGCGCATCCATCGCGTCGAGCTGGTCCGGCACCACCTCCGCCCGCCGCATCAGTTGGCGCAGGTCCAGCGCTTCGCCCCGAAACTGCGCCGACACGATATCGCGGGCCTGAACGACGCCGATTATGTCTTCCACCGATCCTTCCGCCACGGGCAGCCTCGTGTGCGGGCTTTCCTGCAACCTGGAGCGGATGGCGAGGTCATCGGCGTCGGCATCGATCCAATCGACCTCGGTGCGCGGCGTCATCACTTCGCGCACAGGCCGGTCGGCCAGGCGGACAACGCCCGAAATAATGGCGCGCTCGCTTTCCTCAATGACGCCCGATCTGCTGGCCTCCGCAACGATCAGATGCAGTTCCTCCGCCGTCACATGGCTTTGCGATTCACGATCCATGCCCAGCAGGCGGAAAATGAGAGCGCTGCTGCCGTCCAGGATCCATACGACGGGGGCCGTCAGGCGGGAGAGCCAAAGCATCGGCGTGGCCATCAATACGGCAATGCGCTCTGGCGCGCGCAATGCAAACTGCTTTGGCACTAACTCGCCAACAATCAGGGAGAAATAGGTGACCAATGTGATCACCAGCGCAAATCCCAGGTTTTCAGCCGTGTCCGGCTTCAGGCCCAGAAGCGCCATTCGCTCGGCCACAGGCTGGCCCAGGCTTGCTCCGGAATAGGCGCCCGCCAGGATGCCGATAAGCGTAATGCCGATTTGCACGGTGGACAGGAATTTTCCGGGATCCGCAGCCAGGTTCAACGCCGTGCGTGCGCCTCGCTTCCCTCCCTTTTCCAGGGCCTGAAGACGCTGCTTGCGTGATGAGACAATGGCGAGTTCGGACATGGCGAACAAGCCGTTGAGCGCGATCAGCGCCAATATGATCGCCACGTCGATCCACGGAAAGGGGGTCATGATCAGGCCTTATTGACCGGTTTCTTTCAATTTCACAACAAGCCTCTCATCCCAGGTTCAATTCGGATGTGGAACTAATCGACTTGCAGGACCGTTGCCTGCCGGTCCTCCTTCAACAGAGGAACGCTGAAAAAAGGAGCATTAAATGCTTATTCGTTACAAGATTCTGGGTGCGGGAGCGATGGGCGCAATTTTGCTGACCGCCGCCTGCACCACTAATCCGGAAACCGGAAACAAGCGGATTTCCCGCGCTGCGATCGGCGGGGTCGCGGGCGCTGTCGGCGGCTATTTCCTGGGCGATCTGATTGGCGGCAAGCGGGATCGGACCGAGAAGATAGTGGGCGCTGGCATTGGCGCGGTCGCGGGCGCCGGCATCGGGGCTTATATGGACGCGCAGGAAAAGAAGCTGCGTCAGGAAACCGCAGGGAGCGGCGTGGACGTTATTCGCGAAGGCGATAATCTGATGCTGCGCATGCCATCGGGCATTACCTTCGCCTATGATCGCGCCGAGGTTCAGCCGCAGTTCCAGCCGGTCCTCAACGACGTGGCGAAGGTGCTGAAGGATTATCCAAGTACCTATATCGACGTCTATGGACACACCGATAGCGATGGTTCCGACGCCTATAATCAGAGCCTGAGCGAACGGCGTGCCCAGTCGGTCGCCAATTATCTCGGTGTGCAAGGCGTGCAAACCGCGCGCATCGCCACTCGGGGTTTTGGTGAAACACAGCCGATTGGAAGCAATACCACTGCGGAGGGTAAGGCCCAGAACCGCCGCGTTGAGATCAAGATCGTACCTGTGACCCAAAGCGACGTCGCGGCTTGATCTTCGCCATTCTCCCTCTCCTTGCATTTAGGAGAGGGAGAATGTCCCTTCGATGATCGTCACACATTGTCCGCCCAGAATGGCGCGTTCGCCCGCTAGACGGCAATCCACATACCCACCCCGGGCGCTCGCCTGGTAAGCCGTGAAATTATCGCGTTCCAGCCGGTCCGTCCAATAAGGCGTCAGCAGGCAGTGGACCGATCCGGTCACCGGGTCCTCGTTTATACCAGCTCCTGGTGCGAAGACTCGGCTTACGATATCGGTCTTGAGGCCCGGCGCCGTCGCGATGAACAGGATGTCGCCCATTTCCCCCAGAGCGGTGAAATCGGGGCGAAGCGCCCGAACTTTCGTCTCGTTGTCATAAATGAGCAAGCTATATCCCCCGTCCCGCCAGCGGGTTTCCACGGGTTTGCTTCCCATGGCCGTCACGACCTCGGGAAGATCCTTGGGCGCACTTTCCCAGGCGGGCAGGTCCAGTTCATAACCTTGGGCCGTCCGGCGGACCTCCAATATACCCGCTTTGCGGGTCCGAAAGCGGATTGCATCGCTCTTGATCAGCACATGGCCGCTGGCAAGCGTCGCATGGCCGCACAGCGCCACCTCCACCAGCGGAGTGAACCAGCGAAGCTCATAATCCGCTTCCGCATCATTCGCGGCCGGTATGACAAATGCCGTTTCCGCCAGGTTGTTCTCTGCGGCAATTGCTTGCAACACGGGATCAGGCAGCCACTTATCAAGGGACATGACGGCTGCTGGATTTCCCGAAAAGGCACGGGAGGCAAAGGCGTCTACCTGGGTGAATGGGATCTGGGTCATGAAAACATCCTTGGGCAGAGCTCAGCTAAAACTTGCCTTCACGCCATCGATGACAAACTGGGTTGCGAGCGCAGCCAGCAACACGCCCAGCAGCAGGTTGCGATGCCCACCGCGCGCATGGCCATCGAGCGGCGCTGAATAGCTGGCGCTTCGCGGGTGACGCTTGCATAGATGGGGGCGCAGCCGAGCGGGTCGATGACCACAAAGAATGTGATGAAGGCAGAGACGAAGAGTTCAAACAGGTTGATGTCTCCTCAGGCCGAAGAGGTAATTACCCCGCTCTCTTTTGGACGGGTCAGAGATATGGCCCGCCGTCACCCAATCAGTCACGCTAGGGCATTTCCCAGTTACAAACCCTCTGGCGCGGGTAACCCGCCTCGCTGGCAGGCAGCCACCAGCGTATTGCGCAAGAGGACCGCGATCGTCATTGGTCCAACGCCGCCAGGGACCGGCGTAATGGCACGGACATGGCTCATGGCCTCCGACGTTGCGACGTCGCCCACCAGGCTGGTTTTGCCTTCGACCGGATCGACGACACGGTTGATGCCCACGTCGATGACAACCGCGTCCGGTTTTATCCAGTCGCCCTTGATCATTTCCGGTTGGCCCACAGCCGCGACAACGATGTCGGCCCGGTGTACGACGGAAGCGAGGTCGCGCGTCCGGCTGTGTGCCAAGGTAACGGTGCAGTTTTCCTTGAGCAAAAGCTGGGCCATCGGCTTCCCGACAATGTTGGATCGGCCCACGATGACGGCTTCCAGTCCGTCCAGATCGCCCAGTTCGTCCTTCAGCAGCATCAGGCAGCCGAGCGGGGTGCACGGAACGAGCGCCTCTTCACCCACCGCAAGCTTGCCCGCGTTGACCACGTGAAAACCATCTACGTCTTTGGCCGGATCAATCGCCGCTATGACGGCCTTGTCGTCAATATGCTTGGGCAGGGGCAATTGCACCAATATGCCGTCGATGCGGTCATCGCCGTTCAGTTCTTCGACCAGCTCCAGCAGTTCATCCTGGCTGATCGTCGCGGGTCGTTTGAATTCGAAACTTTCCATGCCGGCGGCCAAGGTAGCCTTGCCTTTGCTGCGGACATAGACGCTGCTCGCTGGATCTTCTCCGACCAGAACCACGGCAAGGCCGGGCTTGCGCCCAGACTGCGCCGCGAAGGCCTTCACTCCGCCAGCCACCTGTTCCCGCAAGCGTGCGGCAAAGGCTTTTCCATCGATGATTCGTCCAACTTTCATCTACCACCTGTTAATGTCTGGAGCTTGGCCGCGATGGCATCGTCCGGGCCAACAATGCGCACCCGCTTTAGCCGCGATGTATCACCAGATTCCAGCAAAATCGCCGCAGGAGCCATGTTCAGCGCTTTTGCGAGCAATTTTATGAGCGCCGCATTGGCCTTGCCCTTCTCTGGAACTGATCGGACTGTAGCGCGAAGCCATAAAGCGCCGTGAGCGTCCTCCCAGCTTCCGCCGATGGCTTCCACCGCCGAGCGGGGGGTTAGCCTGATCGACAGAATGATATCTTTGTTATCCAGGCGCCATGGCCGGGACAAAGATCAGGCCACGGCGTAATAGATTTGCGGCAAAATGACCTGCTGGATAATATATATTCCAAGCAGCACGACCAGCGGCGAGAGGTCGAGTGCGCCCAGATCCGGCATGATCCGGCGGATGGGCCGGTATATTGGGGCTGTGATCTTATCGAGCGCGTAGAGTATGTTGCGCACGAAATCATTATAGGTGTTGATCACATTGAACGCGATCAACCAGGACAGAATGGCCTGAATGATGATGATCCACCAGATGACGTTGAGCAGGATATTGATGATCTGAATAATCGCGACCAGCATCGATTTCTCCGTCCGGTTTGGATTTGCTGTATTGTAGAGATAAGGCGCTTGTCAAACGCGGACGAGCGTGCCTGCCCCCCGTTTGGTAAAGACTTCGAGCAGCATGGCGTGCGGCACGCGTCCGTCCAGTATGACAGCGGCGTCCACGCCACCCTCCACTGCCTGAACGCAGGTTTCCAATTTCGGTATCATACCGCCTGAGATGGTCCCATCCTTGCGAAGGGTTCCGATGTCCGCAGGCGACAGATCGGTTAGCAGATCGCCCTGCTTGTCCAGCACACCTGGAACATCGGTCAGCAGGAATAGGCGTGATGCCCCCATGGCCGCCGCAATGGCGCCCGCCATCGTGTCCGCATTGATATTATAGGTATGCCCATCCTCGCCAATGCCGATCGGCGCGACTACCGGAATCATGCCTGCAGCGCTTATAGTGTCGAGGAGGCTCCGGTCGATGTGGCTTGGTTCCCCCACAAAGCCCAGATCCACAATTCGCTCTATATTGCTGTCTGGATCCTTCTGCGTCCGCCGTACCTTTGTGGCGGTGACAAAGCCGCCATCCTTGCCGGAAATGCCAACCGCGCGGCCCCCGGCCTGGCCGATCCAGCTCACCAATTCCTTGTTGATCGCGCCGGAAAGCACCATTTCGGCGATCCGCGCTGTTTCACTGTCGGTGACGCGCAAACCGTCCACGAATTCCGATTCGACGTCCAGCTGTTTCAACATCGCGCCAATCTGCGGGCCGCCGCCATGAACGACGACCGGATTGATGCCCACCGCTTTCAATAAGACAACGTCTTCAGCAAAATCCCGTGCAAGTTCCGGATCGCCCATGGCATGGCCGCCATATTTGACGACGAAGGTCTTGCCCGCATAGCGCTGCATATAGGGCAGGGCCTCGGTCAGGGTTTCGGCCTTGGCGAGAAGCGCGGGATCGGGGGCGTGTTTCTGGCTCATTGCGCTTCCCTATCGCGACCGCACGTAATGGCAAGCATGATGTGCATTTGCGAGAATTTCCCTGCCTTCAACAGAAAACGCGCCCTGTGGCCAAGGCGCGTTCCATTCTGTTCCGAACTTTAAAAGCTTACATCAGCTTCCAGGTCAGCGGAAGGACAACCGAAGCCGCACCGCCGGCGGGTGCAGGGAACTTGCCAACCTTCGCAGGAAGGGCAAGCGCTTCGCGATCAAGCACCGACGAGCCCGAGGGAGCGACCAGCTCCACATTGGACACCGAGCCATCTGCGCCGACCGTCAGCTTCACCTTGACCGTGCCTTCATCACCACGCATTTGCGCGGCGCGGGGATAGGTCTGCTTGGCGGCGACCAGCTTGGCAACAGTACGCTGCCAATCGGCGCTCTGCGCGAAAGCGGGAGTGGAAAGCGCAACCGCACCGGCGGCTGCAATCAGGCTGGCAAACAATTTCTTGGACATTCGTGACCTCGTCTTCCTTATAATGTCCCCATTGTCAGTAGGGGAAGTGCTAGTGTTCGTTGATTAAGATCGGCTATTTTGATGTGGTTAATTTGACTTCATTCTTCAGAAATCCTCCCATTCGTCTTCCTGCGTCTTCAGCGCCAGGTTTCCGTGTTGCCTTGGCAAAGCGGCCTTAGCCGCCGGTTTCGGCTGAGACTGCCTTTCGGCCCGGCCCAGTTCGAAGAAAGACAGTTGTTCAAACAACCGCTCGGTCTCGGCGGACAGGTTGCGTGCGCCGGCAGTGCTTTCTTCCACCATCGCTGCATTTTGTTGCGTGACCGTATCCATGGACGCGACCGTCGCGCTGATCTCGTGAAGACCGCTTGCCTGTTGTTCGGCGGCTGTGGCGATTTCTTCCATCAAGCCTGACACGTGCGTCACTTCAGCCACGATCTGCTTCAGTGCCTCGCCCGAATTCTCCACCAGCGCTACGCCGTTAGCAACTTGCGCGCCGGACGTGGCCACGAGGCCACGGATCTTGGCTGCTGCCTCCGCGGAACCCTGCGCAAGCAGGCGTACTTCCGCAGCGACAACGCCAAAGCCCGCACCCGCATCGCCCGCCCGCGCTGCCTCCACGCCGGCGTTCAGGGCCAGCAGGTTGGTCTGGAAGGCGAGGGCGTCGATGGTCGAGATGATAGCGTTCATTTCGTTGCTCGACGCTTCGATATGACGCATTGCCTCGATCGCATGCTTGGCAGTGGCGTCCACCTGTTCGGCCGATTTGCGGGCATTACCCACGCGAACGCTGGTCTGGCGGGCGTTGTCGGCAGCCAGTTTGACCGACGATGTGAACTGCTCAAGCGTTGTTGAGGTGCGTGCCAGCGATTCGGCCTGCCGTTCCGTCCGGCGCGACAGGTCGTCAGAAGCCTGGGCGATCTCGCCTGTCCCGATGCGAATGGTGTTGCAGCCATCGACGATCTCGCTCAGCGCGGCAAGAAGATGGCTGACCGCCTCATTGAAATCGACATGCAGCTTAGCAAGCGGACCCGACGCATTGTCCGACACCTTGTAGGTAAGGTCGCCTTGCGCCAGAGCCGACAATCCAGCGCCGATGGCGTCGATTGTAGCCTGAGTCTGGCGATTGCGTTCCAGTTCCGCTTCGGCGCGCTCCTTGTCGGCGGCGAACAGTGCCTTGAAGCTGTCCAACGCTTTGGCCAGCTGGCCAATTTCGTCGCTGCGTTCCCTGCCGGGGACCTCGACGTCGAGGTCGCCGTCAACGACCCGCGAAATCACCTGGCTCATACGTTTCAGCGGATGCGCAATGATTCGCATCATCAGCCCGCTGAGCAGGAAGGACAGGATCAGGGCGGCGCCGAGCGAAGCAAGAATCATTGTCCGCGACTTTTTGAAGATCGCATCGCTTTCCGCGGAGTTGGCGTTGCCAGCCTTCACGTTCAAATCGACGAGCTGGAGAATATCGTCTTCGACCATGTAGAACATGTCGAGCGCTTCGCCCTTGAACAGCTCAGTGGCACCCGCGGTGTCGCCGGCATTGGACAAAGCGACCATTTGCCCGGTCAACTTGCCATATTGGGCCCAGTTGATCGTCACATTGCTGTAGAGCGCCTTCTGCTCCGGAGTGGCCACGTGGGGCTTGTAGTCGTTCAATAGTCCCGAAATAGCCGTACTGGCGTTTTTCAGCTGAATTTCGGCCTTACGCATGCTGCCCGGATCGCTGGCCATAACGACGCCGCTCTGCGCAATCCGATATTGAGACGTGTACGCGTGCAGATCACCAATGAGCTGCGTCGCCGGAAGCCAGCGTGTCCGCATTTGCGCCGACAATTCGTTTACTTCCGCGATCTTGATGACCGCGAAAACCCCGGTCCCGGCGATCATGGCCAGAAGACCGGCAAAGGCCAGCATCATCTTGGCTGATATGCTTAGATTTTTCATTGGGAAGCCCTCTTGCCCTTTTCTCCTGGCGGTAGAACGGCTGACAGCCCGGCGGATTAAATGGAAAATTCAAAGTGCGCGGCGCAGGTGAAGCGCTTGGTCATCGCAATGACAAATTATGGTCTTCGAATAGACTAATAACCCGCCTGAATGGCTTCATCCCGCCGTGCGTTTGCACATCTGCACGCCCAACCGCGCACAGAGCGGCTACAAAGCGGTTGCAAACAAACAGTTTTTCGGGATGTTGGACGACGAGTGTGTCCGCAACAGTTTTCGATGCGAGCATGCAGGGGGCAAATATAATTCTCACATGACGATATCTTGGAAACCAGATGCGGTGGCGGGGGCGTCACTGGACCAGATTGTGATAGGCGAGAGTGAAGCGATTTGCAGGGTCAGGGAATTGATCCGGCAAGTTGCGGCTTCCGATGCCTCTGTGATGATCACAGGACCATCGGGTAGCGGCAAGGAAATCGTCGCCAACGCCATTCATCACGAAAGCCTGAGGGCACGAAACCGATTCATCGCCGTCAATTGCGGCGCAATTCCACGTGATCTGCTGGAATCAGAGTTGTTTGGACATGAAAAGGGCAGCTTCACCGGCGCTATCGCGCAGCGGCGGGGCCGCTTCGAGGACGCGCATAAGGGAACGCTTTTTCTAGACGAGATCGGCGATATGCCGCCGGAAATGCAGGTAAAGCTGCTCAGAGTTCTGGAATCCCGCCAAGTCGAGCGAGTGGGCGGCAGCGGCTCGATCGACGTCGACACGCGGATTATTTCGGCCACACACCAGAATCTGGAAGACCGGATCGAACGCGGATTGTTCCGGGAGGACCTGTTTTACCGCCTTGGCGTCTTTCCCATTCAACTCCCTCCGCTCAAAGACCGTCCGGAGGACATAGCGCCCCTGATAAAATTCTTCCTGCGCCGGATGTGCGCGCCTGACACCGTTCTAGGCTTTACGCCTGGCGCCATGGCGCGGCTCCTCATGCATGAATGGCGGGGCAATGTGCGTGAGCTTCGCAATGTTGTGGAGCGGGCCATCATCCTTTTTCCCAACATGCAGATTAGCTCCGATCAGGTCGATACCCTCTTCCGTCGCCGCTACAGCAACGCGCCGACCACCCAGAGCGCGGCCGAACCGTCACGTTATAGCGCTACGACGTCTGACTGCGCTCTGGATGACAAGGGCATCGACCTTAAGCAGCATCTCGCCGATATCGAGCGGCAATATATCGAAGCCGCGCTTGCGAAGGCGGAAGGCGTGATAGCTGATGCCGCGCGCCTGCTGTCGATGCAGCGGACCACATTCATCGAAAAAATGAAACGGCTGGATGTTCAAAAGGAAGTTCGATTGGTCGCCTGAGGTCATCCGGCCGTGAGCGCAGTCTAGGGACGCTGGCCAGGTTCAACCATGTCTCGACGTCGCTCGACAAGAACGGGGTGAGTAGTCCGAGATAATCATGCTGTAGCTGTCGCTGAAAGCTCCACAATGCGCTCAAACTCCTTTGCTGTCAGGGGGGCGACCGACAACCGTCCCTGACGCAGCGTTTTCATGTCGGCCAGCGCAGCATCGGCCTTCATCTCCTTTAGCGACACGCCCCTTGGCAGCTTCTTTTTGGGGGCGACGTGGACTGCCACCCACCTCCCGGAATCATCGGTGCTGTCGGGTTTCGCTTCTTCAACAACTTCCATTATGCCGACGGCCTCCAGCCCCGTCTGGCTATGGTAGAAGAGCGCAAGATCACCCTTCTTCATCGCCTTCATGTTGTTTGCGGCCTGAGCGTTGCGAACGCCATCCCATTCGGCCTTGCCCTTTGCGACCAGATCGTCCCAGGAAAAGCAGTCCGGTTCGGACTTCATCAGCCAATATCGATGTTCGCTCATTGCGCTCGCCTCCATATCTGCCGACATAATCTATCGGCATTTTCCATTACGAGATAGCGCAAGTAGAAGGAGCCTGTATGTCGCCCGTGATTCTTGAACAGGTTCCCGCCCTTTCCATGGCGGAGGGAGCTACTCCTGAGTTCGCCCGCGTTCTCGGGGCATCTTTCGAGCGTTTCGGCTTTGCGATGGTATGCGATCATGGCCTGGCCCCAGTGTTGGTCGAGCAGGGCTGGGCGATGGCAAAGGCCTTCTTCGCATTGCCCGATGCGGTGAAGCGCCACTACCATATTTCCGGCGGTGGCGGACAACGCGGCTATACGCCTTTCGGGACGGAAATCGCAAAGAATGCCAATGAGAACGACCTGAAGGAATTTTGGCATATCGGGCGGGATCTATCTGCAGGACATCCGTTTTCGGATCGAATGCCGGGGAATGTCTGGCCCGCGGAGATGCCGGATTTCCAAACCTGCATGCAGCAGCTTTTCAGGGACTTCGATCGGGTCGGAGGACAACTTCTTTCAGCCATTGCGCTTTATCTAGGGCTGCCGGCCCATTGGTTTGAAGATGCCGTGCGCGATGGCAACAGCATATTGCGGCTTCTGCATTATCCGCCGATCTCATCAGATGCCAAAGGCATGAGAGCTGGCGCGCATGAGGATATCAATCTCATCACCTTGTTGCTGGGCGCCGAGGAGGCTGGCCTGGAACTGCTCGATCGCGGCGGGAATTGGCTTTCAGTCAACCCGCCCGCCGGAGCATTGGTGGTGAATGTTGGCGACATGCTTCAGCGCCTTACCAATCATCGTCTGCCATCCACTACGCATCGCGTTTCAAATCCGCCGTCCGAACGCCGCAGCCATTCGCGTTATTCCATGCCATTTTTCCTGCACCTGCGGCCGGATTTCCTGATTGAGACCATGGCGGAGTGCATTGATGAAGGCCACCCTGACCGCTACCCTCAGCCGATCACGGCCGATGCTTATCTCATGGAGCGGTTGCGGGAGATCGGTCTTGTCACCTGATCTTTTTTGCGGTTCGGCAATCATTATTTCCAGATTGGTAACCAGCGTTGGGCCAATGCGTGGCTATGACATTGGTTTTGCAGCCAAAGCAGCGATTGCAGGAACTGGACGCGTTGCGCGGGCTGGCGGCACTGGCTGTGGTGATTTTCCACTACAGCGTTCGTTTCCATCAGCTATTCCCCTCGGTCGGGCATGTGCCTTTCGCCTTTGCTGGAGGTAACTACCGAGTCTATCTTTTCTTTGCCATTTCCGGGTTCGCGATCTTCTTCACGCTGGAAAAGGTGAAGTCGGCTGGAGACTTCGTCATTGCACGGGCGGCGCGCCTTTATCCCGCTTATTGGACGGCCATATTATTGACGCTGGCGGCTGAATATCTCGGTGATATCAGGGCGCTTGAAATTCCCTACTCCGCGGTTGCGGCTAACTTCACGATGTTTCAGGGCTTCGCATTCCTGCCCGCCGTCGATGGAGCTTATTGGACGCTGACGGTCGAACTGGCCTTTTATATGTGCATTTGCCCTATGGACGGCATGCGGTCTTCAGCGGATGGAATGGTTGCTTGCCGGCTGGTTGGTGGCCAAATGGCTGTGGTGGGCAATGCCGGAAATTCCTGAGCGTATCGTGATGATTTTGCTGCTGCGCTATGTTTGCTTTTTTGGCATTGGCATCATCGCTTATCGGATCTGGTCCGGCAAGCGGAGCTGGGCTCAGCAAGTCCCCATTCTGGGGCTGCTGTTATTTACCTGCTTCAAGCTCGATGGCGTTGATCTGTCTTTGATCGCCGTGGCGCTGATAGCGCTTTTCTTCGCCTTGTTGAAGGGATGGCTTCAGTTCCTTTGCCTGCGTCCGCTATTATGGCTCGGAACCATTTCCTATTCACTCTACCTCGTCCACCAGCATATCGGCTTCGTCATCATGTTGAAGGCGGACGCGATGGGATTGGCGCCAGGCTGTGGTTTTGGACTGGCGATTGCAGTGGCGCTGACTCTCGCGTTGATGATCAACCGCCTGGTCGAGCAACCCGCCAATCGTCTGATCCGCCGATGGTGGAAGCAACGGAGCCTGCGGAGAGCGGATCTGGCCCCTGCGGCTTGATTCAGACCAGAACCGCTTCTCCGGCTTCTTCGCGAATGACTTTACCTGCCGCAGCTTGGTGAATCAGGCGAATAAGGTCGTTGGCGGCGCTGAAGATGTGGGATTTGTTGAAACAGGCTGCCGCACCGCGCTCAAGGCATTCGGCACGAATGCGTTCGCCCCGGACTGCCAGGCTGGAAAGCATGATCACCGGGCGACGTTTCCTTGCGATGATCCGGTCAAGCAGTTCCAGCCCATCCATGCCCGGCATCTTGATGTCCAGGGTTATGACGTCGGGGTTGGTGATCGCGATCAAATGCTCCGCCCGCTCTGCATTGGAGGCGATGCCGACAATATCAAGTCGCCGGTCCTGTTCCAGCACCGTTTCAATCATGGCCCTGATCGTTACCGAATCGTCCACTACCAATATGCGTGTGCGTTTCATGTCAGCCTCTTTGTGGTCCGCCTCATAAACGAGGCATGCTGTGCGCCATGCAAACGACGGATGGGGACTTTGTTTTAATCGCCGTGCAGAAGGCGCGGATTACCGAGAGTCCGGCCCACTCCCCAACTTGTCCATGCAATGCTATGGTCATCAGCTATTGGCATCGACAAACAGGTGCGGGCAATGATGGGGACGGACCGGTCCTTTCATTTCAAAGCGAGCGACAAGAGCGCGCAAGGTGCGATCAGACGCGTTGCTCTAGGGCAGATTGACTCTGCCCTGGATGAGATCGGCAATAGCGATCTGACTTCTGAAAAAATCGTCCATCAAGTGCGAAAGCGCTGCAAGAAAGTGCGGGCCTTGATCCGGCTGGTGCGACCGGGATTTGCCGAATATGAACACGAAAATGCCAGCTTTCGCGATTTGGCGAGAACTTTGGGCGGTTTTCGCGATCAGGATGTGCTGATCCAGACCTGCGACAAAATCATGGCGCATTATGTCAAGGATGCAGATGACGACGCCATGGCATGTGTGCGCGAAAGGCTAGTTGCAGATAGACGACAGCTTGACCCTGGCGCTCCCGAAGAAATATTTGCGGCCTTCCGCAGCGGCATGACGCAAGCGCGGCAACGGGTGCAGATGTGGGTGGTCGAGGGCCATGGATATGCCGCATTTTCAGGAGGGCTGGCCCAAGTGCTAAGGCGCGCTCACAAGGCGATGGATGAGGCGAAATCCCATGCTATGCCGGAGCCGATGCATGAGTGGCGCAAAGCGGTGAAGTATCATGGCTATCATGCGCGGCTGCTACGCGAAATATGGCCTGAGGCGATGCTGTCCAATATAACGCTGACCTCGCAGCTGGCAGAGTTGCTGGGCGATTATCACGATCTCGCGGTGCTGCAACGAAGCTTGGCTGAGCAGCCGGAGCATTATGGCGGCGTGGAAGTCACACGATTGATTGGCGGCTTGGCGGACCGCCGCAAGAAAGAATTGGCGCAGGATGCCTTCCGACAAGGTGCGTTATTGTTCGCGGAACGTCCAACAGCGCTTGCGAGACGCTGGGGCTGCTATTGGCAAATATGGCGTGGGGGAGATTGAGCACCCCCATGGGACAGGAGATCGAGCGTAAGTTTCTGGTTTCGGGGGACGGTTGGCGCAGCGAACCGGGCAAAGAGACCGAGATCGTTCAAGGCTATATTGCGGTTGGCGATAAGGCGCAGGTGCGGGTTCGCATATTGAACGGCACATCAGCCGTGATCACGATCAAGGATTGCAAGCAAGAGCTTGTACGTCAGGAATTTGAATATCCCATTCCTTTGTCTGATGCGCGGGCCATGCTCGCGCTGCGCACCGGGAATCTCATTGAAAAGACGCGCAGGCGCATTCAACGGGATGGCGTTTTGTGGGAGATCGACTGTTTCCGCGGCGAACTCGACGGCCTAATCCTGGCCGAAGTGGAATTGGATGTTCCTGAGAAGACAATCTCATTGCCTGATTGGCTCGGACGAGAGGTGACCGGGGACCCGAACTACTACAACGTCATGCTGGCGCTCGGTCCTGAAGCGATTCGGTTCAAGTCGGATTAACGGTCAGCCATCCCTGCAATTCCGCGATCATCCAGATGCCCAGCGCTAGAAACAGCGCCGCTGCGGCGAGGTGCATTACCCTCATCGGAATGCGTTTAACCAGGGTGTCCCCTAATAGGACGGCAGGAACATTGGCGATCATCATGCCGAGGGTTGTGCCCGTGGTGACCCAGACGACGGAGCCGAATTGGGCCCCCAGTGCAATAGTGGCGACCTGCGTCTTGTCGCCCATTTCCACGATGAAGAAGGCAATAAGGGTGGTGACGAACGCCCCGAAACGGGCTGGTTTGTTTCCGTCATCGTCCATCTTGTCGGGAATGAGCGTCCAGATCGCCATGGCGATGAAGCCTGCGGCGACCGCATAGCGGAATGCTTCGCTGTCCAGCAGGCTCGCGATCTGCTGTCCGGCGAGCGCGGCAAGGAAATGATTGGCAAGCGTTGCGCCCAATATTCCCAATGAAATGGGTAGGGGCTTGCGAAAACGGCTGGCGAGCAGGATCGCCAGCAATTGCGTCTTGTCACCCATTTCGGCGAGAGCGACAATCGCTGTTGAAGTGAGAAACGCATCCATCGGCGTCCGTTACAGCCGTCGCTTCAGACGCGCCATCCCAGAAAGAGCGACAGCCCCGGCTTGGGATGGGCCGGGGGAGCCGGCGTTTCCACCCGAGCCGCATCGGCGCGGGCGCGGTCGACGATGACCGCTGGAACGCCAGGAGCATAGTAAATCGTGTCGGCCCAGCCCAGCAGTCGCGCGGAACGGAGGGTGAGATCGTCGGGATCAGGCGAGGTAAGGACGATTTCGATCAGCTGTGGGACTGTGGTTGTATCTGGCCGGGCAAGCCACTCCTGCACCGCTTCGGGCCTGTCGGGTGCAAAGGGATCAAGCGGTCCGCCAGGGCTCAGCGCCGCATCGATGGCACGCCGCCGCTCGTTCGCATTGGGCCAGCGCGCCTTCATGGCTACCCTGGCACCACCTAACCTCCGCGCCAAAAGGCCAAGGCTCGTAGGCAGCAAATTTTCCAGCCGCTGCCTGATCGTCTTCGCCAGCCCCGCCGAAGCGCCTCCGGTACCAATGGCGATCAGTACGGGATCGCGATCGATGATGGCCGGAAGGGTAAAGTCGCAATGATCCGGCCGATCCACCGCGTTCACCAATATGCCCCGCTTCTTCAGCTGGCCGATGACGGCCAGGGCGATCGCCTCGTCCTCGACCGCAACTATGGCTAGTTGCGCCTCGTCGGATTCACCGACAATGCGCGCGCCCGCCCGCTCCAGCAGCCGCGCCTTTGCCTGTGCTGCTTCGCCTTGGCCGACCAGAATGACCGGTCGATCCTTCAGGCGAACATACAGCGGCAGGCTGTGCATCTTACCGGGCCCAGTCCGGGATCACATCGCCTTCGATCAGCGCCTCGATCGGCGGACGTTTTCTTACGACCGCCCATTTGTCGCCTGATACCAGGACCTCAGGCGTCAGCGCCCGGCTGTTGTAGGTGTTGGCCATGGTCGCACCATAGGCCCCGGCAGTCATGAAGGCGACCAGATCACCGGGCTTCACGACATCCAGGTCACGATTGCGTGCGAAGGTGTCGCCTGTCTCGCATACCGGACCAACCACTGTCGCTTCAGCACGCTTGCCGCGCGGCTTCACCGCCCGAATGTCATGCCAGGCATCGTAAAGGCTCGGCCGAAGCAGGTCGTTCATCGCTGCATCGACAATGACGAAGGGTTGCGTCGCGCCCTGCTTCACCCGAATAACCCGTGACAGAAGTGCGCCCGCATTGCCGACGATAACCCGGCCGGGCTCAAAGACCAGCCGAACATTCCACCCAGACGTTACCTGCTTCACCATTTCCCCATAAGCGGTGGGGCTAGGGGGAACGGGCAGGGCTGGATCATAAGGAACGCCAAGCCCGCCGCCAAGATCGGCCGTGCGAATATTATGTCCTTCATCGCGCAATGCTTCGATCAGCATGCCGACCTTTGTAAAGGCGGATTGCAGCGGAGCCAGATCGGTAAGCTGGCTGCCGATGTGAACGGCAATGCCCTGAACGTCGAGCCCCGCCAACTGCGCTGCCCGATCATAGCTCGCGATCGCTCGATCATAGGGGATGCCAAACTTGTTTTCAGACTTTCCGGTCGAAATTTTCTCATGCGTGCCGGCATCGACGTCGGGATTGATCCGATAGGCGACCGCTGCGACCTTGCCCATGGAAAGAGCAACTTCCGAAAGCATTTCCGCTTCAGGTTCGCTTTCAAGGTTGAACTGGAAAATTCCTAGTTCAAGGGCAAGGCGCATTTCCTCTTCGGTCTTGCCGACGCCCGAAAAAACAATTTTGCCAGGCGCGACGCCGGCGAAAACCGCCCGCCGCAGCTCGCCGCCCGATACGACGTCGGCGCCCAGGCCAAGACGCGCCAGCGTCGCCAGTACCGCGCCATTGGGATTGGCCTTGACGGCAAAGGCTACGAGCGGATCGGGAAGCGGTTCCAGAGCTTCCCTGAAGACGCGAACATGTCGTTCCAGCGTAGCCGTGGAATAGATATAAACAGGCGTGCCGACAGCCTCGGCTATGGCCGTCATCGGCACTTGCTCGACATGCATTAGGCCGTCTTGATATTGGAAGTGGTCCATTGGGACTCCAGGGTAGAAAGGCTTAAAGGGCCAAATCAGCAAATCGTAAAAGGGTATCAGCCCGGTGGCGGCAGCTCAAATTCGTCCTGTTCGCGTTTTTCCGATTGTTTGCGAAGTTCATCGGTTCGGCTTGGTCGCGACTGGGGCGATGGTTCCATCAGTTCCTCCGGCGTCGGAGCTTCCGGCGCGGCCAGCGACTTGGGCGGCAGGCTTTTTCCCTCGGGCGGCGTAAGGGGCGTGCGGCTGCCGCAGGCTGCGAGGGCTAGGGCTGCCAGGGTTGGAACTATGCTTTTTACCGTCATTCCCCCGGCAGCGCTGATCCATCTCCTGAGTCCAAAGCCAGACGCCAAGTAGTGGGATGAATCCCCGCCTTCGCGCGGATGACGAGTAAATAGAAGGTTGCTTATCACTTCATCCCCAATGCAGTTTTGGCCGCCTTGACTTGTTCTGCCACCCGTTTGGGCGAGGTGCCGCCATGGCTCTGGCGGCTGGCGACCGACGCATCGACGGTCAGCACATCGAACACGCGATCATCGATCCGCGCATCTATGGACTGCAGCCTTTCAAAGGGCAGCTCTGCAAGCGGCTTGGCCTCCGTCTCGGCCAGCTTCACGGCGCGGCCTGTGATATGGTGAGCCTCTCGGAACGGGACGCCTGCTTCCCGCACCAACCAGTCGGCAAGATCAGTGGCGGTCGCAAAGCCGCTTTCCGCCAGCGCCCGCATCCGATCCGTACGGAACGTCACCTTCTCCACCATCCCGGTCATCGCCGCGATGGATAGACCAAGCAGGTCATGCGCCTCGAACAGTGGCGGCTTGTCGTCCTGCATGTCCTTGGAATAGGCGAGCGGCAGACCTTTCATGGTGATCACGAGCGCAGTCATGCATCCCGCGATCCTTCCGGCATGACCGCGCACCAGCTCGGCCGCATCGGGATTGCGCTTTTGCGGCATGATCGAACTGCCGGTCGAATAGGCGTCGGGCAGCGACACGAAGCCGAAGGGTTGGCTGGCCCAGATGATGAACTCCTCCGCCAGCCGGGATAAATGAAGGCTGCATTGGGTAGCGGCCATCAGATAATCGAGCGCGAAGTCACGGTCCGATACGCTGTCCAGGCTGTTGTCTGTAGGGGCGTCAAAGCCCAGCGTCGCCGCCGTGGCATGGCGGTCAATGGGAAATCCCGTCCCGGCCAGTGCGGCGCTTCCCAGGGGACAACGGTTCATCCGCGCCCGCGCATCGGCAAAACGCGACCGGTCGCGACCGATCATTTCATAATAGGCCATCAGATGATGGCCAAGCGTTACTGGTTGTGCGGATTGCAGATGCGTGAAACCGGGCATGACGCTGGTGGTCTCAGCCTCCGCACGAGTGACCAGCGAAATCTGAAGAGCCTTCAAGCCGGCATCCACCATGTCAATCGCGTCGCGTACCCAAAGGCGGAAGTCCGTGGCGACCTGGTCGTTGCGGGACCGCGCTGTATGTAGTCGGCCGGCCGTGGCACCGATGATTTCAGCCAGTCGAGATTCGACGTGCATATGGATGTCTTCAAGGTCCAAATCTTCCGGAACCCCGTTCGCCTTATATTCAGTGGCTATCTGGTCCAGCCCCTTGGCAATGACGGCGGCATCCTCAGCCGAAACGATGCCCTGCTTTCCCAGCATCGCAACATGCGCCTTTGACCCGGCGATGTCCTGCTGCCACAAACGCTTGTCGAACGGGATAGAGGCATTTATCTCGCGCATCACCGAAGTCGGGCCTTCCGCAAAGCGCCCGCCCCACATGCTGTTGGAGCCTGCCGTCGTGCGATCCGTAATTGCCTGTCTCCTGCTTTTCACTCTGCCCATTGCACTTGCGGCTTGCGATAGGCAATCGGGCGTCAAGGAGCAAGAGAATGCCGCTCAAACCGGCGAAAAGACGCCGGGCGGGGAGCTGGGCTTCAACTTCAAGATCGATCGAAGCCATGCAGGAACTGCAGCGCCTGACTTCGCCTTTCAGGGGCCGGACGGCGGGGAGGTGACGCTGGCCGATTTCACGGGCAAGCCGCTGCTCGTCAATCTCTGGGCTACCTGGTGCGGCCCTTGCGTCATTGAAATGCCCGCGCTGGACGGTCTGGCGGTACAGCGGAACGGAAAGCTGCAAGTGGTCGTGATTTCACAGGACAGCCAGGGCCGTGAAAAGGTCGACGCCTTCTTCAAGCAACGCAAGTTCACCGCGCTTCAGCCATATCTCGATCCGGAAAACCAGTTTGGCTTCCATTATGGATCAGGACTGTTGCCTACGACTGTGCTTTATAATGCCGAGGGTGAGGAAGTCGCCCGCGTTCTGGGCGCTATGGATTGGCAGGGTAAGGAAGCGGCGAAACTGATTGCAGAGGCGATGTAAAATTGCTCCGGGTCTGAGTCGCGCCTAAGCCGCCGCCCGCTTCAAACGGTCATTTATTGCAACTCCCAGTCCTTCGTCAGCTATCGCAGCCACCGCTATCGCTGTGGCCTCGCTCGAGTCTGCCTGGTGCAGGGCGTCGAACAGCCGAGATGCGGCCTGTTCCATATTACCGTTTTCGCTCAGGTTGAAGTCGCATGGCATTTCGCCAAATCCAATCAGGAACTCGCCTTCGCGCGCTACTTCTGCGTGGAGCCGCAGCGGCTTTGAAGGCGCATAATGGCTCAGCATCTGCCCCGGCGATTCGATCTTGCCTCCCGCCTCGGTGATCACAGAGCAACCTTGCGCCTGTTCCAGCATTTCCGCCGTTACCGGGCCGGGGCGCAGTAATCGGATGGCTTGCTCCTGCGGTGCGACAATGGTCGACTCAAGTCCCCGTTCGGTTGGTCCAGCATCGACGATCAGGGGAACCTGACCTCTAAGGCTCACGAGTACATGCTCGGCTCGCGTCGGGCTGATGGACCCGCTGGCATTGGCGGACGGAGCTGCCAAAGGACGGCCGCTTTCCCGAATCAAATCCTGCATGGCAGGATGCGCGGGGCAGCGTAGTGCGATCGTTTCAAGGCCGGCCGTCACCAGCGAAGCAATGCCGCTTTCCGGCCGTAGCGGCAGAACCATGGTCAAAGGCCCCGGCCAGAAGCGCAGGGCCAGCTCCTCGGCAAGCGGAGAGAAGCGGGCCATCCGCCGCGCCATGTCCATCGAGGCGACATGTACGATCAGCGGATTGAAGCTTGGCCGGCCCTTCGCGGCGTAAATGCGCGCCACAGCCTCTGCATTGGTCGCATCAGCCGCGAGGCCATAAACGGTCTCTGTGGGCATGGCGACCGTCTGTCCCGCCTGGATCAACGCCACCGCTTCCTTAAGCGCGGCCTTGCCGTAAGAGCGGATGTGCGTGGGAAAGGGCGGAATTGAGCTGCTCACGGTCGAACGCTATACCTTTGGGGAATCCGACGCGAAAGCGCAAATGCACGAAAGGGCTGGCCGGCCATGGACTATAAAGCGCCAACGCGTGAGCAGCGCTTCGTTCTCGATCATGTTACCGGCATCGCGGAACTGTCTGGCCACAACGCTTTTGCGGCGGCAACGTCCGACATGATTGACGCCATAATAGAGGGGGCGGCTCAATTTGCAGAGGGAGAATATGCGCCGCTAAACCGCATCGGCGATCTGGAGGGAGCAAAATGGCAGGACGGTAGCGTGTCCTTGCCGCAAGGTTTTCGTGACGCATATCAGGCCTTCGTCGCTAACGGATGGGGCAGTATCAACGGACCGGAGGCGTTCGGCGGGCAGGGCCTGCCTTTTTTCCTCTTCACGGTGGTGATGGAGGATCTGGGCAGCGCCAACATGGCTTTCTCGCTCATCAACATGCTGACGCCCGGCGCGATCGAGGCGCTGATTGCGCATGGCACGCCGGAACAGCAGGAGAAATGGCTGCCGAAGCTGGTAAGCGGCGAATGGAGCGGCACCATGAACCTAACCGAACCGCAGGCTGGCTCTGACGTAGGCGCGCTCCGCACCACCGCCACTCCCGTCGGCGACGGCACATATCGCATCAAGGGCCAAAAGATTTTCATCACTTTTGGCGAACATGATCTTACCGACAATATCGTTCATCTTGTGCTTGCCCGCACACCTGGCGCCCCTGCCGGTACGAAAGGCATATCTCTTTTCATTGTGCCCAAATATCGCTTGAAGGAGGACGGCAGCCTTGGGCCTCTTAATGATGTCCGGTGCACCTCGATCGAACACAAATTGGGCATCCATGCTTCGCCGACCTGCGTCATGTCTTATGGCGATCAGGATGACTGCAAGGGCGAAATGATCGGGGCCGAGATGGGCGGCATGAAAGCGATGTTCACGATGATGAACCAGGCACGGCTGAATGTCGGCGGCCAGGGGGTTCAGATCGCAGAGCGCGCGACGCAGGCAGCCTTGGCTTATGCGGCCGAGCGAATCCAGTCGGCACGAGCGGATGGTTCGTCAGAGGGACCGGTCGCCATTATCGAGCACCCCGATGTTCGCCGCATGTTGTTCAGGATGAAAGCCCTGACGCAGGCGGCCCGTACGTTGATCTATTATGCCGCAGGGCAGGCGGACCGCGCTCATGTAGGTATTGAGAATGCGCAGGAGCGGCTGGATCTGTTGACGCCGCTCGCTAAGGCCTATTGCACGGACATAGGCTGCGAGGTCGCTTCCCTGGGCGTGCAAGTGCATGGCGGCATGGGCTTCATCGAGGAAACCGGAGCCGCGCAATATTATCGCGATGTCCGCATCGCCCCAATTTACGAAGGGACGAACGGCATACAGGCTGCTGACTTGGTGGGTCGCAAGCTGACGAACAATGGCGGGGCGGAGCTGAAAGCCTTGCTCACCGAGGTCCGTACGGAGAGCTCGGAAGCCGCGCTCTTGACCTTGGTCGATGCCGTGGAGGAGGCCGTCGATTGGATGCTTAGGGCGTGCGTGAATGACCGGCTGGCGGGCAGTTATCCTCTGCTTACCATGGTCGCGGTCGCGACTTGCGGATGGTTGATGGCCAGACAAGGGCGCATTGCTCTGGAAATGCTGGCGCGAGGGGAGGGTGATGCGCTTTTCCTGAAGGCGAAGGCGGTCACCGCGAGCTATTATCTGAAGCACATCGTTCCTGAAGCCACTGGGCTTAAGGCACAGGCTATGGCTGGAGCTGAGGGGCTTTACGAACTGAGTACGGATGAACTGCTGGCGCTGGGATGAAGACGCACTACCATGTCGCGGTTCATCTGCTAAACCCCTGGCTATGACCGACAAGCTTCTATCCCGCATTGCAGAGGCGCTGGAGCGTTTGGCGCCACTTCCGGCTCCGGCGACTGACCTTCATGCATTTCCGGCCTATTTGTGGGACGGAGAGGCCATTCAGCCGATACAGGATTTTGCCCCAATCCCCTATGATCTTCTCACTGGTATCGACACGCAAAAACTGCAGCTTCTAGAAAACAGCCGCCGCCTCGCTGCCGGACATGCGGCTCATGACGTTCTGCTCTGGGGCGCGCGGGGTACTGGCAAGTCGGTCAGCATATCATCGGTTGTAGGCAAATTGCAGCAGGAGGGGCAGGACATCGCACTTGTCCAATTCGCTACCGATCGTCTCAAAACCTTGCCCGATCTCTTCACACTGCTCAGGGGGAAAAAGCGGCCTTTCATTCTTTTCATCGATGATCTCGGCTTCGACGATGCAGGGGGGGACGCCCGCGCCTTTCGTTCTTTGTTGCAGGGTTCGGCGACGGCGCGGCTCGATAATGTGAGGCTTTATGTCACATCCAATCGCCGTCACATCGTTCCCCGCAACATGGGTGAGCAGGACGATCCCATCAACAAGCGCGACGTAGTCGACGACAAAATGGCGCTGTCCGACCGTTTCGGCCTTAGCCTTGGTTTCCACAATATCGATCAGGATGCCTATCTGGCGATCGTTTCCGGCTACGCCGCGCATTATAGTCTTCCCTTCGATCCGCAGGAGGCGGTGCAATGGGCTACTGTCCGGGGCAGCCGCTCGGGGCGTGTTGCCTGGCAATATGTGGTTGAGTTGGCGGGGCGAAAGGGGATGAGAATCTAGGGCAACCCTTGTTGCCCTTTTTCGCGCCCCCAAGTAAAGCGCGTCCCATCATGTCAAAGCCGCTAATCATTGCCATCCCGAAGGGGCGCATTCTGGAAGAGGCGCTGCCCCTGCTCGCACGCGTGGGTATAGAGCCTGAGGCGGACTTTCATAACAAGCACAGCCGCGCGCTTAAATTCGCGACCAACCAGGACAATGTCTCGATCATTCGGGTGCGCGCCTTTGACGTGGCGACGTTTGTCGCCCATGGCGCGGCGCAGATCGGCATTGTTGGCTCCGACGTGGTCGAGGAGTTCAACTATTCGGAGCTTTACGCCCCGGTTGACCTTGACATCGGTCACTGCCGCCTTTCGGTTGCCGAGCCCAAAAACCTAGCGGCCGAGGACGAAAGCGCCATGAGCCACGTCCGCGTCGCCACCAAATATCCCGGCCTCACTCGTCGCCATTTCGAACGCCAGGGTATTCAGGCCGAATGCGTGAAGCTCAATGGCGCGATGGAGCTTGCGCCCTCCCTTGGCTTGTCGCGCCGCATAGTCGATCTTGTTTCTTCGGGCGCGACCCTGAAGGCGAATGGTCTCGTTGAAACCAGCATCATCATGCACATTTCGGCTCGCCTGATTGTCAACCGCGCGGCCTTCAAGATGCGGTCCGACGAACTGGTTCCGCTGGTTGAGGCATTCCGCAAGGCTGTGGAGACGCGGGATGCAGCGTGATGCAAATATTCCCCTCCCTTTCAAGGGAAGGGTCAGGGGCGGATGGCGAGCGCAGCGAGCCCTTCCACGCCCGAATTTCGGCTTTGCTGGCCATTGCCTTGCAACGGCACTCACCCCGACCCCTCTCCTGAAAGGGAGGGGCTAATTGTGACCCTCCGTCTTTCAACTCAAGACGCAAGCTTTGCCGAAGCCTTCACGGCGCTCGTCAACGCGCGCCGTGAAGCCGATGAAGATGTGTCGCGAGATGTCTCGGCCATCCTGAGGCGCGTGCGCGACGAAGGCGATGCGGCCGTTGCCGATTACACGCATCGTTTCGATCACCATGACCTGAACGTCAGTGGCTGGACGGTTACCGCCGCCGAGCGGAAGGCAGCGCTTGATGGTCTTTCCAAAGAGCTGCGAGGAGCCCTTGAGCTCGCCGCGGAACGTATTGCCGCTTATCATGAAAAGCAGAGGCCACAGGACAGCGACAGCACGGATGCCGCTGGGGTGCGACTTGGCGCGCGCTGGCGTGCGGTCGATGCGGCGGGCCTTTATGTTCCCGGCGGCCGTGCGGCTTATCCCAGCTCCCTGCTGATGAACGCCATTCCCGCCAAGGTTGCCGGGGTCGAACGCATTGCGATGGTGACGCCCACTCCCAAGGGGGAAATCAATCCGCTCGTCCTCGCTGCAGCGGAAATTGCGGGCATAGAGGAAATCTGGCGTGTGGGTGGCGCGCAAGCGGTCGCGGCCCTCGCCTACGGCACTGGACGCATAAGTCCGGTCGATGTCATCACTGGCCCCGGAAATGCGTGGGTGGCGGAGGCCAAACGGCAGCTATACGGGGTCGTCGGTATCGACATGGTCGCTGGTCCGTCAGAGATCGTCGTGGTCGCGGACAGCAAGAATGATCCGGAATGGCTCGCCGCTGACCTGCTCAGTCAATCCGAGCATGACCCCACGAGCCAGTCGATATTGTTCACAGACGATGCCGCCTTTGCCGATGCCGTGGCCGCTGCTGTCGACCGGCAGATACTAGAGCTGTCCACCAGCGCAGTTGCCCGCACAAGCTGGGACGCCAATGGAGCGATCGTGGTCGTAACGGACCTCGCGGAGGCTCTGCCGCTGGTCGACCGTCTCGCCCCGGAGCATCTGGAATTGGCGGTGGACGATCCGCAGGCGTTTTTCGACCAGGTTCGTCATGCAGGCTCCGTGTTCATGGGCCGCATGACGCCTGAGGCCGTGGGCGACTATGTTGCCGGCCCCAATCATGTCCTGCCTACCGGCCGCCGTGCGCGTTTCTCCTCCGGACTTTCGGTGCTGGACTTCATGAAGCGAACCAGCTTCCTGGAATTGGACGACAGGGCGATCAAGGCTATCGGTCCGGCAGCAGTCGCGCTGGCGACGGCCGAGGGGCTGCCCGCGCATGCCTCTTCGGTGGCAAGAAGATTGAAATAGCCATTTGTAACAGCACCGAGACATCTGCTTTCGGCGTGGGACAACAGGATGGCCATAAGGAATTTATGAAAGAACGTTCAAAATCACGCTCTGCCGCCCGCCTTGCCGCGGTTCAGGCGCTCTATCAAAAGGACATGGAGGGCACGCCGCTTCCTGTCCTGTTGCATGAATTCCATGAACATCGTCTGGGCAAGACGATCGAGGACGTCACTTATGTGGAGGCGGAACGCGATTTCTTCGACGATGTTGTCGCGGGCGTGGACAAGCGCCGCGCGGAAATCGACGCGTTGATCGAAGCAAAGCTTTCGAAGGACTGGGCAATGGCGCGCCTCGACAAGCCGATGCTGCAGATCCTGCGCGCGGGTGCCTACGAATTGCTCGCCCGATTCGATGTGCCTACCGGCACGGTGATCAGCGAATATGTCGATGTCGCCAAAGCCTTTTACGACAAGCGCGAAAGCGGTTTCGTGAACGGACTTCTCGACGCTATCGGCAAAGAGGTGCGTAGCTGATATTACAACGCTCTGGGCCACCGGTTGGATATAGGTCAGCAGAGGCTAATTATTCCCAATGACCAGCGAAACCGCCTTCATCGAAGCCTTGCGCGCCCTTGCGACGCATGAGGCGGCCCGCGGGCTTGTCGATGACGCGGCGGTGATCGAGATGGGCGGTGTTTCGTTCGTTCTCACCAGCGATACTATTGTTGCCGGCGTGCATTTCCTCGCCACCGACCCTCCCGAGGATGTCGGCTGGAAACTGGCCGCGGTTAATCTTTCCGACCTTGCCGCAAAGGGCGCGCGGCCGCTCGCTTGTCTGATGAATTATGCGCTGACGGGCGATGAAGACTGGGACAAAGGCTTTCTTTCGGGACTGAAGGAGGCACTGGACAGCCATGCCATGCCGCTCATCGGCGGTGACACAGTAGCTTTGCCCAAGGGAGCGCCGGGCGTTTATACGCTGACGGCCATTGGCGAAGGACCGGCTTGCGGCGTTCCCTCGCGCGCCGGGGCACATGCGGGCGATATTTTGTGTGTGACCGGTAACATAGGCGATGCCGGATTGGGGCTGGCCCTTGCGAGGCGGGGGGGGAGCGAACCCGCGTCTTGTCTGCGCGCTTATCGACGTCCGAAGCCGCTCCTCGCGGACGGGCAGGCACTTGCGCCGCTGGTACACGCGATGATGGATGTTTCGGATGGAGTTCTGATAGATGCTTCGCGAATGGCAGTTGCCAGCGGGCTTCATGTTGAAATAGCGGTTGATCGACTCCCCCTTTCGCCAGAGGTCCTTTCAAGCGGAACGGACGAATTGGCGGTGCGTCTCTCTGCGGCCACGGCAGGCGACGATTATCAACTTCTTTTCGCCGTCGCACCTGGAACGGCTCTGCCCATTACGGCAAATATCATAGGCCGATTTGAGGAAGGGCAGGGGTTAACCCTTTCGAATCGCGGAAGCTCCGTCCCTGTGCCGCCAAAACTTGGTTACTTGCACTGCTAGCACAGGCATTATTTGCAGCTATCCTATTAGCAGCTTGACCTTATTACGCTGACCTATACCTTCCGCCCCGTCATTCCGGGCGTTTCCCGGCGTTCCGGATTCGTAACAGAACAGGGGAGAGGAACACATATGACGATTGTCACGATTGCCATAGGGTGCGGCTTGCTAGCCGTGCTCTACGGGCTCTTTACCAGCCGGCAAGTGCTTGCGGCCTCGCCGGGCAATGAAAAGATGCAGGAAATCGCCGGCGCTATCCAGGAGGGCGCGAAAGCCTATCTGGGGCGTCAGTACAGCACCATTGCAATCGTTGGCGTCGTCGTCGCCATCGCGATCTTCTATTTTCTGGGCATTGTTTCCGCCATTGGCTTTGTGATCGGCGCGCTGCTTTCGGGCGCGGCGGGTTATATCGGGATGAACATCTCCGTCCGCGCAAATGTCCGCACGGCCGAGGCTGCTCGTAATTCGTTGCAAAGCGGGCTTACGGTGGCTTTCCGGGCCGGCGCGGTCACGGGGATGTTGGTGGCGGGACTCGCGCTCCTCGCCATTTCCGTGTTTTTCTGGTATCTGATTGGGCCAGCAGGACTGACGGTCAAGGATCGCACCGTCATCGACGCGCTGGTCGCACTCGCCTTTGGCGGATCGCTGATTTCCATCTTCGCGCGTTTGGGTGGCGGCATCTTCACCAAGGCTGCCGATGTGGGCGCCGATCTGGTCGGCAAGGTCGAGGCGGGCATTCCCGAGGATGATCCTCGCAACCCCGCCGTCATTGCGGACAATGTGGGAGACAATGTCGGCGACTGCGCGGGCATGGCGGCCGACCTGTTCGAAACCTATGTCGTAACCGTGGGCGCAACCATGGTGCTTACCGCTCTGCTGGTTGATGCGGGCGTTGCCGAACTCACGCAGTTAATGAGCTTGCCGCTCATCGTTGGCGGCGTGTGCATTATCACCTCCATCATCGGCACCTATTTCGTCCGGCTGGGCTCCAGCCAATCGATCATGGGCGCACTATACAAGGGCTTCCTGACCACGGCGGTCCTGTCGATACCCGCGCTCTACTATGTCAGCTGGCGGACGCTGGGCGACCTTGATGCGCCGATCGGCAGCGATCTGGGGGGCGAGGGCGGCTTCACCGGCATGGACCTCTTTTGGTCGATGATGGTCGGCCTGGCTGTCACCGGACTTCTTGTGTGGATTACCGAATATTATACCGGGACCAATTTCAGGCCGGTCCGCTCCATCGCCCGGGCTTCAGTCACAGGTCATGGCACCAACGTCATCCAGGGCCTTGCCGTTTCCCTTGAATCTACGGCGCTTCCAACGCTGGTGATCTGTGTCGGAATCATCATCAGCTATTCGCTGGCGGGCCTGATCGGCATTGCCTTTGCAGCGACCGCCATGCTGGCGCTGGCCGGTATGGTGGTGGCTTTGGACGCCTATGGCCCGGTTACGGACAATGCGGGTGGCATCGCGGAGATGGCTGGACTGGAGGATGAGGTCCGAACCCGCACCGATGCGCTGGACGCTGTGGGCAACACGACCAAGGCGGTGACCAAGGGCTATGCCATCGGTTCCGCTGGCCTTGCCGCATTGGTGCTCTTTGGCGCTTATACCCAGGATCTTCAGTTCTTCAGTGCCGATCTGGGTCTGACGGAACCAGTGGATTTCAGCCTGTCCAATCCTTTCGTGATCGTGGGCTTGCTGTTGGGGGCGCTGCTTCCCTATCTTTTCGGCGCGCTTGGCATGACGGCTGTTGGCCGTGCTGCCGGCGCGGTGGTGGAGGAGGTCCGCACTCAGTTCCGTGACAATCCGGGGATCATGGCAGGGACGAGCCGCCCCCATTATGGCCGCACCGTCGATCTGGTGACGAAAGCCGCCATTCGGGAGATGATCCTGCCGTCGCTCCTGCCCGTCTTCACGCCCATCGCTGTCTATTTCATCATTGCCGCCGTGGCCGGAACGTCAAATGGCTTCGCCGCGCTTGGCGCGTTGCTGCTCGGAGTGATTGTTTCCGGTCTGTTTGTCGCAATTTCGATGACCAGTGGCGGAGGCGCCTGGGACAATGCCAAGAAATTCATCGAAGACGGCAACCATGGCGGCAAGGGCTCTGAAGCCCATAAAGCTGCCGTGACGGGTGATACGGTGGGCGATCCTTACAAGGATACCGCTGGCCCGGCGGTCAACCCGATGATCAAGATAACCAACATCGTGGCGCTGCTCCTGCTTGCCGCGCTGGCGCATGGCGCTGCTTGACTGACGGGGCCCGGTGCGCCGCTCACAAGCTTCGCACCGGGTCAGCCATGGCTTAAAGCGCGTTAAATATGATGCGGGTCACGCGCTTCATTTTGTGTTTTCGCATCGTTTCAAGCGCAAAGCCGGTACCACTTTTGCGCACGATATTTGAGGGCCATTGCGGTAATTCGCTACAAACGATAAACACTCCCTCCCGCCTCGCATGCTTGGGAGACCGGAGTTGACCCACAGCCTGCATCCCGACCTCAGCTATATCAGCTATGAGGAGTTCCTGGCTGATGTGCACCGGATCATGGCTGCCGTGCGTCGGGATGACTGGACGCCCGATTTCGTGGTCGGCATCGGACGCGGCGGCCTTGCTCCGGCTGTATACATTTCCCATGGGATGAAAATCCCCCTGCTGTCGGTCGATCACAGTTCAAGGATCGCCGATTTCGCTGACGAACTGCTGGCGAAGCTTGCTCGCCTGACTGGCAGGGGCACAAGGCTTCTCTTCATCGACGACATCAATGACAGCGGATCGACCCTCCTATACATCCGGAATGAGTTGGATGGGCAGGGGGCGGAGCGGGAAAATATCCGTTTCGCCGCACTCATCAACAACATCCGTTCACAGGCGGACGTTCGCTATTGGTCGAGGGAGATCGACCGCGCCAGTGACAAGCGCTGGTTCGTTTTTCCATGGGAAGCAATGGCGACCGCAGAAACGCTGATCAGCGAAGCCAATGAAATCCCCGAACGGCTGGCTTGAAATAATCTCACCGATCCACGCCAATTGACCCCGCCCCGTCGTGCCTGTATATGAACGGCGCATCATGGGCGGTCCGCACGGGACCGCCTTTTTTGCTTTGTTTCAAATGTCCGTCCGAAGAAAGGGAAGGCCCATGTCGATCACGCCGCTCATGCCCGTTTACCCCCGGTGCAATGTGCGTCCCGTGCGAGGCGAAGGCTGCTACCTGATTGGAGAGCGTGGGGAGCGCTATCTGGACTTTGCCAGCGGCATCGCGGTCAACATCCTGGGCCATGGGCATCCGCACCTGGTGGAGGCGATCAAGAAGCAGGCGGCAACGCTGATGCATGTGTCGAACCTCTACGGCAGCCCGCAGGGCGAAGGGTTGGCGCAAAGGCTGGTGGATGCCAGTTTCGCCGACACCGTGTTCTTCACCAACAGCGGTGCTGAGGCGCTGGAATGCGCCATCAAAACCGCGCGGCGTTATCATTATGCCAACGGCAATTCGGAAAAGTTCAAGCTCATTACCTTTTCCAACGCGTTTCATGGACGGACGCTCGGCACTATTTCGGCGACCGATCAGCCCAAGATGCGCGACGGGTTTGAACCGCTGCTTCCAGGTTTCGAGGTGGTCCGGTTCAACGATCTCGAAGCGTCGCTTGCGGCGGTCGATGATCAGACGGCAGGCTTTCTTCTGGAAACGGTTCAGGGCGAGGGCGGGATTCTGCCCGCCACGCCGGAGTTCCTGAAGGGATTGCGTAAGGCCTGTGACGAAAAAGACCTGCTGCTCGTGCTGGACGAGGTGCAATGTGGCGTCATGCGGACTGGCACTTTGTTTGCCTATGAGCAATATGGCGTGCGTCCCGACATCATGGCGATAGCAAAAGGTATTGGCGGCGGCTTTCCGCTCGGCGCCTGCCTGGCGACGGAAAAGGCCGCCAAGGGCATGGTTTTCGGAACGCACGGCTCGACCTATGGCGGCAATCCGCTAGCCATGGCGGCGGGCAATGCTGTGTTGGACGTCATCCTGATGCCCGAATTTCAGGAACATGTTCGGAAAATGAGCGAGCGGCTGCGGTCCAGTCTGGAACAGCTCATCCCCAATCATGACGAACTGTTCGACAGCGTGCGTGGCATGGGCCTGATGCTCGGTATCAAGATGAAGACGGAAAGCCGGGCCTTCGTGGCTCATTTGCGAGACAAGCATGGCCTGCTTACCGTGGCGGGCGGCGACAATGTCGTTCGCATCCTTCCGCCATTGGTCATCGACGAAAGCCATATCGCCCAGTGCATCGAAAAGCTTTCGGCCGCGGCGAAGGATTATGAGGCTCCGGCTTCCTAATCCATTGTTTCCATTTCCCTTGGGGGGAATTGAAGTGACAAGACATTTTTTGAATCTTTCCGACGCAGGGGGCGACGCAATCGCCGCCATGCTCAACGACGCTTTGGACCGGAAGGCGAAGCGCAGCGGCTGGCCCAAGGGATCGCCCGACGCCGACGAGCCGCTTGTCGGCCATGTCCTGGGCATGATTTTCGAGAAGAATTCGACCCGCACCCGCGTCTCTTTTGACATGGCGGTCCGGCAGCTGGGCGGCACCAGCATCGTCATGGAGGGCGGCTCCATGCAATTGGGCCGGGGCGAAACCATTGCGGATACGGCCAAGGTGCTGTCTCGCTATGTCGATGCCATCATGATCCGCACCGACGATCACGCCAAGATCGAGGAACTGGCGCACTACGCCACTGTACCGGTGATCAACGGCCTTACCGACTTGTCGCATCCCTGCCAGATCATGGCGGATTTGCTGACGGTCATAGAACATGGAAAGGCCCTGCCGGGACTGGAATGGGCGTGGCTGGGGGACGGGAATAATGTCCTCCATTCAATTATCGAAGCGGCAGGTCTGATGAAGTTCAATGTCCGCGTCGCTTGCCCTCAAGGCTATGAGCCGAACCCTTTCTTTGCCGCTGAGGCCGTGAAAATGGGCGCAAATGTTCGAATGATTCAAGACCCGCAGGAGGCGGTGCGCGGGGCCGACATCATCGTCACGGATACCTGGATTTCGATGGGCCAGGCTCACGCCGACGAAAAGTTGAAAGCGATGATGCCCTATCAGGTGACAGAGGCATTGATGGCTCTGGCAAAGCCCGACGCCAAGTTCCTTCACTGCCTGCCGGCACATCGCGGCGAAGAAGTGGTGGATGCGGTGCTGGACGGTCCTCAATCCGTGATCTGGGATGAGGCGGAAAACCGTTTACATGCCCAGAAGTCGGTGCTGCTCTGGGCCGTTGGCCAGCTTGGTTGAGTTTTCGCGCTCGCTTCCTATCTCCACACCGTTCGTGTCGAGCGAAGTCGAGACTGATTAGCTTTAAACTAACGTCCCTCAGCATCGTCCGGGACGAACGGAGTTTGGAATTTGCCGAATAATAAGCAGTCGGTCGAGATTGATCGCGTCTTGGGATTCACGATCACGGGCCGCCACGCACGAGGACGATTGGTGCGTTTGGGGCCGGTTCTGGATGAAGTGCTCTCGGCCCACGACTATCCGCCGGTCATCGAACGACTGTTGGCGGAGGCGTTGGCGCTAACCGCACTGCTTGGTGCGACCCTGAAGGATGTCGGCGGTCAGCTCACCATTCAGGCGCAGACCGAAAATGGCGTCGTTGAACTTCTGGTCTGCGACTACAAGGGAGGAGAACTGCGCGGCTATGTGAAGTTCGATGAAGACCGTCTTGCCGAACAGCCTGCAGATCCCAGCTTGTTTGCGCTTTTTGGCAAGGGCTATCTGGCTATCACATTCGACCAAGCGGTTTCCGGGGAACGCTACCAGGGCATCGTTCCGTTGGAGGGTGCTTCGCTCGCCGCCGCCGCAGAGCATTATTTCAGCCAGTCAGAACAGATACCCAGCTTCGTCCGCATAGCCGTACGCCACGATTCGGGCGAAGGCTGCATCGCCGCCGGTTTGCTCCTTCAGCATTTGCCGGAGGGCGAAGACGGGCGGGAACGTCTTCATGTGCGGATGGATCATCCGGAATGGGAGCATGTGCACGCCCTTGCAGCCACGCTAACGGACGCGGAACTGACGGGCGTCGATTTGCCACTGGAAGATGTTGTGTGGCGGCTCTTCCATGATGAGGACGAAGTTCGCGTCCTCACCCCCGTCGAGTTGATGCGCGGTTGCCGCTGCAACCTGGAGCATATTCGCGATGTCATCGGGCGATTTCCTATCGACCAGCGCGCCGAAATGGCCGATGAGACCGGCCTTATCAACGTCGACTGCGCGTTTTGCTCCCGCATATTCGAGGTCAGCGCGCATAGCCTGCAGAACTGAAGGCTGCAGCTGACAGTCCAGTCTAATCGCTCTCTACCAGCGATAGCACAACGGCCCGCCGCCCAGGCTCTTTACATTTTCCTTGGATCTCAGGAAGAAAGCACATCGACGGCCTGGACTGGCAGCATGTGCTGTCAAAAACCGGGCGGCAAGCGATATCAGGGATTTACATGGCCAATAAAAGCCCGACCTTAGGGGGCATCCACGCGAGCAAGGTTGAAACGGAGCTCGCTTCCTTTTGGAGGAGTACAAGCGAGTGGGTGATCGCCAATAGCGGCGACATCCTTCTCGCTATACTTGTTGGAACAGGCATTTACCTGCTGCTCAGTCTGGCCCGCGGCCTGGGCATGCGATTGCGTAGTCGCAGGGATCCGTTCGGCCTCGCTCCGATTTTCGGCCGGGTGATCGGTAAGACCGGTCAATTCTTCATGATCATGGTGTCGGCGAAGCTGGTCGCCGGCCATACCAGTCCGCCCCCGATCCTTGCCGAGGCGGTTGCCTTCCTCTTCACCATTTCTGCCGTCTTGCAAGGCGCCATCTGGCTGCGCGAGTTGATAATGGGCGTTCTCGAACGGCGGGCAAGCGATGGCGTCTCTGGCGAAACCTTGGCCAACGCCATGGGCGTCATCCGCATCGTGGTGACAGTCGCCCTGTTTGCCATCGCTGCAGTGGTCATCCTCGATAATCTCGGTGTCAACGTCACTGGCCTTGTGGCCGGCCTGGGCATCGGCGGCATAGCCATCGGCTTAGCCGCTCAAGGGATTTTCTCCGACCTTTTCGCCGCGCTTTCGATCATCTTCGATCGCCCTTTCCTTAGGGGGGAAACCATCAACTATGACCAGACGACGGCGACGGTGGAGCGCATCGGCCTGAAAAGCACGCGCCTGCGCGCCATTACGGGTGAAAGGAAGATCATCTCCAACACCAATTTGCTGTCGAAGGAAATCACAAGTTTTGCCGGTCTAGACCATCGGCGGATGAAATTTCCGCTTGGAGTCATCTATCAAACCGATCCTGCCCTTGCCGACCGCATTCCCGGTCTTCTGCAAGAAATTGTGATTGGCCATGGCGCGGTTTTCATTCGCAGCGGCTTTATCGGCTTTGGGCAGAGCTCGCTGGATTTTGAAGTGGAGTTCGAGATATTCGACCCCGACTATGAACAAGTCTACAAGCTGCGGCACGCCATCGGTCTGACAATCCTGCGCCGTTTCAAGGAGGAGGGCGTGGAGTTCGCCTATCCGACTCAGACGACTTTTACAGCCGCGCCGGACGGCACGATGATCATGCCTTATCCGGCGAGTTCTTCGCCACAATAGCAGCCTCTGCTTTGCTCATATAATCGCGGGTGATTGGCACGGAACGCCGATTCCGAAGATATTGGATCTGGTAAACCACCATATTGCCATGCTCGAAGGCGGTAGCCGATCCGGCGAGATAGAATTTCCACATCCGGTAGAAGCGCTCGTCATAAAGACTAACGATTTCACTCTTGTTCGCCTCTACCCTCGCGTACCATCCGCGCAGAGTCAGCGCATAGTGGAGACGCAGGACCTCGACATCGGAAATCATGAGCTTGTTAGGCTCGCTGGCGGTGGCGATTTCGCTCAAAGAGGGGCAATAACCGCCGGGAAAGATATATTTCCGCGTCCATGCGTCTGTTACGCCCGGTTCGTTCAGACGGCCAATGGTGTGCAGCAGCATCACCCCGTCTTCGGTAAGCAGATTATGGCAATGGCGGAAAAACTCGCTGTAATGCGGGGTGCCCACATGTTCGAACATGCCCACGGAAACAATCCGGTCGAAATGGCCTTTCACGTCGCGATAATCGATAAGCTCGAACTTTACGTGATCGCTGACGCCCGCCGCTCGGGCCCGCTCTCGCGCGACCTTCAGCTGCTCCTCCGACAGGGTGATGCCAAGCACGTCGACCCCGCATTTCTGGTGCAGGAACAGGGCCATGCCGCCCCATCCGCAGCCGATATCGAGTACGCGCTGTCCCGGCTGTAGCGCCAGCTTGGCGGCGATATGCGCTTTCTTGTCCTCCTGGGCCTGTTCCAGGCTATTGGCGGGATCGGTAAAATAAGCGCAGCTATATTGGCGATCCTTGTCGAGGAACAGTTCGTAGAGCCGCCCCGACAGATCGTAATGATGCGCGACATTGGCCTTGGACCGGGCGCGCTGATTAACGCGGTCGAGCTTGCCGATCAGCGCACCACCATATTTGCGTACCAGTCCCGGCCGGTCGAGCGGGCGTCCGCTTTCCCAGCGGGTATTTACCTGCACAAGTTCCACCAGGCCCATGATATCGTCATTATCGACGGAATAGCGGCCATCCATATAGCCTTCGCCCGCCCCCAAGGCGGGGTTGCGGACGATCGCTCCCGCTGCTCCCGCGTCATTCAGGCGAATTGTAACGTCGGGATAACCCGCCACCGCTTCGCCGAAGCTCTGCGCCTTGCCCTTATGATCGATGACGGTGAGCGTTCCCTTCAGGATTACGCGGCGAAGAAACACATCAAACAAGCTCATGGGCCGCGACTATAATCAAACGAAAAGGCAGATCAATCAAATGCCTGCGTACCATTCATAATCCCCACGATCCTCCCAATATCCTCCCTTGCCGCGGCCGATATGCGCAAGGCTTTCGACCGCCTCGATCCGCATGACATATTTGGCGTGCTTATACCCAAGCTGCCGTTCCACCCGCAGCCGGACAGGCGCGCCATGCGCTACATCGAGGCGCCTGCCGTTAAGGGCAAAGGCAAGGATGGTCTGGGGATGGAAGGCGTCGATGAGGTCGATGCTTTCATAATAAGGCGTCCCTCCCATGAAATCGGCGCAATGGAAGACGACATATCGGCACCGCCGCTTCAATTGCGACGCATGAAGAAGCAGGCTTAAGGGAACGCCGGTCCATTCGCCAATGGCGCTCCACCCTTCGACGCAATCATGGCGCGTGATCTGACTTCTGAGTGGCATTTGGAGGAGTTGAGCCAGCGACAGTGAAAGCGGTCGATTGACCAGCCCATCGACCTGCAGCCGGTAATCGGCGAACCTATTTTTCGCCAATGCTGTATATTCCGGCGTGCCGGGGCTGCGCGTACCGTTGGAACGGAAATGAGGCGACATGTCTTCGCGCGGAAATTCGCGGGCCAGGGCATGGCGATCCATCAATGTTCGCTGAACCCATCGATGCATATTTTCAGCAGAAAAGAGCGCGCCGCGGAAGCTTTCATTCTTTGCCAGGCGGTCGCAGCCGGCGAGCAGCCCTGCGGTGCCGGCAGCAAGCCCGCCGACCAAATTGCGGCGAGTGATCAGCGGGCTCACGACCGGTCCTCCGGCACGCGGTATTTGCCGGTAATCATCGCGCGTACCTCGTTGAACGGGCCGGCGAGAAAGACCATCACGATGTGAACGACGAAGAAGACGAGCAACAGCGCCGCCGCGATAAAATGCAGCGACCGTGCCGATTGCCGGCCGCCGAACACATCGATCAGCCAGGGCCAGGCTGCGTTCATGCCGGGCGACATGGTGAGCCCCGTCAATATCAGGAGCGGCAACAGGATGAAGATGACGCCTATATAGCTTAGTTTCTGCAGGAGGCTGTAATGCAGCGCCGCTTCGCCTTTGGGAAAACGCAGTCGGGCATGATCCTTGACGTCCTGCCAGAAATGCCGGGGACTGATCTCGTCTCGTCGGATCGACAGATCGCGGCTGATATGCCGGCTGAACAGGCTCCAAATCAGATAGAGCAGCAGCCCAAATCCAAAAATCAGCGCGAAGGCCAGATGCCACCGTCGCGACATCGCCAAGCTGTAATGGCCGGGAATGGTGGCCCAGTCAGGAAAGCGCTCCAGAACCAGCCAGGCATGGTCGAAATTGGCTCCGTAGTGGCCCCAGTAGAGCCGTGGATGAGCGTTGAATATGCCAAGCCCACTCATCAGCATGATGGTGACGGAAATAAAATTCACCCAATGCCACAGGCGGGTGGACAGTCGATGCCGCTTCACCAGTTCAGCATGACCCGCCAAGAACGTCCTCCTATCTCATCCAATTTCGCACAATTGGGACAGCCAAGCAAAAAAAATTGATGAGGGAGCGAAGTTGATGGATCGCCTGGCGCAGGGCCAAAGAAAAAGCCCGGGGCGATCAAATCGCCCCGGGCAGTTTTTTCCTGAAGGCCAGTTCAGGAAGCTCGTTAATCGAAGAAATCGTAGATCACATCGACGACATACCCATCCCGCATGTCGACAAGCAGGGCATCGTCATAATAGCGGATCCAGCGCAGGGAGCCGTAAGCCGGCGGCAGGCGGTAGTACCAGGGATCGTTGATCCAGTAGCTGTTGCCATATAGCGGCTCGCCCAGGAAAATGCCGACCGAGAAGCGGCTATAGCCATAGTCCCAGCCACGGGGTGCGTAATAGCGTGGCATGCGATAGACGTGGCGATGGGTTTGGCGGTAATAGCGCCAATCATAGCGCCGGTCGTTGCGCCAATCATTATTCCATCGGCGCTGACCTTCCCACCGGTTTACCACCCGCCGGCGATCGTTGCGCCAATCATTGCGACCCTCGCGCCAGTCCCGGCGATCGTTTCTCCAGTCGCGACGGTCATCCCTACGGTCCTGACGCCAATCGCGCCGGTCGTCGCGTCGTTCCTGCCGCCAATCCTGCTTGTCGTCGCGCCGGCTTTCGCGCCAATCCCGCCGCTGTTCCACACGGTCGCGCCTGACCTCGGGTCGATTGCGTTCAATATTATTATTACGCCGGGCTTCGCGTAGTTGGCGGTTATCGTCGCGTCGATCCTGCGATCGTTCCGACCGTTCCTGTCGCCATTCCTGACGCCTTTCCTGCCTGATCTCGCGCCGGTCGTTTCGCGCTTCCTGTCGATTGTCACGGCGTTCAGTCCGGGCCTCCCGGCGTTCCTGATGCCGCTCCTGCCGCGCCTCGCGCCGCTCAGCACGCCCTTCCCGCTGCTGGGCCATTGCCGAGGAAATCGGCGTTACGGCAGTAGCAGCCATCAGAGCCGTCAGCAAAAACTTCTTCATTACAGTGTCTCCAGGGACCCTCATGGCCCCCACGTAGAGACAGGGCTACGCCCCCTGCAATGACCGTTTCCTGAACTGGCGAGTCAGGAAATAGCAAGAATTGGAGAAGCCACTATTCACGCTCCTGACCCGATAGGGCGGGCACCACTTTGGCGGCATCTTCGGGCGCAATGCCTGGGGGTGGAGCAGCCGCGACCCTTTCCTCGCCCCTTGCTATTCTGCCGGCCCGCTTCACCGCTTCGCGGATGCGCGGGTAAGTGCCACAACGGCAAAGATTAGTAATTGCTGCCTCGATATCCGCATCGCTTGGATTGGCGTTCTTTTTTAGCAAGACTGCGGCGGCCATTATCATGCCGGATTGGCAAAAGCCGCATTGCGGTACATTTTCGGCCGCCCAGGCCTGCTGTACGGGATGGCTGCGATCAGGCGAAAGCGCCTCTATGGTCGTAACGAAACGTCCTTCCACCGCGGCAATGCTGATCTGGCAACTCCGGATCGCTTCACCATCGATATCGACGGTGCAAGCGCCGCAATCCCCGGTGCCGCAGCCATATTTCGTTCCGGTCAGGTTGGAGGCGTCCCTCAATGCCCAAAGCAAAGGTGTGTCCGGGTCCATTCGGTACTGGACGGGGCGATCGTTGACGGTGAACTTGGTCATGGCTGCTTTCGTAGACCAAGAGCTTTTTTATTGGGAGGGGGAAGCGACTTGAAATACAGGGCCGATCAAAGAGGCCAAGCATCGCTACCTTTCCAAATCGTGACCTTTGGGTGACGATTTGTCCAAAAAGCCGGTTGTAGAGCATGCGTTAGAGCGCTTTGGGGTTGAAGTCAGCCGACTCTACTGATAGGGCGCGCGGCATACGGCGCGAGCTATGGCTGCGACGAACCCTGTTCATGTGCTTTCGGTTTTGCCGTTGGCAGCACGCGTTGCGGCTGGCGGACAATACCGTTCGATTGGAGATTGACTGGCTTATGCAAATTATCGTTCGCGACAATAATGTGGACCAGGCGCTGCGGGCGCTCAAGAAGAAGCTGCAGCGCGAGGGCGTGTATCGCGAAATGAAATTGCGCCGTCATTATGAAAAACCGTCGGAAAAGCGCGCTCGCGAAAAGGCCGCGGCTGTCCGCCGTGCCCGCAAGCTGGAGCGTAAGCGGGCGGAACGCGACGGCGTTCGGTAAGACTCGGCTTCCTTTTTCTCTATTATTGAAGGCATTCCGCCATGTCGGAAATAACCGCCGTTCCCCTGCGTCCAATTGCTAAGGGATCGCTTGTCAAGCTATGGCTTGGCGTCGCCATCGCTGCGCTGGCCGGGGCCGGGCTTGCTTATGCAGGCACCCAGGGCGTGATCGGGAAGTCATCGGCGGGCTTTTTGGCCAAAAATGCTGATGAGGACGGAGTTGTAACGACCACGAGCGGCCTTCAATACAAGGTGTTGGAAGCAGGGCAGGGTGAGCGCCCCACTACGGATGATGTGGCGCTCATCAACTATACCGGCATGCTGACCGACGGAAAAATCTTCGATCAGAATCAGCGCGCGCCACTTCCGATCGATGGCGTAGTTCCCGGATTTTCGGAAGGGCTGCAACTGATGCAGCGTGGCGGCAAGTACCGCCTGTGGATTCCGCCAGAACTCGGCTATGGTTCAAATGTGCCTGAAGGTGGTCCTATTCCCAAGGATAGCGTTCTGGTCTTCGATGTCGAGCTGCTGGATTATGTCTCCAAAGCCCAACTGATGCAGATGCAACAGCAAATGCAGCAAGGCCACGCTCCCGCCGGCCAATAATTTGCGCCCATCGGCCCAAACCGTCGTCCGAAGCGGCGCGGCCTCAAAAATTCTTGGGGTAGCCTTAACTTCCCACTTACTTTGATGTGGGACAGTGCGTCGATAGATTCGACCCGGATGGGCTATATGGTTGCGCAGAGCTTTCCTCTCCCTGAAACACCTGACCGGTCTTATGACCGGCACAACTTGCTTATCTCCGTCAAGCTTCGAAGGCCGGGTGAAAGCTGGTTCAAAGCGCGATTGGCCAATCTCTCCCCGACAGGTTTCCGGGTACAGAGCTTCGCCAAGCTTGAAATAGACTCGACGATCTACGTCATGCTCCCCGGATTTGATGGTCGGAAGGCCAAGGTCGTTTGGACCCGCGAGCATGAAGCAGGGTGCCAGTTCGAACGTCCATTGCACCCCGCGATTTTCGACCATGTCGTGCGGATGAGCCGGTTGCGGGGTGGGGCAGAAATAGGCTGATCGGTTCAGCTTGGCAGGGCGGCATTCTGTTTCGAGCGTTGCTCCAGGAACACCTTGATCATGGCGACGATGGGATCGGCCAGGAACAGGCCCAATATCCCGAAAAGCGCACCAAACAGAATTTGAGCGCCCAGCACCAGCGCCGGCGCCAAATCCACCGCTCGCTTGGCAACCACCGGAACGATCAGATAACCGTCGACCGTCTGGACAACGGCGTAGACGGCAATCGCATATAGGCCTGTGTCGACCCCCGCGGAAAAGCCGACCAGAACAATCAGTATGCCGGAAATGATCGCGCCAATATTGGGCAGGAAGGCCAATATACCCGTCAATACCCCGAGCAGCGCCGCCATCGGCACGCCTCCCAGCAGCAGGAGGATCCATGTGCCGAACCCCTCCACCATCATGCCGATCAAGCGGCCGAACATCAGGCGGCGCAAGGTCCAAGCCATCTTGTCCGCGGTTCTATAGAAATTGGCGCGCCGGCTCATGGGCAGCATCCAGGCGACTCCTCGCTCATACAGGCGGGGTTCGACGGCGATGAAAATAGCCAGCACGAGCATCATCACGAGGCTGCTGATGGCCCCTACGGCGGTGCTGACCGCAGCCGTGACCTTGCCCAGCGAACCCCATATCTGATTGATCAGCGATCTCAGGTCAGCCGCCGCCGCGGTAAATCCCTGATCGGTGGCGAAGGCGCTGATCCGGGCTATTTGGACCTGGATGATGTCCTTCATGGCTGCCGCCTGGGCGGAAAGTTGAGAGCCTGTCAGCCATATGGTCCATCCAAGGAACAGGAACAGCGCCAGGATAACGATTGTCAGCCGCCATCCCCGCCCGATCGGGAGTATCCGGCCTAATAACCTTGTGCCCCCATCCAACATGGATGTGATCACCAGCGCTCCCAGGATCAGCAGGATCGGTTGGGCGAGCAGCACCACAAGAGCTATGGCGATAGCCATTCCGAACCAGATTGCTGCGCGCTGCATTTCCCGCCGCAACATCGGATCATAAAGCTCGGAAGGACCAGGCGCTTCTACATGGACGTCATCGTCGGGACCTTGCGCAGCCTTCATTCAGCCTTGTCCTCTGCAGTTGTAACGGGATGCAGGCTTACACCAGCGCGCCCGCTACGCAAGGCCGGAAGCCAGCTCAGCGGATTCCATCCAGCCGTTCCATCCAACGAAAAGGTAATGAATTCAGCCCTGCCGCCAATGCTTTCAATGGGCACTGGTCCTCCCAGCCCGCCGTCGTCCAGAGCGACTCGACTGTCTGCCGAGCGGTCGCGATTGTCGCCCATCAAGAACAAATGGCCTGTGGGCACTTTAAGAGGACCGTACCAATCGAGCGGACCTCGATCGCCCAGATCGATGATGTCGTAGCGGCGGCCATTGGGCAGCGTTTCCCTTTTTATCGGCAGGTCGCAAAAGGGTTTGCCGTTCGGCCCAATTGTCTGACGTCCAGGAAATTGTGCCTCATCGCACGGCGCATTGGCATCTATGGCAAGGCGAAGGTTAGGTCGCGTGTCCTGCCTCACGGGAACGCCATTGATGACGAGTTGGCCATCGCGAACTTCAAGCACGTCGCCTGGAAGGCCAATTACCCGCTTGATATAGTCGCTCCTCTTCCCGCGCGGCGTCACGATGACGACGTCCCCTCGCTCCGGCGTTTTTCCCATCAGCCTTCCCGATATGAAGGGCAGCAGATGAAATGACGGCGACACATAGGACCAACCATAAGGATATTTGCTCACGACCAGCCGATCGCCGACCAGCAGCCGCGGCATCATCGATTCCGAAGGAATGTAGAAGGGTTTGGCAACCAGGCTATGAAAGCCAAGCACTGCAAGAATGAGGATGGCGAGGCTTTGAAGTTCCGCCTTCCAGTCGGTGCTCTCTGCGTGGGCCTGTTTCGGCTGCTGCTGTTCTTCCCGGCGTTCCAGGTCGGCCATTTCCGCTTCCATTGATTGCATTGCCTTTCAGGCTGACCTTACCCAAGCGGCAGGGCCTCTATGATTACGAATGCCTGCGCCCATGGATGATCATCGGTGAGCGTAAGGTGAATAACCGGTCTGTATCCTTCTGGAACCAGCGATTCCAGTCGCGCTAATGCGCCCCCGGTAAGATGCAGTGTCGGCGCCCCCGAGGGGGCGTTCACGACGCCGATGTCTTTCATGAACACTCCGGATTTAAATCCGGTGCCCACCGCTTTGGAAAAGGCCTCCTTGGCCGCAAAGCGCTTTGCGTAAGTGCCCGCTTGCGTATGCGGGCGAGAGGCTGCTTTGGCTCTTTCTACGGCGGTGAAGACGCGTGCCTCGAACCGGTCGCCGAACCGGTCAAGCGATGCCTGAATTCTTTCGATGCTGCACAGGTCTGAGCCAAGGCCGATGATCACGCGAAAATCCTCTCCGGAACGGGGAGGGGGACCGCGACGCGAAGCGGCGTGGTGGAGGGGGTTCGCCTCACAATGCTGCGCCAAGAGGATATCCCCTTCCACCAGCCTTCGGCCGGTCCCCCTCCCCGTGCCGGGGAGGATCTGAAGGCACCAATCACCGTACCAGATCCATTTGCCGCCGCATCTTCCCGATCGCTTCCTTAAGGCCGCTGAATATCGCTTCGCCGATCAGGAAGTGCCCGATGTTCAATTCCGCCAGCTGCGGAATCGCCGCAACGGGTCCGACATTGTCGAACGTAAGTCCGTGGCCCGCATGGGGTTCAATGCCGTTCTTCGTCGCAAGAGCGGCAGCATCGGACAGTCGGCGCAATTCGATGCTGCGCTCCGTACCCTGCAGATGTGCATAGCGGCCAGTGTGCAACTCCACCACCGGCACATTCAGGCGGATGGCGGCGTCAATCTGCCGGGGGTCCGGTTCAATAAACAAGCTGACCCTGACGCCTGCCTCAGCCAAGGATGAAACAACGGGCGAAAGTTGATCGAACTGCCCGACTGCGTCCAACCCGCCCTCGGTCGTGCGCTCTTCCCGTCTTTCCGGGACAATGCAGGCTGCGTGCGGACGATGGCGAAGCGCTATATCAAGCATTTCGTTGGTTGCCGCCATTTCCAGATTGAGGGGAATGGAAAGGGCCGCCAACAGTGCAGAAATATCCTCGTCCCGAATATGCCGGCGGTCTTCGCGCAAATGCGCCGTAATCCCGTCGGCCCCGGCCGATGCGGCTGCAAGCGCCGCCTTCACAGGATCGGGATGATCGCCACCGCGTGCGTTGCGGATGGTCGCCACATGGTCGATATTGACGCCAAGGCGCAAATGACGCGGTGTGTTCATTTCTGTCACATCTTCCGGCTGCCCGGCTTCACTGCTTCTATCGCGGCAAGCTCAGGGGGAATATCGGCCGGATCGTAAACCGGGAAGTTTAACGACACCAGAGGGAAGAAAGGTACGCCAAGCTCTGCCTCACCCGCCGACCGGTCGACCAGAGCTGCTTCGGCTATAACGATCGCGCCAGTCTCCCGAACGGCGTCCATGGCCTGGCGTGAGGACAGGCCGGTCGTGACCACATCCTCGACCATCAATATTCTTTGGCCTTCCTTCAATTCAAAGCCACGACGCAGTTCGAAGGTGCCCTGGGGTCTTTCAACGAAGATGGCCTCTACACCAAGCGCCCGTCCCATTTCGTGGCCGATAATGACGCCTCCCATGGCGGGCGCTACGACCATATCTATGGCGGAACGGATTTCGCGGGGCAGCTTTTGCGCCAGCGCGCGGGCAAGTCGACCGGCGCGCTCAGGATCCATCAAGACCCGCGCACATTGCAGATAATTTCCGCTCCGCTTGCCCGAAGAGAGGATGAAATGACCCTCCAGAAGCGCCTGCGCTGTCCGGAATTCCGCCAAAATCTCTTCATCATTCATGTCTTTGTCATTCCCCTGTCAAACGCGCGCCTGATAGTCGGGCGAGTACGCAAGTTCAACACAAAGAAAATATGCCTTTTAGGTGCTTGAGGCATGCGGAAACCATCCCTATAAGCCGCCGCAATCATGACAGGACTGTGAACGGGCCGGAACGTCCGAAAACAGCGGTATATGCGGGGTAAAATCGAGACGCTTATGAACATGGTGAAATCGCTATTTCTGGCCGGAATGCTGGCTTTCATGCCCGCTCTGGCCAGCGCACAGGAGGCTGCGCCCGCGCCTCAGCCGGCCGTGGCTGTCCCGTCCGGCGCAGGTACGGAATCGGCGGTTGCGGCGGAGGCGAAACCCGCCTCCCAGCTTTTGAAGCCCGTGCAGGGCATCGGCATGCCGCAATCGGGCGAGGTCACTTTTCAAGAGCAGTTCACGGACACCGGTAAATATGCCCGCTGGATCCACGATGGCGTCCTGCTGCCGATCATCACCATTATCTCGCTCTTTGTTTTGGCGCTGTTGATCTGGGTGATCGTTCGTTATCGCCGCGCCGCCAATCCGGAACCGTCGAAGACGTCTCATCACACGCTGATCGAGGTGATTTGGACGTTGGTGCCGGTGTTGATCCTGGTGGGCATTGCCATTCCTTCCATTGACTTGCTGGCCCGTCAGTACAAGCCGGCGCCCAAGGATGCCCTGACTGTCAAGGTTACAGGATATCAGTGGTATTGGGGCTATGAATATCCTGACAATGGCATATCGGAAATCGTCTCCAATATGCTCCCTAAGGAAGAGGCAAAGAAGCGTGGTGAGCCTGAATTGCTGGGCGTCGACAATCGCCTGGTTCTTCCCGCCGGCCGGCCGATCAAGATCCTGATTACCGCTTCCGATGTGATTCACAGCTTTTCCGTCCCCGCCCTTTGGGTGAAGGAAGACGCGGTGCCCGGCCGTATCAATGAGAAGAGTTTCACCATTGACAAGCCCGGCGTCTATTACGGCCAGTGCTCGGAACTTTGCGGAGCGCGTCACGGCTTCATGCCGATCTCCATTGAGGCGCTGCCTCCGGCGGAATTCGATGCATGGGTTGCAGCGCAGGGTGGTCATGCCAAGGGTGCTGAAGCTGCTGCAACGGCCCCGGCTGCTGCTGCTGCCCCTGCCGAAGCCGCAGCCGCTCCCGCTGAAAACGCCGCCCAGCCGGCCGCAGTTTCCAATTAAGGTTCGCAGGACATGACAGACACAACTGCAACGCACGCCGATTTCCAGGCGCATTCCCACGATCATCATGACGCGGACCACAAGCCGGCTTTCTTCGCTCGCTGGTTCATGTCGACCAATCACAAGGATATCGGTACTTTGTACCTGATCTTTGCGATCGTCGCGGGGATTATCGGTGGTACGATTTCCGGTATGATGCGCGCTGAGCTTGCAGAGCCAGGCATCCAGTATCTTCAGGCATGGGCGCAGATTTCCGATGGCCCTGACGCTACGCTTGATCAAGCCTACCATCTCTGGAACGTGCTTATTACCGCGCATGGCCTCATCATGGTGTTCTTCATGGTGATGCCGGCAATGATCGGTGGGTTCGGTAACTGGTTCGTGCCGATCATGATCGGCGCTCCGGACATGGCTTTCCCGCGGATGAACAATATAAGCTTCTGGCTGCTGATCCCCGCTTTTGCATTGCTGCTGGGTTCAACCTTCGTTCCGGGCGGCACCGGCAATGGCGCGGGCACAGGCTGGACGGTCTATGCTCCGCTTTCTACCAGCGGCAGCCAGGGGCCGGCGGTCGACCTTGCGATTTTCTCCCTCCATATCGCGGGCGCAAGCTCGATCCTGGGTGCGATCAACTTCATCACTACAATCTTGAACATGCGTGCGCCGGGCATGACCCTGCACAAAATGCCGCTGTTCGTATGGTCGGTGCTGGTCACCGCGTTCCTTTTGCTGCTGGCTCTCCCGGTTCTTGCCGCGGCGATCACCATGCTGCTGACGGACCGCAATTTCGGCACCACTTTCTATGATGCAGCGGGCGGCGGGGATCCGGTTCTGTATCAGCACCTCTTCTGGTTCTTCGGTCACCCCGAAGTGTACATCATGATTTTGCCGGGCTTCGGTATTGTCAGCCAGATCATCTCTACGTTTAGCCGCAAGCCTGTTTTTGGCTATCTCGGCATGGCTTACGCTATGGTCGCGATTGGTGTCGTTGGGTTCGTGGTTTGGGCCCACCACATGTTCACCACTGGTATGAGCGTGAACGTGAAAATGTACTTCACCGCAGCCACAATGGTCATCGCGGTGCCAACCGGCGTTAAGATCTTTTCTTGGATCGCGACGATGTGGGGCGGCTCACTCTCCTTTAAGACCCCGATGGTCTGGGCGATCGGCTTCATCTTCATGTTCACGGTGGGCGGCGTCACCGGCGTGGTCCTGGCGAACGGCGGCGTGGACGACAATCTGCACGACACCTATTATGTGGTTGCGCACTTCCATTATGTGCTCTCGCTGGGCGCGGTCTTCGGTCTTTTTGCGGGATTCTATTACTGGTTCCCGAAGATGAGCGGCAGGATGTACAGTGAGTTTCTGGGGCAGCTCCACTTCTGGGTCTTCTTCATTGGCGTGAACGTCATGTTCTTCCCAATGCATTTCCTGGGAATGAGCGGAATGCCTCGCCGCATTCCGGATTACACTTCGGCTTACGCTCATTGGAACCAGATTGCTTCCATGGGCTATCTCATCATGGCCGTGGGTGTGGGCATATTCTTCGTTAATCTCTTCTGGTCGCTGCTTGCCGGCCGGAAGGCGGAAGGCAATCCTTGGGGTGAGGGTGCGACGACGCTGGAATGGACGCTGACCAGTCCGCCTCCGTTCCACCAATTCGAAACGCTTCCGAAAATCGACTGAGGGCATATAAAACCGGCCGCTTGGTAACAAGCGGCCGGTTCTGCGGGACTTTTTATTGTGGCGACTAGGCCTATGGCAGGCGGCATGACCGGTGTAACGGCGGATTGGCGCGATTTTCTCGCGCTTACCAAGCCGCGCGTGATGACGCTCGTCGTATTCACCGGCCTATGCGGCCTATTGGCGGCGCCCGTTACTATTCATCCGGTTCTGGCGTTCACGGCCATCCTATGCATAGCATTGGGTGCAGGTGCAGCTGGAGCGCTCAATCAATGGTATGAAGCGGATATCGACGTCAAGATGAAGCGGACGGCCAATCGGCCGCTTCCCGCCGGCAGAATGGACCGGCAGACGGCCTTGCACTTCGGCGTCGGCCTGTCTTTCTTTTCCGTCATTCTTCTGGGCGTCGCCACAAATTGGCTGGCGGCAGCGATCCTTGCCGTCTCGATTCTGTTTTACGTGCTTGTCTACACAGTGTGGCTAAAGCGCCGGACACCCCAGAATATCGTAATCGGCGGCGCAGCGGGCGCTTTTCCACCACTGATTGGATGGGCCGCTGTGACAGGTGACATCGGCCTGCTGCCACTCGCGCTTTTCGCGCTCATTTTCTTCTGGACACCCCCGCATTTCTGGGCGCTGGCTCTGTTTGTAAGAACGGATTACGCCAATGCCGGTGTTCCAATGCTGCCGGTGGTAGCGGGCGAAGTTACGACACGCAGGCAGATCTTCGCTTACACGGCGATTATGGGGATTGCCGCAATGGCGCCGGTGCTGCTTGATCTCACGGGTCTCATTTACGGCATATCCGCGCTTGTTCTCACTGGCGTTTTTGCCGTTCTTGCCTTTCAAGTGTCGCTTCGTCGCGAAACCAATCCTGCTCTTATGCAACCGGAGCGCCGTCTGTTCGCCTATTCCATCTTGTATCTGTTCCTGATGTTCGGCGCAGTCGTGGCTGACCGATGGATAATGGCATGAAGAATGAAGATGAAGACATGATCCGGGCTAGGCAGCGATCGCGTGCGCTCGTCACGGCGGCGCTGCTCGGCGTGCTGGTGTTGCTGTTCTACTTCATCACTTTGGCCAAGATTGGCGGCAGCTGATGGCTACTCTTGCTACCAGGAAACGTAACAGCGCGATGCTGGCGGGGCTACTGGCGGTTGCCATGCTCGCCCTGGGCTTTGCCGCCGTTCCGCTCTATCGCCTTTTTTGCCAGGTTACCGGCTTTAATGGCACCACTCAGCGTGCAGAGGCGACCGTCGCCCCAGCCGAAATTGCTTCGGGCGACACCATGTCCATTCGATTCGATTCGAATGTCTCCCCAGCGCTTCCGTGGAAATTCTATCCCGAACACGTCACGGATCGAGTGACCATCGGCGCGCGGGACATGGCGATCTTCATTGCCAAAAATCTATCCGATAAGCCGGTAACAGGGACTGCAACATTTAATGTGACGCCCAGCCAGGCTGGCGCTTATTTTACGAAGATTCAATGCTTCTGTTTCACTCAACAGACGCTTCAGCCGGGTCAGGAAATACGCATGCCGGTGCTTTTCTACGTCGACCCGAAAATCCTGAACGATCCCGATAACAAGGATACCCAGGAAATAACCTTGAGCTACACCTTCTATCCTGTGGACCAGGATGCAGGCGGCAGCTAAGAGCCAATCAAAGATATAGACAGGGAATAGCAAAATGGCCGGAGCCAAGACCCACGATTATCATATTCTTCCGCCCAGCATCTGGCCGTTCATCGGCTCGATGTCGGCGCTGGGAATGGCAGCAGGCGGCGTCATGTGGATGCATGAATATGCTGGCGGCGGCTGGGTGTTCCTGGCGGGCCTTGCCGGTGTGCTTTTCACGATGTTCAGCTGGTGGTCGGATGTCATCCGTGAGGCGCATTCCGGCGACCACACGCCGGTGGTGCAGCTCCATCTGCGCTATGGCATGATTCTCTTCATCGCCTCTGAAGTCATGTTTTTCGTGGGATGGTTCTGGGCGTTTTTCGATTTTGCCCTGTTTCCGTCGATGGCCGATGTTATTGGCGGCCAGTTCCCGCCAAAGGACATGGAGGTCATGGATGCGTTCCAGCTTCCTTTGCTTAACACGCTGATTCTGCTTTGCTCGGGCACGACCGTTACTTGGGCGCACCATGCCTTGATCCATGGCGATCGCGAGGGATTGAAAAAAGGTCTGTGGTGCACCATCCTGCTGGGCATCCTCTTTTCGTCGATCCAGGCCTATGAATATGCTCATGCGCCGTTCGAATTCGGCGGCAACACCTATAGCTCTGCCTTCTTCATGGCGACCGGCTTCCACGGTTTCCACGTGCTGATCGGGACCATTTTCCTGATCGTGAACCTGGTTCGCGCCTATCAGGGCCAGTTCACGCCGCGTCAGCATTTCGGCTTTGAAGCCGCTGCCTGGTATTGGCATTTCGTTGACGTCGTCTGGCTGTTTCTCTTCCTCGCCATCTATGTCTGGGGCGGCTGGGGTGCTCCGGTTCACGGGGGATGAATGTGGCTGAGGGTCTGGCACCGATCATTCGGCCAGCCCTGGAAGGGCGCTGTCCCCAATGCGGGGGGCAGACGCTCTTTGGCGAACATATTGCCCATTTTGCGCCGCGGTGCAGCGGATGCGATCTGGATTTTGCGCAGTTCAATGTCGGGGACGGGCCTGCGGCCTTTCTGATCCTGATCGTGGGCGCACTCATTACCGGACTTGCGCTCTCATTCGAGGTGGCGGTGCATCCGCCCTTCTGGCTGCACATGCTGATCTGGATACCGCTTACGACCGTCGCTGTGGTCGGGTCGCTTCGTGTCGCAAAGGCGGCGCTTCTCATCCTCGAATATCGTAATCAGGCGCGTGAGGGCAGGCTCCAGCCGGTGTTGCCGCCGCAGGGGAGCGACGTGCAGGCCTGATGCGTCGGCTTCCGGTTCTTCCGACGATCATTGTCGCCCTTGCTGTCGCTACTATGATCGGTCTCGGCGTTTGGCAGCTGCAGCGTATGAGCTGGAAAAATAATCTTCTGAAAAGCTACGCCGCCGCCCAGGGCCTGCCGCCGATTGCCTGGCCCGGCGAGGTAGACAGGAATGAAGCTCCACTTTTTCGCCGCTCGGCTGCCAATTGCGAAAAGGTGCTTGGCTGGCGAAGCACAAGCGGCCGGAACCAGAGGTCGCAGTCGGGCTGGGTGCATATTGCCCGTTGCCGGACGCCGAACGGCGCGGAGTTGCAAGCAGTGATGGGCTGGTCCGAACGGCCGAATTCACCAGCCTGGACAGGAGGAAGGGTGGGCGGCATCATTGCTCCCGACAGCGAACATGTCATTCGCTTGATCGCGGACAAGCCCGCACCTGGTTTGCAGCGCGCGCGGCCGCCCAGCGTCGAGGATATTCCCAACAACCATTTCGGCTACGCCATCCAATGGTTCCTCTTTGCCACGATAGCCGCCGTAATATACGCCTTGGCGCTAAGAAGGCGGTAGTGCAGGAATCCCTTGCCGCCCTCGCGTTCGCCCGCTAACGCGCGCACATGCAATATGTCAGCAGCAGAGGCAGCGCCCCGGCGCTAGGGTTCGAGGACGTAACGCTCGCCGGTCTAGGGTCCGACGGTGGACTCTATCTTCCTGAGAACTGGCCAAGTTTCTCTACCCAGGAAATCTCCGCACTGTCAGGTCTTTCCTATGTGGAAACGGCCGTGCGGGTGATGCTGCCTTTCGTGAACGAGTCCCTGAGCGAAGAAGAGTTGCGCGAGCTTTGCACACAAGCCTATGGCCGCTTCAGCCATCAAGGCGTGACTCCGCTGGTGCAACTTGATCACCGCCATTGGCTGCTTGAGCTTTTCCATGGACCCACGCTCGCCTTTAAGGACGTTGCTTTGCAGTTGCTCGGCCTGCTGTTCGAAAAGTTTCTGAGCAGGTCCGATCGGCATATCACCATCGTGGGGGCTACGTCCGGCGATACGGGTTCTGCCGCCATAGACGCGGTGGCCGGACGGGAGAAGGTGGACATCTTCATGCTTCATCCCGACGGCCGGGTATCGGAAGTGCAGCGTCGGCAGATGACGACGGTTCGCGCACCCAACGTCTACAACATCGCGATTGACGGCAGCTTTGACGACGCTCAGGCGTTGGTGAAGCAGATGTTCAACGATAAAGCGTTTTCCACGCGCTTCGACCTGTCGGCGGTGAACAGCATCAACTGGGCGCGGTTAATGGCTCAGGTGGTTTATTATTTCTACGCGGCGGTGCGACTGGGGACGCCGGAGCGGAAAGTTGCCTTCTCGGTCCCTACAGGGAATTTCGGCGACGTATTCGCCGGCTATGTGGCAGCAAAAATGGGGCTGCCAGTTGCCCGGCTGATAGTTGCCACCAACGTCAATGACATCCTCCACCGTGCATTGTCCTTGGGTGATTACAGCCAGGGCCAGGTGACGCCCACGGCGACACCCAGCATGGATATCCAGGTCAGCAGCAATTTCGAGCGCCTCCTTTTCGATCTGGGTGGCCGCGACGGAAGGGCTATGGATGAACAGATGAAGGGCTTTGAAGCGACGCGTGCAATGCGCCTTACCAATATGCAGATCCAGGGTGCGGCAAAGCTCTTTTCCAGCTCTCGGGTGGATGGCGATGACATGTCGATTGCGATGCGCTGGGCCAATGAGGCAGCGGGTCAGGTCATCGATCCGCACAGCGCCGTAGGCCTCGCCGCCGCCCGCAATAGCGATGTTGACCCGGCAATTCCCATGGTAACGCTTGCAACCGCGCATCCGGCGAAGTTTCCCGATGCCGTGGAGCGTTCCACCGGTGTCCGTCCGCCGCTCCCCGCGCGTCTAAGCAACCTCTTCAAGCGCGAGGAGCATTATGTAAAGCTTCCGGGGACCTTCGACGCGGTAAGCGAGTATATTGCGGAACGGGCAAAACCGAAGGGCTAGGGATCACACTGCCATGGCCCGGGCGCAGGCGCGGGGTGGCGGCTTTGCAGGGCGTGTTTAGACTTTGTTCGGCACGAACGGAATGGGACCGGATGCAGCTCCAACAAATGATCACAGAGCCCTGGAGCGATTACAGTCTGATCGACTGCGGCAATGGTCGAAAGCTTGAGCGTTACGGGAAATACCGGTTTATCCGGCCCGAGCCGCAGGCCATGTGGTTGCCCGCCTCCGCCGATTGGCAGGCGGACGGCGAATTTGTTCCCGGTTCCGATGAAGAGGGCGGCGGGCGCTGGTATTTCGATCGCCCGATCCCACGCGAAGGCTGGCCGCTTTCTTGGGAAAACGTCCGCTTCACCGCCAGTTGTACGCCTTTCCGACATTTGGGCTTCTTTCCGGATATGGACGCGGTCTGGCGCTGGATGGGTTCGCAAGTGCAAGGGGTGGCGCAACCCCAGATCATGAACCTTTTTGGATACACCGGTGTTGGCACGCTCGCGATGACGGCAGCGGGCGCTCAAATGGTGCATGTGGATGCGTCGAAGAAATCGGTGCAGGCTGCCCGCGCCAATGCGGAGATTTCTGGACTGGCCGACAAGCCTATTCGCTGGATCGTCGATGACGCGGCCAAATTCGTTGCGCGTGAGGTCCGGCGCGAGCGGCGCTATGACGGGATATTGCTGGATCCCCCCAAATATGGCCGGGGACCAGAGGGCGAAGTTTGGAAATTGGAAGAGGGGCTCCCCGGCCTGATCGCCGATTGCCGCAAGCTGCTAGATCGAAACAGCCGTTTTCTGTTCCTTACAGTCTATGCGGTCCGCTTATCGGCATTGGCCATTGGCGAGCTGTTGCGGCAGGAGTTCGCTTCATTGGGCGGAAAGGTCGAATGCGGGGAACTTACGGTTCGGGAAGAAAGCCGAGGGTTATTGCTGCCAACGGCCATTTGGGCGCGGTGGTCGCGCTGAAAACTATTCCCGCCCGGCCCTGAGCGCGGCGCCCGCCACGATCGGGGCCATGCCCGTCAGAAGCAATGATATGGCGGCCAGGAATTTCAGTGCAGCGCCGCTTTCATTTTCCAGCGATCCAGCGCCGAAGATCAGCAGAGGGACGGCCAGCGGAAGGGCCAGCAGCCCGGCAAGAGCGCTGCTGCTCCTCAACCCTGCCGTCAAGGCGCTTACCATCAGGCCCAATGCCGCCAAGGCTGGGGTTCCGAGGGCCAAGCCGAGCTCCAGGCGCAGGAGCGTCCAGCCATCAATGTTCAGCAAGGCCGCCGCGGGCAATGCAGCAATCATGACCGGCGGTCCGAAGCTCAGCCAGTGGGCAAGCAGCTTTGCCACGGCGATGACCTCATCCGCCATGCCCCGCAATAAAAGCTGATCAAGCACACCGCTATCGCGATCCGGCAAAATGAGGCGGTCGATGGGCAGGAGCGCCGCCAGCAACGCCGCTATCCAGATCACGCCTCCGCCAGTGCGCGAAAGCAGCATCGGATCCGGACCTACCGCAAAAGGAAAAAGGGTCGCCACCATCAACAAAAATGCAACCGGCAGCCAAGCGCCTCCATTGCGATACGCAAAGCCGGCATCCCGCAGGAGGACGGTCGAAAACGCGCTATTCACGGGCGCTCCCCGACACGGATGTGCTGCGTGAAAATGAGCGGCAGAGGCTGGTGTGAGGCCGCCAAAATCGTCCCGCCGCTCGCCAGATGAATTTGCATGATCCCGCCCAGCAGTTCCAGGGATGCGGCATCAAGCCCGTTGGCCGGTTCGTCCAGCAGCCAAAGCGGTGCCCCGCTTGCCATTACCCGCGCAAGCATTGCACGTTTGCGCTGCCCTGTTGAGAGCATCCGCACAGGAACTTCGGAAAGATGAGTGAGGGAGAGGGCCGCCATGGCATCTGCCACGGCCTGCTTGTCGGCTCCATCGATGCGTGCCCAGAAGGCCAGGGCATTGCTCAGTGTCTTGCGGACATCCAACGCCAAATTTTCATCGCTCATGGCCACGCGACCGGCTCGTTCGATCCTGCCGGCTGCAGGGTGCAGCAGTCCCGCGGCCAGCCTGATCAAACTGGATTTACCGGCGCCATTGGGTCCGGAAACCAAGACTGCGTCGCCCGCGCCCAGCGTGAAATTCATGTCTTCAAACAATAGCCTGTCGCCACGCACGCATGTAACGCAATGGAAACGGAGGCTTGCGCCAGCGTCGATAATACCCACATCTTCCCCGTTCCGCGCCATGCTCAAAGCCATAGGCGCGCGGTGATAAATGTCCAGAAGGAGAAGGACAATGGTGCCCAAGCTGACGGAGGAAGAGCGAAGCGCCGCCCTGTCGGGCCTCACCGATTGGTCTTACGACGCGGAGCGTGACGGAATCAGGCGCAGTTTCCGTTTCGGGGACTTCAGGGCCGCATTCGGTTTCATGACGCAAGTGGCAATGCTGGCCGAAAAACTGGATCATCATCCTGAATGGTCCAATGTCTATAACCGTGTGGACATATTGCTGACGACTCATGACGCCAAAGGGCTTTCGAAGCGCGATATAGACCTGGCGCAAAAAATCGATGCTCTATCCCGGAAATGACGGTGACCATCCGGCTTCTTCCATTATGCTGGCGATGATTTGAACCCAGATAAGAGATGATCATGGACGATTTGAGCGCCCTGGCCTTGGCTCTTCCCAAGGCGGAACTGCATCTGCATATCGAGGGCAGCCTGGAACCTGAGCAGATGTTCCAGTTTGCCAAGCGAAACAAGGTCGATATTCCTTTTGCCAGCGTGGACGAGGTTCGGACGGCATATCGCTTTTCCAACCTCCAGGATTTTCTGAATATCTATTATCAGGGCGCCGATGTGCTGCGAACGGAAGAAGATTTTCGTGATCTTGCGCTGGCTTATTTCGACCGCGCGGCGGCCGATAATGTCGTTCATGCCGAAATCTTTTTTGATCCTCAGACGCATATGACGCGGAACATCCCTTTTTCGGTTGTGGCTGACGGATTACTCGCTGGGATGAAACAGGCCGAGGCAAAGCATGGTTTGAGTTCTAAGCTCATCCTCTGTTTTCTGCGTCATCTGGATGAAGAGGACGCTTTTTCCACATTCCGGGCAGCCGAGCCCTATTTTGACCGGATTGCGGGAGTTGGGCTGGATTCTTCCGAGGTCGGTCACCCTCCCGCAAAATTTTCTCGTATATTTTCGGCCGCAGGAGATGCAGGGTTGCTCCGTGTTGCCCATGCCGGAGAGGAAGGGCCGCCGGAATATGTCTGGGAGGCGCTGGACTTGCTGAACATCGACCGGCTCGACCACGGCAATCGTTCACTCGAAGACCCGTTGCTTGTGGCTCGGCTTGCTCGTCAGGCTATGACGCTGACGGTTTGCCCGCTTTCCAATCTTAAACTCTGCGTCGTTGACGATATGCGCAATCATCCGATTTCGAGGATGCTTCAATTGGGCCTGCGGGCAACGATAAACTCCGACGATCCGGCCTATTTTGGCGGATATATCGATGACAATTTTCAGGCATTGGTTAAATGTGGAAAGCTGCGGAAGGAGGATGTCGCGACCTTGGCGCGCAACAGCTTTCTTGGATCATTTCTTCCTAACGAAGATATTGTCAGGCATCTGGCGACAATTGACGCCCTAATCGCCTGAGGCTCCGGTGGCATAGCAGCGCAGGAACACATCGACAGCGCTTGCGGCCTCCGTTCTTATTTCCTCCGGCGGGACGGCATCGACAATGTTGAGCAGCATTTTCTGGTGCGCACCGGCCATGCAGAGCGCCACAAGTTGATTGGCCGCAACGGCCGTGTCTACACAGCGAATGGACCCTTCTTGGATGCATTGATCCAGATAGTCGGCGATCATCGCTTTTACGCTTTTCGGTCCGCGTTCATAGAAAATGCGGCCCAGTTCCGGAAAACGCCCGCCTTCACCATGTATAAGACGATGAAGCCTGATCGCCTCAATCCGGCTAACCCGTGTGACAAACTGAATGCAGAGGCGAAAAAGGGTTGAACGTGTATCTTCGTGCAGCTCGAGAATCTCTACAAGCTGCTGTTTGAATTCTGTCGTCGCCTCATCCAGCACGGCAGCAAAAAGATCTTCCTTGGAAGGAAAATAGCTCCACAGCGTCCCCTTCGATCCGCCCAATTTCGCTGCAATCTCAGACATCGTCGTTGCAGCATAGCCGTTTTCGAAAAAGGACCGGCGCGCCACCTCCAATATGCACGCACGCCGCTCATTTTTCCGCGCTTCCCTTTTGCTCATGGCTACAGCGTACTTCAGTATGTTTGTATTGACAGAAAATTTTTTGGAGAGGATAAATTATCGTACTCAAAGGTACGGTATTTTCAAGCCCCAATGATTCGTCCGCTCCCCCTGTCCGCCGCCGCTCCCACAGGCATGCTGTTTTCAGCTTGCGCCCCCCCTCCCAGACTTGGCGCACGTCCTGAAATGAACGGCGGTGGACCCCTTTCTTCCCACCAGATACGAGGACCAGGTCCGAGAAAAAATGGGCGATACTGATCAACCAACAAAAGCCTTTTCAATCACATAATCCCCCGGTTGCGCGTTCGAGCCTTCGATGAAGCCAAAACGTTCCAATATGGTCCGGCAATCTTGGATCATGGCCATGCTGCCGCAGAGCATCACCCGGTCCGACGAAGGATTGAGACGTTTTTGCCCGGCCGTCGTGCGAAACAGCTCGCAGCTTTGCAAAAGCGTTGTGATCCGTTGTCGCGTGGGAAAGTTTTCGCGCGTGACTATCGGAATATAGCTTAGCTGAACCAGCGCCTGGTCCTGCACCAGCGGATCGCCGGCGAGCAGGCCGTTCAGCTCGTCGCGGTAGGCGAGGTCGCTGATTTGCCGCACGCTGTGGACAACCACCACCTGAGCAAACCGGTCATAGATATCCGCATCGCGAATGATTGACAGGAAAGGCGCCAAGCCTGTTCCCGTGGCAAGGAGAAAGAGGCGTTTGCCGGGCTTAAGGGCATCGGCGACCAGCGTTCCCGTGGCCTTGCGGGCGAGGTAAATCTCATCGCCGGTCTTTATCTTCTGCAGCCGGGATGTCAGCGGCCCGTCCGGAGACTTGATCGACAGGAATTCAAGTTCGTCCATATACGCCGGACTGGCGATGGAATAGGCGCGCAGAATTGGCCTTGTCTCACCGGGCAAGCCTAGCATTACAAATTCGCCTGATCGAAAGCGAAAAGATGGGGGCCGGCTTATGGCAAAGCTGAATAGATGATCATTCCAATGGCGCACCCAGTTCACCCGTTCAATGTGATAGGCGGATTTAGGGGCGATGGCGGCCTGGGTCATGTCGCTCATCACCCACGGTCCCCGGTAATGGAATGGGGAAGAGCAGGGACTTGCGGGTTTAGATCAGCCGCTTGAAATCCCGGAATTGTCGCCTTGATAGCAGAAAAAAGAGGCATAACCGCCTCCTCCTTTACCAGCAGTTCAATGACGGCGACGGCCACACTTTCGTTTCCGGCCGCCATATCGCTCCAAAGGTGCAACAGCACGGCTTCATCGTCACCGATCTGATCGCGATGGAGGCAGTGGAACTCCAGCAGTGCTCTACCATCATAATTCAGGGCGCTCATCGCGATATGAAGATGCGGCAGAGCCTCAATGGCGGACATGCGCAAGAAGGCGGAAGCGAGTCGTGCTGGCGGGCAGTCGCCTTTGCGACTAACAGTCACCCATGCTCGCATCGCCCACAGGAGGAAGCGGCTGCCTTCAGGCAATGAGGTCACGGGGCGGTCAATGAGGTTGTACATCAAGCTTGCTCCTGAAATGACGAACCGTTTTTTAATTTGCTATTGATAGTGAATATCATTAGCTAGCATAAATGATCCTGCGGGATCGTCAAGCAGCGTGCATCTTCCCAGTCTCATCCTTCTCCCCGGGTGCACGCTGTAACTCACGCCGCCGGCCTTGCGGCTGGTGGCGTGTTTTTTCATGAAGGGGTGGGGGTGGAAGGAAGTTTGGCATGCCGCTCGATCTGGACCTGATTGCCAGCACACCCGATATTCGCGGCTTACCCGCTGCTCAGGCCCGGATCACCTTAGCAACGCGCATCGCTGTGGTTTTCAACAAGTTGGGCCGCGATCCGGGTCCGGAACTCGCAAACCGTTTGGGATCGGAGGGAGCCGCAAGTCGCTTTCTGGCCCTGATGAGTGAAATGGGTTCGGTCTGGCCTGAGCCCGTATATGTCAATCCGCCATGCTGCCCCAAATTAAGCTATGACGAAATGATGGTTCTGGATCTGCTTACGGCCTGTGGCCGAGCTGATCGGAAGGCCTTTGATGACTTTCTCATGGATATGCTGCCAGCAGAAGCGCGCGATAGGCTGTATTTTTCTGCCGATGCCTTTGTGGCCAGCTATGTCGAAAAACCAGTCGGAAGAAAGGCTTGAAATGCGTTGCCATCATTCGGCGACAACAATGTCGTCATCCTTTTTCTGCGTTCTTCGATCCGTAAACCAGATGGTGATGAGAGTGATTTCGTAGAGAAGGATCAGGGGAATCGCCAGCATCAACTGCGATACCACATCAGGCGGCGTCAACACCGCTGCGGCTATGAAGGCGAGCACGATCATGTACCGCCTTATTCCAACGAGCTGCTGCCGTGTCACGATGCCGGCTTTATTCAGCAGCATCAGCAGCACGGGCATCAGGAAGCTGATTCCGAAGGCGAGGATGAATTGCATCACCAGCGACAAATAGCTGTCTGTGCTTGGCAATGCCTCCACATCAAGGCCGCCGCTCTTCCCCTCAAAACTTAGAAAAAAGTGAAAGGCCGTGGGCATTACCACATAATAGGCAAGGGCCGCACCCAGCGTGAACAGCACGGGCGTGGCGATCAGGAAAGGGAGAAATGCTCGTTTTTCCTTGGCATAAAGGCCCGGAGCGACAAAGGCCCAAAGCTGATTCGCGATAATCGGAAAGGAGACAAAAAAGGCCGCGAACAGAGCGACCTTCACTTGTACAAAAAAAGCTTCGTAAAGCTTTGTATAGACCAGTCGCCCCTGGCCCGCGCCAAAGGCCTCTGACAAGGGCCGAACCAGGAACCCGAAAATGTGCTCGGAAAAATAGAAGCAGACCGCGAAGGAGATAAGGAGCGCGCCGATGCACCACATCAGACGCCGCCTTAATTCCAGAAGATGATCGAGCAACGGCGCGCGCGTGTCGTCAATATCCCTCATGCGGCGCTGCTGTCCTTTTCGGCCGCAGGTGATGAGCCAATCACTTTTGAAATCTCACCGGTTTCCGGCTCAGGCGCAGCTATCGGCTTGGCCAGTTCTTCGGCGACATCGGTCGTTGGCCATTGTTTCATGATCCGCTCATTTTCGGCCGCCCATTTTTTTTCCAGCTCCTCCATCTCCGCCTCGCGGATCATGGCGTCTAGGCCGGTGCGGAAATGACGTGCCATGCCACGAGCCTTTCCCACTACTTGCCCTACTTTGTAGAGCGCCCGTGGCAAGTCCTTGGGGCCGATAACGACAATCGCGACGATAGCGATAAGCAGAAGCTCGGTTGAGCCGATGTCAAACATCTGGTGCTGTGATCCGGATCAGGGCTAAATGGTCAGCCGTGCTTTTGATCGTCGGTGACGGGCTGCGCCTGCTTCTCCGGAACGGTTTGGGATTCGATGCGGTTTACCGGCTTGGCGGCAGCATTGTCCTCATCATCCGCAAGGCCCTTCTTGAAGCTCTTCAGTCCCTTCGCCACGTCTCCCATCATATCGGAAAAACGGCCTTTCCCGAACAGCAGCAGAATTACGATACCAACAACCAGCCAATGCCAGATGCTAAGGCCACCCATTTCAAATTCTCCTTGTACAAGCCATCTATCTAGGCCTCTTCCCCGTCATTTTCCAGCGCGGATTGTCCGGCAAGTCCTTCCAGCGCCAAATCGACAGGGTCCAGCAAGCCAGCCGCTCGCAAATCTTCCATGCCCGGAAGGTCCCGGCGGCTGACAAGGCCGAAATGGGACAGGAATTCGCTGGTGGTGGCATAAGTCAGCGGCCGGCCGGGAACTTCGCGCCTGCCTGCCGGACGTATCCAGCCCGCTTCCATCAGCACGTCCAGGGTGCCTTTGGCGACTTGCACGCCGCGAACAGCCTCGATCTCGGCCCGGCTGACGGGTTCGTGATAGGCAATGATCGCCAGCGTTTCCATGCCCGCGCGGGAAAGCTTGCGCGGCTCTTCCTTTTCCCGGCGGAGGATGTGGGCCAGATCGGGCGCGGTCTGGAAGTGCCAGCGGCCGCCACGCTCGACCAGATTGACGCCGCGTGGGGCATAATCAGTCTCCAATGTTTCAAGCGCGGCCGACACATTGCCTTCATCGCCCACATATTGCCTGATCTCGCCCAGGGTCAGGGGTTTGTCCGAAGCGAAAAGCGTAGCTTCGACGGCACGGATAAAATCATCGGGCGGGTTCACGCGGCGGCTTCCGGCGGACTGGCCGTTCGCAGGAAAATCGGCTCAAAAATCCCTTCTTGCCGAATATCGAGCCTGCCCTGCCGGGCGAGTTCCAATGCTGCCACAAAGCTGCTGGCCAGCGCAGAGCGGCGAAGGCCCGGGGTTGCGCCTTCAGGAAGGAAATTTTCGAGACTGGTCCAATCGAGTTGCACGCCCACCAGCCGTCCAACCCGCTCGATTGCTTCTTCCAGCGTCATGACCGCGCGGCGGGCGACAAAGTGCAGGGCAGGTTGCGTCCGCGCCTTCATTTGCCCGTAGGCGGAGATGAGGTCGTAGAGGGAGGCGTCCCAGGCGGCCTTGCGAATGGTGCGAAGGCCCTCGGGCGCTGGCCGAACGAACACGTCACGCCCGATCCGGTTGCGCGCCATCAAACGAGCGCCTGCCTCTCGCATGGCGTTGAGCCGCTGCAGCCGCAAATGCAGCCGCAACGCCAACTCCTCCGGCGATGGATCGACCGTCGGATCTTTGGGCAGCAGGAGACCGGATTTAAGATAGGCGAGCCAAGCGGCCATCACGAGATAATCTGCTGCTACCTCCAGCTTCAGTTCCCGTGCGCCCTCAATGAAGGTGAGATATTGCTCGACCAGCGCCAGAATGGAAAGTTCGCGCAAATCCACTTTCTGGGTCCTGGCGAGCGCGAGGAGCAGATCCAGCGGGCCTTCCCATCCGTCAAGCTCGACCGTCAGCACATCGGGCGATCCGGCTGGCAGAGCCGGACGGTCAACCAGGTCCGTCCAGTCAGCCAGCAAGTCGTTCATGCGAGCGCCAGCAACTCGTCGCGCTTTGCGACAAGCTCCTCATAAGGCCGGTTTTCGGCCCCGCCGGCAATGCTCGCCATTGCGCGGTCCAGCCGCGTTTTCGATTCCGGCCGAATATCCCCCAAGGCTTCAGCTATGCCTCGCATTTCATCGATCCGGCCCCAGCAGTTGAGAGCCAGATCGCACCCAGCCGCCACGACCTGCGCCGCCAACTGCGGAATGTCCCCTTTCAGCGCTTTCATATCAAGATCATCGGACATCAATAAACCGTCAAAGCCGATCCGATCGCGAATGATGGTCTGGATGACGGTGGGAGAAAGGCTGCAAGGCAACTCCCGGTCCCAAGCGGTATATATGATGTGAGCCGTCATTCCCATTGGAGCAGAATGGAGCGCGCGAAAGGGGGAAAGGTCAATCTCCAGCTCGTCTTCGCTCGCGTCGACAACCGGAAGATCCAGATGGCTGTCCACCATCGCGCGCCCGTGCCCCGGCATATGTTTGACGATGCCGCACACGCCCCCTCTGCGAAGACCATTGAGCACTGCGCGGCCAAGCGCGGCAACGCGCATCGGCTCGGCGCCCAGGGCCCGGTCGCCAATGATATCGTTCGTTCCGGGCTGTCGTACATCCAGCAGCGGCAAGGCGTCGACGTTGATGCCGACGCCTCGGAGCATGGTTGCGATCGCTTGGGCGTTGCATCGCGCTGCTTCGATCGCGCTGGTCGGAGCGATATCGTATAATTTGTCGAACATGATGGCGGGTGGAAAAGCCGGCCAAAGCGGCGGCTGCATTCGTGCGACGCGTCCGCCCTCCTGATCGATCAGAATCGGGACGTCTTCGCGCCCATGCAATGTGCGTAAATCGTCAGTAAGAGCCCGAAGCTGGTCCGGGCTTTCCACATTGCGCTTGAAAATGATGTAGCCTGCAGGCTTTGCGTCCTGGAAGAGCGCGCGCTCCTCCTGTGTGAGAGCAAAGCCAGCGAGGCCGAAGATTACGGGCTTCATATATGGCGAGCGCTTGGTTGATTCATGCCAGACTAATAGGATGAATTAAGCGCCGCCGCCATGGGGTGAGGATATTGGATTAGAACATAGGATGCGGATTGGCGGATTTCTCCGGAACCGGCTGCATGACATCCCAATGCTCGACAACCTTGCCGTCCTTCAGCCGCAGAATGTCGACGACGGCGAAGCTTGGTTGGCCGGCGGACGCAACGATTTCGCTGTGCACGGCCGCCATGTCGCCATCCACGAGGATACGGTGGATCTTGAAGCTGAGTTGAGGCTGGGCGCTCAAAAAGGGTTCAAGTACCTTCAGTGTGCCTTCGCGGCCATCGGGAGCTCCGGGATTGTGCTGGATATAGTCCGCAACGACATGTTTTTCGAACGCATCCCGCACCTTCTTCTGCGTATAGAACATATTCATGAAGTCGGTGACAACGGCGCGGTTCCGCTCGGTTTCGCTTTGTCCGGAGGCGGGAGCGGGAGTGGATTCGGCGGCCGCGGCAAGAGCCGGGCTGAAGCTGAGGCACATCGCTAATGCCGCCACCATTGATCTCATATTGTCATCCTAAAAATTGTTACTGTTTCCATGTAGCGTACAGATCATTACGCCTGTCTGCAAGATTGCGGACGCTTCCCTTTTCCCGAACCCAATCCAGATCGGCGAGGTTAATATCTGCAATGGTCATCCCTTCGGCATTAGGCGTGGCTTCACCCGCGATGCCGTCGCGAGGGAAGGGGAAATCACAGGGGGTCAAAATGGCGCTGACGCCATATTGCATGTCCATGTTCGCCACGCCGCGCAGGTTACCGCAATTCCCCGAGAGGATAACGTGACACTGATTTTCTACGGCGCGCGCCTGGCTGCAATAGCGGACGCGAAGATAGCCCGGCTGACTGTCCGTGCAGAAGGGCACAAAGAGCAGTCTTGCTCCTTGATCGACAAGGTGGCGGGCCAGTTCCGGGAATTCCGAGTCATAGCAGATGAGAACGCCGATAGGCCCACAATCAGTCTGGATAACATCCGCGCTATCCCCGCCTTCGATCCCCCAGAAGCTTGCCTCATTGGGCGTCGCATGGATTTTCTGGCGCAGGCGCAAGGAACCGTCGCGCAGCGCGACATGGCAGCTATTGCGCGGAACGCCATTATGATCTCGGCTGATATGAGTGCCGGCGATGAGATTGATTGCATAGTCTTTCGCGAGCCGCTGGAACAGCGCGCTGAGATCCGGCGTCAGCTTGGTGAGCCGGTCGATGTCCACTTCGACATCGAGAGAAGGTGGCTGGCAGCTTAGCAGCGCAAGCGTGAAGAATTCAGGAAACGCTATAAAGTCGGCGTCATTATCCGAAGCAAGTTTGACGAAATATTCGACCCGCGCGGTAAAATCGGCAAAGGATGCGACGGTCCTGGCTTGAAACTGGACCGTCGCTATCCGCACCTTTTGCCGCGCGGGCGTCATGGGATCAGGCCCAGCTGCTCATCTCGGCTTCCAGGTTGACGCGTATCTGTTCAAAGAACTGCTCGGTGGTCATCCAAGGCTGGTCTGGGCCGATCAGAACCGCAAGGTCCTTGGTCATGTGGCCGTCCTCAACGGTCTTGACGCAAACCCGCTCCAGGGTTTCGGCAAATTTCGTCACCATTGGCGTATCATCAAACTTGCCGCGATATTTAAGACCGCCGGTCCAGGCAAAGATGGAAGCAATTGGATTGGTCGACGTTTGCTTGCCCTGCTGGTGCATGCGGTAATGTCGCGTCACGGTGCCGTGAGCCGCTTCGGCCTCTACGGTCTTGCCGTCCGGCGTCATCAGAACCGAGGTCATCAGGCCGAGTGAGCCGAAACCCTGCGCAACGGTGTCGGATTGCACGTCACCGTCATAATTCTTGCAAGCCCAGACAAACTTTCCGTTCCATTTAAGGGCCGACGCTACCATGTCGTCGATCAGGCGGTGCTGATATTCGATGCCGGCTGCTTCGAACTTGGACTTGAATTCGGTGTTGAAGATGTCCTCGAATAGATCCTTGAAGCGGCCATCATAGGCCTTGATGATCGTGTTCTTGGTCGACAGGTAGAGCGGCCAGTTGCGGTCAAGCGCATAGTTCATCGAAGCACGGGCGAAATCGCGAATCGATTCGTCGAGATTGTACATCGACATGGCAACGCCGGACGAGGGGAATTGGAAGACCTCCTCGTCGATAACCTTTCCATCGTCACCCTCGAAGACCAGCCGCAACTTGCCGGGGCCCGGAACGAGAAAATCCGTCGCACGATACTGGTCGCCGAATGCATGGCGGCCAATAACGATCGGATCAGTCCAGCCGGGCACCAATCGAGGCACGTTGCGAATCACGATCGGTTCACGAAAAACCACGCCGCCCAATATGTTGCGGATCGTGCCGTTAGGCGATTTCCACATCTTCTTTAGGTCGAATTCCTCGACCCGCGCTTCGTCCGGCGTGATGGTGGCGCATTTCACGCCTACGCCATATTTCTTGATCGCATTGGCGGCATCGACAGTAATCTTGTCATCGGTCTTGTCGCGCACCTCGACGGCGAGGTCGTAATAATGGAGGTCGATGTCGAGATAAGGCTGGATCAGCCGCTCACGGATCCATTGCCAAATGATGCGAGTCATCTCATCGCCATCAATTTCGACAACTGGATTTTTGACCTTGATTTTCGCCATTCGCCTATCGCTTTCATGCCTGGGGTAAGATTTGCAAAGGCGTCTAGGCAAAGGTGACGAAATGATCAACCGTTGCGTGAACCCAGGATGAAAACTGGGTTGCGGTCGGCTATCTGCGCCTCTTTGAAGGGAGGACGTTGTATCGGCGCGCCCTAGTGCCTAAAGAACGGCGATGATTTCAGAAAACTCCTACGTGGTGCCCGGAACCACAACCGTCAAATGGCGCTTTCCATCTGTCCACCCCGAAGGCCGCAAATTTGGAGCCATTGCTGCCGGTATCACGGTGTTGGCCTGGCTGTTCATCCCTTGGCTTACCTGGCCCATGATCGTTCTGACGGCCTGGGTGCTCGCATTTTTCCGCGACCCCATCAGGGTAACGCCGGTAGATGAAAGCCTGATCGTAGCGCCGGCCGATGGTCTTATTACATTGATTCAAAATGTGCCGCCCCCCCGCGAGTTGCTGGGCGCTGACGGAATTGGCAATGATGAGATGACGCGAGTCTCCATTTTCATGAGCGTGTTCGATGTGCACATAAATCGGGCGCCGATCGGCGGTACGATCAAGTCCGTTATCTATATTGCAGGCAAATTCCTCAACGCGGATCTTGACAAGGCGAGCGAGGACAATGAGCGCCAGCACATATTGGTCGAGCGCGTCGATGGGGTTCGCATTGGTTTTACCCAGATTGCCGGATTGGTGGCCCGACGGATCGTCCCCTTCGTCAAACCTGGCGACGTGGTGGCGCACGGACAGCGTGTAGGGCTCATTCGCTTTGGTAGCCGTGTCGACGTTTATTTACCCAAGGGCACCGCTCCGCGTGTGGCGCTGGGGCAGAGAACGATCGCCGGTGAAACGGTTCTGGCGAAACTGGGCGATGCCCAAGGGGTTCTGGGAGTGTCGCAATGATTGCTCCTGGCGAGGATATTCCCCCTCGTCGGGGGATCACCCTCAGGCAGGTCGCGCCCAATGCAGTGACCGCGATGGCCCTTTGTTTCGGGCTGACCGGCATTATGTTCGGCGTTCGGGGAGAATGGGAAAAGGCGGCCGGCGCCATTATTTTTGCGGGTGTCCTGGATGGGCTCGACGGACGCATCGCCCGGCTTTTGAAAGGTGAAAGCCGTTTTGGTGCGGAGTTGGATTCACTTTCGGATGTGATTGCCTTCGGCGTCGCGCCCGCACTGGTCATCTATCTTTGGTCGCTGCAAAATCTGCCGAAATTCGGCTGGATCATAGCACTTGCTCATGCGGTGTGCTGCGCGCTGCGGCTGGCGCGGTTCAACGCGAATATCGACTCTGACGACCAACCTCACAAATCTGCCGGGTTCCTTACCGGCGTGCCTGCTCCGGCAGGCGCCGGGCTTGCCTTCGTTCCGCTCTATCTATGGCTGTCCACTGGCTTGGAAATTTTCCGGGCATCTTACATTGTCGCACCATGGGTAGCCGTTATCGCTTTCTTGATGATCTCGAACGTCGCGACTTTCAGTTGGAGTTCCCTGCGGCTTCGCAAGAACATCCGGTTGGAAGCGATAGCCTTTGTCGGCTTGCTCAGCGCCGCGCTGATCACCGCGCCATGGCCGACGCTGCTGGGCGTCGCTCTTTTTTACCTGGCGCTCATTCCCTTGGGTATTGCCAGCTACGCCAAGGTCAGGCGGCAGCGCGGCTAAGACGAGGCTGGCGAATTACGCGGGGCGAACCTGTCCGGCCCGGACGCCGCGGCGGCATGCGCCACAGAGCGGGCTGACGGTGAAGCGGCTGCATCTTTAATGCGGCGAACATCTTGTCCCTATAATCCGCAAAAGTGACAGCCATCACCGTGATGGCGGCGGCAAATGAAATTGCGAAAAGCAGTGAAGCCATAAGAGAAAACATATGCGTTCCTTCTCTGTTCGGTGAAGCCTGCTCCCATATTGGCGACAACAAGCGCCCAGGGTTTAGCGAACTGTTCACCAAGATCTTCCGGCCTCCTGCTTATGCAGGAGCACTGATCCGTCAGATCAATGTTCATGCTTTGTTCTAATTTCTTTCCGCTGTCAACCCTTGCCATTCATGCCTCGGCACGTTAAGGGCCCCGCCTATTCCACATGGGAATCGCCACATACCGGTGCCGGACCTTGCGTCCGGTCACAGATTCCCAGAGGTTAAACCGGAAGGAGAAAGACTATGGCGGCACCTGTCGTCACCATGCAGCAATTGATTGAGGCCGGCGCGCATTTCGGCCACCAGACGCACCGCTGGAACCCCCGCATGAAGCCGTATATTTTCGGTGAGCGGAACGGAATTCATATTCTCGACCTGTCCCAGACCGTGCCGTTGTTCGCCCGCGCGCTCGATTTCGTATCGCAGAGCGTCGCTCATGGCGGCAAGGTGCTGTTCGTTGGCACGAAGCGTCAGGCCCAGGATCCGATCGCGGAAGCTGCCCGCCGTTCTGGCCAGCATTTCGTCAACCACCGCTGGTTGGGCGGCATGTTGACCAACTGGAAGACGATTTCTCAGTCGATCAAGCGTTTCAAGGCGCTTGAAGAGCAGCTTGCGGGCGACACGCACGGCCTGACCAAGAAGGAAGTGCTGCAGCTTACCCGCGAGCGCGACAAGTTTGAGCTTTCGCTGGGCGGCATTCGCGATATGGGCGGTATCCCCGACGTGATGTTCGTCATCGACGCCAACAAGGAAGAGCTGGCGATCAAGGAAGCCAATACGCTGGGCATTCCGGTCGTCGCCATTCTTGATTCGAACGTGGATCCGAGCGGCATTGCCTTCCCAGTCCCGGCCAATGACGATGCCAGCCGCGCTATTCGTCTCTACTGCGACGCGATTGCTGCTGCTGCCACGCGTGGGGGGCAGGGCGCTGCCGCTGCGTCTGGCGTTGACCTCGGTGCCATGGCCGAGCCGCCAGCTGAAGAAGCGCTGGCCGCAGAAGCCTGAGGGCTTCGCGATTGCAATGCTTGACGGGTAGGGCGCTCCGCAAAGGGCGTCCTCCCTGCATTTTGAAACGATCAAGACGAAGGAACGGACAATGGCCGAGATTACCGCTGCCACTGTGAAGGAACTGCGTGAGCGCTCGGGCGCCGGAATGATGGACTGCAAAAAGGCGCTGGCCGAAACCAATGGCGATATCGAAGCTGCGGTCGATTGGCTACGCACCAAGGGCCTTGCCGCCGCGCAGAAGAAATCAAGCCGTACGGCTGCTGAAGGTCTGGTGGGCGTCGCCGTCGCCGGTGCTCGGGGCGCTGCGGTCGAGGTCAACAGCGAAACCGACTTCGTTGCCAAAAACGACCAGTTCCAGGATTTCGTTCGTTCGGTAACGGCGATTGCCCTGGACACTGGCGCTGCCGACGCGGCGGCTCTGTTGGGTCAGGCGCACCCTAAGGGCGGTACGGTTCAGGACGTGCTGACGGCCAGCATCGCCACCATCGGCGAAAATCAGTCCGTACGCCGCGTCGCTCAACTGTCGGTCGGCAAGGGCATGGTTGTCGATTATGTCCACAACGCAGCCGCACCTGGGCTCGGTAAGATTGGCGTTCTGGTAGCGCTTGAGTCCGAAGCGCCTGCTGACGTGCTCCAGCCGCTCGGCAAGCAGATTGCGATGCACATTGCCGCAGCTTTCCCGCTGGCGCTCAAGGCGGAAGATATCGACGCCGAGCTGATCGAACGCGAGCGCGCCATTGCTGCGGAAAAGGCTGCTGAATCAGGCAAGCCTGCTGAAATCGTCGCTAAGATGGTCGAGGGCGCCGTAGCGAAATTCGCCAAGGAAAACGCACTATTGAGCCAGCTGTTCGTCATCGACAACAAGACTCCGGTCGCAGATGTCGTTGCAAAGGCGGCCAAGGATGCGGGCACTGCCATCGCGCTTACCGGCTATGTCCGGTTCCAGCTCGGCGAAGGCATCGAGAAGGAAGCGACCGACTTCGCGGCGGAAGTGGCTGCGGCGGTTGGCGCTGCTTAATCCCTTGTGCTCCTGCGAAAGCAGGAGCCCAGGACAAAGCGTGCAGCCCCTGTGACTCCGGGTTCCTGCTTTGCCGGAGCACGGGAAACAACGAAGAATTCTGGCCAAAACTCTGCTTGGCACTATGGCGCGCACTGACTAAGGTGCGCGCCATTCCATTATCGGCAACGGATTTTCCCCCGCATGACTCGCCCGCGCTTTAACCGCATCCTCCTGAAATTATCAGGCGAGGTCCTGATGGGTTCCGGCCAGTTCGGCATTGATCCGGAAACCGTGGACCGTGTGGCTGGCGAGATCGGCGCGGCCAAGGAAGCCGGACATGAACTTTGCCTGGTCGTGGGCGGAGGCAACATCTTCCGGGGACTTGCGGCGGCGGCCAAGGGCTTCGACCGCACAAGCGCCGATTATATGGGCATGCTGGCGACGGTCATGAACGCGTTAGCAGTGCAGAACGCGCTCGAACGAATGGGCTATGAAACCCGCGTGCAATCCGCCATTCCGATGTCTTCCGTATGCGAGCCCTATATCCGCCGTCGCGCCGTTCGGCACATGGAGAAAGGCCGGATCGTGATCTTCGCGGCGGGCACCGGTAATCCATTCTTCACTACCGATACGGCCGCAGCGCTGCGCGCCGCCGAAATGGGCTGCGACGCCTTGTTCAAGGGCACCAGCGTCGATGGCGTCTATAATGCGGATCCCAAGAAGGTGCCTGACGCCTCGCGTTACGAAAGCCTGAGCTTCAGTCGCGTACTGACAGACAACCTTCAGGTGATGGACGCCAGTGCCGTTGCCCTGTGCCGCGAAAATGATATTCCCATCGTCGTGTTTAACATCCGGGAACCGGGCAATCTGGCCAAGGTCCTGAGCGGTGACGGCACGGCGACGATTGTGCGTAATGAGGAGATCTGAACATGGCCCAATATAACAAGGCCGATCTGGAACGAAGGATGCACGGCGCCGTCGAGGCGCTGAAGGGCGATCTTGCGGGCCTGCGCACTGGCCGCGCCAATATAGCGCTGCTCGAGCCTGTGCATGTGGAAGTCTATGGCGCGATGATGCCGATCAATCAGGTCGCGACAATTTCGGCTCCTGAGCCCCGCATGCTGTCAGTGCAGGTGTGGGACAAGAGCAATGTGGGGCCGGTGGACAAAGCGATCCGTTCGGCGGGTCTCGGCCTTAATCCTATTGTCGATGGCCAGAACCTGCGACTGCCAATCCCGGACCTGACCGAGGAAAGGCGCAAAGAACTCGCCAAACTGGCGGGTCAATATGCCGAAAAGGCTCGCATCGCCGCTCGGAATGTCCGTCGCGATGGTATGGACACGCTAAAGACTGATGAAAAGAAAGGCGAAATCAGCGAGGATGAACGCAAGCGGCTGGAGACCGAAGTCCAGAAGCTGACCGACAGCACCATTGCCGATATTGACGCCGCGGCCCATACCAAGGAAAAAGAAATCCTTGGTCATTAAGACAGCTTCGTTCCAGTGACCCAAAATCGCTCATCCGGCGCGCCAACCTATGGAGCGCGGCATGTCGCCATCATCATGGATGGCAACGGCCGTTGGGCGAAGAAGCGCATGCTTCCCCGTTTTGCCGGGCACAAGGCTGGGGTGGAAGCCGTTCGCCGCACAGCGCGCGCCGCGCAGAAAATGGGTCTCGAAACGCTCACGCTTTATGCGTTCTCGTCCGAAAACTGGAAAAGACCCGAAACCGAAGTCGGCGACCTGATGGGTCTTCTCCGGCATTTCATCCAGGCGGACCTCGCGGAGTTCGAAGCCAATCGGGTACGGTTGAAGGTAATCGGTAATTACCGCGCCCTGGAACCGTCCCTGGTCGCAATGATCGACGATGCGATAGCGCGTACGGCTGAATTCGGACCCACAACCGTGGCCGTTGCGCTCAACTATGGTTCGCAAGACGAACTTGTACGAGCGGCGCAGGCGGTCGCGCGCAAAGTGGCGGCGGGTGAATTGACGTCGGACGCGATCGACGTTGAGGCTATCGCTGCCGAACTCGACACTGCTGGCCTTCCGCCATTGGACCTGCTGATACGGACATCGGGCGAGCGGCGGCTTTCCAACTTCATGTTGTGGCAGTCGGCCTATGCCGAACTTCATTTTACCGACACGCTTTGGCCTGATTTCAATGGCGACACGCTGGCGCAGGCGCTTGAAGAGTTCGGGCGGCGCGAACGGCGATTTGGCGGGCTATGATCGAGATGGAACATGGCTGAGCCAGGACAAAGACCCGGCGGAGAATTGCAGACGCGGACCGTGATCGGCATCGCATTGATCACGGTTGCCCTGGCTGCCCTGATCGCGGGTGGGCCGCTCTTCTGGCTGCTTGCGGCTGTGGCCGGCATATTGATGCAGGCGGAATGGGCCGATCTTGCCAATGCGTCGCCCAACGACCGGCGGCTGTCGCTGTTCGCGGTGTCGGTGCCGCTGGCGATATTGTCGCCTTTTGCGGCTGGACCGTCCTATATTTCGCTGGCCCTGATGGCGGCCGCCTTTCTGTTCATATCGCTCATCTGCCGTTCGGCGAGACTGGGGGCGGGGATCTACTATGTCGGCTTGCCGGTACTGGCGCTCCTTTATCTAAGAGGCCATGATCATGGTCTGCTTCTGGCGTTCTGGGCCTTGGGGCTTGTCTGGGCGACCGACATCGGGGCCTTTTTTGCCGGACGCAGCCTTGGCGGCCCAAAACTTGCTCCGGCCATAAGCCCCAGCAAGACCTGGGCAGGGCTCGGCGGAGGCGTTGCCGCTGCCCTGCTGTTCGGCTTCATTCTTCATGGCATACTCGATTTGCCTGTCAGGCTGGCAGCGGCCAGCGGCCTGCTGGCCGTGGCGGCGCAGATCGGGGATCTTTTTGAAAGCTGGCTGAAGCGTTTAGCAGGCGTCAAGGATAGCGGGAGTTTTCTTCCCGGCCATGGCGGCGTGCTCGACCGGCTGGATGGCGTAGTGACTGTCGCCCCCATTGCGGCCTTGCTTGTGGCGAGCGGCTGGTGATCATGGAGCGCCGGAGGATCTCGATTTTTGGGGCGACCGGCTCAGTGGGTCAATCCACGTTGGACCTCATCGGGCGTGAGCCGGAAGTTTTCGAGGTCGTTGCCTTGACCGCCAATCGCGACGCTGAAGCACTGGCCCACGCAGCCCGCGCCTTCCGCGCCAAAATGGCGGTGATTGCAGATGAAAGCCACTATGAAGCCCTTCGGCAAGCGCTTGCCGGGTCCGGCATCGAAGCTGCGGCAGGCGATCAGGCGTTGGTGGACGCTGCGCGGATAGAGGCCGACTGGACGATGGCAGCCATCGTCGGATGTGCCGGTCTTCGCCCGACATTGACGGCTTTGCAGCAGGGACGGACGGTCGCGCTCGCTAACAAGGAATCGCTTGTGTCGGCGGGCGTACTGATGATGGAAGCAGTGCGTCGTTCCGGCGCGACGCTTTTGCCCGTGGACAGCGAACATAACGCCATTTTCCAATGTCTCGCCGGTGGCCGGATCGAGGACGTGCGACGCATCACGCTGACCGCCAGCGGAGGACCGTTCCGAACCTTCACGCGCGAGGAGATGAAGATGGTCACGCCCGCCCAGGCTGTCCGGCATCCCAACTGGTCGATGGGCGCGAAGATCAGCATCGATAGTGCGACGATGATGAACAAAGGGCTGGAACTAATAGAAGCGCATCATCTTTTTCCCGTGGGCCTCGATCGCCTTGGCATATTGGTCCATCCGCAATCGGTGATCCATTCCCTTGTTGAGTTTTGCGATCGTTCCACGCTGGCGCAACTCGGCAGTCCGGACATGCGTATTCCTATTGCGCATGCCCTAGCCTGGCCAGAGCGCCTTGAGACGCCGTGCACGCCGTTGGATCTTGTGGCGATTGGGCGGTTGGATTTTGAAGAGCCTGACGAGGAGCGTTTTCCCGCGATCCGGCTGGCGCGGGCTGCGGCAGAAGCTGACGGAGCAGCGCCAGCTATATTGAATGCGGCGAACGAAGTGGCTGTCGAAGCGTTTCTGCAGGGAAAAATAGGTTTCCTTGATATTGCCATGATTGTGGCCGAAACACTGGAGCGCTACAGTCCAACGGGACCGCAGGGGATAGAGGATGTTTTCATGATCGATCATGAGGCGCGCCGCGTGGCGGGCATGATCCTGGAGAAAGTGCTCAATTGACCGAAAGTCCCGGCTTTTTGCTGACCATAGTCGCGTTTATCGCGGTCATCGGACCTCTCGTTTTCGTACATGAGATGGGCCATTATCTTGTCGGCCGGCTGTTCGGCGTAAAGGCGGAAACCTTTTCAATCGGCGTCGGCAAGGAACTGGCGCATTGGACCGACAAAAGAGGAACGCGCTGGCGGCTCGCCGCCCTCCCGCTTGGCGGCTATGTCAAGTTCAAGGGCGATATGGACGGGTCGAGTCAGCCCGATGCGCGCTGGCTGGAACTGCCGCCGCATGAACGCGCGGAATGCTTTCCGGGCAAGCCGCTATGGCAGCGCGCGCTGATTGTCGTGGCGGGTCCCGCCATTAACTTCCTGTTCGCCATTGTCGTGCTGGCTGGCTTTGCCATGATTTATGGCCAGAACGTCACGCCGCCCATCGTGAATAGCTTGATCGAAGGGTCGGCAGCCCAAAAGGCCGGTTTGCGGAGCGGAGACAGGATCGTCGCCATTGACGGTCATGAAATCGACCGGTTCGATCAGGTGGCGCAGTCGGTTTTCTATCGGCCTGACGAAGTGGCGCATTTCGCGATTGAGCGGAATGGCGAGGTAGAGTTGATGCCGGTCCGCATTGGGGTCAGAAAAGAAGTCGACCGGTTCGGTAATGAATATCGCATCGGTCTGATCGGCATTCAAAGTCCGCAATCGGAACTGCGTCAGGTTTCGCCCTTGGAGGCTCCAGCCATAGCGGTGGAGCGCACCGGCGCGATTGTGCGCTTGATGGTCAATACCATAGGGCAGATCATCAGTGGTCGCCGGTCGCTGGAAGAATTGGGAGGTCCGCTGAAGATCGCCCAGATTTCTGGCGAGCAGGCGGGCCGGGGGTTTGAAGATTTTATCTTCTTCATGGCCCTTATCTCGATTAACCTCGCGTTCATCAACCTGTTGCCAATCCCGATGCTTGATGGCGGACATCTGCTTTTTTACGGGATCGAGGCAATCCAAAGAAAACCTGTCAGCCCTGTAGTTCAGGAGTGGGCGTTCCGTTCGGGGCTTGCATTGCTGCTGACAGTCATGCTTTTCGTTACGTTCAACGATTTATCGTCTTTCGGGGTCTGGAAAGGCTTGTCCGGCTTGATTGGCTGACATGCATGGGGCAGGGAGGGTCCGGGCAATTCGGTCAGAGCCCGGATTTTTTGTATTTGAAGGTGGAAAACGCGTGACAGCGACGAGAAACGGCAACTTCAATCAGCGTCTTACCCTTGTTCTACTGACCGGAACGATCCTGGCAGGAACATCCGGCCCGCTCTGGGCGCAAGAGGCTGCGCCTCCTGCCGCTCAGCCGTCCCCGGCTCAATCGCCCGCAGCGGCGCCCGCAGCGCCGCCCGCGGGGCAGGCTCCAGCGGTGGCGCAGCCGGCGGGCACGATCAAGTCTATCTCCGTCACCGGAGCGCAGCGGCTGGAGCCCGACACGGTTCTGTCCTACACGAAACTGCGCGTCGGACAGCCCTATACCCGTGAGGCCCTTGACCTTGCATTGAAGGATTTGTTTGCAACCGAGCTTTTCGCCGATGTTCAGATCCGCGATGAAGCGGGCAATCTGGTTATCGAGATCAAGGAAAATCCGGTCATTAATCGTATCGTTCTGGAAGGCAATAAGCGCCTGAAGGAAGATAAGATCATGCCGGAGATCAAGCTCGCTCCGCGCCAGATATTCACCCGATCGAAAGTGCGCGCCGATGTCGCCCGCATCATCGAGCTTTACCGCCGGCAAGGGCGTTTTGCGGCAACGGTCGACCCGAAAATGGTCCAGCTCGACCAGAATCGCGTGGATATCGTCTTCGAGATCACCGAAGGACCCAAGTCCAAGGTTCGGCAGATCAACATCATCGGCAACGACAAATTTTCCGACGGTAAATTGCGCAGCGAAATGGCGACGAAACAGGCGCGTTTCTTTCGCCTGTTCAGTTCCGGCACCAGCTATGATCCCGATCGCCTGGCTTATGACCAGCAGAAGCTGCGGCAATTTTACCTGACGGAGGGCTATGCCGACTTTCGTGTAATCTCTGCTGTGGCGGAGCTTACGCCCAACAAGCAGGACTTCATCATCACCTATGTGGTGGAAGAAGGCGACCGCTATAAATTTGGTGATGTGAAAGTCGAAAGCGAAATTCGCGATCTGCAGGCAGCCACGCTAGAGAAGCTGGTGCCGATGAAGAAAGGCGACTGGTATAACGCCAAGCAGGTGGAAGATACCGTCAACTCGATGACCGAGACGGCGGGCCTGTTCGGCTATGCCTTTGCTGAGGTGAATCCGGATTTCAACCGGAGCAAGGAAAACCTGACCATGTCGCTCACCTTCCGGGTGAACGATGCGCCTCGCGTCTATGTTGAGCGGGTCGATATTACCGGCAATACATTGACGCAGGACAAGGTCATTCGGCGCGAATTCCGGCTGAATGAAGGCGACGCTTTCAACAGCTTCCAGGTGAAGCGTTCCGCCGATCGCATCAAATCGCTCGGCTATTTCCAGGAAAAGCTGGAGATAGAACAGAAGCCGGGCTCTGCGCCTGACCGGATTGTGCTTGAAACCAATGTCGAGGAAAAATCGACTGGAGAGTTGCAGCTTTCGGCCGGCTTTTCGAGCCTTGAGAAGTTCATCGTGTCAGCCTCGATCCGCCAGCGCAACTTCCGCGGCAAAGGTCAGGAACTGCGCGCGAGCGTCAACTATTCCAACTATTCCAAGTCGATCGAGCTGGGCTTCACCGAGCCCTATCTGTTCGACCGCAACATCGCGCTTGGTGGCGACATTTTCCGGCGTGATTTGAACAGCTTTAACTATATCAATAACAACGACCGCAACACGACTTATGAGCAGACGACCACCGGGTTCCAGATCCGGGCTGGCGTCCCGCTGACGGAATATATGTCGCTGGCGCTGCGTTATGGGCTGAGCTTTGACGATGTGACGTTGGACAAGGACCAGTTTTATTCCGACGTTGACGGTGATGGTGATCTGGAATGCGATCCTATCCTTGCAGGCCGCTATCTGTGTGACGCTATTGGCAAGCGGACGACCTCGTCACTCGGCTATTCGCTGATTTATGATACTCGCGACAATCGTATTCGTCCGACGAAGGGACACAGTGTTACATTTTCGCAGGATTTCGCCGGTTTAGGCGGCAGCGTAAGATATCTGCGGAGCCGCATCGATGCCGACAAATTCTGGAATATCGGCAGCGGATTCATTTTCTCATTGAGTGGTGAGGCCGGATATATTCACTCGCTGGAAGGCAAGCGGTTCGACGATCAGAATAACGAAATTGACAAGGTGCGGCTGACCGATCGCTTCTTCCTGGGTGAGCCGCAGATCAGGGGCTTCGATATTCGCGGCGTCGGCCCCAGGGTCAAGCGCTTCTTCCTTACCGATGCGGATAATGATGGTGTGTATGAGCGGGCGTCGGGGAATGATTCCCAAGATGATGCATTGGGCGGCAAAATTTATTATCTGGCACGAGCCGAGATTGAAATTCCGCTGGGCTCCGGAGCGCGCGAAATGGGTCTCCGGCCCTCCATATTCGTGGACGCCGGCGCCGTTGCGGGCCTTAAAGACCCCATCGAAACGAACTTCCCTGGATTTTGTACGCAGACCGCGACCGGCGGGGCAGTGACACGACAGAATGCGGGAGGTACTCCTCAGCAGCCAACATGTCCGACCGGTTTCACCTTTGCCGGGGGCAATTTCGAGGAAGACTATCTCGGGGATACACTCAAACCTCGTGTTTCGGTTGGCTTTGGCGTCAACTGGAACTCGCCTTTCGGCCCGTTCAGGATCGATATAGCCAAGGCTCTGTTAAAAGAGCCGGGGGACGAAACAAAATTGTTCACATTCAATGTAGGGACACAATTCTGATGAAGATGATGCTAAAGGCCGCGGCACTTGGTCTCGCGCCAATTGCCGGTTTTGCGATGATTGCCGCGCCTGCCGCTGCTCAGACCAAGCTGGGTGTTGGAGTAGCCGACCTGGAGCAGGCGATGGTTAAATCGACCGCTTTCACTAACGCGATGACCGCGATGCAGACCACGTACAAGACTCAGATCGACGCATTCAACGCGCGCAAGACGACTTTGGATACGGAACTCCAGACCAAGGCGAATGAGCTTCAGGCGGCACAGAAAGCCGCAGGCAGCAACACTGCGTCGCTGCAGCCGAAGATTGAAGCCTTTCAGCAGCGCCGGGCAGCCATTCAGCAGGAGCTTTCCACCCTTGGCCGTCCCATCGCTATGGCTCAGGCCTATGTCGAGGAACAGATTTCGGCGAAGATCAGCGATGCTTTGAAGACCGCGATGGTTAAGCGCAAGGTTGACCTGGTGCTTCAGCCTGGTGCGACGGTATCCTATCAACCAACCGTTGATATCACTGATTCCGTGACCACCGAACTCAACGCTCTGGTCTCCAGCGCGCAGATCGTGCCGCCGGCCGGCTGGCAGCCTGGCCAGCAGAAGCAACAGCCCGCTTCCACGCCCAGCCGGTAATCGCCAATGAGTGAAGGGGTAGATGCAGGGGCTTTCAAGGGCCCGCTGGACGTTCGCGCTGTAATGGCGGCGCTGCCGCATCGCTTCCCAATGCTGTTGATCGACCGCGTGGAAAGCATGGAGCTCAACAAATCCATTCACGCGGTCAAGGCGGTGTCGATCAACGAGCCGTTTTTCCAGGGGCATTTCCCAGATCGGCCCATCATGCCGGGTGTGCTGCTGGTGGAGGCGATCGCGCAAGCCGCTGGCATATTGGCGGTGGAGTCGCTTGGGCTCTCCGGATCGGGAAAGCTGGTGTATTTCATGGGCATCGACGGCGCCAAATTCCGTGCGCCCGTTGAGCCCGGATGTCTGATCGACTTTCACGTTACTTTTACGCAGGTGCGCGGCAGTATCTGCAAGTTTGAAGGCAAAGCGATGGTGGGGGGTAAGTTAATGGCGGAGGCGCAATGCACCGCCATGATCGCTGATCCTCCGGCCTGAAGGGCAGCGGCAGGCTCGGATCGGTTCATCTGAACGATATTCTCGTCCCCAGCGCAGGCAGGGGCCTTGCTGTCTTTTACCGCATTGGATAAGAAAAGCTGGGGGCGCGCCTGCGCTGGGACGACGGGATTTGGAAGGGCCGCCATCTCATGGTCGGCGGCTCTCTTTGCTTGCCATTGCAAGCAAATCCAGTTAGGGGCCGCACTTCGCGAATTTTTCAGCATCCTCAGGCTGGTCGGAAACCAGTCGGCAATGGAGCAAATCGACATGAAACAAGACACGCATCCTGATTATCATTTCATCACCGTCCAGATGACCGACGGCACCTCCTTCCAGACCCGTTCGACCTGGGGTAAGGAAGGCGACACGCTGGCGCTCGACATCGATCCCACCTCGCACCCGGCCTGGACGGGCGGCAACCAGCGCCTGCTGGACGCTGGCGGTCAGGTTGCCCGCTTCAACAAGCGGTTCGGCGGGCTCACGCTCAAAAAGGGCTGAGCGGTTCAAGACCGAAATGCAGAGGGCGCCGGGTTCGGCGCCCTTTTTTGTTTCTCGGAAATGCCTTGCTATCGGTCCCTTTCACCTTGGCAAAGCTTCTACTCCTGCCCGAAGCCAAAAATACGACACAAAAAACGAGCAAGCATCCTCCATCTGCGGTAACATGAATCCCATCGTAGCTCTCGGCGGCGTTTCACCGGGAGAGGAACTGTCATGGAGGACCGCAGCACAGCAGCAGGTCCTGAAAGGGCGAAGGCTGGCGCGGCCGGCAAAACGGCCACACTGGCAGCGGGGCTTTTTGTTTGTCTTGGATGGGCCCTCATCTTGGGCTGGATGGTGCCAACTCCGGCCCGGGCTGACCCCTATGGCGACGCCAGGGCGGCGCAGGTCAGGGGCGATTATGCTACGGCCGCACGCATCTACCGATCTCTTGCCGATCAAGGCAATGTAGCCGCCCTTACCCAATTAGGAATTCTCTATCGCGTCGGCAGGGGCGTGCCTCGTGATTATGATGAGGCTGTTACACTGCTTCACCGCGCCGCCGCGATGGGATCGCCCACCGCTCAATTTCAGATGGGCGACATGCTACTTCGCGGTCTTGGTGTCCAGCAAGACTTGCTGGACGCTGCTCGTTGGTACACACGTGCAGCCGAACAAGGTCATGCGCAGGCGCAATATTGCCTTGGGGTTCTATACAAGCTCGGCGGGGGCGTAAGGAAGAACGGCGCGCGTGCGGCCAAATGGTTCAGCCGGTCGGCAGCTCAGGGCTTGCCCGAGGCGCAATTTGAACTTGGTCAGCTATATTCTGCCGGACAAGGCGTTGGTCGGGACTATGTCGAGGCCCATAAATGGCTCTGGCTGGCGCGGAGCCGTGCGTCAATCAGCCGGACGAGAACAGCGGCCGCGGAGGCGTTGGTTCAGCTAGAGGGCAGGATGTCTGCTCAGCAGATTGCCACGGCCAGGAGTCAGGCGAAGGCCTGGCGAGCCGCTGGCAATGTGGGAGGCGGCGCATGATTAAGCCTTCTATAAGCGGCTATGGTGTCGTGTTCATTGCTGGTTTGGTGAGCCTCGCAATCGCCATTGCTGTCTGGCAATGGCTTTCGCGAGAACAGCAGACCTCAATAGAAACTTCATTTTCCCTGGAATCCGAGCAACGTTCTGAGGCCCTGAAACGGCAATTCGACTCTGAGACAAATCTGGTCGACTCTCTCGTCGCCTATTACAACACCTCTCCCAATATCGGTCGCAAAGAATTCAGCGGTTTTGCCAAGGCGCTTTTGGCGGACGTATCAAGCATCGAAGCCGTGCAGTTCGTGAACGTGGCAGATAACCGCTTTCCCGTAGAATATGTTGAAGTGCCGGAGGGAGCGGCGCCGCAGGAACCCGGATATGACTGGGGAACCGACCCTTCCGCTCGGGCAGCGTTGATCGCGGCGCGGGACAGCGGACAGGTCAGCGCAGCAGCGCACATCGCTTTGCAGGGTCAAGCCCCGGACAATCCTTATGTGGCTGTCTTTGCGCCCATTTATACCCCAGGCACAGACGCTTTGATGATGACGCAGGAGCAGCGACGCATCGCCAGTCGCGGCTTTATCGTGGCTATCGTCCGAATCGCCGATGTGGTGCAGGATTCGATGGATTTGATGCCGAGCAGCGGCGTAGACGTCTATCTTCTCGATGCCACAGCTCAGCCAGACCGGCGCGTCATATTTTCGCTGCTGTCAGCCGAAACCGCCCGCCGATCGAAGGGCAGGCCAGGTTCGCTAGATAATGCTTTTAAAGCCAAGCTCTATCACTCGAGTTCGCTCGTCGTCGGGAGGAGCGTGTTTACCCTCTATGTCTCTGCGACCGACGAATATGGTCACAGGCGCAGCGAGCTTGCTGCGGGACCAACGATTGCTCTTGCCGGAGGCTTGGGGGTGACAGTGCTGCTGGTCATTTATCTCACGTCGCTTGCCAACCGGCGGCACAAGACCGAGCGGATCGTTGAAGAGCGTACCGCCGAACTGCGGCAGTTGAACCGCCAGCTTGAGGAACGCACTCTTCAGCTCGAAATTTCGGAAAGGGAATTAAGGACGGCCAAGGAAAAAGCGGAAGATGCGACGCGCGCCAAGAGCCAGTTCCTTGCCAATATGAGCCATGAAATCCGTACCCCGATGAACGGCGTCATCGGAGCGGCTGATTTGTTGAACGACACCGAGTTGGCGCCAGCGCAACGGGAATATCTGCAAATGATTACCCAATCGGCGGACTCCCTGCTGCATCTCATCAATGACATCCTCGATTTCTCCAAGATCGAGGCAGGCCGATTGGAACTGGAAACCGCGCCGTTTCATCTTCGCGACGAATTGGCCGATACCATGCAGGCCTTTGCCGGCCGCGCCGCGGAAAAAGGCTTGGAACTTGCCTGTCATATAGCATTTGACGCGCCCGATAGTCTGATGGGCGATCGGCATCGGTTGCGCCAGGTGTTGGTTAACCTGGTCGGAAACGCGCTCCGCTTTACAGAAAAAGGTGAGGTGGTTCTGGACGTCCAGGTCGATAAAAGAGGGGATCGGCATGTGGGGTTGCACTTTGCCGTAAGCGACACCGGCTCCGGGATTGCCTTTGACAAGCAAAATGTAATTTTCGATGCTTTTTCGCAGGCCGACACGTCATTCACGCGGCGATTTGGCGGAACCGGGTTGGGCTTGTCCATTGCGTCGCAGTTGGTGGCGTTGATGGGAGGGCGGCTCGAAGTTGAAAGTGAGTTGGGCCGAGGCAGCGTTTTTCGTTTCAGCCTGCCCTTTAAAATCGCTGATGAAGAAGTACCCGACGAACAGATGTTGCAGCCAAGCCTGCATGCTCTGCCCGTGCTGGTGATCGACGACAATGAAACCAACCGCCGCATTTTGGAAGAAATGCTGCGCGGCTGGGGCATGAGGCCGCATGTGGCCGAAAGTGGCGCGCACGCGCTTGCGACGCTACACAGAATGGCCGGTGAGGGGAGGCCTTATCGATTGGTGCTGCTCGACATGTTGATGCCCGTCATGGACGGGCTGGCGGTAGCGGAGGCCATCCATGGGGCGCCGGAGTTGGGTAGTCCTGCCATCATCATGCTCTCTTCCGCCCATAAGGATGACATTGTGAGGCGTGCCGGGGTGATAGGCGTAAGTCACTTCATGTTGAAACCGGTGCGGCAATCTGAATTGCTTGAGACCATTTTTGCCGTTCTGGGCGTTACTGCAAGTGACGGAGTTGATACGCCCCCAGATTTAGTTGCGGATGCGCGGCCGCTCAAAGTGCTGATAGCCGAGGATAATGCCGTAAATCAGCGGCTTGCACAGCGTTTGTTGGAACGACGGGGTCATGAGGCTACCGTTGTCGGGGACGGGGCGGAAGCGGTGTCCGCGCTTGCCAATGGATCGTTCGACCTAGTGCTGATGGACGTTCAGATGCCGAATATGGACGGATTTCAGGCGACAGCCGCCATCAGGCAGAGGGAGAAGGATACCGGGCGGCATATACCGATCATCGCGATGACCGCTCATGCGATGCGTGGCGATCGAGAACGTTGTTTGGCCGCCGGAATGGATGGTTATGTTTCCAAGCCTCTTCGGTCAGAGGATTTCTACGCAGCCCTCAATGCCTATCGGGAGGACCTTTTGCGAACTGAAGTCGACAAAGAAGGGGATGAGTAGGAAAGGAGGGCGTGAGCCATGATCAAGCTGGACTGGGAACGAGCGCTCGAAAATGTCGATGGCAGTGAGGATTTGCTCCTCGAGCTGGCGAAAGTGTTCATCGAGAGCAGTCCCGACATGATGCAGCAGGCCCGCGAAGCCATTAATAGCGGTGACGCGGGCGCCTTGCATCGCGCAGCCCACAACATCAAAGGCTCCGCTCGTATCTTCGCGGTTGGAGATGCAGTCGACGAAGCCATGCGGCTGGAAGTGATGGGGGCTGAAGGCGACCTCCGAGATGCGGAGGAATGCTTTGCCGCGCTGGACAAAACAGTCGCGCAACTCACGGCTGTATTGAAGGAGTTAATCGGGCAGGCGGGGGCGGGGGAGAAGAAAAAATTATAGAGCCGCGCGGATGATGCGCCCGATTGGGCAAAGGACGAACGTCATGGCCAACAACCACATCACCCTTCTTCTGGTGGAGGATAACCCGCTCTACGTCAGGTTGATCCAGCGGCTGCTCGGACGGTCGGAGCGTCCCATTTTTGACGTGCAGACCGCGGGGAATCTCAATGATGCGGTAGAGCGGATTCGCAAAGGCGGCATTGACATAATTCTGCTCGATTTGATGCTGCCGGACAGTACGGCACTCGATACATTTTATCGACTGCAACCCCATGCGCTGGAAACGCCCATCATCATTCAAAGTGCGATGGACGATGTGACTTTGGCGGCCAAAGCCGTGGAGGGTGGGGCGCAGGACTATCTGCTGAAAGATTCCATAAATGGTGTTTCTCTGCTCAGGTCCATTCACTATGCGATGGAACGCAAACACGCTCGTGGCGCGGAGTGGTCGTCAGCGATGTTGCACCTTGCCCAGCAGCAATTTTTGAAGGCCGCATATATAGCCGGGATCGATGAAAATATCCGCCAGCGGCTGCTTTTTCCCGAGCGGGCACAAATAGCTGCTCTGCCGTTAAAACGCGACGGCGGCGGCCATGTAGAGACGGTGTTTGCTTATCGAGTCCAGCATGTGCTGACCATGGGTCCCACCAAAGGAGGCATCCGTTATCATGGCGAGGTGAACCTGGGCGAAGTGGCGGCGCTTGCGATGTTGATGACATGGAAATGCGCGCTCACAAAGCTGCCCTTTGGTGGCGCGAAGGGCGGCATCAGGGTTGATCCCGCCATGCTGAGCTGGAGCGAATTGGAGCGATTGACGCGCCGCTATACCTCACAGTTCATCGACATTATCGGTCCCGACAAAGACATTCCGGCGCCGGACATGGGCACGGATGCGCAGATCATGGCTTGGATCATGGACACCTATAGCGAACATGCCGGCCATTCAGTGCCCTCCGTGGTAACGGGAAAACCGATCGTGCTCGGCGGATCGCAGGGGCGATATGAGGCCACCGGCAGGGGATTGGTTTACCTGATCGAAGATATTTGTACGCAATTGAATATCGGGTTGCAGGGCGCACGGGCCGTCGTACAGGGTTTTGGCAATGTGGGCGCACATGCAGCGACTTTTCTGGCCAAAGCAGGCGCAAAGATTATTGCCATAAGCGATGTGAGCGCAGCGCTGTATGACGCCAATGGACTGCCGCTCGATAAATTGAAAGATCATGTTCAACAGCACCGGCTGCTATGGAACTGCCCGTTGGGCGAGAAAATATCCAGGCAGGAGATGTTGGAACTGGATTGCGAGATTCTGGCACCTTGTGCCCTGCAGAACCAGATTACCGCAGACAATGCAGGGAAAATCAACTGCCGGGTGCTGGCCGAAGGCGCCAATGGCCCCACCACCTTGGAGGCCGACGAGATCTTGAAAGATCGGGGAATTGTGGTGCTGCCCGATATATTGGCTAATGCTGGCGGTGTCGTCGTATCTTATTTCGAATGGGTGCAGGGTTTGCAGAATCTGATGTGGCCGCTTGAGGAAGTAAACGCACGTATGCGGTCGATCCTGGCGGATGCTCTCGCTCGAACGCAGCGACGGGCAGCCGCCGAAAACGTGGACATGCGTACAGCCGCAATGATTGAAGCCTTATGCCGCGTGGGCGATGCAAATATGCTGCGGGGTATTTATCCTTGAGTGGGGTGGCGTTCATTGTCGGTCATAAAGCCGCTAAAAGCTTGGCTACGACAGGATCGCTGTTCCACGGCGGACGGATGGCGCGGTGCACTTCGATGGCTGGAAGATCGCCCATGAATGCGACACGCTTGAGCCCCCCAAAGCTCATGAGATCGGCGGCGGATGATTCGAACATGCAGGCAAACCCAAGTCCGCCTCGAAGATTGGTGAGGTTTAAGCCGTAATTGTCCGTTTCCGTCGCTACCGAGCAGCGGCCAAGACCTGCATGTGCCATGGCTTGATCAATGAGGAGGCGTAGCCGGTTGCGCGGCCCGAGGCGGATCACCGGGAAATTCAGCATGTCGTCGACCGTGACCTGTTCCTGCTGCGCAAGGATATGATCCTGCGACACGAACAGGGCCAGCGGTTCGTGCCATACAAGAATCGTTTCCATCTCGGCAGGCGGCTCCAAGGCGTAGAAGAAGCCTATATCAACAGCGCGACTTTGCATTTTTTCCGCAAGGGGAACGGCCGTGAAAGTGTCGAGATCGAGTTCTATGCCGATTTCAGGGTGGTCTTCTTCGAATTGCGCCAGCGCTTCCTGAAAATAGCGGAAGATATAGCTGTGGGCGGCGATCACCAGTTTTCGGCGGCGGGTAGGTTGTCGCTTGCCCGTCATCTCCTCGATAAGCTTGTCCCTGGCCTGCAAGACTTTTGACGCGTGCAGAAAAGCGCGCTCACCCTCGGGAGAAAGGATCGATGAGCCGCCACGCACCCGCTCAAATAAACGGTGGCCGAGCCGTTCTTCCAATTGGCGCACATGATCGCTGATCGCGACCTGGGACACGCCAAGTTGCCGTGCACAGGCGCGAAAGCTGCCGTGCTCCACAATGCTGGCAAATATTTCCAGTTGGCGGAGGGTAACGCTGGCCATGCGGGGGGTGATAAGGCAAAGCCTGCCGGATGATAAGTAAAAACTTTATTCTCGGTTTTTGGCGCAGGCGGTATCGTTCACGGCGGTGATCCGAGATAACCAATTGCTTATCATGGGCGATAGGTAATTGCTTATGCCATGTTTCAGAGGAAGAGATCATGACCGCTCCAAAAGCACTCATCGTCGGGTTCGATTCGCTGCTGCATTCCAACTCCGGGAAGACATGTTGACCGATCGGCGCGCCGTGCTGACGGGCATCAGTGCCGCTAGCCTATTGCCGCACGGGCTTTTCACCGCGGTCACCGAAGCCGCGGCGAGCCCTCCGCCGAATAAGGAAATGCCAATGAATGATATCTTATCGACTGTGGATAAACCCCATCTGGAATTCGTCTTTTCCGTCACGCTGCAATTCACGCGGGTGCAGACGATCCTGCCACATCCAGATGGCGGTATGCGATCAGCCGTCTATGTCGACGGGGGTACTGTGGAGGGACCCATGCTCAACGGCCGCGCCGTGCCCAATTCCGGTGGAGACTATGCATATTTCCGCCCAGACGACACTGCCGTGTTCGATGCTCGGTACATGCTGGAAACCCATAACGGCACCCCCATACTGGTCACCAATCGTGGTTATTTATGGGGCCGAAAGCCGGATGTAATGGCGCGCATTCGTAAATGGGCGTTTGAGGATGGCCCCCCCGTCCCACATGAAGAATATTATCTGCGCAGCCACCCGACTTTCGAAGTGGCTAAAGGGGAATATGATTGGCTTACGCGCCATGTGATCATCGGCGTGGGCGAGCGCCTGAAGGATGGCAATCGCCTGCATTATTACAGGCTGACCTGAGGGCGGGAGAGGAGACCAGGACCGCCCCGGTGAAGGCCCGCCCGCTCAAATGCTCGCAGGCTGGTGCGCAGCCGCCTGTAGCAGAGCTCTGTTCTCCTCGATCATCTGCCGCACGGAGCGAGGCTTATGGCCGGTCAGGCGCTCTACGTCGTTGGAAATGATGCTTAGATGACCGCCGCGTATCGCCGCCTCAAAGGAGACCATGTCGTCGCTATTCCAGGAAATTCCCGAGACGATTTGGTCATCCACGGGTTCACGCGGTATCCCCATCGCGTCAAACATGGCGTACATGCCATCGTCGTCGGTCTCCACATATTCCACTGTGCGCCCGCTCACCTCTGAAAGCATTTGGGCAATTTCCCGGAATGTCAGCAACTCCGACCCGGTGATGTTGTAAATCCGGTTTTCATGCCCGTCGCCGGCTAGCACGGCCACTGCGCACTCCACGCAATCGTCGCGCCACACCAGCGTTTCGCGACCTCCCGCCGTACTTGAGATCCATTGACCGGTGCGAACGAAATTAGGCCCCATGGCAATGATCATCGCGTCGGCATAATGCGCGTCACGCAGGGCGGTCCATGCCATTCCGCTGGCCCGCAGAAGTTCCTCTGTCGGACCATGGTCCTTTACAATGATAGCGGGATTGTGGTCGCTGAGGCCGACAAAGCTGGTATAGACGATATGCTTCACGCCCGCCGCCGCTGCGGCGTCAATAGCGGCCTTGTGCTGCGCAACCCGCTTGCCGACGCGCGTACCGCTGATCAGCAGCATCCGGTCGCCTCCTTCAAAGGCCGCTGGCAGGCTTTCGGGGCGATCAAAGTCGCCATAGCGTATCTGTGCGCCGCGCTCGGCCCAATGGCTGAGCCTTTCTGGCTTGCGGCTAATGAGGATGAGGTCGCTGACCGGTAAACGCTGGGCAAGCTTTTCAACGGCCGAGCGCCCATATTGACCCGAAGCGCCTGTAATAATGATCTTCATATTCTCTCCTCAAAACATGCCATTATCGTTCAGGGACGTTGCGGGCACCGGCTGGGACACATCCCAATGTTCAGCAATCATGCCGTTTTGAATGCGAAAGATATCGATCACCGCGTTGCCACGATCGCCAGGGTTGATGACGACATGCACATGCGCAATGACATAATCTCCGTCGGCAAATATGCGTTTCACCAGATGTTGTGCCTGTGGTGAAGTTCGCTTAGCCCAATCGAGAAATTCCTTCAGCGCTTGGGCGCCGCTGGGTGCGAGCGGGCTGTGTTGGATGTAGTCGGGAAGGAACAGGCGGTCCACGGCACCACTATCCAAAGGGCGCAGTACCTCATCATAAACCCGTTCAACCAGATTGATGTTGGGATTGTCGCTGAAGCCGCTCGAGCTGGGCGGGACCTGTTCCATCCGATTCATACTCTCCATAACCCTATCATTTGATACAATAGTAAAGGCCCGCATAATGAAAGCCACTATTAAATCCTGACATCGGCGTTATTCTATCTATGCGGTCTGGTCGGAGCGCCGAAAAGCAGCCGCCGAGCGGTACCGGCGAGAGGGGGGTCATGATTGAAAAATACCGCGGGCTGGATCTAAATCTTTTCATTGTATTCAACGCCCTACTGACGCATCGCAATGTCTCTCGAGCGGCCCGTGATCTGGGACGCAGCCAAAGCGCCATTAGTCATGCATTAGGCCGTTTGCGCGCCTATTTCGGCGACGAACTGTTCGTGAAGACGCAAGATGGTGTTCTCCCTACCGAAAGAGCGTTGGAATTGAGCGAGGCGGTCGGAGCTTTCGTCGCTCACGCTGATACGGCGTTATTGCGCGCCGTCCCCTTCGATCCGACCACCGCCCGCCGTCAGATTAATTTGGGCTTATGGGATACCGGTGAACTTGCGACGCTGGTTCCCTTACTGGATGCGCTGCGTGTTAAAGCTCCCAATTGCACCATCTATAGTCGGCCATATACCGGCGATGCGCTGGAGCAGGCACTCGCCAGCGGTACTTTAGACCTTGTATTAAGCGCTCCCGTCGCTCTGTCCGCCAATATTCTGCAGCAAAAACTATATGATCATCGTTTTGTCGTAATCGTGTCCAATGATTGCCCGTTGGAAGGTCCGATAACGGCGCATCAGTTCAGCAAACAAAAGGAGATTATCGCTATCCCTTCTCCGCTCCTGAAACCCAGATTAGCCGAAGCGATGGAAGCGTTGGGAATAACGCGGAATATAGCGGTGACCACTCATCATAATCTGATTTTGCCTCACATCGTTGGTTCCAATAGCGAATATATTGCGCTTGTTGCCCACCGCGTGGCCCATGCCTACAAGGAAACATTCGGTCTCAAGATTCTGGAAACGGCTTTTGAAATCCCCCGAGTGCCGATCTGCCAATATTTCCATCGGCGCGTGAAGAACGACCCCTTCAGCATTTGGCTGCGCAGACTAGTATGCCGGACCATGGCGCAACGTCCAGAACTGCATTTTGGCCCTGACAATTCTTTTGCAGCGCAGGGTGGATAGGCGGCGGCGGGGACTAGCTCTCGTTCACGTGCATAACGATTATTCTTCTTTTTCCGCACGCTTTTGCCGCGAAAGCTCCTAAGCTCCTGTTCAAGCAGAGTAGCTTTTTTGCAGGCTCTGCGCACCTGCGAGCGGGAAGAGCACTGGCCGCTCTTCCCGCTTTTTTCTTTCTCGCGATAATGCGAAGCGGGAAGCAGGCTTTGTATTTTGCAAATGACCGCTGGTCAGGCAACAGGGCTTCAAGACTGAGAATGAATTGTGCTGGGACGGGCTATTTCGCCCAATGCCTCACCTGTATGCGCCGGACCGGCGCTGGTGGCGAGATCGCTTAGTGAAACGATGCCGACCAGCCTTTTGTCCCGATTGACTACCGGAAGTCGCCGAACCTGTATGTCCGCCATATTGTCGAGGACGTCATCCACATCCTCATCTTCAAAGCAATAACGCACCTCATTGCTCATGATCTCCTGAACTGGAGTCGAAGGACCTCGGCCGCGAGCGATCGCACGGATGGCGATATCCCGATCAGTGATCATTCCCACCAGCTTTTCATCTTTCGACACTGGCAGGATGCCTGAATCAATATCCGCCATAGCGGTGGCGGCCTCCTGTATCGGTTCTTCTGCATCGACAGTGCGGACATCGCGCGACATGCATTCCATGACTTTCATCTGGCCTCTCCTCGTCATGATAGGGTTGCGTGATAAGAAATGCTGCCGATTGCGCTTGTTCCCTCGACCCTATAATCGGGCGCCGTTCAATGGCCCGGAAGTATCTGCCGGGCGATGCCCCAACCGGTAAGCGCACGACTGCGCGACCGTTCAAGCAACGTCGATACATCGCGGATGGTGAAGCGGGAGGCCTTGTCGATTTCCCCAAGTTCCTCCCAACTGATCGGGGCGGCTACCGGAGCCAGATCGCGCGCGCGGACGGCGTAGGGCATGATCGCTGTGGACCCCCGCTGATTGCGCAGCCAATCGACGAAGATGCGGCCCTTGCGCTTGGCCTTTGACATGGTGGCCGTGAAGCGTTCCGGCTCCGCCTCCGACAGGGCGACGGCGAACCGCCTTGAAAAGTCCGTGACCAGCGGCCATTCGGCATCTGGAGCAAGCGGAACGATGACATGCACGCCCTTGCCCCCGGTCAGCATCGGGAAGGTGACAAGGCCCATGTCCGACAAGTGACGTCGCAGGTCGCGAGCAGCCTTTTTTACCAATTCAAAATCCAGCCCTTCGTCAGGATCGAGATCGAACACCATGCGGTCAGGCTTTTCCACGTCCGTTCCAACCGATCCCCATCCGTGGAATTCGATCGTTCCCATCTGGACGCAGGCGGCGATCCCGTCTGCATCGCTGACGCAGAGATACGGTTCTGTCTGACCGCCCTTTTCCTTGATATCGACATGATGAACATGGTCACCGAAGCTGCCCGCGTCATGTTTTTGAAAGAAGCATTTCTTGGCACGTCCCTGGGGGCAGCGAACTAAGCTGATCGGGCGATTGGCCATTCCAGAGAGCATGAGGGCAGAAACGGCCGCATAATAGTCGGCAAGTTCGCCTTTGGTGATGTCCGAGCCAGGGAAAAGGACACGATCGCGGTTGCTGATCTTCACGCTGGACGGGCTAGAGCTAAGGTCGGACGTGGGGAGAGGCATTTCAGGCGAGACCTCTTTTGCGGGCTTGTCGCTCCGAAGGCCAAGGAAGCTGCCGTGCCGGACCACCCCGTCGGCAGTAAATTCCGCGAAGGCCACCTCTGCCACCAGCTTCGGTTCGATCCAGCGAACACCCCGCCGCGCGGCCGCCGGAACATCCAGCGCAGGCTTGTCGCGGGCCAGCTTATCCATCTTCTCACGCAGATCATCCAGCATCGCGCTATCGAAACCGGTTCCAACGCGGCCTTTATAAATCAGCCCCCCTGATTCGTGCTGAGCGAGCAGGAGAGATGAGAAGGGCCGGGCCTTGGCGGAACTGGGCGTCCAGCCCACAATCACGAATTCCTGCCGCAGAGTGCATTTTACCTTCAGCCAACTCATTGTGCGGCGACCGGAATAGGGGGCGTCGGCGCGTTTGGACACGATACCTTCTTGCTGGGCGTCGCACATGGCGCGAAACAGCTTTTCACCCTCGCCCACGATATGCTCCGCATATTGAATGGGTGAATTGCGATCCTGGGGCAAGATGCCGCGCAAGCGTTCCTTGCGAAGAATATTCGGCTGCTTTGACAGGTCTTCTCCGTCAAGTTCCAGCAGATCGAAGGCGAAGAAGGTAAGGCCCCTGCCGCCCTGTTTCAACGAAGATTGAAGACCGGAAAAGTCCGGCTTCCCTTCGGCGTTCATCCAGATGATCTCACCGTCGATCAGGGCAGTGCCGGCGTCGGTGCCCTTGGCGGCCGTCACAATCTCTAAAAATTTGTCCGACCAGTCGAGACCGGAGCGTGTATAGGCGCGCGCTTCCCCGCCGCCAATCGCCAGCAGGCAGCGGTAGCCGTCATATTTAAGCTCGTGCAGCCAATGGTTGCCAGGTGGAACGTGATCGACCAGTGTCGCCAGCTGGGGAGCGCGGAACTTTGGCAGCTTACCGGCGGAACGCTTGCCTTTGGTAGATGCCTTGATGGGAGAGGCTGCCTTCACATTGGCGGCAATTTCCTGCATCGTGCGACCGGTTTTGACGCTGGTAAGGGCGCGGCCCGTCAGAAGGTCCGCCGAGCCTGCAAATTCATCCTCCACTTTGCGCAGCAGCCAGTTTTCGCGCTTTTCACCGGGCTTGCCCTTCAGCCTGATGAGAAGCCATTCCCCCTTCATGCGCTCGCCATGCAGGATGAAATGGAGATGGCCCTTTTCCAGGTCGCTCGCCTTCTTGCCTTTGACCGGCTCCCAGGTGCCCCGGTCCCACAACATCACGGTGCCGCCCCCATATTCCTTTTCCGGGATGATGCCTTCAAAAGTGGCATATCCGAGCGGGTGATCCTCGGTTCGGACGGCAAGGCGCTTGTCGGCTGGGTCGAGGCTGGGACCGCGCGTGACCGCCCAGCTTTTCAAAACGCCGTTCATTTCCAGCCGGAGGTCCCAGTGGAGGCGGGTGGCGTCATGCTTCTGTACAATGAAGCTATTGCCCTTCGCCGCGCCACGCTTGCCGCGAGGCTCGGCCGTCTTCGTAAAGTCGCGCTTGGCGTTGTAGAGGGCAAGCGGATCCGCCGTGGTGGCCATCGGCTAGGCCCTCTTGCGGGTCTTCGCTGCAGGTTTTGCGGCGGGTTTGGCCGGAACCGCCTTTGGCTTGGCGGCTGTTGGTTTCCTGGTGGCCGACTTTTTGGCGGGAGCAGCAGCTTCGGGCTTTTCTATGGATTTTTTTAGGGCGGCCATCAGGTCGATCACGTTCGAGCCGCTAGGTCGCGCGGGTTCTTCGTCCGGGGTTACCTTGCCGCCTTTCGCCTTCAGCTTGCGGGCGACAAGTTCCTTCAGCGCGTCGATATAATGGTCCTTGAAGGCATCCGGATTGAAGTGCGACGTCTTTTTCTCGATCAAGGCCTCGGCGAGTTCCAGCAACTCCTCATCTGGCTCGCTATCGCCGATGTCGCGGAAAAAGGAATTGGCCTTGTTGACTTCATCTGCATAGCGCAATGTTTCCATCACCAGCCCACGGCCGCATGGCTTCAGGCTGACGATGTATTCGCGCCCGCGTAGCGTCAGTTGGCCAAGGCCAACCTTCCTGGTCCGGCGCAGAGCCTCACGCAACACCACGAACGCTTCTTCAGCCAGGTCATCGGCGGGAACTACGTAATAGGGCGTCTCATAATAAAGCACGTCGATTTCATTTGAATCGACGAACTGGGTGAGTTCCAATGTCTTTTTGCTTTCCAGCTTGACGGCTTCGACCTCGTCGGGATCCAGCAGGACATAGCTGCCCTTTTCATATTCGAAGCCCTTAAGGATTTCATCGGCGTCAACGGGGCCGATGCCGGGAACCACCTTTTCATATTTGATCGGTTTGCCGGACGGCTCGTGAATTTGGCGAAAGCTTACCTTAGCCCCGCTTTTGGTGGCGGAATAGACTTCGACCGGGATGGAGACCAGCGCCAGCCTGATTTGTCCCTGCCAATATGCACGGGCGGCCATTTAGGGGTGCTCCTGCCAAATCTCAGTCGGATGCATGCTGCGGCTTTCCCTTCTGCTTGGTGGAAGCCATTTTTTTCAGCTCTTTCTCGCTCATGGAATCGTACATGGACTTAGAGGCGCCCTTCAGTTCGCCCTTCTTCGTGTCGCCACGCTTGGCGGAAAGGGCGGCACCGGCCGCCATTTGCTGGGACTTGGATTTCGCAGGCATGAGGTATCTCCTTTGCCGTGAAAATTACGGTTTGGATAAGCATTCAAAGCCGGATGCGCCGCTATGTTCCCTACGGCGGGGGAGCCAGGAGCCCGCCGAATTGTTTTTGCTAACATGGCATATTGCGGCCGTGCTGGCAGAGGTGAACTCTCAGCAGTCCGCCAACCGGAGAGGAAGCGTGACAGAAAGGCAGGAGCAGTGGACGGCGCTGCGCAATGAATCCGCGCATTGCACGCGCTGTCACCTCTATCGCTACGCCACTCAGACGGTCTTTGGTGAAGGGCCGCTCCGCGCGCCACTGCTGTTTGTGGGGGAACAGCCGGGCGATCAGGAGGATCTGGCGGGCCGACCCTTTGTCGGCCCAGCGGGCGGGATTTTTGACCGGGCGCTGGAGGAGGCAGGCATCGACCGGACCCGCATCTATGTCACCAATGCGGTGAAACATTTCAAGTTCGTACAGCGGGGCAAGCGGCGTCTGCATTCAAAACCTGATGCTGGAGAAATTGAGGCCTGCAGGTTCTGGCTCGACCGGGAGCGCGCAATTTTGCGGCCAGCCCTTTCAATCGCGCTTGGCGCGACCGCTGCGCGAGCGCTTTTGGGTAAACCTGTTACGATTGGCAAGGTTCGGGGCGAGGTGCAGAAGCTCCCCGATGGCGGGCTCGCATGGGTCACGGTGCATCCAAGTTTCTTGTTGCGAATTCGGGAACGTGATGATGCACGGCAGGAATATGGCCGCTTCGTCGGAGATCTGCGCAGGGCCGCCGACATGGTCGCCGAAATGGCGGGAGGCGGAAATTGAGCGGTATGCTCTGCTTTTCCGACGATCGCATGCCCGGCATCACCCGCAAAAGGGCAGGGCTGGGCTGGGGATATTGGGACCACAAGGGCAATCGGATCACCGACCGCGATGAAATCGACCGATTGAACAGGATCGGCCTGCCCCCGGCCTATGGGAGGGCCTGGTTCTGCGCCGATCCCAATGGCCACATTCAGGCGATCGGATATGACGACAAGGGACGCAAGCAATATCGCTATCATCCCGACTTCCGGGCGCAGCAGGATGCCGACAAGTTCGGCCGCTGCGCCGCCTTTGGACGAGCGCTGCCCAAATTGCGGCGGCAGGTAGAGCGAGATCTGAAGCGCCCTCGCATGGACCGGCGCAAGGCGGTTGCTGCCGTGGTGCGGCTTCTGGACGAAAGCGGTATCCGCGTGGGCAATGAGAATTATACCCGGCAGAGCGGCACATTCGGGGCCACCACGCTCCGGACACGACATGCGCGGCTCGATGGTTCCACGGTTCGTCTTCGCTTTGTCGGGAAATCGGGCCGCAAGCATGAAATCAGCATCGATGACCGGCCCCTCGCCCGGATCGTTCGACGGTGCCAGGACCTGCCGGGGCAACATCTCTTCGCCTATCTGGACCATGTAGGCGAGGTGCGGCCCGTGAGTTCTACCGAAGTGAATGATTATATCCGGTCCGCCATGGGCGACGGATTTTCAGCCAAGCATTTCAGGACATGGACGGCAAGCGTCATCGCCTATGAAAAGCTCGCCGCCGCTGGCGAAGGTCGTGTACCACTGAAAAGCCTGCTGCAACCGGTGGCGGACGCCCTTGGCAACACGCCACCCATCGCGAAAAAGTCCTATGTTCATCCACGCATAATAGAAGCGGCGGCGATGCCGAGCGGCCGCCCGATATTGCAACGGTTCAGGAACAGCAGATATCTGAGTTCCGCCGAACGCGGGCTGATCTCGTTCCTGGAACTCACCGAAAATTGTCCTCCTCAAAGCTCAGCCTGACGCAGGCCGCGCGGCTCTTGGGAACGGAGGCAAGGGGGGAACCGTTGCCTTACATATCAGCTAATTAAGGATGCGATCTCATGAGCCAGACCGAACCCATGATTCATGAAGATGACCTACCCGGCGAAGAACGGAAGCTTGCCCCTAAGCCAGAATGGCAACCGCGATATCCCGGATCCGGACGGTTGCAGGACAAGGTCGCGATTGTGACCGGTGGCGACAGCGGGATCGGGCGCGCCGTTGCGGCGCTTTATGCCAGGGAGGGCGCGGATATCGCCATCGTCTATCTGTCTGAGCATGCCGATGCGCGTGAAACCTGCCGGATCGTCGAGGCCGAAGGTCGCAAGGCCATCGCCATAGCCGGCGACGTGGGCAGCAAGGCATTTTGCAAGGCGGCTGTCGAGGAAACCGTCAAGGAACTGGGTGGGTTGGACATTTTGGTGAATAACGCCGGAGAACAACATCCTGACGAGGATATTCGAGACATCACAGAGGAACAGCTTCGCCGCACGTTCCAGACCAACATTTTCAGCATGTTCTTCATGGTGCAGGCGGCGCTCGACCATATGAAAAGCGGCGCGGCCATAATCAACTGCACATCGGTTACAATGTATAAGGGTTCGGGCGGGCTGCTGGATTATTCCTCGACAAAGGGCGCAATAACGGCCTTCACCCGATCACTCTCCGAAAACCTGATAAAGAAAGGCATCCGCGTGAACGGCGTCGCGCCGGGGCCGATCTGGACCCCGCTCAATCCTTGCGGTGGCGCTCCACCGGAAAAGGTGGAGCATTTCGGCGAAAGTACGCCCATGGGCCGTCCAGGTCAGCCCAATGAGGTGGCGCCCAGCTTTCTGTTCCTGGCTTGCAAGGATGCAAGCTATATGAGTGGCCAGGTCCTGCATCCCAATGGTGGGGAAATTGTTGGCGGGTAAGCGGAATGAGTGGCCAGTGCTTGATTACAGGAGGATTGGCCCTCAGGCCCCTTCCAGCGCGCGACCACTGACAGGAGTGAGGGCAGGCGGCAGCATGGCTCCGCGAAAGCGTCTCTTGGCCCAGGCGTTGATGGGCGCTTCGAAATAGCGGTAGGAATAATGCGCCGCTATCAGCGTGATTGGCAGGGTGGGGAGCAGCCCGAGCGCGAATAGCGCCCGGCTGCTGCCCCAGCCCTGGTCTTCCAGAACCGCGCCCCATCCGATCATGACCGGTAAGTGCAGGATATAGAAGCCATAGGAGCTTTCGCCCATCGCTACGAAAGGCCGCCAGGCCATCAATTTTCGCAAGCGGACTAGCATCGGCCATCCTTGAAGCGAGCAGATGAGGATCGTACCAACCCAGACCGCCAGCGGCAGGGCAAAGAGGATATGGCCGCTTCTCGCCGCCAAAAGGATCAGCACTGCGCCTAAAGCCAGGGAAATCTGAGGCCGTTCAGCCAGCTTTGGCAGGTAAAGCGCCGTCAGCATGCCCAACAGGAAGTAAATGAGCGCTATGGGCAGGAATGACGGAACCTGTGGGAAATAAGGGGTGAACAGCTGCTTTCCAACAAATGCCAGAAACACAACTCCGCCAAAGGCAAGCGGCCGGCGCGCAGGCTCCTTTAACAGCATAAGCAGAAGTGGGGCGGCAATATAGAATTGCATTTCCAGGGACAGGCTCCATGCCGGCCCGTTGAAGCTGAGGCCTGACCCGTAGAGCAGATTGTCCGGTATCGCCCCGTGCATCAGTGTGAGGTGTCCCAGAAGATGAGGCAAGAAGGCTTGCGATTCTCCCTCCGTCCGCGCGGCGATGCGGGTGATATCGGAAGCGGCGGCCCAGCCAAGCGATTGCAGCAGATCCGGATAGGTCCAGGATGTCACCAACCCCAACAGCAGGCCGACCAGATAAATAGGATAGATGCGGAAGAAACGACGCGCCATGTATTGGCCATAGGTCTGAGGCGTGGCGAGCAGCGACGTTGCAATGGCAAAGCCGCTCAGGATCATGAAAACGCTGACCGCCATGCTGCCGTTCGAGATGAGGCCAGCAATGCCCGACTTGCCAACGCCCAGGAGGAACATGAAGTGGGTCAGATAAACCCACAACGCCATTAAGCCGCGCAAACTGTCGAGTTCTATCAGCTTGCCCAGAACAGTGCGATTGTCTGCCATATCGAAAGCGTACCTCCCATAGCGCTTCAGCTTCAGGCGCTATGGAACGCTATCGAAACGCAAGGTGGTGCTCCAGCTATGCGGTTGTCGTAAAACGCGGATTCGGCACTGGCCAAGGATGATGCGAACGCGTGCTGCGGTAAAATGTTGAAAAGGCCGTTCCTACAGCGCCTTGTCGTAGATCTGATAGACCTTGTTGACCTTCGCCTCGATTGCATCAGCGATGGCGTTCATACCCTGATTGTCGTCCAGCACCCAGCCGATTTCGCCTCGGGTGGCATTGAAGCGGGTTATGGCGTCGCGACGGATATATTCAATCATCATGAAGGCCAATTGGCTGGCCAGGCGGGATGCCTGCAGGCGTTTTACCACACCCATGAGCGGCACACGCATCGTCCGGACTTTTGGTGCGCGCAGCCACCAGAGCAGCTTCGCCCAACCGAAAGGAAAGAGGGAGCCGTTCAGCGGCGTCAGCGCTTCGTTCAGGTCCGGCAGGGTGATCATGAAGGCCACGGGCTCTCCCTCCACCTCGGCGATGCGGATCAGGTCTTCAAAGACGATGGGTTTCAACTTCTTGCCGGCAAAGGCGATCTCCGAGTCGGTCAGTGGAATGAAACCCCAATTATCCGACCATGCATCATTGAGGATGTGCATGATGATCGCCGCTTCCTCATCGAAGCGCGCCTTGTTCACACGGCGAATAGTGATGCGGCTGCTTTTTTCCCCCGATTGCACGACCCGTTCGATGAGCGGCGGAAAGTTGCGGGTAATGTCCAGATCATAAGTCAGAAGCTGTTTGGCGGGCTGGTATTGCGCCGCCTCGATCCAGGCTTGATATTCCGCGCGATGATGTCCCATCATGACCGTGGGCGGATGGTCATGACCCTTGATCAGCAGCCCAGGTTCGTCCCAGATTGAAATGCTCAAGGGGCCGAGTGCCCGGGTCATGCCCTTGTCGCGCAACCAATCCTCCGCCGCCTGGATGAGTGCTGCGGCGCTCTCGGCATCCTTCGCTTCGAATAGGCCCCAATTGCCGGTGCCCGGTCCCATCCCCTGCTCAGGCGGCATCTGCAAGGCAAGATGGTCGATATGTGCAGAGATACGGCCCGTCACTTCGCCTGCCCTGCGCGCAAGGAAATATTGCGCCTCGCCATGTTCAAACCAAGGGTTTTTGCCGGGCGTCAGGAGGCCGTACACCTCGTCCTTCAGCGGCGGCACCCAATTTGGGTCAATAGCGTAAATAGCCCATGGAAGCTCGACGAAAGCCTTGAGATCGGTCTTGGAAGAAACGGGTGCGACGGTGATATTGTTGGTTTTCATGGCCTTGCACCCCCAAGCGGCTGAGCCTGCCGAAGCTCTGTTCTGTTGTTGACTTAAGCGGTTTGGACAAAGCTCGGGGCCGATGAGAAGCCGTCAGTCCCGGTCCCGTTGCCGGGGATGACCCGTCGCCACTACCCCGCCGGACAGATCCTTCACCCAGGGATAACGCTTCGCGACCTCATCGGTGTAGCCGAGATTGAAGACGGTCGGGCTTTTTTCCTTCCGCTCATGCCGTTCGTAGAAGGTGCCGAACAGACGATCCCAGAAGAAATTGGTGATGCCGTAATTGCCCTTTTCATCATGAAAGTGATGGGCCATGTGCCGCGCCTTCATCGCTGCGAGGGTTTTGTTCTTCGGCTTGTACGAGAGATGCTGGATGCAGTGGCAGAACTCGTAGATACAGGTGGTGACGAGTCCTGCGGACAGAGCTATGGCGGCTCCGCCTATGCCGCCAATGGCATAGCCGATCGGCGCCGTGGCGATGGCGATGGTGGGCAGCGTCGTGTGCAGCGCGCCGAAAAGCACCTCCAGATGATTGGGATCCTGATGATGATCATAGTGAATGCGCTTCCAGGTCGCGGCCATGAGAGGAAGCTTGAACATCCAGTTGCTATGCAGCACCCATCGATGCAGCGTGTACCATGCCAGGGGGTAGAGCAGGATCGCAATCGCCACCGACGCCAATGTGGGAACAAGGGGGGCAGGGCGATAGACCCAAACGGCCGCGGATAGAGCCGCCAGGCCCAAATATGCGATGATCGCCGGATATTGGAAATAGGCGACGACCAGTTCCCGCAAAGTCATGCGATCCAGATGATGCGAGCGCTTCCAGAAGCTCTGTTGCTGCATGTCAGCCGTGTTCACGTCAAAACCTCTTTGCCGTCTTTGCGCGTCACGTGGGTGGCGGACGCTCCTTATAACTGTCGCCTATCATCCCGCAATAAGGCGGTTTTAGGACAAGCGCGCATTTTCACCGCCATATTTAGGTGCGGTCCGCCTCAACCGCTACTCCTCGGTCCGGACGAGAACGGTTTCGCCCACCAGCAGGAAGAGGATGAAAGGCGCCCATGCAGCCATCAACGGCGGATAAGCGCCAAGGTTGCCCATGGCGAGGGCGAAATTATCCGCGACGAAATAGGCAAAGCCCAACGCCATGCCAAGCACCGCGCGGATGAAGAGCTTACCTGATCGGGCGAGCCCAAAGGCCGCAACCGCACCCAGCAGCGGCATCAACATGGCCGAAAGCGGACCTGAAATCTTGTGCCACAGATTCGCCTCAAGCGACTGAATAGGCCTTCCTGCGTCCTTCAAATCGCTGATGGCGGCGCGCAGTTCTCCGAAGGAAAGACCGTCTGGATCGACTTTCGACAGCGTGAACTGGTCCGGGCGCACTTCCGGAGCCACGCGTACGGAACCGATCCTTTCCTGCGTGCCGCGAGCGACGTCGAAGCGCACGGCGTTTTCCAACTGCCACATTCCATCGGCATAATGCGCCCCCGGAGCCTTGGTGATGCTGCCCAGGACATTGTCGGTCCGTGTGAAGATGCGCACATCGCCCAAGCGCGTATTCGTGCCGCGTCCTTGCACGGTGCCAGCCTGTATCAGTTGCCCCCCATCACGTACCCACACGTTCGTTTTCACGCCGCTGTCCCGAGGAATCGGGCCATATTCCACCTGCTGCCAGGCGTCGAGCGATGCATTGGCACGCACGACGATTCGCTCATCAAAGGCAAAGCTGATGACCGCCACGGCCGTGCTGGCAAGAACGAGCGGCGCAAGCACCTGATGCGCGGATAGACCCGCCGCCTTCATCGAAATGACCTCGCTGTTCTGATTGAGTGTCGCGAGGGTGATAAGAGTGCCGAGCAATACCGAAAAGGGCAGGAAACGGTCTACGATTTGTGGCACGCGCAGGCCGATATAACGCCACAGCTCCGCATCCCCATTACCGGGATAAGCCAAAATTTTCCCCGATTCGCCCAGCAGATCGAGCGTTTGCAGAACCAGCACAAGCATCGCCAGGACGGCAAAGGTGCGGAGCAGGAACATTTTGGCCATGTAGAAGGCCATGGTTTTGGATGGAAAGAACTGCAACTGCATAGCTCAGGTCACCTGATGGAGTTTGCGGCGACCAAAGCGGAACCATTTGCCGATCCACTTCCCGCTCTTTGCAAAGGCACGTTCAAGCGCGCCGATCGGCTGTCCTCCTGGCCGATGGGCGCTTACATGATACATCCAGAATATAAGGCCGCTGAACAGGAGAAAGGGCACCCACAGCGCGATGAACGGACTTATGATGCCAAGTGCTCCCAGCGATTCTGCATATTCATTGATCTTGTGATACGTCACTATGAAAACGATCGAGAGGAAGACGCCCAGCGCGGACGTTGATCGTTTTGGCGGGATTGCAAAGGCGATCGCCGCAAGCGGCAACAGAAGCATCATTGCCACCTCGACCAGTCGGAAGTGGAAATTGGCGCGGGCTTCGTTGCGTAGTTTTTCGCTGGGATTGCTGTCGCTGCCAGCCTTTACCAGCTCCGGTATCGTCAATTCAAGATCAGCATCGCCCCGGCCGCGGAACGCCTCTATCTGTGGCAGGTCGATAGGCAGGTCGTGCGAGCTGAAGCTGAGGATGCGTGGGGCCCTGTATTTCGGCGATTCATGCACCAGCACGCCATTTTTCAGTCGGAAAATAATCGTGTCCGGATCGTCGGTCGCGAGAAAAGTGCCCTGAGCCGCGGTGACAGCAAGGGATTGACCGCTCTTGTCCTCGATTCGCACGAAAATGCCGTAGAGATCGCGGCCATTATCGCGGCTTTCCTCAATCCTGAGGGTCATCCGCTTTCCCAGATTGGTAAATTCGCCCACCTTGACCGATGCGCCCAATGCCCCTGAACGCAATTCGAAGCGAAGCCCTTCATAGGCATAGCGGGCATAAGGTTGCACGAAGCCCACAATTGCCAGATTCACCAGTGCAAGGGCGATGGCATACATATAGGGCACCCGGAGCAGCCGTCCGTAGCTGAGGCCCACCGCACGCAGAACATCGAGTTCGGACGTTAATGCCAGCCGCCGAAATGCCAGTAAAATGCCAAGCATCAGCCCGATAGGGATGCCGAGCGACAGATATTCCGGAATGAGATTGGCCAGCATGCGCCACACCACGCTGACCGGCCCGCCCTCCGCTGCCACGAAATCGAAAAGGCGCAGCATCTTGTCCAGGACGAGCAACATGGCGGCGATAACCAATGTCCCAAGAAGGGGCAAGGCGATCTGCCGAGCGAGATAGCGGTCGGTGGCGCTAAGCATTTTCAATATCTCGTCGTCCCGTCACCATGTTTTGGCCGCAAATACTATCCATATCGCTAGGCGGGGCAAACAGGACCGCCCGGTTTGCAGCGTCAGCCGGGCTATAGCTTCCAGGAGTCTATTGGTCATGTTGAAATTTGCGGCGAAATCAGTGGCAGTGGCAGCTTCTGCCGCTTTCACCTTGTTTCTGCCCCTGGGCGCCGAAGCGGCCGCGATCGGTCCGCATGCCGCCATGTGCGACAATGGCGCGAGCGCTGTACTCGTTCAGGTCGAAGGTTTGAAAAGCCGGACCGGCAAGATTCGGGTGCAGCTTTATACCAGCAACAGCCGAACTTTCCTTGAGAAGGGTGAGTGGCTGGAACGAGTCGAGGTGCCAGTTCCCTCCTCGGGTGTCGCAGATGTCTGCGTTCCTGTTCCCAAGCCTGGCAATTATGCTGTTTATGTCCGGCACGACGCGAATGGGAATGGCAAGAGCGATCGAAAGGATGGCGGCGGCTTCTCGGGCAATCCCGATGTCAGTCTGAGCGATCTGGTCATGAAGAAAAAGCCCAGCATGAGCAAGACGCAGTTTTCCGTGGGCAACGAAACCCGGCCGATCCGGGTAGTCATGAATTATGTTCAGGGGCTCTCTTTTCAGCCGCTGAAACAATATAGATAGGTGGCACAGCCGCGATGGTTTGCGTAGCGCTTTTGTCCAATCCCAAATCGACAGGCAACCGTGCCATGTTGCCACGTGTGCGCAGCCATTGCGTCAATCATCCCGACATCTTCCACTATGAGGTGGAGCATGTCGATCAGATCGGGCGCGCGCTGCAAACTATAGCTCGCGTCAACCCCGCGGTGATAGTCATCAATGGCGGCGACGGTACGGTACAGGCAGCGCTGACCGAATTGTATCAGGGCGAACATTTCAAGGGCAAGGTGCCGCCTATTGCAGTGCTGCCTAACGGAAAAACCAATTTGATTGCCCTGGACCTGGGCACCTATGGCGATCCGCTGAAGGCGCTGGACCGGATCGTGGATCTCGCCAAAACCGGCCTTGATGACCATGTAGTGGCACGTGAACTGATTTCGCTGTCGGACGGCCAAGCGGGAAGCCGGCCAGTGCTGGGCATGTTCCTGGGCGGAGCGGGTCTTGCCGACTATATCCTATATTGTCGCCACCATATCTATCCCTTGGGACTTTCCAATGGGCTCAGTCACTTCCTGACGGCGGTGGCGGTCATATTTTCGCTGCTGCTAGGGATTAGTGGGAAATATATGCCGCCCAAGACAAGGCCCATAAAAGTCTCTCTTATTCGGGAGGGGCAATTGCGGGGTCGTTTTTCGTTGCTGATCGTCACGACTTTGGAACGACTGCTGTTGGGCGCGCGCACGGGGTTGAGCAATGAGGCGGTCGGCAGCATGAAGCTGATGGCCGTGGATCACAGCCTGTCGGCGCTGTTCCGGATGCTTTTCGCTAGCGTTTCCGGCAAATTAGGAAAACGGAAGCTGACCGGCATCCATCTTGAGCGGGGCGACATGATCCGCATTGAGGGCGAACATAGCAGCGTCATCCTGGACGGGGAGCTGTTCCAGGCGGATCCTGGACATCCTATCGTGCTGACGTCCACCGCGCCGGTGCCTTTCCTGCGCCTCGCCGCCTGAGGCTTCTATTTCATGCTTTCAGTGCTAGGCTGAACAGCCATGAAGAGCTGTGAACCCTCTCTTCCGGCGCTCGTCGCAGCGGAGCTAGCCGAGCCGGTCAATCCGCTTGTCGAACTGATGGCCAAGGCGCTCGCGGACCAATATCCCGGCGCGGCGCGAGCGGTCCTTTTCTATGGTTCGTGCCTTAGGCAGCAGCAGCTTGAAGGGTTGATGCTCGACTTCTACCTGATCGTTTCCGATTATCGGTCGGCTTATCGCAAACGTTGGTTGGCCGCCGCGAACCGCCTGATCCCTCCCAATGTCTTTCCTTTCGCTCATGAAGGACTGGCCGCCAAATATGCCGTGTTGAGCGAAGCCGATTTTGCAAGGTTGAACAGCATGAAGGCCGACAATGTCTCGGTCTGGGCACGATTTGCCCAACCCTCGCGGCTGGTGTGGGTGGCAGAAGAGGCCGCGCGATCAAGCGTTATCGAAGCAGTCTCGCAGGCAGCTCCCACTCTGTTCAGGCTTGCTGCACCAGCCGTCAGGTCCTCGGTTGGAGAGGGTCTTGCTTATTGGCGCACCGGATTTGACCTGACCTATAATGCAGAGCTACGGGCAGAGCGAAAGGGGCGTTCCGCTTCTATCATAGACGCCGATGAGGAGCGCTATCGCCGCTTTACCACTCCTGTGCAAAAGGCGGCCAATCTGGCGCCCGAGCAATCCTACACGGAGTCCGAAATAGCGGCCAATGCGCGACTCTGGCGTCGATTGCAGCGCCGGGGCAAGCGGCTGACACTGCTCCGGCTCGCCAAGGCGAGTCTCACTTTCGCGGGAGGCATCGATTATCTCGCCTGGAAGATAAATCGGCACGCCGGCACTGACATAAGGATCAAGCCGTGGCAGCGTCGCTGGCCCCTTTTGGGAGCAGTCAGCTTGTTGCCGCGGCTGTGGTCTCGGGGCGCCGTTCGCTGACCGGGCCTTTAAGGGCCTGGCCGATGGCCGCTGAAAGCGCGGCGATGGTATAGGGCTTGCGCAGTAATTGGCACCCATCGAACATTGCGGCGTCGTCAATGTCACCGGCAAAGCCGGATACGAACAGAACCGGCATTGACGCATGCGATTTGCGGAGGAGGGCCACCATCTCCGGCCCGGTCATATCGGGCATCAGAACGTCCGAAATGATAAGCTGGATTTCGGGATGGCTTGTCAGCAACGCAGCGGCTTTCAAGGGGTGATCGCAAGCGATCGGCTGATGGCCCAAATCGATGAGAGCATCGATCGTCGCCGAAAGAACGCGAGGGTCGTCTTCCACCACCAATATTGTTGATTCGCCATCATGTTCGACCCGTTCCAGGGCGGACACATTTTGCACCAGGTCAGCAGTCCGTTCCTCCACGACATGTTGACGCGGTAGATAGAGCAGCACTTCGGTGCCTTCGCCGACCGCCGATATGATCTGGATCTCTCCCCGGCATTGCCCCACAAAACCGAAAAGTTGGCTGAGACCAAGTCCTGTACCCTTGCCCACCGCCTTGGTGGTAAAGAAGGGTTCGAATACCCGCGAAAGCACCTCTGGCGGCATGCCGCAGCCCGTATCCCTGACGCTCAGCACGATATAGTCGCCGGCAGGGCATTCGCCGATCTCGCCCTCATGTAGCTGCGCTTGACGTGTGGATATGGTGAGCGTGCCCCGTCCATCCATGGCGTCGCGGGCGTTTACAGCCAGATTGAGAATCGCGTTTTCCAGCTGATGGCGGTCAACCCATATTTTCCAACCCTGAGTACCCGGCGCGGTTTCGACCCTGATCTGATCGCCAATTGTGCGGTCGATAAGCTCGGTCATTTCGCAAATGAGATTATCCGGGTCGATGACCTGCGGCAGTAGCGGTTCGGACCGGGCGAACGCCAAAAGGCGGCGGGTCAGGGCAGAGGCCCGGTTCGCCCCTTCCATCGCGTTGGCGATGTGGCGTTCGGCATGGGCCGGATCCTGATGCAGCTTACGCCGGGCGAGTTCCAAGCCGCCCACAACGACTGCGAGCATATTGTTGAAATCATGGGCTATGCCGCCCGTCAGCTGCCCGACAGCCTCCATCTTCTGCATCTGCCGCAGGCTTTCTTCGGCGGCGGCGCGTTCACCGGCTTCGCGATGGAGTTCCTCATTGGCGATCTTCAGTTCAAGGGTGCGCGATGTGACCGCGTCTTCCAGATCGGCGGCGCGAAGCGACTCCGCTTCGGCAAGACGGCGGGCATGACGACGGTCGCTGAGCGCGGCATTGGCGGCCCAGCCCATGCCAAGCGCGCCGACCAGGATGATAAGGCCGAAGATGCGGTAGGTGCTCGACAAAGCTTCAGAGCGGATCTCGGTATCGCTGACGGCTTGGCTGCGCTTTTCCAGCACGGCCTCTTCGGCCTTGATAACCTGTTTTAAAAGGGAGTTGATGCGCGCGAGGCTTTGGGCACGACCTGCTTGGTGAAAGCGTGCCAGTGAGCCCATTTTCTGGTCATAGCTGGTGCGCAGTGCAATGTCGTTCAGTTCCTGCCCGCGCTGCAGATAGGCATCCCGGAGCTGCGCCACGAGAGCCCTTTGCGAGGAGTCCTTGCGTGTTTCGCGCGCCAGAAGTTCCAGCTGCTGTCCCGCCTTGCCCCATTCGGATTGATAGACGCGGCCGACATTCTTGTCGGTGCTGATCACGTAGCGGGCGAGGGTGGATTCCGATCGGGAGATGGTCGCATCCAGGGCGCGGGCGATGTTCATCACCACAAAACTATGCCGCTGAGACGTTAGGGCATTGTCCCGTTCCCTGCTGGCCTGAGATACGAAAAACAGCAGAGCTGCGAGGGTAAGCGAAAGCCCTGCCGCGAAAAACAATGGCAGGAAGCGTGCGATCAGCGCTTGTAGGCGCGCGTTCGGCTCATCGATGAATATGTGCCGCTCCTCCGATTTTCTTTCAACATAGCCTATGCGATGACTCGTGCAAAGATACCGTTTTGACGCCGGAACCGATTAGTCTCTAGTTGATACACCCGACTAAGCGCCCGGCGGTTGCGAACATCTCTATGATCTGTCCGACCTGCTCACCCGAATGCTCCGCGCATAGGGAGCAACGCAGGAGGAAGGTGCCGGCGGGGGTCGCAGGCGGGCGAGCCATGTTGACATAGAGGCCCAGCTCCAGCAGCGCCTGCCACATGGCCACGGCCTGTGTCTGATCGGTCAGCATCACCGCAATAATGGCGGATTGAGGCGTTTCCGTGCCGAGCTTGAACCCAAGGTCGGTGAGACCCTTATGAAGGCGGCGGCTGTTTTCCCAAAGGTGCGCCCGCTTGTCAGCGGCATGCATCAGCTTGCGGATTGACGTCGCGGCGGTCGCTACGACGCTGGGTGGCAGCGAAGCGGTGAATACATAAGGCCTGCAGACAAGGCGGAGCACGTCGAACTTGGGATGGTTGGAGACACAGAAGCCGCCGACCGTGCCGACCGATTTGGAAAAGGTGCCGACGACGAAGTCAATGTCGCCTTCACAGCCCAGTTCCTCGAACACGCCCCGGCCATTTGGACCGAAAAAACCCATGCCGTGCGCTTCATCGCAAAGGATCATCGTGTTCGGGTGTTTCTTTACCGCCGCGACCATTGCGGGCAGGGGGGCAATGTCGCCCAGCATCGAATAGACGCCTTCCAGGACGACGAGCTTTTGCGCTTCGGCAGGAAGACGGCCAAGGCGCTTGTCGAGGTCCTCGACACTGTTATGGCGGAAACGGACGATCTCCGCATTGCCAAGCGAGCAGCCGTCATAGATCGACGCATGGCTATCAGCGTCCAGCACCACATAGTCGCCCTTGCCGGCGAGCGTAGAGATCATGCCGAGATTGGCCTGATAACCGGTTGAAAAGACCATGGCGTGGCTGGTGCCGTAAAATTCCTTCAACGCCTCTTCGCATTCCTTATGGCCCTGATAAGTGCCGTTGAGAACGCGGCTGCCGGTCGTGCCCGAACCGAAATTATCAAGCGCGTCCTTCCCTGACTGAATCACATCGGGATCGAAGGTCATGCCCATATAATTATAGGTGCCGAGCAGAATCGTTTCCTTGCCCTTGATAATCGCGAGGGTCGGGGATTTCACCTCGTCCATCACAATGGCGAAGGGATCGCGTACGCCTGTGGCCAGCAGCGCTTCGCGTTCGGCGATAAGAGGATCGAATTTGGAGAAAAGGTCAGTCATATCCGTTTTCTAATTTCCCGCTCGTGTCGAGCGAAGTCGAGACATGTTTAGCCCATCCTCGCATTGCGTCCCTCGACTTCGCCTCGGGACGAACGGAGGAGGAGTTGATCAACCCCTCAGCTTCGCCACCGCGTCGACCAATTGTCCGACGGTTTCGATTTCCGCCTGCATATTCATGGTGATGATGATATCGAACTCATCTTCGATTGCCGCGACGAAATCCATGACCGTCAGGCTGTCCCACTCCAGATCGCCAGCAAAGCTGGTGCCTTCGGTCAAATCGATGCCTTTTTTGTTGAAAGGTTCGATCTGAGCCGCGACGCTGTCAAAAATGTCCTGCCGGTTGCTCATAATATCGTAGGTTCCTTGGTGCTGGCGCGGATGCTTGCCAACAGATGTGCCCCTTTGGCAAGCGAATAAGGCGCTAATCGGGCATGATCTTGCCCTAGAGCGTCGGATTGGAAATGTGAATCGCTGGGGATTCCCCTGGCGTGAGATTTGTGATTCCTTCTCTTTGGAGGTGGATCATGGGCAAAGCACA
>NZ_JACHOV010000003.1:0-72500 GCF_014200045.1 Rhizorhapis suberifaciens
ATAGCCACCCGATACGACCGAATCCCGCAAAACTATCTCGCTAGCCTATGCCTCGCCGCTCTCAGCTTCTGGTGCTGAATGTCGATTCAGCCTAGTCCCGTCCGAGAAATTTTCGAGAAGGGCGCGCTTATACGTCGTGCCGACGTGCGCTCAGTGTAGTAACTGGGCGATCGCTATGGCGATCTTTCATTTCAGCGTGCAGGTCATCGGGCGCACTGCGGGCCGCAGCGCGGGCGAGCGCCTGCACGACGAGCGGCTCGACCGCGACCATGACTTTCGCGCCCGCTCGGGTGTCGAGCATAGCGAAATCATGTTGCCCGACGGCGCGCCCGAACGCTTCTCGGATCGCGAAGCATTGTGGAACGAAGTCGAGGCCGTCGAGGTGCGCAAGGACGCGCAGCTCGCGCGCGAAGTCGAGTTCGCCATTCCGCGCGAGATGACGAAGGAACATGGCATCGAGTTAGCCCGCGACTTCGTGCAATCCGAGTTCGTCGATCGCGGCATGATCGCCGACCTCAATGTACATCGAGATATCGGCGCGGACGGGCTGGCGAAGCCGCACGCACATGTGATGCTCACCATGCGCGAGGTGGGCGAAGACGGCTTCGGGGCGAAAGTGCGCGAATGGAACGAACATGCGAATGTCGGCCAGTGGCGCGAACGCTGGGAGGCCCACGTCAACGCGCGGCTGGCCGAACTCGACATTGATGCCCGCATCGATCATCGCTCGCTGGAAGCGCAAGGCATCGCGCTTGAGCCGCAGGACAAGATCGGTGGCCCGGCGCAGCGCATGGAGCGCGAGGGACAGCTTGCCGATCGCGCCGAAATCCACCGCGAGATCGCACGCGAGAATGGCGAGCGGATCATCGCCGATCCCGGCATTGCGCTCGACGCCATTACGCACAGCCAAGCGACGTTCACGAACCGCGATCTTGCCATGTTCGCGCATCGGCACAGCGACGGGCGCGAACAGTATGACGCCGTGCTCGGCGCGGTGCGATCGTCGCCCGACCTGATCGCGCTCGGCAAGGACGGGCGCGGCGAGGATCGCTTTACCAGCCGCGAGATGATCGAGACCGAACAGCGGTTGCAGCGCGCATCGGAATCGATGGCGGAGCGTGATCGGCATCGCGTGTCGGACGCCGACCGGAAAGGCGCGCTGGCGCACGCGGCGGAACGGGGGCTGGACCTGTCCGGCGAGCAGCGCGCCGCGTTCGACCATGTGACCGACAAGCAGGGTCTCAGCGTCGTTGTCGGCTACGCCGGGACCGGCAAGAGCGCGATGCTCGGCGTCGCACGCGAGGCGTGGGAGGATGCCGGGTTCCGTGTACGCGGTGCCGCGCTCTCGGGCATCGCCGAGGGTCTGGAGAACGGCTCGGGCATCGCGTCGCGCACCATCGCCAGCTTCGAACATGGCTGGGCGCAAGGGCGTGACCTGCTCACCTCGCGCGATGTGCTCGTCATCGACGAGGCGGGCATGGTCGGCACGCGCCAGATGGAGCGCGTGTTCTCCCATGCCGCCGACGCGGGCGCCAAGGTCGTGCTGGTGGGCGATCCGCAGCAGTTGCAGGCGATCCAGGCCGGTGCGGCATTCCGCGCAATCAACGAACGGCATGGCGGGGTCGAGATTACGGAGGTGCGCCGCCAGCACATCGACTGGCAGCGCGACGCCACCCGGCAGCTTGCGACCGGCAGGACCGGCGAGGCGATCCATGCGTATCGCGATCATGGCTTGATCCACGCGGCCGAGACGCGCGAAGCGGCGCGGAGCGAGCTTGTCGAGCGCTGGGACCGCGAGCGCATCGCCGCGCCCGATCAATCGCGCATCATCCTCACCCACACCAATGACGAGGTGCGCGAGTTGAACGAGGCGGCGCGCGACCGGATGCGCGCATCGGGCGAGCTTGGGGACGATGTGCGCGTCAAAGTCGAGCGCGGCGAGCGGGATTTTTCGTCCAGCGACCGCATCATGTTCCTGCGCAATGAGCGCAGCCTGGAGGTGAAGAACGGCACGCTCGGGACGATCGAGCGCGTCAGCGAAAGCAGCATGGCCGTTCGCACCGACGACGGGCGCAGCGTCGCGTTCGACATCAAAGACTATCGCGACCTCGATCATGGCTATGCCGCCACGATCCACAAGGCGCAGGGCATGACGGTAGACCGTAGCCATGTGCTGGCGACGCCCGGCATGGATCGCCACGGTGCTTATGTCGGCATGTCGCGCCATCGCGAGGGCATCGCGCTGCACTATGGCCGCGACGACTTCAAGGACGATGCCCGCCTTGTCCGCACCCTGTCGCGCGAGCGCACCAAGGACATGGCGAGCGACTACCGCCAAGTCGAGCCAGCCCGCGAGTTCGCCGAGCGGCGCGGCATCGGCTTTGGCGAGCGCATCGCCGAGATCATCCGGCAGATGCCCGAAAAGGCGCGCGGGATCTTCGACGGGTTGCGCCTCTCGCTTCCCGGTCAGGATCGGGGGGCGGTGCCCGCACCGGAGCAGAAGCGGGGCATGTTCGACGGTCTCGACCTTGGCCGCTTCGTATCGCAGCCCGATCCCGCCCGCCAGCGGCAGCGCGAGCATGACCCGCAGCCGATGCGTGCCGGAGGCTTGCGCGGCGCGGTCGAGCGCTATGCCAAGGCGCTCGACGCGATCCACCAGACCCGCGCGCAGGGCATCGCCCCCATGCCCCACCAGCGCGCGGCGCTGGACCGCGCCGGGCAAGCGCTGGACGCGATCCGCCCCGAAGGCATCACCGATTTGAACAGTGCTTCCGGGGCGGCCGGGAGTTGATCCGCGAGGCGGCCGAAGGGCGCGGGCAGGAAGCCGTGCGGGCGATGCAGGCGGAGGCCGAAATCCGTATCGACCCATTCCAGCGCGCCGACCGCTTCGTGGAAGGCTGGCAGCAGTTGCGGCAGCAGCACGCGGAGCTGGTGCGCGATGGCAATTTCCGGGGCGCGAAAACCACCGCGCAGCACATGGCCGACATGGCGAAGAGCCTTGAGCGCGACGCCCAGCTTGAATCGGTGCTCGGCAGGCGCAGCCGCGAACTCGGCCTCGAGATCAGCCGTGACATCGGCCGCAGCCTGTCGCGCGACCTCGCGAACTCCATCCCCTTCGATCATGGCCGCGACCTCAGCCGCGGCATGGAACGCTAGACCAAGGAGAATAGCAAATGGACCAACATTCCCTGCCCAACGAGCCGGAACCGCCGACCACGGCGACGGAGGCGTTCGCGCGCCTGGCAGCGCGCGTGGAGGCGATGGATGCGCGATTTGACGGGCGCTTGGCAGTGATCGCCCGCGCACTCGAACATATCGCCGTCGAAAAGCAGAGCATCGAGATTCCCGACTACAACCCGACGCTCGGCAAGATCAACGCCAACATGGCCGAGTTCGCTAAGCACATGAAAGCGGTCGAGCAATCGGAAGCGCTACGGATCACGCCGGAGAGCATGGCCGGGCGGATCGCGGCGGCGGCGGAAGCGGCGCGCGAGGCCGACAGGATCGCCGTCAAGGAAGAGCGGGAGCGAAACCGTCAGGCCATCGCCGCCATGAACCGGGCGACCGGCACGCTTCGCGCGAACGACGAGCGGCGGCGTCATTTGCTCTATGCCATCGGCGGCGCGATCCTCGCCGTATCCCTCCTGTGGTTGATCTATCCGGGATGGGCGGCGAGCATCGGCCCGCAAAGCCGGCAATGGCCCGAACGGGTCGCGCGCCGCACGATGGGCGAGCCGACCTTATGGGATGCGGGCATACGTCTCATGCAAGCCGGGAACCCGGAAGGCTGGCAGGCCATCGTTGACGCTGCCGACATGCGGCAGGCTAACCGCGAGACGATCGCTGCGTGTGAAAGGGCCGCCGCCAAAGCCAAGGAACCGGTGCGATGCACGATTAGGATAGGGCCGTTAGCGCCTTGAGCGGATCGCTTGGCGATAGGCCGCGAAGTAGACCGGCTGCTACGGAGCTTTGCCGCGTGGCTCTTCGCTTTCGTGCGACCAATCTTATTCGGCCTCCGCAATTGCTGCCCGTCGCAAGCATTGCCTGTTGCCGGATTGATGGACATCGAGATAAGTTCATCAGGCTATCCCAGCTTCATAAGCAGATAGCACCGAGAAAACGGAGAACCGATTAACATCGATTGACGGGGCCAGATTGGCCTACGTGTTGCTGCAACTATAGGCATTTCGTCATGGAAATGGCTTCTGGGCAGCCAAGAGGGAAACATCTGAAATCTGTGTTGGGCACATGCAAGTCCATTCCTCCCAATTGCACGAGCATTTGGAACCTGCTAGCGATTCCATCCGTTGGGGGCCACACATACAAAAAATGGGTCCTGTCCTCCAAACTCAGAGCGGATTTTCTGGAGGATTGCGTTGCTTGGACCCCTTAGCTTTGTCGTCTCGACAATTCGAATCGATTTCGTGACGGAAACAGAACAGCAAAAATGAATTCCAATCCGCTTGGGGGAAGCGGGGACGGCGGAGGCGTGCATCGCACGTCTGGTCCGGATGCGGCTCTTGCCTCCTTTGTCCTGCTGGCGAAGTTCCTGGGGGTTCCGGCTGATCCCGCACAGATCGCGCATGATCATGGCGGGCCGCAGGATGGCTATGGCCTGGAAGATCTGGCGCGGATTTCGAAGCGGCTGAAGATTGTCGCCAGGATCAAGTCCGCCAGCTTGGCTGATCTCCACAAGCTACCGCTGCCCGGGCTGGCCGAACTGCGCGACGGCCAGATCGTCATTCTGTTGAAGATCGACCAGCAGGAAGAGGGCCTGCGGGTCCTCATCCAGCGCGGCGACGGCGAGCGGCCGGAAGTGTGGACCGGCGAGGAGATGGACGGCCGCTTTACCGGACGCCTGCTCTTGATGACCACGCGCGAGCAGATGGCGGGGGTGTCGCGACCCTTCGACATCAGCTGGTTCATCCCGGCGCTCGTCAAATATCGCGGGCCCTTGCGCGATGTACTGATCGGTTCCTTCTTCTTGCAACTCATGGGTCTGGTATCGCCCATCTTCTTTCAGCTCATCATCGACAAGGTGCTGGTGCATCAGTCGATGACCACGCTGGATGTGTTGGCGATCGGCCTCGCGACCGTCCTCCTGATCGAGACCCTGCTGTCGGCGCTGCGTAACTGGCTGTTCGCGCATACCACCAACCGGGTGGACAGCGAGCTCTCCTCGCGCATGTTCCGGCATCTGCTCAACCTGCCGCTCTCCTATTTCGAGGCGCGGCGGGTCGGCGACAGTGTGGCGCGGGTGCGCGAGCTGGAACGCATCCGCGAGTTTCTCACATCCAATGCCGTGACCGTGGTGATCGATCTCTTCTTCACTATCGTCTTCTTCATCGTCATGTATCTTTACAGCCCGATGCTGACGCTGATTGTGTCTCTGTCGATTCCCATCTATGCCGCGATCTCGATCGTCATCACGCCCGCCTTGCGCGCGCGGCTCGACGAGAAGTTCAAGCGTGGGGCGGAGAACCAGGCGTTCCTGGTGGAAAGCGTCACCGGCATCGGTACGCTTAAAGCCATGGCGGTCGAACCGCAGATGCGTTCCAAATGGGAAAAGCAGTTTGCAGGCTATACCAATACCGGTTTTGCCGTAGCGACGCTTGCCAATTGGGGCAGCCACCTCATTCAGATCGTCTCCAAGCTGACGACGGTCGCCATTCTCTATTTCGGGGCGAAGGCCGTGATCTCAGGCGACTTGAGCGTCGGATCGCTGGTGGCTTTCAATATGCTGTCCGGCCGCGTGGCGCAGCCGATATTGCGCTTGTCGCAGCTCTGGCAGGACTTCCAGCAGGTCCGCATCTCGGTCGACCGTCTGGGCGACGTCCTCAACACGCCCGCCGAGCCCGAGCATAATCCTAATCGCGCCAGCCTGCCGCCGATCCGGGGCAAGGTCGAGTTCGACAAGGTTCGCTTCCGCTACCGCCCCGATGCGCCCGAGGCGCTCCGCGGCGTCAGCCTCGCCATCGAGGCAGGCGAGATGCTGGGGATTGTGGGGCCCTCGGGTTCGGGCAAGTCGACCCTCACCAAGCTGGTCCAGCGCCTCTATGTGCCCGAACAGGGCCGGGTGCTGGTTGACGGCACCGACCTGGCGCTGGTCGATCCCGCCTGGCTACGGCGGCAGATCGGCGTGGTGCTGCAGGAGAATATCCTCTTCAACCGCTCGGTCCGTGAGAATATCGCGCTCGCCGATCCGACGCTTCCCATGGAGCGGGTGATGGCGGCGGCCAGCCTTGCTGGCGCCCATGAGTTCATCCTCGAGCTGCCGCACGGCTATGACACCATCATCGACGAGCGCGGCGGCAACCTGTCGGGCGGCCAGCGCCAGCGCATGGCCATTGCCCGCGCCCTTATCGGCAATCCCCGCATCCTGATCCTTGACGAGGCGACCAGTGCGCTGGATGCAGAAAGCGAGGAGATCATCCAGACCAACCTGCGCCGCATCGCGCAGGGCCGCACCGTCATCATCATCGCCCACCGCCTCTCAGCCGTCAGGCAATGCCACCGCATCGTCACCGTAGAAGGTGGCGCGATCACTGAGATCGGCAATCATGACAGCCTGCTCAAGGCCGGTGGGCGCTATGCCCAACTCTATGCCAAGCAGATGGGACAGGCGGCATGAGAGCCTGGGCCGCGGCACGCCTGCCTACCGTCGCGCATCATTGGCGGGTGCTGCGCATCAGTTGGAGGATGCAGGATGAGGCGGAGAAAACCAAGCGTCCCATCTCCGATCATGAGTTCCTGCCCGCAGCACTCGAGATCATGGAAAAACCGCCAAGCCCTGGCTTGCGCTGGCTGCTGCTGATCCTCTGCACCCTTTTCACTATCACGATCCTCTGGTCTGTGATCGGCAAGGTCGATGTCGTCGCGGTGGCGAGCGGCAAGATCATTCCGTCAGCCAATGTGAAGATCATCCAGCCCATTGAGATCGGTTCGGTCCGTGCCATCCATGTCCGGAACGGCCAGCATGTGACAAAGGGCCAATTGCTGGTCGCACTCGATCCGACGCTTGCGGGAGCCGATGAGGCTCAGGCAGGGCAGCAGCTGCTCTCCGCCAATATCGTCAAGGCGAGGAACGATGCACTGCTCCGCTATCTGGCAGGCGGCCCTGCGCACTTGAGCGCACCTGCCGGAACTCCCGAGGCTATCGCTCACACCCAGGCGCAATTTGTCCGCATATCCATCGCTGAATATGAGGCGCAGCGCGCCAGCCTTGTCCAGCAGCGCGCCCAGCAGGCGGCCGAACTTGCCTCCGCACAAGCCGAGATCGCCAAGCTCAAGATGACCCTGCCGCTGGTCGACCGCCAGCTCGAAGCGCGCAAGGAGCTGTCCGACAAGGGCTACTTCTCCAAACTGAAGATGATGGAATATGAGCAGCTGCGCCTCGAGCATATCCAGAATATCGCAGTCCAGCAGGCCGCCGCCGCCAAAGCGCGTGCCGCGATCGGCGCGCTCGATGCCGAGATCGCCAAGCTCCGCCAAGGCTTTGCCAAAGGCGCGGTGACGGAGCTGTCAGAAGCGACCGACAAATCCGCGCTCGCCGCCGAGGAACTGCGCAAATCCAAGCGCCGTCGCCAGTTCCAGGAACTCCGCGCCCCTGTCAGCGGCACTGTGCAACAGCTGGCCGTCACGACGATCGGCGGCGTCGTCCAGCCCGCCCAGCCGCTGATGGTCATCGTGCCCGACGGATCGGACGTCGAGGTCGAGGTGCATATCCTCAACAAGGATATCGGCTTCGTCCGCGAAGGACAGACGGTCAGGGTCAAGCTCGAAGCTTATCCCTTCACGGACTATGGCCTGATCGAAGGCACAGTCGAGACAATCAGCCGCGACGCCATCGATCAAAGCCAGCAGGGCGCGCTGCGCGATGAGAAGAACCGTCCCGTTCAGCCGGGTCTTGTCTATGCCGCGCGAATCCGCTTGCATCAGAGGACCATCAAGGTCGCAGGCAAGGACCAGCCCATCGGCCCAGGCCTCGCCGTTCAGGCCGAAATCAAGACCGGCAAGCGGCGGATCATCCAGTATCTGCTCTCCCCCTTTGCACAGGCCCTCGATGAGGCAGGTAGAGAGCGTTAACGAGTAATATACATGCAACATTTTGGTCGATTTATCCGAATCGGATAGATGAAATATTTTAGTTTCTGCAAGAAACGGTCATATCCGAAGATCGCTCTCAAAATCCGGCGGAAGTGACCGAAAAATTTCAGCCTTTCGTTTCTCGGTGGTGTTGACCTCAGAAGACGAGTTGGTAATGTGGGAAGGTCAGTCGAGATGAAATCAATCTCGGCTTGGCAATCGGGGCACTCTGAACATAATAATTCGGGCGCCAGTTTTCCCCTGCATGCCGCTACGGCAACGCGCGTATTTTGGACAGTCTGTCCATAGGGGGAAATTTGTGGTGAATAAGAGTCCAGCAGATTCCACAGTGGAAGAATCTCGGGCAAATGGTGCTTTGTCGGTTGAGATGCCTGTTGCGCCTAGCACCGAACAGCGGCCGATCGATCCGGAGATTGTGGCGAAGGTTTCGGCCCTTCGTGCGAAGCTGCAAGCCAGCGTTGGCGAGGTGGTCCTCGCGATAATGAATCTGCCACGCTATCGTAACCAGACCCTGTCCGATATAACACATCTCGTGCTTGAGCCGATGATGGCCGACCGCATCGCAATCGCCAAGGCGGTCGGCGAAGGCAAGGTTGCGGAGACGGCCGGTATCGCCATCTGGGCGAGTGTATCGGATGAGGTCGATGTCAAGATCCGCGAACAGGTAAAGGCCGGGGTATTCCCCATCCGCGTCAGGCCGGAGGACTGGGCGAGCGGCGACACTGCCTGGCTCCTCGACGTGATCGCACCTAGCCAGAAAGTGGCAACCGCGGTGCTCGCGAATTTCAGCCAAGTGGTGAAGGATAAGCCGGTACGAGTCCATCCCATTGTCACGCGCCTTGTCGATCCTGTCGTGCTGGAGAAGATGAGGCGGAAAATAGAGGGTGGTGTAGAGGATGGGGCTCGGGATGCCTGAGATTCGGCATGCCGCGACGCGATATTCGATACAGCCCATCATATCCTTTTACTGCACTTTGCAGTCTGAAATTGGCCATCTGCGGAGATGATAAAATGAATCGAGATTTGTTTTCTCCATTTCCTGCGATGGCATATAACCGTAGTTGCGCCCGAGAAGCATTCGCCCCGGACAGCGATATCTGGAATGGATGGACACTCGGTGGCGGGTTTGCCGAAGCAAGCCAGGGCAGCCTTGCTCTTCAATTCTATGAGGCAGTCGCTGGGCAGGAAGCCACTGCTGGCGGAAATACCGACATAATTACAACCGGGCACTCCCTAGGTGGAGGTCTTGCGGGATTTGTGGGTGCGCTCTCTGGTGGAGAGGCTGTCGTTTTTGATCACATGCCGTTCCTTGTCGCGGCGGTTAACGATAACGATTTTGCGGATGTGGCAGCGTGAAACCGCGCCTCCTCTGTAGTTTGTTCGCTACCGGCATGGTCGTGCTCGGACTTACGGGATGCGCCGAGATGTTTCCCGAAACCTATCATTTCCGCATGACGGTTGAGATCGACACGCCCGAGGGGCTTCGCACCGGATCGAGCGTCTACGAGGTCCGGGCCAACAACAAGACGGCCCTGCTGCCTGAAGAGGCCAAGCGCGCCTGGGGCGTGAAGGGCGAAGCCGTTGCCGTTGATCTTCCTGGCGGCCGGACCATGTTCGCGCTGCTCAAGACCGGGGCGATACACGGTGACCTTGCCGGATTGTCAATGACGGCGCTGGACCCCGCCTTCAAGAATGACGTGGTCGAAAGTGCCGCTCGAATATCCGCACGGCAGAATATCCGGCAATCAGCCGAAGTCCGACCCGAAGATTATCCCATGCTGGTGACGTTTCGCAACATGGCAGACCCGACGAGTGTCGCGCGCGTTGACCCGGTCAACCTCGCCCCCAGCTTTGGTGCAGGTTATCGGCTAAAACGCATCACCGTGGCAGTTACCGATGAGGATGTGACGACTGGGATCGAGAAACGGCTGGGGTGGCTCGCCCAGCAACGCGGCGCTCTCATGAAGGTTGCGGTTAGAGATTATCCGCCTGTGGGAACCGCACTTCCATTTGCCACTTCGATTACCGAAACAGACTTCCAAAAAGGACAGTAAATTATGGACAGAAATCTGTTCTTGGCCATCTTGGCAATGGACTCTTACAATCGTGGTTATGGCGTGGGAATTAAAGACCTAGACGTTAATCTCAATGTAACAAAAATTGGAAATGCGACGATAAGAACTGATAGTGTTACCGAAATCGGTGCATCTGCAGAATCGACCGGTTTCTATGCGCTCGCCTATGACATGACCGGCGTGGAGGGTTTCTCCGCAGGAGATACGGTCATCGCCTATCGTGGCACGGATGCCAACTTCGCAGCCTCCGATCGCAACGGAGGACTTCAGTGAATGTCACCAAGCGGACGGCGCCAGCCGTCCTCGCGGTGTGGGCGCTAGCGATGCTTTCCGGCTGCGAACTTTTCTATCCCAGTGAAACCATCCGATACCGAATGACGGTGACGGTTGATACGCCTGACGGTCCGCGCACCGGATCGAGCGTCGTGGAATCGACCATCAAGGCAGGAACGCGCTTCGGCGACGCGAGTGGGATCCAATTTCGCCTTAGGGGCGAAGCCGTCGCGGTGCCCTTGCCCAACGGCAGGGTACTTTTTGCGCTGTTGCGACCAGAGGAGAGCGGCGACGCTGCCTTCTACCACGCCAGGCTGATGGAGCGCGCCGCCTGTGGCGAGGGTCAACCAACAGTTCAGCCGAATCCAGCGCTGTGCGGGAGTGCGCAGTGGACAACTTTCCGGCCATGGGCGCGCGAACAGGAGCTGTCGGCCGAGATCGGGGCATCGATCTATCCCATGCTGGTGACGTTCCGCGATTTGGCTGATCCGACGAGTGTCGCGCGCGTTGACCCGGTCAACCTCGCCGCCAGCTTTGGTGTGGGATACCGGCTCAAGCGGATCACTGTGCAGATGACCGGTGAGAACATGACCACGGGAATTGAGAAAAGGTTGGGGTGGTTGGGGCAGCACCCTGAACCAAGTCTCAATCCGGATCATGGCCAGAGAGATTTTAGCTTGCCTGCAACATTACACCATGGCGACTTTCGTCAAGGAGAATATTGATGAATCCAGATCTGTTCTTGGCTATCCTTGCTATGGATTCCTATAACCGTGGATACGGGCAAGGAGTTATCTTGCAGCCGGGCGATTCAACTACGGATCAGGAAGAAGCTGGGCGTCAGATTGGAAATGCGACAATCCTCAACATCGACTTACCGCCAGGGTCAGTCAGTGCCGGCTTCTATGCAATCGCGTATGATATGACGGGCGTGAGCGGCTTTTCGGCAGGCGAGACGGTCATCGCTTACCGGGGAACCGACAATCCCGGTCTTTTTGCCCCGGACAGCGATATCTGGAATGGATGGACACTCGGTGGCGGGTTTGCCGAAGCAAGCCAGGGCAGCCTTGCTCTTCAATTCTATGAGGCAGTCGCTGGGCAGGAAGCCACTGCTGGCGGAAATACCGACATAATTACAACCGGGCACTCCCTAGGTGGAGGTCTTGCGGGATTTGTGGGTGCGCTCTCTGGTGGAGAGGCTGTCGTTTTTGATCACATGCCGTTCCTTGTCGCGACAGTGGCGCAATTCTGGTCGACCTATCAACAGAAACTCGAAGAACAAAATCTTCCGCTGGATACTGAGCCCACTGACTCGGTTCTGGCCATGTTGGGTATAGCAAAGCCCAACATCGGCAAGATCGACGGCTATTATCTGGAAGGCGAAATCAATCGCCTCCTGCGAAATGGCACCATCGCCATGACGCTGGGTGGGGTCGGAAGCATCCTGCCGATCCTCGGCGCCGCCATTTCCTATCTCGGGGGCTGGATCGCAGGCGGCCAGATCGCCGAGACTGCAACACTTGGCGACCGGATCGAGGAAATCACCACTTTCGACTGGTCGGCTTTGGCTGATCCCCTGCAGGGGGCGGCACGACATAGTATGTCAACTTTGGTGATCAGCCAGTACGCGCAGATCGAGGAAGCGGCGAATTCGGAGTTCGCGTACTGGCGTGCACAGGGGCTGTCAGAGCACATCTATTCCGCGTTGTACGATAACAATCTTGCTTCATCGAGCGGGGCTACGGGGGCAGTATTCGCTGGAGGCTCACAATCTGCCCATGATTATGCGGGGATTGTCCGGACGGCACTCGCATATTCTGCCATTGATGAAGGAACTCTGGTCTTCGGTGATACAGGTATCCGCGCCCTTTTCGAGGATGCTGGCGATCTGGGCAAAGCGCTGGATGCCGACAACGCATCCTCGAGCATCGCCGCGTCCGCCTCATCTATAGTTGACATATTCGTCCAGTACGCTGCCAAGCTCGCGCTTGGGAAGGTCGAACAGGCCAGTGATTCCGCTGCGATAGCGGGCATCGTCACGAACAATGACGACATCCTTACCGTCGATTTCTCCGATGCCCTGTGGGACAAAGGCGCCGAGCACACCAGCATCGTCGGCCGCGAAACGCTGATCAATCGGGCACTCTCCCGTCTGTCGATCGACATTGACCCGCTCGCGCCCGAAGTCGTCAAGATCCGTTCCGATCTCGAAGCCGGCCTGCGTTGGTTCGCCGATAACAATAATATTGCAGCCGCGACCCACGCCGAGTTGATCGATCGCGTGGCCTTCCAGATTTCCAATGGCGATTTCACCGGTGCCGTCCCCGATCGCCCGCAGGGCGCATCGTCGGATCGTCTGTCCCTCTTCGTCGCCGGCGACGGCGCGGACATGATCACCGGCTCATCTGAGAATGATTTCATTCATGGTGGCGGGGGCAACGACACCCTGATCGGCGGCGCTGGCGACGATGTCCTGGCAGGTGGCGCGGGGGACGATATTTTCATTGGCGGCGCTGGGCGCGATTTTTTCGCAGGCGGCGCGGGCACCGACACGATAGACCTCCAGCTTGGCGCCTCTACGCAGGGCGCCGTGCTTCAGCTTTCTGCGGTCGATGCCGCGAATGATACAGAGCGGTCGACCTTCGAACTCACCTTCGGCACCGATACAGATCGCGCGGTCGATATCGAGCGCATCGCTCTGACCGGCTTCTCCGACACCGTGCGTGTCGAATATCTTGGCGCCCCAAGCGGCCCCAGCTCTCCCATGGGTGCCCTGAATGTCGATTTCGGCGCAGCGCCGCAGGCGCAGAACGTCGATATGCTCGACTTCTCCAATGCAGGCCTCGCAAACGGCACGAGCACGTTCTTCGGCCTGTTGTCGGCTGATGCCGGCGTCCGCGTCGATCTGCGTGACGCTTCAAACCAGACCGTAAGCTACTATTACGACTGGGGCCTTGCGCATACGACAGGCACGGAGGTGCGCCTGCGGGCAAGCAATGCCAATTCCGTCACCGGCACGGCTTACGACGACTATCTCATCGGTAATGGCGGCAAACGTGTCGACGGCGAAGGCTATTCCACCCTCATCGGCGGTGGCGGTGATGACACGTTCCAGGCCGCCGGCTGGGAAACCCACATGTACGGCGGTGAGGGCAAGGACCATTTCAAGGTCGGCGCCAACACCTTCATAGAAGATGGCGATACCCAGGACAGCATCAGCTATGGTGGCGTCACTATCTTCGGCGGCGCCAAGCAGTGGTGGATGGAAGGCAATACCGCCTATTGGGCGCCCTTCAGCACCGTCATGAGCGGTTTCCCGGTCATCGGGTCGCAGATTCTCACCGCCGCCGCCTTCTTCGTCGACGTGGCGACAATGAAATTCGCCAGCTTCCAGCGTTCCGCCGACGGCTATCTGGTCATGAACCTGGGCTGGGGTCATGGCGGCACCGCTGCGATCAAGGACTATAATCTAGATCTCGACAGCGGCGTAGGCACCGCCGGCGTCACCGTCTTCCAGCACGAATGGGCCGAGGATTTCTCGTTCGAGAACCTCAGGCAATATGTGAACCTCGCCCTGAAGGCCGGGTTCGGCGTCGGCCTCTACGGCTTCGATCCGCTTGTACTCGATCTCGACGGTGACGGCTACGAACTCACCACTGAGGGCAACAGCCGCACCTATTTCGAATTCGACAATGACGGCTTCGGTGAACGCACCGGATGGGTGCGGCCTGACGACGGCCTGCTCGCCATCGATCTCAATGCCAACGGCAAGATCGACGGCATCGCCGAGCTGTTCGGCAATCAGACGACGTCGGGCTTCGCAATGCTCGGCGCATATGACGCCAATCTCGACGGCGTCATCAATGCCGCAGATGCGATCTATGCCGACCTCACAGTCTGGCGCGACAGCAATCAGGATGGCGTGTCCGACACAGGCGAGCTCCACACCCTTGCCGATCTGGGTATCGTCTCCATTTCCCTATCCAGCGCCGCCCCCGCCCAGCCAACCGCTGTTGCCAGCAACCAGATCGCGCGCACGGGTAGCTTCACTCGCTCCGATGGCTCAACGGGCGGCATCGCCGATGTCGCCTTCACGATCAGTGAAACCGCCACTCGCTGGCTTGGGGACAACACGGTCAGCTCCGCCGCCGCCGCCCTTCCCGAACTGCGCGGTTTCGGCGAAGTGAAAAATCTGCGCGTGGCGATGACTGGCGATGCGACGCTTGAGAGCATGGTGGCAGCCTTCGTGGCGCTCACGACCAACGACCTCGCTGTGCTCAATGCGGATGCCGAAGCCATCCTATACCGTTGGGCCGGCGTCGATGCTGCGGCCGCGACCGAGATCGGGTCGAACGGCTTTGATGCGCGCAAGCTCGCCTTCCTCGAAAAATATAGCGGCTACGAGATCATGCCGCGCGATGGTAGCGGCGTCATTCAGACCACCAACTTGGCGCAAGCCGAAGCGCTTTGGGCAGACCAGGTGCAGCGGCTCACCCTGCGCTTGGTGGTGCAGGGTCCCCTCGCCGACACGTTCGAGGGTATCTCCTACCGGACCGACATCGACCTTCTGGTGGCCGATACGCCGACGGCCCTCGCCGATCTCTACAGCGAACTTCTCGCCGGCCTTCCGAGCGACCCTGTCGATGCTCTCGCCCAATGGGAAAGCTGGGCCCCGCTCCTGGCAGCGATGGCGGATGGCATGCGCCGGACGGACGCCAATCTCGTCCGTGCCGACTTCATCGCCGCGCAGTTACTGCACGCCATGGACGGTGTCACACAGCCCCTTGATTATTCCGCACTCGCCGGGGCTCTGGGCATAGCCAATCTGCGGGTCGGAACGACCGGCGCAGAATCGCTTTCGCGTGGTAGCGCCAGCGGTACGGCCATCTACCTCTCAGGCGGCGGCAACGATACGCTCGACGGCGGCTCTGGCCAGGACGTCTATGTCTTCGGCCGCGACATCGGTGCCGTGACCATCGACGACGAGGAAGCCAAGGCTGCAGGCGACCGTATCCGCTTCGCGTTCCTCAACCCCGACGATGTCCGCCTCACGCGTGACGGCAACGACCTCCTCATCACGGTCATCACCACGCAGGAAACCGTTCGCGTCCTCGGCCAGTTCGCGCCGGTCACGCCGCTGGCCTCCGACGTTCTGCTCTCCAGCAACAAGGGCATCGAGGACATCCAGTTCGCCGACGGGACCGTCTTCGAAATGCCGCAGATCATGACAGCCGTCGGCACCGGCACTGACGGCGACGATCATATGATCGGAACCATGCATTCCGATGTTCTCATAGGTGGCTTGGGCAATGACGGCCTCGAAGGCGGCGACGACGCCGATCTTTACGTCATCCATGCCGGGGACGGGCAGGACGTCATCCGCGATGCGCAGACGACCCCACTCCTGCGGGCAGCCGACATGCTCATTTTCGGGGACGGTATCGCGCCGGAAGATTTGGCATTCTCGCGAGCAGGATCTGGGGGAGACGACCTGCTCGTCACGATCGGAAGCAGTGGCCAATCCGTGCTGATCGACGGCCAGTTCGCCTATTCGGTGCTGGGTTACAACGACAAGCTCGCGCTCAACAGCCGGATCGAGGTCTTCGGATTCAGCGACTATGGTGACAACTGGTCGAACAAGGAGATCCAGCAGCTGCTCATCGCCCAGGCATCCACCGGCGGCGATGACGAAATCCTCGGCTTCGGCGACGACGACATCTTCTATGCCAGTGCCGGCAATGACCTCATGATCGGCCTTGATGGCGCTGATCGCTATCATTGGGGCCTGGGAAGCGGCAACGACATCATCGACGAGCGAGGCCGCTTCGTGGATGTCAAGGTGGGCCTCGGAGGCCTTAGCCTGGTCGATGAAGCCGACACCATCGTCTTCGGCCCGGGCCTCACTCTCGACCATGTCACCTTCTCGCGCTCGTCCGCCGATCCGCACCTGCTCATCACCGTGAATGCGACCGGCGAGACGCTCACCGTGCACAACCAGTTCGACGGCTTCCAGACAGGGCCGCTGGGCGCACAGTGGCTCGATCGGGTCGAGTGGTTCGAATTCTCGGGCGGCACAAAGCTCAACTGGCAACAGGTGCTTCGCAAGGTCACGACCGGCGGCGATGGCGACGACAGCCTCTGGGGCGATCTCTACGCAGACCGCATGGATGGCGGCACTGGCAATGACTATCTCTCGGGTGGCGGCTATGGCGACACCTATATCTTCAATCTCAGCTATGGCCACGACACGCTGGCCGACAACAATACGTCTATCCTCGGCTCCGGCTTCGTGACCGTTGATACCAGTCCCGATATTCTCAGGTTCGGGGCGGGCATCGAAATGAGCGACATCAGCTTCGAGCGCAGCGGGAAGGATCTCACGCTTGTCGTGGGAACAAGTGGCGACAAGGTAACCCTCAAGGGGCAGGATTCCTATATCCATACCGGTGTCTTCGGCGCGATCTCCTACAACCGAATTGAGGAGATTCATTTCGACGACCAGACGATCTGGACCTGGGAGGATCTGAACCGCGCCGTGATCGCTGCGGCCACCACCTCCGGCGATGATTTGGTGCAGGGCTTCATGATGTCGGACCGCCTGCTGGCCAGCGCCGGCAATGATATCCTCATGGGCGGTGACAGCGGAGACATCTATGAGTTCGGCGAAGGCTCCGGTCATGACATCATCCGGGAAGGCGTCTCTAACGTCCTCTATGGCGATTCCGATATCGTGGAGTTCGGTTCGACCGTGCTGCCGGAAGACATCCTCCTCACGCGCGACGGTGAAGATCTGATCATCACGCTTGCGGGAACGGGCGATTCGCTCACGATCGAAAACCAGTTCACCTATTCGGCCTGGTACACATGGCAGGATATCGAGCTTTTCCGCTTCGCCAACAGCATCGAATGGTCGAAATCCAACATTCAGGTCATGCTACTTACCGCGACAGCTGGCGATGATCATCTCATCGGCTTCCACAGCGGCGATGTCCTTGATGGCGGGGCCGGCAACGATATCCTCGAAGGCGGCAACGGCTCCGACACCTACCATTTCGGTCGCAGCTATGGTCACGACATCATCCGCGAGACAGTGACCAACACCAATCTCGCCGATAACGACAGGTTGATCTTCGGCTCCGATATTCTCCCCGAGGACGTAAGCTTCCTGCGGGACGGCGATGATCTCATCATCACAATTACCGATACCTCCGAGACAGTGCGCATCGAAGGGCAGTTCAGCTTCAGCAACTGGTTCGCTTGGTGGGACGTCGAACGCTTCGAATTCGCCAATGGCACAGTGCTCACCGATCGCCAGGTAGCAGCGATGTTGCTTGGCGGCACCTCCGGTGACGACCATCTGATCGGCACCTTCCGCTCTGACGTGCTGGACGGTGGCGCCGGCAACGACATCCTCGAAGGCGGCGATGGCGCCGACCGCTACATCTTTGGGCGTGGCTACGGCCATGACGAGATCCGCGAATCGTTGACCAACGCCAATCTCTCAGAAGATGACGAGCTTCAATTTCTGCCCGGTATCGTCCTCGAGGATCTCGCCTTCACACGCCAAGGCAACGACCTGACGATCACAATTCTCGACACCGGCGACACGCTGAAAATCAAGGGCCAGTTCAGTTTCAGCAACTGGTACACATGGTGGGACATCGACAGCTTCCGCTTCGATGACGGCACCATGCTGAGTGCTTGGGACGTCCAGCAAATCCTGTTGACCGCGACCGCCGGGGACGATCATCTGATCGGCTTCATGACTGGCGATATTTTCGACGGTGGTGCCGGAAACGACATTCTGGAAGGCCGCGACGGAGCGGACATCTACATCTTCGGCAGGGGATATGGGCAGGATGAGATTCGGGAATCGCTCAGTAACGCCAATCTTTCGGAAAACGATGCCGTGCATTTCCTCCCCGGCGTCAGTTGGGAGGATCTGACGCTCGCCCGAAGCGGCAACGACCTGATCATCAGTATTGCCGGCACTATCGATACGCTTACGATCCGCGGCGAGTTCAACACCTCGGGGAGCGAAATCCTGACCTATACCTGGCAGGACGTCGAGCGGTTCGTCTTCGATGATGGAACGATCAAGACTAAGGCCGACGTTCAGGCCGTATTGCTCCGCGGCACCGCAGGCGACGATCATCTGATCGGCTTCTACACCAGTGATGTCTTCTATGGCGGGGCCGGCAACGACCTGCTTGAGGGCGGACGTGGCGGGGATACCTATGTCCATAATCTTGGCGATGGCCACGATGTCGTATCCGACTATGTCAACTATTACGGCAGCGCCGGAGATCGCATCCTCTTCGGTGCAGGAATCACGCCTACAGACGTCAAGGTCACTCGGTCGGAGACCAACACGAGCGACATGATCCTCGTCGTCAACGATGGAGAAAGTTCCGTCATCTTGAAGAACCAGATCTATGGCGGCAAGGAATGGCAGATTGACGCCGTCGAATTTGCGGAGGGAACGATCTGGCTCCCGGCAGAACTAGCCAATCGGGTTGTCCAAGGGCAGGCAACCGATGGCGATGACGTCATCGCAGGGACATCAAACGCCGACATTCTTTACGGAGGAGCCGGGAATGACGTCATCAACGCGGCCGCAGGAGCCGATGAACTCTACGGCGGATTGGGTGACGACACACTGAATGGCGGAACGGGCAGCGACCGGCTCGAAGGTGGCCTAGGCAATGACATCCTGCGAGGACAGGACAACAACGATATCTACGTCTACGCGCTCGGTGATGGTGACGACATCATCGATGAGTGGCACGAATATTATGGTTCCTATGACATTCTGGAATTTGGCCCGGGCATCTCGGCCAGCGACCTGGTCTTCACGCAATCAGGTAACGCCTATGTCGTCACCTTCACCAATGCTGCAGGATCGCTGACCCTCTACAACCAGCGTACCGGTGGCCGGTCTGGTGGACGTGAGGGCGGAATCAACGAGTTCCGGTTCGATGACGGCACGGTGTGGACCCGGGCCATGATCGACGCGACCTATCTCGATCAGCAGGTGACGGACGGGGATGACATCATCTATGGCAGCGTTCGCAACGACATAGTCGTGGGCGGGCTCGGCAACGACACGCTGTACGGCGACGCGGGCAACGACCGGATGATTGGCGGGCTCGGCAACGACATCCTGCGCGGCGGCAACGACAACGACGTCTATATCTATGCCTTGGGCGATGGTGACGACATCATCGATGAGTGGCACGAATATTATGGTTCCTATGACATTCTGGAATTTGGCCCGGGCATCTCGGCCAGCGACCTGGTCTTCACGCAATCAGGTAACGCCTATGTCGTCACCTTCACCAATGCTGCAGGATCGCTGACCCTCTACAACCAGCGTACCGGTGGCCGGTCTGGTGGACGTGAGGGCGGAATCAACGAGTTCCGGTTCGATGACGGCACGGTGTGGACCCGGGCCATGATCGACGCGACCTATCTCGATCAGCAGGTGACGGACGGGGATGACATCATCTATGGCAGCGTTCGCAACGACATAGTCGTGGGCGGTCTCGGCAACGACACACTGAAAGCCGACGGCGGCGATGACCAACTGATCGGTGGACTCGGTGACGATCTGCTCGAAGGCAGCGATGGCAACGATACCTACATCTACAACCTCGGCGACGGACATGACACGATCGCGGACTATGTGAACTATTATGGCAGTGATGGGGACCATCTCGTTTTCGGCGAGGGGATTAGCGCCGCAGCGGTCATAGTCACGCGCTCGCCTATGGCATCAAGCGATATGGTGCTCAGCTTCGTCGGAGAGCAAGGTTCCGTAACGCTGAAAAACCAAATCTATGGTGGACGTGAATGGACGCTCGATACGGTCGAGTTCCAAGACGGAACTGTCTGGAACAAATGGGATCTCGCAGCCCGCATGATCGACGGCATTGCCACCGAGGACGACGACACCATAGACGCGACCAGTCTCGGAGATAGCATTAACGGCAAAGATGGAAACGACCTCATCCGGGGCCACGGCGGCAACGATGCGCTGATTGGCGGCGCCGGCAATGATCGGCTCGAAGGAGGCGACGGTACCGATACCTATGTCTACAATCCCGGCGACGGCCACGATCACATATATGAATATGTCTATTACTATGGAAGTTCGGACTATCTGGTATTTGGTGAGGGTATCACGCCCTCCGATATCCGCCTGAAGGCCTATGAAGGTGATCTGTCCGACATGGTCGTCACCTTCGCCTCTGCTTCCGGCTCGATCCGGATCGACAATCAGATCCTCGGCAGCCGGGAATGGGGCATCGACGAAATCCGCTTCGCCGACGGCACCGTGTGGTCTGCAGCAACAATGCTGGCTGAATATCTGGCCAATCAGGCAACCGATGGCGATGATTTCATCGGCGGCAACAATGCGGCGAACATACTGAGCGGCAGCACCGGAAATGACACTATCAAAGGGATCGGCGGCAACGACGAACTCTATGGTGAGGACGGCGACGACATCCTCGATGGCGGTGACGGCAACGACAGCCTTTACGGCGGCAACGGCGACGACACCTATCTGCCCGGCAACGGCATCGACTTTATCGACGGCGGAGCCGGCTCTGACACAGTGAACATCGCCAACCTCACCAATGCCGTAACCGTCGATCTGCGCTTCACTGCTGCCAACGCCAATCTCGGGTCCGGTGGAACAGAAACCTGGATCAATGTGGAGAACGTCCTTTCGGGGTCCGGTGCAGACAAGCTCTACGGCAACGACCTTGCAAATCTGCTCAATGCGGGTGCAGGCAACGATATCGTGGAAGGCCATGACGGTGACGATGTCATCGTCAGCGGAACTGGAGATGATGCGCTCGACGGCGGAGCCGGGAACGACAGCTTTCTGTTCGGCGTTTCAGGCGATGGTTATGATCACATCATCGGCGGCGAAGGCTACGATACAGTGCGTGCAACGGCCGACAACGCCTGGCTCGGTCTACGGAGTCTCTCCGGCGTTGAAGAGATCACCGCAGATGGGTTTGCGGGCGTCGTAGTTCGCGGAACCGCGGTTGCCGACACGCTCGATTTCTCTGGCGTCACGATAACAGGAATTGCGCGGATGGAAGGACAGGCCGGAAATGACATCCTGATAGGCTCAGCCGGGGCCGATACGATCGTTGGCGGCACAGGTGATGATACGTCGGATGGTGGTGACGGGGATGACGAGTTTCTCGTTGGTGGAACCGGCGATGGTTATGACATCATCAATGGCGGCATCGGTCATGACACGATCCGCGCAACCGCGAACGGCACCTGGATCGGACTGAAGAACCTGTCCTCCATCGAGGGAGTGGCCGCCGATGGGTTTGCAGACGTGAACATCCGAGCAAGTAGCGCAGGTGATACACTCGATTTCTCGGGCACCCTTTTGTCGGGCATCGGCAGAATCGATGCGGGGTCTGGTAACGACGTTCTCATCGGTTCCGCTGGTGACGACCACCTGCTGGGCGGTGGAGGCAATGACATTGTCGCAGGCGGCCTCGGCAATGACATAATCGATGGTGGTGCGGACACTGATACCGTCGACTACCGCGCGCGCAGCGAAGCCTGGACAATCAACCTCGCGGCAGTCGCCAATCATGCTCAAGCAGGTACCGAGATCGACACACTCATCGCGATCGAGAACGTCATCGGCGGTAGCGGCAACGACATCATCACCGGCAACAGCGGGGTGAACGTCCTGTCCGGTTCCGGCGGCAACGATATGATTACCAGTGGCGCCGGCGATGATACGCTGATTGGTGGGGATGGTGACGATACCTTCCTCTTCGGTGCCAGCGACGGCTACGACCAGATCGAAGGCGGTGAAGGCCATGACACAATCCTGGCAACCGCAACTAATGCCTGGATCGGCCTGCGGCCAATGTCCGGCATCGAGGCGATCAGTTCTAATGGCTTTGCGGGCGTGACAGCCCGGGGGACGACGGGAAATGATATTCTGGACTTCTCAGGCGTCACGCTGACCGGGATCACGAGCATCAATCTCCAGAACGGCAACGACACCGTCGTTGGGTCTGCAGGTGACGATCGCATCGATGGCGGCGGGGGAACGGACACGATCGACTATAGCGCCCGTAGCGAGGCCTGGACGATCAACTTGGCCGGCTCGTCCAATAACGCCCAGTCCGCGACCGAGACTGACACGCTTATCGCCTTCGAGAACGCCGTAGCCGGATCTGGCGATGATGTCATCGACGGCACCAGTGGCGCCAACCAGCTCGCGGGGGGCGCTGGCAACGACGTGCTGAACGGCGCCGCCGGCAACGATAACTTGCTCGGTGGATTTGGCGATGATCGCCTGACCGGTGGAACTGGGAATGACACGGTCGATGGAGGCGACGGCACCGATATTGCAGTCTTCGCTGGCGTCTCCAACACCTATACGGTTTCGACCGCCAACGGTAATATCCAGGTCGTCGACAATGCTACCACGCAGGACGGCAATGACGGAACGGATTCCGTCATCGGGATCGAGATCTTGGAGTTCAAGGGGGGGGAGCAGATTGGACTTTCCGCACCAATCCTGCTCGACCTTGATGGTAACGGCGTCCGCACTCTTTCCTTATCCCAAAGCGCCGCCTCTTTCGATTTTGACGGCGACGGCAAACGAGAGCGCACGAGTTGGTTCGCATCTGGTGATGGCATGCTGTTCCTCGACCGTGATGGCGACGGAACGGTGAGCAATGCCGGAGAGTTCAGCTTTATCAACGACGTCACGGGTGCTCGATCAGACCTCGAGGGCCTGAGAGCCTTCGACAGCAACGGCGATGGTCTCTTGTCGGCCGCTGACGACCGTTTTGCAGAGTTTCGGGTTTGGGGTGACAATGGGAACGGTACTGCCCAAACATCGGAGATCCTGACTCTGGAAGCCGCGGGCATCATGTCCATTTCTCTCTTCGGCATCGCCGTTGAAACGGTAACCAGCCTGGACGATGTCATAAAGCTAAACACCGGCAACTATGTCCGGGCCGACGGGACGACGGGGGAACTTCTCGACGTAGCCCTCACTTATCAGATGAATGGTCCTGCCATCTCGAGTGAAGCCATCTTGCCCGTTCGGGTAAGAACTGACACCCTTCAAGCCCGACGGGAACTGTTGCGCGATTGGCGCGAACTCACGCCGAGAAAGGCGGCCAGCAAGTCCTCAGCGTCACAACAATCAAAAAAATCGATCTCCAACACGACATTGCTCAACCTTATGCGCTCGGGAATTGAGCGTTTCGGGAACGAAGGCACTGAGCCGTTGGCCAAGAAGGCAGGAATTGAAGGGGATGGTAGCGCGCAGGTTCTTGCTCGTATGCGGCAGGATCTGGGTGCCTTTGGCGCTTCCAGCGGCGATCTCGGCTTTCTGGGCAGTCGCAACAGCCACAATCAAGTTCTGGATTTTTACGCCTAAGAATCCTTGTCCATTACGGGAATTGGAAGCTAGCCGGTAATTCGGTGAAAGTCCGCCTCCGTGAGGATTCGCCGGTTGCTTTCGCCGGCCGCTGGATCACGCGGCCGGCGAAAGCAGGGTTTTGGTCACATGTCTGCCCAAATCGCCGCGAGTTTCCCGGCGTCGATCCAAGTAGGCTGCTCGATTATATGTAACCCGAGGGCACTTGCCCGGTTGCCAAGAGGGCTCCGCCATCGGTCGCACAATGTCCTTTCGGCCCATAGGAGCTCAGTGGACAGATGGCATTTGTGATGGTATGACGATTCCACTTCGAACAGATATCGAAGTAAATTCAATACCTTGCCACGGCTACCGGGTGCCCGTAGGGGTCACCAAAATCCTCTCTCAGAAGGTTTGAACCCGCCACGACCCCAACGAAACCCGGCGCGCATAGACGCCGGTTCACCCAGTCGCGCACGATCTGCAACGTCATTCGGATTGTTTGACCTTGAGGAGATATCAACCCGAGATGATGACCTCGCCGCCCTGGATTCGGAAGCGAGCGGAAAGTCCCTGATCCCGTGTCATACGATCGACAAAGTCCACGACGCGGCCAAACCGGCTGTCGTCTGGCGCAAGTATTTCCGGTTCGGAACCGTCGCTGATCCATGCCGGCAAGAATGCGGCCTGCAATATGCCGATGATATCGGGTTTTTCCCCGCTTGACCTGTCCGGCCATCGGACTAGAGATGGCTTTCAACAACGCGCGCAGTTTCAGTCTGGTTGAAATGACGGATGGGCAACGACCGAAATAGGACGTGCCCGCTTCCTGAAACCCCCCGCCGCAGGGGCCACCATCCTCCCCAGGAACATGAACTAAGCGCGGCATTCAGGTTGGCGGCAATGGTCACCTACCAAATATATGCCGACATGTTGTGGTGCAGGGTGGAGAAGAATTACGATGGGCATGATCGACAAGGCAGGTTTGCTGGTTGCCGCGGAGTTGGCGGAATTCATCGAACGGCGCGCCCTGCCGGGCACTGGAATCGCAGCGGACGCCTTTTGGCGCGGGTCGGCGGCGATATTTTCCCGCTTTGCGCCGGAAAATGCTGCGCTGCTGATCAAGCGGAATGACATACAGGCCAAAATCGATGCATGGCACCATGAGCGTGCCGGACAGCCAGTCGACATGGCCGGCTATCAAGCCTTCTTGCGCGAAATCGGCTATCTGGTCGAGGAACCGGCTCCGTTCGCCATTAGCTCCCAGAATGTCGATGCCGAACTGGCGACAATGGCCGGGCCGCAACTGGTGGTGCCGATCCTCAACGCCCGTTTCGTCCTGAACGCCGCCAACGCCCGCTGGGGCAGCCTGTATGACGCCCTCTATGGTACTGATGCGATCCCCGGAACGCCCCAGGGCAAAGGCTATGATCCCGAGCGAGGCGGACAGGTAATAGCCTGGGCAAAAACGTTCCTCGATCAATCCGTGCCCCTGCTATCGGGAAGCTGGGCGGATTGGACCGGCGACAAGCCAATTCTGGCCGACCCGACGCAGCTTATCGGCCACGCTGGCGACAATATCCTTTTGCGCCACAATGGCCTGCATATCGAATTGGTGATCGATCGGGCTCATCCAATTGGCAGGTACGATCCCGCGGGGCTTGCCGATGTCGTGCTGGAAGCCGCGCTTTCGACAATCGTCGATCTGGAGGATTCGGTCGCTGCCGTCGACGCTCAGGACAAGGTCGCTGCTTATTCCAACTGGCTGGGCCTGATGAAAGGCGATCTGGAGGAGCGATTTGAGAAGGGCGGCGCAATGATGACCCGCCGTCTTAATCCAGACCGCCTTTATGCGGCGGCGAACGGCACGCCTTTCAGCTTGCCCGGCCGAAGCCTTTTATTTGTGCGCAACGTCGGCCATTTGATGACGACGCCTGCGGTGCTGATGCCGGACGGATCGGAAGCGCCGGAAGGCATACTGGACGGCATCGTCACCAGCCTCATCGCGCTTCACGACGTGAAACGCCAAGGGCGCTTCGTGAACAGCCGTGCCGGGTCCATCTATATCGTCAAGCCGAAGATGCACGGTCCGGAGGAAGCGGCCTTTACCAATCGCCTGTTCGACGCGATCGAGGATCTGCTGGAGCTTGATCGGCATACGCTCAAGGTCGGAGTGATGGATGAGGAGCGACGCACTTCGGCCAACCTTGCTGCCTGCATATATGCGGTGAAGGACCGAATCGTCTTCATCAATACCGGCTTCCTGGACCGGACGGGCGATGAAATGCACAGCTCGATGCGAGCGGGCCCGATGATCCGCAAAGGCGAGATGAAGACGTCCGGCTGGATCGCGGCTTATGAAGATCGCAATGTCCAGATCGGCCTTGCCTGCGGCCTCTCCGGCAAGGCTCAGATCGGTAAGGGCATGTGGGCCGCGCCCGACCGAATGGCCGATATGCTGGACCAGAAGATCGGTCACCCGCGTACCGGTGCGAACACCGCCTGGGTCCCTTCCCCCACGGCGGCCACGCTGCACGCGACGCATTACCATGTCGTCGACGTTTTCGCGCGGCAGGATGAACGCAAGAGAGAGCCCGTCGCAAGCCTGGACGCGCTCCTTGGCATTCCGCTGGCATCGGGGATCAATTGGTCTGAACAAGACATACGCGATGAGCTGGACAACAACGCGCAGGGCATATTGGGCTATGTGGTTCGCTGGGTCGATCAGGGGGTCGGCTGTTCCAAGGTGCCCGACATCCACGACATCGGCCTGATGGAGGATCGGGCGACGCTGCGCATATCATCTCAGCATATGGCCAATTGGCTGCTGCACGGGGTCTGCACGGCCGACGAGGTCGAGGCCGCATTGCGGCGCATGGCGGCGAAGGTCGATGCTCAAAACGCCGGGGATCCTCTCTACCGCCCCATGTCGGGCCATGAAGAGGAAAGCCTCGCCTTTCAGGCCGCGCGAGCGTTGGTCTTCGAAGGGGTTGCGCAGCCAAATGGCTATACCGAACCGTTGCTGCACAAGTTCAGGCAGCGGGTGAAGGCAACCGGCTAACAGTTCAGCGCGGGGCTCCTGCGGTCTCCAATGCTGCGGCGTCGGTTTCGGCAAATGCAGCATAACGCCGCGCGAGCATGCTGCTCACCAGCAATTGCAGCTGATGATATAGCAGGAGCGGCAGCATGATCATGCCTAGGATGGGCGATGATCCGAAGAGGATCTGAGCAATAGGCGCGCCGTTGGCGAGGCTCTTCTGCGATCCGCAGAACACGGCCGCCACCTCATCCGCATGCGACAGGCCAAGAGTCCGGCTGCCCGCGATCACAGCGATCAGGGAAATGCCGAGCAGCGCGGCGACGAGCGCGAATATCTCTAATATCACAAGCGGACTGTAGCGCGTCCACAGCCCCGCCAGCACCGAATCGCAGAACGCCGAATAAATGATGAGCAGGATCACCGTCCGATCCGCCCTGCCCACAAGCTTCCTATGGCGTCCAAGTACCCCTACCAGGAAAGGTCGCGCGATCTGACCCGACGCGAAGGGCAGGAACAGCTTCACCAAAATGCCGATGATCGAGGGCAAGATGGGAATGTCGATCGCTCCTGCCGCTGCGACCAGGCCGATCAGCATGGGCGTCAGGAACATACCCAGCAAGCCTGACAGCGTCGCATCGAAAACCGCTCCGGGCACATTGCCCCTGGCAAACGCCGTCAGCGCGACGGAGGAGGCTATGGTCGAGGACAGGGCGCAAAGGAAGAAAATGCCAAGCCTTATCTCCACACCCAGGACAGCAGGCAGGCCGAAATAGACCAGCAGGCCAAGTGCCGGGAACAATAGAAAAGTGGTCAGCTGAATCAGAAGGTGAAGCCGCCAATTAGCGGCGGCGGACCGAAGCGCGGCAGGCGAAAGCGCGGCTCCATGCAGGAAGAAGATGAAGGCAATGCCAAGGCCAGTTATCAGCCCAAGGTGAAGCGGCCCATCGCCCGCGCCAAGCTCCGGACCCAAGAAAGCCAAAGCTATGGCAACGCACATGCCGATCAAAAACCAGTCGAGCTTCATCTTTTCCTTGCCAAATCCTTCAGCAAACCTTTCCCCCGCGCCAGTGATTAGCCCCGACGCCCCAGGCGGAGACGACATGCCGACGAAACCAATCAGCCAGCTCATCTTCGGGCTCGCTGCTCGCGCGCGTAACATGGGACATATCTGGTTATTGCCAAACATTCACATGGGCTGGTGGCGAGAAGAAGAGTCTGGAAAGGACTGAGGAAGCCGATCCAAATGGCTTCCTCAGCCGGAAGTTTACTCCGCAGCCGGCAGATAAATCTCCCCGCCCTTTTCGTGGAACTTCTCGCTCATTGCCTGCATGCCCTTCTCAGCCTCTTCCGCCGCGAGGAAGGCGTCTGCGCTCTGATTTTGCTTCGCCGCGAAGTCGCGCACCTCCTGCGTGATCTTCATCGAGCAGAATTTCGGGCCGCACATGCTGCAGAAATGCGCGGTTTTCGCACCTTCCGCAGGCAGCGTCTGATCGTGATATTGCTCCGCCGTATCCGGATCGAGCGACAGGTTGAACTGGTCGCGCCAGCGGAATTCGAAGCGGGCTTTGCTGAGCGCGTCGTCGCGGACCTTGGCGGCGGGGTGGCCTTTCGCCAAGTCGGCGGCGTGGGCAGCCAGCTTGTATGTGACGACACCGACTTTCACATCGTCCCGGTCCGGAAGGCCCAGATGCTCCTTGGGGGTGACATAGCAGAGCATCGCCGTGCCATACCAACCGATCATGGCGGCACCGATACCGCTGGTGATGTGGTCATATCCCGGCGCAATATCGGTGGTTAGCGGCCCTAGTGTATAGAAAGGCGCCTCGCCGCAGGCCGCGAGCTGCTTGTCCATATTTTCTTTGATCTTGTGCATCGGCACGTGACCGGGGCCTTCGATCATTACCTGCACATCCTGTTCCCAGGCGCGCCTGGTGAGTTCGCCGAGCGTATAGAGTTCGGAGAATTGCGCCTCATCATTGGCATCGGCGATCGATCCGGGGCGCAGGCCATCGCCCAGCGAATAGGCGATGTCATAGGCCTTCATGATTTCCGTGATCTCGTCGAAATGCTCGTAGAGGAAGCTTTCCTTGTGATGGGCGAGGCACCATTTGGCCATGATCGACCCGCCCCGGCTGACGATACCCGTGACGCGCTTGGCGGTCATCGGGATATAGGGCAGGCGCACGCCCGCGTGGATGGTGAAATAATCGACACCCTGCTCGGCCTGTTCGATCAGGGTGTCGCGGAAGATTTCCCAGGTGAGATCCTCGGCGATGCCGCCGACCTTTTCCAGCGCCTGATAGATCGGCACCGTGCCGATGGGTACGGGCGAGTTGCGCAAAATCCATTCGCGCGTGTCGTGGATATTGCGGCCCGTGGACAGGTCCATCACGGTGTCCGCGCCCCAACGGATCGACCAGACCATCTTTTCCACTTCCTCCGCAACCGAGGAGGCGACGGCGCTATTGCCGATATTGGCGTTGATCTTGACCAGGAAATTGCGGCCGATCGCCATCGGTTCTGATTCCGGGTGATTGATATTGTTAGGGATGATGGCACGGCCCTTTGCCACCTCGTCCCGGACAAATTCGGGCGTCACATAATCCGGGATCGAAGCGCCCCAATCCTGGCCGTCGCGGACATATTCGGCGAGGCGCATGCGGCCGAGATTCTCACGCTCCGCTACATATTCCATTTCCGGCGTGATGATGCCCCGCTTGGCATAGTGCATCTGGCTGACGTTCATGCCGGGCTTCGCACGCAGCGGGCGCCGGACCACATTGGGGAAGGGCTCAACGCCCTTGGCGCGATCGGGGCCGGAAAGGCCATTGTCCTCGGGCTTTATCGCGCGGCCGTCATAATCTTCGACATCACCCCTTGCCAATATCCAATCGCGGCGGAGCGCCGGCAGGCCAGCCATGATGTCGATATGGGCTTGCGGGTCAGTGTAGGGGCCCGAAGTGTCATAGACACGCACCGGAGCCTCTCCGCCCTCCAGCGCGATTTCGCGCATGGCAACTTTGCGCTCGCCCACGTAAATCTTGCGGCTGCCGCGAATGGGGCCAGTAGTGACTTTAAGTTCCGTGCGCGCGGGGACGTCTGCCATCTTGTCTCTCCTCAGTGGCGGGGAGAACCGGTGGCCGTACTCGCCAGTCCCGGACTGGCTCCATGCGCCCACTCCCTCCGCCAGTATCAACTGGATCAGGTTCAGCGGGTCGCGGCCACATCAGCCGCCTCTCAACCGTCTGTGGACGGTCCCCCGGGGATGGGCGCGACTGTAGGCAGATTGAAGCGGCGGGGGAAGTGTGAATCTACTCCAGCGGCCTTCGCTCGGCCATAAACCAGCGCGTGATGACGAGCCCGGCCGCTATGAAACCCAGCCCATCGGCCAGGAAGCTGTAAATAAAATAGCTCCAGGGTGCGTGATTGAAGATGGGCTGGCCAATATGGATGTACAGCGGAATCGCGACGGCAAAGGCAATGACGAGCTTCGCACGGCTGGCGAAGTCACTGAAATAAGGGCCTGCCGCGCGCAGGCCGAAGGCAATGATCAAGGCACAGATCATGGCAAGTATCAAGCCCGCTAGCAGCGCCCCGCTATCGCTCACGGGAAAGCCACTCGTGTTGAAATGCACCATCGCGGTGGGGCCTTTGCCATAAAGCGTCGTGCCCGCCGGGGTGCCGGGCCAGGGAATTGGGTAAGTACCGGTCCCGTTCTGAGTAAGATTGGCGGCAAGCGCCTGCTGAATTACCGCGGATTGCATGTCATCGGCCTTGGACAGGGCAATGCGGCTGAGCGGTGTGCCCCAGAAGACGAAACCCACCAGATACATGGCTAAGCCGCCCGCAAGGCCACCAAGGATCGTCCTGATCATGGCATTCCCTCCTGCTATTAGGAGCGAAGGGTGAGCCGATTATTCGGCGGGGTCAATGGGTTGGGATAAGAGGCGACATTCCCAACCCGTCACCCTCCCTTGGTCAGGCTCCGCACGAAACCGATCAGCCCGGTCTGGCGGCTGCGGCGGAGGCGTTCGGCGGCCAAAATGGTTTTGACCTGCTCAAAGCAGCCATCAAGATCGCGGTTGATGAGGACATAGTCATAACCGTCCCAATGCCCGATTTCGGCGGCTGCGCGTTCCATGCGGGCGGCGATAACCTCATCGCTGTCGGTAGCGCGGGAGCGCAGGCGGCGTTCCAGCTCCTTCATCGACGGCGGCAGAATGAAGACGCGCACGACGTCGCCGCCTGCCTGCTGGTACAATTGCTGCGCGCCCTGCCAATCGATGTCGAAAAGCACGTCCTGGCCGGCGGCCAGGGATTCCTCCACCGGCGCTTGCGGCGTGCCATAACGATGCCCGAAGACATGAGCCCATTCCAGAAACGCGCCGTCGGCGGCCATTTTCTTGAACGCCTGTTCGTTGACGAAGTGATAATCCACCCCGTCGACCTCGCCCGGCCGGATCGGACGGGTCGTGGCGGAAACGGACATGGCGATATGATCGTCCGCTTCAAGCAGCTTTCGCGCAATGGTCGACTTGCCCGCCCCTGAGGGTGAGGAAAGGACGAAAAGGAGACCCCGGCGAACGGGCGGATCACTGATTGCCATGGCCGCTAGTGACGCAAGGCCGGGGTGAAGGTCAAGGGGGAGCGATCAAGCAGGTCGGTCAGCGCCGCTCGGAAGGAACGGCTTTTTACACCGAATGCTTTTCCTCGGCGGCTTTGGCGGCAGCCTCTCCTTCGGCCTCAGCCGACCGTCTTGCATCGGCGCTCCGCTTCATCTTGATCAACTGTCGAGCGACCACTACCCCGCCGATGACAATTGCACCGGGGACGGATCGGCGCAGGACCGTCGTTGCCGCGAGTCCCGCCAACATGCCTATTGCTCCCGCCTTGCCGGTTTCGGATTTTACATGATTGGCGAGTAGGGCGGTGGCGATTTTGTGCAGAACCAATGGTTCCTCCCGTGATTTAGCCCAGCAAATATAAAGCGGAGAGGGTTCCGCGCAATCTATCCGCCCACCATCTTTTCAGGCCGCACCGTCCGGTCGAAAGTGGCGGCGTCAACCAGACCGAGGTCGAGCGCCGCTTGCTTCAGCGTCTGCCCGGTATCATGAGCGTGCTTGGCGATCTTGGCAGCATTATCATAGCCGATTTCCGGAGCAAGGGCGGTTACCAGCATCAGCGAGCGGTCGACAAGCTCTTCGATCCGCGCCCTGTTGGGTTGAAGACCGTCCAACGTCCGTTCCACGAAACTGTCCACGCCGACCGCAAGCAGATGCAGCGATCGGAGCACATTCGCACCGATGAGAGGTTTGAATACATTCAGTTCCAAATGACCCTGCAACCCTCCGACTGTAACTGCAGCGTGGTTTCCGATCACTTGCGCTGCAACCATCGTCAGCATTTCGCACTGAGTCGGATTCACCTTGCCGGGCATGATCGAGCTGCCGGGCTCATTGGCTGGAAGCTCCAATTCCCCCAGGCCCGAGCGCGGCCCCGATCCCAGAAGGCGAATGTCGTTTGCGATCTTCGTCAGCGAAACCGCAAGCGTGTTGAGGACGCCTGACAGCTCCACCAGCGTGTCATGGGCGGCAAGTTCAGCGAACTTGTTGGGCGCGGCAGTAAAGGGTAGACCCGTAATCGCGGCGATTTCCCTCGCCACATTCTCATCGAAACCGTGGGGCGCATTGAGCCCCGTACCCACCGCCGTGCCGCCCTGCGCCAGCGCATGGAGGCGCGGCTGCACATCCCATAGCCTTTCGATATTGGCGCAAATTTGGGCTGCATAGCCGGAAAATTCCTGGCCCAGTGTCAGGGGGGTGGCGTCCTGCAAATGGGTGCGGCCGATTTTGACGGTCCCGGCCCAACGCTCCGCCTGTTCAGAAAGGCGGCTGTGCATATTTGTCAGGGCAGGGAGCAATTGACCGTGAAGCGCGCGCGCGGCTGCAATGTGCATAGCGGTGGGAAAGCTGTCATTGGACGATTGACCGCTGTTGACGTGATCATTGGGATGGACGGGATGCTTGCCACCGCGCTTGCCGGCCAGTTGCTCATTGGCATAGCCGGCAATCACTTCGTTGACATTCATGTTGGATTGCGTGCCCGATCCCGTCTGCCAGATGACCAGGGGAAACTGATCGTCCAGCTCGCCCGAACGGATCGCAATGGCCGCTTCCTCAATGGCTGTGGCGATTTTGCTATCGAGGCCATGGCGGGCATTTACCCTGGCGGCGGCCTGCTTGACGATAGCGAGAGCATGGATGATGCCGATGGGCATGCGTTCGGCAGTGCCGAAGGGGAAATTTTCGATGCTCCGTTGCGTCTGAGCGCCCCAATAGACGGCCGCGGAGACGTCGACGAGCCCAATGGAATCACTTTCGGTGCGGGTTTCGGGCATGACGCTCTCCGGAACTCCTGGTTTTGCTCTCCTTCGAAGGGAGAAGTCCAGGAGCCACAAGCGCTGCGCCAGTATCTCCTCGGCTCCTGCTTCAAAGGAAAACATGGCAGAGAAATTGATATGGGCTTCAATGCGCCGGGAAACCAGCCCCGCGCGGTTCCTATTTCTTTTTGCCGAAATCGATCGTCACGACGTTGGAGCCATCATCGTCCATCGTTGGCCCATCATTTTCAGCCTCTTCGTGCGGTTCGGGTTCTTCACCGCCCCCCTGGACCTGAAACTGAAGCGCGAAGTTCACGGCCGGGTCAACGAAAGCCGTAATGGCGGCGAAGGGTATGATCAGCTTTGCCGCAACCTGGTTGAAGGTCAGGCTGACCTCGAACGCCTGATGGCCGACCTTCAGGTCCCAGAATTTATTCTGGAGCACGATTGTCATTTCGTCGGGAAAACGTTCCGTCAAATGTTTCGGTATCGAAACGCCTGGAGCGCCGGTTTTGAAAGTGATATAGAAATGGTGACTGCCTGGCAGTCCTCCTTGCGACTCGACTTCGCCCAGGACGCGGCCAACTACGGCCCTCAGCGCCTCCTGCACGATCTCGTCATAGTGAATCAGGCTGTCGGGCAGGTCGTCGCTCATGCTAGCCTTCGTAACGCGGACATCGGGGCCGTCAAGCGCCGACGTTATTGCATGCTATGATTCTGCCGTTATAGGGACGCCATGCGCAGCGCGGAAATCCATCGCAAGACGGCGGAAACGTCGATCGACGTCGAACTCAATCTCGATGGGACCGGCGAATATGAGATTTCGACCGGCATTGGCTTTCTTGACCATATGCTGGAACAGCTATCGCGCCATTCGCTGATTGACTTGAAGGTCAAGGCGGTGGGTGACCTGCATATCGACCAGCATCATACGACCGAAGATACTGGCATTGCCATTGGCGAAGCGGTGACGAAGGCGCTCGGGGATCGCAAAGGCATTACGCGCTATGGTTCCGCTTACGCACCAATGGATGAGACGCTGACCCGCTGCGCGCTCGACATCAGCGGCCGGCCATATCTTATTTTCAAAGCGGAATTTTCCACGCCGCGCCTGGGCGAAATGGATACAGAGCTGTTCGAACACTGGTTCCACAGCTTTGCCGGGTCGGCGGGGATCACGTTGCACGTCGAAACCCTCTATGGCGTCAACAATCACCATATCATCGAAAGCTGCTTCAAGGCGCTGGCGCGCGCATTGCGCATCGCGGTCGAGATCGACCCGCGCAAGGCGGACAGCATTCCTTCGACCAAAGGCATGTTAGGCGGGCAATGACCGGCATCGTAGCCCTTGTCGATTATGGCGCGGGCAATCTTCATTCCGTCTATAATGCGCTGAAAAAAGCAGGCGCGGCGCATGTCGAAGTGACAAGCGATCCAGCGCTGGTTCGGGGCGCGGCGCGGGTCGTGCTGCCTGGCGTTGGCGCATTCCGTGCATGCCGCGATGCGTTGCGGTCGGTGGCCGGCATGGTCGAGGCGATGGAAGAGGCTGTATTGGACCGCGCAGTCCCTTTCTTAGGCGTCTGCGTCGGCATGCAGCTTCTGGCCGAGCGAGGCGAGGAGCATGGCAGTCATGACGGGTTGGGCTGGATACCTGGCACGGTGCGGATAATCGAAACGCAGGACCCGGCGATCAAGGTGCCGCATATGGGCTGGAACGATGTGACGCTGACACGCCAGCATCCGTTACTCGTGCGGGGGGAAGCCTATTTTCTCCACAGCTATCATTTCGATGCGGCCGAGGCGGCCCATGTGCTCGCCCGCACGGATCATGGCGGACCGCTGGTTGCGGCGGTCGGTCGCGACAACATCATCGGTGTGCAGTTCCACCCCGAAAAGAGTCAGAGCTACGGGTTGGACTTTCTGGCGCGCTTCCTGAAGTGGCATCCGTGATGGCCTATTTGAATTTCCTCGCCCCTGACGGGAGAGGATATGGAGAGCCTTCGGTTTACCGGCCGGACAAAATTGGAGAGGGTGAGTGCGCCTTTTGGCGGGCGCGAGGCTTCGCCTCACCCCCTCCCCCAACCTCCCCCGCACGGGGCAGGGGGCTTTAAGGGCAAATTATGAGTCTTATCGTTTTTCCGGCCATCGACCTTAAAGGGGGTCAGATCGTACGCCTTGCCGAAGGCGACATGGATCGCGCCACGGTTTATGGCGACAACCCAGCCGCGCAGGCGATGCTGTTTGCGCAGGCGGGAGCGGGTTTCCTGCACGTCGTCGATCTGGATGGGGCGTTTGCGGGAAAGGCGGTCAATGCGCGGGCGGTCGAAAGCATAATCGACGTTTTCCCCGGCCATGTGCAATTGGGCGGCGGCATTCGCGACCGCGCGGCTGTGGAGCGTTGGTTCGATCTGGGCGTTTCGCGCGTTGTAATCGGGACAGCAGCGCTAAAGGACCCCGAATTCGTTCGCGATGCGGCCCGGGATTTCCCCGGGGGGATCGTGGTGGCGGTGGACGCGCGTGACGGTTTCGTCGCCACTGAGGGCTGGGCCGAAAAGTCCGACATGCCGGTTGCTGACATGGCGCGCAGATTTGAAGATGCGGGGGTCGCCGCACTGCTGTTCACCGATGTGGGTCGCGACGGGCTTTTGAAAGGCTGCAATGTCGACGCCACCGTCGATCTTGCCCGCGCCACGGACATTCCGGTGATCGCCAGCGGCGGCGTTGCGGGGATCAGCGATATTCGCATATTGAGCTTGCATGTTCAGGACGGAATTGAGGGCGTCATTACCGGCCGCGCGCTTTATGATGGCCGGCTGGATCTGGGGGCGGCCCTGGCCGTTGCGGCGGCGACATGACGGTACGCACCCGCGTCATTCCCTGCCTGGACGTCGCCAATGGGCGCGTGGTGAAGGGCGTCAACTTCGTTGACCTGGCTGACGCGGGCGATCCCGTGGAGCAGGCCCGGCTTTATGATGCGGCGGGGGCGGACGAGCTTTGCTTTCTTGATATCACCGCGAGCCATGAAGCGCGGGGCACCATATTGGATGTGGTGCGGCGGACCGCCGAGGTTTGTTTCATGCCGCTGACAGTGGGCGGCGGCGTGCGTTCGGTCGAGGATGCGCGCGCCTTGTTGCTGGCTGGAGCGGACAAGGTGGCAGTGAACAGTGCCGCCGTGGCGCGCCCGGAGCTCGTGGCCGAGCTGGCCGATCGCTTCGGCAGCCAATGCGTCGTCGCCAGTGTCGATGCACGCCGGGTCGGTGACGGGCGGTGGGAGATCTTCACCCATGGCGGAAGAAGGGAAACCGGCATTGATGCCCTCGCCCACGCCGTCAAGCTGGCGGAGCTTGGAGCAGGCGAATTGCTGGTCACCTCCATGGACGGGGACGGCACCCGTCGGGGTTATGACCTGGCATTGACCCGGGCCGTTGCCGACTCTGTATCGGTGCCGGTGATAGCCAGCGGCGGGGTTGGCACGCTTCAGCATCTGGTGGAGGGAGTGATCGATGGTCATGCAAGCGCAGTGCTCGCCGCTTCGATCTTCCATTTTGGCCAGCACAGCATAGCCGAGGCCCATGCGGCATTGGCGGCAGCCGGGCTTCCGACGCGCTCTTTACGCTGAGCCCGCAATTCAATCGTTCAGATTGTAGCCACGCCTCATCCTGTTCTGTCGGCTGCGCGGTCCAGAGATGGTTAATGTCGAGCGCTTTTACATTAACCAAATTCCGTTCGGCAACGTTAACTATTACACCCCCTGAAAATGCACCATCTTAAGGAACTTGGCACGCCTGATGCATTGCTTCTGTCGATATATATTGTTCGATAAGGGGGTTATCGATGTTGGTTGGCAAAGCTTCGTTTCTGTTACCTATAGTTTTGATGATGAGCGCTGCGCCGGCACAGGCGACCGGTAGCTGGTGGGGGCACAAGCATTATCCTGGATGCGGCCATGATGGCGGCAGCTCCACAAGCTCTTCGTCAGGAGGCAGCAGCAGCTTTGGCGGCTCCAGCTCGTCTTCATCATCGTCTTCCAGCTCAAGTTCGTCTTCGTCTTCCACGAGCTCGAGCAGCGGCGGGTCTTCGGGCGGATCAAGCGGCGGCACCGCCGTGCCCGAGCCTGCGGATTTTGCGCTCTTTGCGGCGGGCGTCGTCGGCCTTCTGGTCGGCCGTCATGGCAGCCGCAAGCGCGCCGCAAAAAAAGCAGGCAAGTAATCAGTTTGGCGGTGGGCCAAAGATTTTCCAGTTGACGGGTCCGGGGGGCATGTCCCAATTGCGGATATGAGCGGAACCCTTAAGCGACTGGAAAATACCATCAAGGAGCGCCGGGTCTCTGACCCGGCGCTTTCTTACGTTGCGAAGCTACGCGCCAAGGGTCGAACCAAAATCGCGCAGAAGGTCGGTGAGGAAGCGGTTGAAACCGTCATTGCCGCCATGCAAGGCGATGCAAAGGGCGTGATCGGCGAGGCCGCGGACCTTCTGTTCCACCTGGCCGTCCTCTTGAACGACATGGACCTGTCCCTCGACGACGTGCTCAAGGAGCTTGATCGCCGTGAGGGCGTTTCCGGTATTGACGAAAAAGCATCGAGAAAGGCGGAATAGAGCCATGCCAGTCGACGCGACCCAACCCTATGACGACAATAATATTTTCGCCAGGATTCTGCGCGAGGAAATTCCGTGCAAGAAGGTCTATGAGGACGACTTCGCTTTTGCCTTCCACGACATCAATCCCCAGGCACCAACCCACATCCTGGTAATCCCCAAGGGAGCTTATGTGAGCTGGGACGATTTCTCGGCCAAGGCTTCCGACGCGGAAGTGGCGGGCTTCATCCGAGCGGTAGGTATGGTCGCTCGGGAGCGTGGCCTGGTAGACAGCGGTTACCGCTTGCTGGCCAACACCGGAACAAACAGCCATCAGGAAGTGCCGCATCTGCACGTGCATATCTTTGCCGGAAGGCCGCTTGGCCCAATGCTCGCGCGGTAATGTAAGCGGTCCATTACCCGGCTTGTAATATACTTGCGCGGTCGGAATTTCACGATAGTGTCTGTAGCATAGGGGATGGCGGGCCTGACGGCGCGCCTTGTGCAGAAAGACACAAACACATGATCTTTGGCCGCGTTAAATCGCTCGACGCCATTCTTGCCACCGCGGAAAAGAAGGCGCTGGTCCGGACACTGGGCCCTGTGCAGCTGACGCTGCTTGGGGTTGGTGCGATTATCGGAACAGGAATATTCGTGTTAACGGCCGAAGCGGCGCAAAAGGCCGGCCCGGGCATGATGGTTAGCTTCATGATCGCCGGCTTCGTCTGCGCGGTGGCTGCGCTTTGCTACTCAGAGCTGGCGTCCATGGTGCCGGTTTCCGGGTCGGCCTACACCTATACCTATGCCGTCATGGGTGAACTTTTGGCCTGGATGGTCGGTTGGGCGCTCGTGCTGGAATATGCGGTAGCGGCGAGCGCTGTTTCGGTCGGGTGGTCCGGCTATTTCGTAGGGCTGATCAAAAGTTCACTGGGGATAGAAGTGCCAGCGGCCCTGGCGACCGGACCCTATGCAGGCGGCATAGTCAATCTGCCGGCGTTTATCATCGCGCTGCTGGTCACCTGGCTGCTGATGATCGGAACCACTGAAAGCGCAAGGGTCAACGCCGCCCTTGTTGCCGTGAAGGTCGTGGCGCTTACCGTTTTTGTGGCCATCACCATCCCGATGATCAAGGGCGCGAATTTCGATCCCTTCGCTCCTAATGGTTGGACGGGAACAGGCGGCAGCGGGCTTGGGGTCATTGGTGCCGCCGCCTCGATCTTCTTTGCATATGTCGGTTTTGACGCCGTTTCCACCGCCGCCGAAGAAACGAAAAACCCGCAGCGCAACGTCCCCATCGGCCTGATCGGGTCGCTTGGCATCTGTACGATATTCTACATATTGGTGGCCGCAGGCGCGATCGGGACGATCGGCGCATAACCGGTCACCGGACCGGGTGGAGAAGTCCTTGCGCCCGGCACCGTCGCCCTTGCCGATCAGTGCAAGAGCCTTGCCGCCATGGGTACGGATCCGCTCGTCTGTTCACGCGAAGCGCTGGCCCATGTATTGCGGCAGCTGGGATGGAGTCAGATTGGCAATCTAATCGGCCTTGCCGCATTTCTGGCGCTTCCTTCAGTCATTCTGATGATGCTGTTCGGGCAAACACGCATATTCTTCGTGATGGCGCGGGACGGTCTGTTGCCCGAAAAGCTTGCGACCGTGCATCCCCGGTGGAAGACCCCCCATGTCGTTACCGCAATCACAGGCGCGTTTGTAGCGGTAGCCGCGGCGTTCCTTCCGGTGGGTCAGCTTGCCGATGTTTCGAATTCCGGAACGCTCTTTGCCTTCTTCATGGTTGCGCTTTCGGTAATGATCCTGCGCCGCGTCGATCCAGCGCGTCCGCGACCATTCCGCACACCCGCTGTGTGGCTGGTCGCACCCTTGGCTATCATCGGCTGCGTCGGTCTGTATTTTAACCTGCCATTCGAAGCCAAGATGGTTCTGCCCGTATGGGGAGGCATCGGTCTGGTTCTTTATTATCTCTATGGGTATCGCAAGAGCCATGTCGGGCGCGGCATTGTCGACGTGCATGAAGATGACCGCGACGTCCCGCCCCAACCGGTCCCGCCGCTTCCCGGAGCGCCCACGCCCGGCGGCAAGGAGGCTTGATTGGCTCCAGGGGCCAGGGCGGCTGGAGCATGACCCTCTTAGGGCGAAGGTTTGTCCCGAGCCCCTTGCGGCCTGCAAGGCAGGCGCTCGGGATAAAAAGTCGAGAGACGGTGGCCAAGCGTGGGCGTGTCTCGACTTCGCTCGAAACGAACGGGCATTAATTCAGATCAATGGCACCCGCTGTAAGATGATCCTGATCGGCTCAAACCAGTCTGCACAAAAAAAAAGGGCGGCTGTGAGGCCGCCCTTTCGTTTGTTTGTTATAGATGATCGGGATCAGAATTTCTTCTTCACCGAAACCGCCCACTCCCGTGGCCGGCCAGGATAGCCGCTCGTGATGCCCGCCCCCGCTCCGGTCAGGTCGAAGGTCGTGTTGAAGTAATATTTGTCGAAGAGATTGGTGACCTCCCCTGAAATCTCCAGATCTTCCTTTTCATTTCGCCAGGTGAGGCGAGCATTGGCGACCGTATATCCCTTGATTACCGCAAGTTCCTGAATGCCTGCCGGTGATGGAGCGGCATTGGTGAAGATGGCGCTTTGAAAAGCCGCATCGAAACGCGGTGTCAGGGTCCCCGCACCACTGCCTAATTGCGCTTCATATTGTATGCCGGCACTCCATTTCCATTTCGGCGTGAAGGGCGACCGCGGATTGACCGCCGTCGCGATTATCGCAGGGTCACTGGAGCAAGGCCCCGCAGGCAGACCCGCCACCGCCGGATTGACGCACTTATATTCGAAATCCAGATAGCTGGCGGATCCATCGATCGACAATCCGTCCACCGGCCTGATGGTCGTTTCCAGTTCAATGCCCTTGACGTCGGCGTCACCCGCATTCTGCGGCAGGGCACAAGGCCCTGGTCCGCCGAATTGGGGACAGGACAGCAAGGTCAACTGAATATCTTTATATTTATTGAAGAATGCCGCCAGGTTCAGGCGAACCTTACGGTCGAACAGATCGCTTTTGACGCCGACCTCATAAGCGGTAAGCGTTTCCTGATCGAAGGGCTGGACTTGCGCGGCATTGAACGGCCGAGGTCCAACGCCGCCGCCCTTGAACCCGGTGGACGTCGAAGCATAGACCAGCAGTTCCGGCGAGATGCGATAATCGACGGCCAGTCGATAATCCCACTTGTCGCCCGAATAACGGCCAACCACCCCATTGAGACTGCCCAGGAACGGGTTGGGATTTACGCCATCATAGGCGAGCCGCACGAAGGTATAGTCCTTCGACTCCTTCGAATAGCGCAGGCCGCCATTGATAGACAGCGCGTCGGTGGCCTGCCAGCTTACATTGACAAAGCCAGCCTTCGTGTCCGCGTTGACGGGATCATTGCCGATAAACTGCAACGGGATTGGCGCGTAACGAATGTCCTGCAGCGTGAAATAAGTCGTGCGTTGATCCGAATAATAGCCGCCAAGAGTGAAATTGATGCTATCCCCAATTTTGCCATTCAGGCGCAATTCCTGGCTGACAAACCAGTGACTCAAATCACTTTCACCAAAGGCAGCCGAGACCGGGGCCTGTTGGTCATCATTGTTCCACGCGGTATCATATTCACGATAAGCCGTGATGGACTGGATCGAAAGATTATCGGTGAGGTCAAGGTCAATCTGGCCCGAAACGCCCCACCCCTCATATTCGCTTCGGTCATTGCCTCCGCTGGCTGCCAAGGGAAAATCGACCGTGAAATCAGGGGGCACGAACCAGGGGACGGGCTGAGGCCCGCCAGGTGTGTTCACGAAGTTTGCCGTGAAGGTTCCTGCAGGATTGGCAAAATCCGAATAGGTGCAATAACGTCCACAAATGAAGCGGTTATCCAAAGGAATGCCATTCACGGCCACATTTGGGTTTTGGTTGTTGCCGTTCAGAAGGACGCCGCCCGCAACAGTACGGGAATCCTTGGTATAGTCACCGATAACGGTGATATCGAGCCCTTCATAAGGTGCATAGCGCAACATGCCGCGCAGCGCTCTATAGCCTACCCCGCCCAGTTCGCTGACCTTGCAGTGTCCCGCCGGACGCGTGGCAGGAATGCCGCTCGTGGGGAACAGGCAGCCATAGTCGAGCCGGTCGACATAGCCGTCCTGGTCCTTATACACACCAGAGACCCGTGCGAAGAGGTCCTTCGCAATGGTGAAGTCGGCGCTGCCGCGGAAGTCCAGCCGGTTCCGGCTACCATAAGTAGCCGAGATATAGCCGCTACCGTCACCCTGGGGCTTTTTTGAAAATAGCTTGATCGCACCGCCGATTGAATTCTTGCCCGCCAGCGTGCCTTGCGGGCCGCGCAGGACTTCCACCCGATCAAGATCGAGCAGGTCGAACATCGAGCCGGTCAAAGTGGCATAATAGACATCGTCGATATACATGCCCACGCCCGGTTCCAAGGCCGGGTTGAAGTCCAACTGGCCGACGCCGCGGATAGAGGCTGTCATGGATGGGCCAAAAGCCGCTCCGGCCTGCTTCATGGTTACGCTCGGCGCTTGGTCGGCGACTTTCGAAATGTCGGTCTGGCTGCGTGCTTCCAGCATTTCAGCGTTGACTGCCGTGATCGCGATCGGTGTATCCTGCAGGTTCTGTTCACGAAATTGAGCCGTGACGATGATGTCACCCACTTCAGGAACAGCTTCCGCCTCTTGTGCGAAGCCGCTGGTTGATGCGGCAAGCGCCATCACTGATCCAGTCAGCACCATGGCCATTTTATATGCGGATATGTGGCGCAAATTACGCGAATTCATGACAATCCCCTCCAGAATATGTCGCCACCACCCGGCCATTTGCTCATTTCAGCGGGAGCGACCTAATCACTCACGATTGTTAGTAAGGCATACAATTATTTGTTATGCAAGGGGCTTGTATGGGTTCACACAAAAATTTGTCCCGAGGTTTAAATTGTTGACTTCCTGCAACGGCCGCCCCCTTGCAGCCGGGGAGAGCATTAGCCGATCAAGGTCGCTATTGATTTTGGTGACGGGCGTCCGCACAACGACGTGGACGATGTCCGTTTTGGGGAAAGTATGACAGATCGAGACGACATTTTGTCGCCCGAAAATCTTGGCTCCGATGTCGAGCTGCTGATCGCGCTGCTGAAGCTTTCGAGCATGATCAGCCGACCGATGCGGGATGGGGTCGCGATCAAGCATGGGTTGTCCACGAACGAACTTCGGGTCCTCATGTGCGTTGGAGGGGAAGGGCCTGTTGCGGGTCACGACATCTCGGAGACGATGGCGATACCGCCGATGAATGTTAGCCGCGCACTCGCGGAACTGGACGAGCGAAGCTGGTTGCGGCGAGAGGATAATGACGAGAATCGGCGTCGGCGGCCGGTCAGCCTTAATGACCAGGGCTGGGACGCTTTGGGATCCATGATCCCGGACATCCGGCAGATCGCCCAGCACTTCTTCTCGACCATCCGCCGCGGCGACCAAGCCAAGCTGCTGGAGCTGATCGCAAAGATAAATGGACAGATCGAGTCCTGGTCGGAACCGGCGGAATCCGGTGCTCCGAAGAAAAAGATGAGCGCTCGCGATTGAAACAATTGTTATTGTCTGCCATCCTTGGACATATGAGCCGAATCGCATAAGACCGATGGGCATTGAGGAGAGTGGACATGAGCGGTTTTCCCCTGCCCCAAGGCATCAATCTGCGCCATCCGGACCGGATATTCGTTGGCGGCGAGTGGGCGGAGAGCAGTACCGGCCGCCGAATCGACGTCATTTCTCCCAATAGCGAGACGATGGTTGCTCAGGTATCGGAGGCCGGCGCCGCCGACATGGACGCCGCGGTTGCAGCGGCGCGTACGGCCTTCGACGGGGGCCCTTGGCCCTTCATGCCTCCGGCCGAACGGATCGCCTATATCCGCAAGATGGGCGAAATACTGAAGTCTCGCGAGCCCGAGCTTGCCAAGGCGTGGACGGAACAGGTCGGCGGCCTTGCCACAATGGCCCCCGGCATGGTCGCTGGAGGCACGGCGGCCTTCCTTGGCACCGTGGCGCTTGGGGAGGAGTTTGGCTTTGTCGAAAAGGTGCCCTCGCCCGTCGCGCACAGCGCTTTCCTGGTGCGTGAGCCGGTAGGCGTCGTGGCGGCCATCGCGCCTTGGAACGGCCCCTATATGATCATGGCGAATAAAGTCGCCGCCGCCCTGGTCGCGGGATGCACCGTGATCATGAAGCCTTCGCCCGAAACGCCCATCGAGGCATATATCATGGCCGAGGCGGCCGAAGAGGCGGGCCTGCCCGGCGGGGTTCTCAACCTTGTCTGCGGCCATCGCGAAGCGTCCCATCATCTGATCTGCAATCCTGGCGTGGACAAGGTAAGCTTCACAGGCTCTACGACGGCAGGCAAGCGCATCGGCAGCGTTTGCGGTGAACGCGTCGCCCGCTGCACATTGGAATTGGGGGGCAAGTCGGCCGCGATCCTGCTCGACGATTTTCCGACAGAGGCAGCCGCCAAGCTGCTGACCAGTACGATCGCCCTGTTCAGCGGACAAATCTGTGCGATGCTGAGCCGCGTCATCGTGCCGCGCAAGCGCCATGATGAGCTTGCCGAGGCGATAGCGGACGAAATGAAGCAGGTCCGGATCGGCTATAGCGACGCTCCGGACACACAGCTTGGCCCCTTGGCCATGGAGCGCCAACTGGAGCGCGTTCAGGCTTTTGTCGAGACAGGACGAACAGAAGGCGCGACCTTGATGACCGGCGGCAATCGCCCCAGTCACCTCAATCGCGGCTATTTCATCGAGCCAACCCTGTTCGCCAATGTCCGCAACGACATGGTCATAGCGCAGGAGGAAATCTTCGGTCCTGTTCTCAGCCTCATTCCATGCGAAGACACACAGGACGCCATTCGTATCGCCAATGACAGCCATTATGGCCTGAACGGATCGGTGCTGACCAACGATGCTGACGAAGCCTATCGCATAGCGAGGCGCGTCCGCACGGGCGGTGTAGGTCAGAACGGCATGCGGGCCGACTTCAGCCTGCCCTTCGGCGGCTTCAAGCAATCAGGGCTGGGCCGGGAGGGAGGATTGCCGGGCCTGCTGAGCTATACAGAGATGAAGACCATATTGCTGGACGACATGCCGTCTGGCGCGCTCGTCTGATCTTCGTCGAAAAGACCGCAAAAGAAGAGGAACGAACTTGGCAGCGCGTTTTCTGTCCACAATCGGTCTTTGCGCCATGGCCCTCCTGACTGCAGTCCATCAACCGGCCAACGCGCAAACGGGGAAGACGATGACAGCCAACCCACACGACCGCGCCTATCTCTATGCCGCGCTTGACGCATATCTCGCAGCCCTTGCCGAGCGTGCTTCTGACAAGGTGAAATGGGGCGAGCATGCGCGCTATACCGAAAACAACGTGGAAATGCCGCAAGATGAAGGATTGTGGGGGACGATCACCGGCATCGGCCCTTACCAATTGCGCTTTGCCGATGTGCGAACCGGTCAGGTGGGCTATTTCGGCACCGTTACCGAACCGACTGAAGAATCCGCTTTTTCGCTGAGACTGAAGGTCGGAAATGACGGGCGTATCATTGAAGCCGAAACATTGGTGGTTCGACAGTCTGATAGCGGCATCAAGTTTGAAAATCCGCGCTACTGGGAAAAGCCGATCCTGAATGAGGTGGTTGCATCCGAACGGCGGGTCAGTCGCGAGCAGATGATCGCTCTGGCCGATGGTTATTTCAGCACGTTGCAGAAAAACGACGGTACGCTGCACACCAAATTCCATCCGGACTGCCAACGTGTGGAAAATGGCGTTCAGACGACCAATAATCCTGAATTTGCGAAGATTGTGCCGGTGTCCGCCATGGGCTGCGAGGCGCAGTTCAAAATGGGCAACTACCGCTATGACGACCGCTTGCGCGGCCGCCGCTATCCCTTGGTGGATGAGGAGCGCGGGTTGGTGCTGGCGGGCGGCTTCATCGATCATAGCGGCCGCCTGGGTGAATATCAGTTGACGGACGGCCGTACGGTGATGTCACCCGTACGACGGCCACACAGCTTCTATATAATGGAACTGTTCAAGATTGAGGACGGCATGCTTCGTCAGATCGAGGCGAACTTCATCACTGTGCCATATTACATGCACAGTCCCTGGGACGCATCGAAATGAACCTGTATCCCGTCCTAACGGCCAAGGTGAAGCTTCGGCCTTTCTCCTTTTTCCAGCGGTGGAAGAAGAACTGGGTTCCTGCGGTGGCGGGAATGACAATGCTGGTTTCGGCATGTGCGTCTGGGGCGCCCACAGGAGGAGGCGACGACTGGATCACGCCGGGCGGTGATATCGGCAAGTCCCATCATTCCAGCCTGACCGATATCAGCCTTGGCAATGTCGCCCGTCTGGGACTTGCCTGGCAAGTGACGCTCGATACCAATCGCGGTCTGGAAGCCACACCGGTCGTCATTGATGGCATCATGTACACCAGCGGCAATTTGGGCCGGGTCTATGCCTTCAACGCGGCGACGGGTAAGGAATTGTGGCGGTTCGAACCTGAGGTGGACATGCAGGCGAACCGCTCCGCCTGTTGCGATCAGGTAAATCGCGGCGTCGCGGTCAAGGACGGCAGAGTCTTTGTCGGCGCGCTTGACGGCATGGTCTACGCCCTCGATGCAAAAAGCGGCGCTGTCCTTTGGAAAGCAGACAGCGTCGATGACCACAGCCGGGGTGTGAACATTACGGGTGCTCCGGAAATTGCAGGCAATGTCGTGGTCATTGGCAATGGGGGCGCGGAATATGATGTCCGGGGCTATGTTACGGCCTTCGACACGGCCACCGGCAAGATAGCCTGGCGCTTCTACACCGTGCCGAGCGATCCCAAGAAAGGGCCCCAAGCAAGTCCTGATCTGGATAAGGCCTTCAAAACCTGGGACCCCAATAGCCGCTGGGACATTGGCGGCGGCGGCACGGTCTGGGATGCGATCAACTATGATCCGGAACTTGACAGCGTCTATATCGGTGTCGGCAATGGTGGGCCTTACCACGTCAAGCGCCGTTCTCCTGCTGGCGGCGACAATCTGTACCTGTCATCCATCGTGGCGCTGGACCCCAAGACAGGTCGGATGAAATGGCATTATCAGGAAACACCGGGCGACAGCTGGGATTATACCGCGACCCAGCCGATGATCCTGACACATTTGGAAGTCGATGGCCAAAAGCGGCCAGTCGTCTTGCACGCGCCCAAAAACGGGTTTCTGTACGTCATTGATCGCCGTGACGGCAAATTGCTCCGCGCGCATTCGCTGGTCCATCAGAATTGGGCCAACGGCGTGGACCTGAAGACCGGCCGACCCAGGTTAACGCCAGAAAAGGCCGATTACAGCAACGGGCCCAAAATCGTATTTCCAGGCAGTCCCGGCGCACGCAATTGGCAACCAGGCGCTTATAATCCCCAGACAGGCCTATTCTATGCATCCATATTGGACATGGGAAACTTGCTGTTCATGGGTCATCGGCCGATGCCATTCAAGGCGAGGGCGCTTAATAACGACGCGGCCCTGATCTTTACTCCAGACCTGATCGCGGCACTTCCGACCTTGCCTCCGTCGATAAAGGCTGCGGTCGAAGCCTCTCCGGAACTGGAAAGGGTGAAGAAAACGCCTGCCATTCATGAACTTCGCGCCATCGATCCTTTGACTGGCAAAACCGCGTGGGCGCAGCCTTCATCAAGCTGGCAGGATCGCGGGGGCGTGCTCAGCACCGCCGGCGGGTTGGTATTTCAAGGATCTATCACTGGCGACTTCAATGTCTATGACGCCCGAACGGGCAAGCTGCTGAAGAGCGTCAAGACCGGCGCTTCGATCATGGCGGCACCGATGACCTACAAGGTGGATGGCGTCCAATATATCGCGGTTATGGCTGGCTGGGGTGGCGGGGGCTGGCCCTATGTCGCGCGAAACAGCGCGGCCTACAAATATGGCAATCAGGGTCGGATACTGGTCTTCAAACTGGATGGAGGTTCCGTCCCGTTGCCCGAAGAGCTCCCTCCCCTGGAAGTCGCGCCTGAACCGCCGGTCCAGGCCCCCGGCGTAACGCCTGCTATGATTGGGCAGGGTCGCGGCCTGTTTTTGTCAAATTGCGCGATTTGCCACAGCAACCAGTACCGCTCAATCTCGCCTGACCTTACGCGGATGCAGACGGGGACTCATGAAGCCTTCAAGCAGATCGTTCTGGGGGGCCTATTACTGCCCAACGGCATGCCGCGTTGGGACGATATATTGTCGGACAGCGATGCAGATGCAATCCATGCCTATCTGATTGATGAGCAGAAGAAAAAGCGAACTCGCGACATGGCACTCAAGGCGCAAGGCAAGCCGCTCGACACACCCAGCCTTGCCATATTGTCAAGCTATTGACGTGTGACGGGTACATATCCGCGCTAAACACATGGATAATGAGAGGACGCGCCCATGGACTGGCAAGGCAAAACGGCCTTCATAACCGGCGGAGTGTCCGGCATTGGCTTTGGCATTGCCTGCGCATTTGCGGGTGTCGGCATGAGGCTGGCCCTAAGCTACCGCAATGAGGATTACCGCGCAAAAGCCCGCCGCTGGTTCGTGGAGAATGGCCACGACGCGCCGCTTTTCGTCAAGCTGGACGTGACGGACCGGACCCGTTTCGCTGAGTGCGCGGAGGAAGTGGAGGCGCATTTCGGCAAGGTGCATGTCCTTGTCAACAATGCGGGAGTGAGCGTTTTCGGTCCCACTGACGAAGCAACCTATGGCGATTATGATTGGATCATGGGGGTCAATTTCGGCGGAGTAGTGAACGGGCTGGTCAGCTTCATACCCAAGCTCAAGGCCCACGGCGAAGGCGGGCATGTCGTCAATGTCGCCAGCATGGCGGCTTTCCTGCCCGGGCCGCAGGCGGGCATCTACACCGCATCCAAATTCGCGGTGCGGGGCCTCACCGAATCCCTGCGCTACAACCTCGCTTCCCATGGCATCGGCGTGTCGCTAATGTGTCCAGGACTTACGAGGACCAACGCCTGGGACAGTGCGCTAAAACGCCCGAGCGGATATGCAGATAGCGGGCTGGGCGAAGTCAAGCGTGAGGAATTGGAAGGTTTTTCCGCCGCTTTTGACATCGGTATGGAACCGCAGGAAGTCGGGCGGAAGACGCTGGCTGGTATGACCGGGAATCGGCCGCTGATCCTTACCCATCCGGAGTTTGCCGAGGACTTTTTAGAAATCTACGAAGCATCCGTCGCGGCGCTTCCCAAGGAGGATGCGCCGGAAGGCCGGCTGCGCATCGAAGCATTGCGGCGAAAGGCCAATCGCGCCGCTGCCGCGGGCGGCACGATCAGCCTGCAGGATCTTAGCTGAAGTTCAGCGGGTAGGAACGGGCGTGTCGCCGGAATAGTCGTAGAAGCCCCTGCCGGTTTTGCGCCCGTACCAGCCAGCCTCGACATATTTCACGAGCAGCGGCGCTGGGCGGTATTTGGGGTCACCTGTCGTGGTGTAGAATATCTTGCAAATCTCAAGACAGGTATCGAGGCCAATGAAATCCGCCAGCGAAAGCGGACCGGTTGGATGATTGAGGCCGAGCTGCACCGCAGTATCGATATCGGCGACATTGGCGACGCCCTCGCCCAAGGCAAAGCACGCTTCATTCAGCATGGGCAGCAGGATGCGGTTTACGATGAAGCCTGGCGCGTCATTGGCATGGACAACCTTCTTGCCCAACGACAGGGCATATTTTTCGACGGCGGCGACCGTGGCGTCGGCAGTGGCGAGACCGCGAATGATCTCGATCAAGGCCATCAGCGGAACGGGGTTGAAGAAGTGCACGCCCAAAAAGCGGGCTGGATCGGGCGCGGCCTGAGCGAGGCGCGTGATCGGTATGGAGCTGGTGTTCGAAGCAAGGATCGCATTCGGCCCCAATATCTCCCCTGCCTTCGCGAAAATAGCGCGCTTGATCTCCTCCCGCTCGGTCGCGGCTTCGATGATGAGGTCCGCCGCTGCCATGGGTGCGTAATCAGCGATAGGTTCAATATTGTCGAGAATGGCCTCGGCAGCTTTGGCGTCGAGCTTCTGCTTTTCCACTAGCCGGGAAAGCTGCTTGGCGATGCCGACCTTGCCGTCTTCCGCCTGCTTAAGGGTGACATCGACCAAGAGCACCTTGTAACCTGCCTTAGCCGAAACCTGTGCGATGCCCGCACCCATCTGACCCGCACCGATTACGCCGATTACCTGCATGACTGCCTCCAGTTCAATAACGCTGGATCAGGCCCTAGCGCATTCATGTGTCGCAGGCGACGGCTAAATAGGTGCCGTCCCGGCCAATATCATGGCGAACATCCGATGCGCGTCTGTCCATTGCCTGACCGGCGCCCAGCCGCCGGCCCGCAGCAGCAGGCGAGCGTCGCGCTCACCATATTTATGGCTGTTCTCCGTGTGAATGGTTTCCCCTGCGCGCATCGTGAATGCCTTACCGGCGACGGTAAAACGAATATCGCGGAGAGCTTCCAGATGCATTTCGATACGAGCGGCGTCATCGTTCCAACGCGCAACATGGCGGAAGCTGTCGAGCGGTATCGACCCGCGCAGTTCCCGATTGATACGGACGAGCAGGTTGAGATTGAACCGCGCCGTAATGCCGCTCGAGTCATTATAGGCGGGGATCAGTACGCCAGGATTTTTGATGCGGTCGATGCCGATAAGAAGCATCGCCCCTTCGCCAAGCGACCGCCGGAAGGACCGCAGCAGGTCCACAGCTGCCGCCGGTTCGAAATTGCCTATGGTCGAACCGGGGAAGAAGCCCAGGCGTGGAAGGCTGCTTAGCATGTTCGGCAGTTCCACCGGCCGCGTGAAATCGGCCTCCACTGTGCATACGGGCAAGCCGGGGAATTCCTGCGCCAGGGAGCCGGTGCTTTCCCTCAGAAAATCACCACTGATGTCTACGGCAACATAAGCAGAAGGCGCGATCCTCTTCAGGAGGTAGGGCGTCTTGGTCGCGGAACCCGCGCCGAATTCGACAACCGCTCTGCCGGGACCGACAATCTGGGCGACCTTGCCGCAATAAGCATCAAGCAACGCGATTTCCGTTCGGGTGGGATAATATTCGGGCAGTTCCGTGATTTGTTGAAACAGTTCCGAGCCGCGTGTGTCGTAGAACCAGCGAGCAGGCGTGGCCTTCGGGGATCGGGAAAGGCCGTCCAGAATGTCGCGCCGAAAAGCGGGATCAGCGTCGTCGGCTCCCCAGTGGGCAACAGCGATTTGGGCCATCACAGATCCTTTGCAAGGCGCAGGCCAGTGAACTGCCAGCGCTGATGAGGATAGAAGAAGTTCCGGTAGCTCGCCCGCATATGACCGCGCGGCGTGGCACAGCTTCCGCCCCTGAGGACGAACTGGCCCGACATGAACTTGCCATTATATTCACCAACCGCACCCTCGGCTGGGCGAAAGCCGGGATAGGGGCGATAGGCGCTGCCGGTCCACTCCCACACATCACCGAACATCTGCGACAAGACGCCCACTTCCTCACAGGCGCGCGGGCGGGTGGCAAAGGCGCGATCAAGCTGGTTGCCGCCTGCGGGCTCGAGCGTCTGGGCCGCGCTTTCCCATTCCTCCTCGGTGGGAAGACGCGCGTGCGCCCAGCTTGCGAAGGCGTCAGCTTCATAGAAACTGATATGCGTGACCGGCGCGGCCGGGTTTATAGGATGACGGCCATCAAGCCCAAAGCTGGTCCAGTCGCGGTGGCCGTCGCTTCCCCAATAGAGCGGCGCCATGACACCTTCACGCTGTACCCAGTCCCATCCGTCAGAGAGCCAATGCCGGGGGTCGGCATATCCGCCGTCAGCCATGAATTCCAGCCACTCGCCATTGGTAACCAGCCTGTGTGCGAGCGCGTGCGGGCTCAGCAGCACGTCATGGGCCGGGCCTTCACAATCGAAGGCGAAACCGTCGCGCTCATGCCCGATCCGCGCCTTACCGCTCCGGCCCTCGATCCACTCTATAGGCCCCGGCATCGGAGCAGGCATTGCCGAAGGGGCGTGCCACATGGCGGGTTGGAGCGGGTTTTGTGCGAAGAGGTGGAGAATGTCGGTCAGCAACAGTTCCTGATGCTGTTGTTCGTGATGAAGCCCCAGCATCACCAGCTGCTGCGCCCTTGGGGGCAGGATTGGAATTGCCTTCTCCAATGCCACATCTACATGCGCCCGATAGTCAAGCACATCATCCAGCGATGGGCGGGTCAGCAGGCCACGCCGGGGCCGCGCATGCCGCTTCCCCTCGGCTTCATAATAGCTGTTGAACAGGAAGGGATAGCGATCGTCGAACAAATGATAGCCCGGCAGATGGTCGCGAAGGACAAAAGTTTCGAAAAACCAGCTTGTATGCGCCAAGTGCCATTTGGCTGGTGAGGCATCATCCATTGATTGGGCAGTCGCGTCGGCGTCGGAAAGGGGCGCGGCCAATGCTTCGGACAGCGCCCTGGTCCGTGGGTAGTCGGCTGGTCCGCTCGTCGACGGGTAGGACCTGATGTGGGTAGGCATTTACCCTCCCCGAGGTTGGTTCGAAAACTAACGCAGCGGTGGTGGTTTCGATCCCAATATAGAGGGTTTTCAATCAGTCGTCATAGCTGTGAGACGTCCGGCGCGATGCGGACTTACTGATTGATCAGCGAGAAGCGCCGGGCACCCATAATATGTCACCCGCGCCCTCCGCGTTTACGGCGCGTGCCATGACGAAGAGATGATCGGACAAGCGGTTGAGATAGGCGAGCGCCTGCGGATTGAGGGACAGCTTATCGCCCGCCCGCACGGCGGTCCGTTCGGCCCGGCGCACGATGGCGCGGGCCAGATGGATCGCGGCAGCGGCGGGACTGCCACCAGGAAGAATAAAGCTTTTTAGCGGTTCCAGCGCCAGGTTCATGGCGTCAATTTCGTCTTCCAGCCGCTCCACCTGCGTCGGCACGATGCGAAGCGTCATTTCGCCGGGCCTAAAGTCCTCTCCCGGCGTCGCGAGATCAGCGCCCAGATCGAACAGGTCGTTCTGGATACGACGGAGCATGCGAGCATAGTCTTCATTGGTCAGTGCGACCGCCGCCACGCCGATGGCGCTGTTGGCTTCGTCGACATCGCCGATAGCCGCCATGCGGGCATCGGATTTGAGAATGCGCGAACCGTCGACAAGGCCGGTCGTGCCATTGTCCCCCGTCCGCGTATAAATCTTGTTGAGCTTAACCAAATCAGCGTCCGCCGCCTGTCATCAGCAGCAGAAAGGCGACCAGCAGAACCGCCAGCGCCTGAAATCCGATGCGGGCCATCATCATCTTGTTCTGTTTCAGGCTGGACGCACTTGGCCCCTGCCCCCCCTTCAGGTCCTGTTCCGTTGTCTTGAGGAAAGTGACGATGCCGCGAATAAGCGTCACGAGCGTAGCAATCGCGGCAAGGACGATCAGGATGGTGAGAAAGGTTGTCATATTGTTTATTTAGCCCTCCGCGAGGGTAATTCCAATGGGAAAGACGCCGTGGCGCAAATCCCGGGTCAACGGAATGGGGCTGATACCGGAGGTTCGGAGATCGAGAAGGGTTTGCCCTCCGTTTCGCTTTGCAAGCCGCTTTCCATCAGCCCCCAGCAGCAGGGGGTGATGGCGGTATACCGGCGTGAGCAGTCCAAGCAGCGCCTGCAGCAGGCGATGGACATGCGTCGCATCGAAAAGGTCGCGACCGCGAACGATGTGCGTCACCCCCATGTCCGCATCGTCGATCGTCGCCGCAAGATGGTAGCTAGTGGGGGCATCCTTCCGGGCGAGGATTACGTCACCTGCGCTGAGCGGATCGGCCTGCACAATTCCTGCCGCGGCATCGCGCCACTGCAGCGGCCCTGCAAGATCGACAGCCTTCTTCATGTCCAGCCGCCATCCGTGCGGATCGCGGGCCAGCCGTGCGGCGCGCTCAGCCTGGCTCAAACGGCGGCAGGTGCCGGGATATAGAGGGGCATGGAAGCCGTGCGGAGCTGACAGGCTGGCCGCGATTTCGGCGCTAATCTCGGCACGGGTGCAAAAACAGGGATAAACAAGGTCCCTCTCCTTCAGTAGCGCGAGCGCAGCATCATAGATCGGCAACCGTGCCGATTGAAAAACTATGGGACCGTCCCAGCCAAGTCCTAACCAGCGGAGGTCGTCCAATATCCCTTCGACATGTTCCTGTCGGCTGCGGCCGCCATCAATATCTTCGATGCGGAGGCGAAATTGCCCGCCCATGCTGCGGGCCAAGTCATGCGCCATCAGTGCTGACCAACCATGTCCCAGATGCAGTCGACCGGTGGGGCTGGGAGCAAAGCGCGTCACCACATGTAGCGGCTGATCGCGGGAATTCACGCAGACTCTTGACGGACAGGGGTGGTTAATGCTGTCATACGCATGTCACGCTTTTCATGGATTAGCGTGGCCGGCAAGGGCGAAGCGCAAGTTTATGTACCATCCCGATCTGATACGACATCCGGAAAACTGCCCGGCACTTGTACTGAATGCCGACTACACGCCCCTGAGTTACTACCCATTGAGCCTTTGGCCCTGGCAAACCGCCATCAAGGCGGTTTTTTTGGATCGGGTGGACATCGTCGCCAGTTATGAAAGGGAAGTGCACAGCCCCAGCTGGGCGATGAAGATCCCGTCGGTCATTGCCCTCAAACAATATGTGAAACCGTCAGAATACCCTGCCTTCACCCGGTTCAACCTGTTCCTGCGCGACAAGTTCGCCTGCCAATATTGCGGCAAGCCCTCTGACCTCACTTTCGACCATGTCATTCCTCGCCGGCAGGGTGGGCGCACCACATGGGAGAATGTCGCCACCGCCTGTTCGCCTTGTAACCTGAAAAAGGGCGGACGAACGCCCAAGGAAGCCGGGATGCGCCTGCGTGTCGCGCCGATCCGGCCGACCAATTGGCAATTGCAGGAGCATGGGAGAGCGTTTCCCCCCAATTATCTGCACGATACCTGGCATGACTGGCTTTATTGGGACGTCGAGTTGCTGGCTTGAGATACGAGCCGTGCTCTGCGAAAGCCGCCCCGGCTTGCGCGGCGCGAATTTGGGTATAGAAGCGGCGGATGGACCGAATTCTTATCCGCGGCGGCAAAAGGCTTGAAGGCCGCCTTCCCATCTCTGGCGCAAAAAACGCGGCGCTTACACTGCTGCCATGTGCGTTATTGACCGACGAGCCGCTGACGCTGCGTAACCTGCCAAGGCTGGCCGATGTGGACAGTTTCGGGCATCTGCTCAATCAATTGGGCGTTTCGACAATGATCGAAGGGAGCCGGCCGGAGGATTTCGGAAGGGTCATGACTTTGCGGGCGAGCAAGGTCACATCTACGGTCGCGCCCTATGACATCGTGCGGAAGATGCGCGCCTCGATCCTGGTGCTTGGCCCACTATTGGCCCGCGAAGGTCAGGCCACGGTGTCCTTGCCCGGTGGCTGCGCTATTGGCAACCGACCCATAGACCTGCATTTGAAAGCGCTGGAGGCCTTCGGTGCGGAGATCGAGATTACGGCCGGCTATGTGAAGGCCATCGCACCGCGAGGAGGATTGCCGGGAGGCACAATCAACTTTCCGGTCGTATCGGTGGGCGCAACCGAAAACGCATTGATGGCAGCGGTGCTGGCCAAGGGTCGCTGCGTCCTTGAAAATGCCGCACGGGAGCCCGAAATCGTGGACCTCTGCAACCTGCTTGTTGCGATGGGCGCTCAAATCAGCGGCATAGGCGGCGACAAGCTGACCGTCGACGGCGTGGACCGCCTGCACGGCGCGACATACAGCGTAATGCCTGACCGGATCGAAGCGGGCAGCTACGCCTGTGCCGCAGCGATTACGGGCGGATCGCTGGATCTAGTGGGCGCTAATGCCAGCGACATGCATGCCATATTGGCGGGCCTGCGCGAAGCGGGCGTGATGGTGGAGGAACGGCCGGGCGCGATCAGGGTGCAAGCTGATGGCCCATTGCGGCCGTTATCGGTTTCCACTGCGCCTTTCCCTGCCTTTCCAACCGACATGCAAGCTCAATTCATGGCGATGTTGACCTTGGCGCAGGGTGCCAGCGTGCTGACCGAAACCATTTTCGAAAATCGCTACATGCATGTGCCCGAACTCGCACGGATGGGTGCGGATATTCAGGTGAATGGCCGGAGCGCGGTAGTGCGCGGGGTGCCCAAGCTGACCGGAGCGCCCGTCATGGCAACCGATCTACGGGCGTCGATGAGCCTGGTGCTGGCTGGCCTTGCCGCTGCTGGCGAGACGCAGGTGGCCCGCGTCTACCATCTTGACCGTGGCTATGAGCGGCTTGAGGAAAAGCTGGAAGCCGTCGGGGCCGATATCGAGCGAGTGAGCGACGGCTGATATTCAGCCGGCAGGACTGCTATCAAGCCGCCTCCAGCTGCTGCACAAGACGCGCGAACTCCGTGTTGAGATGTTCCGCCCGGTTGCGAACGGCGGCGCCAATATGGCGGGTCGAACTTGCGGTTTGCGCGATGCTGTCCAGCGAAGTTGAAATGGCCTCTACCGCTTGTGCCGCCACTTGCGCGTTCTCTGCGACACCGCGAGAACTGCGTCGGATATTTTCAGCAACCGCCTGCTGCTGCTGAACGGTGGCCGATGACGAAGCCATCGCCTGAACCAGACTGCCAAGCATTTCATCCAGCGAGCCGACGAGATTGACGGTTGAGCGTGCTGCCGTTTCGATGCCGTCTACACGATCATGGATGTCGCCGGTCGTGCGCGCTGTCTCGCTTGCCAGCGCCTTGACCTCGTTCGCCACCACGGCAAAGCCATAGCCGCTCGATCCGGCACGCGCGGCCTCGATGGCGGCATTCAGCGCCAGCAGGTTCGTCTGCTTGGCAATAGAGGCTATGATGCTGGCTGCGTCATTGATCGAACTTACCTGTTGCAGCAGATGGTCGTTCGCGTCGCGGGCGGCAGCTGAATGATCGCTCGCCACCTGTGCGAACTGTCGAGACTCTTCTGCCGCCTTGCGAATCTCGGCGATCGATCCTGTGAGTTCTTCGATACCCCCGGTCACTGCCGCGATGGCCTCCGCCGCGTCTTGGGAACGCACGCGCACCACATCCGCTTGCTTTTGCTGTTCGTGCAATGTGCCGATGGTCAATTCCGCGCTTAATTCAAGGTCATTGGCGGTTTCGATGAGCTGCTTCACCAGGGAGGACATGGATTCCTGAAGCGCCGCTGCCATATGATGAGAATTTTCTCGCAGCTGCTGGCGGTGCAAGGCCTGTTCGGTGACTTCGCGTCGAGCCATCTCGTCGGCCCTTCGGCGGGCGCCTTCGGCATCGGCCAGAGCGGCTTCGGCCTGTTGCCTGGCCTGCTCCGCCCTTCGTGCGTTATCCGTGGCTTCGGCCGAAAGTTTTATCGCCATCTCGCGGCTCAGCTCCATCGCTAGGCACGAACGGCGGATCAACAGGATAAGCCAAAAAGACAGAGCCGCAAATACGATGCCGCAAATCGAAATGAAGGGCAGGATGCCGGAAAACGCCTTCATACCTACTCGGTAAGATGGCCAGACAATATGACCGATTTTGTTCCCTGCATCATCGGTCAAGTCGATTGAACGATAGCCGGGGCGGGGTTCACCTTTTTCCCACTTCAAACCCAACAGATGAAACGTCGTGTTCCAGTAATGAAGCGCTGGGTCGTCGATCTTCTGTACCAGCACCGCGAACCGAGCAGGATGCTTCACCGAGTCTGCGCCTTGCGGCGGCAAAGGCGCTGCGGCAAACATCGCCGGCCGGCTGTCGAACAGCGCCAAAGCGACCCGGCTATTGCCTATTTGCCGCCCCTGTTCCTGAACCGGTTGGCGGAGCAAAGCTTGCAATCCGACGGGAGAAGCAGCGGCAAGGGCGGGCGCCGTTTGCCCTTTGGGTGCCTGCGACCAAAAAACACGTCCCTGCTTATCGATGATATAGCCGTACAAGGCGCCTGGAGCGGACAGATGGACGACTTCCCGTTGAAATGCCTTGATGCCTGACGCGTCAGAGCCGTCGGCGCGAGTGATATGGGACAATTGGTCGCCAAGCTCATACATTTCCCGGTCCATGTAGGTGGATAGGGTCCGTTGCATGAACTGGCCCGCATCCGCATCCATTTTGGTGACAAGGGACGTCACGACGACAGCGCAAGTGATGAGCGCCATTAAGACTAAACTCACCACGGGCAACATCATGTTTTCACGCAATCCGTCGCTCGCGCGTTGAATGACCTTACCCGCCATCGCTTTCAAGCGCTTCGCCATATTCATCCCAGCCTTCCTGTCGACCGATGCTTAGGACCGCGATGGTTATAAAGCTGTTAAGCAACGAGCACGTCCTGATCACCTAAGTAATTTAGCCTTCCCTAATCTTTATTCCTTACCCGCCATTTCGATGGACATGACCGCTTATCCCTCGCCGGGTTGGAAACTCTCTGATCCCTGGGCGTCTCTGGCCGACGAAGCGGCGGAAGCGAACTGCTTTTACGCTCCCGAATTACTTCGCCCGGCTCTCCGGCATTTGCAGGGGAAGGAAGAGGTTCGCCTTATCGAGGCATGGAGTGACGGGCTGTTGATCGGACTTTTGCCGGTGGTGACTGCGATGCGTCATGGCCGGTTGCAGATACCGCATGTCGCAAACTGGATCCACCGCCACTGCTTTTTCGGCGCTCCCCTCCTTGCAAAAGGGAGTGAAAGCGCGGCTTGGGAACATCTGCTGGAAAAGCTGGACCAGGATCCACGAGCGCGGGGATTTCTGCACCTGAAGGGATTGGATGAAAATGGTGAAGGCGTCCGCGCACTGCGGGACCTGTGTACGCGGCAAGGACGCGGCATCCAACTGGTCAACCGCTATGAACGCGCATTCTTGAACAGTAGCCTTTCGGCCACGGATTATTGGGAAACCAATATGCGGGCGAAGAAGCGCAAGGAAATCAGACGTCTCCAAAACCGCTTGCAGGAGCTGGGCGAAGTACAAAGCGACATTCTTTCCGATGCCGCGGATCTGGACCGCTGGTGCGAAGACTTTCTGGAGTTGGAACGCCGTGGATGGAAGGGTGCGGAAAACACCGCCATGGCCTGCGACCCCGCGGACGTCGCCTTCTTCCGCGAAAGCATAACGGCCGCATTTGAAAATGAGCGGCTGATGTTCTTACGCCTCGATCTTGACGGTAGGCCGTTGGCGATGCTGGTCAATTTCCTGATGGGGAACGGCGGTTTTTCCTTCAAAATTGCCTTTGACGAGACAATGGCGCGTTTTTCCCCGGGCGTGCTGATCGAGATAGAAAACCTGCGGCAGGTTCTCGATCGCAATTATGCTGTCTGGATGGATAGCTGCGCCGCCCCCGGTCATCCGATGATCGACAGCCTGTGGGCCGAACGCCGCACCATCGTCCAGTATCGGGTCGAGTTGAAGGGACGATGCCGCCGCCCGTCCTGGGAGTTGATGGAAGTTGCCGACTGGCTTGCGGCATTGATCAGAAAGGTGCGCAAGAAATGACTGGTCAGAATTCTATCGGACGCCGCGCCTTTTCGAACGAGACGCTTGCCACGCTATGTCAAGCCTATCCGGACGCGCCGGCGAAGCTTGCCCATGATCTCGCCGGCCATCCCCTCTTGACGCGGGCGGCTCTGGCCGAACTGGCGGAGCGATTACCCCGGGATCGCGTAGAGTATAATCGCGGCGATCTGCCATTGGGAGTGCGCCCGGAAGATACGCCGGAAAACGGGCTTTCCATTGGCGAAACCATCCGGGCCATCGACAGCAACGGGTCCTGGATGGTTCTGAAGAATGTCGAACGCGATGTGCTCTTCAACGCGCTTTTACATAGTGCCCTATCGGAAATCGCGCCTCTGGTGGAGACGAAGACCGGACCGATGCTCCATTCGGAAGCTTTTATCTTTCTCTCATCTCCCAACAGCATCACCCCTTTCCATATGGATCCCGAACATAATATTCTGCTGCAGATCGAAGGCGAGAAGATGATGACGGTCTTTCCCGCGGGCGACAAAGCATTAGTGCCGCCGGAACAGAGCGAAGCCTTTCATGCTGGCGCGCACCGGAACTTGCATTGGGATGAACGTTTTTTGGCCAAGGGAAAGGCTATCCATCTATCGCCTGGGGACGCAGTATTGGTCCCGGTCAAAGCGCCGCATTTCGTAAAGAATGGAGCTGCCGTTTCGATCAGCTTCTCCATCACCTGGCGATCGGCGCGGAGCGTTGCGGAAGGTGAGTTGCATAGCTTGAATGCACAACTGCGACGGTGGCGCTTGCCTGTAACCGGGATCGGTCGCCGGCCTGAAAAACAGATTTTGGGTCGTTTGGGATATAGGATTATGCGGAAACTGGGCGCCTGAACAGCTTGCGCAGAAGGTGCTCCGCCTCCAGACGCGGGGAGAAGCGCTCCAGATTCCACCATTGCAGGACTTCATGGCCAGTCGCCAGACTCTGCTTGTATCGGTCCCCGCCTGCCAACAAGGAATAGAGATCGTATCCGGCCATCGCGTAGCGTTCCGCAGCCGCAACGTGGCACATCAGCCCAGGCTTTGCCTTTGAAGAAATGGCGGGCGCAAAGGCCGATTGATAGTTCATCGCCCGGCCGCGATAGACAAAATTGAGAAGATAACCGAGGAGCTGCTCCCCGGCGGTGATGCGCAGAAGCTCCACTTCTCCATTCCCAAGGCCGCAGATTGCCAATTGTCGCGCGAAGGCGCGAAAAAGTGGTTCTTCCCAAGCATTGTCGCTGTGCCGATCGCGGTTGAGATGATGCATATCCGCCAGCCATTCGTCTACCTGTTCCGGCGACTTGGCCTTATCCGGGATCACCACCGCTCCCTCGCCATAATCCCGCGCTGATCGGCGGATTTGTGATCGGCTATTCGCACTGAGCAGCGAGAGATAATTCCCGTCGGCGGCACGCACCGATCTCAGATCGACGAAATAGGCGTTTAGCTCCTGGGCTAACATCCTTCTCCGGAAACGTCCCGCCTGCGAGATGGGATCGGAGGCCACCATCCCTGCCAAACGCAATACAGACCAGTGATTGTCAGCGGCCAGATGATTGAAGGCCACGTCCGCCACGACCTGCGCCGAATAATCGCGATCGATCAGCAGCCCGTTATATTCCACAAAAACCCGATCGGCCGGCCCGCTTCCGAACTGGTTGAGGAACAGGGCGCGCGTGCGGCCCAGCGGTCCGCTGAGGAACGAGCGGCCTATGAAGCCCAGGGCCATATCGCGTCCGCCGACGCTCACCGTCAACAGGTCAGGCCGGGCTCCGGTCGCGGATAGCCAGCTGCCCATCCAGGTCCAACCGAGAAAGAAACTGCCATTTGCCCGCCCCTCCAGGCCCTGCCATCGCTCAGCCAAGGCTTCTAAATCACCAATGGCGGTCAAGGTGACATTTTCCGGGCTTGCGAAAATCATGCACAGCGCTTCGCCGGTCGTTTCGTTCGGGTCAAGAGCCGTTGAAACAGCCAACTGTGGCTCAATGTCTGAAACTGAAAAAGTCCGCCGATCATGGGGGCCCCTCGCACATAAGCAGGAGCGCCCGTCGACGTCCGTTTTTGATGTGAAATTTTCCGCGGGTTCGGTAAGGCCGATCGGCTGCCAAAAACTACAGTTGAGCAATTTAGGTTCAGGAAACAGGCTGGATGGCCAGACGAATGAAAGAAGCGCTCCTCAACCGCGCGGGAGGTAAAGGGGGTTTTGCCAATATCGCGCTAAATACCGGGTGGCTGCTTGGAAGTAAGGGCCTGGGAGCGGTTCTCAGCCTGTTTTATCTTGCCATTATTACCAGATCGCTGGGTCCGGAAGGCTTTGGCGTGTTTAGCCTTGTCATCGCCGCGTCTCAGTTCATCGCGCGTATCGTAACTTTCGACAGTTGGCAGGCCGTTGTGAAATTCGGGCACGGCCCGTTGCGCGACCAGCAGTCCGACAGGCTCGGTCTGCTGATTGGATCGACGCTTACCCTGGATGTACTAAGCGCGATCGTCGGCCTGAACCTGGCGGCGGGTATCGCTTTAGGGCTTGGGCCGATACTCGGCTGGAACCAGCAGATTGCCTGGATGGGTTTTGGCTATGCGGCGGTTGTGCTGTTGGCGCTAAGATCGACCGCAGTGGGCATTCTGCGTCTGCTCGATCGTTTCGCCTCAGCCGCGCTTGCCGAAAGCATGATGCCAATCGTCCGGATGTTTGGGGCGCTGGCAGCATGGTGGTTCATGCCCACTCCTTTAGGCTTCCTGGCGGCCTGGGCGATTTCAGAAATCATGGTCTCCCTTACATACTGGATACTCGCCTACCGCCACGGCCACGACCGGATCGGTCGCATACGTCCGGTTTGGCCCAAAAGGGCCCAGCGTCACTTTCCCGGCATTTTACATTTTCTCACCGGCAGCAACATCAACCTAAGCTTGTTGACGCTTATCAACAGTCTCCCAATCTTTATTCTGGGCATGTTCGTAAGCACGGCTGAGGCAGGATATTATCGCTTGGCGGCCCAGTTGGGCAACGCGATGACGACCTTCTCGCAATTGATGTCGCGTGCCATCTTTGCCGAAACGACGCGCAGTCATGTGCAGGGAGAAGGAAAGGACCAGTTTGCCGAACTGCGCGCTCTTTCGCGCCAGATCAGCGCCGTTACGCTCCTAAGCGCAATCATTATCGTGACGTTGTTATGGCTGGTCGGAAAATGGCTGCTGGTGGCGATGTCGGGTCCGGCATATCTTCCGGCTTATACATTGTTATTGCTGCTGGGGGGCGCCGCTGCAGTCGAAATGGCAGGCGTCAGTTTCGATCCACTGTTGATGACAATCGACCGTCAGAAGCTGTCGGTTCTTGTTCGGGTTGTCGAAGCTGCCCTGCTCGCAATCCTTATGGTGGTATTACTGCCTGTTTTTGGCGCCGCCGGCACTGCGGTGTCCGTTCTGATCGCTGCGCTGGCCGGATTTCTGATGCGTGCGGCGGCAGTCCATATCTACCTGCGATGAAACAGGCATATATGCCTACAGACGGGGAACTCAAGAAAACGCATTAGGATCTTGGCATTTCACCGAACGAGGGAAGCAAACATTTTGTGATGTTCTGCCAGCGCCGTATCCACATCGTAGGAACGTACCGCCTCGCGCGCCCGCGCCGGGTGGCCGGGTTTTGACAGAGCAGAGTCGATGGCAGCGGCAAAAGCCGTTACGTCACCTACGGGCACCATGGGATGGTGCCCTGCATCAGCAATAATCTCCCGCAAATTTGGAGTGCAATCGGTAATAACCACCCCACAGCCGCAAGCCAGCGCCTCAATCGCTGTCGCTGTCAGGCCTTCCCATCGCGAAGACTGCAGCAACAGCTCAGAACTGCCGTAAAGTTCCGCCAAAGCGTTCGGATCGCCAACAAAGCCTAGAAACTCGACTTTTTGGTCGATACCGAGCGCCCTGCAATATTGCTTAAGCTCATCAAGCAATGGCCCTTGCCCAACTATGCGCAATCTCCAAACATGACCAGTTAACTGGGCCAATGCGGACAGCATCGTGCGGTGATCCTTTTGGGGCACAAGCCGGCCCACGGCCAGTAGCTCACGCACAGGGCCAGTCGATCCGGCAGGCCGCTCTTCGCCGGTTTTCCGCAACAGCGGGGTCACCGTGGGCCTTGGCAACAAAGTGATCTTTTTTCTTAATGCGCCGCAAGCACCGGCGAGCAACTCTGCATCGGCGGCGCCCATCACGATTGTCATTCTGCTGAGCCATGCCGTCGCTTGAAATCGCTTATGGCGCAGCCGCGCGAGCAGTCCCCGACTGCCGGGGCGAACGATGGGATTGGATATTCGTCCGACGGCCTTTGTAGGGGTGCCTAAAACTGCACAAGCAGCAAGGAGGTTGCTCTGATTGCCGGCGGAGTAGAGTATGTCCGGGCGATGCTGCCGCAGCATAGAGCGCAACGCCGGTAGTTGAGCGAGCATCGAAATGCCGCGCGACAAAGGCATCGTGGGTATCTGTCGAACGACGACATCTGAAGCGATCAGCGAAGCAAGAGAACCGTCCGTCCGGGCCATCCACAATTCCGCGCGAACACCCTTCGCTACCAGGTAATTGGCAAGGAGTATCGCTACCCTGTCCAATCCTCCATCGCTAGGTTCATATAGATATATCGCGATGAAATACGATGAGTCCAAGGTTCCTGACCCCTGCGGATGGGAAGCTATTGTCCACTGCCGTGCTGGCGATTGACAAACGAATCGAAATGCGGCTTCGCGTTATCGAAGCGCCGCTACCGGTTCAATCGGCAAAAAACGAGCAGAGTCCATGAAATTAATAATACAGATCCCGTGCCTCAATGAGGAAGATTCCCTTCCTGAAGCACTGGCCGCTCTGCCAAGACACATTCCCGGTATCGACAAAATTGAGTGGTTGATCATCAACGATGGTAGCGTTGATCGTACAGTTGAGGTCGCGCTGGAACACGGGGTTGATCATGTTGTTGACCTTCCCGTCAATCGCGGCTTGGCATATGCTTTCATGGCAGGCCTCAAACGTAGCTTGGCGGAAGGCGCCGACATCATCGTAAACACCGATGCCGACAATCAGTACAATGCCGATGATATCCCATTGTTGATCAAACCTATATTGGAACGTCGGGCACAGATGGTGATCGGCGACAGACCCATTTCCACCATTGCGCATTTTTCCTGGATCAAGCGCAAGCTGCAATGGCTCGGCACCAAGGTCGTTCGGATGGTTTCGCAGGCGGACATCCATGATGCGCCCAGCGGGTTCCGCGCGATTGCCCGCACAGCCGCTCTGGAGATCAACGTCTTCGACAGCTACACTTACACGCTGGAGTCAATCATACAGGCGGGCCTGTCCAATATACCCATCATATCCGTACCGATCCGGGTGAATGGGGAAACCCGTCCATCCCGCCTGTTACGGTCAATGCACAACTATGTCTGGCGGTCCATCAAATCGATAGCCCGAACCTTCTTCATCTACAAACCTGGGATGACATTCTTTTACCTCAGTCTTCCTCCCTTGATCACCGGCGCCGGACTGGTCATCCGATGGATGGCGCTCTTTGCAGGCGGAACCGAGCGATCACATGTGCCCAGCCTCGTCGCCGCGTCCTGCTTGCTGATGTTGGCGATGCTCATGTGGACAGCCGGGTTGCTTGGTGAGCAGCTTCTCATCAACCGTCGCATGGTACAGGATTTGCAGTTGCGTATACGCGATACGCGCGCACCGGCTTATGATGTGTTGCGGGACGGCACTGCTCTATGACGGTCTCGCCCCGTGACCTGCTCGCTCGGCAGGCGCTAGCCGAAATTCCGAAGATCCTTACATTGCTGGACCGGACGCCATTCAGCCGGACCTACGGCTGCTTTGACCGTATCTATTGGCATTACCGCATGATCGATTTTCCTTGCGGTATGAGCCAGGAATTTGTCTACCCCCTTGCGCTTGCCTGGTGCCTGAATGTCCCGAACAATCCCTATTATCAGGCCCCCGCCATCCGTGACTTTGTCGAAGCCGGCATCCGGTTTGCGGCCCGCTCGGCTCATTCGGACGGTTCTTGTGACGATTATTATCCGTTTGAACGCGCGGCAGGCGCGGCCGCATTTTCGTTGCTAGCTTGTTTAGAAGCCGCGTCACTCATCGGTTTGCAGAACGATCCGGAAATCCGGGCATTCTTCCGGAAGCGGGCCGGGTGGCTTGCAACCCATAAGGAAGCGGGTCGATTGTCCAATCACGAGGCGCTTATCGTTGCGAATCTGATCCGCATGTCGGCGCTCGACGGAGATATATGGGAGGCACCACTTCGGGCGAGAGCCGCACGGCTGCTGTCTTGGCAGGACGAGGAAGGGTGGTTCGATGAATATGGCGGTGCGGATCCCGGATATCTGAGCCTGACAATCGGCCTGCTCGCGGATAGCGACCGCCGCCGGCCGGATCTGGGCCTGCGCTCAGCCTGCCAAATGGCAATCCAGTTCTTCGCTCATTTTGTTCATCCAGACGGCACCGTTGGCGGTTCCTATACCAGCCGTGGCACTCAGAATTTCTTCCCTCACGGGTTCGAAATTGCGGGGGAATGGATGCCCGAGGCCTTGTTGGTCAACGACCGCGCGCTTGCGCTGTTCGCCGGCAACGGCCCACCATGCTATTCAGATGACCATATCATCGGCCATCATGTGTGGAGCTGGCTGCTGTGCTGGTCCGAATGGCGGACCGAGCGGGAATGTCCGGCAGAGACGCATTCGTCCGGCGCATCCACATATTTCCCACGAGCGGGTTTGGCGATCGAACACCGCGCAGACCGGTCCCTCTACACCGGATTGCGTCAGGGCGGAGCATTCCAGCTATTTTCCGGCGGTCGATTGACCTTGGCTGACAGCGGCGTATCGATCCAGACCAGCGCAAACAGGATGGCCGTGCAGCATCTGCCAGGGGATTATTCCGTGACGCGTGATGCGGATGGCTTCTCAGTGACCGGCCAAATGGCGTGGGCGAAGGCGACGCTGCTTACGCCGGTAAAATCAGTGATCTTGCGCTGCATGATGATCACATTGGGCCGCTTCTTTCCGGATATGGTCCGGCGGCTGCTGCAAAAAATACTGGTCACGGGGCGCAGGGAAGCGCCTTTTCGTTTCCACCGCACTTTGCGATGGAGCGATGGATGCCTGACGATCCGCGATGAAATATTCGCCGATGAGGGGTGGGAGAAGGTGGTGCGCATCGGCATCGGGGGTTTTCAAACATCCTCGACCACCATCATGGCGCGCGTTTGGCAGGCGAACCATCTACAGCCATGGCAGGACATGAGTCATCTCCTCGCGGGATTAAGCGCGAGTGATCCCTTGATCATCGAGCGTCAGTTGCCTCCGGGACAAACCGCCTAATGCGTAAGCTCATCAGCCTCGCCGTAAGTTTGGCGATATTGATTATCATCTGGCGCACCGTCGATGCCGACCGGGTGCTTGAGGTGTTCCGGAAATCGGACCGCCTGTGGTTGATGGCGAGTCTGCTGGCCGTAGTGCCACTCACGATCGCGACGGCAATGCGCTTTGCAATGCTCAGCCGATCACCCATACCCTTCGGTGCGTCGCTGCGGCTGATCCTCTCGGCCTCCACGCTCAACACCATACTCCCGTCCAAAATGGGCGACATAGCCAAAGGTTGGGTGCTCGCTCGCAAATATGAGTTTCCAGCGGACAGAGCGGTATCGCTGGTCGTGTTCGAAAAGATGATGGACATGGCGGCATTGCTGCTGTGGGGAATGTTGGCCTTGTTCTTGACAGCGGGCTCGGATTGGCGGCTATGGATATGCGCCGCGGGCGTAACGGGCTTGTTTCTGCTGCTTGCCTTAATGATGGCGCCCTCGCCTTCTGCCCGCCTCCCTATCTCATGGTTAATCGATCGGCTGCCCCGCCGTGTTGCCTTGCGATCAAAGACCTTCATGGATGAATGGGCGGCCATGGCAAAGTGGTTCTGGTCACGAAAGGCGCGTGCGATAGCAACCGTGCTGTTTTCCGTAGCAATCTGGGCAGGACATCTATGCCAGTTCTGGCTCTTTACAAAAGCGGTGCATACGACGGTTCCCTTAATCGACAATTTAGCTTCCGCAACACTGTCCATTCTGGCTGGATTGGTGCCCTTGACGATGGCCGGGATAGGGACCCGCGACGCAGCCATCATTCATTTTTATTCAACTTGGTTGTCGCCGGCGGCAGGAGCAGCCGTAGGAGTGCTTGCGACGTCACGCTATATACTGCCCGCCATAGCGGGAGCGCCATTCATGCGCGATTATTGGCGGAATAGAATTGAGTGAGACTGGTCATGTCGCGCGGGGTTCATCTTCACCTCTGGCTGGTTTCCGGCCTGATCCTGCTAACTCTTATGCGCTATGGCATCGAGGCGTTCGCGGCTCACCCATGGACGATGGCTGACGACGCCCGCCAGTTTTTGACCTGGGGGGCAAGGATTTCCAACCCCGCTGCCATGCCGGGCAACCTGCTGGCTGATTATTGGCAGCAGACGGCGCCTCCCCTATATCGCGGGCTACTCTATGCAGCGGACGGTTTAGGCGTGGGACCGGTTCTGCTGTCCAAACTGCTCGCATTCCCCTTGATCCTTTTCAGCGGCGGCATGGCTTGGAGATTGAGCAGATGCTTCGCCGACGATCCGCGTCTCCAGACATTTGCCACCCTTTGCATAATGGCGGCGATCATTCACAACGACTCGATTTTTTCCGGGACCCCGCGCGCCTTTGCCTCACCGATAATCCTGGTGACAATGCTGGGCATCGCGACGCAACGTCATGGATTGACGGTCGCCGGCTTGTTAACGTCGAGTATCCTTTATCCGGCCCCGGCGATAACGGGCTTGGGCATCTTCGCTTTGCAACTGTTGCGCTGGCGTTTCCCGTTGCGCCTGGCTCTGTCATGGAGAGCAATCACACTATTGGGCGGAACCGCGATGCTCGTGCTGGGCGCTGGCTTATATTTCAAGGCCGGCCTGCGAAGCTGGGGACCGACCCTAAGCCTGGATGAGGCTCGCCATATCTTCGGCCTGGCCACAACTGACGGGCGGAGCAGTATTGTGGGTCCTGAGGGCGATATCGCTTGGATCTGCTCGCCACGCATCGGTTTCCTGCCCGCGATCGTCAATTGCCAGGGCAATTGGGATCCCCGTCTGCTGCTCAACGCTTGCCTGACGATTGTGCCGATGATTAGCCTATGGATTGCGTGCGGGCGTGAATGGAAGAGATTGGGCACCGGCCAAGCCAAAGTAGATCCGGTTTGGAGGCTGTTCCCGAATAGTTTGGTCTCATCCCTGATCTGTTACGTATTTGCCGCGCAGTTCGCATTCGCCTTCCACTTGCCTGCCCGATACAGCCAGCCTGTACTGTTGATCATGGGCAGCCTTGCTCTGGGGTTATGGATCGGGCGGTTCTGGGTGCGGATCGAGAATCGCCTTGCCTGCTCCCGCCCAGTCATCCGATCAGGGCTGCTCGGCATGTTCATCCTAGTCGGCCTCGCGATTTTTGCAACGCCGAAGATGCGGCTGAAACATCCGCATCATACCGATCTTATCGCACTGATCGCCAGCACACCGCCAAATACAGTCATCGCCGGCGTCTCCGATGACCTCGACATGGTGCCCGCCGAAACTGGCCGCGCAATTTTGGCAAGTCCTGAGCATGACATACCCTATCACCGCCGGTACCACCGGGAGAGTCAGGCTCGATTGCGTGCCTCCATGCTAATGGGCCAACTCACCCACTCGACCGCCATGGCGGCTTATGTGAGGCAGTACAAAGTCGATTTGCTCGTTTTTGACCGACGCTTTCTCGAAACCGGAATGTTGCCCGAAAGCTACCGGTCTGTCTTACGGCCCCCGCATCGCTCAAGCCCTTCATTGGACGGGATAGCCGCTCTGCGGGCGGACTCGTGTCGAGTGATCGAAACGCGACAATGGGTGGCAATTTTCACAACCTGCATCTGAAGCTTGCTTAGATTTTTGACGAATTTTTTCAGGATCGCTATGGGACGTCTTCATGCAAGCGCCAAGCATACCCTCGCGGGCAGTCGTTTTCCTATTTAACCACGATGCCGCCCATCAGGTCCCTCATACGGCGGGCATTTTACGAGCGCTGGTGATAGGACGGCCTCAATTACCCATAGTGTGCGCCTTCGGCACCGAAGCAATTGCCCAAAGCGTTCGTGCTATTGTGGGTGCCGAAGCTGCTTCAAATATCATTTGGTTTGATTTGGCGCTGCCCCGGATTGGACCTATCATGCGTATGGTGAACCGGATTGCACCCAGCGAGCGGCTGGCCCGTCTGCAACATCATTCGGCTGCTCTGAAAAACGCATCGTTGATCATCAGTCCCGAACGCACCTGCCTGTATCTCAAGCGGAAATGGAAGGGCGAAGGTCCCAAGATCATCTTCGTTCCTCACGGCGCAGGCGATCGATCGGTGACTTATCATCGTGAAATGGCCGAGTTCGACGCTATGCTGGTTTCCGGTCAGAAAGTGGCCGACGAAATGATACGCCACGGCCTTGCCGATCCAGAGTCGATAGCGATTATCGGCTATCCCAAGTTCGATTCAATTGACACGAGCGCCAGGCGGAACTTTTTTGACAATGAACGCCCCACCTTTGTCTACAATCCCCATTTCGACCCTCATTTGTCTAGTTGGTACAGGCATGGGCATAGCATAATTAACTGGTTTGCTTTCGGCCCCGGCAGAGACTTCAATCTCATTTTCGCTCCGCACATTATGTTGTTCCGAAAACAATTTCATATCTCGTTGGAATACAAGGTAGCAAAGAGGCGGCCTGATTTGAATCCGCAGTGGAACGATATGTCTAATATTCATATCGACGTAGATAGCTTCCGTCTATATGACATGAGCTATACTCTTAACTCAGATGCCTATATTGGTGATGTGAGTAGCCAAATTTATGAATTCATCTATCGACCACGTCCGGCATTCTTCATCGACACGCATAATCGGAAGGACCATTTAGAGCCTGCCTATCTGTCATGGCGCGCCGGAGACGTGGTCCACTCTCCGGCCGAGCTTTTTACCTACCTTCCTATGTTTCGGGAAAGAGGCACATATTATCGGCAGCGGCAGAAAGAAATTTTCGATTACACAATGTCAAGCGCGCCCGAAACCTCATCTGAAAGGGGGGCGCGTGCAATATTGTCGTGGATCGAGAAAGGGTGGTTTGATGACGACAATCAGTCCGCCCCTATTTATAATCTTTCCAGCTGAAGCAATCCTGGCGAGGGGCCAGGCGGGGGAGCATCCGGCAAAAACGCGAAACCGCTGGCGCTCCGCTCCTTAGGCTCTTTCTGTTGTTGAAAGCATTGAGAGAGATGCCAAGAGGCGGCCGATTTTCCGATTAGCCATGCAAGCTGGGGAAGGAGGTCAACCTAGATGCGGCCATATTTCTGGAGATTAGGTCGGCGTGCGATTAATGTGCAACATAGCCCGCGTCCTTGAGATAATTCCAGCACTGGTCGGGCGAGTAGAGTTCGCAGATTGATCCGACTGCCTGCCATAATGCGTCGACGGTCCGGACCTTGGCTTTTCGCGAATGAGCCTTGAGCTTTGCGAAGGCCATTTCTAGGGGATTGAGGTCTGGACATTCCTTGAGGCTGGCAGCGGCCTTCTCGCTTTTGTGGCTGGAGAGATTGTCGAGGATCACCATGTCGCCCGGCTGGAGCGTCGGCGCCAGCTGGGGTTTCGACATAGGCCTCGAAGATGCGCCGGTTCATAGGGCAGTTGATCACCCAGGGCGCGGTCAGGCCATCCTGGCGTAGTGCGGCGATGAAGGTCTGCGTTCCCCAGTGGCCGAAGAGGGCTTTCATTCTCAACCGCTGACCACGGCGCACGGCCCAGCAAAGGGGTCATCTTGGTGGTTGTCCCGGTCTCATCGAGAAAGACGAGCCGTTCCGGGCGTTTTTTTCATCCACGGCTGGCGGTGCGCTCGCGACACCCGCCACGCACGGGCGATGTCAGCGCGATCGGTCTCGCTGGCCAGTAGCGTTTTTCTAACGGTAAAGCCCTGATGGATCAGCAGCCGCGACAGCGAGGCAGGATGGACTTTCACCCCGCGCTTAGCCAAAAGCCGCGCTGCCAACTCGGGTATCGTTATCTCGCCATCGGCATCCACCCAGTCACCAACGCCTCGATATGGGATCAAAGCGATCCGCTGCCCGCTGGCCGGCCCTGTCGGGTAGGTGCCAGTGAGCCCGTTCTCGCCTTGCGTTGCGCCAGGCGAACCGCAGTCACCGCGCTCACACCAAAGCGTCGCGCCGCTGCACGGCATGATTGGCCATGCGCAATCTCTGACCGACCTGAGACATAGGTGACGTTTTGTACCGGACACATGGGTAACACCTCCCCCATGCAATTGCATGGGGGAGGTGTTGGATGCCGTGGAGGGAGTGTTCGGTAATGGAGGAACGTCTTCGTTTCGTGGCCCGGCTTCTTGACGGGGAAGGGATGAGCGATGTGTGCCGGGCGTTCGGCATTTCGCGCAAGACCGGCTACAAGATCTGGGGCCGCTATCAGCAGGAGGGACTTGAGGCGCTCACCGACCGCTCGCGGCGGCCGGTGCGCTATGCGAACCAGCTGCCCGGCCAGATCGAGCGGCTGATCGTCGAGACCAAGCGCGGCAAGCCGCATTGGGGCGCCCGCAAGATCAGGGAGCTGCTCGTGCGCAAGCTGGCGGGCGATGTGCGCATACCCGCCAAAAGCACGGTCCACGCAGTGCTCGACCGCCATGGCCTTGTGCGTCAGGCTCGCAAGCGGAACCGGGCGAACAAGGCCGTGGGCACGCCGCTGTCGCAAGCCACCGCGCCCAACGATCTGTGGTGCACCGATTTCAAAGGCGAGTTCAAGCTCGGCAATGGCCGCTACTGTTACCCCCTGACGGTCTACCGACCAGGCCTCGCGCTATCTGCTCGCCTGCGAAGCCCTTGAGTCGACAAAGGAGCAGCCGGTCATCGAGGCCTTCGCGCGGCTCTTCAGGGAACGGGGGCTGCCGCAG
>NZ_JACHOV010000003.1:80000-366566 GCF_014200045.1 Rhizorhapis suberifaciens
TTGGACAGAAATGGCTGGAGATGGCTCCGCTGGTAACCATTCTGGCGCTTTCCATGCCGTTCATGACGGTGCAGGTCATGTTCGCTCCTGCAAGCAACGCCCTTGGTCGGCCGGGAACCACGATGCGAATCGCTGCAGCAGGTGCAGTTCTGATGCCAGCGGCCTTTTCCCTGGGCATCCGATTCGGAGCGGTCGGATTGGCGACGGCCTGGGCGATTGCCTTTCCCGCCCTGACACTTGTCACGATTCGCATGGCAGGTAGGCCTATGGGCATAGGATTCATCCAGATTGGCCGCGCGGCGCTTCCGGCAGTGGCGAGTTCCGCCGCAATGGCAATGCTCGTGCTGTTGCTGAAAACAGCGCTGCCGCCATTGCCCGCCCCGGTGGAGCTCGCCATTCTGGTCACCGCGGGAGCGCTGGCATTCGGAATGCTTCTTTTCGGTCTGGCGCGTGAGGCGACCGACGAGCTCATTCGGTTGGTGGGCAGGAAGCAGGCCCCGGCCCCGTTGTGAGGAGCGTCAGGCGCTCTGGATATAATCGCGCAATGCCGATGCTTCCGCCTCGATCTTGTCGATTCGGTATTTCACCAGATCGCCGATCGAGATGAAACCGATCAGCCTATCCCCCTCGCATACCGGCAGATGACGCATGCGTCTTTGCGTGATGAGGGACAGTGCAGTCAGGACCGACATACCCGGCTCCACGGTGTATGCAGGGGATGTCATCACCTCTGATACGGGCGCATCGAGCACAGTAGGACCCGTCTTCGCAATTTGGCGGACAAGATCGCGCTCGGAGAAGATGCCTATGACCTTGCCGCCTTCCATGACGGGGACGCAGCCAATGCGCCGCTCCGCCAATAGCGTCACCACCGAGCGGACCGTTTCGCCGCTGCCCACCTGCACCACTTCTGATCCCTTATTTTGCAGGATTGCCGCTATGGTCATAACTCGAATCCCTCCTTTTTCTTTTGTCTTCCACCTTGATGATCCCACGCTCCGTCCCCAAAGGAAAGCTATGAATGATCAAAAGCCTGACTTGGACGATCCCGATTATGCGGCGTTTGCATGGGGCCGCTACTGGCGGATCATGCGCTGGATGGGAATGGTCGCGCTTCTATGCGTGATCGTCGGTGTGGGGCTGCTTTGGTGGTGGAACGGGGTGCCGTCCGTGCATATGCTGATCGCATCTGCGGCGGGCATCGGTTTGACTGTGTTGCTGACAGCAGCGCTCATGGGCCTTGTCTTCCTATCGAGCGGCACGGGGCATGACGAACAGATCCACCATCCACTGAAAGGGGATAAGGACATCGATGACTGAGTCGAGCGAGAAGCTGTCAGCAGGGCGGGATCCCATATTGCGGACAATGCCAGGCCCAAGAGACATCAACGCCAATGGTCATATTTTTGGCGGATGGATTTTGAGCCAGATGGACATTGCGGGCGGGATACTGGCGGCCCGAGAGGCGGCCGGACCAGTCGCCACGGTCGCAATCGAGGCGATGGAGTTCATCGCGCCCATTCTGCTGCACGACATCATATCGATCTATGCCGAGGTGGAGCGGCGCGGGCGCACATCGGTGGCCATCCGGTTGGATGTGATCGCCACACGCGGCCGGAAACAAGAAGAAGTGCGAGTGACCAGCGGCCTGTTTACCTTTGTGGCGCTGGATGCAAATCACAGACCAAAACCCCTCCCCGCCGTCTGAGCGGCCGGTCTGCAACAGAGCACCCTCTAAGCGGCATGTAGCGAGATGTTACTGCCTGCGCATCAGCGTGTAATCCAGTCGCGCGGAACCATTGGCAGGGACCATGGCTTTCCAGAGAAGATCGCCCTCTTTTCGCGCCAATTTTGTACTGGTTCTGGAGTAGGTAAAACCATCCGATTGCTGGAGACGAAGCTCCACCGCGGCCGGACGGTTATTGGCGTTGGTAATGGTCAATCGATATGAGGATTTCGCCCCCTTTCCGCATTGGACGCATTCCAGCCGAAATTGCAGCTGCGGGCTCGCACCGACCTTAACCTCAACTTCTTCTCCGACGGCATGGTCGCGAAGCTTGTCTTCGCCCACAAGCATTTCCTGGCCGTTCACACTTTCGAACAGGGCAAGGCCACCCGATGGCAGCGGTGCGCCCAGGCCGTCCTTTTCCCGGTTGCGCATGCGGATCAGCATTTGGAGCGGTGCCGCGTCGGTCACATTTTCCGGCCAGAGCGTCGCCCCATAAACATGTGTGAAGGGCACGCCGCGCTTTTCCAGCATCGCCATTTGCTTCTGACCATTGGCGTTGACATCGACACGCATAGGCACGCGATAAAGCTTCAGATCGCCCAAATCTTCCTGCACAGCCTTTCGACTTTGCGCCGTGACAACGACGTCGGCGGCAGCGGCTTCCATCCGCGCCATCATCGGCGCTGGGGGTGGCGCGGGCGACCCGGCCATCATTTGCTCATACATCTGTATGTCTGCGGTGCTGGTCGTATCCATCGGCCAGCAGCGCAGATTGAGGACCGGCGAGGGTTCCGGCGCTACCAGCTCTGCAAAACTGCTCTTTCGATTAACCCGGCCAGCGACGGCTAGAAGCTGCGAATCGGCAAAGCTGATGTCGTTGCTATTGGCCACGGTCAGCCAGCCAAGCAGGTCCAACGTCCTCCCCTCAGCATTTACGCGCGCCACATAATTGGCGGACCAGTCGAAACCTGTGGCAAGATAGGTCAGCGTCACATCGGCGGTCGTCGCCTGTTCGCTGCGGGTGGTCACGGAAAGCGTGGGCTTGGCGGAAAGTCCCTCCGGCATGGTGCCATGGACCAGAGTTTCGGGAAGGCCCGAACATCTCAGTCCCTCAACGCCCTCGGCGGTCTGGAGCACCACAGCATTGTCCGCTCCAGAACGAATCACGGCCTCCGCCTCAATGATTTTCCCCGTCGCGATATTGGTGCGGCGGATATGGACGCGGTTCCCCAGCGCGCCATCGAGCAAGGACGCCGGAGTCAAAAGCTTCGCGTCGCGATTTTTCTGTATCACTCCGCCGGGCAGACCAGTCACCACGGCGCTCACCGCGATCATGCCGTTAGCCACCCCCTCAAAGCGAATCAGCGATTCGCCCTGTGGCACCGCGATGCGGCGATGCTCTGTAATAAGCGCGAAACCGTTGAGCCAACTAAGATCGATGCCGCCGTCACCCCGATCCGGATCGCGGTAAATCGTGACGGATGTGGAACCCGGCGCAGGCGAGGTGATGGTCGTCTGCGAAAAGGCCGGGGCGCCGGTGAGGAGGAGAACCAAACCCAGCGCCCAAACTTTCCCGTCATTGCGGACAGGCATCTCAATACCGCGTGTCGAAGGTCGCGGTCACGGTCGCGCTGCCATTGGCTGGCACATCGACCGTCCAGCGCGTGGCATCGCTGCTCACCCGCTGGCTCTTCTGGCTTTCCTCCACGATCCGCGTGTCGACCAGGTAAAAATCCAAGCCTGATTGAGTCAGATCCACCTGCACCGGCTGAGCCTTTGCATTGGTGATTTCGTAGCGCATCGTCGAACGCCATTTGACGGGAGACAGGCGCTCCCGCTTTTCCACCACCGTCTTGACCTTGACGTCAAATGCTTGCCCGGTGGCGAGCGCCAATTCGCTGCCCATCGGTGTGTGGCCGATATTGCTTTCGCCGATGAACTGCGGCGCTCCGCTCGCATCCTTCATGTAGAAGCGTACCGTACCGGCGGGCAATGCATCACCCAGCCCGCCTTTGCTGCTGGAAGAAAATTTAAGAACGGTGTTGAAGCTTTGAGGCTCCTCGACGTTTTGCAACCAGTCGACCCGATATTCGTAGGCGCGGCGAGCCGGAACCCCCTGCACATCCAGGAAGCTGACCTGCTTGGTCTGACGATCCGCAATCGTGGTACGGCCGCTGATCGGATAGAGGTAATAATCGCCAAGCTGTTCCCGCCCCGCCGTTTCCGTTCCGGCTTGGCGAATATTGCTGACCTCCGGCTGCGGAGGATAGATCATCGGGCGAGGGCGGCCATTACGGCCCTGATTGACGCTGCCGGCTACCAACAGGGTATCGGCCTCATTATAAGTAATGCCGCTGTTGTTGGTCAGCGTGACCCAGCCCTGCACGTCAATACGGCCGGCTTTTTCATCATAGAGCGCGACATAATCGGCGCTCCAGCCAAGACCGGGGGTCAGATATCGGAGCGAAGCTGGTCGCGATCCGCCCTGCTGGCTGTCCACGGTAATCGACAGCGTGGGTCGCGACCGCAAATTGGGTGGCACCTTATCAAAGATCACACGAACCGGGAGGCCGTCGTCGCGCAGCACCTCAATCTGATTGCCGATTTGAAGCACGACTCCGCCATTGACGGCCAGCGCCTTGGCCTGCTGACGCGTTTCAGCGCCGGTGGCGGGATTGGTGCGCACGATGGTTATGGTCTGCCCCACAGCCTTTTCCATCAACTTGTCGGGAGAAAGCAGATCGAAGTCGAAGTTCTGCTCGACGATGGACGCGCCCGCAGCGTTGAAGGACACCGTTTCAGGACGAATCTGAGCGGAGACGTCGGGAAACTCGATCCGGTTCGTCCCCGCCGGGATATTCAGTTGCCGCACGTCCTGCACCAAGGCCAGATTGTCATTATAGATCGTGACCGATACATTGCCCTGCGCGTTAGGACTGGTCTGAGCGCATAAAGCCGTCGGTGCTGCCGCAAGAAGAAGAGGCAGGAGGCGGGCAGCATTCATAAATATAATCTCCCTGTCTTCTGTTGGGTGGGCAATCTTGACCGTGGGCACTTATCACCAGGCAGACGCCCCAAACAAATTTCGTCATCGTACAGACACAAAAAAAGAGCGACACCAATGATGGCGTCGCTCCTTGATTATTATCGCTTAATTGACCCTGCGATGAACAGAGTGAATGGCGCGGTGAATTATTCCGCGGCTTCTGCTGCCTGCCGCGGCCGGCGGGTGCGTTTACGAGGCGCTGCCTCTTCGCTGTCATTATCCGCGCGCGAGATTGATGGCGGCAATATCGCCGCGTCCATGGCGTGATTCTCGTCCGTCGTATCCGCTTTGGTCACTCGCTTCTGGCGCAGTGCGCGCTTCGGCTTGGATGCAGCTTCCTCGGCCATCGGCTGCGGCTCTACCGCTTCTACGACAGCATGATCCGCCGCCTCTACAGGGGCAGGAGCCTCATCGCGGTCACGGCGAGGACGACGAGGCCCACGATCATTTTGACGTTCGTATTGGCGTTCGTTCTGGCGCTCGCCCGATCGTTCGCTCTGGCGATCATTCGAGCGGTCGTTCCAGCCCTCTGACCGACGCTCATCGGATTGAACCCGCTGCTGAAGATATGGCTGAGCTTCCACCGGGCCGGTTTCCAGTTCGCCTTCCATACCGAGATCTTCTTCGTCATCCATGTCGAAGCGATTGTCGTCGCGATTGCGACGCCAATTCTGCTGCTCTTCCTGACGAGCGCGATTGTCGGCAAGGACGCGGAAATAATGGTCGGCAAACTGCAGAAAATATTCCGCATTCACTCGATCGCCCTGAGTCTGAGCGTCGCGCGCCAGATTCTTGTACTTTTCAAGCAACTGAGCAGCGTTGCCGCGGGCACGGCTGTCAATGCGGTTACCCTGATCACCGCCCCGGCCATTTCCCTGAGGGCGCGAATTATTCCGACCGCGACGGCGGCCGGCCTGACGATTATTGATCAACGTCTAGTCCTTGCTTCAATAACATCCCAAAAAAGCGCCGCTTCCGATGTGGATGCGTTTTCCCCAATGGCGCCGGCCCCGCGTCATGCAAATGCCGATCCGTTCGTTCGCCAGAGCCGCCGGACATCAGCGTCTTCTTGACTGTGGGAGCAGGTGTGCGGGTAAATCCGTCCTACCGGATGAAGCCGCCCCCTTTGACCGCTGTTAACCTGTCCGCGATCAGAAACCAAGAGATAATTTCCTGCACTTACGAAAAAGCAAGCGCTGAAAAGAATATAAGTTTTACGAACCGACTTTTGAACCCTCAGAGGGATTTCAAGTGGAAAAATCATTTGCCGGTTCTGAACTCAATCGAGTCTATGTCGTAACGACCAGACAACGGTCGCGCCCCGCCAAGTCCCGTCGGCACCTGACCTGAAGACCCACGGCGCGAAACAAATCGGCGGCGCTTTGCCCCTGATCAAAGCCGATTTCGATAGCCGCCATGCCCTGGGGCGTCAGCAGAGCAGGCAGTTGCGGGGCAAGCCGCCGGTAATCGTCAAGACCGTCCACTCCGGCAAAAAGTGCGCCATGCGGTTCATACGCGGCCACATCGCGGGGAAGCATGGCGCGACTACTTATATAAGGAGGATTAATGAGAATAAGGTCAAAGCGCTCATCAATTTTTCCGGCCCAATCCCCGACCAGCAATTCTGCTCGCGACGCAAGGCCCAGCCGCTCTGCATTCGCCTGAGCCACCGAAAGGGCTTCGGGCGAGATATCTATGCCAAGGCCCGTGGCTTGCCGCCATTCGTCAAGAGCAGCCAGAAGCAGCGCGCCCGATCCGGTGCCAAGATCGAGGATACGGTGCGGCGCACGTCCCTGGAAATGCTCGACGGCGGCCTCGATCAGGGTTTCGGTGTCAGGCCGGGGAATGAGGACCGCCGGGCTCACCTGAAGGCTGATGGTCCAGAAGTCGCGGACCCCGGTTATATAGGCGACTGGCTCGCCGGCGACGCGGCGTTTGATAAAAGCGTCGAATCCAGCGGGAACCAGAAGATCGCGAAGCTTCAGGAGCAGTTCTTCGCGTTCAATCCCCAGTGCATGCGCCAACAACAACTCGGCGTCCAGGCGAGGGGTGTCGCTATGGCCGGCAAGCCGCTCGGCGGCAGCGCGGAGGGATTGGGAGGGAGTCATTGGACCTCCTGTATTTCCATTCCCGCGAAAGCGGGAATCCAGCTGCCTTCTTTATGCGTCATATAAGAAAAATTGGATCCCCGCATTCGCCGGGACGACGACAAAAAAACCGACCGGGATCACCCCGCCCCATCCAATTGCAACAGGCGCGCAGCTTCATCCTCGGCAATCAGCGCAGAGATCACTTCCTGCAGCCCCGGCCCTTCCAGTATTTCCGGCAGACGGTGGAGGGTCAGGTTGATGCGGTGGTCCGTCACGCGGCCTTGCGGGAAATTGTAGGTGCGGATGCGCTCCGAACGGTCGCCCGAACCGACCATGGCCTTGCGCGCTCCCGCCTGTTCGCTTTGTGTCCGCTCGCGCTCCAGCTCATAGAGGCGGGCGCGCAGCACCTTCAGGGCCTTGGCCTTGTTCTTGTGCTGGGACTTTTCATCCTGCTGAGAAACTACAAGCCCTGTGGGCAAGTGGGTGATCCGCACCGCGCTGTCGGTGGTGTTGACATGTTGCCCGCCTGACCCCGATGCGCGAAAGACATCGATGCGAAGGTCCTTGTCAGCAATCTGCACATCCACCTCTTCGGGTTCCGGCAAAACCGCTACTGTAGCGGCGGAGGTGTGAATGCGGCCCCCGCTTTCAGTCACCGGGACGCGCTGGACCCGGTGGACGCCGCTTTCGAACTTCAGCTTGGCGAACACGCCGGTCCCGGTCACGCTGGCGACCACCTCCTTATAGCCTCCGACATCGGAGGGGCTGGCGGAAATGGGCTCGACCTTCCAACCCTGTTCTTCGGCATAGCGCGCATACATGCGAAACAGGTCGCCTGCGAACAGTGCTGCTTCATCCCCCCCAGTGCCCGCGCGGATTTCGAGCATGGCAGGACGCGCATCTGCTGCATCCTTCGGCAGGAGCTGGAGGGCCAGCGCCCGTTCGGCCTCGGGAAGCTGCTCACGGATGAAACGCATCTCTTCTTCGGCCATCGCGCGCATGTCAGGTTCGCCTTCGGGACCGGTCATGAACTCAAGAGACTTTAATTCCTGATGCAGTCGGCGGACTTCACGTGCGGCCTTGGCCACCGGCTCCAACTCGGCATATTCCTTGGACAGGCGGACAAATTCCTCCGGCGCAAGGTCGGGGCGAGCCATATTGGCTTGAACCTCGTGGTGACGCGCCTCAATGGCGCGGATGCGCTCGGGAGAAATCTGCATCAGCGCGTGCCCAGCATCCCTGCAACTTTGCCGATCGCCACCATGTGCTGCTCCCCATTGGTGAGATTTTTCACGGCTGCTTCTCCTCGCGCCAGCTCGTCCTCGCCAATGATAATAGCAAAGGCGGCGCCGCTTGCATTGGCGCGCTGCATCCGCTTTTTCATATTGCCACGAAAACCCATATCAGCGGCAATTCCTGCCCGGCGAAGATCGGCAAGGAGACCAGTCGCCGCTTTTTCCGCCGCATCGCCCATTGGAATGAGGACGGCCTGCGGCTTTTCCTCGTGCGGCGCGTCGATCAGCATGGCGAGCCGCTCAATTCCCGCCGCCCAGCCGACGCCGGGGGTTTCCGGGCCGCCCAGCGCCTCGATGAGGCCGTCATAGCGCCCGCCGGCCAGAACCGTGCCCTGCGCGCCCAATCTGTCAGTGACGAATTCGAACGCCGTGTGGCGGTAATAATCAAGTCCGCGTACCAGACGCGCATTGCGGGTCCAGGCCACGCCGGCGGCATCCAGGCCCTCGGTCACCTTTGCAAAGAAATCCGCCGCTTCCGTGGTCAAATAGCCATCAATGTCGGGCGCGCTGTCAGCCGCCGGACGGTCGCGCGGGTCCTTGCTGTCCAGAATGCGCAGCGGATTGCGCGAAAGACGGTCGACGCTGTCTTCCGACAATTCCGCCCGATGCGCTTGGAAATGATCGACCAGCGCAGCGCGCCAGGCTTCGCGCGTCGCGGCATCGCCCAGCGTGTTAAGTTGCAGCGTCACACTGCCGGCGATCCCCAACTCGCGTAGCAACTGGTCCGCAAACACCAGTAGTTCGATGTCAGCCAGCGGTTCGCCCGCGCCGATAATTTCCGCGTCAATCTGATGGAATTGGCGGTAGCGCCCCTTTTGGGGGCGTTCATAGCGGAACACCGGCCCGGAGGCGGCAATCTTCAGCGGAGCGAATTGCTGCCAGCCCTCGGTCAGATAAGCCCGGGCCAGTCCGGCGGTGAATTCCGGCCGCAGGGTCAGGCTGTCGCCGCCACGGTCCGGAAATGTGTACATTTCCTTCGACACGACATCGGTCGTTTCGCCAAGCGATCGCGCGAACACCGCCGTTGCTTCGAACACCGGCACTTCGACCCGTTGAAAACCATAGAGCCGCCGCACATGATCGAAGGCCGCGGCCACATGGGCAAAGCGCGCCTGCGTCTCACCAATCATGTCCTGCGTGCCGCGTATCGGGCGTGGGGTCTCGATCCTGCTCATGGCAGCGCCCTCTAGCGGGATTTTGAAGAAAGGGGAATGGCTCAGTTCCGTGCCCCGCTGCGCTTGAGGCCAATTTGGGTGCTGGACCTTATGTCTCTCACTCGCCATGCTAAGCGCTTAAAAGAATGGGAGAGTAACCCTATGCGCCTTGCGCCGATCGTCGTCATCGCCGCCCTCCTCATTACGCCCGCCTCCGCTCAGAACAGCAAACCAGCCGCCGCCCAGCCGATCGCCAACGACATTCCTGCCGCGCAAGATGTTGCTTATCCTGGAACGATGCGGCTGATGGTGGATGCGACAGACATCAACCAGAATATCTTCCGTGTGCGCCAAGTCATTCCCGTGGCGGCGGGGCCAATGGTGCTGCTCTACCCCGAATGGCTGCCAGGCAATCATGGGCCGCGCGGACCCATAGACAAGCTGGTCGGGCTAAAGATCAGCGCGGGGGGCAAGACTGTGCCATGGGTGCGCGATCCCGTCGACGTCTACGCCTTTCACATAGATGTGCCGCAGGGATCCAAGGAGTTGAACCTGGAGTTCCAGTTTGTTTCGGCGACGGAGGATGACCAGGGACGTATCGTCGTCACGCCCAATATGCTGAACCTGCAATGGTCATCGGTTTCACTCTATCCGGCGGGATATTACGTCCGCAACATTCCTGTGCAGGCGAGCGTCACCTACCCGGCGGGTTGGCAAGCAGCGACGGCGCTTCGGCCGACGAGTATGTCGGGAAACACAGTCACTTATGAGACGAGCGATTATGACACGCTGGTCGATTCGCCGGTTTTCGCGGGGCGTTATTTCAAGAGCGTGGCGCTAAGTCCGAAGGTGCGGCTCAACATGGTCGCCGACGAAGCTGCAGACCTGGCTTATACGCCCGCGCAGATGGCGCTCCATCAACGGCTGGTCGAAGAAGCACGAGCGCTTTTCGGCACTGAACATTATGACCATTATGATTTCCTGCTGGCGCTGAGCGAAAGCCTTGGCGGCATCGGCCTGGAACATCATCGCAGTTCCGAAAACAGCGTGGACCGGGAATATTTTTCCGGATGGGACAAGGGCCCCGGCCGCCGCAATCTGTTGCCCCATGAACTGGTCCACAGCTGGAACGGCAAATACCGTCGGCCGCAGGGCATCTGGACGCCTGATTTCCGGACGCCAATGCAGGACAATCTGCTTTGGGTTTATGAAGGGCAGACGCAATTCTGGGGTTATGTGCTGGGTGCGCGATCCGGGCTTTATTCCAAGGACCAGACGCTCGACGCCCTAGCCGCCATTACAGCAGGATTGGACCAGCGGGTCGGACGGAGCTGGCGGCCGCTGGAGGACACGACACATGATCCTATCATCGCTGCCCGGCGGCCCAAGCCCTGGACCAGCTGGCAGCGCTCTGAAGATTATTATAATGAGGGACTGCTGATCTGGCTGGAGGTCGATGGCCTGCTGCGGGAGCTGACACGAGGCCGCCGGTCGATGGATGATTTCGCGAAAGCCTTTTTTGGCGGACGTGAGGGAGACTGGGGCGTATCGGCCTATAACCTCAACGATGTGGTGACAGCGCTCAATGGCCTGGCCCCTTATGATTGGGACGGCTTTCTGCATCAGCGGGTAAACCAAACCAATGCCGAGGCGCCCAAAGGGGGCCTTGCCAAAGGAGGATATCGTCTTGTTTATACCGAACAGCCCAACAGCACGGTCGCTCATTCCGAGGAGCGTACGGGCGCGGCCGATCTGATTTATGGGCCAGGAATTATCCTTTCCAAATCGGGAAAAGTGACCGCCGTCATCTGGGACAGTCCAGCCTTTGACGCCGGACTTGCCGTGGGGATGAACGTGGTCGCGGTAAACGGCACGGCTTATTCTGCCGAACGCATGAAAAAGGCCATTTCGGAGAATAAAGGGCGCAAAAGTCCAATTGTGCTGTTGGTGCGATCGGGCGATAAATATCGTAATATTGAACTCGATTATTCAGGTGGACTGGTTTATCCGCACCTGCAAAAGATAGAAAGATCAAGACCAGGTGAGGGTGAAAGCGGTATCGACCTGCTCCTGAAGGCGGCCAGCTAGAACACTGATAAAGACAGGATTTGCTTGAAATGAATATCGATCTGATCCCGGTCGGAGACGATCCGCCCAACAGCCTCAATGTAATAATTGAGGTGCCAGTCGGCGGCGAACCGGTCAAATATGAATTCGACAAGAAGTCGGGCGCGCTGTTCGTTGACCGCATCCTGCACACGCCGATGCGCTACCCCGCCAATTACGGCTTTGTTCCGCACACCCTTTCGCCCGATGGCGATCCACTTGATGCGCTGGTGGTGGCGCGCTCTCCCTTCGTGCCGGGCTGCGTCGTACGCGTGCGCCCGATCGCGGTGCTAAAACTGGAAGATGAAGCGGGCGGCGATGAAAAACTGCTGACTGTTCCGGTCGACGGCACCTTCCCTTATTACAGCAAGGTCGACGAGAAGGACGATTTGCCAGAGATCGTCATGCAGCAGATCGAGCACTTCTTCACCCACTACAAGGATCTGGAAGCCAAGAAGTGGGTGCGTATCGGCACTTGGGGTGATGCCGATGAGGCGCGCCGCGTCGTGCTGGAAGCTATAGACGCCGCTAAAAAGGCCAAAGCAGCGGCGTGAGAATGTTGATCCTCCCCGTTTACGGGGAGGATCCAATTCCTAAGCCTTTGGCATCAATGCCTTCAGATCGGCTTCTGCTCGCGCGCCATAATGCGAAATGACTTCCGCCGCAGCGATCGCTCCCATGGAAAGGCTTTCGCCAACCGGGCGGCCGCTCAGATAACCTGTAAGGAAACCGGCGGCGAAAAGATCTCCGGCTCCGGTGGTATCGACGACCTGCGGCACCGGTTCGGCGGCGACCTCGTACCGACTGCCATCCTGTACTGCGATAGCCCCCTTTTCACTGCGCGTCACAACCAGCGTCCGGACCTTGCCGGCAGTCGCAGCAACAGCCTTTTCGAAATTGTCCGTTTCGTTGAGCGATTTGATCTCGCCCTCATTAGCGAACAGGACATCGATTTGTCCATTGTCGATGAGCGCGCAGAAATCGTCACGATGGCGCGCGATGCAGAAATTGTCCGACAGTGTGAAGGCGACCTCCCTACCCGCCTCGCGCGCCAGGGCGATGGCGGAGCGCATCGCCTTGCGCGGCTCCTCCGGGTCCCAAAGATAGCCTTCCAGATACAGCATCCGCGCCGAGGCAATCAGCTCTGGATCGAGGGCCGAAGCCGGAAGATATTGCGACGCCCCCAAAAAGGTGTTCATCGTGCGCTGCGCATCCGGCGTCACCAATATCAGGCAGCGGGCCGTTGGCACGCCTTCGTTACTTGCCGGCGTGGTGTAATGGATGCCGAGCGCGCGTATGTCATGCGCGAACACGCCACCCAGCTGATCCTCGCTGACCTGGCCAATGAAGCCGCACTTCATGCCCAAGGCCGCCATTCCCGCCAGCGTATTGGCGGCTGATCCTCCGCTCACTTCCAGGCCCGGTCCCATCTCGCCATAGAGGAGTTCGGCGGTTTCCGCATCGACGAGTTGCATAGCCCCCTTGTTGAGCGCGTGGCTGGCAATGAAGGCGTCGTCCGATTGTGCGATCACATCCACAATGGCGTTGCCTATGCCGACGATGTCCAGAGTAGCTTGGGTCACGGGATCTCCTGTCTTCAAATCATCCGCCATTCAACTCACATGGCCTATAGCGCGGATTGTTGCGATGCAATGTGGATTGACCAGGCGTGCGACCTTGCGCAATGGAAGCACGATGATTGATCGTCGTTTCGTTGCGGCCTCGCTTGCGCTGCCGCTCATATTGTCTGCCTGCGTTTCCGCCCCCGTCAGCAAGGCGCCCACCTCTGTTCCTGATCGCAGCGCCGCTGCCTATGGCAAAGCGCCCGTGGGCCTTGCCGGTGCGGATGCGCGCAAATTGGTGGCGTTGTTTGGGCAACCCCGGCTGGACGTGCGCGAGCGCACCGTAAGAAAGCTGCAATTTTCCAATGGACGATGCGTGCTCGACGCCTATCTTTATGTGCTCGGCAACAAGCGGGAGCCCGTCGTCACCCATGTCGATACCCGCCTGGCGACCGGAGCAGATGTGGATCAGAACAGCTGCATCCAGTCACTAAGGGCGGAATAGCGCGCTTATTCGGGCACGCGCATCTTCACGATCTTGCCGGGATTTGCTGGCGGCTCACCCTTCGGCAGCGCATCAATGTGCTCCATGCCTTCGATGACCTCACCCCAGACGGTATATTGGCGGTCGAGGAACGTCGCATCATCGAAGCAGATGAAGAACTGGCTATTGGCGCTGTTCGGGTTCGACGAGCGCGCCATCGAGCAGACCCCCCGGACATGAGGTTCACTGTTGAACTCAGCCGGCAGGTCGGGTCGCTGAGAACCGCCCATGCCGGTCCCTGTGGGGTCGCCGCCCTGCGCCATGAAACCGGGGATGACCCGGTGGAAGACGACGCCGTCATAAAAACCCTCATTGGCCAGCTCGCTGATCTGCGCGACATGTTTGGGCGCAAGGTCGGGCCGCAGCTTGATGACGACATCGCCGCCATCCAGGGTCATGATGAGAGTGTCGCCGGCCATGATCGTCTCCTAAAGTGAGAGTCTTGAATGAAGTGAATGCGCCGATATAGAGCCTGTCAGCCGGTTTGGAACCCCCCTTCTACCGCTTTCTGGGCGCTTCATTGAACAGAGCCCAAGCATTGCAATTATATGTTCCTTGGGCGAAAGGGAGCGGACCAAGGGCGCAAAAGGGAGACGGCGATGAGCGATACCGATGTCACCCAGTCGCCGCCCGAAGCGGAAGAGCTGCCCCATGACACCCGGCTCGATGAGGACGACCGGCTGAAACCGGAGTTTGTTTCCTCCGTTCTCGATCATGTCGAAGAAGGACAGGACGAAGAGGCGCGGGACCTGGTCCGTCCCCTGCACCCTGCCGATATCGCGGATTTGTTCGAACTTACGCCCTCGGACCGCCGCGCCTCGCTGGCCGGCGCGTTGGGCGAGTTGGTGACGGCAGAAGTGCTGTCCGAACTTAACGATTATGTCCGTGAAGACCTGATCGGCGCGTTGGCGCCCGAGCAGGTGGCCGAATTCGCAACCCAGCTCGATACTGACGACGCCGTCGCGATCATTGAGGACATGGAGGAAGAGGACCAGCAGGCGGTCCTGGAAGCGCTGGACCCCGAAGATCGCGCCGCGATTGAGGACGCCCTTTCCTATCCTGAAGAGTCCGCCGGCCGCCTGATGCAGCGCGACCTGGTCGCGGTGCCGGAATATATGACCGTGGGGCAGGTCATCGACTATCTGCGTGAGCATGGCGACCTCACCACCGATTTCTGGGAAATTTTCATTGTCGATGAGCAGCATAAGCCCATCGGCACCTGTCAGCTGAGCTGGATCCTGCGCTGTCCCCGCGGCGTTCCACTTTCCGACGTCATGAAGCGGGAGCAAACGCTGATCCCGGTCGATATGGATCAGGAGGAAGTGGCGCTCCGTTTTCAGAAATACGCGCTGATCTCCGCCGCAGTCATTGACGGCAATGGCCGTCTGGTCGGCATGATCACAGTGGACGACATCGTTCACATCATTCAGGAAGAAGCCGGCGAGGACATCTTGCGGCTGTCCGGCGCTGGCGAAGGCGACATCAACGAGCCGATCCGCGACAGTTATAAGAGTCGCGTTCGCTGGCTGGTGGCCAATTTGGGCACCGCCCTTGTGGCATCGTCAATCATCGCTTTTTTCGAAGGTGCCATCGAACAGATGGTGGCGCTGGCGGTGCTGATGCCGATCGTCGCCTCCATAGGCGGCAACGCCGGCACGCAGACAATGGCGGTCAGCGTTCGCGCGCTAGCCATGAACCAGCTTACGCAATCGAATACCTGGCGCATCGTCGGGCGGGAAATCCGCGTGGCGATGCTGAACGGGTTCACAATCGCGATGCTGATCGGTTTGGGCGTGGGGTTGGTCTTCGGCAACTACATGCTGGGGCTGGTGGTAGCGTGCGCCATGCTGATCAACATCGTGGTGGCGGGATGCGTTGGAGTCATGGTGCCGGTCCTGCTGGAACGGTTCGACCAGGACCCTGCGGTCGCCTCTTCGGTATTCGTGACGATGATAACCGACTCCATGGGCTTCTTCGCCTTCCTGGGGCTCTCGGTGGCAAGCGGCATGGTTAGCTTGGGCTAAAGCGGTTTCGAGGAAGAGGGAATCATCTGCCAACTCGAAAATCGCGCAAAACCGATAAATCTTTGACTTGATCCGGTTCAACCTGAACGGGATCCAGATTGAGTCCCGCTTGATCCCGGGGCTCGTCACGGCCATCTTTATCCCATGTCCCTGCATATCACCAAAATTGCGTTTCGATGCGAAAGCATTGCCGAACTGCGCGAATGGTTGGAAGCAAAGGCCGATATTGGCGAGGCATATCTCACCACGCGCTATCTACCCAAGCGGCAGGAGGAGATGACGGGCGGCTCGCTCTATTGGATTCTGAACCACCGCTTTGCCGGGCGCAGCCCACTCTTGGGCTTTGCCGACGCTCCGGACGGCCGGATAAGAATCCGGCTGGAACCGCGCCTCATTGCAGTACAATCCGTTCCAAGGCGGGCACATCAGGGTTGGCGGTATCTGGAAGAGGCAGATGCTCCACCCGACCTCACAGGATCGGAGGACGGCATCTCCGAAATGCCGCCACGCCTGTTGGGAGAACTGACGCGCCTGGGGCTAGTCTGAACCGCTTTTGCTGCCGTGGTTGGCGTGCCGTCAGACGAGTCCGTCTCGCTCGCAATCGCTTTAACCGATCAGAAAGGCAGCCAGTTCGATTTCTCGGTGAACTTCATATAGCCGACATTCGCCCCCAGCCGGTAGCCGACGCCCAAACGAATGGGAATGAGCACCACGTCGCCGCGCCGCAGGTAACTGGCCGTAAAACCGCCGACCAGATAGGCCGCGCCTTCGCCGGCCGGATAGCGCTTAAAGATATCCTGGGTGTCGTAGAGGTTATAGACAAGCACGAAACTTTTTGATGCATTACCGCCGACGTCGAATCCGACTGACGGGCCGGTCCAATAGACCTCTCTTTGACCTTCCACCTTGTGATAGAGCGTGCCGGAGCCATAGCGAAGGCCCACGACGAACGCGCCGCTCGCCTCTCGTCCAGCGACATAAGCATTGGGTTCGCCCTGGTCGTTCAGGATTTTCTCGATAATGCCGGCGAGCCCTTCGGCCCCCTTTCCGAAAACACCTTCAGCGGCGCCAATCAAATCGTCTTTTTGATAAACTTGAGACGATGCTGCCGCGCCATGCGCTGAAGGGGGCGCCGCACCGGCAGCATTGCCCTGAGTATCTGCCTGTTGATTATACACACTGCCGTCCACCGGCATGTCTTGCGCCGAAGACGTCGCGGGCGGCGTGCTTGGAGCATTCTCAGAAGGCACAGGTGCAAGGTCGGCGTCGATAGCGCTATTGGGGTCCACCGACCGCACCTGCGCCTGCACGGGCGATATTCCGACCGAGAGCAAGGCGGCTAGGCCGGCAAGTCCAGTGACAAAAGCACGCATGATATTCATATCCCCCGCAAAAATCTTTGGTCCCGATTATCTCCGCGCAACATGAAACAGCAATGAACGGGCGGCGACCCGAGTCGAATTTACGCCAGACGGCGCGAAAAGACACCCGAAAGGCGCTGGAAAACTGCGGATTCGGGAACCAAGCAAAAAAATTTGGCAACAAGCCCTCCATAGCCGCCAAGCAGGTTGATAAGAACCGCGGCTCTCGTTATAGCCCCTGTCCTTGCAAGCCAGCGCGTCTTTGCCGCGCAGTGCCGATGCGGAGACGTGGGTGAGTGGCTGAAACCAGCGGTTTGCTAAACCGCCGTAGGGGTTAATTCCCTACCGAGGGTTCGAATCCCTCCGTCTCCGCCACCATTTCCTTCCATAAGCGGCTGATTTTTCTGTGAAAATGGAAGGATATAGCTCAGCGCGTGCCTGAATCGTGATCGGGAAGGAAATGCCTGGGCTGACGAACTGCCAGATCGCCACACCACCGCATCCTTTGACAAAAGACTTTTTGCGAAAGATAAAAATGATCATGATCCTGAAGGCAAGTCATGTTCACGCACATCATGGTAGGCGCTGATGATATCGAGGCTTCGAAGGCATTCTATGATGCCATATTCCAAGTCTTGGGAATAGCTGCTGGCGAGAGGGATCCATTAGGCCGGATATTCTACCGGACGCCCACTGGATCATTCGGAATCACCAAGCCGATCGACGGCCAAAGGGCGTCGGCAGCAAATGGGGGAACAATCGGCTTTGCGGCCGTCTCGCGGGAGCAGGTTGAAGCATGGCACGATGCCGGCGTAAAGGCGGGGGGCGTCACTTGCGAGGCGCCGCCCGGCGTTCGGGAACCTTTCAGGGCTTATGCAGCCTATCTTCGCGATCCCGTCGGTAATAAGCTTTGTGTATCATGCATGTTAGGAGGGGATTGATCCCATCGCCTTGCGTCCATGCCTGGCAAGGCAAACGGCGGCGGTGCTAGGCCTTTGGCGGCGACGGATGATGTAGAAGCCATTGATGTACTGGAAGATGGCAGCCTTTGCCTGTCATCGGCAAACGCTCACATGTAGAGCGCACGGTTCAGCCGGACGGTGTATTCCGCATCCGGGTTGGTTGCGCTGCTGCCGCTCAACCGTTCGATTACCGCTGCAAACGCCAGATCGCGCCGCCTCTCAAACGGACCCGATGACAGTCAGGCCGATACCCTTTCGGCGGGCAAGGTCTTGCGCAATATTCGCCGTGCGATCTTCCAACGTCCATCGATCTTCACATATTGATCCTCATATCGGACGTGATTTCGCTCCCGCTCGCCTGTCTTCATCATGTGGTCGACAAAGGCGAAAATGACCCCCGATGCGCTGTCGGCGGTGAGATCCCTTATGACCAGATTGGCCATGAGGTGCGTGACATGCTGCACCGTATCGGCCAGCGACCGCCCATATCCGCGTATGGCTTCGTGGCCCACGAACAGGCCGCTATCGAATTCCCGTTCGTCGAAATAGGCGTCAGAAGTGAAGACGTCGACCCACTCGTCGATCTGAAACAAATCGATATGCAATGCATAAAGATGCGTTAGCTGCTGAATTTCCTGATAGTCGTTCATCTCATTTTGACCTCCTGCCCGCATCAGCCAACCTTCACACCCACCTCGAAGTTCTATCAATCAGCAGGCGAGAAGGTCCGCGCGAAAACAGCGTCAAGTTCCTGATCGGACATGCTGCTGGCCATTGCATAAAATTGCTCAGCGTCGGGACCTGCGAGATAGCGAGGCGCCGGTTTCTCCGCATCCAGCGCTTCCACAATCACTTCCGCGATCTTTTCGGGCGGCGAATAGTCTTCGTGATAGCCGGTGGCCACAACCTTGTGGAACTGGCGATAGAGACCGCCGTAGAGCGCTTCCTCGTCCGGCGAAAGCTTTGCGGTACGCTCTTCGACATCGCGCAGTTGGTTGAGCGTCATCGTCGTCTTGACGCCACCCGGCTGGACCAGGACGACATCGACACCAGAGTTCATCGTCTCGCGCCGCATCGAGTCCGCCAGGCCTTCGAGCGCGTGCTTGGAAGCCGAATAATTTCCAAGGAACGGCATCGCGACCTGCCCGCCGATAGAGCTGATCATGATCAGACGGCCGCTCGTGCGGCGAAGCATCGGCATGACCGCCTGATAGATGGCCAGACAGCCGACGCAGTTCACCTCCATCACGCGCCGCAGCTGCGTGATCGGTGTGGTTTCGAGCGGGCCGGCAACCGACAGGCCCGCGCACACGATCACGGCGTCGAGTTCGCCAGTCGTCGCCAGAACCGAGGGCATCGCCGCAAGCAGTTCCTCGGAGCGGCCGAGGTCGAGCAGGCTGATCGATGCGAGACCCGGATTCTGTTCCTTTGCCGCTGTCGCTTCAGCATCATTGAGCACGGTCCCATGGACGCGATCGCCCCGCTGAAGAAGCGCACGCACCGTCGCCGAGCCGCTGCCTCCCGCTGCCCCTACGGCCAGAACATTCTTCATGATGGCCTCCTCTCTATCAATCCTGGAACCTGGAATTCGCCTGCGCGCTCAGCGCAGCAGGCCGGTGAGAGCGGAAAGGCCATCCCAATCCGCATCAACATCCCTCTCGCCCCCGACAGGTTCTCCCTCAGCGGCACGGATGGGATTGATGACGACGCGCGATGCTCCGGCCGCGGCATATTCCTCTACCCGCGCCTTGATCTTCTCGGGGCTACCCCAGGCGACGATCGCATCCATCAGCCGATCGCTGCCGCCATTTTTGAAGTCCGCATCGTTGAAGCCGATCTTCGAATAAGCGGCCTGATAGTAAGGAATCGTGATGTAGAACATCATGAACGCCCGAGCAATCCGGCGCGCCTCATCGGCATTTTCGTTCAGGATCACGGGGAAATTGGCGGTGACCTCAAGGTCTGGTCCGACATGGGCGCGCGCCTGACGCACATTTTCCGCCGGCAGAATCCAGGTGAAGATGCCGCTGGCATGCTTCATTGCCAGATTCTGAAGTCCGGGCGCATGAGCCGCCATATGGAGAGGAGCAAGTTGCGCCGGCTTCGGGTGGGCGAGTTGAACCTGCTCCATATCCTCCAGATAGGTCGTCATCTTCTTCACGGGAGGCATCCACTGCCCCTTGCGCATGCTGACGATCGTCTCGTTGGACGCACCCATTCCCATCAGGAAGCGGCCGGGATAATATTCGGACAATGTCTCGCGCGCCTGAACAGCCGCCATCGCATCGCGGCTGTAGACGGTGGCGACGCCGGTCCCGACCTTCAGGGTTTTCGTGCTGCCGAGAATGAAAGACGCGGCAAGATAGGGGTCGCGGCTGAAGGAATCGAGCAGCCATACACTTTCATAACCCAACGCCTCGACCGATACGGCCAGTTTTGCAAGCGCCTCTGCCTGCAGATCGTAGGCGTGCTGATTAAGGAGAACTCCGATCAGTGGCATGGATAGCTCCGATATACTGGGATGAAATGATGGCTCTACGCATTTCTCGGGGTTCGGGAAGCGACGGGGCGGTGGAGCCGGGCAGCGCCGGTATTCGCCGCCCCGTCATCATTCAGAACCGATATTCCGCGCGAACGCCGTAAGTCCGTGGCTTTGCGGCATTGAAGTTCACGCCATAAGGCTGTCCGGTGGTGCGGTTGACGGCATATTGCTTGTCGAACGCGTTATCCAGATAGAAGCCCAGACGCAGTTGCTCACCCGGCGGGCTGACATAGCCTGAGAAGTTCGCGACGACATAATCGTCTTCCTGATCATATTTCAGATCGCCGCCGGCTCCCGGCCAGAACAGGAAGCGCGAACGGTATTGCGCGACCCCCGCCAAGTTCGCGGTCCAGCTTCCAATATCGAACGTATAGCTGGCGTTGAGCGAAGCGGTCAGGCGTGGCGCGTGTGGAACGCGGCTGCCCGACAGATCCGCTGCGCACTGATACAGCGTCGCGTTCGGGAAAAGCACATTGGACGCGCCCGCCGGATCGAAGCAGATCTGCGACGCCACGGGATAGCTTACATATTCGGCGTGCAGATAGCCGATCGAGCTACCGACAACCAGGCCTTCCATCGGATCGCCATTGATCTCAAGCTCGGCGCCATAACCTTCGGCGGCACCGACATTCTCGGTTTTCGTGCCCGACCCGGTGGCATCGATGGTCTGCTGCTGAAGGCCCTTGTTCTTGTAGTAGAAGACTGCAAGGCTGGTCCGCAGCTTTCCGCCGAACATCGAATTCTTGATGCCGACTTCGTGGTTGAAGACCTTCTCGGGATCGACCGATTCGCCGGGGAATGGTGAGGGAGTAGAGAAGCCGCCCGCCTTGAAGCCGCGCGTAAAGCTATAGTAGATGTTGGTGGGACCATTGTCCCAGGCGAGGACGAAGCGCGGCGTAAAGGCCCGGAACGAGGCGGAGCCGGTGAAGCTCGCCGGCGCGCCGAAAAGCCCGAAGCCGGCGCTGTTGTTCACGGAGATGTCGCGCTTGTCATAGGTGTAGCGCCCGCCGGCCGTCACCTTGATCTGGTCGGTCAGCTCATAGGTGCCCTCGACAAAGGCGGACACGGATTCGGTCTTCACACTGTTATTGTTCCGTGGATAGGTCCCGGTTGCCGCCACCGCGAAATCATAGGCCGAACCGGTCAGCGAGAAGTCGATGAAGCTCTTGTCATAGAAATAGTTCACGCCAAACAGATAGTTGAACGGGCCATCCAGATTGGACGTCAGCTGAAACTCTTGCGAATAAGCCTTGCCGCCATTGCGATGGACGGTGAAGTTGAAGACGGGACTGGGCGTGAAATCATTGTCCGCGTTCTGGCGGCTGATGTTGTTCAAATAGGTGGTGGTGCTGGTCAGGTCGAACTGGCCCAGGCTGAGGCCGATGCGCAAGTCGGACCGGAACATGCGGTTATAATAAGGTCCCGTATCGTTCTGGACCGCCTCGTAGAAACCAGGCGCGGTCTGCCCGGTTGATAGGCACACATAGCAAGAGGGCGCACCCAGGCCTAGGGCGTCATTGTAGGTGCGCGCGTTGCTGCGCTGCCATTCAACGCCGCCGGTGATGCTCAGGACATCGCTGGGGTCCCATTTGAACCGGCCGCGCGCGGTATAGTTGTTCGTCGCGGCCAGCTTCGTGCCGTCGATGTTGGTGATATAGCCGTCTTCTTTCTTGTAACGGCCCGCGAGGCGAACGCTCAGCGTGTCCGACACCGGCACGTTCAGCATTCCGTCGACCTGCTTATGATCGAAGCGGCCATATTCGGCCAGAATCCGGCCCTCGAGCTTATCCGTAGGGGCCGCGCTGTTGACCCGGACGACACCGCCGGTGGCGTTTCTGCCGTACAAGGTCCCCTGCGGACCGCGCAGCACCTCGATGGTGCCGGGGTCGACGATGTCGAGCAGCGAGTTCACGCCGCCCGCCCTCGGAATATACCCGCCGTCCATATAGATTGCGATCGACGATTCCAGCCCGGGCGTAGCGTATTGCACGCCAACGCCACGAATGAACAGCGCCAGGAAGCCGCTGGCCACCGTGAAATCGGTGCCCGGCATGGCCAGGGTAACGTCACGCATGTTGCGTAGGCCGAGTTGGGTCGCAGCCTCGGCGGACACCGCAGTGATCGCAAGAGGGACATCCTGCAGACGCTCGGAACGGCGTTGCGCGGTCACGATGATATCTCCGGTCGTCTCGACCGGTTCCGCTGTTGGCGAGGTCTCGGTCGCCGGCACCTCCTGCGCATGGGCGGACATAGTCGCCGCAGCGAACAGCAGGCCAGACGCCCCACAACAGAGCGCGCTTCTCAATTTCATCTTCATAGACGTCCCCTTTTCTTCAAGTTTCCAGCTACGGCGCCGTTCTCGACGCCCTATCTGCTCCACACCGACCGACTTTTTTGTGCCTTAGGATGGTCAGTAATATGGGTACTACATACTAACGCCGGATTGGCGATGGTTCTAGTTTTTTTGCTCACAGCATCTCGCCGTTCAGGCCTGGGCCGAAAAACTCGTCCGCAACCCCTTCAACCGTAGCCGCACGGTCGCAGAAGCGCTCCTCGTCCTCGGTGATGATGCGCTGGAATTCGGGGTCTTGGCCAATCCTGACAAGTTCCTCCAACGCCTGTTCATCCTTGATCGTATAGATGGCGATCGCGTCGTAGCGGGTGCCGCCTTCGTAGCCCGCATCCGCGTCGGCTCGCCCATGATAGAGATTGTTCAGGTTCTGCGGATAATATCGCCTGAAATCCTGGATGAGATGCCCAATCCGTTCTCCACAAAGCGGAACATGGACGTTTTCATAGTGATTGCGAAAATCCTCGAACGACATTCCTTCTTTCTTCTTTATAAAAAGAATCATTTTCTTCATGATGAACTCCGTCAAAATCGATTACTGGTTCCGCTGACGTCGATTTTCACCCCGACGGGGAACCGACCGCTTCCGCCTCGCGCGACCAGTCCTGTCGAGCCGCCCATTCCCGCAGCGTGATCATGCGGATCGGAATCTCCTCGATCACCGGTTTCATATCGACCTCAAAAGGCCTGTGGGGCGATTCATTGTTGAAGGTATAGAAGCTTCCCATCGCTTCCGCGTAGACTTCACGCGGCATGAGATCGGAAAGACCTACTTCGCCATGGACCCGCGCGCCCCAGTCATACGGATCTTCATATTCATAGGTGATCGGGCGCCCGAGAACCTCGGACATGATCTGAACCACCTCCTCAACCGCAAGGGTTTCCGGTCCCCCGATAGCGATGCGTCGACCGACGAGGTCATCCCGCGCCAGAGCCGCCACCATGAATTTCGCGACATCGTCCATCGAGATCCAATTCGCCAACATACCGGGCCGCTGGCAGTAGCGATAAAGACCGTGATTGACCAAGTTAGGCTTGGCGAAACGCGTCAGCAGATTGTCCATGAAGAGCACGGGGCGGAAGATGGTCACGTCAAGGCCCGACTTGGCGATGATATTCTCCAGACCCAGAACCCCATCGTAAAAGGGCTCGCCGCATGGCTCATCCGGGGCCCACATCATGGAGTTGTGGATGATCCGGCGCACGCCCGCCTGCTTTGCCGCCTCGACAAGGTTTTGCGCATATTGGGGAGACTTCTCGCCCGCGAGCGAAGGGATAGCGCTCAAAATAGCGTCGGTTCCGGCGAAGGCAGCCTGCAACGCGTCGACGTCCAAAAAATCCGCGCTGACGACTTCCGTGCCGCGAAACTCGTCCCGCATGAAGATGTCGCGATTTCGCGAGATCGCGCGGGGAGAATGGCCCTGGGCGAGCAGTTCGCGAATCTCGGCCTGTCCCATGCGGCTGCTCGCACACAATACCGCTACAGTCTTTCTTCCGGTCATTTCTCAATTTCTCCCCTTGGGTTCAACAGGGCCACCATCAGACCGTCGCACCGGCAAGATAGCCTTCGCGGATCGCAGTCTGCAGATAGCGGGGCGAACTGGCGTCGCCGACAAGGTGCAGGTGCGCGATTCGCCCCAACAACCCGTCATATATGTCGCGATTCTGACGATTGCTGGACACGAGTATCACCGTGTCCGCCGCCAGCTCGGTCGAATCCTGCAGCGTGGCCTGCAGATGCGCGGGTCCCACTATGACCCGCCCTTCCTCGATAGCGATGCCGCGCGTCCGGATCATGAAACGGAAAGGCTTGCCCTGCATCCGCTGCAGAAAAGGCTCGAGCATCAGCGTTGCCCAAACATGGGGCGCAATCTCGCGCTTGGGCGTCACATAGGTGACTTCAAGGCCCTGGCTGACCAGAAACTCTGCCGAGCCAAGGCCTTCATAATGACCAACATCATCGATCACGACGGCCGTCCGCCCGAGATTGGCGGGCGTCATCATGAAAAGCTCGGTCGATGAAATGACGCCGCGCCGTTCCACGCCCTTGATCGGCTCGCCCGGGTGGGAGATCTGCATGCCGTCCATCCGCTCCATCGCGCCGGTGGCGACGATGACCGCATCGGGGTCGGTGGCAAGAACGTCTTCGGCGTCAACATAAGTGCTGAGCTGGACATCCACCCCCAAGCGGTACACCTCTTCTTCGAGCCAGGTGACAATGTCGATCATCTGATGCCGCGTGGGCGCCTTGGCCGCAGCGCGCATGGAGCCGCCGAGATGGGAATTGGCCTCCATCAGCGTGACCTTGTGGCCGCGCAGCGCCGCCACACGGGCAGCCTCCAGACCCGCCGGCCCGCCGCCCACAACGACGATATGGCCTGGTTCCGGTGCAGGTTGCAGCAGATGGTCGCCGCGTTCGAGCTCATGCCCGGCGCCCGCATTGACCGCGCATTCGATCGGCAGGCCATATATCTGCTTGGTCACGCACGCCTGATTGCAGGCGATACAAGGGCGCACCCTGTCCGCCTCACCGGCCAGGCTCTTGGTCACCAGATATGGATCGGCGATCGTCGCCCGAACAAGACCCACCATGTCCGCATCACCCGCACGGATGACCTGGTCACATTCCTCCAGCGTCCGGAATCGACCCGTGACCAGCGTCGGCAGCTGGACGTGATGGGTGATCGGAATGCCGTAAGGCAATTCGTAGCCGACGGGCTCGTTCATGCCGCCGATCATCTTGTCGTTGCGATTGTAGCTGCCGACCGACAAGTTCACATAGTCGATGAGCGCCTCGGCCTCGAGCATATGCGTCAGCTTGAGATAGTCCTCAATGCTGAGGCCATTTTCGATAAGATCGGTACCGACGCGAATCCCGACGACGAAGTCCCTCGAAACCGCATTCCGGATCGCCCGCATCAGTTCCATGATGAAGCGGGCGCGGTTCTCAAAGCTGCCGCCATATTCGTCTTCGCGCTTGTTGCTGTTGGGAGAGAAGAACTGAGCCGGCAGATAGCCGTGCGCGCCATGTATATCGACGCCATCCAGGCCATATTGCTCCATACGGCGCGCGCAATCCGCATAGGCGCCGACGATCTCATCGATCATGTCCTTGGTCATGGGCGTGGGAACGACGCCGTTCGCGACATTGGGAATGTCGGACGCGCTCCACGGCGGCGAACCGTCGTGCGGGCCAAAAGCGGCGCCGGCGTGCCAGAGCTGTTGGAACACCGCCGTCCCGTGTCGTTTGATCCGCTCAGCAAACGCGCGCATGCCGTCTTCGATCTCGGGTTTATATATATCGAGGTTGAATGCCGTTGAAGGGTGCACCGAACCGACTTCGCTGATGATCAGTCCCACGCCGCCACGCGCGCGCTCCTCGTGATAGGCGATCAGCGCATCAGTCATCGCGCCCCAACCGATGCCCGTGCCATGGGCCGGCCGGAACGTCCGGTTCTTCACTTCAAGATTGCCGAGCCGGATCGGCTTGTCTACATGGGTATAGCTCACCGGTTGATCTCCATAATTCCCACGATTGTCACGAAGGTCGCGACGCGCGCGCGTGGCTTCTCCGCGACATCATGTCATGCCTGCCTAAGCCGAATAGGCGCCGTCGATCGCCAATGTCGCGCCCGTGATATAGGCTGCGTCGGGACTGGCGAGGAATGTCACCAAGGCGCTGATCTCGCTCAATTCCCCGAAACGCTTCAGCGGAATGGCGGCGCTGATACGCGCCTTTTCGCTTTCGGGCATGCCGTGCGCCATTTCGGTGTTCATCATGCCTGACTGGATGACATTGACCGTGATCTTGCGTGGGGCAAGGTCATGGGCGGCGCCACGGCTGTAGCCGGCGACCGCCGCCTTGCTGCCACAATAGTCGGCAGCCGTCGGCATGCCGGCACGGCTGCCGCTGCCGGAACCTATGGTTATGATGCGCCCCTCGTCGGCCATGACATGCGCAGCTGCGCGGATCGTGGCGACGACACCCAACGTGTTGACGGCCCAGATGCGGTCGAGCTCGCTATAATCATGCGCTTCGCCCAAGCGCTGCAGATGCGCAAGGCCGGCATTATTGACCAGTATATCTAGCCGACCGAATGCCTCCACCACGTCGTCGACAAGCTGCTGCGCAGCACTGGGGTCACCCTGGTCCGCTTGAAAAGCTTTGGCGCGCACGCCTTGCCGCTCCAATTCGGTGACGATTGCCTCCGCCTCGGCTGCTGACGAATGATAGCTGAACGCAACGCTCGCGCCTTTGGCAGCCAGTGCGAATACCACCGCCTTGCCAATACCGCGTGTTCCGCCAGTCACCAGGGCGCACTTCCCCTCCAACTCTCTTTCGTTCATCCTCTCACTTTCATTAAGAAGCTTCGGCTGTCGGTAACCGGCAGCGGACTCCGTACGTGTCGGTAGATCTCCTTACTGTCGTGCCGAGCTCATGCATGCACACTCCCGGCTGACAGGACTTGTACTAGAGCATGAGCCCTTCCCTCATGCCATCCTTCGAACATTTTGTCTGCGCTTACCGAATGTTTTCGCTATTAAGGTAATCGCCTTAAACGCACGCTAAGGCAACTGCCTGAATGAGTCAAGGCGAGGAAATGAACTTACACTGGGTGGAGGCGCGGACCCATTTGTCATCACGCCGACAGCGCCATTCTATTCCTGCAAGGGCTGGCCATCATGACAGACATCCGCACGCCGGTCCTTAATATCACACGCCACGCTCCCGGATGCGGGGCGGACGGCTCGACCGGATCATTTATCCAGAAACAGGAGATGAGCGGACGCGCTCAACCCATCTTCGAATATCTTGTTCGCCAGAACCGGATCAGGGCTTGCAGCGAGCCGATTGTCATCCTGATCGGTCATCGCTGCGTGGCAGATTTCGTAGATCAGCCTCAATCTTGCGTCCAACAGGTTTTGCGGCAAATGGCTCGCCTGCTTTCTCAATGACTCCAGTACAAAATAGCCAGTGGGAGAAAACTCACGGGTCGCCGCACCATTGTCGAACTGTGGAAAGTGAATGAGCGCGCGCAGGAAGGACGCATAGATGTGGCGTCCATGGCGATCAACTTCTTCAAGGATCGGCTTGAACACTATACGCAAAAGCGTCACCGGCTCATCGAGCTTGCCCTCTGCCTTCGCAGCCTCGAGGAGTGACCGGCGACGCCCCTCTACCGCTGCTTCGCGCCAGCGACAGATCGCGTCGATCAGGCCACTCTTATTGCCGAAATGGTAGCCGACAGAGGATTTATTGGCCGAACCGGCAGCGACCGAGATTTCGCGCAAGGATGCGCCCTCAATTCCACGCTCACCCCATAGCCGTTCGGCCGCTTCCATGATCGCTTCGACCGTCCCCATTCCTCTCGGTGCGATAGGTTGGACTTCGCGCCGGCGCTCGACACGCTGGCGAATTTGCTTCGAATTCGTCTCCATTATGCCTGAATATCCCACATCCTGGTTAGAGAACTGCATTTTTTAGGTGGCTTCATACGGGGGAGCTATCATGACGATTCGTGGCAGTCATGCGAACAAATTCGTGATCCGGCGTTCTGTAGAACGCCTGGTGACGGCGGCGTCTCCAGCCGGCGCACATATCGTGGTCGACGGGGCGTCACCGCAAAGTAAGGCCCGTCCCGCCGGCTGGCGGGCTGCACGCTCAGTGAGCCGCTTGCCGGAGGCCGTCTAAACCGGTTCCAATTTCTCCTGCCGTTCTTCCGTCACAGTGGCAAGCCCACGTAGTTTTCCGCGATTGCGGTCTGGGCCGCGACGGACGAGGCGATATAATCCAGATCGGCGAGTTGCATGCGCCGGTCGAAGGCATCGTTTTCCGGGAAACGATGCATAAGGCGCGTGAGTTGCCAGGAGAAGCGTTCAGCCTTCCAGACGCGGGCAAGCGCCCGGTCGGAATAGCGTGCGACTGCGTCGTTATCGGACGATTGAAAGAAGCGCAGCAGAGCGTCGGACAGATAGGCGACGTCGGATGCCGCGAGGTTCAGGCCTTTTGCGCCAGTCGGCGGCACGATATGCGCGCTGTCCCCCGCCAGGAACAAACTGCCATGACGCATCGGTTCGAATACGAAGGAGCGCAGCGGCGCGATGGACTTTTCCTGCGCCGGCCCACGCGTAATATTCGCCGCGGCTTCGGGTCCCAGCCGCACCGCCAATTCATCCCACAGTCGATCGTCCGGCCAATTTTCGAGCTTATCGTCGAGCGGCACCTGGATATAATAGCGGCTGCGCGTCTCCGACCGCATTGAGGCAAGCGCGAAACCGCGCTCATGATTTGCATAGATTAGTTCATGGTTGCAGGGCGGCACGTCCGCGAGGATGCCGAGCCAACCGAAGGGATAGACCTTTTCGAATGTGGTCGCGATGGAGGCGGGGATCGCCTTACGGGACGGCCCGTGAAAGCCGTCGCAACCGCAGATGAAGCGTGCATCGATGCGGTGAGTTGCACCATCCTTGTCGTAGGTGATGTAGGGTGCGTCGCTGTCGACATCGTGCAATGCGACATGGTCTGCCTCATAGATGATCTCGAGGCCCCGTTCAGGCGCAGCCTCCATGAGGTCGCGCGTGATTTCGGTCTGCCCATACACCACGATCTGTTTCCCGGTAAGCGCCGCGATGTCGATGCGGATCAGCCGGTCGCCATCCGCAAGATGGAAGCCGTCATGGGGCAATCCTTCGGCGTGCAACCGTGCACCAAGGCCAAGCTGGTCCATGAGGTCAGTGGTAGTGCGCTCAAGCACGCCGGCACGGATACGGCCAAGGACATAATCTGCCGAGGAGCGTTCAATGATGATGACCTCCAATCCCCCGGCACGCAATAAATGGCCGAGCAGCAGGCCAGATGGGCCGGCGCCGATGATCGCGACCTGGGTTTTCATGAATCTCCCCTGGAACATGGTTTCAACCGATTTCTAGATGGGCGCAGAGAGGCTTGCAGGCCATGGCATTACCAGCCTATTATTTGGACAATTCAGCAAACATCGCAGGATCAGGCGCATGTCTACGACAGCCGACCCCCAAGTCTTTCCAAGCTTCTATCTATATGGAGAGCCGCAGCGTAGCGTGGCTGAAGGCTTCGTGCACGTGGAGAGTCTGGATGATCGCTCTCGCCCAAGCGAATGGACGATACGATCACATGTGCATGGCGAGCTCAACCATATCATTTTGATCGCGGAGGGCGGCGGCTTGATGCTTGCAGAGGAGATAAGGGTCAACTTCGAAGCGCCCTGCCTGCTGCTGATCCCCGCCGGGATAGTGCATGGGTTCAGCTGGCTACGGGAATCGCGTGGGCAGGTCGTAACCATCGCCGACAGCTATCTGCATGACCTGACCGATCGGGATGCGGATTTCGCGCTCCTCTTCCGCCGAGCGATCGCAGTCGCCCTGCCGAGAGATGGGTGCAGGGCGGCGGAGGCGTCCCTGCGCGGAATGAGTAGGGAACTAAGCTGGTCTGGACCGGGACAGCGCGCAGCTGTCGAGTCCGGGCTGCTTGGCCTAATGGTTTTGGCGCTAAGGGGGGCTCGATTGGAGGAAATTGGGCGGACTGGCAAACCGCGCCAGACCGAACTGGTCGGACGACTGCGCGAGCAGATCGAACAGCGCTTCCGACTTCGCGAACCTGTGGATTTATTTGCTAAGGCGCTGGGGGTGAGCCTGACGGCACTTCGCATCGCTTGCGCCCGGAGCGGAGTGGCCCCTCCCGCCGCCATGCTCGACGAGCGCGCGCTGCTGGAGGCACGCCGTTTACTGCTCTATTCCGACCTTTCCGTCGCGCAAATCGCCCACTCGATCGGTTTTGGCGATCCGGCCTACTTCTCCCGCTTCTTCACACGTCATGTGGGCCAGCCCCCCCGCGCATATCGCGCGGCGAAGGGCCGGTCCATATCTACCGCCGCCAGGCCATGTCAGCCTTCATGATCGCGATGCTGGGCCGCCTGTAGAAGGTAACCATTGCGCCGTTGACGAGACATGGCCGCCGAGGAGATCCCAATGCCAGCAGCGGTTTCAAATGACGGACTTTGCTGGGCCGGATTATTTGGGCAACCAGATGCGCAACGCTCCCAAGACGACGCTGAACCTGGGATATCGGCACCGTTACCCTGATTGCGCAAAGCCTCCTTGGCGCGGGGGCGTGGACCTGGCCAGGGCGACTAAGCCCAAGGATTCACGCCTCACAGCCGACTTTGATTGCGGCCAGGGCCACACGAAGATTGCCGCCGGCTGCGGACAAGATAGCCGCGCTTTCTTCGGGGGACTGCTCAAGCGCTATCAGTACCGCCAGCTTGATCCTGCCATTGGCGGCCTTGAGCGCAGCGGTGGCGGCCGCCTCGTCAACTCCGGCCATGTCACGAATCATTGCGATGGCGCGCGCGCGGAGCTTGGCGTTCGAGACGTGCATGCCGACCAGACGGCCCCCATACACGCCGCCGAGCCGCAACATCAGCGCGGTCGAGAACAGATTGAGCGCGATCTTCTGCGCTGTTCCGGCTTTCATCCGTGTCGATCCGGCGACAACTTCGGCACCGGTATCGAGCAAAATGGGGTGCGTTGCTGCCTCAAGCAGCGGTGTATTGGGATTGTTTGCGAGGCCGACCGTCATCGCGCCGCTGGCGCCGCCCTGGCGAACGGCGGCTACGGTGTAGGGCGTCGTACCACTCGCCGCGAGGCCAACAACCACGTCGTTTGCAGTCGGGACCAAATGTCGCATAGCAATCTCGGCCGCCGTCGCGTCATCCTCGCTTCCTTCAATACTGGCAATGAGCGCATCATCGCCGCCCGCGATGAGGTAGGCTGTGCGCTCCCGAGCCCAGCCATAAGTCGGTGTCAACTCGACGCCATCCTGCACAGCAAGGCGCCCCGAGGTTCCCGCACCGACATAGATGAGTCGACCTGTCGGGTTCGCCAAACGCTTTGCCGCCTCCTCTGCCGCCGCCGCAATGACTGAAACCTGCGGTTGAACTGCGGCAGCGGCAGAAAGCTGCCCCTCCAGCATTGACTGCACGGCCTCGCTCGTGGACCACAGATCCAGCTCGTTAAAGCGCAAGCTTATGTCTTCGGTGGGCATCGAAGCCTCTCTTCACATATAGGTCGCGATTCGTTCGCTCATCCCTTAAACCGGGGTTTCACGACATCTTGCCACAGATATCGGTTAAGGTATTCGAGGACATCATGGATTTATACCTCGGAATAGACGCTGGCGGCAGCCGTACCCGAGCCAGGCTGGTTTCGGCCGAAGGCAAGGTCTTGGGCATTGGCGAAGGCGGACCGGCCAATACCCCGGCGGGGCTGATCCGGGGTCTCGTGGCTATTGAGGAGGCTTGGTCCCAGGCCGCCGCCGCGGCGGGGCTGACCAAGACGGAGGTGGCCTCAATCCGTGCCGGGCTCGGAATGGCGGGTCTCAATCGCCGTGGCGTGCTCCAAGGCCTTACGGACCATCAATTCCCATTTCGATCAATCGCCCTTGCGAGCGACGCTGCCATCGCGAATCTCGGCGCGCATGCCGGCGCCGATGGGAGTGTGGTCATTCTCGGCACCGGTAGCGTCGGCTTCGGGCGCGTCGGCGAGAAGGTGTTCACGATTGGCGGCTATGGCTTTCCGGTTTCGGACGAGGGCAGCGGTGCCGAACTGGGGCTGCGGGCCATTCGCAGGGCCTTGTGGGCACGCGATGGACGCATCCCGCATTCGCCCCTAACCCGCGAAGTGCTCGATCGCTTCCATGGCTCGCCCGGTGAGATTGTTGACTGGACCGCATGTGCGACCCCGGGCGACTATGGGACTTTCGCACCCATGGTGCTCGACCATGCGTTGGCGGGCGACGCGACGGCGGAACTCATCGTTCAGGAGTCCGCGCGGCGGATCGACGCCATGATCCGTATGCTTTTCGATCTTGGCGCACCTCATTGCTGCCTGATAGGGGGTGTCGCCGAACGAATGCGCGACTGGTTGGCCGCCAGCATTCGCGCACGTCTGCGTGATCCGCTTGGAGATTCCCTCGACGGCGCTATCCTCCTTGCCCGCAAGCGGATGGAACAAGAGGGCTAGCCCTGTTCGCCGTTGATCCACGTCTCGACAACTCTCCCGCTGGCATCGGCAAGAACCAGATCGGCCCGTAACCCCGCGGTGATCGAGCCGATCTCGTGCGACAGGCCCAGAATTGAGGCTGGAGTCGCGCTTGCCATCCGGACTGCTGTCGCCCGATCCACTCTCATAAGGCGTTCGGCATTGCGCACGGCCTCAGCCATATTCAGGTTCGATCCTGCCAAGGTTCCGTCGGGAGCCGTGCAATACCCGTCCTTGGCGACGACGCGGACGCCGCCGAGCCGGAACTCCTTTCGGCTCCAGCCCATGGTAGGCATGGCATCCGTCACCAGCGCCAGACGCTCCGCACCGACAGCGGCGAGCGCGATGCGGAGCGTCGCAGGATGGACATGATGACCATCGACGATGAGGCCGCACCAGCTTTTGCCATCCTCGAGCGCTGCTCCGACCACACCCGGTTCGCGACTCCCCAGCTGAGTCATTGCATTGAACAGATGCGTGAAACCGCACAGCCCCTCGGCGAAAGCAGCTTGAATGTCCTCGTATGAAGCAGCTGTGTGGCCTGCGGCGACGATCACGCCTCGATCCACGAGCGTGCGTATAGCGCCTCGCGGCACCCGTTCGGGCGCGAGCGTTAAGAGCGTTCGGCCACGCTTAAGCGAAGAGAACATATCTATCGATTCTGCATCGAGAGTTCTGAACTTCGCAGCGTCGTGAACACCCTTTCTTGCGGGATTGAGGAAAGGCCCTTCGATGTGGATACCGAGGACGCCGGGGAGGCCTTGGCCGATCGCGGCATCCACCGCCGCAATCGCGCACTCGATAACCGTTAAATCGTCGCTTATCAGTGTAGGCAGGAAGCCTGTGGTGCCGAAGCGTCGATGCGCTCTTCCAATGGCCGCGATGCCGTCAACCGTGGGATGATAGTTGAAGAGGACGCCCCCGCCGCCATTTACCTGAAGATCGATATATCCGGGAAGCAGGTCGCCCTCGAGGGTCCTCTGGCCGATGTTCGGCGGACATTCGCTGGACGGTATGACTGCCGCAATGCGGCCCTGATGCACAAGGACGCTGCGGTCGGCCTCATATCCGGCCGGTGTCAGGACACGTGAAGGCAGCAGCGCGATGGGGTTCATCGGGTCTCGGTCACCTTTCGGATATTAGGCGGGAGATCCGGATCGCGCCCCCGCGCCAGGCTCAGCTCGACCGCGAACCGATAGAAGCTCTGAATCACGGCGAGTGGAGCGACCACGGGATGCAGACCGGACAGTGCCGGGAGTGTCAGCGCACCAGAGCATGCTTCGCCCGCCATTATCACTTTCGCTTTGTGGCGGACAAAATCCTCCGCCAACTGGCCAAAGCTATCATGTGCTGTATCTGCGGAGGCCAACATGATGACCGGGAATCCGGGCCCGACGAGTGCCATTGGACCGTGCCGAACCTCCGCTGCACTGAAGGCTTCCGCGTGCAGGCCGCAGATTTCCTTCAGCTTCAGGGCCGCTTCCTGGGCAATGGCGAGGCCCAGTCCGCGGCCAAGTACGAAAAGGCTGTTGGCGCCAGCCAAGCTGTCGACCGCCGGGGACCAGTCAAGCTCCCATGCGCGATGCAGCAACCGCGGAACCCCTCCCAAAGCGCGGAGCATATCCGCGTCTTGCGTCCAGACCGCGACAAGCTTCTGAATGGCGAACAGCGAGGCAATGAACGACTTAGTCGCGGCCACGCTCTTCTCCGGCCCGGCGAGCATAGGAATGGAGATTTCGGCCGCTTGCGCCAAAGGCGAGTCCGGATCGTTGACCACCGCGACTACCAACGCGCCGGCGTCTCGCGCCGCCTGTGCGGAAATCACGATATCTGGACTCTGGCCCGACTGCGAGATGGCGAGGAAGAGAGCGCCGCGAAGCTTTTGCCAGGGCGTCGCATACAGGGACGACACCGATGGCGGGTACGAGCCGACAGGCGTCAGGGCACGAGTCTCGATCAAATATTTGGCGAAAGTTGCTGCGTGATCGGAGCTTCCCCGCGCGCAGGTGAGAACGAATGGCGGATCCAGTTCACGCAGCCTCAGCCCCAGAATACGCAGTGGCGCATCGAGTTCAGCGACCTGGCGCTCCACGACGGCAGGCGCTTGGGCTGCTTCGGCGAAAGTGAGCGTCTGCTGGGCGTTCATCCTCTTTGCCTCCTTCGCGCGGTCTATAATATCATATGATTAGACATTGGAGACGAAGTGTCAGCGACTGTCGCAACCGTAGAAAAGCTAATCGATCCAAAGGCCGTGCGCCCGGTGCCAATCCTCCAGCGCATTGTCCGGATACTCCTCGAAACACTGGTCGTCAGGCCCAACTTCAGGCTCAACCCAGGCGGCCTTTGACGAAAGCATCATATGGACGAGCGAGGGCGCTTTCGGCAGTTCGCTATCGATGGCTGACGCGAAGGGATGAACGAGCTCAGGATATTCCGGGCTGAACACCCACAGCGCGCTGGCGCAGATGGGACAGAAATGCCGTTCACCCGTGCTGACGCGGCACCCGCCATGGCCATCGTCAAGCTCTGCGTGAAACACGGCGGTCTTCCCCTCGACCTTTAGCGTGCGCTTGTTGGCGTGAAGATTGACTGCGTATCCACCGCTGCCCGCAGTCTTCCGGCATATCGAACAATAGCAGCGCATGAACGGTACCGGCGCGTGGCTGTCGACGGAAAAGCGTATCTTACCGCAGAGGCAGGACCCGCCGAGCTTGATGGGCATGGCCAGTTCCTTTATTTGTACATGTCGGCCCGCAAATTGATCCCATGCTCGATCCAGACTTTCAGCGCACAGAGCATCTGAGACCAGCCTTGGCAATTTCCATAGCTGGCCTGTAGCGCGCCCTGATTTTCCCGCCAGCCTTCCTCCGCGATTTCGACGAGGGTGCGGCTCTGTTCAATGGCCGTGAACCTGATCGTCACGCGGGTCTTGTAATCGGTAGCCGTCATTCCTCCGCCTTCGACATTTGGCGCTTCACCTTCATTTGCCTTCCAACGCAGCACGATCTTTTCGTCAGGCACGACCTCTTCCACCTCGACCGGGAATGCGCCGGGGTAATCATGGAAATCCCAAGTAACGGTCTTGCCGCTTTCCAAGCGCCCCGCTGCTCCACCGGTGGTGAAATAAGCGGAAAGCTTGTCTGGATCGGCTATCGCTTCAAATACGTCGTGCACCGGCCGGGCAATGCGTGCCGCCACTTTGAACTTCAGTTCCATCGCCATCCTCCTCGACTCGGGAGCCCCTTTCCTAAAGGTAAAGCGCTACGGTCTCGAACGTCGACTGCAATTGCTCGTAAAGGATGGTCGCCGCGATGGCGGCCGCGGTTAGGCTGGAGACCATGATGACACTGAATTCCAGGGCGGCAGAGATGCGCCGGTTTCGTTCAAGCCGGCGGCATATGTCATCCGCTTTCGAAACATACCGCTTTCCCATAGGCTGAGCGGCGGCATCAAGACGTTTGGGTGATGCCCACCCGCTGTTCATCCCCGCAATGGCATCGATGTTCATTGCTTCCCTTGTCTGTACGCCAAACCGTCTTTCCTTTGTCCAGACAACGCGAGCGACAATCATGTGGCGGGCGAGATGAACCTCGATATAAGTCCCTCTGGGCGGAGGATTGGCAGCCTGCAGCAGCATGCCTCGCGCCGAAATATTTCGGACACAGATGTCAGTCGGCCGGCCATCTGCACGCATCTTGGCCCTTAGAAACACCTGCCGTCTGGCCTCGCGTTCCCTAATGCCGGAGGTCCCGATCAAATGAGCCATTGCCGCTCTAGTCGATAAGACCTGCAGGTTGAGTAAACCGGGCGAACATATATGTCGGCCTCGTAATATTCGATCCGCAAGCAGCAGAGCGCGCCCTCCCATCGCGTTCTATTGATAGGAAATATTGTGGTGCTGGCCATTCTTGGCAGCAAAATCCATTTTCGCTATTCGCGATATTCGTAGAGATACCTATGTTTATCGGAATGCTGAGACCAAGCGCGCCTTTCGTTGAGCGCCGGACAGGTTTTCAGGCATCGGCGCGGCTGCCATAAAGCTCTTGCGCTGCGGCGCTTATGGGTTGATCCTCCGAGTCTCGATTAAACGCTCTGGCCGCAGGACTGGGAGAGCAACTATGGTCGGACCAAATAATGCCCAAGATGGAAAGAAGGTAAGGGCTGTCGCTCTTGTCGGCCCGGCGGGTTCAGGCAAGACCAGCCTTGCCGAAGCGCTGCTGTTCGCAGCCGGAGCGATTGACCGACAGGGTTCAGTGGCTGCGGGAAGCAGTGCCGGCGACGGCAGCCCTGAAGCGCGTGCGCGAGGCAGTTCGACCGAACTCAACCTGCTCCGATATGAATGGCTTGGCGATCCTTTCATCATATTGGATGCGCCGGGGTCTGCCGGTTTCGCGGCGGACGCAGCCCTGGCGGTCAAGGCGTGCGACCTGGCGCTGGTGGTGATCGATCCTGATCCTGCTCGGGCTCTCTTGGTGGAACCGGTGCTGCGCCAGTTGGAGTCAGCAGGCGTTCCGCACGCGCTGTTTGTCAACAAGATCGAACAGGCTCATGGCAGTATCGAAGATTTGCTCATGGCGTTGAAGCCACTGAGCGCTGCGACGATCGTCGCCCGTCAAATTCCCATTCAGGAAGACGAACAGGTCACCGGCTTTGTCGATCTAGCTTTGGAACGCGCCTATCATTATTGCCACGGCAAGCCTTCGGAGCAGTTTCCGCTGGACGATGCGCTACGCCAGCAAGAGGAGCGCGCGCGTTTGCTAATGCTGGAAACACTTGCGGATCATGACGATATCCTGCTTGAGCAGCTTCTGTCCGACGAGATACCCAGTCTGGACCTGGTCTTTGGTGATCTGGCGCGCGAGACGCGAAGCGGGCTTGTGGTGCCGGTTCTGTTCGGTTCAGCGCTCAATGGCCATGGCGTCCGGCGTTTGTTGAAAATGCTGCGGCATGATGCACCTGCGCCTGAGCAAACAGCGGAACGGCTGAACATTGGAAACGCTTCCGGGCTGGTGCTGAAGGTCTCGCATGGCAGCGCCATTGGCCGGCTGGCTCTGACCCGTGTCTTCGACCGCGCTCTTGCAGAGGGGGCAGAACTTACCGGCGGCCCCGAGGGCCAGGCCATAAGGGCAGGCGCGCTCTTTGCCATTCAGGGCGCTGCCACCACCAAGGTCGGGCGAGCAGAGCCCGGCGATATTGTGGGCGTCGCGAAAATGGATTCGCTGCGCGCGGGCGACTTTCTGGGATCGAAAGGAAGGTTGGCGCTCGAACGACCGATCGCGAATTGCGCGCTCGCAGTGGCAGTGGAAAACCACAAGGACGAGGTACGGCTTTCGACAGCGCTTAATAGGCTGGCGGAAGAGGACCCGGGATTACGCTGGGGCCAAAATGGCGGTTCCAACGAAACCCTGCTGCATGGCATTAATGACGAGCATCTTGCGGTTGCGCTGGATCGGTTGAAGCGGCGCTATGGCGTGGGGGTGACGGCTCATAAACCCGGCACCTCCTACAAGGAGTCGGTCCGTAAACCCCTGACGCAGCGGGGCCGTTACAAGAAGCAGTCCGGTGGGCACGGGCAGTTTGCCGACGTGACGATCGAGTTGCGGCCGCTGGAACGGGGCGAAGGTTTTCATTTCGCCGATCGCATCACCGGCGGGGCTGTGCCGAAACAGTGGATTCCGGCCGTGGAGCAGGGCGCCCGGGATGCTCTGGTGAAGGGGCCGCTAGGATTTCCCGTCGTGGATGTGGCGGTGACCTTGGTGGATGGCCAGTTCCACAGCGTGGACAGTTCAGAGCTTGCCTTCAGAACCGCCGGCAGAATCGCGGTCTCAGATGCACTCGCCGCCGCAGCGCCTTATCTTTTAGAGCCTGTGGCTCATGTGACAATCCACAGCCCCGGCTTTGCTAGTTCGCGTATCGGCTCCTCGGTCGCCAGCCGAAGAGGTCAAATGCTGGGCATGACGCCATTGGATGGCTGGTCAAGGTGGGACGTGATTGAGGTGCTGCTGCCCGAGTCAGAACTGCACGGTCTTGAGGCGGAATTGCGGTCATTGAGCCAGGGCATGGCCCGCTATGAAGCGCATTTCGATCATCTGGCGGAGGTCGGACACAAGCTTGCAGGCGAAATTGTCCAGCGGCAGCATGAACTGACCTGAATTCAAATGGAAATCTTCACAGCGTGATCTGTGTCACAGATTCGCCCTGAAACTTTGGTAATGGGCATCTTGCGACCCGAGGGGCGCCGGACTTTTTTTCGGCGTCTCAACTCTTTGCCCGGCGAATTTCGGTTCGCCGGGTTTTTTGCAGCAGGCCGGTTTGGACTGGATGCCTCCCTCCGAAGCACGTCAACCGAGCAAGGAATATAAAATACCGCTCGCTGAGCATCCGGCCAGCAGCGGCAGGATGCCGATTTTCAGTCGAAACACTGCCGCTATTGCCAAAAGCGCCAGCAACGCCCCAGCCACGTTGAGGGAAGTGGGATCGGGTATCTCGACGGTCGCTCCGGCAAAGCGCACCATTTCCACCCTGGCAAAAAGCGTATGAATTGCGAACCAGAGCGCCAGATTGGCGATAACGCCCGCGACCGCCGCTGTAATCGCCGCAAGTGCAGCCGACAGGGCCACATTGCGCCTCAACCTTTCTAGAAAGGGCGCGCCTGCGAAAATCCACAAGAAGCAGGGTGTGAAGGTGACCCAGGTGGTAAGAAGGCCGCCCAAGGCAGCGGCAAACAAGGGATTCAGGCTGCCGGGATCCCGGAAAGCGGCCATAAAGCCGACGAACTGCGTAACCATGATCAATGGTCCGGGGGTGGTTTCCGCCATCGCAAGGCCGTCCAGCATCTCGCCGGGCTTCAGCCAGCCATAGCCGCTCACGGCTTCCTGCGCGACATAGGCGAGCACGGCATAAGCGCCGCCAAAGGTTACAACCGCCATCTGGCTGAAAAATCCCGCGATACGAGTGAAGACGTTATCAGAGCCAAGAAGCAGGAACAGCAAGGCGACCGGGACAAGCCAGAGCAGAAGGAACGTAATCGAAATCTTGATTGACCAGCGCAAGTCCGGTCTGGCGTGCGGGGGAAGTTCTTCGCCTAAAGCGGTATCTTTATCAGGAACGGCTTTCCCTGACGCGGCATGCCCATTGCCTCCGTGGAACGCAAAGACGCCGGCGCGCGCGGCTACATAGCCGGTCAGAGCGGCGCCCAGTATGATCAACGGAAAAGACGCATCGAGCAGGAAGATCGCGGTGAAAGCAATAGCGGCAAGACCCCGCATGGCGTTGTTCCGCAAGGCGCGGGAACCGATGCGCACCACGGCTTGCAGCACAATCGCAAGCACTGCCGCTTTCAATCCGAAAAACAATCCTTCCACTGCTCCTAAATGGCCGAGCAGCGCATAGGCGTAGCTGAGAACCATGATGGCGAGCAGGCCGGGCAGCACGAACAATATACCCGCAATCAGCCCCCCCTTCGTCCGGTGAAGCAGCCAGCCGATATAGATGGCAAGCTGCTGCGCCTCCGGTCCTGGCAGCAGCATGCAATAGTTGAGCGCGTGCAGGAAACGATCCTCGCCGATCCAGCGCTTTTCCTCCACCAGGATGCGGTGCATGACAGAAATCTGTCCGGCGGGTCCGCCAAAACTCAGTGCTGCAATGCGCGCCCAGGTCACCACTGCCTCACCAAAGGAGATGGAATGATGACCTTTTGGAGCGTCCGGATATTTCACGCCGTCCCGCCGGGGATCACAGCCATCGCGCCTTTTTGAAACGGAAATACAGCGTTGCGCAAATTAGGGCGATGACCCCCAGAACCACGAAATAGCCGTCATGGGTTCTGAGCTCCGGCATGTTGCGGAAGTTCATGCCATATATGCCGGCAATGGCCGTTGGCACCGCCAGTATCGCCGCCCATGCGGCAAGCTGGCGTGTGATGGTGCCCTGTCGCTGCTGTTCCAGAAGATTGCTGGCTTCAAATACGGACGTCAATATTTCACGAAGACCGCCCACGCGGGTATCCACCCGTCGGACATGATCCAGCACGTCCCGGAAATAGGGGCGGACCTCCGGATCGAGATAAGGAAGGTCAAGATGCGTCAATCGCGTGCAGACCTCAGCCATCGGACCCATTACGCGTTGAAACCGGATGAGTTCACGCCGGTGCGTAAATAGCCTCCGGACTTCCTCTCTTTCCAGAAAAGCGTCCAGCGTGCGCTGCTCGGTGTCGAGCACCTCTTCCTCGATGGCTTCGACAATCGGCAGATAACCGTCGACAATAAAGTCCAGGATGGAATGGAGGACATAATCCACGCCGTGCCTCAGCAGATGGGGCGCAGCCTCAAGTTGATTGCGCAGTTCGGTATGGGCCCGGGCCGAACCGTGACGCACGGTGATGATGTGATCTTCGCTTACGAATATGGCCGTTTCGCCATAGGCGATATGGTCGTTTTCCAGATGAGCGGTGCGCGCCACCACAAATAATTGATCGCCGAAAACGTCGACCTTGGGCAATTGGTGCGCCTTCAGCGCATCTTCTATGGCGAGGGGATGGAGATCATAATTCTCCTGAAGCTGCCGTAGCTCCGCCTCGGACGGTTCGAACAGGCCGATCCAGACAAATTCCGAGCGGTCGTCAGCACAACGCACGGGTTTATCCAGGCTTACTGGACCAACCCGCTTCCCATCACGATAAAGATAAGCCGCGACGACGGTCATTATTGCCCCCTTACAACTGGACGTCATGCGCCGCCCGTGCGGTTTCCACTACGTCATGACTTAACCCGACGACAGCGCAAATGCAGATATCTTCTACATTGATATGAGCGACCTTGAAGGTGGGATGAACATCGTGCGGAGAAAATCCGATTTCGGCCCGACGCCCATCGTCCTGGACGACGAGACTGTCGAGCGGTAACGCCAGTCCAAGGCCCAGCGCCTTGCTGAAAGCTTCCTTCGCCGTCCAAAGCCGCATGAAAGCTTCATCATATTGATCCGGCCGTAGGTTCGAAAGAACTTGGCGCTCCTTAGCAGAAAAGAAATTTTCTGCGATTTCGCGAGCGCCCTGATCAGATGAGATGCTTTCTATGTCGACCCCGACGCACCGCCGTTCGGAGATAGCCACGGCGACATGTGACCGGCAATGAGAAAGGCTTAGATGCAGGGCAGGCGTATTTTCGCTTGAGCTAAGTTCAGGGCGGCGGTTTTCGATTGTCGAGAGGAGCAGCGTCGCGGCGGGCAGTCTCGTATGTATTTCCACGATGCGGCGCAAATAGGCATGGGCCAGAATGAAGCGTCGGCGATCCGGTTCGAAAACAAACCGATCCGCGCGCGCTATCTCCGCTGCGCTCAGCAATGCCCGGGGATTGGGTTCCTCGCTTTCGAGGGCGTTATAGCTGGCGCCATAGACCAGCCAGTCCTCAGTCGCGTCCTGAAGCAGCGGAACGAAGGGTGAGGCGGTCAAGAACTGATCCCTTCCACTCTGCCAAGGGGGTGCGCGTTGGAAGCGCCCTTGGCCTCGCGCGCTGCTGAGCGTGGTGGAAACAAGGCGTGCATCAAACCTCCGGACACCAGGATAGCAGACAAGGAATTGGGAACAATCTTAACTGCATTGCGTCTGATCGCCTGATACAAATTGCGACAATTTCAGGCGGCATCTGACATAATTTGAGGACAATGACAGGTCATAAACCGGATTAAGGCGGGACCGATTGGCCCGGCTGAGATCAATGATCAAGGATTCATTATGAAGAAGACATGGCTTATCGGCTCTGCGACACTTGGCGGGCTAGTTCTCGCTAGCGGACTTGCGCTGGCGGCGCCGCAGGGCAAACATTTTGGCGCTGACGCCAATGGCGACGGCAATATCACTCGGGCGGAACTCTCCGCATCCCTGGAGAAGCGGTTTGCCCAATTCGACAAGAATGGAGATGGCAAAGTTACGCAGGAGGAGCGTGATGCCTCTCGCCAAGCGCGTTTTGACAAGCATTTCGCGGCAATGGACAAGGATAATAACGGTCAGATCAGCAAAGCTGAAATGCAGGCCGCTCATGAAGCCCGCAAGGACCGCCGGAATGAGCGCCATGGCGCGGGTGGACCCGACGGCAAAGGCAGTCACGGGGGCGGCCATTGGGGCATGCGCCATGGCGGCATGCACGGTGGCCGAATGGCCATGACCGACGCCAACAAGGATGGGGTCGTGACCAAGGCCGAATTCCAGGCAAACGCATTGGAAATGTTCGATCGTTCCGACGCCAACAAGGACGGAACGGTCACTCAGGCAGAACGCCAGGCGGCACGGCAAAGCATGAAACAACAGATGCAGGAACGCGCAAAGACGCCTTCGAACTGAGCCGCCCCCTCTCCTCTTGGGTTCTGACCCCAGGGATCGGTTGAAACGGGAAGGGCGGAGGCCATATGCCTTCGCCCTTTCTTGTTTCGGGTCCCGATGACGTTAAAGATCCTGTTATGAACGACAGACCTCATTTGCTGCTGGTGGATGACGAGCGCTCAATCCGCGAGCCGCTGTCGCAATATCTTTCCCGGAACGGCTTTCGCGTCACGGCTGCGGCAAATGCCGCGGAGGCCCGCACAAGGCTTGCGGCCGGCACGATCGACCTGGTGGTGCTCGATATCATGATGCCGGGCGAAGATGGCCTCAGCCTGTGTCGCCATATTCGTGAGAATCGCGACCTGCCCGTAATCCTGCTGACTGCCAAATCAGAGGAAACCGACCGCATCGTAGGGCTGGAAATCGGCGCGGATGATTATGTGCTGAAACCCTTTTCCCCGCGGGAACTCGTGGCCCGTATCAAGGCGATTTTCCGTCGGGTGGCTACAGGCGGCATGCGTCAGCACCTCGATGGCGCAAATTATGCCTTTGACGCCTGGGTGCTCAAGACAGGGGAACGGACGCTTGTGGATAGGGAGGGGGTAGCCGTTCCACTCAGTACGGCTGAGTATAATCTGATGCTGGCTTTTGCGACGCGACCAAATCAGGTGCTGAGCCGCGACCACTTGTTGGATATTACGCAAGGCCGCGAAGCGAATATCTTCGACCGAGCTATCGATAATCAGATCAGCCGCCTGCGCCGCAAGATCGAGGAAGATCCGAAGAACCCGCGTTTGATCAAGACCGTTTGGGGCGGCGGCTATACGCTGGCGGCCGACGTGCGGACGATGTGATGGGATTTCAGCGGCGCTTTATGCCCTCCAGCCTCGCAGGGCAGATCATTTTGGTCGTGGCCGTCGCCCTGTTCGTGGCGCAGGCGTTGAATTTTGCGCTCCTCTATCGGGAAAGAGAACGGCAGTTGCTGGCAATTGCAAGCGCCCCGGCGGCGGCCCGGATTGTCGATGCGATCGACAGGCGGGAGGCGCGCTCAGGCAGGATAGAACGCGTTCAATGGTCAAGCGGGGCTCCCGATATAACCGGGAAACGGCGTTTGGACATTGAACGGCGCGCGCAGAACATGCTTGAAGACGCCGGGGTGACGGTTTTATCCATCCGAGCAGTGGAACAGGAAAGGCGGCACTTCCGCGAGCCCTCCTGGCGGGACGAGCATCGCCGCTTCATGCGGGGTGACCGGGGCCCCCGCGATGCTTTGTTCCTCTCAGTGAAACTTGCTCAGGGCCGCTGGGTTACGGCGGAATCGCGGCTTCCCCGCGATCCGCCCAGATTCCTGGGTTGGCTTATCGGCCAAACGCTGGTGCTCTATGTCATTGTGCTTGTGCCGTTGTTGATCGTCGGACGGCGGATCGCTCGGCCTTTGGAGGACCTCACGCAATCGGCCCAACAATTTGCCAGCACCGGCGCTGCCGAACCCGTCCAGGAGCGGGGGCCCGGCGATGTGCGGCGGCTGACGACCGCATTTAATGCCATGCGGGCGCGGCTGCTTGCCATGCTGACGGAAAAGGACCGAATGCTAGGTGCAATCGGCCATGACCTTCGCACGCCCCTGGCCTCCCTCCGCGTGCGCGCGGAATCGGTTGAGGATGAAGGGGAACGAGCGCGCATGACCGAAACCATTCTGGAAATGAACCGCACGCTTGATGACATTTTGTCGCTGGCCCGCGCGGGACGCAGCATGGAGCCACTCCAGAGAGTTGATCTTGCCGCCTTGGCCGACGCCGTCGTCGAAGATTTCGTGGAACTGGGTCATCAGGTGGAACTAGCGGAAAGCCTCCGGGTGGTGGTGTCGATCAAGCCCCAGCTGATGCGGAGGGCGCTGCGTAACCTTATCGAGAACGCCACAAAATATGGCCAGCGCGCCTATGTGGAGCTGGTGAGGAACGGAAACGAACTACGCGTCGACGTCAAGGATGACGGCCCCGGAATGCCCGAGGAACGCATGGCGGAGATGATGGAGCCCTTCACCCGGATGGAGGCGTCTCGTAGCAGGGACACAGGTGGTACAGGCCTCGGCCTAGCCTTAGTGCGGGCGATCATGAGCGAACATGGCGGAGAATTGAGACTCGCCAATCGGCCGGAAGGCGGTTTGTGTGCCAGTCTGCTGTTACCGCTGACCGTGTGAAGGCATCAGTCGAAGTTTGGGTGTTTCAGCAGTGTATCGACCCAGCGGATGGCGATGGCGCTAGCTTGCTGGCCGGAAAGGGTTGACGCATCGAGCGACAGTTCAAGCCAGAGGCCATCCACCAACGCGGTAAGGGCGATCGCGATCGGTCCGGTCTGCGCCGGGGGCATGCCGCAATCGGCGAGCAGTATCTCCAGTTCCGCCCGAAACGCAGCATAGCTTTCCTTGTGAATTGACGCGATGGCTGGATCACTGCGGATCAGGCTCCAAAAGGCGATCCACGTGGCCAGCACCCCTGGATCGGCAATTGGAGGATGGAAATTCGCGGTGATATAGGCGATGAGGCGAGCCCGCTTGTCTTCCCCCGCCTGCGCAACCGCGGCGGCGACAGCTCGGGCCATGCGGTCGGTGGTGGCCCGGTAGGTCTCGGCGATCAGTGCATCGACGCCTTCGAAATAATGGCGCAGTAATCCCGGCGATACCCCCGCGCGCATGCAAATCGCTCGAACAGAAGCGCCTGCCGCTCCTTTTTCGGCCAGGCAAGCCGCCGTGGCGTCGATCATGGCCTGTCGCCGGACGTCAGCAGTCTCACGAGAAAAGGATGCCCTGTTCATGCCCTATAGCTTTTCCACATTGTGCCCCATTTTCAATTGTTATACAATCGTAAAACAATTGTCGAGGATGTCGGCGCGTGACCTATACGGAACCTCTCGGTAACGCCATAGAAATAGGGTGGTGATGCATCCCGGTTTTTGGTCAAAGCCTGATGTCCTGATCATCGGCGGTGGGCATAATGGCCTTGTTTGCGCTTTTTACCTCGCTCGCGCGGGACTCAAGGTCCGCATCCTGGAGCGCCGCCACATCGTCGGCGGCACTGCGGTAACGGAGGAGTTCTTCCCCGGATTCCGCAACAGCACCGCCAGCTATACCGTTGGCCTGCTCCAGCCCAAGGTGATCCGGGACATGAGGCTCGCCCGTCATGGTTATCGGGTGATCGAAAGGCCTATCGCCAATTTCCTGCCGCTGGATGGTGACGACTATCTGAAATTGGGTGGCGGACTGGAACGCACGCAAGCCGAATTTCGTCGTTTCTCAGAACGCGATGCGGCAGCACTTCCTGCCTATTATGACGCGTTGGGGGGCGTCGCCAAGGTCATGCGCGACTTTGTGTTGCGCGCGCCGCCCAACGTGGGGGATGGGCTTCAGTCGCTTTATGACGGCGCGGCGCAGGCATTGCGGCTGGGAAGGCTTACGCTTGGGCAGCAGCGGGACCTTCTGGACCTCTTAACCAAAAGCGCGCGCGATTTCCTGAACAATTGGTTCGAAAGCGAGCCTATCAAAGCCGCCTTCGGGTTTGACGCCATAGTGGGCAATTATACGAGCCCGGACGCGCCCGGCAGCGCCTATGTGTTGCTGCATCACGTGTTTGGAGAGGTGAATGGCAAGAGGGGCGCGTGGGGACATTGCGTGGGCGGCATGGGTGCCCTTACGCAGGCAATGGCGAACGCTTGCCGCCGCGTGGGAGTGGACATTCAACTCGTAGCGCCTGTGCAGCAGGTGCTCGTCGATGGCGGCAGGGTTTCTGGCGTTCGCCTGGAGAGCGGGGAGGAAATCGTCGCGACCACGGTCATCGCCAATGTGGGGCCCCGCTTGCTTTATGGGAAAATGATGCGGTCCCATGATCTGCCGGCTGATTTCCGCCGTCGTATCGGGGGCTATAAAGTGGGATCGGGCAGCTTTCGGATGAATGTCGCGCTTAGCGAACTGCCACGCTTCGTCTGCCTCCCCGAACCGGGGGAACATCACCGTTCAGGCATCATTATCGCGCCGTCCCTTGACTATATGGACCGCGCCTTTGCCGATGCGAAGCGCTATGGCTGGTCCAGGCAGCCCATTGTAGAAATGCTGATCCCTTCCACTGTCGATGACAGCCTCGCCCCGGCCGGATGCCATGTTGCCAGCCTCTTCTGCCAGCATTTCGCACCGGACCTGCCGGAAGGCCGCGACTGGGATGCCGAAGAGGACATGGCGGCCGAGACCGTGATCGACACGATAGAGGCGCATGCGCCCGGTTTTCGCGCCTCCATCCTTGGCCGGTCGGTACTTTCGCCCAAGAAGCTAGAGCGCGTCTTCGGCCTGTCGGGAGGGGATATCATGCATGGCCGCATGACGCTGGACCAGTTATGGGCCGCGCGCCCGATACTGGGGCATGGCAGTTATCGGGGGCCGATCGAAGGACTCTATATGTGCGGGGCAGGCACGCACCCGGGGGGCGGCGTCACGGGCGCGCCGGGGCATAATGCCGCGCATGTCGTTCTGGCGGATCGCAGTCTGCTTGGCCGGATCAGGGCGTTTTCCCGCTATCGGCCTCTTCGATCCAATCCTCAGGATCGATAAAAGGCTCGTCGGTATCTTCTATGATGTCGAGTTGATCCTCATCATCCTCGATCTCGTCATCATCCGTCAGGTTGCCGCTGGTATCCGGCGGAATATCGGTTTGGATGACGCCGTCGGTAGGGCCAATGCCCTCGGCCTCCAATATTTCCGCGCGCTGGGCTTCATCATAATCCTCATCAGGAGGAAGGTCGATTGGTCCCTGGTCGTGCCGGGGTCCGGAAGTTTTGCGATTGTCGGACATGGGTGGGGTTCCTCAAACGATGTAGGGAATGGGCGCGAACCAAGTGACGGCAATCACAAGGACCACGATGAAAAGAGCGAAGGCGACTGCCGCCTGTCGGCTGAGTTTTCCCCGTCGGCGCGCCGCATAGATGCCGCCAAGGATCGCTGCTCCAATCAGCAGGCTGACAAGAAACGGCGCTACGAACATGGGTTGAAATTAAAAGGGACCGCGAATCGATGCAGTATCACATGTTATATTGCGTGACCTGATGCCCTCTTCGCTCTTCCGCCCTTTCCTTACCAACGCAGGTTAATGTCACGGACCCCGGTTGTCTGAAATGTGTTCTGGCAGGGCAAGGCAACTGCCGATGCAAGAGGAGAGGCCAGATGAGAACTTCAAGGATCCTGATAGCCGGTGCCGCCATAAGCGCGGCGGCTGCCATGCTGTGGAGGAATAGGCGGCGCGAGATCGGTTATGTCGCGCGGGCGCACCGGGCGGATGGGAGCGACGATTCCGCATCATTTTCAGCCGGTATCGCTGATGAGGGCACAATCCCCGATGGCCAGCGTCCGTCAGCCGGCACTGACCTGCATGTCCGTGGAGTAATGAAATGAGTAAAATCCTGGCGCAATTCACCATCAGCCGCTCGCGTGATGGTTATGTCCTGCATCTCGAAGATGAGGATGGAGATACGGCGGATTTCAATGCCACTTATGAACAGCTCGACCTGATCAGCGAAGCAGTGGAGGATCAGTTGAATACCGATGAGGAGGCCGCTCTCGGCCTCGACGAAGAGGAAGATGATGAAGAGGATATGGACGACGACGAGGATGATGAGGAGATGTAACGGGATTGGAATTGGCAGCGGACAATATTTTCTTCTCCTTTGAGGAGGGGGCAATACGGCTCCCTCCGTTTCTGCAAAAGCAAAGGGCTATGCGCACGAATCTTGACTCTCATTCCGAATATGCTGTTATGGAGAACATAACAGGAACACGAAATGGATGAGTCGGCTTTCAAACTAGCGGCATTGCGGCAGGCGGAAATGCCCGTGCCATTCTCCACCGGGCATAAGGCGCTGGACACAACATTGGGCGGTGGATTGGCGCAGGGCCGAGTGCATGAATTATTTGCCGCGAGTGTCGATGATGCCGCCAGTGCGACAGGTTTCGCGGCCATGCTGGCGCTGCGGGCGCTGCAGCCGGGTAAGGTGCTGCTATGGCTGCGGACGGATACAGCCGAGCGGCGCGGTGGAAGCTTCCATGCGCCGGGTTTTGTAGAACTGGGCGGGGATCCAGACGCGCTGTTGCTGGCGCTTGCTCCCGATGATGTGACCATGCTGCGTTGCGCGGCCGATGCGGCGCGCTGTGCAGGCTTGGGCGTAGTGGTGACCGAATGCTGGGGAACCCCCCGTGCACTTGACCTGACCGCCAGCAGGCGACTGGCGTTGGCGGCGGAGAAATCGGGCGTCACGCTGTTGCTTCTGCGCATGGATGCGCAGGCCTCGCCCAGTGCGGCCGAGACGCGCTGGCAAGTGATGGCTGCGCCATCGCAGGGGTTAGAGGCGAATGCCCCGGGTCCTGCGGTTCTGGAAATTGAATTATTGCGCCGCCGCGCCGGTCCTGCCGGCATGCGCTGGCGCGTGGAGTGGGATCGTGACGAACGCAGCTTCCGGGAAGCGGCGCTACCTGGCGCTGTGGTTCCCCTTCCTCTCGGCCGACCGGCTGCGGATATGCCGCCGCTCCACCGTACGGCCTGACGCGCCGCTCGCTTTTGTCGAGAAAGTCAGGGGTACGATGCGCCTGATGGCGGTGGATCGGACGGCGCTGTCGCTTGGACTTTCGCCGGGGCTGATGCTGGCCGATGCGCGCGCGCGTGTGCCGGACCTGGAGGTGACGGAACAAGATGCCCGCGCCGATCAGGATTGGCTGGAACGCCTACAAATCGGATGCATCCGCTATACGCCGACGGTGGCGCTGGATGCGCCCGATGGGCTGGTGCTCGACATTACCGGCTGCGTGCATCTTTTCGGCAGCGAGACGGAGCTTGCGGAGGATGTGGAAATACGGATGGCGCGGCTTGGCATGACATTGCGCCATGCCATTGCCGGGACGCCTGAAGCGGCGCTGGCTCTTGCGCGCTTCCAGACCGCTCCATCGGCGGATGAAGCGACTGCCGTGCGCCGTTTGCCCGTTGCGGCCCTCAGGCTGGAGGCGGAGAGCGAAACCGCCCTCAACCGTGCGGGCTTGAAGACCGTGGGGGATGCGGCCAGCCGCCCCATGGCCACGATTGCCGCTCGCTTTGGCGAGGAAGCGGCAACGGCGCTCCGGCAGATCACAGGCGAAGTGGAAAGCCCGCTCATCCCCCGCCGGCCTTTAGCCCCGATCATGGCGGAACGCCGCTTTGCCGAACCGGTGGCCAGAACGGAATATGCTCTCCTGATCCTTGAGGAACTTGCGCATGAGGCAGGGCAGCGGCTGGAGGAACGCAAACAAGGTGGCCGCCGGTTTGAGGGGATATTCTTCCGCACAGATGGTCTGGCCAGGCGGCTGACGATCGAAACCGGCTTGCCGACACGAGAGGCGGAGGCGGTGATGCGGTTGTTCCGGGAACGGCTCGACAGCCTTTCCGATCCGCTCGACCCCGGTTTCGGCTTCGACATGATCCGCCTGTCTGTTGCCTTCACCGAGAATTTGGCCCCGACGCAGTTGAGGCTGGAGGGCGGCAGCGTCAGCGAGGGAGAAGTGGCGACGCTGGTCGACCGGCTGAGCACTCGCCTTGGGCGGGGGCGTCTGAAGCGCTTCCGTCCGCGCGATAGCCACATCCCGGAACAGGCTCAGCTTGCTCTTCCCGCTGCAGATGCGTTGGGGCAGCCTCCGGCCGAATGGACTCTTTCCGCTCCGGGGGAACCGGCGATGCGGCCTCTCCATATGTTCGACCCACCCCAGCGGATCGAGGTGCTGGCCGAGGTTCCGGACGGTCCGCCCCATCGCTTTCGCTGGCGACGGACCTTCCATGAGGTACGCCGTTTCGAAGGACCGGAGCGGATCGCGCATGAATGGTGGCGGCAGGATAACGGCCTCACCCGCGATTATTACCGCGTCGAGGATGCTCACGGCCGCCGTTACTGGATCTTCCGCCACGGACTGTACGGCAGCGAGGTGCGGAATCCGGATTGGTATATGCACGGGGTGTTCGCATGAAAGAGGGTACTGGTTTCGCCGAACTCCTTGCCGCGACCAATTTCTCCTTCCTGCGCGGCGCATCGCATCCATCCGACATGGTCGGCCGGGCATTGGAACTCGGCCTTGCCGGAATAGGCATTGCCGATCGCAACAGCGTGGCTGGGGTGGTCCGCGCTCATGTGGCCTTGCGCGATGCCGGGGAGAAGGACTTCAAGCTGGCGGTAGGCGCGCGGTTGGTCTTTGCCGATGAAACCCCGGACATCGTCGCCTATCCCGAAACGCGCTTTGGCTGGGGACGGCTCACCCGGTTGCTGACGGTCGGCAATCGACGGGCGGAAAAGGGAGATTGCATCCTCTATCTCCCGGATTTGCTGGAGCATTGCCAGGATCTGCTACTTATAGTTCTTCCTTCGTCATTCCCGCGAAGGCGGGAATCCATTTCCCAGCCTAATGGCCAGCGGATGGTTCAGGAGATAGATCCCCGCCTTCGCGGCGATGACAAAAGCGGAGGCGATGAGAAAGTTTTGACTTCCATCATCTCCCAACTCACCCAAACCCGTCCCAATGCGGTCTGGATCGGGGCCAGCATGCACCGCATTGGTCCAGACCGCCGCCGCCTCGCCGGGCTCATGCGCCTCAGCGCAGCGACTGGCGCGCCGCTACTTGCCACCAATGACGCTCTCTATGCGACGCCGGGGCAACGGCAGTTGCACGACATCATCACCTGTATTCGCGAAGGCGTGACCATAGCCGGGGCGGGCCGCCGCCTTGCCGTCAATGCGGAGCGGTATCTCAAAACACCACAGGAAATGACCCGGCTGTTCCGCGACTGTCCGGAGGCCGTCAGTGAGAGCGTGCGTCTTCTTTCACGCATCAACTTCTCGCTCGATCAGTTGCGCTATGAATATCCGCATGAGCCAGTGCCCCAGGGTTGGACGCCGCAGGATTGGCTTGAACATCTGGTGATGGTGGAGGCCCGCAAGCGGCATCCCGATGGCTTGCCTGAAAAGCTGCGCGACATATTGGACGAGGAGTTCACCCTCATCCGCAAACGCAATTATGCCTATTACTTCCTGACCGTCCACGACATCGTGCAGTTCGCGCGCACGCAGCACCCGCCCATCCTTTGCCAGGGCCGGGGTTCGGCCGCCAATTCCACCGTTTGTTATCTGCTCGGCATCACTTCGATTGATCCGGTTGAGAACAACCTGCTCTTCTCCCGCTTTCTTTCTGAAAAGCGCGGCGAGCCACCCGACATTGATGTCGATTTCGAACATGAGCGGCGTGAAGAAGTGATGCAATATGTCTATCGTCGCTATGGCCGCCATCGCGCGGGGATCGCCGCCACGGTCATCCACTATCGGTCGCGCAGTACCGTGCGCGAAGTGGGTAAGGCGCTTGGTCTTAGCGATGATGTGACCGCCCGCCTGGCGGGTACGGCCTGGGGCAGCTATTCCAGCGACATGCCGGAACAGCGCTTCATAGAAGCGGGCTTCGACCCAGCCAATCCGGAAATGGTGCGGTTGCATCGGCTGGTGGGGGAATTGCTGGAATTCCCTCGCCATCTTTCGCAACATGTCGGCGGTTTCGTCCTGACCGAGGATCGGCTGGACGAAACTGTTCCCATCCACAATGCGGCAATGAAGGATCGCACCTTCATCGAATGGGACAAGGACGATATCGACGCCCTTGGCCTGATGAAGGTCGATGTGCTCGCGCTCGGGATGCTGACTTGCATCCGCAAGAGCTTCGAATTGATTGATAAGTTTGGCCTGCTGAATAAAACCATCGACGACGTTAAAGGAGAGCCGGGAAAACTTACCCTCGCCACCGTCCCTGCGGAAGATTCCGACGTCTACGACATGCTTTGCAAAGGCGACAGCATCGGCGTTTTTCAGGTGGAAAGCAGGGCGCAGATCAACATGCTGCCGCGCCTCAAGCCTCGTGAATTCTACGATCTTGTCATTCAGGTCGCGATTGTCCGCCCCGGCCCCATAGAAGGCGACATGGTGCATCCCTATCTGCGGCGGCGCAGCGGCAAGGAGGCTGTTGTCTTTCCATCGCCATCGCCGCCTCATGACGCCAATGAGTTGAAGGAGGTTCTGGGCCGCACCAAAGGCGTGCCGCTATTCCAGGAACAGGCGATGAAGCTTGCCATCACCGCCGCCGAATTCACCCCCGATGAAGCCAATGGCCTGCGCCGGGCGATGGCGACCTTCCGCAATCTGGGCAAGATGCATGTCTACAAGGACAAGCTGATCGGTGGCATGACGGCACGTGGTTACGAACGCGACTTCGCCGAGCGCTGCTTCAAGCAGATAGAGGGCTTTGGCAGCTATGGCTTTCCTGAAAGCCATGCGCAGTCCTTTGCCAAGCTGGTCTATGTTTCCGCCTGGATCAAATGCCATCATCCGGCGGTCTTCGCCTGCGCTCTATTGAATTCCCAGCCCATGGGCTTCTACGCTCCGGCCCAGATCGTCCGTGACGCACGCGAACATGGCGTGGAGGTGCTCGCGGCCGACATCAATGCGAGCGATTGGGATAATGGATTAGAAACAGAGGACAAGAATGCCAGCAAGCCCGCCCTTCGCCTCGGCTTCCGCCAAATAGACGGCTTTCGCGAGGAATGGGCAAAGGCATTGGTTACCGCGCGTCAGGATGGACCGTTCGACACTATGGAAACACTCGCCCGTCGAGCCGCACTTCCGGGAAGGGCGTTGCGCTTGCTTGCTGATGCGGACGCCTGCCGCTCCATCGGCCTCGACCGCCGCCAGGCGCTATGGGAGGTAAGGCGCATGCCTAATGGCGAATTGCCCCTCTTCGCTGCTGCGCAGGCGCGCGAATTGGCGCAGGAGCCCGGCGCCAATCTTCCTGCCATGGCCGCTGCCGAACATGTGGTGACGGATTATCAGACCACGCGCCTGTCCTTGAAGGGCCATCCCATGGCTTTTCTTCGCCCTGTCTTCCAGGCCGAAGGGGTGCTGAGTTGTGCCGAGACCACCGCTGCCAAAAATGGTGCGCGGGTGCGAACAGCTGGCGTGGTTCTTGTTCGTCAGCGGCCAGGCAAGGGCAATGCCATCTTCGCCACGCTTGAGGATGAGACTGGCATCACCAACATACTCATCTGGGCCCGCCTGTTCGAACGGTATCGCCGAGCCGTCATGGCGTCGCGGCTAATGCTGGTGGAGGGGGAGGTGCAGCGCAGCGAAGAGGGCGTCGTTCACCTGATGGCGTCGCGCATCATTGACCGCACGGCCGAGCTCGATCGGCTTTCGGATGACCGGCGGGCAAATGTGGAATTGTCACGGGCGGACATCTTCACTCACCCCCTATACCCTCGTGCCGCCCATCCCCGCGATGTCCGGATATTACCCAAATCTCGGGATTTCCACTAACGCGCCGCGTTCCTGTATCGTCACAGGGGAACATCGGTTCTGAAGGGGGGTTTCCGTGGCATACATAATAGTGGGTCGCGCCGCTGATTATGAGGAACCCGTGGCCGATATAGAGATGAGGAACAAGGTGCCGGGTGCCACCGCCCTATTGATCATCGACATGATCAACGATCTGCAATTCGAAGAAGGATCGACCATGTCATCGGAAGCCTTGTGTGCTGCCCTCACCATAACCAAGCTTCGCGCCGCAGCCACCAAGGCAGGAGTACCGGTCGTCTATGTGAACGACAATTTCGGCCTGTGGCATGGAGACGTAGCCTCCATTGTCGAACATTGCCTGCGCCCGGACAGCAAGGGTCAGCAAATCGTTCGCAAGCTGCGGCCGCGTAAACGGGACTATTTCGTGGTGAAGCCGCATTTTTCCGGCTTCTACGCGACCAACCTTGCGGCATTGCTGCCACGCTTGGGGGTAAGCCGGCTGATCCTAACGGGGATTGCGGCCGATGTTTGCCTGTTGTTCACCGCCGCGGACGCTCATATGCGTCAATATGACATTTGGGTGCCCGCAGACGCCACGGCAGGGATCAGCCCGGAGCGCAAAAACTGGGTCCTCGACATTGTTCGGCACAGCATGCGAGCGGAAACGGAACCGACAAGCGCCTTTAGCCTGCAGCAGTGGATCAGCCGCGCGAGCTAGTCCGCCTTATCGCTCGCGGGTGGCGCTAAACCTAACATCGGGGTTGCGGTCCTGCACATAGCCCACGTCCCATGCGCTCTTGGCCAGATAGACGGGATTGCCATCCCGATCCTTGGCCATGTTGGCGCGATTGATCTCAGCGAAATTCTTCATCGCCGCGTCATCGCCGCTGATCCAGCGAGCAGTTTCGAAGGGCGCCATCTCCAGCCGCGCGTCCACCTTATACTCGGCCTCCAGGCGCGACAGCAGCACGTCAAGCTGAAGCTGTCCCACGACGCCGACGACCCAGGCTGAACCGATTTCGGGATAGAAGACCTGGATCACGCCCTCTTCCGAAAGGTCGTCCAGCGCCTTGCGCAGCTGCTTGGTCTTGGTCGGATCTTTCAAGGCCACGCGCCGCAATATTTCCGGCGCAAAGTTGGGAAGACCGGTGAAGCGCACATCGGCCTTCTCGCTCAGCGTATCGCCTACGCGCAAGGTTCCGTGATTGGGAATGCCGATTATGTCGCCGGGATAGGCTTCGTCCGCCAATTCGCGGTTCTGCGCGAAAAACAGGATCGGACTATGCACCGCAATCGGTTTGCCATGGCCAGTCGGCGTCAGCTTCATGCCGCGTCGGAAAGTGCCGGAGCATAGCCGCATGAAGGCGATCCGGTCGCGGTGCTGCGGGTCCATATTGGCCTGTACCTTGAAGATAAAGCCGGTCACGTCATTGCGCTCAGGATCGACAGCAGCAGGCTCTGCCGGTTGAGGCCGGGGTGGCGGTGCGTGTTTGCCAAGCGCCGCGATCAGTTCGGAAACGCCGAATTGCTTAAGCGCCGATCCGAAATAGACCGGCGTCAAATCACCATGGCGATAAGCGGCCGGGTCGAATGCGGCATAGCCCGCCTGCGCCAGCTCCGCTTCCTCGCGCAGCCGTTCCAGTCCCTCGGCTGACAGCGTTTCGGCGAGCTTGGGATCACCAAGACCACTAAACTTGAAGCTCTTGCCTTCGAAGTTCCGGCTGTCGCCCGTCGGTTGCATCAGCCGGTTGGCATAGAGGTCGTAAATGCCCTCAAACTGCCCGCCCATGCCGACCGGCCAGCTCATCGGGCACACGTCGAGCGCCAGCATGTCGGCAATCTCGTCAAGCAGCGCAAAGGCGTCCCGGCCCTCGCGGTCCACCTTGTTGACAAAGGTGATGATGGGAACCGAACGCAGGCGACACACTTCGAACAGCTTTCGGGTCTGTGGCTCTATTCCCTTGGCGGCGTCGATCACCATCACCGCACTGTCGACGGCGGTGAGCGTGCGGTAGGTGTCTTCGGAAAAATCCTCGTGCCCCGGCGTATCCAGCAGGTTGAAGGTCAGCCCGTCCTTTTCAAAGGTCATGACAGAGGACGTGACGGAAATGCCGCGTTGCTGCTCAATCTTCATCCAGTCGGACCGGGCGCGGCGGTTTGCCCCTCGCGCCTTCACTTCGCCCGCAAGGTGAATCGCCCCGCCTTCCAGCAGCAGCTTCTCCGTAAGCGTGGTCTTGCCGGCGTCGGGGTGGGAGATGATCGCGAAGGTGCGGCGGGTGAGAATGGTCATTTGAAGTTCTCTACAATTGAATTTCGGCATTCCCGCGAAGGCGGGAATCCATCTCTGGGTATTGAACCGAGGAGATGGACAAGAAATGGATACCCGCCTTCGCGGTAAATAACGGGGACCTGGTTAGTTTTCGGCCAACCGGACGTTCATATGAAATTCCCGCTGCGCTCCCGGAGCCAGGCGATTGATCCCCGGCTTCATCCAGATATCGCCGTCAAAATCGACCGGATCGGCCATGCCTGCCCAAGGTTCAATGCACAGATAGTTCGCCCGCGGCTTCTGCCAGATGCCGAGCCAGGGCGTATCGGGGAAGCCGATGTCGAGCGATGGCCGTCCCGGCACGCCCCATTTGAGCCGGCGGCTTTCAAGCTGGTCCCAGATCAAAGCGTCGGCTTCAAACATTTCATGCGTCGGAACAAGAGCATTGTTCGTGATCGGTGAAGGGAAGTGCTCCGGCGCGAGCAGGCCGGTCTCACCTTTCAACCGCCTGATGGGCGCGGGTTCATCCTGTTCGAACAGGATCATATGCTGATGTTTGCCGCCCCCATAAGGCAAGGGCCAGGCAAAGGCGGGATGGAAACCAAAGCTGAACGGCATGTCTATGCGGCCCTGGTTGATCACCGTGACCGTCATAAAAAGGGTTGTGTCTTCGACCACAAAAGTCGCCTCGAGCCGAAAGTCGAAGGGATAGACGCGCCGCGTCTCCTCATCGGCATCCAGGCGGAACCGCACCGACATATTGTCCTGTTCGACGACGCCAAAAGTCATCCGCCGCGCAAAACCATGTTTGGCCAGGGCATATTCCCGCCCTTCCAGCAAATAGCTGTCCCGGTTCAGCCGGCCGACAATAGGAAAAAGCAACGGCGCTCGGCCGGTCCAGTAAGCCGGGTCGGCGTCGGTCATCAATTCCCGGCCCTTGGCATCGATCAAGGACCAGAGCTCTGCACCCAGCGGGTTGATGCTGGCGGTGAACTTCCCGGTGGTGATCTGGACGTGAGTCATCGCATCCCCCTTTGCCGTCCGTGTCGAGCGAAGTCGAGACACCTTTGCGCTAGGGACGAACGGGTCCTTCTTAACCCCTTAACGTCCCGCCCAGCTTGTCGGCGGCCTTGACGACTGCCGCGCTGATTGCGTTCAACTCCTCCTCGGTAAAGCTTTTCTCGCCCGGCTGCAGCGTCACTTCTATTGCGAGCGACTTCTGTCCTTCGGGCACGCCCGGTCCTGCAAAGACGTCGAAGAGGCGAGCATCGACGATCGCCTTTTTGTCGGCATTGCGGGCGGCGCGGACAAGCTGTTCGGCTTCCAGCGCCTGGGGCACCAGAAAGGCGAAGTCGCGCTTTACCGCCTGCAATGCGGGCGGCGAATAAGGCGCGCGCATGAAGCCGCTCTTGCGCTTGACCGGTATGGCATCAAGGAAAATTTCAGCAGCGACAATGCTGCCCGACAGGTCGAACTGCTTGATCATGTTCGGGTGCAGCACGCCATATTCGGCCAGCACATTCTTGGGTCCCAGGCGCAATGTGCCCGACTGGCCGGGGTGATAGGCGGCGCTTGCCTCACCCATCATCTGCAAATTTTCAACGGGCGCCCCTGCCGCGGCGAGCAGTGCGACCACTTCGGCCTTGATGTCATAGGCATCGAACAGGCTTGCCTTGCCGCTATTCCAGTTGCGCGGCGTCTTGTCGCCCGCAAGCACAATGCCCACCGTCGCGCGTTCGCCATCTGAAAAGTAGCGCCGCCCAACTTCGTACAGCCGGACCGAAGATGCGCCCCGGTCGGCATTGCGCTGCGTCGCCGATAGCAGCCCAGGCAGCAGCGAAGGCCGCATGACCTTCAGTTCTTCCGATATGGGGTTGGCGAGCGTCCAGTCGCCGCCGCCGACAGAGGCGGCCTCCCTTTGCGAGATGAAAGACCAGTTCACCGCTTCGTTCAGGCCGCGTGCGGCGGCTGCGCGGCGAACGCGGCGTTCCGTCATCTGCTGCGGCGTCGCCGTGGGTTTCGCGACCCCGGCTGCGCGGGGAAGGGGTATCGACGGAACCTTGTCGATGCCATGGATACGAACGATTTCTTCCACGATATCCGCACTGCCCTCAACGTCACGGCGCCATGAGGGAATGGAGATGGTCCAGCTTTCACCAACGCCGAAACCCAATTTCTCGAGAATCGCCCGCTGCATGTCGCGGCTGACCTCGACCCCGGCGAGCGATAAAACCGCTGCCGGATCGAAGGCGATACTCCGCGTGTCCAGCGGCGGTTCGCCGGCATAGGTCGCCTCGCTTGGGCTCCCGCCGCAGAGTTCCAGCACCATCTGCGTCGCGATGGACAGGCCATCGTCCAGGAATGCAGGGTCCACTCCCCGTTCGAACCGGCTGCGCGCGTCGGAGGCGAGCGCCAGCTTCTGGCCTGTGCGGGCAATGGCTTCGGGAGTGAAATAGGCGCATTCGATAAGGACGTCGGTCGTGCCTTCCTGCGCGCCGGAATGCTCGCCACCCATGATCCCGCCAATGTCGTGCACGGTTTCGCTGTCGGCAATGACGGTCATCCCGTCGTCCAGCGTGTAGGTCTTGCCGTTGAGCGCCACCACTTCTTCGCCGGCCTTCGCCTTGCGCGCCACGAGGCCGCCCTTCAGCGTCGCCATATCGTAGACGTGCAGCGGCCGGCCAAGGTCGATCATGATAAAGTTGGTGATGTCTACCAACGCGGAAATCGGCTTCTGTCCGATTGCTTTCAGTCGTTTCTGCAGCCATTCGGGCGAGGGGCCGTTCTTCACGCCCCGAACAGAACGCGCGAAGAAGGCGGGACAGCTTTGGATATCGTCCGTGCGCACATCCGGCCCCAAAGCTTCGCCCTTGATCGTGGGCACCTTCAATGGCTTCAGCGCGCCGAGGCCCGCCGCCGCCAGGTCGCGCGCAATGCCGCGCACGCCCATGCAATCCTGTCTGTTGGGCGTGATGGCCACTTCAATGACAGGGTCGTTGAGCCCCGCCCATTGGGCATAAACCGCACCTACCGGAGCGTCGGCGGGAAGCTCGATAATGCCGTCATGGTCCTCGCCCAACTCCAGTTCGCGTGTGGAACACATCATGCCGCTGGATTCAACGCCTCTGATCGCCGCAACTTTCAGGGTGATGCCGCTGCCGGGCACATAAGCGCCTGGCATGCCGAATACGCCAACCAGGCCCTCGCGCGCATTGGGCGCACCGCAGACGACTTGGAGGGGGCCTTCCCCGGCATCTACCGAAAGCACCTGCAGCTTGTCCGCCTGCGGGTGCGGCGCGGCCGAAAGCACCTTGGCAATGCGAAAGGGCTCCAGCTTCTCCGCCGGATTTTCAACGCCCTCAACCTCCAGGCCGATGGCATTAAGCTTTTCCAATATCTGTTCCAGCGTCGCGCCGGTTTCGAGATGCTCTTTCAGCCAGGACAGGGTGAACTTCATGCGCCCACTCCTCCCGAAAGCGTGGGTACATCAAGAGACGAGAAGCCATAATGCCGCAGCCAGCGCAGATCGCCGTCGAAGAAGGCCCGCAAGTCATTCATCCCATATTTCAGCATCGCCAGCCGGTCGACGCCGGTGCCGAAGGCGAAACCCTGCCACTCCGCCGGATCAAGGCCGCAGGCGCGAATGACATTGGGGTGGACCATGCCGGACCCCAGCACCTCCATCCAACCTTCCGATCCGCCGATGACGCGCTGACCCTTTTCCATGGAGTAGCCGACATCGACCTCCACCGACGGTTCGGTGAAGGGAAAATAGCTGGGGCGCAGGCGCAGCACGATGTCTTCGCGCTCGAAAAACGCTTTCAGGAATGTCTCCAAGGTCCATTTCAGATGACCAAGATTAATGCCTCGGTCGATCACCAGCCCCTCAATCTGATGGAACATCGGCGTATGCGTGGCGTCACTGTCCGATCGATAGACCCGACCGGGCGCAATGATACGGATTGGCGGCTCTTCCGATGTCATTGTCCGGATCTGAACCGGCGAGGTATGCGTGCGCAGCAGCATCTTGCGGCCGTCGCGCTCATCAGGGAAGTAGAACGTGTCGTGCATCGCCCGCGCCGGATGGGTTTCGGGAATATTGAGCGCACTGAAATTATGCCAGTCGTCTTCGATCTCTGGTCCCGTTGCGACCGAAAAACCAAGGTCCGCAAAGATTTCGGCCAATTCGTCCATCACCTGGCTCACCGGATGCACCGAACCCTGCGGATCGGGAAGAGCCGGGAGGGTCATGTCCAGCTTTTCGGAAGTCAGCCGCTCCTGAAGGATTGCTTGTTCGAACATGGCTCGCTGGGCTTCGATTTTGCCGCTCAGCGCTCCTCTCCAGCCCTGATATTTCGGGGCTAGCGCGAGGCGCTCTTCGACCGGCAGGCGCCCCAGGCTTTTCAAGAGATTGGTTATAGTGCCGTTTTTGCCTAACGCAGTGATTCTGGCGGCTTCCAATTCCTCCAGATTCTTGGCGCTCTCAATCTGCGCCATAAGGCTTTTTCCGACCTCGTCGATATTCACCACTTTTCCTCGTCATTCCCGCGAAGGCGGGAATCCATCTCCCGGCCTTGCCCATTTGGTGCCATGCTTAGTCGACGCGCCGCGAAGGCAGCGCTTCAAATCCGAACGTAACAGCTAAATCGTTCCAGTCCGGATTGTCCCGTTCTATCAGATCGATTTTCCATTGCCGTTTCCATTTCTTGATCTGCTTTTCCCGGCCGATAGCGTTTTCCATTGTCCCGTGCTGTTCGAAGTACACCAGCCGCTTGACGCCGTAGTCCGTCGTGAAGCCGGGAATCAAGCCCAAACGATGTTCGTGGACACGCTTAAGGAGGTTCGAGGTTACTCCGGTGTAAAGTGTTCCATTCCTGTGGCTGGCCATGATGTAGGCCGTCGGTTGAAAGTCGGCGCTCATAGGTTGGCTCGGGGATGGATTCCCGCCTTCGCGGGAATGACGAAATTGAGGGATGCATGAACCAAGAAAAAAGGCGCCGGAACCATCGCCCCGGCACCCTTGTCTCTTCAGCAATCGCCGGTTCAAGCCTGCGGCAGGGCCGCCTGTGCCTGTGCAACAATGGCCTTGAAGGCATCGCCTTCATGCATCGCGATGTCGGCCAGGACCTTCCGGTCAAGGTCGACGCCCGCGAGCTTCAGGCCATGCATGAACTGACCATAGGTGAGGCCTTCCATGCGAACCGCGGCGTTGATGCGCTGGATCCACAGGGCGCGGAAGCTGCGCTTCTTAACCTTGCGGTCGCGATAGGCGTACTGGCCGGCCTTTTCGACGGCCTGACGGGCGATGCGGATCGTATTCTTGCGACGGCCATAATAGCCCTTCGCCTGATCCAAAATCCGCTTGTGCTTGGCGCGGGTGGTTACACCCCTTTTTACGCGTGCCATATCTCTCTAGTCCTTCTCTTATTTCAGGCCGTAGGGAGCCCACAGGCGAATGTGCGCGACGTCGGCGTCGGACAGCACTTCGGTGCCGCGGTTCTGGCGAATATATTTGGCGTTATGGCTGATCAGGCGGTGGCGCTTTCCGGCGACACCATGCTTGACCTTGCCGGAGGCGGTGAATTTGAAGCGTTTCTTCACACCGCTCTTGGTCTTGAGCTTGGGCATTTTCGTCTCCTTGGATCTGACGATTGCGGACGGACTCGGCAGCCCTACTGGCCGGACCATCCCTTCAGAATCCCGCAATTTCTCGCAGGAAGGCGCGCCTATAGGCAGGAACGCAGGCTTTTGCAAGGCATAACCCTCAATGGCCTTCATGCCCGTGGGCCAGAGCCTCCAATATATCGTCCATGCGCGCAATGTCGCCCATGGCGATGACATCGCCCTTGCTGTCGCGGTCGAGCGGATTGCCTGTCCAGTCGCACATATGCCCGCCCGCGCCCTCAACGACCGGCACCAATGCAGCGATATCATAGAGTTTCAGTCCCGACTCCACGACCAGGTCGATTTGGCCGCTCGCCAGGAGCGCATAATTATAACAATCGCCGCCCCAGACAGTGTCTCGGCACTGCCCCGCTAGGATAGAGAAATGCTCGCCCGAGCAGCCGGGAAAATATTGAGGTCCAGTGCTGGCCAGGATCGCCTGATCCAGCGCGCGGCAAGGTCGCGTACGAACGGGCTGACCGTTGAGTGTAGTCGGCTGGCCCGCCATGCCGCACCAGCGTTCGCGGCTGATCGGCTGATCGATAATGCCCAGGATCGGCCAGCCTTCCTGCATCATGGCCACAAGAGTGCCGAAAATCGGCCGTCCGGCAATGAAGCTGCGCGTGCCGTCTATGGGGTCCAATACCCACACGCGCCCCGCATCTTCGCGGACCGTTCCATATTCCTCGCCAACGATGCCGTCCTGTGGCCTTTCCTTTTCGATGATCGCGCGCATCGCGGCTTCGGCGGCACGGTCGGCCTGCGTCACCGGCGACAGGTCGCTCTTCGATTCGATGTCGAAACGCGCCCGATAAAAGGGTCGGATGGCCTCGCCCGCCGCATCGGCGAGGCGCTGGGCGAAATCAAGATCGTCCCTGATCGTCATGCCTCAGTCAAACAAGCTGGAAACCGACGTCTCTTCCGCAATGCGCTTGATGGCTTCGCCCAAAAGCGGGGCGATGGGGAGGTGACGGATGCTAGCCGATTCGCGCTGGGCATCAGTGGCGAGGATCGAATCGGTGACAACCAGTTCACGGAGTTCGGAAGCATTCACGCGAGCGACTGCACCGCCGGAAAGAACGCCGTGGGTCACATAGGCGACAACATCCTCGGCTCCCTCTTTCTTAAGGGCGGCGGCCGCGTTGCACAGCGTGCCGGCGGAATCCACGATGTCGTCGATCAGGATGCAGAAGCGGCCTTTGACGTCGCCGATGATATTCATCACTTCCGATTCGCCTGCCCGCTCACGGCGCTTGTCGACAATGGCCAAAGGTGCGTTGTCCAGCCGTTTGGCCAGCGCCCTGGCGCGCACCACGCCTCCTACGTCGGGCGAAACGACGGTGATATTCTTGTCGCCGAACCGCGCCTGGATATCAGCCGACATGACCGGCGCGCCATAGAGATTGTCGGTCGGAATATCGAAGAAACCCTGGATCTGACCAGCATGCAGATCGACCGACAATACGCGGTTCGCGCCCGCGACGGTAATCAGGTTGGCCACGAGCTTGGCGGAAATAGGTGTGCGGGGGCCGGGTTTCCGGTCCTGACGCGCATAGCCGAAATAGGGAAGCACCGCCGTTATGCGCTTGGCCGAAGCGCGCTTCAGCGCATCGACCATGATCAGCAATTCCATCAAATTGTCGTTGGCCGGATAGCTGGTCGACTGGATGACGAAGATGTCCTCGCCGCGAACATTTTCGTGGATCTCCACAAAAATCTCCTCATCGGCGAAGCGGCGGACGCTGGCGTCGATCAGGGGCAGTTCGATATAATCGGCAATGGCCTGTGCGAGCGGGAGGTTGGAATTCCCCGTCATCAATTTCATGGCTTGTGCACCCCGTGACAACAATGTGACGCTGATAATCGGCGCCCCTGTAGACTCCAAATAGAAATTGGGGAAGGGGCGTGTTGGCTTGGCCGGGGCGGGGCGGGCAAGGAACCTTGCGGGCCGCTCTTCCGTTCGCTCGAAGGCCTTGGATGTGTTGTGCTTTTCCACAAGCCATTTCCAAGCGCCTCTAAAATGTTTTACGGACCGCAGCCATGAATGATCGACCTGCTGAAAACCTCACCATCGCGATGGCGCAGATCACGCAGTGCGTGGGCGACCTTCGTGGCAATGCCGATGCGATGCTGCTCTGGCGGGAAAAGGCCAAGGGCGCAGATCTCATTGTGTTTCCCGAGCTTCAATTGATCGGCTATCCGCCCGAGGATCTGGTTTTGAAGCCAGCGCTGATCGAAAGGGCGGGGGACGAACTGCTGCGCCTCGCCAAGGCGACGGCCGACGGTGGCCCAGCGATGCTGGTCGGCACCGTCATTGCTGCCCAAGGCGTATTGTTCAATGTCATCACCCTGTTGGATGGCGGAGAAATCAAGGCGATCCGTCAAAAGCGGGAACTTCCCAATTACGGCACGTTCGACGAAAAGCGGCTGTTTGCACCGGGGCCGCTGCCCGAACCGGTGGAGTTCCGGGGCGTGAAACTGGGCTTGCCGATATGTGAGGACATATGGTTCCCCTTTGTTTGCGCCCATTTGAAAGAACAAGGGGCAGACATTCTCATCAGCCCTAATGGCAGCCCCTATGAGATCAACAAGGACCAGCAGCGCATCGACGCTATCTCCGCCGCGCGGGTGAAGGAGACGGGGCTGCCGATAATCTATCTCAATCGTGTCGGTGGGCAGGACGAGCTGGTTTTCGACGGGGCATCGTTTATCATATCGAATGAGGGGCAGGTGATACACCGTCTTCCCGAATGGACCGAGGCGCTGGTGATGTCGCATTGGTCAAGGGGTGATGACGGTCGCTGGACTTGCGGGCCGGGCGATCTCGCTACGCCAAACCCTTATCCTGAAGATATTTATAACGCGATGGTGCTCGGCCTGCGCGATTATGTGAACCGCAATCGCTTTCCGGGCGTGGTGCTGGGCCTGTCGGGCGGCATTGACAGCGCCCTCTCCGCAGCCGTCGCCGTGGACGCGCTTGGTGCGGATCGCGTCTGGTGCGTCATGCTGCCTTCCCGCTTCACCAGTAAGGAAAGCCTGGAGGACGCCGCCGAATGCGCCCGACTGCTCGGATGCCGCCTTGACAGCATTCCCATTAATCCGGCGGTGGAGGCCTTTGACGTCATGCTGTCACCTGCATTTGCCGGCAGGAATCCTGACCTCACTGAGGAAAATCTTCAGTCCCGTTTCCGCGGCGTTACGTTGATGGCGCTCAGCAACAAGTTCGGCCACATGCTGCTCACCACCGGCAACAAGAGCGAGATGTCGGTGGGCTATGCGACGATCTATGGCGATATGGCGGGGGGTTATTCCGTGTTGAAGGACGCTTACAAGACCACCGTCTTCGATCTGTCCCGCTGGCGCAACGAGAACCGTTCGCCATGGGCGCTCGGTCCCGAAGGACCGGTGATGCCCGATCGGGTCATCACCAAGCCTCCCAGTGCGGAGTTGCGGGAAGATCAGAAGGATGAAGACAGCCTGCCGCCCTATGAGGTGCTGGACCCCATCCTCTATGGTTTGGTCGAAGAGGAACTGTCGGTCGCGCAGCTTGTAGCGCGCGGTTTTGAAGAGGAGACGGTCGCCCGCATTGAACGACTGCTTTACGTAGCCGAATATAAGCGGCGGCAGGCTCCGCCTGGCGTGAAGCTTGGCACCCGCAATTTCGGGCGCGATCGCCGCTATCCTATTACCAACGCATTCCGCACCTCATGAACAAGGATATTCGCTGGACTTCGGGCCCTCGTGGTCGTGCAGGATTTGCCAGCAACCGGAGCCAGCAGACCATATGACCGTCATTACCCGTTTCGCCCCTTCTCCTACGGGGCATTTGCATGTCGGCAATATTCGCGCCGCACTTCACAACTGGATATGGGCCCGGAAAAATGGCGGACGCTTCCTGCTGCGCCTCGATGATACCGATGCGGAACGGTCGAAGGAGGAATATGTCGACGCGATTCGCGCCGATCTCGATTGGCTAGGCCTGACGCCTGACGGAGAAGAGCGACAATCGGCTCGCCTCGCTCTTTATGAAAATCGGTTCGAGGTTTTGAAGACCGCAGGGCGCGTCTATGCCTGCTATGAAACGGCGCAAGAACTGGATTTAAAGCGAAAGGTGCTTCTGGGGCGTGGTCTTCCACCGGTTTACGACCGGGCGGCGCTAGGCCTTTCGGATGAGGAGCGGACCGCATTGGAGGCAGAGGGGCGGAGGCCGCACTGGCGGTTCAAGCTGGATCATGATGTCCCGATTCAGTGGACCGACCTCATTCGCGGGGAGCAGCATTTCGATCCCAAATTGATCAGCGATCCCGTTATCCGCCGGGAAGACGGTTCCTGGCTTTATATGCTCCCGTCAGTCATCGACGATGTCGACATGAAAGTGACGCATGTCGTACGCGGCGAGGACCATGTTTCCAATACGGCCACACAAATCCAGATGTTCACCGCGCTCGGCGACGATCCGCCGGCCTTTGCGCATGAAGCGCTGCTGACCGGAACGGAAGGAAAGCTGTCGAAGCGGCTCGGTTCGCTTGGCGTCTCGGCTTTCCGCGAGCAGGATATCGAGCCGATTGCCCTTATCGCATTGCTGGCGCGGATCGGGACCAGCGATCCTGTGGAACCGGTGACCGAGGCGGCCTCGCTCCTTCCGGCGTTCGACTTCGCACGTTTTGGACGGGCGCCTGCCCGTTTCGATGACGCGGAACTGATGGCGCTCAACCAGCGGATCGTGCACTTGCTCGATTATGCAGCCGTCAGGGAGCGACTGCCCGCCGACATGGGTGAGGCCGCGTGGGATGTTATTCGCCCGAATCTCGAGACGGTCAGCCAGGCCGCGCAATGGTGGTCCGTGATTACAGGTCCTGTGGAGCCCGCGACATTGGAAAGCGGCGACCGCGCCTTTGTAGCAGAGGCGGCCGGGACATTGGCTGAGATACCATGGACCGATCAGGTCTGGAAGGAACTGACCTCGACCCTAAAGGATCGGAGCGGCCGAAAAGGCAAGGCCTTGTTCCTGCCTCTCCGTCTGGCGCTGACGGGCCGGGAGCATGGGCCGGACATGGGAGCGCTCTTGTTGCTCATCGGACGGGACGCGGCTCTTGAGCGCCTCGGAACGGCCGCCTGCTGACGGTCAGATCTACAAGACGAAATCGGTATCACGGTTACCTTTCGCTAACCTCGACTTCTTAAGCTGCAGTTATTCGGTAACCCTGTCGCGAAGAAGTGGTGATGACGTCGCAGAAGCTTCCATTGGGCGTGCTCATGGGCTTTTCCAGCCCCGCGGGCATGGATGTCGAACAGCTGCGCGTGTTGCAGCTTGGCTCTGTGGACCGCCTTGGCTTCATTTATTTCCTGCTGTCGAGCTTCGCCACCATTTTCGTGGGCGGCATCTTCACCAAATCAGTCAGCTTGCCGTTGCTGGCGGCATGGGCATTCTCATCCCTGGGCATCGGCTTTCTTTACTATCGTACAGGGTGGAACAGGCTTCGAAGCGAACATGCCGGAGTGTCCGCATCCACTGTGTTGCGCGATGGTGCCGGGATGTTGGTCCAGGCGCTGGTGTGGTCCGTTCCACCCATTTTTTTCGTCCATGCGACGGACCCAGTCGAGATGATCTCCCTCTGGGTGTTGATGAGCTGCATCATGGTCGGAACCGCACTGATCTATGTCGGTCTGCCGCTTTCGACTCTGTTGTTCCTCACCGTACTCGGTAGCGCCAATGCCTATATGATGCTGGGCATCGGTTCGTTTCACCTCGCGGCCGTGATCGTTTGTTATGCACTGCTCCTGCTCGTAACCAGTCTGAAGCACGCCCGCGCCTACAGCACGCAGATAACCGCGACGACGCAGCTTCAGGAAAAAAGCGAGGTCGTCAGTCTGCTGCTGCGCGAATTTGAGGACAGCAATGCCGACTGGCTGTGGCAGACGGATGCCGCCCGGCGCGTGACCGATGTTTCAACCCGCTTTGCACGTGCGCTTGGCAAGGAGCCGTCGGAAATCGAAGGCAAGCCGCTGTTTCAGTTGCTCGCTGGTGCTGCCTGGGAAACGGGAGAGTTTGCGCCGTCGCTGCATGAGTTGGCAGAGAAGATCAAACGCCGTGAAAGCTTCGCCAATCTGGTACTGGATGTAGAGATTGATGGTCAGCGCCATTGGTGGGAGCTTTCGGCCTCTCCCCGCACGGATGACAAGGGCGCGTTTCAGGGGTTCCGCGGCGTTGGGTCCGACATCACCAAGCAGCGCGAATCATCCGATAAGATTGCGCAACTTGCGCGCTTCGACACGCTCACCAATCTCCCCAACCGCCTGCACCTGACCGAAGCGCTTGAACAAGCAATGCAGGACATGGAGCGGTGGAATACGCGCTGCGGCTTTTTGATGATCGATCTCGACCGATTCAAGTCCGTCAACGACACGCTTGGCCACCTAATCGGCGACCGGCTGCTAGCACGGGTGTCCGAACGGCTGCGCCATGTTTGTTCCAACAATGAGGTGTGCGGCCGCCTGGGCGGCGATGAATTTGCCGTCGTCATCCGGGAGGTGCATGACACAGAATATGTTGAGGGGCTCTCGCTCGAAATCATAGAAGCCCTGTCACGGCCCTATGAGGTGGACCAACATGTGCTTTACATCGGCGCCAGCGTAGGTTCGGCCATAGCGCCGCGTGACGGGCGGACGCCGGAAACGCTGATCCGCAGCGCTGACTTGGCGCTTTACCGGTCAAAGGAGGTCGGCGGCGGCGCTCACCATGGCTATGAGCATCGCTTGCACGCCCATGCCGAAGAACGCCGCATGCTGGAAATCGCGCTGCGCGAGGCGCTGGAAAAGAACCAGTTGCACCTTGCCTATCAACCGGTGGTGAATGCCCAGACCGGCGTTGTCGAGGGTTTCGAATCGCTTGTCCGCTGGACCCATCCGGAAATGGGCAGCATCTCTCCGGTAAAATTCATCCCCGTGGCGGAGGACGCACGCCTTATCGGGCCGATAGGCGAGTGGGTTCTACGAACCGCGTGCAAGGAGGCGATGAACTGGCCTTCCCATATTCGTGTTGCCGTGAATGTCTCGGCCGAACAATTAAGCGATCCCAATTTCGTAACAGCAGTCACCTCGGCACTCGCCCATACAGGTCTTCCTGCCCACCGACTGGAATTGGAAGTCACCGAAAGCGTGTTCATGCAGGGCACTGGCGCGGAGCAGGTCCTGGACCGTCTATTGTCGCTGGGCGTCAAATTGTCTTTGGATGATTTCGGCACCGGCTATTCATCGCTTGGCTATTTGCGCAAGACCCGTTTCAGCACGATCAAGATCGACCGCAGCTTCGTTCAGGGCGCATCGAAAAATGTTCCGGAAAGTATTGCGATCATCCGCGCCGTGGTAGCGCTGGCGGACAGCCTGGGTATGTCCACAACGGCTGAGGGCGTTGAAAATGAGGACGAAGCGGAAATGATAAACCGTCTCGGCTGCAAGAAAATCCAGGGCTATTATTATGGCCGCCCAATGCCCGCCCATGAAGCCTTGGCCCTCTTCGGACCAAGTCAAAGGAGCGCCGTCGCATAAAGCTTGGTCAGGCGGCGGTCCGGATTTTCCGTTCGATGCCCGTCCAGAGCTTGGTGAATGCCTTGGCTGCGGGGCAATGCGGCTCAAATTCCCCCAGCGGCGCCTTGCGCACGGACATTTGCTCCACCGAACTTGCCATGGGAACCACCGGCCAATCGGCTTTCTCTTCCAATGCGGCCCGGTGCAGCGATCGCCGGCGATCAACCATGGAATAGACCGGCAGGATGGGCGCGTGCCGGCCTCTCTGCCTGTCGAGGAAGTGCACTACTTCAGTCAGCGCCCGTTGCGAAAGCGGCGCGGGAATGACGGGCACGACGACCAGATCGGCGGCGCGCAACACCTGTTCGCTCGTCTGCGTCAGGCCCGGCGGGCAATCCAGGATGATCCTGTCATAATGTTTCGAAAGTCCGGCAAGCAACTTGGCGAGCCGCCGCTTTTTGCCCAGTTCAAAGAAGAAATGATCGAGCCCCCGAAGCGACGTATCGGCCGCCAGCAGATCGACGCCCTCCACATGAGATTGCCGCACCAGGGTCATCGCGTCGACGCTGCGCGCAAAGATCGCCTGTGCGGAGGCATGCGTCACGGGACCCTTGGCCATCAGATAGGTTGACGCCGCCTGCGGATCGAGATCCCAGATCAATGTCCGGCGCTTTGAAATCTTGGCGGCGGCCCAGGCCAGGTTGATCGAGAAGGTCGTCTTCCCCACCCCGCCCTTCAAACTGTAAATCGCCACCGTCGCCATGCCGCCTCCTGCTTGCTGCACCGCAACCTAGGCGAGGGTGTCGGTGATGGGCAAGATACTATGGGTCGAGCGAAGTCGGGACACCCTGGAAGCGAGGTCCTTGCCTGCGCCGGGACGAAGGAACAACTTCAGTCCTTACAGTATGTCCCGTACCTTGTCCTGCGGACGACAGAGGCGCACGCCTTTTTCGGTCTCCACCAGCGGACGCTCGATCAGGATCGGGTTCGCCACCATGGCGTCAAGGATAGCGTCGCCCTCCAACGTCAGGAGTGGCTTTGCCTCTTCTTGCCTTGTCCGCAGTCCATCGCGCGGCGTGATCCCGGCTGCCTTGTAGAGCGCGGCAAGCTTTTCACGGCTGGGCGGCGTCTTCAGATATTCAACGACCTCCAACTCTACCCCAGGAGTCTCTTCAAGAATGGCAAGCGTCTTGCGCGACGTGCCGCAACTGGGATTGTGCCAGATGGTTGCCTTCATTGGTTCTCCTCCCGCGCCAGCCATTCCTCCAGCCATTTGATGGTGTAATCGCCATTTTGGAATTCCGGATCGCGGAGCAGCTTCTGGTGCAGCGGGATGGTCGTCTTCATCCCTTCGATCACATATTCCTCCAGCGCGCGCCTCAGCCGCATCAGGCAGCCTTCGCGAGTGCGGCCATAGACGATCAGCTTGCCTATCATGCTGTCATAATAAGGCGGCACGCGGTAACCCTGATAGAGGCCGCTATCCACCCGCACATGCATGCCGCCCGGAACATGATAGCTGGTGACGGTGCCGGGCGAAGGCGCGAAGGTCCTGGGGTCTTCTGCGTTGATCCGGCATTCGATGGCATGCCCCGAAAAAACCAGCTCATCTTGCGTCACGGAAAGCGGCTTGCCCTCCGCGATGCGGATCTGCTCGCGGACCAGATCGACGCCGGTGATCATTTCTGTCACCGGATGTTCGACCTGAAGCCGGGTGTTCATTTCGATGAAATAGAACTCACCGTCTTCATAGAGAAATTCGATCGTGCCCGCGCCGCGATAGGCCATATCGGCCATAGCCTTCCGAACGACTTCTCCCATATGGTTGCGCTCTTCGGAGGAAATCACGGGGGAAGGTGCTTCCTCCAGCACTTTCTGGTGCCGCCGCTGCAGCGAGCAATCGCGCTCGCCCAAGTGAATGGCGTTGCCTTTGCCATCGCCAAAGACCTGAAATTCGATATGGCGCGGGTTGCCCAGATATTTTTCCATGTATACGGTGGCGTCGCCAAAAGCGGCCTTCGCCTCCGATCCTGCCTGCTGCATCAGGCTTTCCAACTGATCTTCGGAAGGCACGACTTTCATGCCGCGCCCGCCGCCGCCACTGGCTGCCTTGATCAAAACGGGGTAGCCGATGTCCTTCGCGACCCGTTTGGCTTCGGCGACGCTTGAAATCGCGCCGTCGGAACCGGGCACCAGGGGCAGGCCAAGAGCGCCGGCCGTACGTTTGGCCTCCACCTTGTCGCCCATGATGCGGATATGTTCGGGCTTGGGGCCGATAAAGGCGATGTCATGCGCCTCGACGATCTCCGCGAACTGCGCATTTTCGGACAAAAAGCCATAGCCGGGATGAATGGCGTCGGCGCCCGAAATCTCAGCCGCCGATATGATGTTGGGAATATTGAGATAGCTGTCGCCAGCAGCAGGAGGGCCGATGCAGATGGCTTCGTCGGCCAGGCGCACATGCATCGCGTCGGCATCGGCGGTGGAATGCACCGCTACCGTCTTGATGCCCATTTCATGCGCGGCGCGGTGGATACGAAGCGCGATTTCCCCGCGATTGGCGATCAGGATCTTTTCAAAACCCATATCGCTTACTCGATGACAGCGAGTGGCTGATCGAACTCGACGGGCTGTCCATTTTCCACCAGCAGCGCCTTTACGGTGCCTGCGGCGGGCGCGGTGATCGGGTTCATGACCTTCATCGCCTCTACGATCAGCAGGGTGTCGCCGGCCTTCACCTGCGAACCTACAGCCACAAAGGAGGCCGCACCGGGTTCGGGCGCCAGATAGGCGGTGCCGACCATGGGGGATTTAATCGCGTTATTGGGGGCGGCCGCAGCAGGAACCTCCGCCGCCGCCGAAGCCGGGGCGCTCATGGTCGCCGCCGGCGGCGCCACATGGAAAGCGGTGGGCGCGGCGGTCAGCGTCCTCGCCACGCGGATACGGCGCTCACCATCCTGCACCTCGATTTCGCTCAGGTCAGTGGTGTCCAGCATTTCGGCCAGTTCACGGACCAGTTTGACGTCGATCTGCATTGCGCCCCCTTCATTCTTGTCAGCCATGCATAACCCTCGTTGGCAATTGCGTTGAGCGCCTATTCCCTCTCGGGACCAAGCGCAACAGGGCCGCGCTAAAGTTTCAGCGCAGCGGAAAGCGCCAGTTCATAGGACAGCGCACCGAAACCGGCAATCGTTCCTTTGGCGACCTGCCCCACATAGGAATTATGCCGGAATTCTTCGCGCTTGTGCGGATTGGACAAATGCACCTCGATAACAGGCGTGGTGATCGCCTTGATCGCGTCGTGCAGCGCCACTGAAGTGTGGGTAAGGGCGCCGGCATTGAGGATCACTGCCTTCGCCCCCTCTGCCTGCGCTTCGTGAAGCCAGTCGATCAAATGGCCTTCATGATTGGACTGGCGGAAATCGACCTCGACATCCTGCGGGTGCGCCAGGTCCTCGAGCCGGCCTGCAATATCATCCAGCGTGTCCGATCCATAGATTTCCGGCTCCCGCGTGCCGAGCAGATTGAGGTTCGGGCCGTTTAATACATAGATTTTAATCGCGTCAGCCATGAAGGCGTCCTTTCGGTTGCAGCCCGGTCGTTCGCCTCCCTATATGGCGGCGAGCGCAAATGCGCAAAAGCGAATGTCATGTGAGGCGAACCAGAAAATGAGCGTCGACGGCACCATTTCAATCAGGATCAATGGCGAACATCGCCGCGTGCGCGAGGGGATCACCCTGGCGGAACTGGCGAATGAGATCGGCCTCGCGCCGGAAAAGGTGGCGGTCGAGCGCAATCTTGAGGTGGTGCCTCGCTCAACCCTTTCGCAGGTACGGGTCGAAGACGGCGACGAGCTGGAGATCGTGCATTTCGTGGGTGGCGGCGATCATGGAGCGGGCGATGACTGGGAAGTTGCGGGCAAGCGCTTTACCTCGCGCCTGATCGTCGGCACCGGCAAATATAAGGATTTTGAGCAGAATGCAGCTGCGGTGGAGGCGTCAGGCGCTGAAATCGTGACCGTCGCCGTGCGCCGCGTCAATGTGTCGGATCCCAAGGCGCCGATGCTGACCGACTTCATCGATCCTAAAAAAATCACCTATCTGCCCAATACGGCGGGCTGCTTTACCAGCGACGATGCGATCCGCACCCTCCGTCTGGCGCGTGAGGCGGGCGGATGGGATCTGGTCAAATTGGAGGTGCTGGGCGAGGCAAAGACCCTTTATCCCGACATGGTGGAAACGCTGCGGGCGACCGAAACCCTTGCCAAGGAAGGGTTCAAGCCGATGGTCTATTGCGTCGACGACCCCATTGCGGCGAAGCGGCTGGAAAATGCGGGCGCGGTGGCGATCATGCCACTCGGCGCGCCGATCGGATCGGGGCTGGGCATCCAGAACCGCGTCACCATCCGCCTGATCGTCGAAGGGACGTCGCTGCCCGTGCTGGTCGACGCCGGCGTAGGCACCGCATCGGACGCCGCGGTAGCGATGGAACTGGGCTGTACCGGAGTCCTCATGAACACAGCCATTGCGGAGGCCAAAAATCCGGTCCTGATGGCGCAGGCGATGAAGGCCGCCGTGGAAGCGGGACGGCTGTCCTACCTTGCCGGGCGCATGGGTCGGCGCATGTATGCCGATCCGTCCTCGCCACTGGCGGGACTGATCTAAAATATCAGCCAATGTCGCGCATGGGTTTGGAGAGGCAGAACTCCAATTTGGTCCGACGACGGTTAGCTGCTACCAACCCTTTTTCTGGTTGTCCTCGTGTCTCTGAAAGCGCATGTCGGAATGCACAATGCAAAGCCATCAAGTTAAGAAGGACGCTGGAGAGCGGGACAAATTGTGTTTCATTTTTCATACGATCCAGATAAAATTTTGGTGCGGCTCAGCCAGCAGGGCTACTGGTCCATCTCTGTCTTCCGGGCTTTTGAAGCGGAGTTTCTGAAGCTGCATGCCTCTATTCGCAAGACGAACAGCAATTACCGCGTCATCGCCGATTGTAGCGACTTTCCCGTTCAGTCCGCAGAGATAGGAGAGGCTTTCCGCGTCCTGTTCAACAAACTCATGGCGGAAAACAAAGGCCATTACGCAATTCTTGCGCGCTCGATGTTAAACAAATTGCAAGCGCAGCGCGCATTCCCGCAACCGCACGTACAAGTGTTTATTGATACGGACGAGGCCATGGCCTGGCTATTTGAGGATGGCAGTCTCCCTGACTGAAGACCATTCTTCTATTGGAACCGAACTCACACGCCCGGCACGCCCAGTGCCCGCGCCGCATCCCTAATCCGCACCGACTGCGAGGGATTGGCTGCCACCGCATTCTTGTAGGCGGCACTCGCCCTTGCCGTCTCGCCCAGCGTCATCCGGCTGCGCATCAGCATGATCCAGCCTTGAACATTGGCGGGATCGGACTTGAGCTTGCTTTCAAGCCCTTCGACCATGCCGTTGACCATTTCCTGTTGCTGCCCCGGGGGAAGCGAAGAGGCGGCCTGCATCTGCTCGCGCGTCGGACCGGGGATGGCCGCCGTAGCGATACTTGCCGGATGCGCCGAGGGCGCGGCGGCGGCCAGCCGCTTTTCGACCGCGATATTGTTGATCTGGCCCACTTGCGCGATGGTACGGCGCAGGTCCGCTTCCCACGGCGCGCCGGGCGGCGTATCCGCCAGTAGTGCGAACCAGTCTTCTATCGCGCCTGGATGATCGCCCTGCAGATCCTTGCGCACGGCAAGAAAATAACGGGCGCGGGGATCGGCAGCGTCCTTGCCGAGGGCCGTCTCAAATGCCGTGACCGCCTCCTTCGGCATGGGGTCGCGCTCGCTGGCCATGATGATCGCCTCCCCAAGCGAGGACCACAGCACGGCCTGCCCCGGCGCAAGCTCGGTCGCCCTTCGATAGGCACGGACGGCATCGTCATAACGGCCAGTGTTGAAATAGGCCCAGCCCAGCGCCTGCCAACTTTCGACCTCCTTCGGGTTGTCCGCCAGTCTGGCCTCCAGGCTCGCAATGTCCCGCGCCCCTTTGCTGACGACGTCCGCAATCGGGTTTTCCGGAGCATCCGCCCTATTACGCGTGAAGCTATAGCCTATCGACGCTACCGCAATTGCTGCGGCCGCGGCCAATACGATCCGCGCGGTTTTTCCCGTGCCCACCTGCCAATGCCTCCCCATTCGCCTGAACGCGCTGGCCTCAAGCTTTTGAAATGATAGATTGCCCCTAGGGCCGGCTTATGATTTAGGCAATAATTGGCCGATAAAAGGCGCGTTGGTGCAAGGGGGGAATGTGGGTCAGCGCTACAGGATAGCCATTATCGGCTCCGGCCCGGCGGGGCTGAGCGCAGCTGGCCGCGCGGCTCAGCTTGGGCTGTCGCATGTGCTGCTCGAAAAGACGGATCACCTTTCCGACACCATCTATAAATATCAAAAAGGCAAGCACGTCATGGCGACGCCCAGCCAGCTTGTCCTTCGGTCGGACCTGGATTTTGACGCGGGCAAGCGAGAAGCGGTGTTGGGGACCTGGAATGATCAGGCGGCCGCGCAGAATATCAATGTAGCCTATAATGCTGAGGTAAAGGCGATAGCCGGAACCAAGGGGGCATTCGCAATCACGCTCACCTCTGGCCAGACGATCGAAACGGAAACCGTCGTTCTTGCGATAGGGACGCAGGGTAATCCCAACCTGATGCGCTGTCCGGGCGGCGATCTTCCCCATGTCCAGTACCAGCTCGACGATCCCAGCGAATATGTCGATGAACATATTACGGTTATTGGCTCGGGCGATGCCGGTATCGAAAATGCGCTGGGTCTCGCTGCCGATCCCGCACAGGGCAATGTCGTGACAATCCTCAATCGCGGCGTCGATTTCGCGCGGGCAAAAGCCGCAAACGTCAAGCTGCTGATGGAGGCGCGCGATGATGGCCGCGTAATCGTCCGCACGGAAACCTCACCCACTGAGGTGCGCCCCGGCGAACTGGTGCTGGAAACGCGCGACGGGCAGGAAAGCATCCGCTGCGACCGGGTCATCGCCCGCATGGGCTCCGCCGCGCCGCGGGTCTTTGTGGAAAGCTGTGGCATCGAGTTCACCAGCGCGGACCGGGAGGCTTTCCCAAAGCTGTCGCCGGTGTTCGAAACCACCACTCCGGGTATTTTCGTCATCGGTGCGCTGGCGGGCTATCCGCTTATCAAGCATTGCATGAACCAGGGCTATGACGTCGTCGAATTCATCAACGGCAACCATTCTCTCAACCCCGCCGATCAGCCGATTTTGGAAGCGAAGTTCGATAGGTTGCCGCAACAGCGTACAGTCGACGAGTGGCTGGAGCATCTGCGGGCCAATATCAGCATCCTGAATGAACTTTCGCCGCTTCAAATGCGTGAATTCATGCTGGATTCGGAGGTTCAAACCTATCGCAAGGGCGAGGTGATCTTTCAGCGGCTGGATGTCGGCTCCTCCCTTTTCGGGATTGCCGATGGCTCAGTGCTTGTGGAGGTGAACAAGGACGACGCCAATATCACCGTCCCGATTGAACGAGGGTCGATCTTTGGCGAGGTAGGCCTGATCTCCGGCCGCCGCAGAGGGGCCACCATAAGGGCGGTCGAGGACTGCCTGGTCGTGGAAGTATCGAGGACGGCGGCATTGAAGCTGATGGCGTCGGTTCCGGCGGCGAAGCGCGCGGTGACGCGGATTTCGACGGAGCGCCAATTGCTTCAGATGTTCGGTTCGGGGCTTACTTCAGCCGATGTGCAAGAGGTGCTCGATGGTTCCGAGATTCTTTCGGTGCGCGCGGGTCAGCCGATAATTACCGAAGGCGAGCAGGGCGATGACATCTTCGTCATCCGCCAGGGATCGATGATCGTCCAAAAGAATGTTGGTGGAAAACCGGTCTTCCTCTCTTACCTGCCCGCCGGCTCCTATGTCGGGGAGATGGCGGTGATCGCGGGCGGCAAACGCACCGCTACCGTCAGGGCGGCCGTCAAATCCGAAGTCATCCAGTTGCAGGGCTCGGCCTTTCGCCGCCTGATGGAAAAGAAACCCGCGCTGCTGGAACGCGCCCGCCGCGACATGGCTGCGCGACAGGACATCAACGCCTTTGTCGAAAGCCGCAAGGACAGCTTTTCCGGTGTTGTCGACATGTATTCGGCGACGGCCAAGTTCCTGGTCGACAATGGCATTGGCGAGGCAACCGACGTCCTTCTGATCGATGAGAATCTGTGCGTCGGCTGCGATAACTGCGAAAAGGCCTGTGCCGACAGTCATGATGGCCTTTCCCGCCTCGACCGGGAGGCAGGGCGGACTTATGCGCATCTCCACGTCCCCACCAGTTGCCGCCATTGCGAACATCCCCATTGCATGGCTGACTGTCCGCCCGACGCGATCCGCCGCGGACCGGACGGGGAAGTGTTCATCGATGAGACTTGCATCGGCTGCGGAAATTGCCAGCGCAACTGCCCCTATGGCGTAATCCGAATGGACAGCGTGCCACCGGAAAAGCCGGGCCTTTTGAGCTGGCTGTTCTTCGGCTTTGGACCTGGCCCCGGAGAACCCTCCAAGAAATGGCGCTACAAGAACAAGACGCCGGGCGTGGAATCGCCCAAGAAGGCGATCAAATGCGACATGTGCTCCGGCATTGACGGCGGTCCCGCTTGCGTCCGCGCCTGCCCGACGGGCGCCGCCATTCGCGTGTCGCCGGAAGATTTCCTGAGCGTCGCCCGCCTGCAGCGTGAGGAGGCATGATGGCCAGCCGGGGGACTTTCCACCACTCGAAGGGCGAAACGCTGCATGAGGGCTTTCTCCGCCATCGCGATTTTCGCTGGCTGAAGATCGCTGCCGCCATCAGCGCCATGGCGATCCTTGGCTACGCACTGATCGACGTGAACCCGCGCCACAATGGCGGCAGCTGGTACGGCTATGCCCTTGGCACGATAGGCGCGTTGCTGATTCTCTGGCTGTCCGTGCTCGGCATCAGAAAACGGGCGATGACGGCGGGACGCTGGTCGCTGAAGGCGTGGACCTCCGCGCATGTCTATCTGGGGCTGAGCCTCATCGTCGTCGCGACGCTACATACGGGGTTCCAGTTCGGCTGGAATGTCCACACGCTTGCTTATGCGCTGATGATGGTGGTGATCCTGTCGGGCATGTTCGGCATCTTCGTCTATGCCACGCTGCCCGCCGCCCTCAGTAGTAACCGCGAAGAAATGACGCAGCCCCAAATGCTGGACGCGATCCGCGCTATCGACAGGCAGCTTCACGACGCAGCGCAGCCGCTCCCGCACGCGCAGGCGGAATTGGTGCAGGCGTCGCTGGACGACGATCCGTTCGGCGGCGGGATCGTCAGGCGTCTATCGGGCCGTTATCCCGATTGCGCCACCCGTCGCGCGCAAAGCGGCATCCGCCTGTCGACCGGCCACCGCCCGGATGTGGGCAACGACCCTCTGGAGCGCGTTGACGCCTTGCTCGAACGGAAGGAAGCGATGCTCGCCCGCCTGCGCCGGCACCTTCAGCTTCGCGCCCTGCTGGAAGTGTGGCTCTACATCCATGTCCCGATCACCTTCGCCTTGATTGCGGCGCTTTGCGCGCACATCGTCAGCGTCTTTTTCTACTGGTGAGACCAAGATGACGTTCCTCATCAGGCAGATTTCCTACACCGCTGGCGGCCGTCAAATCGTGCGGATGACCGAACTCGCCGCCCAAAGCATCACCGTGGGCCGCGCGGCGGAAAACGGCATTCACTTGCCAGATCTTGCCGTCACGCCGAACCACGCCCGCATCGACATCAAGGACGAGCGGCGTGTCGCCGTCACGGCAATCGGCGGGTTGCCCTTCGGCATTGACGGCCGTTCGGTCGAACGTGCTGACATCGACTGTGCCAAGGGCGCGGAGTTGCGCCTGGGCGGGCATCGCCTCACGCTCGGGCTGGAAGACTGCAAGATTGTCATTGCTGTCGAGCGAGTGGAGGCACTCTCTGACGCTTCCGAGGAGAAGGACGAAGCGCAGGCTTTTTCGCTGCGGAGCAAGCTGCCTGGCAAACGCGCCAGCGCCTGGGCGTTCGCGTTCCTGATCCTGGTCGCCTTTCTGGCGGTGCCAATCTGGACCTATGCCAGCTATAAGGGCGTCGAGCAGCGCCCCGAGCGCTTTCATGCCGACCAGAGCTGGTCAAGCGGCCCCTTGTCGCGAGCGCATAAGGCGCTGGAGGGCGACTGTCAGGCATGCCACACGCAATCCTTCGTCGCGGTGCAGGACAATGCCTGCGTAGCCTGCCACAAGGACGTCCACGATCATGCCGCGCCGGCAAGGCTGCTGCAGGCGAGGGGGCAACCAGGTCTCGGCGGGCAAATGCTGGCACAGGTAGCTCATGCCCTTAATCGCCCCGAAGGGCGCTGCGTCGATTGCCATACAGAGCATGAGGGCGCGGGGCCCATGGAGCCGACGGCGGACAAGTTCTGCGTCAACTGCCATGGGGGTCTTAAGGAACGCCTTACAGACGCGAAACTAGGGAACGCCACCGATTTTGGATCGGCCCACCCTGAATTCCGTCCCGCGATCATGACAGTTGCCGGCGCACATCCAGCGTGGGAGCGGGTGTCGCTGAAGAACAATCCGACCGAGGACAGCGGCCTTAAATTTCCCCATGCCCTGCACCTGTCACGCCAAGGTGGCGTGGCGCGGATGGCGCAGACCATGAAGCAGGAGCAGGGCTTTGGCGATGCGCTCATCTGCAAGGACTGCCACACTCCCACCGCCGATGGCGTTCGTTTTCAACCGGTGGACATGGAAAAAGACTGCGCCATGTGCCACAGCTTGGCCTTTGAGGAGGTCGGCGGCACCGTCCGCACGCTTCGCCACGGCGAGCCTGAGCAGGTGATCGCGGACCTGCGTGCCTATTATCGTTCCACCGGCCCTGCACGGCCAATCAGCTTGGGAGGAATGGCAAGGAGGCGGCCGGGTCAATATGCGGAGGGCCAGCTCTATCATGCCTATTTTGGCGCGGCGGCGTCCCGGCCGACGAAAGCGGATCAGGCCATCCGCGCGATTTTCTCCAAGGGCGGCGCTTGCTATGATTGTCATGTCGTCGCTCCGCCTCCTGCGGCAGGATCGTCCGCCTGGCGCGTATTGCCGGTGCAACAGACGACGCGCTATATGCAAAAGGGCTGGTTCAGCCATGACGCGCACAAGACCGAGCGCTGCGAGAATTGCCATGCTGCTGGCCAATCCAGCCGCGCCAGCGACCTTTTGTTGCCCGGAATTGCAACCTGCCGCACCTGTCATGGCGGGCCACAGGCAAAAGCCGATATTCCGTCCAACTGTGCTCTATGTCACAGCTATCATGCCGATGAAGGCGCACCGTGGACCACCAGGCGGCGCGTCGCGGAGATGAAGCGGTGACCAATATCGGGGCGTCGGGCGTGCAGTACCGTGAAATGACAGGAGGTGCCATTGCTGATCGCACAGATCACCGACGTCCATCTGGGCTTCGAACCCGGTAATCCAGGCGAGTTCAACCGAACAAGGCTGGATCAGGTCCTGCGGCTGCTTTGCGAAGGGCCCAATCGTCCGGATCTGCTGCTGGCGACCGGCGATCTGGCCGACAAGGGTGACCCTGAAAGCTACCGGCAACTACTGGACGCTCTCAGCGCCTGCCCCTTCCCGGTATGGCCCTGCGTCGGCAATCATGACGATCGAGGCAACTTCCTGCGCCATTTCCCCGATCTCCCAATTGCTGATGGCTTCGTGCAATATGAGGTGGATTTGGGTCCGCTAAGACTGATCGTGCTCGATACCCTTGAAGAGGGCCGCCATGGCGGCGCATTCTGCGACACTCGCGCCCGCTGGCTTCAGGACCGTCTGGCTGAGCAGCGCGAAAAACCGACAATCGTGGTTATGCATCATCCGCCTGTTGAGGTCGGCATCGACTGGATGGACATCGGGCCACAAGAACCATGGGTGGGCCGCGTGGCGTCGGCCTTGGCTGGCAGGCGCCAGGTAAAGGCGGTGTTGTGCGGCCATCTTCACCGCCCCATCGTGGCGCCATGGAATGATACGACCGTCATTATGTGCCCGTCCACCGCTCCTCAACTGGCGCTCGATCTGCGGTCAATCGATTCCGAGCTTCCGGATGACCGAGCGATGATTGTCGCCGATCCGCCTGCCTTCGCGCTGCATTGGTGGAATGGCCGGGAACTTGTCACGCATTTCGATACCGCTGACGAACATAAGATGTTGGCCAAATTTGACCGCCGCATGCAATCGCTGGTGCGCGGCCTTCAAGCCGAACGATCTGAATGATCGCCGCCTTATTTATGCCGCAAAGCAGCAAAAGCACCGATTTTCGACCTATTCCCATGCTTCTGTAGGCGGTGTAGACTTTGCAGGCTGCGGTCGGCGCCCAAGCCCAAGGCAGGGTGTTCGCAGGAGAGTGATGCACCGGTGCAAGTCCGGAAATCAGCCGATCGCAGCGCCTTTCTCCGCTCTGGAATGTACTGCAATTGCGCCACTTCCATGTACGATTGCAGAAAATGCAATCGTTCGCGAGTCTTTCGCAATTGCGGAATGATCGGTAGTGTCCCATATCAAAATGGCCTTTCAGGCATCCTCTCCTAAGACTTTAGGCCGGTCCTCTGGACCGGCCTTTTTTTTCGCCGCCGCTCTGGGAGCCTCGGCGATAACATGTCGGACATTTCTAGAACTGTGCTGGTGTAAAGTCAGCTAGAAGCAGCCACCTAGACCGCGTCGCTCACCGCATCAAAGCGACATGAAGGGCGCACGGACAAGCTCGAAAGAAACGAGTGTTGAGGACCACAAGTGCGGGATCATGTGGTGCGAAGCGGCCTGTTGGTTGCGACCTAAAAGCAGGCATGACTACGCTACATTCCAAACCTATAGTGTTTCAATGACTTCGCCCGTCCTATCTGTTCTGCCCTGGTTGGACGTTGCGGGGCTTTCCCTGTTTGCGGCTTCCGGGGCGCTCGCGGCCGCCCGCAAGCAACTCGATTTCATAGGCGCATGCTTTTTCGCGCTCATTACCGCGACTGGCGGAGGAACCCTTCGCGATGTGCTAATCGGAGCGCCGATCTTTTGGATGCACGACGCGACGCCGGTCATCTTATGTGTGCTAGTAGCAATTGCCTCCTGGATCGTACCGCTTCGCTGGTGGCCGGAGCGGGCGTTGGACTGGCTTGATGGCGTCGGACTGGCTGCCTATGCCGTTTATGGAGCGGGGAAGGCTCTGCAGTTTGGAATAGCAGCCATTTCCGCCGTAGCTGCCGGCGTGATCACTGCCTGCGTCGGGGGCATTATCCGCGATATTACTGCGGGCGTGCCATCGGTTCTCATGCGACACGAGTTGTATGTCACTGCGGCCCTGCTGTCAGCAGCTTCGTTTGTCGGACTGACGAGCTTAGGCATTGAAGCACCTTTTCCCGCATATCTGTCCGTCAGCCTGGGGTTCGCACTGCGGGCGGCGGCGATACAGTGGCACTTTGCTCTGCCGCCCCATCGTGGCGCCTGAGCGCAAGGTCAAGGCCACCGCTGCCCGAAGCTGCCTATCTCCTATTCTCCGGCGTCAGCGGCGCAGCCAATGCAACCATTTCCGGGTGATCGGCGTTTGTACTCTTCATCTTCATCGGATACATCCAAGCGGGGACGGCGAGGCCGTGTCAGGTGACTTATTTAAGGACCGTAAGTGGCAAAAAGAGTTCTCGTTGTCGAGGATAACGAACTCAACCTGAAGCTCTTCTGCGATCTGTTGCGTGCCCATGGACATGTGACGGAGCCGGTCCGTGATGGCCGCGAAGTGGTGGACCGCGCTCATAGTTTTTCGCCGGATCTTGTCATCATGGACATCCAGTTGCCTCATATCAGCGGCCTTGAACTGATTGAGGCGTTGAAAAAGGATGAGGCCCTCGCCCGGGTGCCGATCATGGCGGTAACAGCCTATGCGGGAAAGGGGGATGAAGACCGCATTCGCGCCGCCGGCGCCGAAGCTTATGTGTCCAAGCCCATATCGGTGATGAAGTTCATTGAAACGGTAGAAAGCCTGTTCAAAGGCCGCATTCCGGCCTGACGGGCCATGTTGCCGATGGCGCCGCCGCCTCTTGGAAGAGGTCAGCTGTGTCCCTGCGCGCCGTAATAGCTTTGATACCAGGCGGCGAACCGTTGAAGGCCCTCCTGCAGCATTACCTTCGGCCGGTATCCGATAAGTGCGTGGAGTTGCGACACATCCGCGTAGGTCGCCGTCACATCTCCAGGCTGCATCGGCCGCATGACCTTTTGCGCTTCCCGCGCCAATGCCTTTTCCAGCGTGGAAATCATATCCATCAGGCCTACCGGATGACTATCGCCGATGTTCAGGATGCGCTGGGTGGACAAGGGAGGTGGATTGTCCAGCGCACCGATCACGCCATCGACGATATCGTCGATATAGGTGAAATCGCGCGCCATTTTGCCTTCGCCATAAACCTCTATCGCCTGTCCGGACATGATCTTCTGCGTGAAGCTGAAATAGGCCATGTCGGGACGGCCCCAGGGACCATAAACGGTGAAGAAACGAAGGCCGGTCTGCGGAAAACCGTAGAGATTGGCATAGGCGGCGCTCATCAACTCGCAAGCACGTTTTGTCGCGGCATAAAGCGAAACGGGACTCGCCGCAGGCTCATCTTCCGTAAAACCTGCGCCACCCAAAGGCTTGTCGCCATAGACGGAACTGGAGGACGCATAGACGAGATGCTCAAAGCCTTCTGCATGGCGGCAAGCTTCAAGCACAGACAAATGGCCGGCCAGGTTGGATTTTTCATATGCGAAAGGATTTTCCAGGCTGTAGCGAACACCTGCCTGCGCCGCTAGGTGGACGATCCGTCGCACGGCGTTGTCGCGAACCAGCGCCGCCATGGCGGGAGCATCCGCTATGTCCATCCGCTCCATGCGAAAGCCGGAGCGCTGCTCCAGCGTGGCTGCACGCGCTTCTTTCAGTGAGGGGTCATAATAATCGTTGAAATTGTCGACGCCTATCACCGTTTCGCCCCGGTCCAGCAGCCGGTGCGCGACGGCATGTCCGATGAAGCCCGCAGCGCCGGTCACGATGATCGTCATTTACATGGTCCTCCAGTCGGGGTCCGACCAGGTCGCGCTAGCGAACCCGGCCGGAACTAGGGTCCTGACCCTAAGGCACTGGCTATGGACGGCCGGTGCGGCCGTCAAGGCGCTGTCAGACAGGCCGGACGAGTTGCTTCGCCCGACGGTTCAATATCTGAGCCGCACTGCCAGACCGAGTTGCCAACGGTTATAATCTTCGCCCTGCACTTCGCTCTGGCGGCCAGTGTAACGGCCAAGAGCGGAAAAAGAGACGAGCCTATTCAACAGATATTCGAGCTCTCCATCAACGATCACTCGGTCCTGATCGATGCCGGAAATTCCACGATAGCGTGTATCGCGATACTCGACACCCCCACCAAAGCGAATGTTGTGCCGAATTTCCTGCTCAACGCCCAATCTCACCCTCATATCTGTACGGCCGGTGACGCCCGGCTGGACCGTGGCCACGTCGCCCCGGAAGGCGGTCAGCTCAAGCTCCGTACGGGGCGTGACCTGGTAATTCAGACCCGCGCCGAAGTGGAACCCGGTATCCTTCTTCAGCGTCGGATCATCAGGATCGAAACGATACGCGCCGGCATAGATATCGCCGCTTAGTTTCCCGCCCGGATCAATCTGAACGCCAGCGGAGGCGTTATAGGTGGTTGAATCGCGGTCAACGCCGACGACACTTGTACCAAGGCGATAATCGCGACGACGTACCTGGCCCTGCCCAAAGACGTTGAGAGCCCCAGAGACGAGATACAGAGCTCTTACGGTGCCGGTATAGGTGGTGCGGTCACGCTCATCATCGACCGGATTGCGGTAGTCGAGCTTTTCAACTTCTCCGCGAACCTGAACGCCAAGCCTCGATCCCCGAATGCTGGCGAACAGATCGCCGCCATATTCGTTAAACAGGCGAGGCCCCACCGTCGTATCGGTGCGGGCTTCGGGATCGCCACGTTCTTCAGCGGTGCGGACAAAACGAACGGAACCGCCAAATTGCGCCTGCTCGGATGGTCGAGCCACAATGCGCGACATCGCGCCGAAAGTTGTGCTATTTTCCGATTCATGATCGACGTACCGGCGTAGTCCCACAAACCCTTGCGTGGTCCAGGCCAGCTTTTGATTATCGAGGTCGAACGCGATCCGCGGAACCGCGTTTATGACGACGTCATTGTCCTTACCGCTCTCCTCGGCATAAATGTTGTTGTCATAATAACCAGTAACATCCAGTTCGGGCCTGATAATGAAATTGCCGGCCTGTAATGTGCGGGGCTCATAGCCCTCCGGCATTTTGCGTTCCGCCTTGAAACCTTCGGGCTCCAGTTGCGCCAGGGCCGGCGTTACCGACCCAAGTACGCCTGCCGCCGCCAGCACCGGCCACAGAGATCTGGCCGCAATCCTGCGTTGGTTCTGCATAATGGTGAACTCCCTGAAACTTATCATTCATGGGTCGCCTGCGCCCGTTCGCGCCCGCGACCCAATATTCATGACTATGGATGTAAAGACCAGCCCTATTCGTCTGTTAGAACCAGCTTTCCTTGATACGGATCGTATCGCCGGGCAATACTGTCGTATTCTCTCTGGCTCGCCCAGTGACGCCTCGACCCTCTATAGCGCGGGTGATCGTCATGTTTTTCTGGTCTGCGCGGAAGGTGAAACCACCCGCCATCGACACGGCCGTAAGGACAGACATGCCGGGACGATAGGGATATTCGCCAGGACTTTTGACCTCGCCCAATATATAGAAGGGCCGGTATTTCGTGACCTGCACGTTCACGCTTGGCGAACGAAGAATCTGCCGTTCAAAAAGGACTTTGGCAATGTCCGACTGCAACTCGCCGACTGTCTTGCCCCTTGCTTGAATGTTATCGATGAGCGGCAATGAAATCACTCCACTGTCGCTGACCACATAATTATTGTTGAGCGCGTCGAGGCCATAGGCGGTAATCCGGACCTCATCGCCAGCATCGAGGCGATAAAGCGTGGCTTGCGGCGAGGATGCGGAGGCCGGCAAATCCGCTGCCGAACCGCCAGATGCGCAGGCGGTCACTAATCCAAGCGCGGCTATCATCAGCATCAGCTTATGGCACATCCGGCCGAGTTCAGTCATGTCGTGCTCCCATACTGCCTTCCTCTTAACCTAAACGAAGGACGCAACCGGAGCTTTGGCGATTCCGGCATGGCGTTCAATCCCTTTGGGTGTCTCATTCGGTAAATTACCCCTTTTTCCCGACATCAGGATGATGAAGAAGCCCCATAACACGCGAGCCGCGCTTTTGATCCTTCACGCAGCCTTTCGGGCTGCTGGGAGCCATGGCGACAGATCCCTGCGGATGAGCTTTCCAAGCCGATCGACCTCAGGAGCGTAGAATTCTTCGAGATGTGCGCGCAAATCTGCGCTCAGGGGCGGGCAATAGGGTGGCCGCCCAAGCTTGCTTCTGGCCGCTTCGAACAGGCGGTTTCCATGCAAGCGCCGCACCGCTTGATGAACAGGGCGCCAGAGGTGGTGAAGTCGATGCGGATGCAGGGACTGTTCGTCGACCTTTTCGTCGGCCTTTTCCCGCCGCACTTCGACAAAATGGAACGGGACGCCAAGATGGGCGCACACCTCTTCCATCACCCAGACAGGCCGCTCCCGTATGTCATCATGAAGCAGGATCTTGATCTGGCTGCGTGGGAAATGATTCATCCACCGCTTGAGGTGATGGAAATACAGGCCATCGTCCAGGATGGGTGGAACCGATGCATTTGAGGGCGTCAAATGGTCCTCCGGCGGCCCCTTCAAGAGGCCGTGGCGAAGCTGCATTCGGTATTCAGAATAGGCCCGGTCGACGGGATTACGGAGCTGCACGATGAGGGGTATATCGGGCAGCAGTTCCGCGATGCGCCGGGCCGCATCCGGATGCGCTAAGTAATCCGTCGATTTTTCTCCCGGCAACTGGCCGGCTCCCGCTTCGCGGAAGAACTGACTGTACCAACTAAAACCTTGTCGGAACTTTACGCTGAAAAAATGCGGCTCAATCGGTGGCAGGAAAAGCGCAGGATTGTGTCGCAGTTGAAATGCCAGCCAAGAGGTCGCCGCTTTGACAGCGCCGATCATGATAAACTGCGGAAGGATATGAAGGCCGCTCATGCTGCGCTTCCCGCCATGCCCTTCCTCTCAGGTGTCGCCAGGTTCTTGAAGCGGTCCCTGCGACATATGCATTAGCAGAGCCCGCCTGCATCTCTTCTAGCGCAAGCATAGACATAAGGAACTTGCCCGAGCAGTCATTATACCGAAATGTCTGCACGGCTCGCATGGTTTACCGCGTCGCTCAGTAGAGTGAGGGGCAGGCAATTTTGGTTTTTTCATCCGAGTTCAGCAATAGCCCATTTGACGACTCGCATCGACGTGCTTTGTTTCAAGTTGGATGGATGAGGCCCCTTGTCCGATTACGTACCAATGGCCAGGAAGGCCTTACGACCTTAGGCGTACCAATAAAGTTACATCATCGTAACGATGTTCGATATAAGTTCTTGGAAATAATTTGCTTTTTTGCGCCGCAACAATGTATGGCGCATTTTGGGACACAACTTTAGGGCTAATTCATTTGAAGCTGCGCAAAGTGGTAAATGATGATATAACCCTTCCCTTCGGATGACGAGAAAAACTCGCCCCGAATTGATGTAAATGTGTGTCTTTTCCTGCGGGTTTCCACCGGCCAGCAGGAATTTCGTAAATTTGGGTCGCCTCGTATGCTGTCGATTGCAGAAGAGGGGAAAGCTGTGACTCACGACATTGAAGTATCCCTGTTGGGAAGAAATGAAATAGTACGCGAAGGTTTACGTCGAATCCTGACCGAAGAACATTTTCAGGTTACCGCTTCGGTAGAAGACTCGGCTCAACTTCGCGTTACGGTTAAAGACCAGACCGGCTTTCGTAGCCACATTATCATCATCGACAATGGACCAGATCAATTCGGGCTGGAAAACTGTCGCAAGCTGCAGCAACGTTTTCCGGGCTCCAAGCTGGTTCTTCTAGCCGATGAGTTCGATTATGGCGAAGTGGCGGAGGCCTTTCGCGCCGGCGTCGACGGTTATATCGTCAAGGAGATATCCTGCGAGCCGCTGATCAGTTCGCTGCATCTTGTATCCATGGGCGAAAAGGTCATGCCGTCCCAGCTTGCAGGCACTTTGGCCAATGGCAATGGGGCAATGGCACGGCGCAACTGGCGGGAAAGCATCGCCGACGTCAACCTCTCGGAGAGAGAGGTAGAGATACTACGCTGCCTGATCCTGGGCTATGCCAACAAGGTCATTTCGCGACGGCTCACTATCAGCGAAGCCACAGTGAAAGTCCACGTAAAGGCCATTCTCCGGAAGCTGCGGGTATCTAACCGCACGCAGGCGGCGATCTGGGCCGTAAAGCGGGGTCTGGAAACGCACCTCGCTGCGCAGCCGAAAGATCGTACGATTTTGAATGACGACGATAGCGGCTTCGAACTTCTGTCCGACTGCGCCGCATAGGCCTTGCAGCCTGATCCACGTGCCAGGGGCATTTCCGCAAAAAGTGGGAATGCCCCTGTCTCCTTACTGCCATTCGCGGAAAAAATGCGCCACGATCTGAGTGCGGTTCAGCATGCCGGTCCGTTCCATGATCGCTCGGATATGAACCTTGACCGTGCTTTCGCTGATATCCAGTTGGGACGCGATGGCCTTGTTGGATAGGCCGCGGGCAAGCAGTCGAAGCACGTCGAGCTGCCGCGGCGTCAGGATCGTATCACCGGCTCGCGTCTCAAGCATATCGGGCGCTGATCCTGCTTTGGGGGCGGCCACTCCATTTCCAAATATATTGGCCAAGACTGCGCGAGGATAGATGATAAGCCCTTCCCGCATCAATTGAAGTGCGGCGATGGTCGGGGCCAATGCCACATCGCCGGTAATATAAGCGCCGACGCCAAGCTGAAGACTGTGTAGCATCTGAGTGACGTCATGAGGGCCGGACAAGAGCATCGTAGCGGCTCCCGGAAAGCGCAGCGTCAGTGTCTTCAGCCGCTCTCCGAATTCCCGGGAACCGATGTCCTGACCTCCGGCTTGAAGGATCACAACCTCCGGATCCCCTTCGGGAGGCGGATCACTGCCAAGTTCCTCGAGATGGCCGCAGCCGGTGATGGAAATGGTCGCATTTTCACTGAAGCCGGCAAGAAGGCAGCTTCGGCTGAGCGGAGAAGGATCAACCAGCAGTACGCGCACGCTTTCTCCCCCTTCCCGCTTCCGCCCAGTCTGTCCCCCGGGCCTCTCCAGCTCCAGCGCGGTCACCAAGGCCGCCGCTGTGCGTAGGCATCGCGCGAATTACTGTGAGAACGAGAGCCTCCAGCCGTTTGGCGTTCGGCTTGTACCACGAGAAAATTCCGGATTGCTTTCATGCTTGCCTCCCACTTCAGTCCTGACATTCCAACCGGACAAGCCGGGCCGAGACTGGCCAGCGGAAGATGCGAAACCCTGCCGTTCTCTGGGGTGTCGATATTCCCGTTTTCGCCCCCAAGGGGCAAAAGTTATTGGGGTACGGCGGTCAGGGCAAAATGGCTAATGCTAACGAGCTATGGTGGGTTAAAGGACAAAGGCAGGTCATTCTAATAAGGCCGCCATTCCGAATATCGCGGAATGGCGGCCCCTTTGCACCCGGATGACTAGTGGTCAAATAGTGCCCTAAGCCATAGCAGTCACAGGCTGACCGAATTCCAAGGATGCACCGCTCAATGAACGAGTCACTGGAGTAGGCAACCCATTGGATTTGAATTCAGACTTCAGCTCCTCCTTACGCTGGCGAAGCCGTTCGCCAAGGCCAGTCAAGTCGACGCCCGCCGACTTGGCCTGCGCGAACATCCCACTGGATGGCCTTTCTTCTTCCTTTACGTGATGTTTTATTTCCTCCGACAGCACGGTCACCTTGGCGTCGAAAAAGTCGGCTGACGGACCGCTCTGCAAAAGCTCCGCAATCAACAGCTTTGCCCCGTCATGTTCGACATAGGCTTCATCCAGCACGTCGCCTTCGATTTTGCCGCGGAGCGCGGGATAGAAAATTTCTTCTTCAATCATCGTGTGAATGATCAATTCCATGCATATTTCTTCAGCCAGCCTTTGCTTCCGATCATCTCCACGGGCTTTTTCGAACTGCTCAAACAGGTCCTCCACCTTTCGGTGGTCTTCCTTCAGCATCGCAATCGCATCCAACTTCTTGGTAGGCATTTCCTGTCCTCCGGTTGGCCACCCACTGACAAAAGAAAGCCGGAGAGGCTTGCTTCGTTCCGTTCGTTCCATCCGATTTCCGAAAATGGCGACGTCCAATCAGATGCGTTTCTTCCGCTTCAGCCGCTTGGCGTTGCTCGTCGCACGGCGATGAACCGGCGCCAGCGCCTTGCCTGCGGCGGCCGAAGCACGAGCACCCATGCGGGAAGAGCGGCGGGCCAACCGATCGGCTTCCACGGCTGTCGGTAATCGTACTGCAGCAGCTATAGCGCCAATAAGCATCCAATTGGCGAGGACGTCCGATTGAATGGCGTAAAGGTCAGCGAAGGCTGCTCTACCCGCGCGCGAAAAGGCATCCACCTTTTCCGGCACCATTCGGCTCAATTCGGCATAGTCTCCCTGAAGCGGATCTCGCACCGCCTCTGCGATCGATCCACAACGGCTGTGGATGACGTGCGCCGATGCACCCATCATTTCGCTATATTTCAGTCCAGCGGTCGCTAGTTCCATGCCGCTGGTCCACATGTCGGTCCAAAGAGAAAATGGATTCCATTTCATCATATTTCCTTTGGAGGAATGTGAGCCGATCGGTCTCCCCGGCGAAAATAAAATAAAGCTTAAAGCATCGTGCGGTTCCGCACGCTCATCGGCCTCGGGCGGAACTCTCGCTTCCGTCAGCCATTCTTCCCGCTTGGGTGAATAGATGGACATCTTATGAACCAAGAAACGGCGATGGCGTCTGACAGCGGCAAGAAAGCCTTTGAACAGGCAATTGGATCGACGATAATCCTAAACGCCTTGCCTATGGGCGTATTTTGCTGCGACCGGGACGGCCTGATCCGCTATTATAATGAGCGCGCCGCAGAGCTTTGGGGTTTCGAGCCTGAGTTGGGCGATCCCAATCGCCTCTTCAACCCGGCCAAACGACTGTTCGACCCAAATGGGGAGCCATTGTCTGCAGACAAAACGCCCATGGCCGAAGCTTTAAAGAACGGCAAACCGGTTCGCGACCGACATCTTCTTATCGGACGCCCAAATGGAGAGCGGCTACTGGTCCTCGTCAATGTCGATCCCTTGTTCGATGATGAGGGAAAATTGGCTGGTGCGGTCAATTGCTTTCAGGACATCTCCGATCTGGCCGATACGCAGGAGGCGCTTAAAAATCGCACGGATGACCTCATCAAGGCAGAGGAACGCACCCGCCGGAGCGAACAGCATTTTCGCGACGTGCTCGATGCGCTGCCGGCAGCCGTCTACACAACCGATCCTCAAGGACGGATTACTTACTACAACCAGGCCTGTGTAGAATTGTCCGGCCGGACCCCGGCGCTGCTGAGTGATGAATGGTGCGTCTCCTGGAAGCTGTATCACCTCGATGGAAGGCCAATGCCCCACAATGAATGTCCAATGGCGATCACGATCAAGGAGAAGCGGGCAATCCGGGGCGAGGAAGCTATCGCCGAGCGTCCCAATGGCGCGCAAGTCCGCTTCGCGCCATGGCCAACGCCTTTGTTCGATGCTGATGGGAAACTGACAGGCGCGGTCAACATGCTGATCGATATAACCGAACGCCACGCCGCTGAGGTGCAGTCCGCTCATCTCGCGGCCATCGTATCGTCCTCTGACGATGCTATCGTCAGCAAGACGCTGGACGGACGAATCCGGTCCTGGAACGCCGGCGCCACCAGGCTCTTCGGTTACACTCCTGAAGAAATGATAGGCGAGCCGATCATCAAGATCATTCCACTCGAACTACGATCCGAAGAAGACGAAATCATTGCGCGACTACGACGCGGCGAACGCATTGAGCATTTCGAGACCGAAAGAGTGACGAAGACCGGCGAACGAGTACATGTGTCGCTGACCGTCTCCCCCGTTCACGACAAGTACGGGCGAGTCATCGGTGCTTCGAAGGTGGCGCGAGACATTACCGAACGAAAGCGAGCCGAGGAAATGCAGCGCCTGCTGATGGGAGAGTTGAACCATCGCGTCAAAAACACGCTGGCGACGGTCCAATCGATCGCCAACCAGATGGCGCGGAGCATCCGTTCGCCATCCGAATTCGCCGCCGGATTTGCGGGACGCATTCAGGCGCTGGCCTGCGCCCATGGCCTGCTCACCCAAAGCGCTTGGCAGGGAGCCTCCATGCTCCCCCTGGTTCGCGACCAATTATTGGTCGATGGGGAAAAGGACGACCGCATCTCATTTTCTGGGCCGCCGATCCAGCTTGAACCCCAGCCTGCATTGCATCTCGCACTGGTGCTGCATGAACTTGGCACCAACGCACGTAAATATGGTGCATTGTCGACGCCCGAGGGCCGCCTCTCCATTGACTGGGAGGTCCGCTCAAATCAGGGACGCCACCTATTGCTTTGGTGGCGTGAAAGCGGGGGGCCAGAGGTAATCGCACCGCAAGAAAGCGGTTTTGGAACGACGCTTATTGAAAAGAGCCTGGCTTCAGATGGAGGGCAGGCAACTGTTCGTTATCGCGCCCAGGGTTTGGAATGCGACATCGTTCTGCCCCTGCCCGAACGGGCAACGCAGATATTTTCGCGCACGCTCTCCCCTGACGTTCCTGCCTCACCTGCGTCAAAGCCCTCAGAACCGCCCACTGTCCTCCGCAACGCGCGGGTGCTGCTGATAGAGGACGAACCCCTTATCGCCATGGACATGGCCGACACTTTGGCGGAAGCGGGATGCATTGTCGTCGGGACCGCGCCTACAGTGCCTGAAGCCATGCGCCTCATCGCGAACAGCGAATTCGATGCAGCACTGCTTGATGCCAATCTTGGCGGCGAACCGGTGGACGAGGTTGCGGCCGCCCTGACCCGCAAAGGGAAGCCCTTTGCATTCGTGACCGGATATGGGCGGGACACTTTGCCAGAGGCCTTCCGGCAAGCTCCCCTGGTAAACAAGCCGCTGATGCGGGATGCCGCCATTCATGCTATCGAAGGCCTCCTGGCTCAGGACAATGACATATTGCAACTTCGACCCAAAAAGGCCTGAGGACTGATCAGGCCGCGAGGCTGGACGCCACCACCGGCGCAACATGCCTTACGATGATATCGACGCCCTGTGCGTTGGGGTGAATGCCGTCCTCTAACAATAGATCTCGCTGGCCCGTCACATCCTTCAGGAAAAAGGGATATAGCGGCACGGAGTGTTTCTTGGCGAGATCGGGGTAAATGGCATTGAACGCATCCGCATAGTCCTTGCCGAGATTGGGTGCGGCGAGCATCCCTGTCAGCATGGCGTGGATATGGCGTTTATCCAATTCGTTCAGGATAGCATCGAGATTGGCGCGTGTTTGCTCAGGGCTAAGCCCGCGCAGCATATCATTGCCGCCAAGGCCGACGATCACCAGATCGGGTTTGCGCGGCAGGCCGTCGAGCGTGAAGGCCAACCGCTGCAGCCCAGCGGCGCTGGTGTCACCGGAAACTCCGGCGTTGTGGACATAGGCATCAAGACCCTTTCTGCTTAAGGCACGTTGCAATTCGGGAGCGAAGCCTTCGCCTTGCTTCAACCCATATCCGGCATAAAGACTGTCGCCAAAGACCACGACCAGTCGCGAATGTTCAGCGGAATGGTCCGATCGTGCGGGCGACCTCTTGACCTGCGTCCGATCCGAAGCGGCCTTGTCATCCGAACAGCCCGCCACCAATTGGAAAAGCAACGGCGCCAACGCATAATAGAATAACTTTCCGGCCAAGGAGCATCCTTCCCTCATGCATGGCACAACCGACCAGTCCACTATTGCGATCCGCGCGCGCAATGTCACGCTCTCGCTCGGTACACGGGATGCACCGGTACAGATATTACGGAACATAGATCTGGACATCATGCGCGGGGAAAGCCTGGCCATTCTGGGTGCATCGGGATCGGGCAAGTCATCGCTGATGGCGACCTTATCCGGCCTGGAGTCCGCCACCAATGGTGAGATCATGGTCGCTGGCCAGAATTACGGCGTGCTGGACGAAGACGACCTTGCCCGCGCCCGGCGAGGACGGGTCGGTATCGTGCTGCAATCCTTTCACCTGCTGCCAACAATGACGGCGCTTGAAAATGTGGCGGTGCCGCTGGAACTCGCGGGTTTCGCCGAACCCTTCCCAAGGGCCAAAGCCGAGCTGAAGGCAGTGGGTTTGGACCACCGCGTTTACCATTATCCAGCACAACTTTCAGGCGGTGAGCAACAGCGCGTGGCGATCGCGCGCGCCGTCGCGCCCGGACCGGATATCATCTTCGCCGACGAACCGACTGGCAATCTGGATGCGGCCACTGGATCGGCCATCATCGACCTGCTGTTCGAAAGGCGGGCCGCCACGAACGCGACATTGGTCATAATCACGCATGATTCCCTGCTTGCGGAGCGATGCGACAGGATCGTGCAGATGCGCGACGGCCAGATCATCTCGGACCGCCTGAGATGAAAGCACTGGGTTGGAGGGCCAGCTGGGCGATTGCACGCCGGGACCTGCATGCCAATTTCCGTGGCCTGCGCCTGCTGTTCATCTGCCTCTTTCTTGGCGTGGCGACGCTCGCCGCCATAGGGAGCCTGACAGCGGCAATCACTGGCGAACTGGCGATAAAAGGCCAAGCGTTACTGGGCGGCGACATTGAAATTGCTATGATGCAGCGGGAAGCCAGTGACGCTGAAAAGGCACAGCTCCGCCAAACTGGCCAGCTAAGCGAGACAATTCGCATGCGCGCCATGGCCCAGCGCCATGGCCAAAGCAACAACGGGCCGGCTGCTGTTCTGACCGAGCTGAAAGGCGTTGATTCAGCTTACCCTCTTTATGGCCGCCTCAGCCTTCGCCAGGGCGCGCACAAGCACCCGTTGCGGCCCGATGAGCTGGTTGTCGGCCAATCGCTTATCGATCGGCTCGATGTGCGTCCCGGCGACCGGCTCCATTATGGGGAAGCGGTATTCACCATTCGCGATGTGATTGCAGAAGAGCCCGATCGCGTCGGCGAGGGATTCACATTGGGCCCGGTTGCGATCACCTCCCTGGAAGGGCTGCGGCGGACGATGCTTATCCAGCCCGGCAGTCTTTTTGAAAGCAAATATCGTATCAAGCTACGCCCAGGACAGGATGCACATAAAACCAGGGAAGCATTGGAGGCGCGCTTTCCTTCGACAGGCTGGGAGTTCAAGGACCGGGATCGCGCCGCTCCCGGAGCCAATCGCTTTTTTGAGCGGATGGGCCAGTTCCTCTCGCTCATTGGACTAACTGCCCTGCTCATTGCCGGAATTGGGGTAAGCAACGGTGTCTCGTCTTATCTCACCATGAAGAGAAGCAGCATTGCGACGCTCAAGGTCCTGGGAGCAACATCCGCGGACATCACGCGCATCTACCTGTTGCAGACCGGAGCAGTGGCCTTGGTCGCCATAGGCTGCGGCTTGGTCGCAGGTGCGCTGTTGCCCCCGGTCATCATATGGCTAGCGCAGGACATGCTGCCGGTGCAGCCGGGCATGACGCTTCATCCCCTGCCGCTGCTGAAAAGCGCCGCCTATGGACTGCTGATCGCGCTTATCTTTGCCCTCCCCCCGCTGTCACGGGCCAGAACAGAACCCGCCGCCGCATTATTCCGCGCGTCGGTGGAGCGTCGCGCGAGGGTCGGCTGGAGGAGCCTTATCGGGAGCGTGGCTGCGACTGCCGGGGTTGTCTTTCTCGCCTTGGGGACGGCGGACGAGCCCCTCTTCTCCGCAACCGTGCTGGGGGCGACAGCGGCCGTGTTGTTGTTGCTGCTCGCCATCGGCTGGAGCGTAAGGCGCATTGCCGCAGCAGCCCCACGGCCAAGGCGCCCATTATGGCGGCTTGCGGTCGCCAATCTGCATCGGCCGGGCTCGCAGACGCCGGCGCTCGTGATTGCGTTGGGATTGGCTCTGACCCTCTTCGTGACGCTGGCCGGTATTCAGACCAGTCTGGACGCGGAGATACAACGCACCGTTCCGGAGCGCGCGCCCAACCAGTTCGTCCTCGACATTCCCGCAGAGCGGGAGGGCGAGTTCCGGAATCTGGTGGCGGCAAGCGCGCCGGAAGCGGAACTCAACATTGTACCGGCGCTGCGCGGCACGATCGTGGCTTATGGCGGCCAGCGAGTAGCCGACCTCAATGAACTGCCCGACGGCGCATGGTTTCTGCGCGGTGAGCGAGGCGTCACTTACAGCGATATCCTTCCGGAAGGCAGCGATCTGGTGGAGGGGCAATGGTGGCCCCGGAATTACCGGGGACCTCCGCTCGTCTCCCTGGATCGTGAAGCGGCGAAGGTCATGGGCATCGGCATCGGCGATAGGCTGACGGTCAGCGTCCTCGGGCGAGAGATCGAGGCGCGCGTCGCATCCCTGCGGCAGGTGAATTGGGATACGATGGGCTTCAACTACATCATTGTTTTTTCGCCCAACGCGCTGAAGAACGCTCCGCACAGCCTGGCCGCCACCATAACCATGGACAAGAGCCGCGACGCCGCCGTGCAACGCGCGTTGCTCGCCGCCTTCCCCTCGATTTCCATCATAGCGGTGAACGAAATAGTGGCTCAAGTCAGCACGCTTCTCCGCCAGATGTCGAGCGCCATCATCGCGGCCGCTTCAGTCGCGATCCTTGCGGGGATTGCCGTTTTGATAGGAGCGATTGCCGCGTCGCGGCAGGTACGGAGCTATGACAGTGTGATCATGAAGATATTGGGTGCGACACGGTTGCAGATATTGGGCGCCCAGGCGCTGGAATATCTGCTGCTGGCGCTGGTTCTGACGCTGGTATCGCTGGCGTTCGGCCTGTCGGCGGCCTGGTATGTCATCGTTCGTGTGTTTGAATTCAGCTGGGCCCCGGACTGGTGGGTCGTGATGGGAACGCTGGGGGCGGGTGCAATCGTGACCCTGGGAATCGGACTGCTGGCTTCGCTGCCGCTGATATCCGTGCCGCCTTCAAGAGCCTTGCGAGCCCTTTGATATTCCTCCGCAGCGAGGAACTGACCGGCAGAAAAAAAGTCCCGGCTCGACGAGGATGAGCCGGGACCAGGAGAGATGGTTAGAACTTGACGCCAAGCCGCGCATACCATTCGCGCGGCCTGTTATAGGTGCCGAACATGACTCCAGCAGCGATGTTCGACCCGCCAGATGTCAGATAGCGGTCCTTGGTGAGATTCGTGCCGCCAACGGTGAGCGTCCAATGGCCGTTCGGTTCCTCATAGGTGACGCTGGCATTCACCATATCGGCCGACGGACGCTTCATGAGGAAAGTGCGCTGCGTGTCGTTCCACATGCTGCTGATATGGGTCCAATCGCCGAGGAAAACGAGCGACCCGCCATTGCCGAGCTTCGCTTCATAACGCGGGCTGATGTTGGTTTTCCAACTCGGGGTCTTGGGCAGCGTAGCGCCTTCGGAGATGCCTGCCTGGAACGGATTGGCGCCACTGACAGCCAGAGCCCCCGCTGCAACGGATGAATATTCGGCATCCAAATGCCCGACCGAACCACTGATGGTGAGGCCATCCACGGGAGCTGCCACCATTTCCAACTCAAAGCCCTTGATCCGCGCATCGCCCGCATTGTCGATGGTGGGCGAAGTGCCGATCTGGATGTTGAGCTGAATGCCCTTATAATCGGTGGTGAACACCGCGGCGTTCAATTGCAGCCTGCGGTCGATCAGCGTGGACTTGATACCTGCTTCCCAGGTGGTCGCCTTTTCCTCATCAAAGTCTGGCGCGACATTGCCCTGCGGATTGCTGAGACGCGTGGTCCAGCCGCCGGTCTTGTAACCCTTCGACCAGCTGGCATAGACCATCACATCGTCATTGGGATGAACCTGCACACCGACCTTGGGCGAGAAGTTGCTGAACGTCTTGCGGTTGACGCCCGGCGTGTAAAGGCGAAGCGGGTTGGTAGGATCGGGGAAGCGGAGTGCTGTTTGGCAGCTTAAGGCAGGCACCAACGGGAATGGTGCGTCAGGCGTGACATTGCCGTTAGCGTCCGAGCAGCCGAATAGCTTGTAGTTTAAGCCGTTCAGGTCCTGCTGCCCCCCCTCGAACCATTTCTTTTCATGCGTGTAGCGGCCGCCGACAGTGATGCCGATGAGATCGATCGGGCGATAGTCGATCTGCCCGAAAAAGGCGTAATTCTCGGTCTTCAGATCATTGGGACCATCGACCTGCAGTAAACCCTCGGCAAAGGTGACATAGTCGTGGAGGTCTCCCGCTTCCTTGAAATAATAGGCGCCCAGCACATAGTTCAGCTTGCTGTCGAGCGCGTGGCCAAGCACCTGCAATTCCTGGCTAAACTGCCATTGGTTCATGGTGAAGCTCAGCTGCCCGAAGTTGAGCGGCGAACCGTCGGCGTCCACCCCGGCCTTCCAATGCAATTCGCGATAGCCGGTGATGGATTTCAAGGTCAGAGCATCGGACACGTCATATTGAAGCGTGCCTCCAAGGCCCCAAGTCTTCAGGTCCGAAAAGCTGTTGCCGGATGCATAGCTCTTGTCGACGTCATTAACCAGGAAACGGCTGTCCCAGGGGATACGGTCATTGGTCGGATCAGCATCGACATTGACGCTGGCAAGGCTACCGAGTTGGAGCGCCGGATTGAACTGCGTTCCGCGGACGCCGCAAAGCGCATTCGCATTCCGGGCTGAAATTTCCGCCCCGGTAGCCCCGATGCAGAAATTATAGAGACCCGCAAAGAGGAATCCTCCGGCCGGTGGGCCAAAAACGGGAATGGATCCGTCATTAAACGCCGTCCCGGGGAACGGGTTTGTTGGCGCGAACGGCCCCGGCACGAATTCCGTCGTCCCCAGCAGCTTGTTCGCCGTAGTGCTCTTGTCCTTGGTGTAGTCACCGCTCAACACCAGACTCAAGGGGCCGCCATTATCCCATTTCAGCTTGCCGCGCATATTCCAGTTGTCGGTGACCCCTTCCCGCGCGGCGGAGTCCCTGCCGGCCTGGGAGAACGCCGTGAAAGGATCGGCATTGGCGGCGCGTGCGTCGTCAAAGACCAGCCGTTTCAGGAAACCCTTCCGGTTCTTTACGCCGAAGGTGACGGACGAACTCAGCGAATCGCTGATTGGCAGGTCGGCTGAACCCCGGACCTGAATCAAATCATAGCTGCCCGTGGTGACGTCGCCGGTGAAGCGGAATTCATCGCCCGGATCACGCGTGACGATAGAGATCGCGCCGCCGATAGTATTACGGCCGAACAGCGTGCCCTGCGGCCCTTTCAGCACCTCAATCCGTTCGACATCCAGCAGGTCCTGATTGGCGCCCACGGTACGCGCGAGATAGACGCCGTCGACATAAATGCCGACGCCCGGATCAATGTTGAACGCAAAATCGTCCGCGCCGATACCGCGGATGAACGCTGCCAGCACGGCAGGGGAGGCCGAAAATGGCGTGCCCGCATCAAGGCTGACATTGGGTGCGATATTCGAAAGCTGGCTTACATCTCCGACCGCGCGCTCCTGTAGCGCCGAAGCCGTGAATGTGGAAATCGCGATGGGAACGTCCTGGACATTTTCCGCGCGCTTTTGAGCAGTAACGACGATGGGCTGAATACCGCCGGCTTCGGTCGCATCAACACCGGCAGCGTCCTGCGCCATCGCCGACACCGGCAGACTGGCGATAGCAATCGCCAGCATACTGGGTTTCAATTGAATGGATATCATGAAATCTCCCCGTTTAATCCTTGTGCGTATTACCGTCCTTTGTTCCAAGATTAACGGACAATCGGCGTCCATTCTTGGACGCCCATGCCAGCGAAAACCGGACAATCGCGCATAGGGGAGCGAAGGTTAATTTCGTCTGCTGGCGCGGAAAGATGTTGGAGTAACCCCGAAACGGCTTTTGAACCGGCGGGTGAAATAAGCCGAATCGTTAAAGCCAAGATCAAAGGCGAGATCGGTAATCGAACCGCAATCCATGGCGGACGACAAAATTTCGGCAGCGCGGTTGAGACGGCGCGTCAGGACGAACTCGGTCGGTGTGGTGGCCATGGCCGCAAATACATTCTGAACGGTTCGGGGAGACAGCGACATCGAACGCGCAATGGTTGACGTACTCATTTCAGGGTCGGTCAGATGCCGCTCGACAAAGCTGGTGACCGCAGCGGCCACATCCGGCGAACCGGCGTCGGCATTCGGCTTTCGCGCGGTCAGGGACAGGCCCAGGAGTTGCCAGACGATTTCGGCCAGGGCCTGCGCTTCTTCCTCGCACGGCTCGCTTTGCCAGCAGTGGCGATGAAGGAGCGCCAGAAAATTCCGCAACAAAGCGCTGCCCAGCGCGCCAGTGGACACCGTATGGCCGATCGTCGATTCCCAATCGGGGTATATTTCCGTCAGCCGGCTTTCCGGCATATCGAGGACGATCGCCTGGTTACGGTCAGAAATCTGCAGTTCATAAGGTTCATGGGGGATGCAGAGCGCCAAGTCCCCAGCATTCAGGTTTGCATCCCGATACCGCTGCGAACTTAAGCTATAGCCGATATTCTGGATATGGGCGATCACCCTGCCCGACCGATCCGGGGGCAATGATCGGGAATGCCAGCGCGAAATCCGGGCCTTTGGCGAGTCGGCAATGGCAAAGTTGATATCGCCTAGCGTGCATTGCTTCCAGGAAGCATCGATGTCGGTGTCGCTGTCGACGACCATGCCGGTGAAAATGCCGCCAATCAGATGATTCCAATATTCCAGTCGTTCTCCGCGGCCAGCGACTCTGGTTGAATATTGCTCAAACATTCATCCCCCCTTCTGATTTTCGTGCTTTAAATAATAATGTCACATAACAAATTTTGTCCAGAGCCCCCGCCCCAAACTGAGCAAATCCCTGTTATTCGCGATGAGCATGCGGCTTGGCATGACCGTGCGTCCGCAAATAACGTTCGTCCAAGTCAAGAATCACAGTCTCTGCCTTATCTCCTCCGGTGATTCTCAGAAGCTCGTCGATCTTTGCTTCTAATCGGTCATCATTTTCTTTCGATGACGGAGAACCGACATAGAGAAAATAAGCCAAGCCTACGACCTGCCAAAGCAACTGAAGAAATTCCGACTGCCAGTTCTCCAACGTATCCCGTCCCATCTCAATCAAATATTGGTTGAATTGCGGCGCCTGGCTGTGCTCCCTCGCTTCGTCGACAAAGGCATACCAGCCAAAAAGCCAGTGGCCCAAGAGCGAAATCAGGAAGAAGGCTATGGTGATCCAAGCATAAGCATAGCGTCTCATGTACAGTACTCCGATGCTTCTACTTCGAACAACCCGCGCAATGCGCCGAAGGTTCCGGCTGAGTAACGGAGTCCAACTTTTGACGCAGGTCGCCACACAGCGAGATTGACATTCCTGCGGGTTCGTTTTAATTCCTGTTGCATCGCAGCAACGACGCTGCGACCATCATGAAATTAACGGCCGCCGGAACCTGCGGCATTCTCAATCGACAGCAACGGCGCTGTCGGGGGCCTTCGGCCTCCTTCTTCAGCCATGTTGTCGGGAGTGAATGTACGTGCGGAAGCTGGCCTTCCAGTTTGAATATCCTTCGAAGCAGGGGCTGCCGCCTCTGTCAGCGGCTGACCAGCGCAATCATCAGCATGACAAACAGAAGCAACGAGAAAGCTTGCCAGAAACGCAGCGGATTACGCTCGTAAAGCGAACGAGGCTTCGGCGTGCCGATGGCGCGGGTGCCTCCGTCCTCCAGTGCCACCAGCAGTTCCATCACATCGCCGAATCGCTCTTGCGGATCGACCGCAATGGCCCGCAAAAGCGCCGCTTCGAGCCAAGCGGGCATGTCCGGGCGATGCCGCGAAGGGGGAACCGGCTTGCCGAATTTGGGGCGGCTGAAAGGCTCCACCTCGCCATAGGGATAGCGGCCGGTGAACATGCGATAGAGCGTGACGCCCAGTGCGAACTGGTCGGTCGCCTCGCTTCCCAGCTCTCCATCGTAAAGTTCGGGCGCCATATAGCTCGGGGTGCCGGGAATCTCGCGGGCGACAAATTCCTCCAACTTGGGAAGGCGGGCAACGCCAAGGTCGATCAGCCGCAGTCCTTCGTCCTCGGTCAGAATGACATTTTCCGGTTTGATGTCGCGGTGAACGATATTGAGTCGATGAAGAGCAGCGACACCCCGCGTCAGCCGCGCTGCGATACTGACTCCGGCGGCGATGGTCAGTGGATGGCTGAGGCGACGTTCCAGCGTTTCGCCGGCATAAAAGGGCATGGCGACATACAGGCGACTTTGCCGTTCGCGAGGTACATCGATAACTTCCGCGACGAACGGGCTATGGACACGCGCACCGACGATTGCCTCGCGAGTGAAGGCAAGGCGAGCGCCCCTTTCGGAAAGAACAGCCGGTTTTGGAAATTTCAGGACCAGTTCGGATCCTTCCCGACCGTCGCGGGCAAGGAAAAGTCGAGCATAGCGGCCTTCGCCCAGCAGGCTTTCCAGGCGGTAACCATCGACGCTTTCGCCAATGTGCGGAGGAGGCGGAATCGGCAGGCCCTCTGCCACCGAACTGATCGTCACTTGGTCCGGGGCGGGCAACGACACAATGTCGATCAGCACGGCTGTCGCATTGTCCTGGCTTCCCGCCGCCAGCGCTGCCTGGACAATGGCGTCGGCATCCGCTTCGGCGGAACCGCGTCGTTCCAGAAGCGCGGCAAGCGCCTTGTCGCTGAGGCTGCCGTGAATGCCATCGCTGGTGATCAGAATACGATCATGTTCGGCCAGCGGCTGGCTGCGTTCGTCGAGGCGAAGATGCGGTTCGATCCCTATGGCTCGAAACAGCACATGGCGCAGGTCGGGCTGCGGCAGGACATGGTCATCGGTCAGAAGCGTGAGCGTTCCGTCCCGGTAATGCCAGGCGCGACTATCCCCCGCATGCAGGATATGAGCTCGCCGCCCGCGAAGGATAACGGCGGTGAATGTCGTGGCCGCTCCCTGCAGGCGCGGATCCGTCTGACCCTGGGCGTTAAGCCAGCGGTTGAAACCGTCAATGACTCGACAGGCAGCCTTGGTGACGCCGATCGTGTCGGGCTGGCAATAATAGCCGTCGATGAGCGATCGGACCGCAAGTTCCGACGCGACGCGTCCGCCTTTCGCCCCGCCAACGCCATCCGCCACGGCGGCAACAATGCCGTGATTCACCCGCTCAAGCGGCGTTCCAAGATAGACGGCGGCGAAGTCCTGATTGTCGGGGCGTTTGCCCCGTTCGCTAACTATTCCCGTCGCAATTGTCAGGCTTCCGCTCGGAACCATTTGAATCCTACCCTTTCCCCAAGCGCTGAAACAGGCGCCTCGCACATGCGCGCGAGGGGACACAAACTTGCCTTAGCCCGTCAACCCCTGGCTAGATACATCGCCAGCAACCCCATGGAAAAAGCATGAAGAGCAACAGTTTCTGGGAAGCCGGTCACCGGCCCACCCTTATCGCCGCATTCCTTTATTTCGACTTGGCCTTCATGGTTTGGGTTCTGCTTGGCCCTCTCGCACCGGACATTGCCAAGGAGCTTGGTTTGGGACCTGCCCAAAAAGGTCTGATGGTGGCGGTGCCGACACTGGCAGGAGCGATCCTGCGGCTGGTCAATGGCCTGCTCGTCGATCGTATCGGGCCCAAAATGACGGGCGCGATTGGACAGGTGATCGTGATGGTGGGCCTGTTCATTGCATGGTTCATGGGCGTCGATACTTTCACAGGAACCCTGGCTCTTGGCGTTATCCTTGGCTTTGCGGGGGCGAGCTTCGCGGTCGCCTTGCCGCTGGCGTCGCGCTGGTATCCGCCACAGCATCAAGGCAAGGCGATGGGCATTGCCGGCATGGGCAACTCCGGCACCGTTCTGGCCGCCCTTTTCGCGCCCGGCTTGGCCAAACTCTTCGGCTGGAACGCGGTTCTGGGTCTTGCCTGCATCCCGCTGGCTATCGTTTTCGCCATCTACATGGTCTTTGCCAAGGATTCGCCAGACCAGCCGCCCGCCAAGCCCCTGAACGCTTATCTCGATCCGCTGAAGGATGTGGATGCCTGGTGGTTCATGCTTTTCTATGGCGTTACCTTTGGCGGCTTCTCCGGCCTCACTGCTTCGCTCAGCATCTATTTCACCGATCAGTTCCACGTGTCGACCATCGTTGCTGGCTATTTCACAGCCGGTTGCGTGTTCGCAGGATCGCTGGTCCGTCCGATGGGTGGCGCGTTCGCTGATCGTTTCGGTGGCATCAAGACGCTTACGCTGGTTTATACGGTAGCGGCGGCCGCGATGGTTGCGATCAGCACTGGCCCATCGACCATCCCGCTTGCCCTGTCCCTTTTCGTTCTCGCCATGCTGGCGTTGGGCGTGGGCAATGGCGCGGTGTTCCAACTGGTGCCGCAGCGTTTCCGAAACGAAATTGGCGTTATGACCGGCCTTGTAGGCTTCGCTGGCGGTGTTGGCGGCTTCTATCTCGCCTCTTCGCTTGGTTTTGCCAAGCAGCTGACCGGCAGCCCGCAGCTTGGCTTCTTGATCTTCGCCGGATTGGCGCTCATTGCGCTGCTCGGCCTCACCTCGGTCAAGACGCGCTGGCGGACGACCTGGGGCGCCGCGATCCAGAACGTACGCATTTGATATTCGGACTACAGGGATTTTAAGGAAGACCGACATGAGCATAATCGCCCGCGAACATCTTGTGGTTATCGGCAACGGCATGGCCGGATGCCGGGCCGTCGAGGAGATCCTCGCCCGCGATCCCAACCGCTATCGCATCACCATTTTCGGTGCGGAGCCAAGGGTCAATTACAACCGGATCATGCTCTCGCCGGTACTGGCCGGAGAGAAGAGCTTTGAAGAGATCATCATCAATGATGAGGCCTGGTATAGCAGCAACGGGATTGAACTGATTTCAGGCGATCCGGTTACGGCTATCGACAAGGGCAAAAAGCTCGCCATCGCGCGCTCGGGCAAGGCCGTCGAATATGACAAGCTACTGATCGCGACGGGCTCCGATCCCTTCATCATTCCGGTTCCGGGCAAGGACTTGCCGGGCGTCGTGACCTTCCGGGATCTTGACGATGTCGACAAGATGCTCGCGGCGGCCAACCAGGGCGGCAATGCAGTGGTCATCGGCGGTGGCCTTTTGGGACTGGAAGCGGCGCATGGCCTGTCGCTCAGAGGTATGAAAGTCACCGTCATCCACTTGATGCCGACCCTGATGGAACGGCAATTGGATGAAGCGGCTGGATGGCTGCTGAAGCATGAACTCGAATCGCGTGGGCAGGATATCCTGACGCAGGCCGACACCCAGGAAATTTACGGCAATGGCAAGGTCGAGGGCGTCCGGTTGAAAGACGGCCGGGAAATCCCAGCGGATATCGTCGTGATGGCTGTTGGCATTCGGCCCAGCACCACGCTTGCCAAGGAAGCGGGCGTGGCCGTTGGACGTGGCATTCATGTCGACGACCACATGGTCACCTCCGACGCGGACATATTGGCGGTGGGCGAATGCGTGGAGCATCGTGGGGCTTGCTATGGCCTGGTGGCCCCCCTGTGGGAAATGTGCCGGTCACTTGCTGATGGTCTGGTCGCATCGCCCAGCGGCTATGAAGGCTCGGTCACGTCCACCAAACTCAAGGTGTCGGGCATCGACGTCTTTTCAGCCGGAGACTTTTCAGGCGGCGAGGGGTGCGAGGACATCGTCCTGCGCGACGCTTCTCGCGGCGTGTACAAGCGCGTCGTCGTCAAGGAGGACAAGATCGTCGGCGCTGTGCTCTATGGCGACACTGCGGACGGCAATTGGTATTTCGATCTTTTGAAGCGTCAGGAGGATATTTCCGAGGTTCGCGACGCGCTTATTTTCGGCCAAGCCTTCGCCTCTGGAGGGGGCGCGTCCGCAAACCCTAATGCCGCCGTTGCCGCCCTTTCCGCCGACGCGGAAATTTGCGGCTGCAACGGCGTTTCCAAGGGCACGGTGGTCGCGGCGATCGAAAACGGATCCTGCACGCTCGATGCGATCCGTGCCTGCACCAAGGCGTCGGCAAGCTGCGGATCCTGCACGGGCTTGGTCGAAGGCCTGCTGGCCATCACCATGGGTGACGACTATGCCGGCGAACGCGCCGAAAAGACCGTCTGCAAATGCACCAGCTTCACCCATGAGGATGTCCGCCGCCTGATCAAGGAAAAGGAACTGAAGGACATTCCGGAGGTGATGCAGGCGTTGCACTGGTCCACCCCCGATGGCTGCTCCTCCTGCCGCCCGGCGCTCAACTACTATCTGCTATGCGCCTGGCCGGAAAGCCATGAGGAAGATCCTCAGAGCCGTTTCGTCAACGAACGGATGCACGCCAACATCCAGAAGGATGGCACCTATTCGGTCGTCCCCCGCATGTGGGGCGGCGTCACCACTCCGCAGGAATTGCGTGCGATTGCCGACGCGGCCGAAAAATACAACGCCCGCATGGTGAAGGTCACCGGCGGCCAGCGGCTGGACCTGTTCGGTATCAAGAAGGAGGACCTGCCTTCTATCTGGGCCGACCTCAATGCCGCCGGCATGGTATCCGGCCATGCCTATGGCAAGGCGTTGCGCACGGTGAAGACTTGTGTCGGATCCGAATGGTGTCGCTTCGGCACTCAGGATTCGACGGGTCTCGGCGTGAAGGCGGAGAAGATGACCTGGGGCAGCTGGATGCCTCACAAGTTCAAGATCGCCGTGTCTGGTTGCCCCCGCAATTGCGCCGAAGCAACGATCAAGGACTTTGGCGTGATCTGCGTCGACAGCGGATATGAGCTGCATATCGGTGGCAATGGCGGTATCCATTTGCGCGGCACCGACTTGCTCTGCAAGGTAGAAACCGAACAGCAAGCGCTCGATTATTGTGCGGCGTTTATCCAGCTCTATCGTGAGGAAGCCCGCTATCTGGACCGGACCGCTCCATGGGTGGAGCGGGTCGGCCTCGATTATGTGAAGAAAAGGATCGTCGAGGATGAAGTCGGCCGAGAAGCACTGGCGGCCCGCTTCCACTACGCTCAAAGCTTCTTGCAGAAGGACCCTTGGGCAGAGCGGGCAAGCGGCGCAGAAAAGGAACTGCACCAGCATATCGCCGAGATCCGGCCGTTCGCGGTGGCCATCGCGGGAGGTCGCTGAACCATGCAGGCTGAATGGCTCGACATCGGTCCGGTGGACCAGTTACCGGCTTTGGGCGCACGCACATTGCTCGTGCAGGGAGGCGAACAGATCGCAATCTTCCGCACAGCCAATGGCGGCGTTCACGCGCTGGTGGACAAATGCCCGCACAAGGACGGCCCTCTCAGTCAGGGGATAGTCCATGACACCAGTGTCACTTGTCCGCTGCATAATTGGCGCATCTCACTCATAACCGGCGAGGCGCTGGGCGAAGACAAGGGCTGCACACCCATCATTCCGGTAAAGGTAGATGCGGGCCGTATCCTTATCAGCCGGGCCGAAGCGCTGAGAGGGATGGGCTGACCTTTTCGCCTGATCGGCATTTCTGCGGAAACGAGCACGATCCTATTGGCTCGAAACCAAAGGAGCAATCGTATCTCTGTTTCCGCGGAAATGATAATTAAGGCGGCTCACCAGTGGCTTATCCAATTAATGGTAATGAAACTCTAATAATGAAGTTTCATAGTTTGGATTAGCGGTCCAATGGTCGCTCGCCGCCTATCGGCGCGTCGTCATCTATGTTTTTAGTTCTCTCTTGTTCAAATGAGCGAAGCTTTGGTAAGACGTCATCTACCACGGAATTCGCGCGGAGAGGAAGACCATCAAAATCCAAAACCCCACGAGCTGCTTAATTCCGTTAACTATGAGGTGAAGCTGATGGCAGGCGGTGAACGAGCAGCGTTCCGGAAACTGCCCCATCAACCTGCCCCGGAGGTGACATGTATTCGATCACCGTTGATTTAGAAAGAAAACTCCTCTTCGTGATCGCCAAGGATTTTTGGCCACACCCGACGACATGGAGCGGTACGATCGCGACATAAGAACGCAGGTCCGCATATTAAAAGCGAGCGTACAAGATTTTGACCTTCTACTTGATGCTCGCGAGGCATTTACATTGCCGCAAGCACTGACGAGCACGGTCCAGGACGGATTGAGATGGCTGGTCGACAACGGAATGCGGCGAGCAGCTTTTCTGGTTGCTAGCACCCTGATGAAGATGCAGCTTGATCGCCTGGCGAATAACCCAGCCATCGCCTGTTTCGAGAGTGAGGAGGAGGCCCTGGCCTGGCTGGCAAGCTGAAAGTCCGGGCTACATTCCTGATATCATAGGATTCAGGTCAGCGTTTCCTTTTCCAAAAGTCAACCGATGAATTTCGTTAAGGGATTGATATATAATCCTAAATGGTCGAATCTTCTGGTATTCTTAGGAAGAAGATCGGATTATTTTATAGCGACAAAAAGAAGCGATTGGAAAGAAGGTCGACTGCACAGTCCCCTTCCCACATCGTCGCTGGGCCTTGAGCGGCCCGTTCGCGCCTGAGGAGAGATGCCCACCCAAGTACGGGGCGGCCTGTTGCGCCGCTTTTGATATCCGAAAATACTGGGGGTAATAGGAAGCTGATACTCCACCCTTGGGGGGCGGAGACGACACATGGCCAATCCATTCAATGCCGATAAGGGATATCCGGTATCGCTCCAATGCGCTGCCGAGGCGGTTTTCGGACCCAATGAAAAACTGAGACGCTTGCTGCAGCAGTCGCATCCCGAGCCGAAGGAAAATAGACAAAGCAACGCGGCAGATGACTGGAGGTCCGTTGACAAAAAACTTCAGCCAAAGACGAGCGGCGGCAAGCCAAGGGACTGGTGAAGGCCTGTGCTATTGCCTTAGCCCTACCCTTCAAGTGAGGGTCAGTTAACTGACAGACGCGCAGGTATGGTGCCGCGATGTAGGCGTGTGTCGGTTCCCTGTAATTGGAAAATCTGGGCAGGTTTTCAAAAGAAGGGCAGTGCAAATTTCATCAAGACGTTGCTTTCACTTCACCGGAACGCGCTTTCGCGAAGATCGTCGAGATAGTCGCGAACCGTCCTTTCAAGTTCGGACGGCGTATGTCCGGTCGCGCTCATCTGTCGGCGCTTTTTCCAGCGCGGCTTCTTTTCCCGGGCGTGGAGCCAAGGAAAGGGGACGTCAGGGCAAGGGACGTGTAGAAAATCACACAGCGGTATCCATCCATCGCTCGCGTTGAAGACCAGAAGGCGCTCGTTCGGGACATCTTCTATGACCGAACGGTTCCAGCTATTGAAATAATCGACCATAAACGCCCGGTCGGCGATTTGGTCGCCGAAATCCTTGCGCAGAAAATCGCTGATCCCCAAACCCGGTTCGCCCAGCAATGTGCCGTTCCGCTCTGCCGGAAAAATCGTCGCGTTTACCGATTCAAACCAACTGTCCGCATCGCGTACCGTCAATATGATCTTCGCTTCTGGGTAGCGTACCATCAATTCCCGCCAGAACAGGCAGCCTGGATAATCCACTACCGCACCATAGCCTGCGAAGATTCGCTCCCAATCCGGGGCTCCCTGGACCGCATCATTCCACAGAGGAAGCGAAACGCGGACCGTGGCGGCAATTTCCATCGCATGGTAACATGGCCCGAAACCTAAATGCTCCAGCGCGAGCTTTAGCGATAAGGTACCGGTTCGGCCCAGTCCGGCGCCAATCACCTGCAGGACCATCATGAATATCCTTTATCCTGTTGATTTCGACGCGCGCTCAGTCAGTCGCGCCAATCCTTCCGATATTCGGAGATCACTGTCCTGCTGGTGGAAACAAGCGCTTCCAACTGCCAGTTGCTCCACCGCGCATGCAGCGCCAGCCCTGCCGAACGCGCCAGAAGGTCCAATTCATTCGGCCAGACATAGCGGATTCTATGATGATACACTTTCGGGCGCTCGCCGATCACCATGATGCGCTGTTCGAGTGATTGTGCGATCAGGTCGCCCTTTGCCCCCATGAGCATCACCGACGGCGCACCGTCTAGGCCGGGGGGAAGATCTGACATGCGGTTGAGCCGAAAGTCCGCACTGAAAATCACCTCGTTGGGGATTATCGTCTGCACAACAAACGAGCCGTCCTTGGCCATTCGGTCCCCAACATTGGCGAACAGACGGAGCTGATCCTCCTGTGTCAGAAGATATTCAAAAGACCCGACGATAAAAACAAGACCAAACGGACCTTGGAAAGGGACGTCCACCATGTTCCCCTTGATCAGCGACAGCTTCTCAGCTCCGGGCTTCCCCCTGAGACGCTCGAGCATTGCCTCGGAAAGGTCGACACCCGAAACGTCCAGCCCTCGCGCCGACAGCGGCAGCGCGATCCGTCCTGTCCCAACCGCCAGTTCGAGCACCTGTCGGCCATCTGCAATACGCGCCAACGCATCGACACATGGCGCGATGACGCCTTCCGGCCAGTGTTCCTGCCAGGAATCATAGAACGCCGAATAGGAATCATAATGATTGGCTGAGTAATTCGTCATGAACGCCTCCTTTTGGCCCCAGCAATGTCAGCACGGGGCGTGAGAATCATGCGTATTCCGAGCGGACGCAGAACCAGGGCTGGAAAAGGTCGGACATCGTTGCCCTGGACCTCGCGCAGCGCAAACCGGCCAAGTAGGCAGGTCAGGATCGCCACCATGTTGATCATGGCGAAATGCTCACCGATGCATCGGCGAGCACCTCCCCCAAAGGGAAAGAAGGCGTAGCGTGGCAACCGCCGCTCCAGCGTCCCGTCCAGCCACCGATCTGCCTCATATTGGTCGGGCGTATCGAAATGTCGGGCGTCGCGATGATTGACCCAAGGGCTAATCATCAATGCGGCCCCTTCTGGCAGATCGAAGCCCCCCAATTGGGTATCTTTGGCTACGATCCGGCCGGTCAGCCACGCCGGCGGGAACAGTCGTAACGCTTCCTTCACTGCGGCGCGGGTCTGAGCCATCCCTGCCAGACCTGCAGCCGACATTAGATCCGCCTTGTTTGCGCCATCGATTTCGGCAACGACGCGGTCGAGGGTGCCGGAATGACCCGCCAGCAGATACAAGGTCCACGCAAGGGCATCGGCCATCGGTTCCAGCCCGGATAGGATCATTGCCGCGAACTCGTCATGCAGCCAGTCGCTTGGCTCGGCCTGACCTTCCGTCACCTTGCTCAGCAGCCAGTCATCGTCCTCGGAAGAGGATCGCGTCCGGGCAACTATTGTGTCGATTACGCCTCTAGCCCCCTTCCGGGCCGCAGCCAATCGCGCCTCCGTGCGATCAAATGGCCACAGCCGACAGCGTTTCTGATCCCGTGTTTTGTGAATGATTGCGTCGGCAAGGGCGATGATCAACGATCTCTCGTCTTCGTTGAACCTAGTCCCCAAAAGATACTGGCAGCCTGCATCAAGACAAAGCGGCTGCAGACGACGCCGTATATCACACGGCCCAGGGTTACTACGCCACTGGTCGAGGTGACGTTCTGCAACGGCGAACGTTTCCGTTACCCGGCGATCAACCTGACGGCGATGAAAGGCGGGCTGCAGAAACTGTCGTTTTCGATACCAGTCCTCGCCGGAGCTATTCATGACGGACGCAGGAAAACTGACCATTTGCGAGCTTGGGTTTGCCGGCAGCGATTTAACGAATCTGTTGTCCTTGTCATGAAAAACGGCTTCGACAAGATCAGGGTCGATTACCAGATACACATTGTCATCGACCTGGACTAACGGGTTGCCCACTTCACGACAATTTGAGAGAAAGTTAAGCGGGTTATTGCGAAAGCGCGCTACGTTACTGAAGAATAAGCGTCTTTTCGGCCCCCGAATTTCAGCCTTTGCAACTCCAGTTCGACCCATCAAAAATCTTTTCAATTATTAGGGTGATTACAAATTTGCTGTTTACATTAACAGAACAAATAGAATTACATATCATGTCCAGGGCAAAGAGAAAAACCCCCTGCCCTGGGGGAAAAATTAATATGTGTAGATAAAGCGAAGTTTGCTGCGTGGCGAACGCTTGGACAGGATAGTGAATATAGATGCGATCTTTTTCATAAATATCTCCCAATATGACACAATAAATGTGTCTGTTGCATACTACTTACCAGAATGCTTACCTAATAGCTCCACGCGATATATAGAGTTATTTGTAAGATAATCCGATATGGACATGAATTTCATTGTAATTTATAATGAGTTCTAAATGCGCGCATCGATCATAGACTTAATACTCGGCAGATCCGTCTGTTGGACACGATGGCTGACGAGACCGAAGATCAGAAAGGAACAGGCGGAGGCGGTGAAAACGCTGTAGTTGAGTGGGAATTTCGACCCGAGAAACAGCGCCATCGAAAGGGCAAAAACGAGGAGTAGTAATCCGCTCGCCAGGGACGCCCATTTAAGCTGCGTACCAACAATCAGCAGGATGCCCAAGGCAAGCTCGGAAATAGTCACCGACCACGCGATAAAGGGCACGAAGCTGTTGGGGGCATAAGGAACCAGGGCCGCGGTGGCGGCATAAAAGCCGGACATACTTCCCCAATCAACACCGGGTCCCGAGCTCCCCCAGATTCCCAAGCGGTCCGCGCAGGCCGACAAATAGGCCGAGGCGAGTGCCAGGCGCGCAAAGATTTCATAACCAACAAGGGGACGGGACACTGGACTGCTCCTTTTTTTGTTTGCAATTCAACCGCGGGCGCGGGACGCGAGAGACCTTGCTTCGACGCGGGTCAGTAAGGCTGGATCTAATTTCTTTATTTCAGTTCGGCCAAGGCGGCCGGAGCGTGTGACAAGGGAATAAGCGAAAAAGTCCGGATCGTTGGCGGCGATCGACAGCGGCGGCTCTTCAAACCAGCGCATCGACCGCGCACTCGCGGCATGCAATTTGGCGCTGTCCGCCTTGCATGCGTGTTCATAGGCTTTAAGAGCCCGCTGATCGAAGCCATCCATTGCCGCAACCCTGGTCGCGAGTTCACGGGCATCACCAATGGCGATCCGCGTGCCTGACCCAATGGAAAAATGCGTCCCATGCGCGGCGTTGCCCAACAGGACCGTCTTACCCGCAACCCAGGATGCACAAGCAATGTCGGCGAAGCGGGTCCAAGCAGCGGCTGAGCGCTGCGCGTCGCCGGCAAGCAGTGGATGTCCATTCAAGCTGCGAGCGAAGATCCTCTCGCAGATCGCAACAGTCTCCGCGATGTCCATCCGGTCAAAGCCGAGCCCCCTATAAGTTGCTTCCGGGCATTCAATCACGAACGTGGTGAAAGCAGCGCCGAAGAGATAGCTGTGAGCCCAAATTGGTCCTGCCCTGGTAGTTTCGAATATAAAACGGAAGGTTTTCGCGATCGCCCCTGGAACCCCGAGCCAAATATATTGATTTGACGCCTCTTTGACGCTGACCCCGAAACCATCCGCGTCAGCATCGCGAATCTTTGAGCGCGAGCCGTCGGCGGCAATGACAATATCTGCATCGGCGGACCAATCTCCTTGGGGGTCAACCGTTGTCTGATATTTGATATTCATGCCTAAATCTTCGGCACGAGCTTGGAGGATGGAAATCATATCGACGCGGGCCAGCGACAAGAACTTATGGCCGTGCACTACTGTTACGACGCCGTCGACCTCGACGGATATGTCCCCCCAAGCGATTGCTCGTTCGCGAATTTGCCCACCAGAGGACGGGTCGTCACTTTCAAGGCGGGAAAGGACGCCTTCGCTGAGCACGAGACCCCAGCCTTGAGATTCTCGCGCCCGTGCACGCTCCAGGATTGATATATCCAGATCGGGCCGCTCGCATTTGGCGCGAATGGCGAAGCAGAGGGCTGCTGGTCCGGCACCGACGCAGACGATCTTCATCGAACGACTCTCCATTTAAGTGCGAGCGATAGGGGGGCTGATGCACCACTTCTGGAAGAGAGATCAGTTGACCGCCCCCCGCGGCTCAGCGGCGCCCGAAGGCCAGCCGTTTGGTGTTGACGAGATGTCGCCAGCTAATCGGTTCGGTCGAACTATTGCCGCCCCAGGTTCCGGACCCTTGCATGAAGGAGATCGGAATATCGGCACTCTCGCCCAGCATGCCGTGGGTGGCAGACGTGTTGGTAAGAATACGGCCAACAGGCATGATCCTGGCGTATCGATCGATTTCGGCAAGATCCGTGCTGTGGATGACGGCCGTATGACCAGCGCCTTCCTTCAACAAGAGTTCGGCGGATAGATCGATCCCGTCATTAGGCCCGGCGACCGACAGCGTCAGGAGGGGGGCCATTTTTTCACGGGTAAGAAACGGATATGTACCATGCGTCAAAGGCAACACCAGGACCTTGACGCCTTCGCCGGAGATGCCCGCCTGCGCCGCAAGCGTTGGGCCGTCGACGCCGATCAATTCGCGTTTCAGGCTACCTTTTTCAACGTCAAACAAGGCTGGGACCACCGTTTCGACCTCGCTCGGTGTGATGACACGAGCGCCGGCCTTACCCAGCGCCTCGACGAAAGCCTCGCGCACTGCGGGATGGACGACGATATTGCTCTCCGACCCGCAGACAATGCCATTGTCATAAGACTTGCCGCGCACGATATCGCGCGCCGCTCGGTCAAGATCGGCGCTTTTTGCGATATAGGCTGGGACGTTCCCCGGTCCGACGCCAAACGCGGGTTTGCCCGAGCTATAGGCTTCACGAACGAGCTGAGAGCCTCCGGTCGCCAGGATCATCTGAACCCCTTCATGACGCATCAGATGATGAGTCTTTTCGCGGCTTGGTGCGGTGCAGCTCTGCACAAGCCCGCCGGGCAGCCCTTCTTTGGCAAGAACGCCCTGGATCGTGGCAACGACTTCATCACCGAGCATGGCGGCGCCCCGTGGATAGCTGACGATCAGCGCATTGCGGGTCTTTAGGCATAGGAGCGCTTTGAACAAGGAATTAGGGACCGGATTAGTCAATGGGGAAACGGCGAAGACAACCCCTATTGGGGCCGCATATTCGATGCTCGATTGACCTTCGCCGATGCGGCCAATGGTCCGCGCGCCGTAGAGCCCTTGCATGACTTCGTTCAGCACCAGACCAAGCTTGTGGGTTTTGTCGGTGAGATTACCGATCCTGGTGGCGGCTAGCTCTCGCTCGGCCCAACGTTGCTGGTCCCGGCGGAATGTCTCGACCAGAGCGACCGCGACCGCGTCCAAGCGCCTATCGTCGAGTTCGACGATGCTCCGCTGTGCGTTCGTGGCCAGGCAGACCAGCCGATCAATCTCCTGCATTGCCTCCGAAGCGTCGGCGGCGGGATTCGTTTTGGACTGAGGCTGCTCAAATGCTCCGGCGCGGTCAGAATTTGCTGTTAATGCCATGCCAAACTCCCGATTATATCAGATTGGGGATGCTCTTGACCGGATGCTCCCGGCAGACGTTTTCACCACGCGATACTTTTGCGCATGGCGAAGAACTTTCCATTCTGGCTACGGTCGGCCTGGACGGCGAGCCAAACCGCGGTATCGGCGCCCTCAGCAGGACTAAATGGAGCGCTGGTGGAATTGATCTCATCGTCAAGATCGGTGCGGCACCAGCCGGGACTGCAGACACTGACAGCAATCCCCTCCTCCTGAAGCTCCTTGGCGAATGCGAGAGAAAGCATGTTCAGCGCGGCCTTTGAGGCGCGATACGTCGGCGCAAGAACGGCAGCGTAGCGGCTTTCAGGGTCCGACGCCTGAGCCATTGCACCCAGATCGCTGGAGACATTGACGATCCGCGCATCTTGGGAACGCCTCAACAGGGGCAAAAATGCCTGAATAGTCCTCATTGGGCCAACGACATTAGTCGCAAGCTGCGCCTCGAATGCGGCGACCGTGGCTTCCGAAGGCTGCCGCAGCGACTCTCGCATGATGCCGGCATTGTTGATGAGGACGTCCAGGCGATCGACCCGCTGTTCCAAATCCTCAGCCGCAGCCCGGACCGAATGATCGTCGGTCACATCGATCAGGAGAGCCTGGGCGTGTAATCCCGCGTCTTTCAATTGGTCGGTTGCAGCTGTCGCATTTTCCATGCTGCGCGCGCCGACAATGACGTCATGGCCCTGTTCGGCAATCTTGCAAGCAATCTCGAAGCCAATACCACGATTGGCGCCTGTAATGAGACAGACTTTCCTCATTTGGTTTCTCCATTCATGATTGGCGCGGCGACAGCGTCGACTTTTCAACCGCCTTCACGCCTCAAGCCGAAAGGCTTTGGGATGCGATCCGCAAGGTACGTTTAAGTTTCTTGCCGGTCGCGCCGACATTTAGGTGGGCTGACTGCATTTCGATGGCGTCGATCGCGATAAAGCCGCGTTCGGCCATCAGATCGTTGATCCGATGCAGAAGTTCGGTTGATGACAGGCTTACAACATTCTCGCGAAGCTCAATCAAGGCGATTATCTTGTTGGAACCGCTCGCGTCCAAACGACCAACTATGCTGATCTCGAACACCTCAGGCAATCGCTTCATGAGCCACTCTTCAACCTGGCAACTATAAAGCGTGCCGCCCTCCGTGTGGATCACGTCTGACGTACGATCTACGAAATAAAATAGGCCGTTTTCATTAAAGTAGACAAGGTCACCGGTGAGCCAGTACCCATCGATCTTGTTTTTCTCGCTAAGGGAATGGTTGTTCCAATAGCCCTTGGTGAGCGATTTCGAGATAATACCGAGTCTGCCTACTTCGCCTATTCTGACCCGTTTGCCATTGTCGTCGAATACCGCCGGCCTGATCCAGGGGAACGGCTTGCCGATGCAGCGGTCATATCGGTTGGTTTCTGACGAGTGGACGTTCCTGAACGCTGCAAAGGCGATTTCGGAAGAACCCAGATTATCGACGAAGCGCGAGCCGGGATAACGGATGCCATCCTTTATGTGATGGCCTTTAGCAATCAACGCCTTGATGTGGGACTCGTGATTGGCATCGCCGGTCGCGATCCAATGCATCACGGAGCCCAGATCCCATTGCGACAAGTCCATCCGGCAGAGATCGACGAACACTTTTGGGAAGGCTATTACCAAATCCGGACCGACGCGATCGATTGCATTGAGTAGCGCCGCCGGTTCTTTGCGGGAAGCGATGGAAACCCTCGCCCCCCGGCTGAGGCTAAGCATCAGGAGGGTCATAGCCGCACCATGTGAATGCGGCAGGGCGGACAGAACATGCTCCCCCTTTTGACGGACAATCTGCTCGCGCACACCGTGGAACATGCTCTCGTGGGTGAAGATTGCAGGCTTAGGCAGGCCTGTGGTTCCAGAGGTATGGCCGATCATCATGATGTCGTCGGGCTGGTGGCGGAACGGTTCCGGACGAGGCGGAAAATCTCGACGATTCTTGATGCGATCAATCGGAATGACCGTCGTCGGCAAACCGGCGAAAAGGTCTGCCATCATTGCGGCACGGACCTTATCAACGATCAAGAATTTGGAGCGTACGATGGTGACAAATTCGACGAGAATTTCAGGCCCCAGTACGCCATTGATCGGGTTGGGAATAGCGCCGATCGAGTTGAGCGCAACGAAATGCAAGAAATAGTCGAAATCATCGCCAAGGTAGACAGAAACTACGTCGCGCGCCTCGACGCCTTCAGCAAGATAGGCGCTGGCAAGTAGGTCGGTCCTCGCGACGATGTCGCACAGGGTCAAAGGTTCATCTTCAGTGCTGGTTTCACCGAGAAGAACGACAGCGGTCTCTTGTTCCTCGGGGGCGATTGCAGCATTCAGTTTGTAGACGAAGTTGCCGGCACCTGCCGTTTCATCGGAAAGGACCGCATCAAGGCAGCGTTCACGAAGACTATTCAGTTTCAACATGTTGAGCTCCCGTTAGCCGTTCCCATTGGGTTGGGGGCGAAGGACGATCTGCGGTGGGTCTCAGTGTGTGCTGCGCACGAAGTTTTCCATCATTGCCATGCCGTGTTCGGTGAGGATGGATTCAGGGTGAAATTGCAGTCCGCAGATCGGCCAATCACGATGGGCAAGGCCCATGATCTGCGATCCGGTAGGACCGGCTGCAGCCGCCTGCGCCCCACTGGAACCGTCCGAAACGGTCGCGATTACATCAAAACGATCCGGTATGGCCTCGACGATGAGCGAGTGATAGCGGCCGACAATGGTATCTTGAGGAATATTCTCAAAGATGCCGGCGCCGGAATGGCGGATCGGTGAGGATTTGCCGTGATACGGCAGATCCGCCTTCACCACCCGACCTCCGAACGCTGCCGCAATGCACTGATGACCGAGGCATATGCCCAGAATAGGTTTGCGACCTGCAAAGGCGCGGATCACATCGACGGATATGCCGGCCTGAACGGGGGAACAGGGACCGGGCGAGATAGTGATTGCATCCGGATTAAGCGCATCGATCGTTGATATGTCTAACTCGTCATTGCGGCGAACGACGACATGCTCACCGAGCATTTCGAGAGATTGCGCGACATTATAGGTGAAGGAGTCATAGTTATCGATCAAAAGATGCATCGCCCTGCACTCCGCTTTTAGTCGTTTCAACCAGTGCGGCAGCGGCGGACACGCCGCCCATCTTTTCGACGGTCTCCTGCCATTCCCGTTCGGGATGAGAGTCGAAAACGACGCCCGCGCCGGCCTGGAAATGGAGTTGGCCTTGGTCGAGCACTGCCGTGCGGATCGCGATCGCCTGATCGAGATCGCCGCTGTCGTCGATGAATCCGATTGAACCGCCGTAGATCCCGCGCGATACCGGCTCGAGTTCGCGAATAATCTCAATAGCGCGGATCTTCGGCGCACCGCTTAAAGTTCCCGCCGGAAAAGTCGAAGCGATAACGTCTATGGGATCTATTTCGGGGCGTTTGCGGGCGGATACAGTTGAAGCGAGATGCATGACATGAGAGAAGCGTTCGACGATCATCTTCTCATCGACGCGCACTGATCCAGCTTCTGCTATCCGGCCAAGATCGTTGCGAGCCAAGTCGATGAGCATCACATGCTCGGCCGTTTCCTTTTCATCGGCTACCAGTTCCGCAGCGAGGCGAGCGTCTTCGTCGGGGCATGTGCCGCGGCGGCGCGTACCGGCCAGCGGGCGGGATCGAAGATTCCCCTCAATTGACCGAACCAGCATTTCTGGCGAAGCGCCAACAACCGTCTTGTTTTCGGTTTGAAGATGAAAACTATACGGCGAGGGATTTATCGTCGTAAGCACACGATAAAGTTCGAGGGAAGTTATGTCCGAATGACGGGTTGCCAAACGCGCAAGCACAACCTGCATCGTGTCGCCGGCGATGATGTAATCCCGAATGACGTCAACATTCTTCTCATAGTCGGCCTTGGCGATATCGCCGTCGTCTAAAACCGCGGGAGGTTTGGCGACAGTCCGCACCGCAGCGATGGGTTCACCGGGCTGATCACGGGCTTTGGAGCGCAGCAAATCTATGGCCCGCGCGGTCCGGTCAAGAAATGCTTCCGCTTGGTGCATTGAAGCGGACGTACCGTCGCTGTGGGCGATCAAGTTGATGATGCCCGCCTTGTGATCAAAAACTACAAGGTCCCTGCAGACCCATTGCAAAATATCGGGCAAATCGACAATACTGGACTTGCGCGCTTGCCATCGGACGCCGGGCTCAAAAACGGATACGGCCTCGAAGCCGAAATATCCGAAGAGACCGCCGGTGAAAGGAGGTAGCGGAGGCGAGCAGGACGAGCGGACTGTCGGCGTCATCCTCCGCCGCAACGCGTCGAGCGGGTCGCCGTAGCTTCGACGAACCGTTCCATTCCCAATCATCTCGATCACCTCGTGCCCGGTGATCGCCACCTTCTCGGTTAGATCAAAGCCAATATAGGAATAGGATGGCGTAAATGTTTCACCATTTTTGGATGTCGTTTCAAAAAGGAAACTGTCCCCGTCTCCCTTGAGCGATGCATAGACATCGAGCGGGGAAACCTCATTCGGTAGACGGCGCAAATGAAGACACAATTCAGTCGATGTTTCAGAAGCCTCGAACTTGGTTGGATTAAGAAAATTCATGCTGAATCTCCAAGGACTGGAACATCAATTGGCGAGCGCCTCACGCGCAACTGCCATAAGTGTTTGTCGGCAAAGCTTGCCATTATTGTTGGTTGGAAGTTCGGCGATCTGGAGATGCAGGATCGGCCGTTTATAGCGCTCAAGTCGCTTGGCGATTATATTGTAAGGCGTATCAATCGCAATTCCGTCGGTCTTACCTTCCACGGTGAAAAGTACAGGCCGAATTTCGCCGTCTGCTTCGCTTGCTGGAACGACAATTGCCTCGACAAGATTGGGACAGCTATGCTTGACGAGGCTCTCGATCTCGAAGGGTGATACCCAACGGCCGTAAACCTTGAACCGGTCGTCGGAACGGCCTTTGAAATAGAGAAAGCCACATTCGTCGCGAGAGAAGAGGTCGCCAGTGGCGAACCAGCCATGATCGAACCGCTCAGCGGTTAGATCGTCGCGGCCGAGATAACCGATCGATCTGGCGGGAGAATGAACATGAAGTTCGCCAATCTCCCCCGCTTCGACCGGATTGCCGGCGGCGTCGCGAATTTCGACCTGAATATCCGGCAGCACGCGTCCAAGGCTACCTTCGGGGGTGGACTCGGGATAGTCCGCCGCCGATAGATGAAAGAGCTCTGTCGATCCGTAGCCTTCATAAAGCCGGCTGCCAAAGCGTTGCTCAAAAGCGGCCTTAAGATGGTGCGGAAGGCTGGCGCCGGACGCCACAACAGCGCGCGCGCTTTCAAAGAGGCTTCGCTCTTCCGTCAGCAGCCGACGATAAAGGCTTGGCACCGCAAAGACCATAGTCGGACGGAAACGCTTGATGTTTTCGACAACCAAATGGGGTTGGGCCCAACGCGGATCGAGAATGGCGGAGGCTCCGGCATAAAGCGGAAAAAGAATGCTCGCACCCTGACCGAAGCCGAAAAAGGTTTTTGATGTGGCATAGATGATATCGTTCGAATCCATGCCAAACAAGGCTTCGCCGATCATGCGGCACCCTTCAAGTGCCGCTCGGCTGGCATGCATCACGCCCTTTGGCTCACCGCTCGATCCCGAGGTATATTGCAGGAAGGACAATGCTTCGGGGTCTTTTTCAACAAAATCCGACCAAGTGGGATCAGCCCCGGCGCCTGGAAATCCGATCGGATTCGTCATCCCGACAAAGCGTTCAATCACAATGATTGCAGACGCGAGACCGGCGGCCTTGGTGGCCACATGCATACGCGTTTCATCTCCGGTCCCGATGAAAATGGCACGGGGACGGCTGCCATCCATGATGGACACCAGGTTCTTTTCGTCCTGGCGGGGGCTAAGGATTGCAGGAATCGCGCCTATAGCGAGGCTTGCCAGAAATAGCACGACGAGTTCCAGGTCATCGTCCAGCAAGAGCAGCACACGGTCTCCAGCGGCAATGCCAACAGCAACAAGCGCTGAGGCTGTCTGGCGCACGGACTTATCAAGATCTCCATAGGTTATGCATCGGTCTGGCGTCAGAAATGCGATTGCGGTGGGCGACTTGTCGGCAAGTAATCGTGCGGCAATGTTCCAGCGACCAATCCCTACATCTGTCGATGATCGTTCAAGCGTTGTCATGGTCGCTCCCTTCAGGAATTCGAACTGGGCTGGGAGGCAAACGACGTGGCAATGCCCGAATTTCGACGTCGAGGCGAAGATCGTAGATGTCTGATTGAGTTTTTTGCATCGTGTTTTCTCCATTTGATTAATTGTGGAGATGTACGATAAAATATATTTATCAAGCATATGCGCGCTCGATAATCACGAATAATTCTTCTGATTTTAATTGAAAAAACTTTACATAATGCTCAACGCAATATTGCGTAATAGAGGAATTTAGTTCGTAACTTTATTAAATTACTTATGTTTGCCTTGCACATATTCCATGATTCGAAATATAATTCGCTACAACCGAATATCAACTGTCTATTTCGACAGGTTAAGCGCATGAGGCGTCAATATTTCTTCACGACTGCATGAAGTCAGATCGAGAATGGATTTATCTTCGGTTCGAGTGCGACTCAGACTTCGCTGCCCCCCCATGAGGCGTCTCAGGCAATGAAGGGGGCTAGCACCCGCTCAAGCTGTTGCGCCAGTGCTTCTGCCCGAGTTTCGGCAACGTTTGTGAAGGAAAGAAGCACCGTTTCGGGATCGGCGGGCAGACGTACGGCACATGCTCCAAGCGGCAACAGAAACAGCCCATTTTCGAGCGCCGCCCTGGCGGCGGCCGCACCATCGGTCAGCCCCCGGAACCTTACGACGAGATGGATGCCGCCTCCTTTTTCCGCGATGGAAACCTGATTGCCGAAACTCGAATAAAGCGCTTTCACCAGTCGGTCCCGCCTACGGCGGTAGACCTGACGCATCGCCTGCAGATGCCGGTAGAAATGTCCTTCCTTCATGAAATCCGCGACAACAAACTGCTCCAAAGGCGGACGCGCCGTTCCGCGCCGGCGTGCAACGTCGGCGAATGCTTTGGCCAGGGTGGGCGGAGTTACGAGATAACCCAACCGGAGCGCAGGAAACAGGCTCTTTGAAAACGTTCCGAGATAGATGACGCGCTCGTTTCGATCGGCGCTCTTCAGGGCGCGTGGCGGCCGGCCGACATAATGAAATTCCCCATCATAATCGTCTTCCACGACATAGGCCCCATTCGCTTCCGCCCAGCGAAGCAGCGCATCACAACGCGAACGAGACAGCGAGACTGTCATTGGAAATTGATGGGATGGCGTAACGAAGGCAAGGCGACAAGGATCAGTCAGTTTCGCCAGTTCCTCGACTTCCATTCCCTCCTGATCGACGGATATCGGCACCACTTCGGCTCCGACCGCTTCTAAAATGCGACGCGCCCGCATATATCCCGGATCTTCCAGGGCGACCCGGTCGCCATTTCCGATCATGGCGTCGCAGATCATCGACAAGGAATCTTGATAACCCCCGGTAATGAGCACCTGTTCGCTGTTACATACGACCCCGCGAGCCAAGGCTAGATAGTTAACGATTTCCTGGCGCAACCTTGGAAGTCCCGTCGGGGGCGGGTAATGCATAGACTCCGCGCCAATCATTCGAGCCCGCTTGACCAATAGCCGCGACCAAATCTTGCGCGGAAACTCGTCGAATGCCGGCAAGCCTAATTGGAAGGGAAGAGGCGGACTGGGCTCATCCCGCACATCGGCGTCCGCAAGAGCTGCTATCCTGCTTTTCGGGTCTCCAACTATCCGCTCCAGCCACTCCTTGGCATGCGCTGTGATGATTGTCCCAGCACCGGCACGCGATTCCACAAAGCCCTTGCCGGCCAGAAGCGCATAGGCCGCCTTCACTGTACCGCGAGCAAGTTTGAGCTGGCTCGCGAGCGCCCGCGTCGAAGGTAAGCGATCCCCGGTTGAAAGACCGCCGTTGAGGATCGCGCTCTCAATTCGCCTGGCGATCTCTTCATAGGCGGTGCCCTGATGCGTGACGTCGATGACGAAATCGAAACAAACGGCGCCCATCGGCTTCACCTTGGATCATGTCGCTAGGCGGGATTTGGGCCACGACAAATCGAATGTAAAATATAAATTGGAGAAACCTCTCCCACTTAGAAAGGGAATATTCCGTACATGACAGCTAATCGTTTGGTCCCGAGCAAGGCCTCCCCGGATCTCTATCAGGCCGTATTGCAAGTCGATGCCCTTATCCAGAAATCAGACCTCCCTCCGCAGCTTATGGAGTTGGTAAAAATCCGCGCTTCCCAGATCAATGGCTGTGCCTTCTGCCTGGACTTGCATAGCCAAGCTGCCCGTAAGGCCGACGAGACCCAGAGACGGCTCGACGTTCTGAGCGGATGGCGCGAGGCTGATATTTACAGCCCTGCCGAAAGAGCCGCGCTTGCCTGGACCGAGAGCTTGACGAATATCAGCCAGACCGGAGCAAAGGACCAAGATTATGAGCCGCTCAAGGCGCACTTTAGCGACAAGGACATTGTCGACCTGACGATCCTCATCGGCCTGATAAACCTTTTCAACCGCCTTGCCGTTTCGATGCGCTACGTGGTCGCTTGATCATGACACATCTGCCAAAAAAAGGCGGCTCCTGCACGGCTGACAATATAATTATAGAGCCAATGCTGATAGAAGCGATCGGCATGGACGGTTTTGGGCTGATAAGGCAGTTGCGTCCGCATCTTCGTTCCATGTCGCAATTCAAAGAGGCGCTTTGGCGATTAGACCGCCAAGGATATCGGTTGATTGGCGCAGTTAATGACCGTGCCAGCCTTGTCGGACTCGCGGGCTATCGCCGCGTTGAAAATTTCGTACACGGCCGCTTTTTTTACGTTGACGATCTCGTCGTCGATGAAGCCTGGCGCGGCCGTGGGATCGGTCGTCGATTGCTCTCAGCTCTATGCGTCAACGGGAAAGCCAAGAAATACGACAACCTTGTCCTGGACACCGGTGCCGACAATCGGGCAGCGCAAACCTTTTACAACAGTTTCGGTCTTGTGGCGTCGGCGGTTCATTACATTGGTTCACTTTCGGAACAATAGTCGAGCGATTCATGACGACGGCTTCGCCATGCTTTCTCGGCGCGATATCGCAACATTCCGGAGCGTTGCTACAGTGCAATTGACGGAGGATCGTCATGGTTGGCCACATCGCTGACTACCCTTCTGCGACCACATCGCCAAATCTTCTCGTTTCACTGTTTCGCGCGGACCGAAAGGAAGCTGTGCGTCATACGCTTATCGAGTTGGCGAAAACCTACGGTTTCCTCGGAACGTCCTATCTCCTGATCAAAGGTGGCTCGGCGATGAACCTCTCCACGCTACCTGAACTCACCAGCGTTGAGCTTGAGCAAAGCCTGACGATAGCGACGCAACCATTCATGGCAGCGATGGGAAAAGCGGGGGCGCCCATTGAGTGGGAGCTGTCACAGGATTGCGACGCGATCGATTGCGGTATTGTGCTGCCTTCGACCGCGCGGCGGCTCAGCGACATTGGGGTAGATTACGGCCTGAGCCTCTTAATTGACCTGTCCGACGAGGAAGGTGGCTTACTGACGCTATATGCCCGATCCACAGACAATCCCGATCTCGCCAGCGCGCGCACGGCTATGCCGTTGATTGGCTTTGCGATTCACACCAAGATTCAATCGCTTCCAGAATTCCGTTTTGCGCAGTCGACGGCCCGGCTCTCATGCCGCGAGAAAGAGTGCATCGCATGGGCCGCGCAGGGCAAGAACATTGCCGGAATCTCGGCTATAATGGGCATTACCGAGCGCACAGTTCTCTTTCATATCTCGAACGCCAAGCGCCGCCTCGACGCCGATACAATTGCACATGCAGTCTTCAAGTCTTACGCATGAGTTGGCGCCACTCGTCCCCGCCACGGATTTACCCTCGCCTCAGGGCCAATTTCCGATAATCTAGCTTCAACTGTGCAGCAGCCGACCTCGCAATCCTCGCGGCATGCTCCTACCCCACCATTTTCAATGCCTGGGCGAAGTCGGCAATCAGATCGTCCGCATCCTCCACACCAATCGATATGCGGACCATATTGTCGGTGATGTCGAGCGCTTTCCGCCGCTCTGGCGCGACTGACAAGTGGGTCATCGCCGCCGGATGGCTGGCCAATGTCTCCGTTCCGCCCAGACTGACCGCAAGCTTGGCGATTTTGAGGGAATCGAGGAAGGCGAAGGCCTCCTTTTCACCACCCTTCAGGTAAAGCGAGAAGGTAGAGCCTGCCCCTGAGCAATGACGGTCATAAATATGGCGCTGCCGTTCGCTGCTGGGGAAGCCCAGATAGACGACACGCTGCACTTGCGGCTGTTCGCGCAGCCAGGCGCAGATGCGGGCAGCGTTTTCCCCCGCGCGCGTCATACGCAACTCCAGTGTCTCCAAACTCCGCAGCAGCATCCACGCACTATGGGGATCCAATATGGTGCCGATAGTGTTCCGCATGGCACGGACCTGATCAATCATGCTTTTCGCGCCGAGTACACAGCCAGCCACCAGATCGCTGTGGCCCCCGGCATATTTTGTGAGCGAGTAGACCACCAGGTCCACACCGAACTTCAGCGGCTGGTGCCACAGCGGTCCAAGAAAGGTGTTGTCGATGACGATCGGCGGCTTTTCAGCCTCATTGGCGAACAGGCTGTTGCGAGCCTCGACTACGGCCTCGACGTCCACCAGCACATTGGTCGGGTTGGCGGGGCTTTCCAGATAGATCATCGCCAGACGGCCCATGCCCTTTGCCTTCTTCAGCACGGCATCGATTTCCTCACGGCTCGCGCCTGCAGGAAAATCCAGCCAGTGAACGCCGAACTTGCCCAAAATCCGACCGATCAACGCTTCGGCGGCGGCATAGAGCGGGGCGCTGTGCAGGATCACGTCTCCCGGATGAACGAAGGTGAGAAGCGTGGTAGCGATGGCCGACATTCCGCTGGAGAAGGTCAGCGCGTCCTCGGCATCCTCCCAAACGCCCAGCCGATCTTCGGCAATTTCCTGGTTGGGACCGTTGAAGCGTGAATAAACCAGGCCCTCCGCGCCGCCTGGCCTTATGCCGGTCACTCCTTCAAAATGGCGCTTCCCCGCCTCCGCGCTTTCGAAGACGAAGGTGGAGGTCAGGAAGATAGGCGGCTTTAATGCGCCTTCCGACAGACCCGGGTCGAAGCCGTGTCCCATCATCAACGTGGAGGGCCTTAGCCGCCTTCCGTCAATTTCCAATATGTCCGGCTTGGGCCGTCTGCGGGGCGTTGTTGAGGGGGCAGCGCCTTTTTTCTCACCGGTCATATTTCCGTTCCTCTTCAATACCGCTGCGTGGCGCAGTCATCCGCATGGGGAACAATCTAACCGGCTATGGGTGCCAAAACAAAGACGGTTAAAACAATGAGCGCGACCCCTGCGGTATCAAGCAGCAATCCGGCCTTCAGCATTCGGGGCAGCGCAATATGCCCGGTGGCCCAGGCTATGGCATTGGGGCCCGTACCCGATGGCAGCATGAAGCCCCAACTGGCCGCAAAGGCAGCCGGCAGGGCCAACGTGAGCGGATCGGCGCCCGTCGCCGCAATCAGTCCGGCAACCACTGGCATCATGCCGCTGGCGCTGGCGACGTTGGACGCAAATTCCGTCACCACGACAACCAGCGCCACCAGAGCCAGTGCAATGAAGAGCGGCGGCACGCTTCCCAACGGCTCAAGCGCCGAGCCAAGCCAGCTGTCGAGGCCTGAAGCCGTAACGCCTTCGGCCAGCGCCAGTCCGCCGCCGAACATCATGATCACGCCCCAAGGCGCGCGATTTGCCTCTTGCCAGTTGAGTAGCGGGCGTCCCGTGCCGTCCGGGATAATGAATAGCAGCAGCGCGCCAGCAATGGCTATGCTACCGTCCTCAATGCGGCCTCCCGACAAGGCGGACGGGAAAAGCGGCAACAGCACCCACATTGCCACTACGGCCATAAGCAAGGGAACCAGCCGCTTTTCGGCCACAGACCAGGGGCCCGGCGTACCGATGGCGCCATGCAGGCTGTGCCCATCGAAGCTCTTCGCATCAACGCGCTGGACCCTCATCAAAATGCACCAGCAGAGCGGGACGCCAATGAGCACCAAGGGCATGCCGAAGATTGCCCAGGTCAGGAAATCGATGCGATAGCCGAGGAGCCGCTCGATCAGGCCCGCGGCAATGGCGTTGGTCGGCGATCCCACCAGTGTGCCCAGGCCGCCTATGCTGGCGGCAAAAGCAATCCCCATGGCCAGAGCGCCTGCAAACCCTTCCGTTTCTTCCTTCTCAACGCCAGCAGCCGCGATAACGGCCAGCCCGATCGGCATCATGATCAGGGTTGTAGCAGTGTTGGAGACGATCAGGCTGAGTATTGCTGTGGCCGTCATAAAGGCGAGCAACAGGCCGCCGGGCGTTCGCCCGCCGCGCGCGACAACAGCCAGCGCAAGCCGCCGGTGCAGGCCCGTGCGCTCGATCGCCAGCGCCAGGAAGGCTCCCCCCAACACCAGGAACAGGATCGGCGAATAATAAGCGGCGGCGATTTCCTTGGGCGACATCATTCCCGTCAGTGGAATGACCAGGAAGGGCAGTAAAGCCGTGGCGGTAAGCGGCAGCGCCTCTGTCATCCACCAAGCCGCCATCAGCACAAGAAGCGCGACCATATGCCAGGCGTTGGCAGTCATGCCCGCAGGGGCAGGCAGTGCGAGCAGGACGAAAAAGGCCAGGATGCCGCCCCACAGGCCCATTGTTTTCGTCATTCGGGGGCAAGGCCGATGAGCGAGATCTGACGTCCATATCCCGGCTCACCCTGATGGCAGGAGCGGCGATAGCTGTAGAAGCGGCTGGGCTGCGAATAAGTGTCCTCGCCCAACGCCTCTATGCGGGTCACCCCCGCTTGCGCCAGGCGGGCCACGACATAGGCTTCGATATCGAACTGCTGATGAAAGGGTCTGCCCGCGGTGAAGAAGCGCTCATTGTCGGGATCGGCGCGCAGGAAAGTCGATGCGAAATCGTCGGCCACCTCATATGATGACCGTGCGATGCAGGGACCGACCGCGCATCCGATCCGATCTCTTCGCGCGCCCTGCTTTTCCATCGCCTGCAACACGGCGTCAGTCACCCCGCCCAAAGCGCCCTTCCAACCAGCGTGAGCCGCACCGACGACGCCCGCCTGCTGGTCTGCGAAAAGCACCGGCACGCAATCGGCCGTCAAAATGCCTAGCAACAGCCCTGGCTGGTTGGTCACCATTGCGTCGGCGCTGGGTCGGGCATCCTCCGATATGGGCTCGGTCACGGTCACGACATCAGGAGAATGCACTTGATGAACTGTCACCAGGATCGACCCAGGCAACACCGCTTCACGCGCCAATATACGGTTCTGGTTTATCGCCGTACGATCATCCGCAGAGCCCAAACCGACATTCAGACCGCCATATAGGCCAATGGACACGCCGCCTCGCCGCCCCAGAAAGCCATGCGGCACGCCACCCAATGCGCCGCTACGCAAGATTTCGATCACCCGTTAAACCCCTCAGCCGATGCCCAGTCCGGGTGGACGAAGGCCATCGCCTTGAAAAGGGTGCCCATCTGATCGTCCGCGGTCAACCGGGATCGTGCGTTTTCAATTTCTTCCGCCCGTTCCGGTGATTTTTGGGCCAGCATTGCGGCGCGAGCATCGATGCCGACAGCTTTGAGCCAGGCACCTTGTCCTACCGGACCGAATACCTTCAATCCCGCCTGCCGCGCCATATTGCCAAGGCAAGTGAAATCCACATGTGCGGTAAGGTCGCTTGCACCTGGATCGGCAAAGGGGTTGGAGGCCATGTGTCCGCGCACAGCCTGCAGCGTATCTCCCAACGCCGGACCTTCATAGCCATAGTCGATTATGATGGCGGCCCCGCCCTGCCTGGCGATTCGTAGCGCCAGCGCGTAAGCGACTGTGGCGCTTGCCGGCGAGCTTTCCAGTATCGCGCCTTCAGGGACGTAGCGCAGGGCGTCCGGAACCGCGCTGTCCATCGGGCGAAATCCCGCCATGGGCTCGAACAAGCCCGGCTCGCCATTCAACGCGCGGATCACTACCCGCTCCCGCCAGCCCTTGGGAGTCGCAACCATCTGACGCACGGGAAGCGCGTCGAAAAACTCATTGGCTACAGCGAGGATGGGTCCGCTGGTTGGCAGGCTGTCCAGATCATCGTGCCAGTCTGCATGAGAAATATTGGCCTTCTGCTTGGCCCGGAGAGCCTCGCTGGTTTCGACCAGATGCACCTTTGGCGCAAGCGCCGCCATCTCCATCGCACGCAACGCATCTACAGCGAGCGTGCCGCGACCCGGTCCCAGTTCCACATAAAGGGGATCGGCTTTGCGGCCGCTGCGCATCCAGAGGTCTGCAAGCCAGAGCCCGATCAGTTCGCCAAACATCTGGCTGATTTCTGGCGCAGTGATGAAATCGCCCCCCGCGCCCAGCGGATCGCGACTATTATAATAATGCGCGTTTGCCTCGGCCATATAATGGGCGACCGATATTGGCCCACCGGCATCGATCTGTCGCGCGAGGCGATCGGGAAGTGGCAGCTCGTCAGCCTGCACGCGCACTCCCGTCCGGAAATGCGCCCCGCACGGCCCGGCTGCGAGCGGTGGCGATGAGATACAGGCCGCCCATTATCATGGGCAAGGTGAGCCATTGACCCATATGCAGGCCGGTGCGCGCGGCAAATTCCATCAACTGCGCATCTGCCTCTCGAAAGAATTCCACGGTAAAACGCGCAACGCCATAACCCAGCAGGAAAATGCCGACCAGCATGCCCGGCTGGTAGCGTGCCCGCGTCTTCCAGAAGGCAAACCACAGGATGACGCCGAGCACGACGCCTTCAAGCGCCGCTTCGTAGAGTTGGCTGGGATGACGAGGCACTTCGCCACCTGTGGGAAAGACAATCGCCCATGGCACCTCGCTTGCCTTACCCCAGAGTTCACCATTCACGAAGTTGGCAAGGCGGCCGAAGAACAGCCCGAAGGGTACGCAGCACGCCACATAATCATGTACGCGCAGCCAACTCAGCCCGTTCTTGCGCGCCAGATATAATATGCCGAGCGATACGCCCAAAACGCCGCCGTGGAAAGACATGCCGCCTTCCCACAATTTGAATATGTCGAGCGGCCGTTCGAGAATCGCAGGCTGATAGAAAAAGACGTAGGCCAGTCTTCCGCCCAGAATGATGCCGAGCGTCGCATAGAAGATCATGTCGTCAGCATGACGCCGGGCCAAAGGGGCACCGGGCTGGGCGATCAGCTTCAGCAAATACCAATAGCCGATCAGTATTCCCGACAGATAGGCGAGGCTGTACCATTTGATAGTGAAGAATCCGAGATCCAGCGCGACAGGATCCAGTCCCAGATTTTCAAAACGGACATGAGCCGTGGCAGCGGCGAAAATGGTTTCGATCAAGGCACTTCCCCAGCAATTTCGGCCTGCATAGAGGATGGCGCTGGTAAGACCAAGGGGGAGCGGGATGAAAATGGCCCTCGCACCACGATCGGCAAGGGGATCGAACTGGACATAACTTCATAGATATGAAATATTCTGGTACATGAATTAACTGCCTGGCTTTGCGCCCCTATCACGAGGAGAGTTGAAGTGAAAAATCTGGACGAGGTGCTGACCGGCGCCGGCAACATAGTGGAATTGCTTCGCAATCAGCAGACCGGTCCCAATGTCTACCCTGGGGTTCCCGCAGAATATAGCAATTGGCGCGACGAGCAGTGGGGATGGCAGCACAGCGCAGTGCTGTTCAATCAGTCCTATCATATGGTGGACTTGGCGGTTGAGGGTCCGGACGCCTTCGCCATGCTGAACTATCTCGGCATCAACAGCTTCAAGGGCTTTAGGGTCGACAAAGCCAAGCAATGGGTGCCGGTGACCCCTGAAGGATATGTGATAGGCGACGTCATTCTATTCTATCTCGCGGAGAATTCGTTCAATCTGGTGGGCCGCGCGCCTGCGATCGAATGGGTGGAATATCACGCCGCGACCGGCCAATGGAATGTGAGTGTCACGCGCGATGAACGCTGGGCGATGCGCTCCGACGGAAAACGAAAATCCTATCGTTTTCAGGTGCAGGGCCCCAACGCGATGAAGGTGATCGGACAAGCCATTGGCGCAACTCCGCCCGACCTCAAATTCTTCAACATGACCACGCTCACCATCGCGGGAAAGCAGGTGCGCGCGCTACGCCATGGCATGGCAGGGCAACCGGGATTTGAGCTGTTTGGCCCCTGGGATGAGGGCGAGGAAGTACGCCAAGCCCTGATCACCGCAGGGAAGGCGTTTGACCTGAGGCTGGTTGGCGGTCGCGCCTATTCCTCCAACACGCTCGAGTCCGGCTGGATCCCCTCCCCCTTGCCTGCCGTTTATACCGGCGACAGCATGAAGGCTTATCGCGAATGGCTGCCCGCCGATTGCTATGAGGCCAAGGCGTCGATCGGCGGCAGTTTCGTCTCCGGCAATATCGAAGACTATTATCTGACACCATGGGATCTGGGTTACGGCCCATTCGTCAAGTTCGACCATGACTTCATCGGCCGCGAAGCTCTTGAGAAGATTGCTCAGGGACCGCATCGCCAAAAGGTGACGCTGGCTCTCGACAATGAAGACGTCATGCGGGTGATGAGTTCGATGCTGACCAAGGGCGAGCGCGCGAAGGCGTTCGAATTTCCTTCGGCCGTCTATGCCATGCACCCCTTCGACAGGATATTGGCAGGCGGCGAGACGGTGGGCCTTTCAACCTGGATCGGATATAGTGCAAACGAAGGCCGGATGTTGGCCTTGGCCATGGTTGATGCAGAACGCGCGACGCCCGGCACCCAAGTGACTCTACTCTGGGGTGAGCCAGATGGCGGTTCGGCAAAGCCAACGGTCGAGCGCCATGTCCAGACCGAGATCAAGGCGGTGGTCAGCCCCGTCCCCTATGCGGAAGTGGCCCGGGATTCCTATGCCGAAGGCTGGCGGCGGCGTCAGCCCGCCTGAGAGGAAGGGATAGGCGAACATGCCCAGGCATCCTTATGGCGGATCACAGGCGCTGTGCGCACTGCTCAACAATTATTCGGTTGAAATGACCGCCAAGGATGTGCCTGAGCTTGAAGCGGCAGCAGACAGCATTCCACCCGGCACGAAGATTCCAGTCACCTTCCTGCCGGGCGAAACCTTCGATGACCGCATTGCCGCTGCAAAACATGTGCGGGAGTTGGGCTTCATCCCCATTCCGCACATTTCAGCCCGCAGTTTGGAGTCGCAGGAAGAGTTGGAAAGCTTCCTGTCTGGCCTGCAACGGGAGGCCGCCGTCGATCACGCATTTGTGGTGGCCGGCGATCCACCCCAACCAATGGGACCCTATGAGGATGCACTCAGCATCATCCGCACCGGCCTCCTCGCCCAATATGGCATTCGCCGCGTCGGCATTTCAGGCTATCCAGAGGGTCATCCGGACATAGGCAATGACAAGCTTTGGCGTGCCAAGCGGGACAAACAGGCCGCACTGCACGATCGGGGCCATGACTTTGCGGTCGTAACGCAATTCGCCTTCGATGCTGAACCGGTGCTAAGCTGGCTTGAGCAGGTGCGAGCCGAGGGCGTGGATGCTCTGGTGCGGATCGGGGTTCCGGGCCCTGCGAGCGTGAAGCGGCTGTTGAGCTTTGCCGCTCGTTGCGGTGTAGGCGCATCAGCTAAGGTGATGCGCAAATATGGTCTTTCCATTACCAAATTGCTCTCCACCGCAGGACCGGATGCGCTGATCAAGGACCTTGCCGATGGCCTTGATCCGTCAAAACATGGCGACGTATTGCTGCATTTCTATCCGTTCGGCGGGTTAAGGACGACCGCTGAATGGATACGCGAATTTCGGCGCCGGCAGGGCTGCTAACACCTATTCAGTGTGTGGCCAAAGCCTCGGCCGCGCGGGTCAGGAGGCGGATGCAGCGTTCCTCGACGCCCGGATCAAAGCGCGCGACCGGGATGGCGACGCTGAAGGCCCCTACCGCGACACCATCGACCAGAGCCGCGCATCCGATGCCGATGATCCCCGGCGTGTGCTCCTCGCACGTACGCGCGATGCCGGCGCGCCGCGCTTCTTCTATGTCTGCGCGGAGGGCCTGCTCGCTGACGAGTGTTTTGGGGGTGAATGCCATTCGTTCGATGGAGTTGAAATAGCGGCTGAGTTCGTCCTCATCCAGCCTTGCCAGCAGCGCCTTGCCCGCAGCAAAGCTGTGCAAGGGGGCACGTTGTCCCACCTCCAGGGTATAGCGCAATGCATGTTGGCCGACCTCGCTTGCGACAGCCTCAATCTCAAAACCCCGGCGCACGAAAAAGCTGGCGGTTTCGTTCAGTTGATGCCGGAGCGACGCCACCAGCGGAACCGCACGCTCTGCCACTGTCGGAGCGGCCCTGCGGGGCTGCAACCGCCGGATCGCATCTCCGATGCCATAGAAGCGCCCTGATCGTTCAAGATAGCCGCGCTCTGCAAGCGTGGAGAGCAAATAGGAAAGACTGCTCATGGGAATAGCCAGCGCTGCCGCGATTTCGTGAGCGGCCATTGGCCGTGCCTGACCGACCAGCAGTTCAAGCACGTCGAGCGTCCGCATGGCGGATTTGACGCTGCCGCCTGGTTCAACGCCCGCCATCGGCGCCAGTCAGCAGCAAAGCGTCCATCTGGTCGGCGCCGTCGCGAAGCGCCCGTAGCTTCATCCAGGTCACCGCCGGGTCGATCTTGCCGTAATTGGCAAAGGTTCCGAAACCACAGTCAGTGCTTGCCAGAACCCTTTCCGGCCCCATGAATGAGATGAAACGCTCCAGCCGCTGGCGAATGAGGGCGGGGTGCTCGACATAGTTGGAGCAGCTGTCGATCAATCCCGGAGCAAGGATCTTGTCCGAAGGCAGTCGCGCATCCCGCCACACTTCCCATTCATGTTCGTGGCGCGGATTGGCCGCTTCAAACAGGATGGTCGAGGGGCGGGCGGCAAGTACGATGCCGATCACCTTCTCCAGCGGGATGTCGTGATGATGCGGCCCTTCATAATTGCCCCAGCAAATGTGCATCCGCATTCTGTCGGGCGATATGTTGCGCGTGGCGGCATTCAACGCTTCAACATTCTGGGCGGCGCGCTTGAGGAAATCAGACTCGCTCAAGCCTTGAAAACCCGTATGCGCCGCCATCGCCAGGTCGGGGCAGTCCAATTGCAAATCGAAGCCGGCATCGACAATAGCTTCATATTCCGGACGCATCGCCCCGACCAAGTCCGCAAGATAGGCTTCATGGGTGCCATAATATTGATTGGGCTGAAACGCGGTCACCAGCCCTGGGGATGCGGCGTTGAGGAAGCCGCGCGCGCCGCCGCCATGACGGTCCATCGCCGCCCGGAAGCGGCGGATGTCATCGCGGCAAGGCTCCAATGTGCGCAATTTTACAGGGCCTACGCAAGCCGCCCGAACGAACTCCTGCGCACCCATGATGGCGGTGAGCTTCTTTCGCAAGTCAGGAAGGTCGGCAAGGTCCCGCGCCGGGGTGCGGTCCACATGACCGCCAAATCCTTCCAGCCGCTCGGTAATGTAGGTGGCGTAACCGACCTTGCCGAGTTCGCCATCGCTCATGATGCCAACTCCTGCCGCTGCTTGACGGGCAACGGCATCGTCGATTGCAGCTTGTACCACCCGCTCGAATTCAGTGGAGTCGACCTCCTCGCCATGATCTCGGGCAAGCAACAGGGTTGCCAGTTGATCACCTCTTGGGAGACTGCCGACATGGGTGGTCCGAATGGACATTTGGGTCTCTCCTTGAGTCGTCCTGCGTATTCACTCATTCGAATAATTCAACTACGCGAACGACGCCAGCACTGAGTAGCGATCCACTGCCTGTCCCGCACCGGCACATTCTGGGGTTAACTACCTTTCCGGCTAGGCAACAGAGTTAAAAGTCCGTTAACATCCGTCCTATGAAACGGCGACTTGTCCTTGGCATGGAAACAGCGCGGCATCCTTTCCGCCGAACACTGCCTCCTACCTCGCTGAGTGTGAACAAGAAGGATTTGCGGGCCTCAGACGATCAAGACTGGAAGCTCTTCGCCCTCAGTTTCTCTGCCTTCTTCACGGCATTTTACACCTTTATTGCCTGAGCCGTTCACGCGAGGGGGGCAACCTTTTCAAACGCACGCCTGATGCAGTTTCCATGCGAGCCAAGCCGACAGCAAGCACATGGCCGCCACCAGCAGCAGCGCACCGGTGATCGAAAGTCCTAGCCCGGTGGCGCCTAATATTGCCAGGGCGCCGATCGTCATTGCGCCTGAATTCACAACATTGTTGGCCGCCACCGTACGGGCAGTCTCGCTCTTGCTGACGGTTGTGGTGAGAAAGGCATAGAGCGGCACGACAAACATCCCGCCGCTGATCGCGATGCCGAGAAGCGCGATAAGCACTTGCCAGGCCCCGCTATGGTCGATGAAGGTCCAGACGTCGTACAGCTCACCCTCCGGCGCGCCGATCCAGCTTCTGGCGACGACATACAGAAAGAGGATGAAACCAGCCATCAGCACCACCGACAGGGGACCAAATTTCGCCGATACCTTGCCCTGCAGCAGCCGGTTGATCAGCACTGAACCCAGGGCCACGCCGATTGAAAAGATAGCGAGGAAGAGGCTGGCCACTTCCTTGCTAGCTGTGAAGACATTCTTCACGAGCGGCGGGAAGATTATGATGAGGATGGAACCGATCATCCAGAAGAAGCTGATGGCGCAGATTGCCAGGAAGAGCCTGGGAATGTGCATAGTTACGCTGATCAGCCGCCATGATGACCGGAACACATGATGGTCGATCTTGATAGGATCGCCCACGGGCGGCGCAGGCGGAATCTGCCGCCCGCTATAATAACCGAGCAACGCCACAAGGACGACGCCGATGGCGGTCGCTTCCGCATTGATCCAGCCAGCCGCTATGGTGCCGGCAAGAATGGCGAGGTAGGTCCCCGCCTCGACCAGCCCGGTGCCGCCGAGCACCTCGTCATCATTGAGATGCTGAGGCAGGATGGCGTATTTTATAGGCCCGAAAAACGTCGAATGTACGCCCATCGCCAATACGGCTACCAGCATTAGCGGGATGTTCTCCAGCAGCAGTCCCGTCGCGCCCACCGCCATGATGATCACTTCCGCCGCTTTCACTATCCTGACGATCCGCGCCTTGTCGGTGGCGTCCGCCAGCTGGCCGGAAAGGGCCGAAAGCAGGAAGAAGGGCAGAATGAAGAGCCCCGTCGCCAACGCATTGAAATTGGATTCCATGCGCGGGTCATCATAGATCGCATAGGTTGCGAACAGCACCATGGCGGTCTTGAACAGATTGTCGTTGAAGGCCCCCAGGAACTGAGTGACGAAGATGGGCAGGAACCTTCGCTTGCCAAGAAGCCTAAGGGATGCCTGCATGTGGGGATGTTCTCGTTGTTGCCGGAAGGTAAGGTGAGGTGCCATGTAGCCTGTGCGAGCGGCGCGGCCAATAGGGTTTATGCTCATCCACCAACATTCACCCGACGGATTTCCATTGTTTGAGAAAAGCATTATGGCGGTGGGCGACAATGCTGACGCTGCCGAACATATTAACGCTCTCCCGGATTTTCGCGGTGCCTTTGCTCGTTGGCCTATTGTGGTTTCCACAATGGGAGACGGGCTATGCCTTCGGCTTTGCATTATATTGCCTGATGGGCGTCACCGATTATTTCGATGGCTATCTGGCACGCGCCAAGGGCACGGTGTCGAAGCTGGGTATCTTCCTTGATCCCATTGCGGATAAGATCATGATCGCGGCGGTGATCCTGATGTTGGCGGCGACGCGCGATATTGCAGGCATTCATATCATTGCGGGCATCATCATCCTGCTTCGCGAAATCGCCGTATCCGGGCTCCGCGAATTTCTGGCCGATCTACGGGTTTCGGTTCCCGTGTCGAAACTGGCAAAGTGGAAAACGGCTTTTCAGCTGATTGCGCTTGGAGCGCTTATCCTGGCCGGCGCTTTGCCCCAGTTTGCCATGGTGAAGCAAATCGGGCTGACGACGCTTTGGGCAGCGGCGATTCTGACGCTGGTCACGGGGTGGGATTATCTTCGCGTCGGCGTGAAGCATATGGATTGATACGGTGGCAAAGCTCGAAATTCTATATTTTTCATGGGTGCGTGAACGCATCGGCCTGGATGGGGAAACCATCGACCATCCCGGCGGAGAGATGCAGGTCATCGATCTTATCGCAATGCTCGCGCGGCGGGGCGGAGGCTACGCCCAGGCTTTTGCCGAGCCGGCTCGGCTGCGTGCAGCATTGGACCAGAAGTTCGTGTCTCTTGAGACGTCTTTGGGTTCGGGGAGGGAACTGGCGATCTTCCCGCCAGTTACCGGGGGATGATTTCGGTTTCTGTCCAGACCGACACATTCGACCCCGGCACCGAACAGGCGGCGCTGGAGGCGAGCGGCGGCGGCGCGGTCGCAAGCTTTACAGGGCTTGTGCGCGGCGACGGTGGCTTGGTTGAACTGCACCTGGACCATTACCCGGCGATGACGCAGTCGCAGCTTGAGGCGCTGGCGAGGGAAGCCGCCGAACGCTGGTCCTTGCTTGGGGTTCGGCTCATCCATCGCGTCGGTGCGCTGGCGCCGGGCGACCGCATCGTATTCGTCGCGACGGCCGCGCGACACCGGCAAGCGGCTCTTGAAAGCTGCGCTTTCCTGATCGATTGGTTGAAGACCAGCGCCCCTTTCTGGAAACGGGAACGCTTTGCTGACGGTCGCACCAGCTGGGTGGAATCACGCCAAGCGGACGAGGAACGCGCCGCTCAATGGCGCCAAACTTAGATTGATGTCGAGCCAGATGGAAGCATCGGCGACTTGCTGGATATGTACCTCGGACACATTGGCCATGATCGATCACCAGCGAGGCCCAGGGCTCAACGACCAACTGCTTCAGCGCTTTCCGTGATCGAAGCAGGAACGGCTAACCTTTGTCAGCCGCCCTTCATCTTCGTTCATGCAGACTGTCCCGTACTTTCGGCAAGAAGTCAGGAGAGTGCAGATGTTGAGGATCCCGTTCATTGTAGGTTTGGCCACTGCGCTCGCCAGTTGCGGTGACGCGTCATATGATTCTCGCGGTGTAGAGCATGAAGAAACTCTCCTTTCGGTCAGTGCTATCGGTCAGTCAGAAACCCAACCCGACCAGGCGCAATTTCAAGCAGGCATAAACACCTGGGATAAAACGGCCAAAGCGGCTAGCGAGGCCAATCTAAGGAAGATTCAGGAAATCTTGAGTGCTTTGAGGAGGGTGGGAATTGCCCAAAAGGACATTCAGACGCGTGCTATGAATGTCCAGCGGATCGATTGGGGGGAACGGAAAGGTCAATATCAGGCAAGCAACATCGTGAATGTTACTGTGAGGAATGTTGACAAGGCCGGTGCTGCGGTCACCGCTACCACGACCGCCGGCGCAAATATCGTCAGCGGACCGGATTTGCGGATGGCAAACCCCGAAAGGGCCGCAACAAGCGCCTATACCAATGCATATAAGGCCGCGTATGCACGAGCCGAAGCCTATGCCAAGGCAGCGGGAATGAAGATCAGCCGTGTACTGACGATCCGGGATTCTGGAGGGATGCAGGGGAGCCGCTATCTGCCCGGCGCCATTCCGGCTGCTCCGCCTCCTGTGGTCATGGCTGAGCAGGCCGCGAATGCATCAGCGGGCATCATGGCTGGTCAGACGACCAGCGCTGTTGCCATTCAGGTGGATTTCGCCCTTACCCGGCAATAGAGCCGCTCCGTATCAGGTAGCCATTGCGGTCTGCCCCAGGTCGATCTTGCGGGGGCGCTGGCAGGCATGGACTGGGAAGCAGGCAGCTTCAGCTTACTGCGGCACCGCCCCACCTTCTCCCATCCGCCGTCCATAAACCGGCACCACGTCATCGCTCGTCCGTCCGTGCAACGCTTCGATCTCCGCCTTGCGCTGCTTCAGGTACAGCTCGCGATAGGCCGCATAAGGGTCATCCTCCTTGCGGATCTGCTGGACGGTATCGTCAAAGGCGGCACGCTCGCCGAGTTGGTTGAGGATCGTCGCTGGGATGACATAGGCTGGCTCGGTGAAGGGCTTCCCGACCAGGAAGGGCACTGCCATCTTGTCCACCGTATCGCCAATAATATCGCGCAGCGTCGTCGGCCCGACGATCGGCAGATACATGTATGGCCCGGGTCCTACGCCATAATAGCCGAGCACATTGGCAAGGCCGTTGGGACGGTAGGGCAGGTAAAAGGGCTTGCGCTTGGCGACGTCGAACAGCCCGGCGACGCCCAGCGTAGTGTTGAGGGTGAAGCGCCCCGCCGTCTCAAACGCCTTGCCTGGCTTCAGCTGGAGCATATAAGCGGCGAACACCACCGGCTCTTGCAGATTGGCGAAGAAGTTGCGGAAGCCCTTGCGCACGGGTTTAGGCAGGCCCTTGTTATAGGCCTTTGCCACCGGCTCGACCACTGCCTTGTCGACCGACTGCACCGCCTCGAAGCTTTTCGCGTTGAGATTTTCCAACGGGTCCCCAGGCGGCGCCCGCTCCGCGCCGGTCACCACGATGTCGTGCTGTGGGTCCGTGTCGTTCGTCGATGGGGGAGCCGCAGGAGCGTCCAGCGTGGCCCCGGCCCCCGCATCATCGACCACCGGCGGCTTTTCTGGCGGCGGCGCATCGACCGTTGCCATCTGCGCGCCCATCATCAACATTCCCGCAGCGATGCCCGGCAGCAGCATAGTCCAGTCCTTTGCAGCGGCCGATCGCCACGTGCGGCTGGGCCCTTCGAAATTCATGACGGATCCACGGATATGTTCCATGGACCATCCAGCACAGCGCGGCTAAAGAGGATGCGGCGCTCAGTCAATAGAGCGGGCCTGCCGGAAAGGGCTACGGAGGCATTTCAATCGGCCTGGAATGCTCCCGATATGGAAGCTTTTGGATCCTCGACTTTAGATGATGGGTCGTTGCGATGACGTGCATTAGTATTTTTCCCTCGGGTACGAGCAGCCCAAAAAGGGGGACCCATTCATGCATTCCGCCGCCCGTAGTCTTCTATCGACCAGCGCGTTTCTCCTGGCCTGCGCGGCGCACAGATCATCGGATGGGGCTGGATGTACCTGTCGACCGTGCTCGACGACTTCTCGCGCTGCATCTCAATGCATGAGCCGCCAAGGGAACGGCAGTTTCTGGGATCAACCATGCCCGCCTAACCCTCGGACATCGCGGGAGAATATACTGGCCACTTGGCCGGGCCGGGACATGGGGGAATTTAAGAGGATAGTGGTGCCGCTTAGGTGACTCGAACACCTGACCCCATCATTACGAATGATGTGCTCTACCGGCTGAGCTAAAGCGGCCCTATCCTTTGGCGGCGCTTACCAAGGTCCGGGGCGTCTGACAAGCCGCCATTGCAGCTATTCCATCGGTTTACGGTTAACGTCTTCGCAATATGATTCACCCGATCTTTACCCTCGCCATGCGAGACTCAGGGTTGGAACAGTTTGCGACGGGACGGGCAATGGACAATCCGCTTGGGCACGACATGGCCCATCATCTGGAGGATCTGGATTATGCGGCGGAGGATTCGGCCATAGAGCCACCGCCCGAGATCAGCACCGACGAGCGCCGGATGCATGTGCGCGCTTATAATCATTGGGCATCGCTGCTGCAGGACCGCCGCTTTCCTTCCATCGAAGATCTGGAACCTGCAAGCATAGAGGATTTTGCGCCCTACAGCGTATTGCTGGACTTCACCGCCAGCCTGGAAAATCCGGCCGTGCCCTATCTCGGATCGGCCCTACGGCAGGAATGCGACATTCATGGGGAAATAGAGCATATCGCCGATGTGCCCAGCCGTTCCTTGCTGTCACGGCTAACGGACCATTATCTTCAGATCATCGCCAATGGAGCGCCGATCGGTTTCGAGGCCGAGTTCCTGAACCAGCGCGGCACCGAAATATTGTATCGCGGCATATTGATGCCCTTTTCATCCGACGATGACACGATCGATTTCATCTACGGCGTCATCAACTGGAAGGAAATGGCCGACCGCAATCTGACCGACGAGCTGATTTTGGAAGTAGGTCAGGCCCTGCGCAGCGCGCCCTCTGCCGCCATTAATACGCCGATATGGGCGGATGGGCCCTCGGCTGTTTTTCCCGAACCGCTGCTTCCGGCCGAACAGGACGGAACGCTTGTCCTTGCCGAGCCTGACGCCGACGCCCCGCTTGCCGATTGGCTGGCGCTTGCCCGCGATTTTGCGGGCGAAGCCCAGGCCGTGGAGGATCGTAGCCATTCCGCGCTCTATCGCGCTATTGGCCTTGCCTATGATTTCGCCCTCTTGGCTCGGAACAACGCGCAGGAATATGCTGAACTGCTGCAGGATGCCGGGATAAAGGTGCAGGCGCGCGCGCCGATGACGCCGATCGTCAAGCTGATCTTCGGGGCAAATTACGACAAGACGCGTCTTGCCGAATATGCCACCGCCCTTGATCACGGAATGGCCGGACAAATAGAAAAAAGCACTTTGGCGGCCTATCTGGAAGCCTATCCGGGCGGTCTGAAGGCGCTGGTGCGAAATGAGCGCCTTGCCCGCAAGCAGCAGCGTACCAGCCAGTCCAATCCTGTACATGAAGCGCGTCGGAAACTCTGCAGCGCGCTTGCCATACCGTTCGAGGAAATCGCTACAGACGAAGAAGGACTTGCCGTTATGGTGGGCCGCCGCGAGGCCGACGGGAGCCTTTCCATAGTCGCAGCCATCGATGGAAATTCGGTGCTTGCGGAGCGAGTCGTCCGCAAGGCTGCGGCGTAGAGCGAGTTTCGGTGACGAGTAACTAAGGAATTCTTGATAATATAGTTTCTTCTGATCGAAACTATGTTGCCATATTAGGGTTGGGGGCTGCGCAAGCACCGGTTATAGTAGGGCCATAATGATGAATGGAGCAGCCTCGACGCTCCAGACAGGATGACCTTTTCAATGGCCACTACAGTCGCCGAGTCCAAGTCGCATCTGATCGCGCGGGCCCTTCAGGCTGCTTTGCACAGCGGCGCTCTTCCAGGCGAAGACGAGGGCTTTGACCAAGAGGCGCTTTCAGAAGCAGCAAGGTTCCTTGCCGATGCCAGTCATATTCGTCCTGCATCGGAGCCGATTATAGCGCTCGATACCCTGGCCAGACGCGACGGCCGGCGGCTGATGCGTTTGGCCGTCATCAATGATGACATGCCCTTCCTGGTCGATTCGGTTGCGGCGACGCTTTCATCCGAGGGGATTGCGATCCATCGGTTGATACATCCGGTGGTGTCGGTCGTCCGCGATGCGCAAGGTACGCTGACCCAAATCCTTCCCCCGGACAGCAGCGGAGCGCGCCGCGAATCCATCATCTATTTCGAGACGGATCGCGCCGACGCAAAGCAACGGCGAGCCCTGGTAGAGCATGTCCGCAACACGCTCGCCCATGTCCGGGCAGCTGTTGCCGACTGGCTGCGCATGCAACAAGCGATGAGCGCCGATGCTGAACGGCTTCATGACGTAGAGGGCGCGGCGCTGCTGCGCTGGTTTCTTGATCGCAATTTTACCCAGCTCGGCCATGAGGTCCGCGCTCGTTCCGGCGAAGCGGAGGGGCAGCTTGGTATTTGCGCGGTGTCGGATGAACCGCTGCTTTCTTCTGCTTCGGTGGAGGCTGCTTTTCACTGGTTCGAGGAGGGTAAGCCCAGTCCGCTGATCATAAAGTCCAATCGCCTGTCGCCCGTCCATCGGCGCGTTCTGATCGATCTCATCATCCTTCCAGTACGCGACGGGCGAGAGATTACCGGACTTTCCATTCACGCCGGCCTGTGGACCAGTGCGGCGCTGAGCGCATCGCCGGAAAAAATCCCGCTGCTTCGCTCTGCCCTGTTCGGCTTGGTGGAGAAATTCGGCTTCGATCCGATGGGTCATGCGGGAAAAGCGCTGGCGCATGCGATGACAGCATTGCCACACGACCTGCTGATCAGTTTCGATCAACAGTCGCTTGAGGAGGTCGTGCTGACCTCCATGTCGCTTTCCGACCGTCCGCGGCCGAAAATGGCGTTGGTACAAAGCCCGCTCGGCCGACACCTGTTCGCTTTCGTTTGGCTGCCACGGGACGATGTATCCACCGGGCGGCGCTCCGCCATAGCCGAAATGCTGGAGCGGGCCGCTAAGGCCCGTTTGCTGAGCTGGTCCATCGCGCTGGAGGAAGGCGGAGTGGCGCTCATTCGCTATGCGCTGGATCTTCGCGAAGGCGGTCAGATGCCCGACGCGGCGCGACTGAACCGTCTGCTCGAAGAAATGGTGCGCGGTTGGGTGCCCGCCGTTGAAAGTGGGTTGGCGGAAATAGGCGAACAAAGCCGTGCGGCCGCGTTGGCGGCGCGCTATGCTTCTGCATTTCCGGACGCTTATCGCGCGGGCGCGGGTCCGGATGAGGCCGCGATTGACATATTGCAGATGCAGGCGCTGGCCGGTCAGGGCAGCCGGGGAGCCCGGCTTTATCGGAACCCCGATGATGCCCCCTCCCGCTTGCGCCTGAAACTGTACAGCCTGGATCCAATTACACTGTCGGATGCCGTTCCGGCTCTTGAGAATTTCGGCTTTCGTGTGGTCGAGGAAATGTCGACGCCGTTAAGCGGGGGAGAGCTGGGCCATGTGCAGAAGTTCGTCCTCGATCTTCCCTTGGGCCGTGAAGCGCCCGATCTCATTGCTCGAAGCGAGACGCTGCAACGGGCCATTATCGGGGTGTTGGAGGGCACTGCGGAGAATGACCGCTTCAACGAACTGCTGATTTCCGCGGCGCTTGAGCCTCGGTCCGTTATTCTGTTCCGCGCGATTTTCCGCTATCTGCGGCAGACGGGCGTTGCTTATGGCCTGTCCACTTTTGTCGACGCGCTGCAACGGGAACAGGGCATCGCACGGGACTTGGTCCGGCTGTTCGAGACCCGGCATGACCCTGCTCAAGCCGGACAGGAAGCAGAGGCAGAAGTCGGCCGGGCGATCGATCTGGCGCTGGAGCGCGTCACCGCAATCGACGAAGACCGTATCCTGCGTCTGACGCGCGCGGTGATCATCGCCACGCTTCGCACCAATTTCTTTGCCCCGGCTGCTGCCGAAGCCATCGCTTTCAAGATGGACAGCGCGATGGTGCCCGGCCTTCCAGCGCCTCTGCCATGGCGCGAAATCTGGGTTTACAGCCCGCGCGTGGAAGGCATCCATTTACGCGCGGGGCCTATTGCGCGCGGCGGACTGCGGTGGTCAGACCGGCGCGACGATTTCCGTACCGAGATACTCGGCCTGATGAAGGCGCAGCGTGTGAAGAATGCCATCATCGTGCCGACCGGCGCGAAGGGGGGCTTCTTTCCCAAGATGCTGCCCGATCTGGCCAAGGATCGTGACGGTTGGCTGGCCGAAGGTACCGAAAGCTATCGCATTTTCATTCGGACGCTGCTGTCGGTCACCGACAATATCGTTGGAGGCAAGGTAGTCCACCCAGAGGCTGTAATGGTTCATGACGGGGAGGATCCCTATTTCGTGGTCGCTGCGGACAAGGGCACGGCTTCTTTTTCCGACGTGGCCAACGCCATTGCGCTGGAGCGGGACTTCTGGCTTGGCGATGCCTTCGCCAGTGGCGGCAGCCAGGGATATGACCATAAGGCAATGGGCATCACAGCAAAGGGCGCCTGGGTCAGCGTACAGCGCCACTTTCTGGAAATGGGAGTCGACGTTCAGAAGGATCGGATACGGGTTTCAGGTTGTGGGGATATGTCGGGAGACGTGTTCGGCAATGGCATGTTGCTCAGCAAAGCCATTAAGCTGGTGGCGGCGTTCGACCACCGCCACATCTTCCTAGATCCCGATCCCAATCCGGCCATGAGCTGGCAGGAACGCAAGCGACTGTTCGATCTGCCAAGGTCAAGCTGGGACGATTATGACCGATCCTTGATATCGGCGGGCGGCGGCGTTTTTCCGCGTAGCCAGAAGATCATCCCCTTGTCGCCGCAGGTCAGAACGCTTCTGGATGTAGCCGATGAACAAATGGAGCCCACGCAGCTGATTTCGGCCCTGTTGAAGGCGCCTGTGGACCTGCTCTGGTTCGGCGGGATCGGCACTTACGTCAAGGCGGCCGCGCAAAACCATGTGGACGTTCGCGACCCGGCCAACGATCGCGTTCGCGTGGATGCCGAACAGCTTCGCGCAAAAGTCGTGGGAGAGGGCGCCAATCTGGGCGTCACTCAAGCAGCGCGGATCGCCTATGGCCTGCGCGGCGGGCGCATCAACGCCGATTTCATCGACAATAGCGCGGGCGTCGATTGTTCCGACAATGAGGTCAATATCAAGATCGCGCTCAATAAGGAGATGCGCGAAGGCAAGCTGAGTTTCGAGGATCGAAACGCATTGCTGGTCTCCATGACGGCGTCCGTGGCTGAAATTGTGCTGGAGGACAATCGCCTCCAGGCACTCGGTCTTTCGATTGCCGAAGCGGGCGGGGCGGCAAACCTGCCATCCTATGTCCGACTCATCGAAATATTTGAAAGCAATGGGCGGCTGGATCGAAAGGTCGAAGGACTTGCGAGCAATGAAGAACTGCTTCGCAGGGTTCAGGAGGGACAAGGCCTGACCCGTCCCGAACTGGCGATCCTGCTTTCAACGGCAAAGCTGGCCCTGCAGGACGCCATAGAGCGGCGCGATCTTTCCGGCGATCCCACAATGGGAAGCGAATTGACGGCATCTTTCCCGCCGGCAATGCAGGCCACACATGCCGAGGCGATACAGACGCATCAACTGCGCCGCGAGATTGTCGCAACGGAGCTCGCCAACCGCATCGTCAATCGGCTGGGCATCATTCATCCATTCGAATTGGCCGAAGAGGAGGGTTGCTCACTCTCCGACCTCTCATCCGCCTTCGTCATTGCAGAGCGCCTGTTCCATGTGCCGTCGCTTTGGAAAGACATTGATGATTGCGCCATGCCCGAAGTGGCCAGACTGGCGCTGTTCGCAGAAATCGCGGGGGCGATGCGCGGCCAAATTGCGGACTTGATCCGCAGCCTCCCGTCAGGAACAATGCCAGGCGAGGGCGTTGCGATGTTGAAATCAGGCGTTGCACGACTTTCCGACCTGGTCGACAAACTGCTGCGCCCTGAAAGCGCACGCAGGGCAGAAGCGATTGCCGCCCATCTGCTCACCCTGGGAGCGCCGGCGGAACTCATTAGCCGATCCGTCGGCCTCTTCAAGCTGGACGGCGCGGTCGGGCTGGCGCTGCTCGCAAGCAAGCTGCAGGTTGAAGAAGCGGAGGTTACCCGCGCCTTCACCCGCATCGGCGAAACACTGGGCATCGATTGGGTGCAATCCACCGCCGCGCGAATGCAACCAACCGACCCGTGGGAACGGCTGCTGGTGGCCGGGATTGCGCGTGATTTACAGCAAATCAGGCTCGAATTCCTGAGCGAAGCCAAGGGCAAGGACGTGGCGGCCCATGTGGATGCCTGGCTACGCGCTCAGGAGAAGCGGGTGGAGCAATACCAAGCCTTGGTGAAACGCGCCCGTGCCGCCCCTACGCCTAATACCGCCATGCTGGCCGAACTCACCGGGCAGGCCCGCGGTCTGTTAGGCAAATAGCGGCGGATCAGGTGTCTGCTCCTCCGGCAACGCCCACTCGATAGGCCGCATGTTTCTGCTTTCCAGAAAGGCGTTGGCCTTTGAAAAATGCCGGCAGCCGAAAAACCCGTTATGTGCCGATAGGGGGGAGGGGTGCGGCGCCTTCAGAACCAAATGCCGGCCGGCATCGACGAAACCCGCCTTGCGCTGCGCATAGCTGCCCCACAGCATGAAGACCACCGGCTCGGTGCGCCGGTTTATCTGGGCGATGACGGCATCGGTGAAGCGCTCCCAGCCCTTGCCCTGATGCGAAGCCGCTTGTCCCATTTCCACGGTCAGCACGCTGTTGAGCAGCAATACGCCTTGGCGCGCCCAATGCTCCAGATGCCCGTGAGCAGGACGCGCGATGCGAAGGTCGCTTTGCAGTTCCTTGTAGATATTGACCAGCGAGGGCGGCGGTCGGACGCCATGTTGAACCGAGAAGCATAATCCATGCGCCTGGCCCGGCCCATGATAAGGATCCTGGCCAAGGATCACGACCCGCACTTCATCCAGCGGCGTCAGATCCAGTGCGCGAAAATACTCGCTGCCTTTGGGAAAGATGCGCTTTCCCTTGGTCTTTTCCTCTGTCAGAAAAGCGCGCAGCGACCGCATATAGGGTTGTTCGAACTCAGCGGCGAGGGGCTCAAGCCAGCTATTGTGGAGTTTAACCTGCGTGCTCATGGGGGATCATCTAAAGCATCGAACGCAAATGTGGGAACAGCTTTTGCGCTTCACCCCAGCAAGCGCATGGTTGCGGCGTCCTTTTCACCGCCGAAAAATCTGGCGAGGCAAGCAGCAAACGGATTGGCAGGTTCTGCCACCGCATCGAACAGCGTCAGACTGGATTTGAGCTTCATGGCGTCGATTTCCCCGAAAATGGCGACAGGGTCGCTTTCAGGGCGTCTATTCACGGCCAGCGTACATTCCCTTAATCGCGGACCCAGCAATGAGTGAGCCAGATAGGCTTTGGCTTCCTCCCGACCGCTGATCGCATATAGTTGCGCCATCGGACTGTGCCCCAGCCCCTCGATCTGCGGGAAAATAAACCACATCCAGTGACTTCTCTTCCGGCCGGCCCTGATCTCAGCCAGAGCATTATGGTAACTGTTCGCCTGGGCCTCAATAAAATGTTGGAACGTCCAGGGGCCCGAAGTGCTCATCGCGATATCCGATAAAGGGATCGACACTCTCCCATAATGCCCCTTGCCAAAATGACAGGTCGAAAGGAAGGCTTACAACGCGCGCGAACCCGCATTGGTGGATAATCTTCCGGGCTGGTGCGGAAGGGCCGATAATCAGAACTTGAAGGCAGTTCCGATATATACGGCTTGACTATCCTGCCGATCATCCGTCAGCGGCGCCAGGCGGTTCATGGGCCCACGGTAGCGGACACCCGCCTTGAGGTCGAGATTGCGGGTCAGGGAATAGGATCCGGCCAAGTCCACCGATATGGCCTCTTCGCCTGCCAGCGTCTGGGGCGATGTCGCGATGGGCCGTTCGCTGTCCAATTGGACACTGGTGCTGAATTTCCGCTTACCGCTCAAGCTGAAGCCATCCGCACCATCAATCTTGCCAGACCCGGTTTCCACGGCAACGGGAGGCAGATCAAGCTTGCCGACAAATTCGGGCGTCGCAAACTTCTTCCAGCCGCGCGATACCCCAAGATTATAGGCGACCGGCGTAATTGAAAGAATGGACGGAATTCCGCGATCCTGAAGGGAGCCATTGGCCCGGACGGCAATAGTGATCGACCGCGTGCCGCTCATTGAGCCGCTGGTCGGTGTAAAGCGGAAACCCCGGCTGGAGTTGAGAGCGGCTTTGGCGTAGTTGGAGACCAGCCGCGGGTCGCCATTCGTTGGCGTGAAGGACCCAATGCCTCCCAACTTGCTCAACGATACATTGGGAGCCTCTTTCGAAGCGCGCATCAAGCCGGCCACTGCGCCGAAAGCTGGCGACAGCGCAAGGGCGGCCACGGCAAAAGCCGCTCCGCTCCAAAGCATATGTCCCCGACGCACGCGCATGAGCGCCATTCCTCCGCTGATTTTGTTTCTTGAGTTGATCTATATCATCTTTCTCCGCCGTTTAGCTAGTCCATGAGTCCGTTTTCCGCGGCTTTGTTGCAATAAACACACAGGCTAAGGACAGCCGTTTCCGCATGGGCGCGCCTGACGGGCTTGCTCAAGCGCCAAGACCAACTATAGAAGCCGGAACAGCTTCAGATCTTCAAGGAAAAGCGCATGCTTCGCCAGTTCACCGCGCCGGCCGTTCGTACCGTTCTCATTCTTGCCGGGCTGGCCGCCCTTTCGGCATGCGGGTCCAAGAATGAACGTCCAGCGGCGGACCTTGCTGCCTCTCGCGTGACGACCATCGGCGTTAACAGCTATTTATGGCGGGCAAGCCTTGAAACCCTGTCTTTCATGCCGTTGCTTCAAACCGATTCCAATGGCGGCGTTATCGTTACTGACTGGTACGCCAATCCGACCGCGCCCAATGAACGGATGAAGCTCACCGTGTCGATCCTTGATCAGGATTTGCGTGCCGATGCACTTCGAGTCGCGGCCAGCCGGCAGCTCAACCAGACGGGGACATGGGTGGACGCCCCGGTGCAAGCCTCGACCGTTCAGAAGATTGAGGAAATCATTTTGTCCAAGGCCCGCGACCTTCGCCGCAGCGCGATTGGCGGCTAAGGCACGCGCCTGGACGGACCCTGTTTTTGGGAGTGACTATGCAAAGGCGCTTCAACCCGCTTGAGGCCGATGCCCGCTGGCAGAATATCTGGGATGAACGGCAGACCTTCCGTGCGTCTGACGATACCGACAAGCCGCGCAGCTATGTGCTGGAGATGTTTCCCTATCCATCCGGCCGGATCCATATCGGCCATGTGCGCAACTATTCCATGGGCGACGTGCTTGCGCGTTTCCGGCGGATGACGGGACATGAAGTGCTGCATCCCATGGGCTGGGATGCTTTTGGCATGCCCGCCGAAAATGCGGCGATGGAAAAGGGCGTGCACCCCGGCAATTGGACGCGCGACAATATCGCGTCGATGCGGGCGCAGCTCAAGAAACTCGGCTTCGCGCTTGATTGGTCGCGTGAACTCGCCACTTGCGAGCCCGATTATTACGGCCATGAACAGGCGCTATTCCTCGATCTTTACGAACATGGGCTCGTCTATCGAAAGGAATCGGCGGTAAATTGGGACCCGGTCGACATGACCGTGCTCGCCAACGAACAGGTGATCGATGGCCGGGGTTGGCGGTCGGGTGCGCTGGTCGAAAAGCGCAAGCTGTCCCAATGGTTCCTGAAGATCACTGACTTCGCCGATGAGTTGCTCGATGGCTTGAAAACGCTCGATCATTGGCCTGAAAAGGTCAAGCTGATGCAGGAAAACTGGATCGGCAAGAGCGTCGGACTGCAGTTTAAATTTGAAATAGAACGCCCCTCGGCTGCCCTTGGGACAAACGGCGTTTCAAAGGATCGGTTCGTGTCGAGCGAAGTTGAGACACTATTGGCGGAAGGTCTCGAAGTCTTCTCCACTCGTCCCGACACCATATTCGGGGCAAGCTTCGCCGCCATAGCCGCCGACCATCCGATCGCGCTCGCGCTGGCGGAAGGCGACCCGCAGCTTGCCGCTTTTGCCCTGGAGTGCCGCCGGTCGGGCACCGCTGCGGCCGAGGTGGAAACTCAGGAGAAGAAGGGCTATGACACCGGTCTTTCCGTAGTCCATCCCTTCAATCCCGAATGGAAGCTGCCGCTCTTTGTCGCCAATTTCGTCCTGATGGACTATGGCACGGGCGCAGTTATGGGCGTGCCTGCACACGACCAGCGCGACCTCGACTTCGCCCGCAAATATATGTTGCCGGTGGAGCGCGTCGTTGCGGCAAGCGGCGACGAAGCCAAGCCTATCCACGACGAGGCCTATACCGGTCCCGGCAAGCTGGTGAACTCCGACTTCATCAACGACATGGATGTCGAGGCCGCCAAGCAAGCGGTGATTGCCCGCGCCGAAGCAGAGGGCTGGGGGCAGGGGACCACCGTGTGGCGGCTGCGCGACTGGGGCGTTTCGCGCCAGCGCTATTGGGGCACACCCATTCCAATCATCCATTGCGAGGATTGCGGCCCGGTGGCGGTGCCAAAGGACCAGCTACCCGTCAAACTGCCCGAAGATGTCAGTTTCGACATTCCCGGCAATCCGCTTGACCGCCACGCCATGTGGAAGCATGTCGCTTGCCCCACATGCGGTAAGGAAGCGCGGCGGGAAACCGACACGCTCGACACGTTCGTCGATTCAAGCTGGTATTTCATCCGCTTTGCCAGCCAGCCCGGCGACAAGGCTTTCGATCGCGAAACCGTCGAGAAATGGATGCCGGTCGGTCAATATATCGGCGGCGTGGAGCACGCGATCCTTCACTTACTCTATGCCCGCTTCTGGACCCGCGCCCTGAAGCGCATTGGTAAGCTGGATGTAGCGGAGCCTTTCACCGGCCTGTTCACCCAGGGCATGGTGACACACGAAACCTATAAGGCTCCTGACGGCCGCTGGCTCGCTCCCAACGAAGTGGAGAAGCGCGACGATCAGGTGATTATCATTGAAACCGGCGAAGCGGCGACTCTGGGACGCGTCGAGAAGATGTCCAAGTCGAAGAAGAACGTCGTCGACCCGGACGAGATCATCCAGCAATATGGCGCGGATGCGGTGCGCTGGTTCATGCTCAGCGACAGTCCGCCTGAACGCGACCTGCCCTGGACGGAGTCAGGCATTGACGGCGCATGGCGCTTCGTCAATCGCCTTTGGCGGCTGTTCGGTCAGATAGATAAAACCGCCACCGGCGAAGACAAGGCGCTCGACCGCAAGCTGCATCAGACCATTGATGGCGTGGCCAAAGACATAGAGGCGCTTTCGTTCAACAAGGCGGTGGCAAAAATCTACGAGCTTGCCAACGCGGTGGAAAAGGCGGCGCCATCGGTATCGCGTACTTGCGCCATCCGCACGCTCGCTCTGCTGGTCGCGCCCATGATTCCGCACCTGGCCGAAGAGGCATGGGCCGACATGGGGGGGCAAGGCCTGATTGCCGACGCTGCCTGGCCTGCCGTCAATCCCGCCTTGCTCGTCGACGATGAAGTCACCGTTGCCGTTCAGGTTCAGGGCAAGCTTCGCGACATTCTGACCGTCGCCAAAGGCACGCCCAAGGATGAACTGGAGCGTCTAGCGCTCGCTTCCGTCAAGATTGTCCGCACACTGGACGGGGCGACGCCCAAGAAAGTGATTGTCGTGCCCGACCGTTTGGTCAATCTAGTGATATGAAGCTCCTAGCGCCTCTCCTGCTCATGACGGCCGCCCTTTCGGGCTGCGGTTTGCGCCCCCTTTATTCCGGCGGCAGTCAAGGAGCGGTGGCCCAAACCCTTCGTGATATTGAGGTAGCACCGGTCGAGGGCAAGGCGGGTTGGCTGGTGCGCAATGCGATTAACGACCGTTTGGCGGCAGCCGACGGCTCCGCCCCGCGCTATCGGCTCGTGATCAAGCTGGACGACGATATTGAAGGTTTCGGCGTCCGCGCCGACGATACCGTGACTCGTGAGCGGCGAACCCTCCGCGCCCGCTATCAATTGGTCGAGATCGGCCGCGATGCCGTTGTGCTCGACGCCACGGCCGGATCGGATGCCGGCATCGACGTGACCAGTTCTGAATATGCAACGATCGCAGCGGAAAACACCGCGCTTGAGCGGCTGGCTCAAACCGTGGCCGATCAGATCATATCCCGGCTAGCGCTCTATGCGACGCGCAGCGCCGACGGCCAGTGAAGGCCAATAAGGGGCAGATCGAACGCGCGCTCGACGCGCCGCCGCCCGACATTCGCCTGTTCCTGTTATACGGGCCGGACGATTCCGGCGGTCAAGCGCTCGTACGCCGCCTGGAAGGGGCCATGGGTTCAGAAGCCGAGCGCATTGACCTGGATGCGGCAACGCTGAAATCTGACCCCGCCCGATTGGCCGACGAGGCTGCCTCCCTCTCCCTGTTCGGCGAGGCACGATGGATTCGCCTGACCCTCACTAACGATGACACGCTTCCTGCTATACAGGGTCTGCTGGAGGCTGAGCAGGCAGGCAACCCTGTCGTTGCTTTGGGCGGCGCGCTCAAGAACACGTCAAAAATCCTGAAGCTGGCGCTCGATCACAAGGCCGCGATGGCCTGCGCAAGCTATGTGCCGGAGGGACGGGACGCGGAAAATCTCGCGGCCGCCATTGCGCGCGAAAAGGGACTTCGGCTCGCCTCCGATCTTGCAAGGCGCATCGCAGAATTGACCGGCGGCGATCGCACGCTGATGGCGATAGAGATCGAAAAGCTCTGCCTGTACCTGGATGCCGACCCGGAACGGCCGGTTGATGCCACGCACGAGGCTGTGGATGCACTCGCGGCCCAGGCTCCTGAAGAGGATATCGCCGCACTCGTCAATGCGGTGATGGGAGGGGATGTCCCTACCCTTCTGCGCGAATTGCGCCTCCTTGTGCAGCTGGGAACCAGCGAAGGCAGCATGCTTTGGCCCCTGCTGCGCCGGGCCCATTTGCTCGCCGCAATACGGGCCGAGTTCGACCAGAACGGCAATCTGGATGGGGCCATGGCGTCAGCGGGCAAAGCCGTTTTCTGGAAGGACAAGGCGGCGGTGCAAAGCCAGGTGCGGCTATGGACCGCGCAAGGCATTGCCCGGGTCATTCATCGCCTGGCGGAGGCCGAACGGCTTTCACGTTCCAGCCTCAATGCAGGACCAATATTGGTGGAACATGAACTTCTGGTCATAGCCAGGCAGGCGGCAAAAGGGCGGTAAGCGATCTGCTGGGGCACCAAGTTACAGGTGACGCTTGTCCGGGCGTAAAATCCCGTTTGTCCTTGGCCCTGCACCCGTATATCATCCGTCAGGACAGGGCAGGCGCCGCCATCACCCGGCGGCTCGACATGGAGGGTTCGACCCATCGCCACAGCTGCCTTTATCAACGCCATCGGTACGGCCGTTCCGGGTCATGACATTCACCAGCCATTTCTCGCCTGGGCAGAAGCGCGGTTGGCGAGCGATACCGAACGTATGCTGTTCCGGCGCATGGCGCGGCGCTCGGGGATTTCGCACCGCTGGTCGATATTGCCAAAGCCCGGCGGAACCGGATCGCCGATCGATCCCGGCGGATTCTATGCTGGCGATCCCTTTCCACCCACTTCGGCACGAATGAATCTTTACGGCCGTGCCGCGCCGGAATTGGCGATACAGGCCGTCCAAAACCTTCCGGAGCCTGTCGGCGGCATCACCCATTTGGTGGTGGCAAGCTGTACCGGCTTTGTTGCGCCCGGCGTGGACCAGATTATCGCGCGTCAACTGGGGCTTTCGGCTTCGGTCGAACGGTTACTGGTCGGCTATATGGGCTGCTATGCCGCCGTCGCAGCATTGCGTTCCGCCCGGCACATCGTTCGCTCCGATCCGGAAGCGCAGGTGCTGGTTATCTGCGTCGAACTGTCCAGCCTGCACCTGCAGCCTTATGAAAGCCTGGAAACGCTTCTGGCGGCATTGCAGTTCGGCGATGGGGCAGCCGCGGCACTGGTGACATCGGAGCCACGGGGCTTCCGGATCGACGCGCCCTTCGCGCTGACCCTGCCTGACAGCGGCGAACTCATTCAATGGCATATCGGCGATCAAGGATTTTCCATGTATCTTTCCGGGGAAGTGCCGGGCCGGATTGCGGCGTCTCTGGCGACACCGGAGATTCGCAGTGTGATATGCCCCTTTGGCGCTGCCGAAGAGGAAGGTTGGGCCGTGCATGCGGGAGGGCGATCCATCCTGGACGCAGTCGCCCATGGCCTAGAATTGAACGATCATGCATTGGACGACAGCCGGGCGGTGCTCGACGCGTTCGGGAATATGTCCTCGGCAACGCTGATGTTCGTCCTTGCCCGAATGTTGGAGGGCGAGCCGCCGGAATCGGGCGTCGCCCTCGCCTTCGGTCCCGGCCTCGCGGCTGAGGGCTTTCGATTTTCCCGGCCATGAGGCAAATTCAGGCAGAGGAACAGATGGACGCGCCGGACCTGCCGGAAAGCGTCTATGCCAAGGTACTGGCGGGACTGGGGCGGGTCAATGCCGCCACCTTGGCCGCCCGGCCCACGTTGAATTTTCTGAAGCGCACCGTTCGGAAGGGCGAACCTTTCCGGCTTCTTGACGTCGGTTTCGGCGATGGCGGCATGTTGCGCAGCATCCATCGCTGGAGCAGAAGGCGGGGTTACGATCATGAATTGGTCGGGATCGACCTCAACTTACGCAGCGAGGCGGTGGCGCGGGCGCGGCATCCGAAAGACGCACCGATTTCCTACCGAACCGGAGACTATGCCGATCTTGCAAATGAACATTGGGATTTCATCATCAGCAGCCTTGTCACTCACCATATGGACGATGAGCAGCGGCACGCCTTTTTGCTGTTCATGGAAGGCCACGCCGCCCGAGGATGGTTTGTGAACGACCTTCATCGGCACGCCTTTTCTTATTATGGATTCCCGCTGCTCGCCCGGCTGCTAGCGGTGCACCGCATCGTACGGCAAGATGGGCAGCTTAGCATCGCCCGGTCCTTCGAGCCAGGCGAATGGGCGTTAATCCTGGACAAGGCGGGTCTCGGCGAGGTGACCAAAATCCGCCGCTACTTCCCGTTCCGCCTATGCGTCGAACGAATCCGCTGATCATCGGCGGCGGGCCGGCGGGAGCCGCCGCCGCGCTCCACCTGCTGCGTTTCGGGGCGGAACCAACCATCATTGAGCGGCAGGTAGACACTGGCGACGCGCTTTGCGGCGGGTTCCTGAGCTGGCGGACCCTGGAACAGCTGGCGGCGCTGGGAATCGGACAAGACGAGCTCGGCGGCCATGCCGTCACCACGCTTCGCTTGTTCGTGGGCAAGAGACCGTATGAAATTCCACTGCCAGCCCGCGCAATGGGCCTGTCTCGTCGGCGGCTGGACCGCCTGTTGCTGGCAACGGCAGAGCAAATGGGTGCTGTCGTCTGGCGCGGCATAGCCGTGCAAAGCTTCGGTCCCGATGGCGTCCGGCTCGACAATGGCGGACAGCTGGCGAGCGATAGCCTGTTCCTTGCTACCGGAAAGTATGATTTGCGCGGGCTTCAACGTCCGCGCCTGGCGGCAGGCGAAGATCCCATGCTTGGTTTGCGTGTCAGGCTGCCGCCATTGGAGGAGCGAACCAGGCTGATCGGCGGCCACATCGAAATCCATCTGTTCGAAGGCGGCTATTTGGGTCTGGTGCTTCAGGAGGATGGATCGGCCAACGCCTGCATGGCCGTCCGAAAGAGCGTAGTTGCGAAGACGCAAGGACAACCGGCAACGCTCTTCATGAACTTGGCTGATAGCCGTCCGGCCCTCGCCGACCGCCTCGCCGGACTTATCGCCACTACGCCCGTCGATTCCGTAGCGCACATCCCCTATGGATGGCGCGCGCGCAATGGGATGTCAGGATTGTTCCGACTGGGCGACCAAGCTGGCGTCATTGCGTCGCTTGCTGGAGAGGGTATCGGACTGGCACTGGCGAGCGCCGAGTCTTCGGTGCGCTGTTGGGGGAATGGAGGAGGGGCTGCGGCTCCCATCTATCAGCGCGCCTTTTCCCAAAAGTTGCGCCGGCCATTGGCCATTGCCGGGTTGATTTCTGATCTGGCAGACAAGCCGCCTTTGGGACGGATCGCTGCCGAAATACTAAGCCGCGTACCGGCACTGAGCGACCTCATTTCCCAAGCGAGCAGGGTATGGTCCGCTCCACAAACATATTGATCCGCCGGCCGACGGGGCCCATATTCCGCCGCATGGAAAAAAAGATCCTCTCCGAAGCCGAATGGAAGGCCCGCCTTACCCCCGAACAATATCATGTCCTGCGGGAGGCAGGGACTGAGCGGCCGTTTACCGGCGAGTACAACAGCAACAAGGCGGATGGGCGCTATTTCTGCGCCGGGTGCGGTGCAGAGTTGTTCGACAGTCATGAAAAATATGACAGCGGTTCCGGTTGGCCAAGCTTCACCGCCCCGGTCGATCAGGAAGCGGTAAGCGAGCATGTGGATGTCAGCCATGGAATGCGCCGGGTGGAGGTCCGCTGTGCCTCTTGCGAAGGGCATCTGGGTCATGTTTTTCCTGACGGACCTGGCGAAACAGGCATGCGTTATTGCATGAACAGCGCCTCGCTGGACTTCAAACCTCGCGACGATAACGCATAGAGTTCGTCGAAAATCCCCTCCATTCATGCCTGGTACAGCCGCAAAGCGCTTGTAGGCTAAATGGATAGCGCGTAGTCGGGCAGCAATGGCTAAATCCAACGAGACAGGATCACGGGGACGGGTGCGCCACTTTTCCAAGCGCATTTTCCACATAGCATTGTTCGGCGGCATCGCGGGCATAGTCGCGCTGGTGGTGGCGGTGGCCGTCGCCATGTCCTCACTACCCAGCTATGAGGCGATGAAATCATCTCCCAATGGGCAGATGATCCGCGTACATGCGTCCGATGGCTCCGTGATCGTGTCCCTTGGACCCAGTTTCGGAAAATGGCTGCCCTATGACCATATCCCCAAGATCATGGTCGACGCCATGGTCTCGGTCGAGGACAAGCGCTATTACATGCATCCCGGTGTCGATCCCATCGGCCTGACCCGCGCAACCTGGCTGGCGCTTGAAAATCGCGGTACCGGCCGCCGCATGCAGGGTGCCTCCACCATTACGCAGCAGGTCGCTCGCAACATCTTCCTCAACAACAGCTACAGCTTCGGCCGCAAATTGAGGGAAATGGTGCTGGCGCTGGCGCTGGAATGGAAATTTTCCAAGCAGCAGATCCTGGAGCTGTATCTCAACAAGGTCTATTTCGGCGGTGGCGCTTATGGGATCGATGCGGCCAGCCGCAAGTTTTTCGGCCATCCGGGCACCGAGCTGAGCCTGGGAGAAGCCGCCATCATTGCCGGTCTGGTAAAGGCCCCGTCGCGCTATTCCCCCACGGCAGACGCTGAGGCCGCCGTTGGAAGAGCTGGCGTAGTGCTTGACGTCATGGAGGAGAATGGCGCCATCACAGCGACCCAGGCCGCGGAAGCCAGGCCCGAAGACGTGACCATGGCGCCGGAAGCGCCGCAGAACAGCGTACGTTACTTTACCGACTGGGCATTGCCACAATTGGACATGCTGGTGGACGAACAGACAGAACCGCTGGAGGTGTGGACCACCATCGATCTTCGTATGCAGCGTGCCGCCGCCAATGCGCTGAAGGCGAACGTCCCTTCAGGTGCGCAGGGCGCGCTGGTATCGCTCGACCGCGATGGCGCAGTCCGCGCTATGGTGGGCGGCCTCGACTATGTCAGCTCCAACTATAATCGCGCGACCCAGGCAGTGCGACAGCCGGGATCCGCATTCAAGCTGTTCGTTTATCTGGCCGCGCTGGAGGCAGGCTTCACTCCCGATACAGCGGTGGTGGATGAACCGGTGGACATCAACGGCTGGCAACCACGGAACAGCTCGCGCAATTACAACGGCCAGATCGACGTGCGTACCGCCTTTGCCTATTCGATAAACACGATCGCCGCCAAGATGGGCGTCGACGTCGGCTTTCCCGCCATTGCCGACATGGCGCGGCGGTTCGGCATAACGACGCCGATCAACACCCATCCTTCCATGGTGCTGGGCACCTCAGACGTGCGCCTGATCGACATGACCCGCGCCTTCGCCTCCGTCGGCCGCAAGGGTGTGGCCGTCGTCCCCTATGGCATCACCAAGGTGACGACGGCCGAGGGCGACGTGCTGTATGAGCACCAGGACGATACCAGCCGCGTGCTGGTTGCTCCCTGGGTAGCGGCGGGAATGACCGACCTGCTGCAGACGGCGGTCAACACCGGCACGGGCCGTTCGGCCCAGATCGGCCGCCCTGTCGCAGGCAAGACGGGAACGACCAGCAGCAACAAGGATGGCTGGTTCCTGGGGTTTTCAAGTGGAATCACGACCGGGGTTTGGATGGGCAAGGATAATGCCCATGCGGTCGGCGGCCTTCAGGGTGGCCGCGCGCCGGCTCAGGCCTTTGCCCAATATATGAAGATAGCCGTGGCTCGCCGTCCGGTTGAGGAATTCGATACGCAACTGACGCTGCCAGAATGGCAGCTTGAGCCGGATGACGAGGCTTATTTTGGTGCTCCGGACAATGGCATGTACGTCGATGAGAACGGCATGCCCCTGGAAACCGAACCGGGTGCGGGAAGCGAAGAGGCTGTCCCCGAAGACCCCGCGCCACCCACATCGGCTCCTCAGCGCCTGGACCAGGGATGGATTGACGAAGTATTGGGCCGGGAGAACCGCAGGCCCGGCAACAGCACGCCGCCGCCCCGAGCGAATGCGCAACGGCAAGGTTCGACAGGAACCGCAACGCCGCCTCAATAAGCCCCGGGCTTCCCAAGGGTCCCTTTATAAGAAATCCGGAGCTCTACGAAGGCGGTGCCAGACCGTGATCGCCGGGCCAGTCTAAATGTCTCTTGACCTTAACATGGTGTCAGGTCCTACACGCGGCGGCGTTGCCAAGGGAACGGTAGGATGAAGCACGGGCTAGATGACCATTAATTCCGCAGAAGGAGTTCGTCTGAAATGCGATCGATTTTGTCTCTGTCCGCAGCAACGGTCGCGCTGATCCCCGCCCCGCCGGTTGTTGGACAAGGCATGGATATGCCGATGCACCATCCTATGCCCGCGCCGAAGCCGGAAAAAGCTGCGTCCCAGTCCAAGAAAACTGCTTCGCCGGTTAAGAAGGCGGCGCGGACACGAAAATCGGCGACCGCGGCCAAACCAACCCCGCCCCTGCAAGTCATGCGGTCGACGGATCATTCGCCGCCGGGTCACGAACAGCATGGGCCGCCTGCAGAGTCGGCCAGTCCTTCCGCGCGGCCCGCTGGCGATGCGGTCACTGGCCACGAGATGCCCGCCACGCCCGCGATGAATCATGTGATGCCTGTACCAGATGCCCCGTCAATGGAGCACAAGGCCATGGGCGATGAGATGGCCCACGTGATGACCGGTGCCCTCGGTCCCTATCCGATGAACCGCGAGGCTTCAGGAACGGCATGGCAACCCGACACGTCCGAACATTCCGGGGTTCAAGTCATGGCGGGTAACTGGATGGTGATGGGGCATGCCGTGCTGAACGGCGTATATTCATGGCAAGGGGGGCCGCGTGGCGGCCACAAGACATTTGCCTCGGGCATGGTAATGGGCATGGCGAAACGCGACTTCGCCAATGGCAACGCTCTCCAGCTGCGCGCAATGCTCAGCCCGGATCCGCTGATGGGCAAAAGCGGCTATCCACTCCACCTCGCCTCGGGCGAGACGGCAGACGGGGAAACGCCACTTGTCGACCGTCAGCATCCCCACGATCTCTTCATGGAGCTTTCGGCGAGCTACAGTCAGCGCCTCTCCGGTCAAGACAGTATGTTCCTTTACGCAGGCCTGCCGGGCGAGCCAGCCTTCGGTCCTCCGGCCTTCATGCACCGCATGTCGATCATGGACAGTCCCGAGGCGCCCATCAGTCATCACTGGCTGGATTCAACGCATATCACTTTCGGCGTGGTCACTGTCGGATTCATTCACAATGCTATGAAGATCGAGGCTTCGCGTTTCCATGGCCGCGAGCCTGACCAGCACCGCTACGACATCGAGACGGGGCCGCTGGATTCGACGGCAGTGCGGTTGTCATGGAACCCCGCGTCAGAACTCTCGCTGCAGGCAAGCTGGGCACATCTAAAAAGCCCGGAACAGCTCGAACCCGATGAGAATCAGACGCGCTGGTCGGCGAGCGCCATCTACACGATGCGCATTGCGGCCGAGGGGCTGTGGTCGACGACGCTCGCTTGGGGAAGGCGAACCAGCGGCCATGAGAATCTGGATGCCTGGGTGCTTGAGAGCGCGGTAAAGCTGAAGCACTGGACGGTTTTCGGACGGGCCGAGCGAACGCAAAATAATGAGCTGGTGTCAGCGGGTGGCCACCACGGCCCCACTTATGACGTCGGCAAGCTCTCCTTGGGAGCCGTGCGCGACTTCCAGGTCGCGGACCATGTGAAATTTGGCGTCGGCGGCCTATACGCCTTTAATCTCGTGCCCTCTGCCCTTGAAGAGGCCTATGACGGTGCTCCCAAGGGAGCAATGGGGTTTTTCAGGCTCAAGATTGAGTAGCGAGGCGGTTGAGCATGGCATTGAGCCTATCCATACGCCTCATCGCGCTTGTGGCCTGTGGGGGACACCGGCTGCCGCTCGCAAAAAACATCATCCCGAAGAAACTGCTACGGTCGCTGCGCCAGTTCCACGGAGAACGCTCACCCGAATCGCCCGAACAAGCCAAACGGCCCGCTACCGATTCGGTGCGGGCCGTTTTGCAATGCAACCGCAGTCGGTGAAAGCTGGTCGGCGCGATTACTTGATCTTGGCTTCCTTGAACTCGACATGCTTCCGCACGACGGGATCATATTTACGGAAGGTCAGCTTTTCCGTCAAATTGCGCGGATTCTTCTTTGTAACATAGAAGAAGCCGGTGTCGGCGGTGCTCACAAGGCGGATCTTGACGGTGGCTGGCTTGGCCATGGCCCATTCCCTTTAAAAACAAACGGTCGAAAGACACAAAAAAATAAAAGCGGCCACGGTGCCGCTCCATTCAGGCTGCGCCAATGGGGGAATCGGGCAGGATTGTCAAGGGAGGACGCTCCCCGGACCATCCTGAACCGATGGCCGCGGATAAGAGGTCGTTAACCATTAAGGGTGCATTATTCACGCACGGGGACCTTTGAAAGGAGCATGGGCATGAACAGGAATGCCATGGTGCTGGTACGTTCCGATCTGCTTGACCGCATTGATGCGTTGGCATCGCAATCAAGCCATTTGAAATTAGCCCAGCTATGTGAGCAGGTAGACGCCATCCGCCACATCGCCCGAGTTTATGGATTGGGACCGGTCGAACAGATGGCGAGTACGCTTGAATCCGCTCTCGCCTTTGACGGGCACGGCGCCATGATCCTGTCCTACCTCGATCTGATGCGCGACGCAGTGGGATGTGAGGCTGTCGGGCCACACGTCAACGCTGCATATATGGGCGCCATGTCTTTGCGCATGGGCGTCTAAGGAGCCAATCTGTTCATGGACGCGCTGCTTATCGCTTTGCTGGCCAGCGCGTTCGCTGAAATGGGCGACAAGACGCAGTTGCTGGCGCTGCTGCTGGCGGTCCGGTTCAGGAGCGATGGCGCTGTGCTGGCGGGGATCGCCCTCGCAACCATCCTCAATTGTGCACTTTCTGCGGCTGGCGGCTGGCTGATCTCCGGTTTGATCGGCAGCAATGCGCGCACCTTGTTCTTCGGCTTGCCCTTCCTGTTCGCCGGCGTAGGCATGCTCCTCCCCCTAAAACCACCCGAGGACGCGAAGGGATGGCGAATTGGGCCATTTTTCACTGCATTCCTGACAATGTTCATCCTCGAATTCGGCGACAAGTCGCAATTCATCACCGCTGGTGTGGCAGTGCACACGGCCGATCCGCTGATGGCGGCCGCAGGCGCCAGTACGGGGATTTTCCTAGCCTTGTCGCCTGTGGTGCTGATGCGGAAGCAATTCTTCCTCGACGTGCCTTTGGGACTCATCCGTCGCGTGGCGGCCGTCTTGTTTCTGCTCATCGGAGTAATTCTAGCTCTGAAGGCGTTCGAGCTCCTGTAATCGCTCTTGTCGATCAGTCTCGCCAAATTAGTCGTTTTGCAAAATCTTCCTGCATGCGGCACTTTTAAGCATCAAATCCGTTGAAGGCGCGTAATCGCGGGCACAACGCAGGAGGAATCATGTCCATAGAAGAACTCCAGACGCCAACCGATCTCAGGAGCAATGCTACGAGGACCGTGGCCGAGGCGCTGAACGGCATTCTTGCCGACAGCTATGCGCTGTACCTGAAGACCAAGAACTTCCACTGGCATGTATCGGGCCCGCATTTTCGCGACTATCACCTCATGTTGGATGATCAGGCGACCCAAATTCTCGCCACCACCGATCTCATTGCCGAACGCGTCCGCAAGACGGGCAATATGACCTTACGATCGATTGGCGACATCGCACGCCGGCAGACGACCAAGGACAATGACGCTGAATATGTGTCGCCGGACGACATGCTGGCGGAATTGCGCGAAGATAATTTGAAGCTGGTGGAATCCCTGCGTGCGGCCAAGGACGCCGCTTCGGAAGCCCGCGATAACGCTACCGACAGCCTGATCGATGACTGGACCGATCAGGCCGAAGAACGCGCCTGGTTCCTGTTTGAGGCAAGCCGCAAAGGATAAGCAGCCCCAATAGGGCGAGGTCACAAGCGCCTCGCCGGGTTTAGGCAGCTCAAACTCTTCTAAAGAGCTCAGCGATAGAAAATGTGATTATCGATGGCCGCCATGCGGGTGCGATTCCAGCCGGGCGACACGCGCCGAGCGTGGAAATAGAGCGCGCCTTCGACTTCGCTGTCCCAGCTATTGTTAAGCGCTATCTGTGCGATTGCGACAGCTTCGCGCCAGGACTGGCTGGTGGTTTTCGCTTGCGGCATACGGCCGTCTTTCACGAAGGAAAACTGGCTCGGCTGCTGGACGACTCCGCAAAGATCGGAGGGAAAGTGACCGGACTTGGCACGGTTTATGACCACGCGTGCCACGGCAAGCTGGCCTGCGAGCGATTCGCCCTTGGATTCGAAATAGACGGCGCCTGCCAGGCACTGCATGTCCGAACTTAGATTTTCGGGAATGACCTGCTCTTCGACCAGTTCCGCCAAAGTGGAGGCGGATGATGGAACGGCAGCTTCGTTCGCGCTGCGCGGCGTCACGGTAACGGAGCCGTCGGCATTGTGAACGATAGAAACGGAATTTTCGGTCGCGGACGATGCGGCCGGATTGACCTCGGCGACCGAAAGGGCGCGGCTCGAAACAGCTATAGCACTTGCAGTATCGTTAGTACCGGATGCGAGTGAGGGATCTGTTGCGGTAAATGTGGCAACAGCGGATAGGGCGACCGCCACCGTATAGGCGGCCTTCAGACGGAAACTCATAGGTCCACTTGTTCATGCGGTTGGTCGACCATTGAACGCCAAGAATAAAAACTATGCGACCCGCTGGCGTTCGGTCGCCCCCCGTCTGCGTGTTTGCCGATCCCTGTCCCCCTGGACCATGTACGGCAACCTGCGCGTTGAGCTGAAGGGCTCTTCCTTCGGCTGACCTATGGAGTCAATGCTTAGCAGATTATTTCAGCGGCGAACCGTTCCGGTTGCGGGATATCAAGCTCTATAATCCAGATATCGGGGTCCGTTTTGACCCGCCGCTCTAAATATGGGGGGGATTCGGCGGAAAAAGCCTCCACGTTCGGCCCACAGCGCACCAGCCGATACCCGCCCTCATAATCGGGCATGCGTTCGAACAGCCCCAGAGCCTCACCTTTTTCCATGCAGAGAAGCAGGATAGTGCCCGCCACTTCGTCGCCTTTGCGCATGATTGTAGCGAAACCTCCGTCCTGCCCGGCGCGGCGGACAAGCGCGCTGGCGAGCATCCGGCTGGTCAGCCGTTCACGCATGCGGCGGCTGGATATAGCCCGGTAGGGAGGAAAGCGGAATGTGGGACCGCATGAAGGTTCCGGTTCCGCGGGCTACTTCTTCGCCGTCGGAATCAACCAACCGCGCATCAGCGACATAGACCCGCCTCTTGCCGCTGATCCACCGACCCTCCGCCACGACCGGTCCTCGCAACAGCGGCTTGGTGAACAATAGGTTGAAAGCAGTGGTAAGCAGGAAACGGTCACTGACAAGGCTGTTCGCCGCGTAAAAGGCCGCATCGTCCAGCATCTTGAAATAGCTGGTGCCATGTACGGCCCCGGCGGCGTGATAGAATTGCTCGTCCAGCATGAAATCGATCCGGCTGACCCCGGATTCGACAATTGTCAGTTGCGACTGAAAAAGCTGATTGATCGGCGCGGACGAATACAGGCGCTCAAGTGCGCGAAAGTGGGCCGTCTGGCCGCTGTCGGGCACACTGGCAGCGGCCCCCGCGGCGGTTTTGAGGTCAGGCCGCGTCACGCGCCTCATTGCCGCCAAGCAAGGCAAACAACGCCTCGTCCGATCCAACACCCCGTAGCCTGGCCAAATGCCGTTCATCGCGCAGGTAACGCGAAACGCGAGCCAAAGCCTTCAAATGCTCGGCCCCGCTGTCCACGGGAGAAAGAAGGGCAAAAATCACGTCTACCGGCACCCCATCGACCGCATCGAACGCAATCGGTTCTTCCAACAGCACCACAACGCCACACATTTGCGTGAGCTGGTCCAACTTGGCATGCGGAATGGCGACACCGCCGCCGAAACCCGTCGATCCCAACCGTTCGCGTTCCATCAGCCGTTCATAGACGGCCTGTTCGTCAAGATCATAGGCCACGGCCGCGATTTCCGACAGACGCTGAAAAAGCTGTTTCTTGTTACTTACTGTCAAGCCACTGTTCAGCGCTTGCGGCTCAAGAATATCATCAAAATGGGACATAAAGAACTCTGGACCCGGCCGGCGAACCGAAAACGGCCGAGCTGGGATAAATGTTTCGCCTTAAATCCAAGGCCCGGCCACTTATCGGCTGGGCGGTGGAAGGTCAACCGTTTCTGGGTTCCACCCACCCAATGGTCCCGTCGTGACGACGGTACACCATATTGTAATTGCTTGTTCCGCTGTTGAGGAACAACAGCGCATTGGTATTACGCAGGTCGAGCATCATGACCGCATCCGATACACTGGTTTCGGGAATGTCCACGCGCGTTTCAGCAACGATCAGCGGAGCATCGGGCGCTTCCTCATCCTCATGCCCTCCATGGAAGATCGTGTAGGCTGCTCCGTCCACGACCTCACCGTTGACCCGCGCGACTTCGGCCTTACCATGCTTGTCCTTCAGCCGCCGCATGTAGCGCCGCAGTTGCTTTTCGATCCGATCCGCCGCCTGTTCAAAGGCGAGATGTGCATCTTGTGCTTCACCGGCCCCTTTCAGCACAAGGCCCTGCATCACGTGGCAAATGATGTCGCAGCAAAAGCCCTTGTGGGGCGCTAATCCGAACGTCACCTGTGCCGATATTGTACGCGAAAAGAATTTCTCGGCCATGGTTTGCAATCGATCGATCACGTGGATCCTGAGAGCCTCACCCGTGTCGACCTGATGCCCGGAAACACGAATATCCATCGTTTCTTCTCCTTCAGCCGGCCATCCCACGCGAAGATGGCCACGTAATCAATCAACCCGAATGCCGGATCTCCAGCCACAGGGGTTTTTCCAAGGCCATGATGAAAGCGGCATGCCGCTCCAATTCTTCAGGCGAAGCCCGATGCGGCCTTGCGGGCCGAATGGGTCGGCTGTGGCGTGGAATGATGCTTTGCACTTCGATCCGCGCTTCGATTTCGACACCCAGGACCAAGCCGATTTGCCGTCCGCCGGTCATCTCTATGTAAAGCTGCGCCAGCAGTTCTGCGTCGAGCAACGCTCCGTGCTTGATGCGGTGGCTACGGTCGATCCCGTAGCGAGTGCAGAGCGCATCAAGGCTATGCTTTGCACCGGGATGCAACTGCCGCGCCATGGCCACTGTATCGATCATTCGTTCCATCGAAATGGGCGAGCGTCCGCACAGGGTCAATTCATGGTTGAGGAAGCCGAAGTCGAACTTTGCATTATGCGCGACCAATGGACTGTCGCCCAGGAAATCCAGCAACTCGTCCACGCCATGGGGGAAGAGCGGCTTGTCCGACAGGAATATGTCGGACAGTCCGTGAACCGCCTCGGCCGCCGAGGGCATGGATCGTTGTGGATTATAATAGGCGTGAAAGCTTTGTCCGGTTGGAACCCGGTTGACGAGTTCTATACAGCCGATTTCGACGAGCCTGTCCCCACTCAAAGGATCGAATCCCGTAGTCTCGGTGTCGAAGATGATTTCGCGCATCGATTCTGAGTCTCTCCCGTCCCTTATCGGCCCGTGCGGCGACTTAGACAAGCGGTCAGACGCCGAACGGCCGTCCTTGTTCGCTCAAAAGTCGTGCCGGTGTCGATAATATAATTCGCCCGCTTGCGTTTTGCAGTGTCCGGCAACTGCAATTTCTTGATTCTGTTGAATTTTGCTACCGTCATTCCGGGTCTGGCAAGCACACGTTTACGTTGTTTCCATGCGGGCGCGGTGACCACAATGACGCCCGCCAAAGTCCTTGGCGGACCCTTTTCAAAAAGAAGCGGGATATCCAACACCACCATCGGTCGCGAACGGTGGCGGCGCAGAAACGCCTCTCGCGATTTGGCAATCATGGGATGCACGATGTGTTCGAGCGCGCGCAACTCTTCAGGGTGGGTCAGGACCGCCGCTCCCAGCTTTTGCCGATCGACCCCCCGTGCGTCGGTAGTGCCGGGGAAGCGCGCCTCAATGGCGGCTACCAGCGCGCCGCCGGACCCTTGCAACCGGTGCACCTCGGCGTCCGCGTCGAACACCGGCACGCCCTCCTTGCGCAGCATGGCGGCGACGGCCGACTTTCCCATGCCGATAGAACCAGTCAAACCATAGACACTCATGCGGCGAGCAACACTCTTAGTTCAAAATCATGATCTCGCGGCGCGTCGGCTCCAAAGAAAAGCTGAAAAGCCTTTGCAGCCTGGCCGATCAGCATATTGAGGCCATCCAGTGTCCTTAGGCCCCGGCCGTTCGCTTCCGACAGCAGTTCGGTTTCCAATGGTGAATAGACGATATCGTAGATGATCGCTTCGCTCGGCAGGGTGGAAAGATCCGGACGCAGGCTGTCATAGCCCGTCATGCCCAGCGCAGTGCTGTTCACCACCAGTTGGACCGAGGGCAGCGGAGCCAGCAAGGGCAAAACCTGTCCCGCCATATCGAACTGGTCCAGCAATGCCTGCGCGCGATCCTCGCTGCGATTCAAAATGGTGACGTGGGCAATTCCCATTTGCTTCAGGGCAAAAAGCACTGCGCGCGCAGCCCCGCCCGCGCCATACAGGGCAGCACATTTCCCTTTCAGGTCGACATTGTCGAGGGGTTCGGCAAATCCATCGACATCGCTGTTAAAGCCGCAAGGCGAGCCCTGCACCCCCGGCACGACAATGTTCATGGCGCCCACGCTGGCGGCAAGACCTTCCGGATCTTCCACCAGCGGCAATATCTTTTCCTTATGCGGTATCGTAAGGTTCGCGCCCCGCCAAAGGGGATCCGAGCGGCGTTGCTGAAGCCATTGCGACAGATCCTCCGGTGATATCCGGCTCCTGCGATATTCGGCGTGAATACCAAGCTTTTTGAGCCAGAATTGATGAATCAACGGCGATTTGCTGTGAGCAATAGGGTCGCCGATCACTTCGGCATAGGGCAGCGTCGCTTCCGTCATGACGCCAATACTCCGCGTGTGCGAAGATAATCCAGCAGGGGGATCAACGGCAATCCCTGAATTGCAAATTGACTGCCCTCGACCCGCGAAAACAGCTGCACGCCCGGCCCCTCGATCCGATAGCAGCCAACGCACCAGCAGACATGGTCCCACTCGGCGGCCAGATATTGCTCGATGAAGGCATCGGAAAGCGGACGGACAGTCATTTTGACCCGCTCCAACTGCCGCCAGATCGGCTCACCACCTAGCGAAATCACCGCTGCGCTATGAAGATAATGCACTTTGCCGGACAGTTGCCGCAGGATAGCGGCCGCCTCATCCGGGTTCTGTGCCTTGTCGATCATTTCACCCGATTCAAGGCTTAAGGTCTGGTCACATCCAAGCACCAACGCGCCCGGAACCCGTCGGGAAACACGCAAGGATTTAAGCTCCGCCAAGGCGTCCGCCAGGCTGCGAGCATTGAGGCCCTCGGCACGCAGGGCGGCTTTGGCGGCCTCCTCGTCGACGCCCGCGGCCATGGCTTCGTGCGGCACGCCGGCAGCTTTCAACATCTCCCGGCGGCTGGCGCTTTCAGATGCAAGGATGATCATTAGTCACGTCCCTCCACCTGCGCCACAAGCCGCTCATTATAGATGTTGATGATCGCGGCAGCGGTTTCTTCGATCGATCGGCGCGTCACATCGATCACCGGCCAGCCATTATCCGCGAACATCCGCCGGGCATAGGTCACTTCCTCCTTGACCTTCTCCTGGTCGACATAGGTCGTCTCTGGCATCTGGTTCAAGGACAGCAGCCGGTTGCGCCGCACCTGAATCAGTCGTTCGGCACTGGTGGTAAGCCCCACGATCAGTGGATGTTTCAGGTTGAAAAGCGATTGCGGCGGCGGGGATTCCGGTACGATCGGGATGTTTGCCGTTTTATACCCCCGATTGGCGAGATAGATCGACGTTGGGGTTTTGGACGCGCGCGATACCGCCACCAGCACGATATCGGCCTCCTCCCAATTTTCCCAGTTCACCCCGTCATCATGGGCAATGGTGAACTGGATAGCATCGATCCGCGCAAAATAGGCTTCGTCCATGATATATTTGCGGCCGGTGCGGTTGCGCGTCTCCTGCCCCAATATATTGGACATGGCGTCGGTCACCGGATCCAGCGCCGCCACCACCGGCAGACCCAGAGCCCGGCAGCGATTTTCAAGCTTTCGCCGGAGCGGCTGATTGGCGAGGGTGAACAGCACCAGTCCCGGATTCTGGGAAATCTCCTCCAATATCCTTTCGAGATGCACTTCGGAACGCACCATGGGCCAAAAGTGCCGGATCGTTTCCACATTATCGAACTGCGCAATTGCCGCCTTGGCGATATTCTCCAATGTCTCACCCGTGGAGTCCGAGAGAAGATGAAGGTGCAGCCGTGTCATTCGGGCATCTTTGTGGACTGGCTGTGGATAAAGCAAGGGATAGTCGTTCCGTGGTCATCAGAGACGGATTCCATCCTCGCTACCCGAAAATTCATCCACAGGGTGCCAACAGGCTGCATTTTCCATCCACAGCCTGTGGATATCGGGCACAGAGAGAAGGACTCCTGCCAAAGTCGATCTTCAACGCGAGTCAAGCTGTTGGCGAGCATGGGCATGGCCGATAAATCCCGCTCTCCACGCCCCTACTATCCTCATCTACTTTGAATCATTCTTAAGAGTTATTGGGAAGGACATAGAGCGCTGGCCCCCTTGGCTTAGCGATCGTGGTCCGGTAGGGGATCGCACGCTGGCCAAGGCGGTTATGCGGGGCCTGTCAGGACCGCACGCGATGCGCTTGAAGGGAATGATGTTTGACCAAGCCCAAGAAATTGCTTTCGGTCCTGAATGGTGAGAAAAAGGACATCCCTCCTGTCTGGCTGATGCGGCAGGCCGGTCGTTACCTGCCTGAATATCGTGAATTGCGCGCAGAAAAGGGTGGGTTTCTCGAACTTGTCTATGACAGTCCGGCGGCGGCGGAAGTTACGCTCCAACCCTTGAAACGGTTCGGCTTTGACGGTTCCATCCTGTTTTCCGATATATTGATCATACCCTATGCGCTTGGACAGGACCTCTGGTTCGAGGCGGGGGAGGGGCCTCGCTTGGCGCCGCCGTTGGCCGAAGCGGGTCTTGCAGCCTTGACGCCGCGTAGGGAACGGCTGGAGCCGATCTATGAGACGGTCCGGCTTGTAAAGGCCGGCCTGTCCCCTGAAACCACCTTTCTGGGCTTTGCTGGCAGCCCCTGGACCGTGGCGACCTATATGGTGGCGGGTCAGGGCAGCAAGGACCATAGTCTTGCCCGGCGCATGGCTTATGCCGACCCAGTGCGGTTTGGAGCGATCATCGATTCCATTGTGGATCTTAGCGTCATCTATCTTGAGGGACAGATAGAGGCTGGGGTGGAGGCGGTGCAGCTGTTCGACAGCTGGTCAGGCAGCCTCTCGCCGCTTGAATTTCAAAGATGGGTGATTGCACCCAACCGCGCCATTGTGGATCGTCTGCGTGAACGGTGTCCCGGCACTCCCATCATCGGCTTTCCCAAGGGGGCCGGGGCAAAGCTGGTCGCCTATGCAGAAGGTACGGGTGTCGATGCGGTCGGGCTCGACGAGACAGTAGATCCGCATTGGGCCAATGCAGTCCTCCCCAAACATTTGCCAGTGCAAGGGAATCTCGATCCGCTGGCGTTGATTGCGGGCGGTGAAGCGCTGGAGAAGGGCGTGGCCAACATCCTGTCCGCATTCAGGGATAGGCCGCATATTTTCAATCTCGGCCATGGCATATTGCCTGACACGCCGCTCGATCATGTCGAAACGCTGCTGACCCTCATCCGCAAGGAGCGCTCATGACCGGTTTTCTTGGCGCCGCTTATCCCTGGGTTCTGGCCGGGCACATCATATTCGTCATATTTTTGATGTCCGCCCTGTTCATGATGCCCCGTTTTTTCATTTATCACCAGGAATGCGTGCCGGGATCGCCAGAGGAGACGAAATGGATCGGTCGCGAAGCGCGGCTGCGCCAGATCATCCTCAATCCTTCCCTTGTCTTGGTGTGGATATTCGGCCTCATGCTGGCCTTCAATACCGGCGCCTGGCCACAAGGCTGGTTCCAAATCAAATTTTTGTTCGTGCTGATTTTATCGGCCTACCATGGTTGGGCGGTCGGCTATTCGAAGAAGCTGGCACAGGGCCTGCGCCCGTTCGACGACCGCAGGTTGCGCATGTGGAACGAAGCTCCGGGCATCCTGGCGGCCGTCATCGTAGTGCTGGCCATTGTTCGCCCATTCTGATCCGCTTTTGATCTCTCTCCTGTAAACCCCGTTGACTAAAGCGGAACAGCGTCGTAACGTACGCTTTATCTTCTTTGCCGTTCGTGCACGAGAATCCCTTTCCAAATAGCGCGATCCGGCCCTCCAAACATTCCTGTTCCCGGAAATACATACATGCATTTGAAAGAGCTTAAGCGAAAAACTCCTGCTGATCTCGTGTCCATGGCCGAGGAACTGGGCGTGGAGGGCGCGTCAACCCTCCGCAAGCAAGACTTGATGTTCGCCATTCTGAAAGCTGAGGCTGAAAATGGCGAACAGATCATGGGGCTTGGCACCATCGAGGTCCTTCCCGACGGTTTCGGCTTTCTCCGCTCACCTGAAGCAAATTATCTCGCTGGTCCCGACGACATCTATGTCTCGCCCAATCAGGTTCGCAAATTCGGTCTGCGCACTGGTGACACGGTGGAAGGCGAAGTACGTGGTCCCAAGGATGGTGAGCGCTATTTCGCCCTGACCAAGCTGACCGCGGTGAATTTCGACGATCCGGAGGTGGTCCGCCACCGCGTCAACTTCGACAATTTGACGCCGCTTTATCCTGATGAGAAGCTGCGCCTCGATACGCTCGATCCCACGGTCAAGGATAAGTCGGCCCGTGTGATCGATATCATCGCCCCCCAGGGCAAGGGTCAGCGCGCCTTGATCGTCGCACCACCGCGCACCGGTAAGACCGTTCTGCTGCAGAACATCGCCAAGGCGATCACGGACAATCACCCCGAAGTCTATCTTCTGGTGCTGCTTATCGACGAGCGGCCGGAGGAAGTGACCGACATGCAGCGCAGCGTGAAAGGCGAAGTGATAAGCTCGACCTTTGACGAACCTGCGTCACGCCACGTTCAGGTGGCTGAAATGGTGATCGAAAAGGCCAAGCGTCTTGTCGAGCACAAGAAGGACGTCGTCATCCTGCTCGACTCAATCACTCGCCTTGGACGCGCATATAACACCGTTGTGCCCAGCTCCGGCAAGGTGCTGACCGGTGGTGTCGACGCCAACGCCTTGCAGCGTCCCAAGCGATTCTTCGGCGCCGCGCGTAACATTGAGGAGGGCGGTTCGCTTTCCATCATTGCAACAGCCTTAATCGATACCGGCAGCCGCATGGACGAAGTTATTTTCGAAGAGTTCAAGGGCACCGGTAACAGCGAAATCGTTCTTGACCGCAAGGTCTCCGACAAGCGCATTTTCCCGTCGCTCGACGTCGGCAAGTCCGGCACCCGCAAAGAAGAGCTGCTGGTCGAAAAGGACAAGCTTTCGAAGATGTGGGTCCTTCGTCGCATACTCATGCAGATGGGTACGATCGACGCCATGGAATTCCTGCTGGACAAGATGAAGGACAGCAAGACCAACGAAGATTTCTTCGACAGCATGAACCAATAAGCCACTAGAGCATTAGGTCCCCCATGTTTGCCTTCCTCGCAGCCAGCGCCGCCGCCGCGTCAGGTGTCGGATCGCCCGCAGAAATCTGGGCAGCGATTGTTCATGATTTCACCAATCTGGATAATCCAGCTGCCTTCGGCGCATTCGGCCAGGTGCTGATGATCGACCTGGTGCTGGCAGGCGACAACGCTATTGTCGTGGGTGCGCTTGCAGCGGGCCTACCTGCGGAACAGCGTCGCCGTGTTATCCTGATCGGAATAATTGCGGCACTTGTGCTGCGCATTTTCTTTGCGCTCATGGTCAGCCTGCTTCTCGGGATCGTCGGCCTTATCCTCGCGGGTGGGCTGCTCCTACTGTGGGTGGCATGGAAGATGTGGCGCGAGCTGCGTGAGACAGGGCAAAGCGGCGGATTACCGGAAAGCGGAGAGGGTCATAGCGGTCTCCGTCCCGCCAAAAGCTTCGCTGGCGCGGCCTGGGCCGTAGCGTTGGCCGACGTATCGATGAGCCTGGACAACGTCCTTGCTGTTGCTGGAGCTGCGCGCAATCACCCCGGAATCCTGATCATTGGTCTGCTATTGTCGGTCGCTCTGATGGGCCTTGCGGCCAATCTCATCGCCCGATATATCGAGCGCTATCGCTGGATAGCCTATGGTGGGCTTGCGATCATCGTTTATGTAGCCGTGAAAATGATCTATGACGGCTTTGTCGATCATCAAGTGGGCATATTGACGCTGCTGGCGTAAGCAATTTGGAGACCCGGGGGCTGGCTTCCTTGAGCATTCGTAGCTGCTGACTATATGAGCAGCACCGTAGAGCCAACCGTCATCCGGCTTTCCAATGCCCTATGTGCGTCCGCTGCTTCACCCAACGCAAAACGCCGGCCGATATCGGCGCGCACCACATCGCGCGCAATGCGGTCGAACAGGCGATCACCCATATGGTGATATTCTGAATCTTCAGCGATATAGTCGAACAGGGTCGGCCGCGTCAGGAATAGCGATCCCGCACGGCTCAGATCGAGGAGGTCGATCGGCGGTACGGGTCCCGATGCATTGCCAAAGCTCACCATTAATCCCCGTCGCTTCAAAGATTTTATCGATGGAAACCATCCGGTTTTGCCTACACCGTCGAACACCGCGTCGACTCCCTTTTGGCCGGTAAGTTCGCGCACCGTCTCTGCCAGTTCCTCGTAAGGCATATGCAGACTATGGGTGGCCCCAGAAGCCTGCGCCTTGGCGGCCTTTTCACTGGACCCGCTATGGGCGATCACGATGACGCCCATATCGCGCAGCCAAGGGACGAGTAGCGAACCAACCCCTCCGGCTGCAGCATGGACCAAGGCTGTCTGCCCTGCTTCCATCTTCGCGCAATCTTCAGCCAGAAAGCAGGCGGTCATGCCCTTTAGCATGATCGCCGCCGCAACTTCGCAAGAGACGCTCTCCGGCAATTTCAGCACCCGGACGGCCGGCATGATCCTGTGCGTGGCATAGCTCCCATGACTGCCGCCGCAATAGGCCACTCTATCTCCTGGCCGCAGGGTCTGGACACCTTCTCCCACCGCTTCGACCGTCCCCGCCGCTTCGACACCAAGGCCAGTGGGAAGCGAAGCCGGGTAGAGTCCTGTTCGCACATAGGTGTCGATGAAGTTTAATCCGACCGCTTCCTGAGCGATCAAAACCTCACCGAAAAGAGGGGCGGGCGGATCGAAATCCTCCCGCTCCATAACCTCCGGCCCTCCAGTGGAACGAATGATCAGCCGCCATGCCATGAATTTTATTCCAAATGCTGCGCAAAAAACTCGGCTGTGCGTTTGTCGGCCAGTTGCGCCCCCTCTTCATGACGTCGCTGCCCCATTGCGGCGGCAAAACCATGGTCCAAACCGGGATAATCGTAGATGGTCACCTTGGGATGGGCGTCCAGCCCTTCATGGACAGCCTTCTGCTGCTCCGGCGGTACGAAATGGTCGGTGCCGGCGATATGCAGCATGACGGGATGTGCGATCGCATGCGATTCCCGCAATAAATTGTCGAGGCCCACGCCATAATAAGCAACGGAGCAACTGATATCCGTTCGTGCGGCGGTCATGAATGCCAACCTTCCGCCCAGGCAATATCCTACGCAGCCGACCTTGGCCTGATTACCTAGTTCCCTGCGGGCGGCATGAATTGTCGCTTCGATATCGCGTACGCCTGCGTCCTGATCGAACTGTCCGAACAATCCCAGCGCCCGGTTCATTTCCTCTGGGATATCTGGATCAAGTTCAATGCCAGGTTCGATTTGCCAGAATAGGTCGGGCGCATAAGCGATATATCCCTGGTCCGCCCAGACGTCGCATTTAGCGCGGATTCCCGGATTTACCCCGAATATCTCCTGGATGACGACAATGGCGGCCTTAGGTTCTCCAGCTGGTCGGGCAACATAGCAGTTGAAGCTTTGGTCTTTTTCCAGTGTGGGGATGGAGGTCATTTCGCTCATCTCGGATCCTTTCCTGTTGTAGAATCGCGCCCGCTGGTGGCTCGAGGCTACTATGTCATGCCAGTATGATAGTTCAAACCTTACCAAGGCGCGAAAAACTGGTATTCTGTCTCATCTTCCGTCATGAAGAGCTTATTAATCGGGTCGGAGTGAAACGCATGAATGTCACCCTAAATGTAGAATGCACTCCGCAGGAGGCGCGCAGTTTCCTGGGCCTGCCCGATGTGGCGCCCATCCATGAAAAATATGTTCAGACGATGATGGAGGCGATAAACGGGACGAATAGCGTCGAACAAATGGAAAATCTGTTCAGGAGCTTTTCGCCGATGGGAGACGCTGGCATGCGCTTGTTTCAGCAAATGATGAGCATCGGTATGGGCGGCGGTCAGGAGAAATCCTCCAAGTGACCAAGCGCTGGGTGATGACGCCGACATGACTGCGCGCGCCACCATCTTTGCTCTTTCAAGCGGACTTCCTCCGGCCGCGATTGCCGTGGTCAGGATCAGCGGCCCGATGACGGCAACTGCGATCACTGCGGTTTCGGGAAAGTTGCCGCCTCCTCGTCACGCGAGCCTGCGGAAATTGAGGGATCCAAAGAGCGGCGTCGATCTCGACCAGGCGCTCGTGCTCTGGTTTCCAGGGCCCGCCAGCGCCACGGGAGAGGACCTCGCTGAACTGCATTTACATGGGGGGAGAGCGGTTGTTCACGCGGTGCTTGCTACCCTGGCTCAATGCGATGGATTGCGTGAAGCCCAGCCCGGCGAATATACCCGCCGTGCGTTTGAAAGTGGCCGTATCGATCTCAATGAAGCAGAGGGTCTGGCTGATCTCCTGTTCGCGGAGACGGAGACGCAGCGGCGAAGTGCAATCGCCATGGCGGAGGGGCATTTTTCCCGGCGCGTTGCATTATGGCAGACAGAGCTTCTAAGGATCTCAGCGCTCGTTGAGGCAGAGCTGGATTTTTCGGACGAGGATGATGTGCCCGTAGGCGCGGTGGAGCGGGTGAGCGCCATGCTTACCGCGCTTCGGGATCTACTGGAGGTGGAGTTGGCCCGCCCTCAAGCCGAACGGTTGAAGGACGGTGTGCGGGTGGTGCTCGCAGGACCGCCCAACGCGGGGAAGTCGACGCTTCTCAATGCGCTGGTCGGACGTGAGGCCGCTATCGTATCTCCCATCGCTGGAACTACGCGGGACCGGATCGAAGTTCCTGTGTCGATTGCCGGAGTGCCTTTTGTTTTTACCGACACCGCAGGCCTTCGAGGCGAAGGCACCGACGAAATTGAAGGCATTGGCATCGGCTTGGCGCGACGAGCTATGGATGAGGCGGACGTCGTCTTGTGGCTGGGTCGGCCGGGTGACTGTCCTGACAATGCCCGGGTCATCCGCCTTTCGCCCAAATGCGATTTGGGAGGTGGAGAGGACGAGGGTATCAGAGTTTCGGCGGTCAGCGGTCTCGGTATGGAAGAACTTCGTTTCTTGCTGATCGAACGGGCGAGGACATTGTTGCCGCGCGATGGCGAGTATGCGCTTAACAAGCGGCAGCGGGATGCGCTTCGCAAAGTTTATGATGAAGTTTGCGGTGCGGCGGGGAGTGGCGATTATCTTATCCTTGCCGAACATCTTCGTGCGGCCCGGCTTGCTCTGGATGCCGTGACGGGCAGGGCGGGGACGGAGGATATGTTGGATGCGCTGTTTGGTAGTTTTTGCATCGGCAAGTAGCGTTGGGGCGATGCTTCTGCATTATGTTCCACGTGGAACATCAACAGCTTTTGACCCTTAAACCGAAACCGGCTATGAGCCGCCCTATGCAGACAAGCTATGATGTGATCGTGGTCGGGGGCGGCCACGCTGGCTGTGAGGCCGCCGCGGCTGCTGCGCGCAAGGGTGCGCACACGGCGCTTGTCAGCTTCGCGCGGAAAACCATCGGCGCGATGTCTTGCAATCCCGCCATCGGTGGACTGGGCAAGGGTCATCTGGTCCGGGAAGTCGATGCGCTTGACGGGCTCATCGGCCGTGCCGCCGACGCGGCTGCTATTCATTATCGCATGCTCAACAGCAGCAAGGGCGCAGCGGTTCAGGGCCCGCGCATTCAAGCCGACCGCAAGCGTTACAAGGCGGCGATCCATGCGCTGCTCGATGCCGAGTTAAATCTCGAGATCGTCGAAGCGGAGGCGGCGGCGCTGGAGATACAGGGGGAGCAAGTCGTGGGCTTGCGGCTTGCCGATGGCATATTGTTATCGGCCGGCGCGGTCGTCCTTGCGACGGGCACGTTCCTCAACGGCAAACTGTTCCGGGGCGAGGAGGTCAGTCAAGGGGGGCGGACCGGCGAGCGCGCGGCCGTGTCGCTCGGCCAACAGCTTCGCGATGCCGGACTCCCCATTGGCCGTCTCAAGACGGGGACCCCACCTCGCATCGATGGCCGGACGATTAACTGGGCCGGGCTGGAAGAACAACCTTCCGACCCGGCGAGTTGGACGATGTCGGCCCTGTCGGAGCGGCGTCCGCTGCCACAAGTCTTTTGCGCGATCACACGAACCAATGAGCGCACCCATGAGATCATTCGATCGGGACTGAGCCGATCACCGCTGTTCAGTGGTGCGATTGAGGGACGAGGCCCCCGCTATTGCCCGTCCATCGAGGATAAGATCTTTCGCTTTGGCGACCGTGATGGTCATCAGATCTTTCTGGAGCCCGAAGGCCTCGACGATCATCTTGTCTATCCCAATGGCATCAGCACCTCGCTTCCCGCGGATGTGCAGCTCGCAATGGTCCGCACAATGGACGGACTGGAGCAAGCCGAAATCGTGGTTCCTGGCTATGCAGTTGAATATGATCATATCGACCCGCGCGCGCTCGACGCCACCATGGCGGTTCGCGCACTGCCGGGTCTTTATTGTGCCGGACAGATTAATGGCACCACCGGCTATGAGGAGGCCGCCGCCCAAGGACTTATCGCAGGTATCAACGCAGCCGCCTTTGCGCGCGATGAAGAGCCGCTGATCCTGGATCGGGTGAGCAGCTATATTGGCGTGATGATCGATGATCTGACTCTGCAGGGGGTGACGGAGCCTTATCGCATGTTGACAGCTCGCGCGGAATATCGCCTGCGTCTGCGGGCAGACAATGCTTCGACGCGCCTTACAGGTCTGGGGTTGGGGCATAATGTCATCGGCGCGGAGCGTGCGGCATGGTTCCGCAACCGCTGCGCCGCGCGCTCAAAGGCAGAGACGCGGCTGGCCGAGCAAGTAACCGCTTCGGAAATGGCCAAGCGCGGCTGCGCAGTGCGTCAGGATGGCACCCGCCGTTCACTGTTCGAGTGGGCTCGCTTTCCCGAAGTTGGGCCAGCGCAACTTTTCGCCATGGCCCCAAGCTTGCAGGATATGCCCCCCGACCTGCGCGAGGAACTTTTTGAGGACGCGCATTACGCCCCTTATCTGGAGCGGCAGGAATCGGAGATCAGGGAATTGCGCGCCAATGAGGGAGTGACGATTCCGGCGTCTCTTGATTATCGCGCCGTCGCTGGGCTCTCTGCCGAGATGGTAGAGCGACTTGAAGCGGCGCGGCCGGAAACGCTGGCCGCTGCCGGCCGCATGCGCGGTGTGACCCCGGCCGCTCTTGCAGCCATTCTAGTTCACGCACGGCGGAAGGCCGCGTGACCGAAGAAGAGGCCAAGGCTTGGCTGGCGGATCGTTTTGCTGTTTCACGTGAAACATGGGAACGGCTGGACGGCTTTGTCGGTGATCTGTTGGAAGAGAGCAAGCAGCAGAATCTGATCGCCACGTCGACGGCTGAACATGTGTGGAGCCGCCATGTCGTCGATAGCGCTCAACTCCTCCTCCACGCTCCGGTCAATGATGGCGGAAGCTGGCTCGATCTGGGTTCGGGACCCGGCCTGCCAGGGATCGTAATCGCTATCCTGTCGGACTGGAAAGTGGGGCTGGTCGAATCCCGACGGGGACGCATCGCCTTTCTCAAAGCGATGCTGGAGAAGTTTGATCTGACCAATGCCCAAGTGCACGGCTGTCAGCTTGAAGCGATGCAAAACACTGTCCCGGTTTCGGTCATATCCGCTCGCGCCTTCGCTCCGCTCGACCGATTGCTCGAAAAAGCCGTCAGATTTTCGGATGATGGAACGATTTGGCTTTTGCCCAAGGGCAAAAATTGCAAGAATGAGTTAGAGCAGGTGCGCCCCGCATGGCAGGGGGTGTTCCACGTGGAACAAAGCGTCACTGATCCGGAAAGCGCTATCTTGGTGGGCCGGTCAGTCCGGAAAAGGGGCAAGAAATGACTCGCTTGGCAGTTGCGAACCAAAAGGGCGGGGTGGGCAAGACGACGACCGCCATCAACCTCGCCACCGCGCTGGCCGCCACTGGGTGGAAGACGCTGTTGATCGATCTCGATCCGCAGGGAAACGCATCCACCGGCCTGGGCATCGGCCAGTCGGAACGCAATTGGTCAAGCTATCATCTGCTCACGGGCGAATGCGGCCTTGATGAGTCGGTCATTCCGTCGCGGGTTCCGCTGCTGGACGTGATCCCATCTACCCAGGACCTGTCGGGTGCGGAGATTGAACTCATCGACTTTGAAGACCGGGCTCACCGGTTGGGCAACGCGTTAGACCAAGCCCCCAAGGGCCGCTGGGATATCTGTCTTATTGATTGCCCGCCCTCGCTGGGCCTGCTCACCGTCAACGCCATGGTCGCCGCCAATGCACTGCTCGTGCCGCTGCAATGTGAGTTTTTCGCGCTTGAGGGGCTCAGCCAATTGCTGCAGACGGTCGAGAGGATTCGGGGCCGCTTTAACCGCACCCTGTCGATCATGGGCGTGGCCCTCACCATGTATGATCGGCGCAACCGCCTGACGGAACAGGTGTCGGACGATGTCCGCGCATGCCTGGGCGATGTGGTGTTCGATACCGTGATTCCCCGGAATGTGCGACTTTCAGAGGCCCCCAGTCATGGGGTCCCGGCGCTGCTTTATGATTATCGCTGCTCGGGTTCGGAGGCTTATATGCAATTGGCGCGCGAACTGATCGGTCGCTTGCCGGCTCAGGATATTGCGGCATGAGCGATATGGACGACACCGCGGAAAAGGCGGCAAAGCCACAACGCCGGGCACCCAGCCTGGGCCGGGGACTCAACGCTTTGTTGGGCGACATCACCCGCGAAGAACCGGTTGGGGCTCCTCAGTCAAATTCGTCGCGCTCGGTTCAGAGCATCGACGTTTCGCTGATCTCACCCCATCCGGAACAGCCAAGACGTCATTTCGATTCCGCCGCGCTGGACGAGCTTGCCGAAAGCATAGCGCGACGCGGCGTGATTCAGCCGATAATCGTCCGTCCACAGGGCCGGGGTTATCAAATCGTTGCAGGCGAGCGGCGCTGGCGTGCCGCGCAGCGGGCGCAACTGCACCGGATTCCCGCGCTGGTCCGGGATTTCAACGACGCCGAAACGCTCGAAATCGCGATCATCGAGAATATTCAACGCGAAGAGCTGAATCCCATTGAGGAGGCGGAGGCTTATCGCAAGCTGATCGCTGAATTCGGCCATGGCCAGGATGCGCTTGGCCGGCTCGTCGGCAAATCACGCAGCCATGTCGCCAATCTGATGCGACTGCTCGACCTGCCCAATCCGGTCCAGCAGATGGTGGTGCGTGGCGAACTCAGCATGGGCCATGCACGTGCGCTGATTGGCGCGCCCGATTGCGAGGCATTGGCGCGGAAAGTCACCGATGATGGCCTTTCCGTCCGCGAAACCGAAAAGCTGGCCAGCAAGGCCAAACCTGGCCGGACGTCAAAAAGCTCTGCCACCAAGCCGGGCAGCAGCGACGATGCCGACATCGCCTCGCTCGAACAGCATCTGGCTGACCTTTTGGGACTGCACGTCCACATCAGTCACAAAGCCGGAAAGGGCACGCTGTCTCTCAGCTATTCCAACCTGGACCAGCTCGACATGATCTGTCTTCGCTTGAGTGGCGAGGGTATTTGAAGCGGTCAGCTGGGCATGTTCATCTGAAATTGATGACCCCGTTCGTGTCGAGCCCCCTCGACTATGCTGGGGACGAACGGTTCAAGCAAAAATGATCAGGCTCTAATTCAGTCGTTGCCAACGCTCGTCAGCGCATCGATAGCGGCCCAGCCATAAGCACCCCGGGGGCGCAATATTCTGGCCCGTGCAGCATCCATTCCGCCCAGCGCTATCAGGGGAAGCTTGGTAGAACGGGCGAGAATGCCAAACCGCAATCTGCCCAGCGGCCTTGCATCCGGGTGAGAGCGGGTCGGAAAGACCGGCGACAGAAACAGCAGATTTGCCCCTAATCGTTCGGCGCAACGGATTTCCCGCAAATCATGAACCGGAGCGCTGTGCAGTAGCCTTCCGCGTGTCGAGCCGCGAGGAATCCGTCCATGAAAACCGTCCGCACCCCACGCCTTTGCCTGACCGGCGGCGCCTGCGAGAATTACGACCAGGCGGCGGCGAACGGCGATGGCCTGCACTTGATCGAACAGACGACGCCGTTCGTTGTTGGCGAGGCCATAGTGGCGTAACACGACGCCGCTTTCCCTCGGCAGGCGTTTGATGGCGCTCAGCAAATGCACTTCGGGGACGCGCTCATCCGTCATCAGCCAAAGGCGGGGGAGGGGTCTCTTACTGCCATGTCGGGACTGGAAGCATTGCATCTCTCCGCCTATAGCAGCCGCCATGACAGGTGAAAGCAAGGAAGATGCCGCCGCGCGGCTGAGCGAGGTGAAGCAGCGGATCGCTCGGGCCGCACGTGATGCGGGCCGGAAGAGCGATGATGTCGCGCTGATCGCGGTATCAAAAACCTATGAGCGGCCGGAAATCGAACCTCTCATCCTGGCGGGACATCGGTTGTTCGGGGAAAACCGGGTTCAGGAGGCCCAGGCGAAATGGCCAGTCTTGAAAGAAACCTATCCTGACCTTTCGCTCCATCTGGTGGGGCAATTGCAATCGAACAAGGCAGCGGAAGCCGTCGACCTGTTCGATACGATTCATTCGGTGGACCGGTTATCGCTTGTCACCGCCCTTGTTCGTGCGATGGACAAGAGCGGGCGGAGGCCCGACTGCTTCATTCAGGTTAATATCGGCGACGAACCGCAAAAGGGCGGCTGCGTCATAGCGGATGTTGAAGCCCTTCTCAGCGAAGCCGGTCGGATGGATCTGCCCGTGGCCGGCCTGATGTGTGTTCCTCCAGCGGATGTGGAAGCCGCGCCCTATTTTGCGCTTTTGAGCAAAATTGCGCGCGATCAGGGGCTTGGCGGCCTCAGCATGGGAATGTCAGGCGATTTCGAAACGGCGGTTATGCTGGGCGCGACCCATGTTCGCATTGGATCGGCCTTGTTCGGCGCTCGGTCAATTTAGCTCAATCCATCAGGGAAAGCATCTTCGCAATCGGGACGAACGCGAAGGCGACGGAGCTGTCGGCGACACCATAGGGCAGGAACAGGAGGTCGCCATGTTTCATCGCGCCGCAAGTATAGACCACATTGGGCACATAGCCTTCGCGGTCCTGATGCGCGGCGGACAGGATCGGCTCCCGGCTGCGCGCCAGCACCTTTGACGGATCCTGCTTGTCGAGCAAAACCGCGCCAATGGAATATTTACGCATGGCGCCGACGCCATGGGTGAGCAGCAGCCAGCCATCGTCCAGTTCAATGGGCGATCCGCAATTGCCCATCTGCACCAATTCCCACGGATATACCGGCTCAAGCAGCTTCTGACCCTCGCCCCAATGGTCGAGGCAGTCGGATTTCAGCAGAAAGACATTCTCGCCATCCTGGCGACCGATGGCCAGATATTCACCGCCCACCGTCCGAGGGAAGAGGGCAATTCCTTTGTTACGGGAGGCAGAACCCGACATCGGCACCAGATCGAAACTGCGAAAATCACGGGTGCGCAGCAGTTCGGATTGAATTTCGCGGCCGCTATAGGCGGTATAGGAGCCAAGCCATTCCAGCGAGCCGTCGTCATGGGTGAATTGGACCAGACGAAGGTCCTCCAGCCCATTGGCCTGGGCTCGGGTGATGGGGAAGATCACCGTCCCCGAAAGCGTGGCATCTTCGTGACGGTAAACCGTGACGGGACCGTGCAGGGATTTGTCCTCGTCGGAATGCGCGTCCGTGGCGGTGGCAAAAGGGGGCTGAGGAGCAAGGCGCAATTCCGCGTCCTGCGTGATAATGCCCTCCCGGAATACCACCGAACTTATATGGCCTTCGCCTACTGCCCGTAGCGACATGATGATGCGTTGCGATCCTTCCGGCATTCCGCTTTGATCATGATGGGGCACGACGCTGGGGTTCATCAGGGCTGCTGCGGCATAGCTATATTCGTGACAGAAATAGGCGCCGATCAACTGGCGTCTTTCCTCACTGATTTTACTGCTGTCGATAGGAAGCTGAGCAGCAATTTCTTCATAACGGGTCATGAAGACGCGCCGTGTCTGCCAATGACGTTCCTCAAAATCCTTCAGCACCGCGGCCAGTTGCGCCTGCGCGGTGCGTTCGTCCATATCCAGCACTTCGCGCACCAAGCGCTCGGTACGGCTAGGTGCGGAACCGTTGGCTTGCCAGGCAAGGTGAAACGGCCGGACCACCACGCGCGATGGATCGGCATAGAGACGAAGAAAATGGTTATGGATGCTCAGCACCGTGCGACCCCCCAAGCACTTCGGGTTTTTTAGCATCGCCTTAGGCGGCGACGCCGGCCCTATGTGCCACGTCCACGCCGCCTTGGGAAAGACGGAAAATAGCGCAGGATGCCAGCTGCAGCGCCAAAACCGATTCCGCGCCCTGATTGCGATTGACGCCGGTGGGCATGAGCCCGTCATAGCAGCCGCCGTCATCCCGGCTGCTCAACGGGATATCCAGGTCGTTTCGACCGAGGAACCATTGATAGGCTTTCTCCGCCTCAAGGCTCCAGCGTGAATTGCCGGTTACCTCGAAAGCCGCCGCACAGGCATCGATTGTCGCCTGCGCTTCCAGTGGCTGCTGGTCGAAGGGCAGGGGCGATTGATATTCGCGGCCGAAGCTGTCCGTACCGACAGCGCGGAAATGGCCTTCTGGGGCGGTTTGCTGGCCGACGATCCATTCCAATGTGGTGAGGCCGCATTCCAGAAAATCGCTCCTTCCCAGGGCCTTACCCGCGCGAAGGAGGGTTTCTGGAAGGCGGGCATTGTCATAGGCCAGAACCGCTTCGAACCAGGCCCAATCAGGCCGGCGGGATTCGTGGAGCATGGAGAGAAGCTCTTCGCCAAATTCTTCCAGCAACTGCCGCGACAGGGCATGGCCAGGCTGGGCCGCCTGCATGGCTGCGGCGCCCAGCATGACGAAGGCCTGGGCCCGGGGGGCGCCAAGGTCGCGGGCGGGGCCTGCGATCTTGTCGAACAAGGCGCAAGCCCAGTCGCGGTGCTTTGCTGCCGGTGCCTCAAGGGCGGTGGCGCCGATGGCCCAGACCGCTCGTCCGAAGCTGTCCTCCGACCCTTCTTCCTCGATCCAGCTACGGTCGAAGCGCATGAAATTACGGAACCGCGCACGCTCTGCGTTCCAGGCATGCTGAACGAATGAGGCGTAGATGCTGGTTAGCCGATCCCGTTCGCCTTCATCCATGGCAGGCATTCTGCTCATCAGGATCAGGGCGCGTGCATTGTCGTCCAGGCAGTAGCCATGGGTCCTATCAGGCACGGAATAGATGCTGTGCTGCAACATACCCGTCGCGTCCGTCATACGGATCACAGCGCTGAGATTAGGGGGCAGCGGCTGGAAGCGGGTTGCCGGGGCTATCTTTGTCAGCGGAGCATTTCCAAGCCCGCCCAAAAGGAGCGCAGCGCGCTGCGCGAGCTTTGACCAAAGCATCGTGCGGCCGCACGCATAAGCCTTCGCGGCCAGCGCCGCCCGGCTGTTATCGTCCGAAAGCAACGCATTGATTTCCCGCGCCATGGCGTCGCTATCGTGGAACCCGACCAATATGCCATGTCCTTTGTCCAATATCTCGGTCGCGTGGACATAAGGCGTGGACACCACCGGCTTGCCCAAGCCTATGGCATAGGAAAGCGTGCCCGAGGTGATTTGGGCGGGATTATTGTAGGGCGTGACATAGACGTCGGCGGCCTGCAGATAATCCAGCAAGTCCCCCAGGCCGACATAGGTGTTTACGAAGCGCACATGATCGGCAACGCCCAGTTTTTCTGTCGAGGCCTGAAGCGCCTCACGCAGTGCCTCGCCATCGCGACGCAGGACATTGGGATGGGTCGCCCCAAGCACCACATAAAGAGCGTCAGGATGCTGTTCGACGATCGCCGGCATCGCGCGGATCATATGGTCGATCCCCTTGTCGGGCGCGATCAGCCCAAAGGTCAGCAAGATTTTGCGCCCTTCAAAGCCGAATGCAGGCTTCATGCTGTCCGGTTCGACATAGGGCCGATCCGGCACCCCATGAGGAATGATTTCCATCGTGTGCGCAGGAACCGCATGGACCCGAAGCAAGATGTCATAGCCCTTTTGGGACATGACAATGAGCTTGGCCGAGCGGCGGATGACCGCATCAAGCACCCGACGCTGGTCGGGGTCGGGACGTTCCAGCACGGTATGCAGCGTCGTGAGCAACGGCACATCGGTCCGATGCAGGATCTTCAACAGCATGTCCCCCGCCACACCGCCAAAGATTCCATATTCATGTTGAAGCCAGATCGCCTTCGCCTCGCTCGCCTCAATGGCCTGCGCGGCGGCGACATAGCTGCTGGGGTCGAATTGGGAGATGGTGTTGATGCCTGCGGGATAGGCGAGGTCGTCCCGGCCGTCATCCATGGCGTAAAGGTCGATCCGCATTCCGGGGAAGCGCGCCCGAAGCGCATTGACCGTGTCTGTGGTAAAGGTGGCGATCCCGCAACGGCGGGGCACGCTGTTTCCGATGATCGCTATATGGTCCGGCACGCCGGCAAAAGATTGGCTTAGTGAGGTGAACTCATTCATCTCTAATCCTTCGCAAACGCAACTATCTCGTTGAGGGGCCTAAGGCCTCCTTTCGTAACGAATCGATTGGAAAAATAGTTGCGCGTCTTGTGCGGTGCAGCAAGAAAAATACTGCCAGCGGGGCCAAATTCGCGTCCGGTTCAGCCCCGGCCGCGATAGCCGGGGACATCCTGAGGGGGCAGCCAAAGACCCAGCGGCGGTTCGCCCGACTGCCAGAACACATCGATCGGGATGCCGCCGCGCGGATACCAATAGCCCCCGATCCGCAACCAGAGCGGACGCAATTCCGCAAAAAGCCGTTCGCCGATCCCAACCGTGCAGTCTTCATGGAACGCGGCATGATTGCGAAACGCGCCCAGGAACAGCTTCAACGACTTCGATTCGACAATGGTTTGCGCAGGGGCATAGTCGATCACCAGATGCGCGAAATCGGGCTGCCCGGTCACTGGACAAAGCGAGGTGAATTCGGGCGCGGTGAAGCGGACCAGATAGGGCTTGCCGGGCCGCGGATTGGAGACATAGTCGAGCACCGCCTCTTCGGGCGATGCCGGCAGGGAACTGGTCTGGCCGAGATGTTTTAGCGTCATGCATCCGTCTTTTTGCCGAGGTAAGCGCCAGATATAGAGGTTGCCGGAGATTTTGACCAGTTGAAGGCTCGCCGAGGGAGAACCATGTTCCTGCATCGGCGGGAAAGTTTTTGCACAGGCGCTCGCCTCGCCGGTTTTGCAGTAGCGGACATGATCGCCACTAAATCGCTTGCAATCGAGAATCGGTTGGCGGATCATCATGTAAGGCCCGAAAAGAGGCTTATTTTCCTCCCCGGCTTATTTCGACGCTTTTTCCTGGCGGGAGATGATGGATGGATTTGCTTGTTTCGACCGAGTGGCTTGCCGGACAAGTTGGCGCGTCCGACCTGCGGGTTGTCGACGCCACCCAATATATGCCGGATGATCCCCGCAATGCGTTGGAGGAATATGAGGCGGGCCATATTCCCGGTGCCGTTTTCATGGACCTTGCCAATCTGATCGACAACCATAGCCCCTACGCCAACATGTTCCCGCCGGCCGAGAAATTTGCCAGTCGAATGCAGTCCCTGGGTCTGGGCGATGGCAGCCGCATCGTGCTTTACGACGACAGTCCCATTAAAAGCGCGGCCCGTGCGTGGTTCATGCTGACGGCTTTCGGCGCTTATGAGGTGGCGATTCTGGACGGCGGACTTGCCAAGTGGAAGGCCGAGGGCCGCCCGCTGACACAGGGCAAGGAGACGCTTCGCCACCGCCATTTCACGGTCTGGAAGGACGAAAAAGCGATCCGCACCAAGGATGAGGTGGCGGCGAACATCGGCAGCGGCGCGGAGGAAGTTGTCGACGCCCGCTCCGCCGCGCGCTTTACCGGCGCGGAACGCGATCCGCGCCCCGGCAGCGCCCCCGGCCATATTCCGGGGTCCAAGAACCTGCCCTATGGCCAACTTTTCAACGCCGACGGGACCTACAAGAAGGGCGAAGAACTGCAGGCCGCCTTTGACGCGGCCGGCGTTGACATGGAAAAGCCGATGGTTACGACCTGTGGGTCGGGAATGACCGCGACGATCGTCGCCTTTGCAGCCCGGTTGCTCGGCAAGAAGGACATTGCCCTTTATGACGGGAGCTGGGCCGAATGGGGGACCGATCCCGCCACGCAGAAGGCAACTGGAGCGGCGTGCGTAGCATAGGCAAAGACGGCAAGAACAAGGACGGCGGGCAAAAGGACAGGCGCGACGACGCGACCCGGCTGGTGCAGGCCGGGCGTCGTCCGGAATGGACCAACGATCCTTCGGGCACGGGCGGGATCGTCAACCCGCCCGTTTGGCGCGCATCGACGATCCTTTATGACAGCGTGGCCGACATGCGCGCGCGCGTGCATGATACCCATGAACGGCTGTTCTACGGCCGGCGGGGGACGCCAACCAACTGGTCGTTCGCGGACGCCTTGACGGAATTGGAACCGGGGGCGGAAGGGACGATGCTCTATCCTTCGGGCGTCGCGGCGATCGCCTGCGCGCTGCTGGCGGTGCTGAAGCCCGGGGACGAGTTGCTGATGGTGGACAGCGCCTATGATCCGACCCGCGCCTTTTGCGACAATATCCTGCGCCCCATGGGCATCGACACGCTTTATTATGATCCGCTGATCGGCGGCGATATCGGCGCGCTGGTGACGGATCGCACGCGCGCCATCTTCTTGGAAAGCCCGGGGAGCCTTACGTTCGAGGTTCAGGACGTGCCGGCTATCGTAGGCGTGGCCAAGCAACGCGGCATCGTGACGCTGATCGACAATAGCTGGGCGACGCCGCTTTATTTCAAGGCAATGGGCCATGGGGTCGATCTGTCCATATTGGCCTGCACCAAATATATAGCGGGACATAGCGATTTGATGCTCGGTTCAGTAACGGCGGCGCCTGCCGTCTGGCCGGCGCTTCGCAAGACTGCCTATGCGTTCGGGCAAACCGCCAGCCCCGACGATTGCTATCTCGCGGCAAGGGGCCTGCGGACGCTGGCCGTGCGATTGGCGCAGCACCAGGCAGGGGGGCTGGCCGTGGCCAAATGGCTGGAACAGCAGCCGGAGGTCGCCCGCGTGCTTCACCCGGCTCTGCCCGGATGTCCTGGCCATGAGATCTGGAAACGCGACTTCACCGGGGCCAGCGGCCTTTTCTCCTTCGTGCTGAAGGGCGGCAGCGATGCCGGGCGAGTGGCGATGCTCGATGGTCTGGAACATTTCGGGCTCGGTTACAGCTGGGGTGGCTATGAAAGCCTGGCGCTTCCCACCGACCCGCAAAATTACCGCACCGCCACCCGATGGGCTACCGAAGGACCGCTGGTGCGGCTTCATATCGGCATCGAGCATCCCGATGATTTGATCGCTGACCTAGCCGCTGGACTCGCGCGCTTTCGGGAGCAGTCATGACGCCACCCCACGCCCTGCTGGCGGGGTGGGGCCTTTCCCTTCCGCAAGGGCAGGCATCGATTGAAGCTGCCATCAGCGCCGGCATAGCGATTGCGATCATGATAGCGGCCTGGCTGTTCGCCCGTTGGGCCTGTCCTCGACTGCAGCAGCTATGGATGGAAAAGGCGGGGGTGCATGGGGAGGGGCTTGGACGCCGTATGGCGCCGCTGCTCCGCTATAGCCTCGCCGCCTTGCTGCTCGCGCTTGCCGCCAATTTGTGGCCCTGGACCGATCATGCGGCCTTTGTGCTTGGCGTTTTTTTGGCGGTTGCTACCGCCATGCTTGTGTCGCACCTCTTGCGCGGGCTTCACATGCCCCGCTGGATCAGCCTGCCCGTGGCGCTATTGGTGCTGGTGGCGATCATCTCCAGCAATGTCGGCGGCTTCGTGCCCTTGACCGATGCGCTGGAGCGGATCGGGTTCAACGCGGGCCAGCGTCGCTTTTCGCTGCTTAGCGTCCTTACCCTCTTGATCACAATCGTGGCGCTGTTCGCAGGCGTACGCCTCGCAAACCGGGTGGTCGGGCACAGCATTTCGCGCGTGAGGGACCTCGATCCCACCCAAAGTCTGCTGGCCCAGAAACTGGCCGCGATTGCCCTTGTGGTAGCGGCTTTCTTTATCGGCATCGATATAGCCGGCATTGATTTGACCACCTTTGCCGTATTCTCCGGCGCGCTTGGGCTGGCGGTGGGCTTTGGTCTGCAAAAGACATTCGGCAATCTGATCGCCGGGATCATTCTTTTGATGGACCGGTCGATCAAGCCGGGGGACGTCATCGTCATTGGCGACAGCATCGGCGCGGTCAACAAGATCGGCGTGCGGGCCGTGTCGATCATCACACGGGACGGTAAGGAACATCTCATCCCGAATGAAAATCTGATGACGCAGGAGGTGGAAAACTGGTCCTACTCTGACCGGAACGTCCGTGTTCGCATCCCTGTCGGCGTTGCTTATAGCTGCGATATCAAGCTTGCCCAGAAATTGATGCTGCAGGCGGCCACGGATTCACCCCGGGTGCTGCGCACGCCCAAGCCCAATGTCTGGCTCACCGCCTTTGGACAAAGCAGTGTGGAGCACGAAATCCTCGTCTGGATAAGCGATCCCGAAAGCGGCATCGGGGGCGTAAAATCGGACGTCCTTGGACGGCTGTGGGATTTGTTTCAGGAACATGAGATCCAGGTCCCCTTCCAGCAGCATGACATCCATATCCGCAGCATGCCCGACCGCACAGGGGAGCAGCCTCCGCAGCAAGTTTGATTCCGCAGGCCGGAATCTTTTTGGCCCGGGGTGCGACCAAAATGCCACCGATATTCAGCGAAAATTCAGCTTGATGGACGGCTTCGGGGAGCTTCCGCCTTGATTTCGCCTTATTTTGCCCAGGTTTGCAGTAATTGTTGCAAGTGGGCAACAAGGTGCAGCGGAAAGTGCTGCATATGCTCATTTTCGGTTGTGCGCTGCGGTACCTGGGTGCAGGGAGGGCCCCGCGTTCGATGGCAACACTGCCCCGCCGGCATGATCGGCAGAGAGGTAGATGCCGGAACGCTGGAAGGATAGCCTCGAATTAACGAAGGGGAATACAGATGCGTAAATCCATTCTCGGCCTGTCGGCCGTTCTTCTCGCCACCGTTGCCACGCCTGCTTTCGCACAGGACGACGCCGACGGCATCACCATCACCGGCGGCGCAACCGTCGTGTCCGACTACCGCTTCCGTGGCGTTTCGCAGACCGGTGAAGAAGCAGCGATCCAGGGCACGATCAACGTCACCCACGAAAGCGGCCTCTATGCAGGCGTTTGGGGTTCGAGCATTGACCTGGTTGCAGGCGCGTCCGATCTGAACACCGAACTGGACTTCTACGCTGGTTACAGCCGCGAAGTGATCCCTGGTCTGACCGCCGATCTCGGCCTTCTCTATTATTACTATCCCAAGGATGGCGATGTAGCGACGGACTTCTTTGAACCTTATTTCTCGCTGTCGGGCGCTGTTGGTCCGGTCAACGCGAAGGTTGGCGTTGCTTATGCCTTTGAGGGCCAGAATGCTCTTGGTGATGACGACAACATCTATGTCTATACCGACGCGAACACCGCCATTCCCGGCACCCCCTTCAAGCTGAAGGGCCATGTTGGTTACACCGACGGGGCGTTGGCAAGCACGGGTCTTACCGGCGCGCTCAGCGGCAATTACTGGGATTGGTCGGTTGGCGCGGAAGCCAGCTACAAGGCTCTGACCTTCGGCGTTTCCTATGTCGACACCGACATCAAGAACGACGCTTTCGGCGGTCCTTTCGGTAGCCCTGGCGCGAACGCCATTGGTTCGGACGCCGGTATCGTTTTCTCGGTCGGTGCAAGCTTCTGATCGAATAAACAGGCAAACTGGAGGGGGGCCGCACCGCAAGGTTGCGGCCCCTTTTCTTTTCCGCGCTGGAATAATGTCTGCCTAACCGAACAGCCGGTCGGGTGTCGGACGAACGATCAATGACCGTTGGGCATATTCCAGGATGCGGCGCGGACCAGCCCTTGCGTCACCGCATGGGCGGGCCGGCCTATGACATCGGCCAATATGCCTTCCTCCACGATCCGGCCGGCCTCCATGACGGCAATGCGATGGCAGAGCCGTCGCGCCGCGGCCAGATCATGCGTCACGAAGAGGAGCGAGAGCCCGGCTTCTCGCTGCAACTGTGCCAGCAAGGCCAGGATTTCGCCGCTACTTAGAACGTCGAGCGCCGAGGTCGCTTCGTCCAGCAACAGCATATCCGGTTCCGCCGCCAGCGCGCGCGCGATCGCCACGCGCTGCGCCTGTCCTCCCGAAAGGGAGCGTGGGAGCCGCCCGGCAATAGCTGCGTCGAGGCCAACCCGCGTAAGGACAGTCTCGACCTTTGCCGTCCGCTCGCCCGGCAACAGGTCGGGACGCAGATGTCGAAGGGGCTCGGCAATGATATCGGCAACTTTCCAATGGGGATCGAGGCTGGCCAGCGGGTCCTGAAATACCGGCTGGATGAAGCGCCGTTCCGCCAGGCTGCGATGGCGAGAGCTTGCAAGGGGTTGCCCCTTCCATGACAGCGACCCCTTGTCCAAAGGACCCAAACCGCCAATAGCGCGCGCGAGAGTCGACTTTCCGGACCCTGATCCGCCAACCAGCGCCAGCGCTTCGCCCTTGTGGATCGTCAGGTTGACGCCATCCACGGCCTGAATCCTTCCCCGCCGCCAGCCCGGCCGACGAAAGCCGACCGACAGGTCGCGGGCTTGCAGAACTGGCGCCCCTGTCGGAGACAGGTCCGGAGCAGGTTCGTCCAGCCGGGGCGTCGCGGCAAGCAGGCGTTTTGTGTAGGTTTCGACAGGATGTTCGATCACCTGTCGGGCAGCCCCGCCTTCCACCGCACGTCCTGCCTCCATCACGACCAGTTGATCGGCATGCGCTGCCACCGATCCAAGGTCATGGCTGACCAGCAGCAGGCCCACCCCCTCTTCCTTACGCAGCCGGTCGAGCAGTGCCATGATGTCCGCTCGCAGCACGGAATCGAGCGCGCTGGTCGGCTCGTCCGCGACAAGCAGCCTGGGCCGATGCGCAATGGCGGCGGCGATGAGGACGCGCTGCCTTTCGCCGCCGGAAAGACGATGGGGATATTGGTCCAACCGTTCGTCGGGTCTCGAAAGCCCGACGCGGTCCAGCATGGCCGCAAGCGCCTTGCGGCTGGGCCGATCCGCGCCCGCCTGCATTGCTGCTTCGGTAAGCTGGCGGCCGACGCTCAGATGCGGGGTCAGGGCGGTCAGCGGCTGTTGAAAGACGAAGCCGACTTTACGGCTCCGCAATCGTCGCAGTTCCTTCTCGCTCGCCCCGACAAGCTGCTCGCCTTCAAGCAAGGCGGAGCCATGGGCCGCGCCGGGCGACAAGCCGAAGGGCGTCATGCAGCTAAGGCTCTTGCCCGATCCCGATGCGCCTACGAGGGCGATGCATTCCCCCGGCGCGACGGTGAAGGACAAGCCCGTTACCAGCCGCGTTCCACTTATCTCGACCGCCAGATCGCGCACCTCATAAAGGCTCATGCGAACCGGTCTCTCAGCCGCTCACCCGCATAGGTCAGGCACAGCAGGATCGTCACCAGCACGCCGCCCGGCAGCAGCAGGGCGAAGGGGGCAATGTCCATCTCATCGGCGCCCTCCTTCACCAATATGCCGAGCGAAGTCAGCGGTTCCTGTACACCAAGACCTAGAAAGGAAAGGAAACTTTCCACCATCACCACCTGCGGCACCGTAAGGAGCAAATAGGCGATCGCGACCCCGGCGACATTGGGAACCATATGCCCAACCAGGATCCGAAGCGGCGACGCCCCCGCCGCCCGCGCAGCAAGTATGAACGGGCGTTCTTTCAGCGCCATCACCTGCCCACGGACGATCCGCGCCATCGTCAGCCACTCGACCGCGCCAATGCCCAGAAAGACCAGCAGGATCGAACGGCCGAACAATAGCATCAGCAGGATCACCACAAACATGAAGGGAAGGGCATAGAGCGCGTCCACGACGCGCATCATGGCTTCGTCGACCCGCCCACCGCACCAGCCCGCAATCGCGCCCCAGGCAGCGCCGATCAGCAATGCCACCAGCGCTGCCGCCAGGGCCACCGCCAGGCTGAGACGGGTTCCGATCAGCAGCCTTGCCAACCGGTCCCGCCCGACGCTGTCGGTTCCAAGCCAATGATTGCCGCTCAGTGGAGGCAGGCGAAGACCGTTCCAATCGATGGCGTCATGGCTCCAGGCAAGAAAGGGAGGAACCGCGATCGAAGCGATGATGAGAAGGGCCATGATGGCCAGAGGAAAGGCGCCCTGCCTCATCCGCGCATCCGCGGATCGAGCCAGCCATATATGAGGTCGGCGGCAAGATTGAAGAGGATGATCAAGCCGGCATAAAGGGTCACCACGCCCAGCACGAGCGGGTAATCCCGATTGAGCGCGCCCTGCACAAAATAGCGGCCAAGCCCCGGCAGTGCGAACACGGTTTCGACGACCACTGCGCCCGTAAGCAGGCCAGCCGCGGCAGGGCCCAGATAGCTTGCAACGGGAACCAAGGCCGGGCGCAGGGCGTGACGGAACAATATGGTCGCAGGAGCAATACCCCGAGCGCGGGCAGTGCGGATGTGGTCCTGAGACAGGGCGGTGGCCAGCCCAGCCCGCGTCAGCTTCGCAATTGCGCCCGCAACGGGCAGGGCCAAGGCAAACACAGGCAGCACCAGATAGGAAAGCTCCCCCTCGCCCAGGCCGGAGACCGGAAGCCAACCCGCCCAGAGCCCAAAGATCAGCGCAAGCAGCGGTCCGGTCACGAAGGTGGGAAGCGCGGTCGCCAATGTGGCGCATAGCATCAGCACCTCGTCGCGCCAGCCCCCGGCACGAATTGCAGCAAAAAGGCCCAGCACAACGCCGATCAGAAGCGCCAGCATGAGCGCCAGTCCACCCAGGGTCAGCGATACAGGAAGCCCCTGCCGCACCAACTCGGTCACCGTAAAGTCGCGATAGACAAGGCTAGGTCCAAAGTCTCCGTGGAGCAGGCGGCCGACATAGATCCAGGCCTGCTCATATAGCGGCCGGTCAAACCCATAGGCCGCCTGAAGCGCGGCTCTCGTGCCGGGATCCAGCGGCCGCTCGCCATCGAATGGCCCGCCTGGGGCTACGCGCATCAGCAGAAAGGAAAAAAGGACGACGCACAGCAAGGTAGGAATGGCAGTGAACAGCCGTCGAAGCAGAAGCGCGAGCATGGCGCAGTCATGGCGGAAATTCCCCGGTCCGTCATCCGGCAATTCCATGTCCGCTCACAGGCACGCGGCGCAGGCTTATAAGCGAATGGCGCGATGAGCGCCGTCCAGTTGGCTGTATGGACGATCCGTGTGGCGGCAAAGATAGACTTCATCTTCTATCCGCTCGTCGATTGCGAAACCCGAGGACCGCAGCATTGCTTCCACGCAGGCGCGGTTGGGAATCCACCAGTTCGTCCAGTCGCCGGCATATCGGCGCTCTACGAAATGCAGCTTGGGATAGCCGCTTTCATGAAACAGCTCAGTCTCTTTAAAGTCATAATCGTCGTCGAGCGGCAATATGTTGGGGGAGCCGCGCAGCATCGATTGAAACAGCAGCAGGTCATTTGCGACATGCTCATGGATAAGGTCGAGCGCGAGAAGCGGGTGGCGCAAATGGTATAGCACCCCCATGAAGATCACCAGATCGAAGCGCTCGCCGAGCGTCCCCACGTCGTAGACATCCAGCTTCCGAAACTCGATCCCCTCATGGCCGAGCGCCTGGCTGGCCAATTTGGCCTGATCAAGATAGCGGTCGTCCGAATCGATGCCGAGTACCCGTTCAGCGCCGCGACGCTTCATCTCAATGGAATAAAAGCCGGCATTGCAGCCAATATCGAGCACGCTCTTGCCGCGTAGATCGGCCGGCAGCTTGTTGGCGAAACGGGAAAATTTCTGAGCCGGATAATTGCCCAGAAAGTGATCCGGGGCGGTCCAGATCCCGCCCAAATTCATATTATGGAACCAGGGAGCGAGTGCTTCGATCCTAGCGCGCAATGGGGAGTTAGCCGTGCGTCCGACGCTCCATTTGGCCAAGTTCATCTAAGCTCTCCCAACAGGACCGACCTGTCCCGAAACGAACGCCCTTGCCGGCTGTTCCGTTTCCCGCCGACTGGAGGACGGCGCGTACAAAAATCGGGAACGCAGTGTCCTTTGCCGGAACAAATGGTCGTGCGGCACGATGAAGACGCATGTCTCAGCTGAAACAGCGATGGATCGGCGCGATGCGGGAGGAGCAGTATGAGCTCGCCTGGGAGATATGCGAACAAGCATTGCGGCAGAGTAATCCCCGGACCCGGAACGACACGTCCCAGCCCTTTCACTTGCGCTGGGTGTGGGACGGACGACCGATCGATGGACAGCATATATTGGTGCGATGCTATCACGGCCTGGGCGACACCATCCAATTCGCGCGATATCTTCCACTGCTCGGCAAACACGCCGCATCAGTCACGGTGGAAGTTGAGGCCCGGCTGCTTCATCTGTTCGAGCAACTGAGCGGTATCGATCGGCTTATTGCATTTAATCGTTCCGATCCCGCGCCGGAGTCTGACTGCGATATTGAAATCACGGAGCTCGCATTCGCGCTGCGCGCACCGCCGTCCAAATTGCCGCCGCCTTATTTGCACTTCGCTCCGGCCCCGCTGCCTGGCGGCACGATCGGCTTGTGCCTTGAAGCGGGGGAGTGGGACAAGGAGCGATCCATTCCACCCGAATTGTTTCTGTCCATATGCAATCGGCAGCGATGTTTGAACCTCGTCACCAAACCAACAAATCTGCTAATGATCATGCCGGAGGGTTGCCCGCATGACCTTCCCATCACCGCCGCGCTTGTCGCAGGCGTGGAACTGGTGGTGACAGTCGACACCATGATCGCCCATTTGGCGGGAGCGATGAACAAGCCGACCTGGCTGCTCCTTAAGCATGAGCCGGACTGGCGCTGGTCTCCGCAAGCCGGTCGAAGCGCATGGTATCCTTCGCTGCGCATATATGCCCAGCCGTCGCCCGGAGACTGGTTGTCGGTCGTGGCGCAGGTGGAACGGGACCTGCAGGCCCATCCCACCGGAGCGCGCGAAATGGAACGGAGCAGGTAATGGAAAGTCCAGCCTGCCCGGTTGTCCCCGTTTCATGGGGCGAACTGCTCGACAAGATCACGATCCTTGAAATCAAGCAGGCCAGGATTTGTGAACCGGAAGCCAGGAACAACGTCGCGAAGGAATTGCGCCTGCTGCAAGACGTCGCGGCTGAGGCGATGTACCGAAGACCGATTGGATTATTGGTGCAAAGCCTGAAAAAGGTGAACGAAATGCTCTGGGAAACCGAGGATGCGATCCGCGGGAGGGAGTTGGAGGGCGATTTCGGGCCCAGCTTCCTTTGTCTGGCGCGATCGGTTTACAAGATGAATGACCAGCGTGCGGTTTTAAAGCGGGAGATCAATGCAGTTCTTGAGTCAGAACTTGTCGAGGAAAAGAGCTACGCTTCGATGGGCGTTAAATATTCTGAGGGCTGATGGAGTAGGCGAGCATTGTCCATTGCCTTTTTCTGCTAGGGAATAGATACTATAGTGCAAAGGTTAATTTGCAAGAAAGGACGTATTGTGGATCCTTTTGTACTGAATCCGAAAAATATTAAACAGCAGAAAATCAATATTTGAGCGGCATTCGGTCTGGGCTTTGAACTAATCCTGTATTGACCTTTCATAATATAAATGCACAGTACAGAACTGTGGGGCATTGGTTCAGGGGCTGATGCTGAAATGCTCGCAAAACAACGGAAAATCCTCTATAGTGGAGCTATAGGGGCTACGACTTTCGGAATTATGCTGGCCGGTCCGGCGGATGCCGAATTACCTATCGAGCTTCAACGAATGTCTATTGAGGAGCTTGCGCAGGTGGAGGTAACCTCCGCAGCGAAATTTGCGCAGCCGTTGAGCGATGCGACGGGAGCGATTTACGTCATCAGTAATGACGACATTCGCCGTTCCGGGGCCACCTCCTTGCCCGAAGCGTTACAGCTTGCGCCCAATTTGCTGGTCCAGCGGATCGATGCTCATCAATATTCGATCAGTGCGCGCGGCTTCAGCGGTTTTGAAACGTCGAACAAGCTGCTGGGCCTCATCGATGGCCGGACGATCTATTCTCCGCTTCATGCCGGTATTTTCTGGGACCTGCGCGAACCGATGCTGGAAGATGTCGACCGGATCGAGGTAATCAGCGGGCCCGGCGGGACGTTATGGGGGCCAAATGCGGTCAATGGCGTCATCAATGTCACCAGCAAGAGCGCCTTGGACACGCAAGGGGGCCTGATCCGGGCCACAGCAGGATCGCGCGAGCGTTCTGCCGCGGTTCGTTATGGAGCGGCCTTTGGTGACGGGGGCGCGTTCCGCATTTACGCAACAGGTTCCGACCGTGAAGGCCTTCTCGGTGGTGCGGCGCCGGATGGGCCGGATGGCTATAAAGGGATCAGGACCGGGTTTCGGGCCGACTGGGGCGGGGGTGCGGACGACCTGACGCTCCAAGGCGACTATTTCTACAATGACTTCAGCCAGGATCCGACCGACGAGGGTCGGGACACCGGCCATAATGTGCTTGCCCGCTGGGTCCACCGAAGCGGAGAGGCCTCCACATTCCAGGTCCAGGCTTATTACGACAAGGTCGACCGCCGTGTTACAGGCGTTCGCGATGGCCTGGAAACCTTCGATGTGTCCGCGCAGCACCATGTTGCGCTTGGATCACACGACATTGTCTGGGGGGCGGGCATTCGCACCACCCACGACCTTTTTATAAACACGCTAAACCCCTTTGTTCTTGATCCGGATCGCAAACGGTTATGGGTGGGCAATCTGTTCGCGCAAGACAGCTGGACGCTCGGCAGCGTCACCTTTACCGGAGGCGTCAAGCTGGAACGGACATCGTTCACCGGAGTGGAGATTTTACCTAATGTTCGGGTGGCATGGAAGCCCAATGAAAAGGCGCTGTTCTGGGCGGCGGCGTCTCGCGGAATTCGGACGCCCTCGCGCATCGACCGCGACCTGATACACCCCATCTTCCTTGAAAATGGAACCTTCAGGTCCGAAAAGCTCACCGCTTTCGAAGCGGGCTATCGCGGGCAGCCCTGGCAGGGCGGGAGCATTTCCATCTCCGTTTTCTACAATCTATATGACAGTCTCCGCACAACCGAACTCCACCCGGTCACATTGTTGCCGTTGAGGCTGGACAACGGACTTAAAGGCAACAGCTATGGAATTGAGGCCTGGGGCAGCCAGCAGCTATTTTCATGGTGGCGGCTGAGCGCGGGGATTTCCACGCTTCACAAGGACTTTCATTTAAAGCCTGGTCATGTGGACATTGAAAATGGCATATCGCTGGGCAACGATCCGGACTTTCATGCGATGCTGCGTTCACAGATGAACCTGGGCGAACGTGTCGAAATCGACCTGATGATGCGCGGCGTTGACAGCCTGCCGGCGCCAAGAACCGCGGGCTATGTCGATGCTGACATAAGGGCGGCCTGGCATCTCGGCAACCGCATCGAGCTTTTCGCCACAGGGGCCAACCTGTTCCATCGGCTGCGTGACCAGAGCGGCGATACCGACCGGGGACAATTGGTGGCGCGCACCGTTTCCGCCGGCGTCAGGTTAAATTTCTGATGGCCCGATATTTCTTCACTCGATCCGTAATCGGCCTTGCGTTGGCGCTGACCCTGCCGCAGCAGACCGTCAGCGCGCAGTCCACGCAGTTGGAAACGAAAGTCAAGGCGGCATTCCTGCCCAAATTCGCGGCCTATGTGAATTGGCCTCCGGGAGCGTTGGGAGCGGCTGACGATCCCATTCGTTTGTGCATTATCGGCCGCAACAATTTTGGGCAGAACCTTGATGAGGCAGCAGCCAGTGAACGTATCGGCCAGCATGTGGTTGAGGTGAGCAGGCTAAAAAGCGTAGCAGACGCAGGGGGATGCCATATTGCCTTTCTTGGGGGTTCGGCGACGGAAAGCGCGACCGCGATGCTGGACGCATTGAAGGGGCAGCCGATCCTGACCGTCACCGACGCCCGGTTTGGGAATGATCGGGGCATAGTTCATTTTGTTCTGAAGGACGGACGCGTGCGTTTCCATATCGACGACGCCTTGGCAGCCGCGAACAATCTGGGGATCAGCGCCAGGCTGCTTAGCTTGGCCGTCAGCGTCAGACAGAGAGGGCGAGCATAATGCCCGGATCGTCCAAAAAACCGGGGAGGGACTTTTCCATTGCTGTCCCGCTGGCCGTGGCATTCCTGCTGCTGGCGGGCTTGTGGATCATCTACCAGAACGAACGTACCTATCGTCAGGAACAGGAACGCGCAGCCCATGTGCAGGCTGAGATATTGGCGGCCAGCGTAACCGCGGCGCTGGATTTCAACGACAGGCTTGCAGCTCAGGAAGCGGTGCAAGCTCTGGGTGCCAACCCGCAGGTTCAAATGGCCGGAATATATGACGGCAAAGGCCTGCTATTTGCGGGCTATCACCGCGCTACGGCGTCCTTGCCTACCAGTTTGTCCAAAGTGGCGACTTCTGAAGGAATGGTAGCGGTCACCACGCCGGTTACGCGCGGGGGCACGCAAATAGGGTCGATATACCTTGGCGGCACGATCGATCCCCTGTCGCGCAGGCTCAGTCGTTATGCGATGGTGGCGCTTCTTGTACTGATGACGTCCCTTGTCCTTGGGGTATTGGGCTATGGCCAATATGCTTTGCGCCGGGCCAACCGCGCGCTCGAACAGCAGACTGTGTCGCTGGCAAAGACAAATCGGCAGCTTGAACTGGAAATCGAGGAGCGTGGCCGCACGGAAGAACAGTTGCGGCAGGCGCAGAAGATGCAAGCACTGGGCCAGCTGACCGGGGGAATAGCGCATGACTTCAATAATCTCCTGACCGTGATCCAGGGATCGGCCGACCTGTTGCGCCGACCGGAATTGAAGGAGGACAAAAGGCTGCGCTTTGCCAATGCGATCATGGAAGCGGCGACGCGTGCGGCGCTCCTGACCGGCCAGTTGCTTGCCTTTGCCCGCCGTCAGCCGCTCCGACCCGAAGCCGTTGATCTCAATCAACGCATCCACAACATGATGACCATGCTGGAAAACACCTTGGGAGCCGGTATCACGATCAGCGCTCGTCTGGATCAACAGCTCAGTCCGATAGAGGTGGATCCGGGCCAGCTGGAGGTGGCGTTGCTCAACATATTCGTCAACGCCCGGGACGCCATGCCCGATGGGGGCACCATCACCATTTGCACCAATAATGTCGAGAAAGACGAGGCAATGGGCGGCGAAGGCCGGGCGGTGGCGGTCACCATCCAGGACACGGGCCGCGGCATCGACCCGGAACTGCGGGACCGCGTGTTCGAACCCTTTTTCACGACAAAGACCGTCGGCAAAGGCACTGGCCTGGGTCTCAGCCAGGTCTATGGCTTTACTGCGCAGTCGGGTGGAACCGTGAAACTGACAAGTGAGCCAGACAAGGGCACCGCCATATCTATGCTGTTTCCGGCAAGCACACGGCTTCCCAGCGTTGAGCAACATCAGGGGAATGAACTAAACACCGTTAAAGGCACCGGCCGCATTCTCCTGGTTGAGGACAATGAGGAGGTCGGGAATTTTGCCGAAACGCTTCTGGATGAGCTCGGCTACGCCGTTGTGCGGGCCAGAAACGGTGTGGAAGCTATGGAATGCGCCCAGGATGATACGGCGTTCGATCTTGTTTTCACCGATGTCGTCATGCCGGGAATGACGGGACTTGAACTGGCCGCAAAGCTGAAGCAGCGGCACCCTCGGCTGCCAGTTGTCTTAACGACCGGCTATAGTGACCGGATCGTATCCGCCGGAGCCGAGGGCTATCCCCTGATATGCAAGCCTTACCGGTTGGAGGCATTGGCGGCGACGCTCGAAAAAGCCCTGCCGGAGAGACAGTAATCCCGTATCGATCGAGCGCTTCGGACGAAAGCACCCGACCGACATCAAACGTCCAGATTAGCGACGCTCAAGGCATTGTCCTGGATGAACTCGCGGCGGGGTTCGACGATGTCGCCCATCAGTCGCGTGAAAATCTCGTCCGCTACATCCGCCTGTTCGATTTCGACACGCAGCATCGATCGATTGGTCGGGTCGAGCGTCGTTTCCCACAGCTGTTCCGCGTTCATCTCTCCCAGCCCCTTGTAGCGCTGGATCGACAATCCTTTGCGGCCCGCCTGCAGGATCGCTTCAAGCAGTTCGGACGGACGTGTAACCAAAGCGCCCTTTGAGGTTACGGCGGCAGGCGTTTCTTCCTCGCCATCCTCATTAGAAGCGGCCTGTACCGCGGCGGTTTTCGCCGTGATCAAGCGGCTGGCAGTGAGATAGCTTCCCGCCTGTTCGGTCGCCAGCGCATGAAGCTTGCGTGCTTCGGCGCTGCCCAGGAACGTGGCCTCGATCAAATGATGGTCGGTGACCCCCCGCCACAAGCGCTCAAAATGGAAGCCGCCCTCTTCGGACATGCGGCCGGTCCACTTGCCCTCTTCGTCGTTGACCTCCATCCAGCGGATGGCGGTCTGAAGCTTTTCATTGCGCGCCGCCCGGTCGAGCTCAGGCGCGAGAGCGCCACCCAGGGCAAGCGCCTCGATGATGGTGGAATCATAGCGCCGTGGAACATAGCGCATCAACACACGCATGCGGCGGGCATGGTCGACAAGGCTGCGTAGATCCTGACCGGAGCGCGGGCCTTCTGCGGTATCCAGGCGCATGGCTTCGACACCATTGTCGACCAGATACTGGTCCAGCGCGGATTCGTCCTTCAGATAGACTTCTGAACGGCCGCGAGCCGCTTTGTAGAGCGGCGGCTGGGCGATATAGAGGTGACCATTCTCGATGATCTGCGGCATTTGCCGATAGAAGAAGGTCAGGAGCAGCGTACGAATATGCGCTCCGTCCACGTCTGCGTCGGTCATGATCACGATCTTGTGATAGCGCAGCTTTTCGACGTTGAAATCGTCGCGAATGCCGGTGCCCATCGCCTGGATAAGGGTGCCGATTTCCTTGGATGAGAGCATTCGGTCAAAACGCGCCCGCTCCACATTCAGGATCTTGCCCTTAAGAGGCAGGATAGCCTGATACAGCCGGTCGCGCCCCTGCTTTGCCGAGCCGCCTGCCGAGTCGCCCTCCACCAGGAACAGTTCGCATTTGGAAGGGTCGCGCTCCTGGCAGTCGGCAAGCTTGCCGGGCAGCGAGGCGATATCCATGACGCCCTTGCGGCGCGTCAATTCCCTCGCCTTACGCGCCGCTTCGCGCGCAGCGGCCGCGTCAATGACCTTGGCGATGATCGATTTGGCATGGGCGGGATTTTCCTCCAGCCACTCCGCCATCTTGTCCGCCATCAGGCTTTCAAGCGGCTGGCGTACTTCGGAGCTGACCAGCTTGTCCTTGGTCTGGCTGCTGAACTTGGGATCGGGGAGCTTCACGGACACGATGGCGGTCAGCCCCTCGCGCATGTCATCGCCGGTAAGCGAGACCTTCTCCTTCTTGAGCTGCCCCGACTTGTCCGCATAATTGTTGAGCGTCCGCGTCAGCGCCGCGCGGAAGGCCGCCAGGTGGGTGCCGCCATCCCGCTGCGGGATGTTATTGGTGAAGCACAGCACATTTTCATAATAGCTGTCGTTCCATTCCAGCGCGACATCGATGCCGATATCGTCGCGCTGCCCCGTGATCGCGATCGGATCCGGCATTAGCGGCTGCTTGTTGCGGTCAAGCCATTTCACGAACGCCGCGATGCCGCCTTCATAATAAAGCTCGACCGTCTTTTGCTCCTCATGCCGCGCATCGGTGAGGAACAGGCGGACGCCCGAATTCAAGAACGCCAGCTCGCGATAGCGGTGCTCCAGCTTCTCGAAATCGAACTCAGTGATTTTGAAGGTCGCAGGTGAAGGGAAAAATGTGACGCAAGTCCCCTTGCGGTCGGTGTCCCCCACGATTTTCAATGGGGCCACCGCATCGCCAAAGGCAAAGCGCATATAATGCTCCTTGCCGTCGCGCCAGATGGTGAGGTCCAGCCATTCCGATAACGCGTTCACCACGGAAACGCCCACGCCGTGCAGGCCGCCCGATACCTTGTAGGCATTATCGTCCGAGGTATTCTCGAACTTGCCGCCGGCATGAAGCTGGGTCATGATAACCTCGGCCGCCGACACGCCTTCCTCCTTGTGGATATCGGTCGGAATGCCGCGGCCATTGTCCGTGACGCTCACCGATCCATCGGGGTTAAGCGTGATGTCGATCCGGTCGCAATGCCCAGCCAGCGCCTCATCTATGGCGTTGTCCGACACCTCGAAAACCATGTGATGGAGGCCAGAACCATCGTCGGTGTCACCGATATACATTCCGGGACGTTTGCGGACAGCGTCCAGCCCTTTAAGGACCTTGATGCTGTCGGCGCCATAGCTGTTCTTCTGCGGTTCGTCGGTCATGGAAAGCCTATAGCAAGACTATGGGAAAACCCAAGTCCCAAGACGGGAAATCATTCCTCCGGCATCGAGCCTTTGCTGTCCTTTTTCACGTCGCGCGACTGTGCCTTGCGCCGGCGCAGATTCTCGCGCAGCTGTTCCGCCAGCCGCTTTTCACGTTCCTCGTCATTTTTGCTCATGCGCCTGGAGATAGCGATTCTTCCGGCTTCTCGGCAAGTCGCCTTGACAAGGCCGACGCTCTATGACCATAGCCCGCTTCCAACGTCCGCTCTCAAGGGGGAATCGGGCGCGCGAAAATGACTATGCTGCCGTAGCTCAGTGGTAGAGCGCATCCTTGGTAAGGCTGAGGTCGTGAGTTCAATCCTCACCGGCAGCACCATTTTTGACGATAATACAGCAGGTTATGGAGCCCATTTGAGGGTTCAAAGAGCATTCATTTCCACCACGGAAGCGCCACGGAAGCAGTTCGCAGCGAAGTCTAGAGCGTCGAGCATGAAATCTGAATCGGGTGGGATTCCCATTTGCTGAATTTTGTGATCCACCGTTTTTGGAGGTGGATCATGGGCAAGAGCAGTTCGGTTGATCTTCGGGTACGGATTGTGGGCGAGATTGCGCATGGGCAATCATGCCGTGCGGCGGCGCGGCGTTTTGGGGTGAGCGCGGCGACTGCGGTTCGCCTGGCGCAACGTAAGGCGAGGACGGGTTCACTGGCGCCTGCCCGGCAGGGGCGGCCGGGGGGCAGCGGACCGCTTGGAGCCCATGTTGCGACGCTGGTGGGCTGGGTGGATGCCGATGGGGAGATAACGATGCCTGAACTGGCAGCGCGGCTCTTGGCCGAGCGGGGGGTGAAAGCCCACCCTGCCTCGCTGTCGCGGCTGCTGATCCGGCAGGGCTTTATCGTTAAAAAAACGCTGCTGGCCAGCGAAACCGATCGCGCTGACATCGCCCGCGCGCGGCGGGTGTGGCGCGGCCATCGCCAACCGTGGATGAAGAAACGCCCGGAACGGCTTGTCTTCATCGATGAGACCGGGACAACCACCAAGATGACCCGTTTGCGGGGCCGGGCGCGCCGTGGCCAGCGGTTGAGGATGAAGGCTCCCTTCGGCCACTGGGGAACCCAGACCTTCATCGCCGCACTACGCCATGACGGCCTGACCGCGCCCTGGGTAATCGACTGCCCTATGAACCGGCGTATCTTCGAGGCCTATGTCGAGACCCAACTCGACCCGACGCTGAAGCCTGGCGACATGGTCATCCTCGACAATCTCTCCAGCCACAAAAGCGAGAAAGCCCCTGCCATCCTCAAGGAACGCGGCGCGTGGTTCCTGTTCCTGCCGCCCTACAGCCCAGACCTCAATCCCATAGAAATGGCCTTCGCCAAGCTCAAGGCTCACCTGCGAAAAGCCAAGGCCCGGACCATCGACGCCTTATGGCAGGCCGTCGGCTCAATCTGCGAACTCTACTCGCCCGACGAATGCTGGAATTACCTCAAAGAAGCCGGTTATGTTGCAGATTAATCGCACGATGCTCTAGCGCATGCTCCGCAGGGGATTGAGGCGCGGGCTTCGGCGTGATGATATCCATCCCGCCAACATATGGGCTAAGATTGCTCTCCAACGATTTGCCAAGGTTGGTCGAGGGGGGGCTTGGTAGCCTAGAGCTGCGTTTCGCGCGTATTGCGGGCGATCGCGCGTTTCTCACGAGAAGAAGCCCGCGGTTCGTTCAACCAGCCAGTAGGAGGCGAGCACGCCAACAACAATGGAGGATGTGTGGCGGAAGCGGTCATTATTGCCGATGTCGTGGACCCATCGGGAGCGCAGATGGCGAAGCGCCAGATAAAGCCCGAATAAAGTACCGACGAAGAGCAGCTGACCAACCTCTACGCCCAGGTTGAAAAACAGAAGACCAGTAACGATCTCGGTTTGGGGCAAGCCGATCTGCTCAAGCACCGCGGCAAAGCCGAGACCATGAAGCAGGCCGAAGCTGCTCGATACGGCGATAGGATAGCGCCAACTCAATGTGTCGCGGCGCCCCTTGAAAATCTCTCGCGCAACAAAGACGATGCTGAGCGCGATTGACGCTTCGACCGGTGGAACGGGCACATACAGGACGCCCAGCGCCGAAAGCGCCAGCGTGACCGAGTGGGCCAGCGTGAATCCGGTTATCGTCACGAGGATCCGGCGCGGCGTGCCCGCCAGCCACAACAGGCAGACGAGGAACAATAGATGATCATATCCCGACAGGATATGTTCGACTCCGAGGCCCAAATATTGCTGCGCCACCCCTGCTGCGCTCTCGGGTTGCGGCAGAATAACGTCTGTCCGCCCCGGCGCCAGAACCAACGAGCGCGTCTCGCCCGATTGCCAGCTGATTCTTACGAGCGTGGGAACAGATGGTACTGAGCCGGCATATGCGAGCCGAACTTCCCGTCCCCCAAGGCCTTGCGCACATTTGAAGAGTGCAGGGCCGGCACCGGCGCTTTGTCCGGCAAGGCGCTTGCACGTCGGCGGCATGCGCAGCTCAGGCGCAAGACGGCCGGAAATGGAGGGCGGCAGCGTCAGGCCGACCGTGTAAAGCTGCTCGCCCGCTTGCCGCACGGTCAACAGCAGGGGGAAGGCGTCATGCGCACGAGCGATCCCGGTCATGCAGATCAGGCAGGCGAGCGCCAGCAGCGCGTGTATCGCTTTCATTTCGCCGGTGTCATCAGCTTCTGAACATCGCGGCTGACGTCCACCCTGAATTGCTTCAGCAAGGCTTCGACGAAAGCATCGCGCCGCCCCTGCGCTGCGTCCTTCGCCGCATCTTCGGCTACCATCGGCTTTGCCTCCGCGAACGACAGGCTGCGGCCCTCGTCCTTGGCGACGATCCTGACAAGATGGTATCCCTGTTCCGAGCGGAGGGGGCCCTGCCAGTGCTTTTCGTCCGCCTTCAGTGTGAAGAGGTTCCGTGCGAACGCCTTGCCGAAATGGCTTTCGATCAGGTCGGGATTCCGCTCGGAATAGTCCTTCAGATACAGGTAGCGGTCTCCCGCAAGAGCTGCCGATGTATCAGGTCCGGCGTTCAATCCGCCTTGCGCCTGCCTGGCCATGCGCTCGGCACCGTCCCAGCCATGCGCATCGGCGCTGAAGAAAATATGGGAAAAGGTGATGGACGGTTCAGCGGTGTAGCGCGCCCGGTTTGCTTCGTAGTAGTGCTTCAGCGCAGGCTCCTGCTGAGGCGGCTGGTCAGCCCCAGCCCCATCAGCCACATATTCCAGTGACTGGGTCAGCCGACGACGCATGACATAGTCGTCCTTGTCGAGTCCGAGCCGCAGCGCCTCAAGATACTTCGCCTCCTCACGCACCATGTCGTCAACGAGGGAGGACACCTCTTCGGGCGCCATCTGGCCGAGCATTGCCGTGGCACCGCGATCGTTGAACGAGCGCGCGCGCAATTGCATGAATTGGAGCAGGCCATTCCGATCGACTCGGATCACCCGCGAAGCTGCATCGTCGTCGCCCTGGCTGACCACGGCATGGAGGCCAAAGAGCATGACCCCGGCAACCAGGAACCAGACGAGCGGTTCGCGGCGCAAACGGTTGATGATATAAGCCATATCTATCGCTGTGTACCGAACGGTCGGCGCTCTATTTCGCTCATCTTCCGGGATTGTACCAGATGGGCGAGCTGAAGGCGCGATCCTGCACGGTCATCGGTATGTTGGCGGGCATTTTGATCTTGAAGAACTTGGCGTCATAGGCGGTCCAGCGCGGCTTGGGGATTTCCAGCACCCGCACATAATAGAAGGCGCGCTGGCCGGGATCGAAATCCGGATCGCTCCAGACGGTGGCCAGTTCGGGCGCGCCGATGCTGTTGGTGTAGGTTGCATTGACCACATCGACCGTGCTGCCCACCGGCGGCGCCTTACCGGTCCTCGGATTCACCTTGCGGCCATCCGACAGAGCGACGTCATATATTTTTTCATGTGCCTGGCCTCTTGCGTCAAGCCATCCCTTGATCACCTGGATCCGGTCGAGATTGGCTTCGTCGGGGTCCTTGGCGGCCGCGATCATGAAGCTCGGGGCCTTGGCCTTGGCGTGGCGTATCAGGTCGCCGCCCATCGGCACACCCTTCTCATAACCGATATGGGCATAATCGGGCCGCTGCACGTCGGATTTCGCGAAGTTCCACCCGCCAAAGACACGCAATTGTATCCGCGAACCGGTGGTCGCATAGACCTCCCGCCGCTTCATGGCATCAAAGATCGCCTCACGCGTGTTCTCCTTTGCCCATACCGCCGTAAGACCCGACGCGCCCAGCCGCCAATTTTCACGGACATTCTTCACCGGAGCCATGGCGCGGCTGTACCGGTCAGCCGATGGCTCGGAATTGCGGAACTGTCCTATGAAATTGTCCTCGCTTGTAGTGGTGAGCCCATTATGCTGGTCGGTGCCGCCGACCAGCCCGAACTTGAATGGATTCACCCCCAGTTTCTGCTCGAACTGTAGGCCAGATTTCAAGGCCGGGCGTGCATATTCATAGGGCAGCATCCAGGGCTGCTTCGCGGTCGCAGTGAAATTGCCGAGATCCCAGATTTCAAAATTGGCGAATTCGTCGGTTGGGGACAGGGTGGAATGCGCTTCGCTCGTGCCTTTCAGCTGGGTGACTTCGACGACCGGCTCCCACCGCGCGCGTTCGCGTGCATAGGCAGCTGTAAGCGGCTGACCGGTGAAGGTCTCGGGTGCGAACATGCGCCCGTTGCTGATGTTCCCATTATGCGGGATCGCCAGCACCTCGCCGCCGGTTTTGGCCTCATACGCCCTCAGGAACGCCCAGAGTTTTTCCGGATCCGTGCTGTCGAGCGCGGAGAAAGGCAGCATTTGCGTGGCCTTGGCCGCACCGTCGCGAAAGATGACGTTGCGATGCAGATTGTCGCCCGATGGCGTCGACGACCATTCATAGCCGATAAAGGCCGTGAAGCGGCCCGGATCATTGAACCGGTCTGCGGTCTTTGCAACATCCTGCCATATTGACTGTGTCAACTCGGCGGGCACTTTGACCGCTGAATGAAACTGTGAATAAATGCTGAATATTTTCTTGGGGTCGCCGGAATGCAGGAATTCGCTCCATTGCCGGCCCGGTTGCCAATCGATCGTCGCGCTATCCGCTTTGGCGAGTCTGGGAAGTACACCGAGATGCTCAGCGTGATCGGACACGACGAGGAAATCAAGGGGGTGACGGAGTTTGGCGGGCATACCGCTTGCGGAGACGATTTCCTGACCCATCGCAAATCGGAAGGCCTCCTCCGGAGTGGTGGTAGCCTCGCCCAGAATGACACCGTCCATGGAATTGTTGGTGTGGAGATGCGTATTACCCCAATAAAGGTTCGTATCCTCGTTAGCGAAACGTACGGGCGGTGAATAAGGCCGTGTAGCGGGGTCTGACGAGATGGCAGCCGTTCCGCCGATTTTGCCGCCGCTTGGTTCCGCCAGCAGCGCCTTCCCACCGGCAAGCAACAGTCCAGCAGAAATGGTCGCACAGGCGACCCACGCGCCGTACATCACAGCTGACTTGCGTTGGACCATGAGTATTTCCTCCCATTCCAAAACTGGCGCTCGGGGATGCCATCATTAGTGATGAAGCTCCTTGCCCTGCTTCTGTAGGCCCAGCATCTTAATAGGGGGCCGCTCCTATGCGAAGATCATAAACCGTCAACATCCGCTACAAATCAGAACATTCATGGGAACAGCCTTGTCGCGTGCCGCGAAGGTCATTCGCTTGCCATCTTCAACACGAGTTTTCCCCGGTTATGTCCACCCTTCAGCCGCTCTATCGCGGACTGGAGGTCGGCGAGCTCCACCACCTCGACCGGAGGAATGCGAATGCCGCGGCGTTCCAGAATCTCGACCAACGGCACTTTTCCAACCCGTTCCGGCCAATGGGCGAAGCAGCGCACGTGCCGAAACCCGAGCGCTTGCGACGTACGCATCTGCTCGTCCAGATTGCTCTGGTCCAGCCCGGTCGATATGCTGACCAGTGTCCCGCCCGGCTTCAATGCGTCGAGCGCGTCAGGCAGGGTATTTTGCCGTACGGCATCGAACACGATATCGACCCCATCCGGGGCCCATTCCCGCGTTTGGGCCACGATGCCCTTCGCTGGATCGGTGTAGTCGATGGCGCAGTCGGCGCCCATCTCCGTCATATATTCCCGATTGGCGGCCCGTCCGGTTGCGCCCACCGAAAGCCCGCCGAATTTCGCAAGCTGAATGGCGAAGCTGCCCACGCCGCCGGAGCCACCATGCACCAATATCTTCTGGCCCGGTTTTGCATTGCCCAGATCATCCGCGAACAGTGCGATGTAGGAGGTCAGGAAGCAAATGGGTGTCGCCCCGGCATCAGCCAACGACGTTCCACCTGGAACGCGACGTGCCAGATCGGCAGGGACAGCGACATATTCGGCAAAAGTCCCCGCCTCCCCGGTTGTGCGAGTTCGCGCGAACATGACGCGATCTCCTTCACGGAAGTTCGTGACATTACGTCCGACGCTCGCAACCACGCCTGCGGCCTCAAAACCCATGATATTCAGATTGCCGGCGGGGATGGCCTTCGTCATTCCTTGTGAATACTGCCAGTCGGCCGCATTCATTCCGGCATAAGCAACTTTTACGAGTACTTCGTCTTCTGAGATCCGTGGCTGCTCTATTTCAGAAATACGAGGCGACTCGGAAGTGTTGACGAAATCTGCAGTAACTGCACGCACAGGCCTTACTCCATGTTATTTTGCGTCATCTGCCCGATGAAAAGCTACACGCCGGGCGCGAGCAGTTCGAGGAGGCGCATGTCGGTGCCGCCGTCCGGCGCCACCGCCTTGATACAGACCTGGGTGGCGCCTGCGCTCAGATGTTCGTCGATGCGCTTGCGCAGCGCAGCCTCGTCGCCCCAGCCGACGATCGAGTCAACGAAGTGATCGGAGCCGCCATTGGCAAGATCCTCGTCGCTGAATCCGAGGGCCTTCCAGGAGTTTTGATAGTTCGGCTTCGAAAGATAATATTCAACCTCGCCGCGAGCGATCGCCCGTGCCTTTGCGGGGTCGCTCTCCAGCACCAGCGGCTGCTCCACGCAGAGCAGCTTATCGGGACCGAGGATCGCGCGCGCGTGCGCGGTATGTTCGGTCGTCACGAGGTAGCTATGCGTTCCCTGCGCCCGCTCTCCGCTCAGCGCGATCATCTTCTCGCGCAGACCGGCCAGAACTATCGTGGTCGGCTTGGCGGGAGCCGCGGCCATGTAGGGCGCCTCAGCGATGGCATCGAGGTAGGCCCGCATCGTGGGGATGGGTTTTCCATATTCATGCCCCCGCCGGTCTTCCACGGTCTCGCGATGGGAAACGCCCAGGCCCAGGATGAAGCGTCCCCCCGATTGCTCGTTCAGCGCATCGGCCGCGCCGCGCATAGCGATCGGATCGCGCGTATAGATGCTGACGATACCGGTCGCGACGTGCAGCCTGCTTGTATTGGCCAGCAGCCAGGACGAGGCGATCAGCGGGTCGCGCCCGAAGCCGCCCGGCATCCAGATCGCGTCATAGCCAAGTTCCTCGACATGGCGGGCGAAGCGAGCGAGGCGCTCGGCTGAGGCCTGTCCCATTTCGACAGACTTTTCATTCTCGAAAAAGCTGATCGGTCCATCGATATGGGCCCAAACTGCAAGTTTGCCGAGATTCATTCACATTCTCCTGTACGACTGCGCGAGAGCGGACCCGCTTCGTCAAATCCGTCCTGCCGTCTCTCGATATTCACCTGAACACGCGCGTTCAGCTGAACGCCGGCAATACCTCGTCCGCGAACAGCTGCGCATAGGGTATGAAGCGCTCGGCAGAAATGCCCGGCGGCATGATCATCGAGACATGCTCTAGCGGCATGCGCTGCTGCATCGCCTTGTACTTGGCGATCGCGGCCTCCGGCGTCATGACTTGCATCCTGCCGGACGTCTTGAACTCTTCCAGGGTCATCGCCTCCATGCCCTCGCCGCCCAACTCGGCGTAGACTTTCAAGACGTGGTAGTAATAGGGTGCCAGTTCCTCCATCGCCTGTTCCGGGTCGTGCGCGACCACGGCGAACAGATCGCCGATCCGCACCTTGCCCTGGCTGATATCCTTGCCGGTCGCACGCAGTTTTTCGACATAGATGTCGGCCCCGTCGGGCGTGCCGACATAGCCGTCGCCATAGGTCAGGGCGCGTTCGATCGCCTTCGGGGCAAAGCCGCCGATGTACATCGGGACACGGCCGCGCGGGGCCGGCGGCATCATGCGGACGCCGTCCAGCTGATAATGCTTCCCCGCAAAATCGAGTGTTTCGCCCGCCCAGAGGCGAGTGACGATCTCCAGCCATTCGTCGAAAAGGGCGCCACGCTTGGTGAAGTCAACGCCCATCGCCGCATATTCCTGGGGCAGATAGCCGATGCCAAGGCCGAGCTCGAGCCGCCCGTTGGCGAGGATGTCGAGCACCGCGCAATCGGAGGCAAAGCGTGTCGGGTGGTACAGCGGGGCGAGCGAAACCCATGTGCCGATCTTGATGGTCTTCGTGCGCGCGGCGATCGCCGCGAGCGCCACAAGCGGCGAGGGCATATAGCCGTCACTGAAGAGATGATGCTCGGGCACCCACGCGAACTCGAAACCGGCCTGCTCGCTCCAGACGGCAACATCGATCGTCTCTGCGTAGACATGCTCCCAGGGCTTGTACCACTGCTGCGGATTGCGGAAGTCGTAGTGGTAACCAAAGGTCACTTTGCCTGGCATCAGGTCGTCCCCATTATGTGTTGCCGGTGATAAATGCGTCAAAGCCGACATTCCAATGACTAAGTTACTTGCTCAAAGCATGCGCCGTTGGAGGCAACTCGCGCTTGATCATCACCGATGCCCTAAAGACGCATTCCGCCGCTCGCCTGAATGGTCTGCCCGGTTATCCATCCGCCCTCCGGCGAAGCGAGGAAGAACGCGACCGCGGCGATCTCGTCGGGATGCCCCATGCGGCCCATCGCGGTCATCTGTTCGATCCATGTCGCCATCGCCGGATCTGCCATGATCGGCGCCATAAGCGCTGTATCCGTCGCGCCCGGCGCGATCGCGTTGACGCTGATGTGTCGTGGGCCGAGTTCGGCGGCCAGCGATCGGGTAAAGGCATTCACGGCCGCCTTCGCCAGAGAATAGACGATGCCCTGCGGCGTGGCCGTGACTGACACCATCGAAGAGATGCTGATGATCCGGCCCCCTGCGGGGATCCGTGGCAAGGCGGCCTTGGTGACGAAGAAAGTGCTCTTCATATTGGCCGCCACGATCGAATCGAACAGGGCCTCGTCGACCTCCGCGATCGACGCCCCATTGCCTTTGCCTGCGTTGTTAACAAGGATGTCGAGGCCCGAAAGCCCCCGGTCGGCAAACTGGCTGTCAAGTTGATCGAACAGCGCATCGATGGAGGCGACGCGCATCAGGTCCGCTTGCAGGGTGAATGCCTTGCCGCCCGCCTGCTCGATCAAGTCGACCGTTTCGCGCGCACGATCTTCGCCGCTGTTGAAATGTACCGCAACGGTGGCGCCAGCGGCGCCCAGACGCTGAGCAATTGCGCGCCCGATGCCGCCGGATGCGCCGGTTACAAGGGCTGTCTTGCTTTCAAGTAAACCGGTCATCCTATTCCTCTATCCATGTACAATCAAAACCCCTGATGCCGGATGCCGATCAAACCCTGATCAAGCAGGTTTTGACCGGCACCCCGCAACGCCAACGATTATTGCCCGAAGGCGACGGTAAGACGAACCATGATCTGCCGCCCCCGATTGGGAACAGCGTAAATATCCGGCCGCGCGCCGCCGGCCGCGGTGCCGAAGGCCCCTCCCGTGAATTGCTGGGGTTGTGTATTGGTCCAGTAAAACTTGTTGTTCAGATTTTGACCAATCAGCGCCAACTCCCACGCGTCCTTGGCGTCGGCAATCCGCAAGGTCGCATCGAGAAGGGCGTGCTTGGGTGAATATGCGTCGCGGTTGAGAGTGGCATCGGTGGGCACGCTGCTGGCGAAGGTCACGCCGCCCGAAAGGCCAAGTTTCAGCGCCGACCCAAGCGGCGTTTCGTAGCTTGCGCTCATGTTACCCGACCATTCGGGCGCGTTGATGACTTGCCGCCCGGCCAGATTCTGGTTGTTGCCGTTCTCGCCCGGCAGGATCGGGCGGGCATTGCCGTTGCCGGTTGCGCGGTAATTACAGCCCTGCGCCTGCGACTGCCCCAGCCAGCACGGCCCGAAATAGCTGATATAGCGCGCGCTATTGTAGCTAATGGCACCTCTCAAGGTCAATCCTTCGATCGGGCTGCGATAGTTCATGTCGAAGTCGATGCCTTTGGTCCGCGCCCCGCCGGCGTTGCGAATGGTGTTTATGCCAGTGAACGGATCGAAAGCAGTAATCTGAAGGCCGGGCACTTTATAGGTGTACGCCGAGAGATTGACGCGCAGCGCACCGTCAAACAACAACGCTTTCACACCACCTTCGAAGCCCCGAATCTTTTGCGGACCATAATTGAGCGGTAGGGTTGAGTTCCCCACGCTGCCATTGAAACCACCCGACAGAAAGCCGCGCTTGTACGATCCGAAAACGGTCAGCCTGTCCGTTGGTCGGTAGGTAGCGGTGAGCTCCGGCGAGAAATCGTTGAACGAAATATTGTCCACCGCTGGTGTATAGGGGGACATCGGAGTGTTGAGCCCACGGGTGAAATCCGCCAGCGTGACGGCCAGCGTCTTCTTTTCATGCGAATAGCGTCCGCCCGCCGACAGCTCGAGTTGCGGCGTCAAGTCAAATCGCGCCTGGCCGAATGCAGAATAGGCGATGCCGTGCTGTTCCGTGTAGGTGTGAAGCAACTCGGTTGGGCCGCTATAGTTGAGAATGGTATGGGTGAAGATCGACGACCGAGTGTCGGAGTAGATTCCCCCGACCGTGAAATTCAGCGGCCCGTCAAAGTGGCTGTTCACCCGAACTTCCTGGGAAATCTCGCGGTTCTTGAGCTCGGCGTAAACCGCCACGTCCGGCAGACCGAAGGCGACGCCGAACTGCAGGAGAGGAACGACAGGATAAGCTCCGTAAACCTCGACGTCCTTAAACGTGCTCCTGTAGAAGCCGGTCACGGAGGTCAGGTCGATCGTATCCCTGAGCTTGTGGTTCAGCTCCAGCCCGGCGAGCGTCTGCTCCTGAATAGCGTAAGTCTGGCCGTCGCGAAAATGCGGCTCGTATGGCGTAAAAAGAGTGCCGATATTATCGGTGCGAGCGATCCGGTTGTCAGCCTTGCAGTCGCTGATCACTCCGACCAGCTGCGTCGTACCAAATGGGCAATTTACCATTTGACCATTGTCGTTGGTAGCTGCGCCCTTGACCTTGCCATAGGCAACCTTGAGGCGGGCGCTAAAGGCGTCGGTCGGATCGAACTTCAACGTGCCACGTAGCCCGAATTCGCGACTGCGCGGACCGTAACGATCGATCGGTGGGAGGATGCTGTCCGCCGGGACGATCTTCTTCACCCACCCGCGCATGTCCGAACCGTAAAAGGCAAGGCGCGCCCCAAGCGTGTCGGTCAGCGGGCTGGAAATAAAGCCGTCGCCGCGCCATTCACGCGCGTTGATCTCATAGCCGACCGATCCCTTGGCCTGGAAATTTGACGTCGGATCAGCCGTGCGCATTGAAATGATGCCGCCCGGGCTGTTCTTGCCGAAGAACAGTGCCTGCGGCCCCTTGAGCACCTCGACCTGCTGCAGGTCCATGACAGCCAAGCGGCGAACGGACGACTTTGCCACCTGAACACCATCGATGTTGAAGGATACCGCCTGATCGCCGAGCGGGTTGGTATCGGGCCCGGCAACGCCGCGCATCGCGATTGTGCCGCCTTGCCTGCTTCCGCCCGAATCCAAAAGCGTCAGGCTGGGAACCAACTGGGCAATGGAATCGAGGTTGTTAATCCCGCGCTGCTGAAGTTCCGCACCCGTCACCGCCGTCAGCACGACGGGGACGGCTATCGACGTTTCGTCACGCCTGCGTGCGGTGACGATGATATCTCCGGAGCCTTTGGAGACGGCCTCTGCCTTGGCAATGGGGACGGCCTGCTGTGCATTGGCAATACTCGGCGCGCCGACAACGAGCGCGCATGTAACGAGAAGAGCCGATCTGCTGGTCGATATACTCATTGAAATCCTCCCTCTTCATTGTCAGATCCAGTTTTTACTGGTTTCTATTCAAGGCTACTTGGACATCCAGCAGTTAGCCTTCGTATGGTAGCTTGACGTGAATCAATATACTGAAATAGTTCTATATTATGCAGTAGTAATGATATCGGTATTATTATGGCATTTAATGTGTTTCTGATATTAAATCTTCGGCAGGAGCGCTTTCACTGTTGCGTTGAGCATCGCTGATCGCAAAGCCCGCGCCTGTCTTTATCACCTCGGGTGTGAAGGTTTCCATCAGGCCCCAGCGCGCCATGCGCCGCAGCAACTCGATCCCATCGTGCGGGTTCGCCATACCCTCGGCAACCGCACAGCCGAGATCGGTTATGCGCTGAGCGCCATGCAGCAGGCAGCGATCCCGGATTTCGGTTTTCAGCGACGCCGGATAGACGCCGAGCGTCTGGGTGTGGACGGTGATGTGGTCGAGCGCCTGGTCTACATGGTCCAGCGGCACCAGATTGACCACGCGGCAGGCGAGATGGTCGCGGAAATCCACCGGGTCGTTCGTCTGCGAGACGATCACGCCGCCTTCATTGTCCTTGCAGCCGAAGACGCGATAGGAATCGCTGTAGCGAATGCCATCGATCTCATCCTTCAGATGCGCATCGAATGAGGGATGCGGGGTGCTCAGGTTGGACGGCAGCGCCTTGAGCGCGGCAAGCACTTTCTTGCCGAATTTATTGAGGTGATCGATATCGTCGTCTTCGGTGCCGCTGACGACATAGGCGACGCGCGAACTGACGCAGCCTTCCTGATTGTAGAACCCGAAATCCATCGCGAGTCTTTCCGCCGCCTCGTCCATCGAGTCTTCCGAAGCCAGCGCTTCGGCGCCGATGATCGAAGCGCTGATCTTGGGATCGAGCGCGATCAGGTCGAGGCCCGGCCCAATATAGCCACGGATGCTCTTCATCGAGGCCATCCCGCCCCAAGCGACAATTTTGTCGATCGCACCGCCGCCATAAAGACGCTTTTCGAATTCCACATCGCCGCCTTTCCAATAGCCGACGGTGAAATGCCGTGTCAGGGGATGATCGGGCGCCATCTCGATCATGGTCTTGACGATCGCGGACATGGTGAAGGGATCGTTAGACGGGCTCTTGATGATATTGTCGCAGCGCAGGATGGAGCCGTTGATGACCGCAAAAAGCGTCAGCAGCGGTGAATTGCCGGCATTGAGATGAACGATCCGGCTGCCAAAGGCGCGCACCGCGATCTCACGGTCATGGAGCCTGTATGTGTCCCACCCTTCCAGATAACGGGACCCAATATTCTGTTCGACGATATCCATCAGGAATTCGCGATTAAGGGTCGCGCTCAGCGCCGCAAATTGACCATAAAGCTGCTCGCGCTTCAGGCCCGACGTGTGTACCGCGATGTCCAACGACTGGGCGATGTCGGGGTTGGTATCCGGCGAAAGGCGGGGACCAAGCTCGACCAGATAGTCGATGATTTCCTCGAGCGACACGTCGTAAAGATCACCGATCTTTGACGGGTCTTTCAGAACAATCTCATCGATATATTTATTGACGTCGGGCGTCTCAAACGCGACCACGCCGCGACGTGCTTCGAACCGCACCAGATTGTCTTCGATGATCCGGCCGCGAATGATGAGCGGGATGGTATATTCAAGCATCACAAATTCCTTGTCCTGGCGGGTCAGGCCGTGAGAAATTCTTCAAGTCGATCGAAGGCCTGCGGCGTCTTGGCGCAGGTGATCTTGTCATCGCCGCCGCGTGTGTCGGCGAGGCGCTTGATTTCATTGAGAATATAGGGACCATTGCGTCCACAACCGCATCCGCCATCCCAGTTGATCGTCACATCGTCGCCCGTTGCGGTGCCCGACCAATAGGTGCTCGCCAGCAGGTCCATGACCAGCATGCGGCCCCTCTGGACACCCTTGCGTGGCAGAGCCAACCCCGTTTCCGGGTCGGAGACATGCTGAATCCCCCATGGCAGCGGATGGAGATGCCCCTCGTCGCAGCGCAACGATACCGCGTTCGTCTCCGTCATCGAATAGACTTCGCGGATCTGGCTCGGATATTTGAACGGAAACACGCTCTGGATCGTATCCATCCAGTCTTCGGGGAAGGTGTAGCCCTTCGTGCCGCCGCCGGCGACGAGGACCGAATCCTGCGCCCACTCGACCTTGACGCCGCGTTTGATGCATTCCAGCGCGATCTGGTAGAGTTGCACCCAGAAGCCGTTGTAAATCACGGTCTTGCCCTTTTGGGCGATCACGGCGCGTTCGATGAAGTCGTCCCAGCGCTTGGTGCTGTCCTTGGCCTTGGCGGCAATCTCCCTCCCCAGCGCCTGTTCGCGCGGGGTCAGTTCCAGCTTCTCGCCAAGCGCTTCGGCGCGGCGCAGCTTGCCGGCAAGCCACAACTCGTTGGCGCCGGCGAAACCGTCGCTCAGAGTGATGATCATGTCGTCACGGCCGCCGTAAATCTGGTTGCGCAGCAGATCCAGCATGATCGCCGTGCCCTGCCGGCCACTACGGCCGGGGTAGGCGCAGATGTAAGGATATTTTCCGCTGGCCACCATATCTTGATGGGGGCCATACATGCGCAGGACATGCTCCAGGAAGAAGGGCACCTCCACCGTGCTGCGCGGGAACAGCGATATCTTGCCGCTGGTGCCCGATGACGCGGCCGGGCGGAGCGGCGTCTGCGCTTCGATGGCGTCGAGCCAGTCGTCGAGCGTCTCGACGCCGTCAAGATTGACGGCGGAAAGATCGTGGGTGGTCAGCCCCTGCAACCAGCGTGTCATGCGGTCATAGCGACCATTGTCGACATCCCCGGTGGCATAGGATTTGTACATGGTATGTGGAAAGCCGAGGCTCGCCAGATCATCGAAGCTGGTAATGGATTCGATCTCGACATCGTCGGCCAACCGGTCCAGTGCCTTCAATTGCGGCCGCAACATCTCGAAACGCTTCTGAAAATGATGAAGCTGAATTTTGGATACTTCATCATAATCCAGCGCATAAAGCTCATCGCTGCTGAGTCGAACGAAGTTTTCCGGATTTTCGTACAAGTTCTCGAGTGTCGCCGTCACGATTCCGTCCTAATATTGTTGATGCTTACATCAGTCGGCGAGACTTTGATCGCCACGCCTAGACTTTGTTCAGTGGCAATATGTGACGCAGCGCTCATACGGTCTAGCAGATTAATTGAACCGCCGTTTTAACCGCGCTTCACTTTTCCACGTCGCTCGTTCAATCGACCGTGAATAACGTGGAAGTCTTTGATAATTTGGGCTTATTGAGCATCAGCGTTGCCATTCGCAGCGGCTGAAGCACGTCAATGGCAGATAATCTGGTCGGACCTTGGCGCGGTTTTGGATCAGATGGAAAAATAGTTCGGCCCAGCCAATCATCGGATGACTCGGAGCCGCTGGCCAGCGAAGCTAAAACGCGCAAAAAAAGCATGGGGAGGCTGGCCCGATGTACTCGGGTTGGAACGCGCCTTAGCGCTCCGTGACTTTCGCGAGCAGTTCCTTGCGCAACATGCGCACTATATTCTCGATCCAAACCTCGGTTGACAAGGATCCGATCGCAGCGCCATGCTGGTGCATCGGGCAGATCGGAATTGTCGGGCCAATCACCAGAACCAACAGCATCCAGGTTGCGGCCACGGCATCGAGGTCCGGTCGGTAGATGCCTTTGGCGATGAGTTTGCGTATCATCTTCTCAATACGAACCGAATTGAACTCGCGTTGCTCCGAATAGAACGTGCTAACCGGCGTACCGGTGCGGAACAGCTCAATATAAACGAACGGAATGATCGCCACATTTTGGTGATAGGCATCGATGAGGCCGCGCACGATGCGTTCGGTAGGATCGTCGTCGTTGCTCTCTATGTCGGCTTCCATCTCAGCCAGATGCTGGTCAACGGCCTTGGCGGCTTTCTTAAGCAGCGCCAATAATAGTCCGTCCTTCCCCTGGAAATAATAGTTCACCATTCCAGCATGCGTTCCCGCCGCTTCTGCTATCTCGCGAGACGTCAGATCGAGATGGCTTTTATCGCGCAACTGACTTTCGGCAGCCATCAGCAACGAATCGGATAAATTCCGTTCGGCGCAACCATGGGGGCGTCCTCTCATATCTATTGCTCCGTTTGCCGCAGCATTCTCAGCTCTGGCCCGGCGCGTTCTTCATCGGCTACGTTGGCCGTTAATCTGTCACGGATTCACCACCCGACACGTCGAAGTTCGCCCCAGCAGTTTTCGCTAAGCCTTCATACTACGGCGACACCCACATTGTCCATCGGGTAGGCACTCGGCCGTCGTCCCATGGCATGTTTAGGGTCCGGGCGGGGTTGCGGCCTTGGCGAAGGCGCTGGCGCAGATGGATCTTGGCCCGGCGCCCCGTCATGATCGCTGGGCAGGGTACAGATCTCGCGGGTGCCGGAAACCGGACTCCATGAAAAGATTCTCGTCCATCCCGCCGAACCCAGGCGTCTTGGTCGTCATGCTACACCGGGGTTCGGCAACGATCGTCTGAAGGCCCGCCTCGGTCGGCGGGATCAAGGGCGCGCGGCTGGTCGTAGGGTAGACCAGCACGACCGTGCTTCGACGCCGAGCCGTCTTACACAATCCGCATCATGGCATCGGCCGATAGCCAAGCTTGTTGGCGCTAAACGAGCCGACCCAGAGGGTCTTGCCGACAGGAAGTGCAAAGGAGACGCCAGAAAATTGCGGATCGGCTGGCGCCTTGTGCAGGAACGTCACTGCCAGCGTCTCGGAATCCACTGCCTCGACATGATAGCCTTTCGTGCAAGGCATGCCGTTCGCCGCCGCCGCGCAAGCGTCGGTCCGCGCTCCGGCGGCGATAAGGCGCCCGTCCACCCAGTGAATATTGTCAGGCAAGCCGCCCTTGATCTCGACGCTTCTCAGCTTCCGGGCGGGGTTGGTGGTGGTAAAGGACGTAATGGCGCCATCGCCGATGGTCATCGCGCTCTTGCTGTTGACATATATTGTCTTGCCGTCGGCCGACACTTCGATGCCGTTATTGCCGACCAGGTCGGTCCCCGCCATACGTTCGAACGCGGGGCTGCCGGGGGTCCATTTGTAGACGGCTCCGGTCCGCTTCGGAACGCCTGTCCACCAATCCCGTATGGTATAGCCCGAATGGTTCATCACCGTCGCGTAAACGGTCCCGTCGGACGCTGCGACAACGGCGTTGGCGACCAGTTGGTCGGACCAAGGGAGGCACCCCGCCCAGGTCAGGGTCGGCTTGCCGCGTGCCGTGTCGACGTCGAAGACTTCGATCCTTTCCCCGACGCCTGGATTGGTTCCGCCATGGTTGACTGCGTAGAGGGTCGCATGTCCGCCTTCGCGCTGGTGAAGGGCGATGCCGTGGATTGCCAGATCGTCGGCCGCTGGCTGAACCTTGCATTGGTCAAAAGGTTCGCGGGCCTTGGCGCCGGCCGGCGCGATCCACCGCTCCCATTGTTTAGTCGTCCCATCGACGAGGTAAAGCCCGGCTCCAAGACGCATCCCACTAGCGATGATCCATCGCCCACCTGGCAGAGCTGCCAAATCTTCGGGGCTTTGGATCCCACACAGGAATTCAAGGTCGCCCGAGGGGGGACAGCTATCCTCGGTCGAATTGGCGGCAATGCCGGGCCAGGCCAGTCCCAGAAGACCGACAAATAATCCGCCTATCAACGCCTGAACCTTGTTCATGCAACTCTCCCGTCCATCGCTCAATCTCAGGGGCGCGCTTTTCGCAGGATGGAAAACCACTGTTTTCATAGCGCGAACTTAGCATCGAAAGCGTCACGGCATATCGCGTCTCAGGGGCCGGTCGGGGCTGCGGCCTTGGCAAAGGCGCCGGCGCGATGGATCTTGGCCGCGCGGCCGGGATAATCGCTCGACAGGATATAGAGTTCGCGGGTGCCGGGTTTGATCGCCATGCTGGTGGTGAAGAGCAACTCGCCGCGTTCGCGGTCGGGGATCAGTATCTGGCCGATGGGCACGCCCTTGGGATTGAACACCATGACCCGGCCTTCGCCCGCAAGCGCGGCATAGACGTTGCCGTCGCTGTCGGTTCGCAGCGAATCCACGGTCGCGCCGGTGAAATGGTAGCGCATGGTGGTGGCGACGACGGGCGCAATCTGCGTCGGCGTGACCAGATTGATGCGATGGAGAATCCCGGTCCCTACCTCGCCGACCCACAATGTCTTGCCGTCCGGGCTGATCGCGATCCCGTTGGGCTCCGACATGCGGGTCATGATGGGGGTGATCGTCTTCATGTCCGCAGCGACATGATAGACCCCACCTGTGCGGTCGGTATTGTTGCCCTTGAAGTCGGTGAAGTAGAAACCGCCCTCCTTGTCCATGGCAAGGTCGTTGGGCTTGTAGCCCGCCCTGGCATCGACGATGACCTGCCTGTCCGAACCATCCTGACGGATCGAGACTATATTGCCTCCGCCACCTGCCACGAGGATACGGCCGTTTTTCAAAACGGCCAGGCCAGAGGAATGGCCTTCATTCTTCGGCAGGATCATCGTCAGCTCCTGCTTGGGCGAAAGCCGCATGATCCGGCCGCCCTGCACCTCGACGAACAGGAGGTTGCCCTGCGCATCGAACAGAGGACCCTCTATGAAGAGGTCCTGATCCATCCCGCCGAACGCCGGCATGCTGGTCGTCATGGCGAACCAGGGTTGCGCGACGATCGTCTGGAGACCGGCCTCGGCCGGCGGGATTGCGGGCGCGCGGCTGGCCGTGGAATAGGTGAGAGTGGGATAGGATGTCGGCCCCGCTTTCGACGGGGCCTGTGCCGCAGCTTCGCCTGCGCAAATCGCGCAGGCGGAGATCATCAATAACTTGGCCGCGTTCACCATCAGCTGGTCCTCACCATCAGAACCTGGTCGATACGCGCAGCATGACTTCGCGACCGCGGCTGACGGACCCCTGGTAATCGGCCAGTACGGCAGGCCCGGTTTCGTTGCCCGGCGCCGTGCCGGTGAAGGGAACACCGCTGGCTCTGGCCCAATAATATTCATCGGTCAGGTTACGGCCAATCAGCGCGATCTCCCAGCGATCATCCTGCTCTGCAAGGCGCAGCGTTGCGTCGAACAGCTGGTAATTAGGTACCCGTGCATATGGAGTGGAGCTCGGGTCCGAGAAGTAGCTGGCGCTGAACGTCATGTTCGTCGAAAGGCCCAGTTTCATTCCGGCGCCGACCGGCATGTCATAGTCAAAGCCGACATTGCCCGTCCATTCCGGTGCGCGAACCACTTGTCCGCCCGCCAGATCCTGCAAAGATCCGTTTTGGCCGGGAGCAGCGGACATCGCCTGCCCCGGCTGGCCCCCTGGAACGGGCACGAATGAGCAGCCGAGCGCTTTGGTCTGGCCCCGGTAGCAGTTCGCAAAATAGTCCAGGTAGCGCGCCTTGTTATAGGCCACGGCGCCGCGCAGGCTCAGCCCCTCCAACGGCGTGCGGTAGGAAAAGTCGAATTCCCCGCCCTTGCTCCGCACCTTGCCGACATTCTTGAGCTCCTGGAAGCCAGTGCCCGTGCTGATCGTGACCTGCAGGCCTTTTACCTCATAGGTATAGAGCGACAGGCTCGTGCGGAGGTCGCCACCAAGCAGGGACGCCTTGGCGCCTGCCTCGAAGCCCTTGACGGTCTGCTGGTCGTAATCGACGGGGAGGACTGGGTTGGCCGCACCCCCGTTATAGCCGCCGGAGATGAAACCGTGCTTGTAGGAGCCGTAGATGTTCAGGTTCCGGTCGGGATGGTATGACAGCGTGACTTCGGGCGAGAAGTCGTTCCAGCTGTCTTTGGAACCCTGGGCGAGGATCGGCACCCGGGGCAGAAGAAGCCCGGTTGTCGGATCAACGGCAAGTCCGGTTTCGGCGACCGGCAGACTTTTCTTCTCGTAGGAATAACGACCACCCGCTGACAGTTCGAACTGCTCGGTGATGTCCCACTGCATCTGCATGAACGCCGAATAGGCGCGGCCTTTCTGCTCGGATACGTTGTTCGCGATCGGCAATGGAATGAGCGGCGGCACCGTGGTGAAAGCCGTTCCGTTGAAAAAGGCTCTCAAAGCCTGCTTGGCCTTGCTCGTCTGAAAGTGACCGCCGATCATGAAATTGACAGGCTCGTCGAAATTGCTGGTGAGGCGAAGTTCTTCCGAAAGTTCCGTGAAGCTCAACGTTGGATGAGATGCCACCATGTTTGCCGGCAAATAGGTCGCGGTCACGTTAATGAAGTCATCGGATTTTTGATAAAACAAACCGGTCACCGAGGTAAGCGTCAACACGTCGCTCGGGCGATAGTTCATTTCGTAGCTGACCAGCGCCTGTTTGCTATCCCCTCTCAGCTGGCCATCGTTTTCGCCAAAAGGCGGATGGCGCAGGGCGAAGTTATCCGTCCGAGCGCCGATCGAAACCTGGTCATCGGCGCGGCAATTGTCGACCTGGGGCAACAGCGGGGCACCGCCCGGACATGCCACAAGCTGGAGATTGGACGTGAACCCGTCGCTATGGATCTCGCCATAGGTGACCTTCAGGCGGGCGTCGAAATTGTCCGTCGGCTCCCACATCAATGTCCCGCGCACGAGGAATTCCTCGGACCTTGGCGCATATTGATGCCTGGGCGCGGTGATCTCGCTGCGCGGCGTGGTGTTGCGAACCCAGCCGCGCATCTTCGATCCATAGGCCGCGATGCGAAAGCCGAGATCCTCGGTGATCGGACCGGCGACATAGCCTTCGCCGCGCCACTCATGGGCGTTGAACTCATAGCCAACCGACGCCTTGCCCTCAAATGTCTTCGTCGGATCGCCGGTGCGGATGGAGATGACGCCGCCGGGGCTGTTCTTGCCATAGAACAGCGCCTGAGGCCCCTTCAGAACTTCGACCTGCTGCATGTCCATCTGTCCCATGCGGCGAACGGTGGCGCGCGCCACCTGCACGCCATCGATGTTGAACGACACCGCCTGGTCGGCAAAGGGGTTGCCGTCCGAGCCGCTGATACCCCGGATCACAATGCTGCCGCCCCCGCCGGTGGCGCTTTCGGCAACGATCAGCTGGGGCACGAGGCGGGCGAGGCCATCCATCGAATTGACGCCGCGCTTTTCCAGTTCGGCGCCGCTTACCGCGGTGATCGCGACGGGCACGTCGATGAGCGACTCTTGGCGCTTGCGCGCGGTCACCACGATGTCGCCGATGCTCGGATCGCCCTGAGAAACAGTGTAGCCCTGAGCGATTGCCGGCGCGGCATATGCGAACAGGCTCCCGCAGATCGTTGCAGCTGCCGCATGCTTCCAGTTCTTCATGACATCTCCCCTAGTGCGACTGTGTGCCGCTTCAATCAAGCTGTGGACACGCTTTGTCCACGATGCCTGATCTTGTTTATATTTACACCAGTGGACGCGATCCGAAGTCCCGCTGGCTTTATTCAGTGGCAGTCAGTGACAATATGTGACGCAGCTCTACGGTCTAGCAGATTAATTGAACCGCTGTTTTAATCGCGCTCCCCTTTGCCAAGTCGAGGATCGTCCAGAGCCAAAAAGCCGAGGCGGCGGTTCAATTCTGTTCGTATTGAGAGGATGAAACGCAAACTCGTTGCCAAAGGCGTCTACCGACCGGAACTCGACGCGGTGGCGGCGATTTGGCTACTGCAAATCTAGTGATCTGTCCTTTAAAATGGCGATTCAATTAATCTGCTAGACCGTAGAGCTGTGTCTCATATTGTCACTGGATAAGCCTCGGGGCAGAATGAGCGGAACGGCTGGAGGCCGATGCAGCGATGGATCATACTAAGCGGAAAATCTTGGCGACGGCGTCGCGCTGACTTCCACTGGCGGTTCGTCAGATCGCCCCTTCCTTCGTGCACATCCCGGACGGGCGATGCGGAACTCCGTTTGACGGCGTAGCGAGCGTTCTTCGGAACGGCCTATCCATTCCTCGTTTGCCGCGGCATTCGCCGCGATGCTTTGTGGGGTAATCAATTTACCCTGCCACCGATGGTTGAAAAATAAGACTGCGAATGCCGCAAGGGAGAGTAGAGAAAATGCACGCGTCCATCAGCACTGAAGCGCCCAGTTCTTTAAAGGTTGGCGCTGGGCCATGGCTGGTTCTCTTTATGTTGGCGGCGCTTTATACATTTTCGCTGGTCGATCGAAATATTCTCATCCTGCTGATCGGCCCGATCAAGACAGAGTTTCAGCTCAACGATATACAGATCGGTTTGCTGGTCGGCACAGCTTTTGCCATTGTCTATGCGTTTCTGGGCGTACCGGCAGGCCGCATAGCCGATCAAGGCAACCGCAAACTGCTGATCGCCGCGGGTGCGATCATCTGGTGCCTTTGCACGATCGGATCGGCCTTTGCCGCCAGCTACGTCATATTGGTCTTGCTCCGACTGGGTCTCGCTGCCGGTGAAGCGGTGCTGACGCCAGCGGCGCATTCGATGATCGGCGATCTTTTTCCGCGTGAAAAGCGCAGTCTGGCCGCGAGCCTTTACACGACCGCTGGCCTAATTGGCCCGCCCCTGGCGTTTTCCGGCGGCGCCCTAATCATCGCGGGCATCGAAGCTGCGAAGGCCGGCGGCGTTCAGATCGACATGCAGATCTGGCAACTTGTGCTTCTTGCGGTGGGCCTGCCGTCCCTGGCTTTGTCCATCCTGTTTCTGCTGACGGCCCGCGAGCCGCAGCGGACGAACGAGCATGGCCAGGCGCATGCGGTTACAAAGCGCGATGTCATCCGCCAGATCGCGGCCCACAAAAAAATGTATTCCGGGCTTTTTTTAACCACCGCGTCCGCGGGAGGGTTCTGCTACGCGCTCAATTACTGGACGGTAGAGTCGCTCAAGCGGGATTTTGGCTGGTCTGCGGTAGAGGCCGGATCGGCCTATGGCCCGGTCGTTTTCGTGGGGAGCATACTCGGGGTGATGGGAGTACCCTGGATCACTTCCCGCGTGAAAGCACGGGGGCGCATGGATGCCGTCATTCTGGTCACCATGGCTTGTATGGCCATGGCCTTTCCATCGTTGTCCATCGGCTTGATGCTGCCCGACCCAGTGGTTCGGCTGGCATTGATTGGATTGGGTTCGGCCGCAGGGCTGGGTGGCGTCACCAATATCGTGGTTTCCATGCAGGAGGTCGCGCCCGCTCGGATGAGGGGGACATTTGTGGCGTTGCTGTACATGGGCCTCACGCTGTTGGGCGCAGGCGTGGTTCCGGTCGCTGTCCCGATGCTGGGCGATATGCTCCACGGCCTGACTGGGGGACTGGCGACCGTCTGCGGAGCGCTCAGCGCATTTGGCCTGTTACTGCTCTGGTGGATACGCGCCGATTTCGAACGTGAAGCGATTGCCGGCTTCCCTGTCGTTGGTGCCCGCATCTAGTTGTTCGGTCCCGGATCTTCAATGGCTCATGGAAATCACGACCCGCCCTCGGATTCGACCTTCCAGAATCTCATGACCAAGCTGGATAACGTCCTCGATGCCCGCCGTCGTGGTCATGGCGGCGAGTTTCTCATGGTCAAGCTCTCGGGCCAGACGTCTCCAGGCTTCCAGGCGAAGTGCTTTCGGCGCCATGACGGAGTCGATACCGAGCAGACTTACACCACGTAAGATGAACGGCGCCACCGACGAGGGCAGATCCATCCCGCCAGCCAGGCCGCAGGCTGCGACGGCACCGCGATACTTTGTGCTCGCAAGGACGCTTGCAAGCGTCGTGGATCCGACCGAGTCAACGCCCGCGGCCCAACGCTCCTTGGCGAGTGGCTGGCCTGATCCGGCCAGTTCCGCACGATCCAGGATCTCGGTCGCGCCGAGTTCCTTGAGATAGTCCGTTGCACTTGCCCGGCCCGTGGAGGCGATGACATGCCAGCCCGCTCTTGCGAGCAGAGCAATAGCGATCGAGCCGAGACCGCCCGCCGCTCCGGTAACGATAACCGGACCATAGCTTGGTGTGACGCCCTGATGCTCGATCGCCATCAAGGCGAGCATCGCGGTGTAGCCTGCGGTGCCGACAGCCATGGCCTGGGCGCCGCTTATGCCTTCGGGCAGCGGAATCAGCCATTCGCCTTTCACGCGCGCGCTTCTGGATGATTTCGGCTTCGATGTAGCTCTTGACCATTATGCAGAGGATTTCGAGGCGCGGTTGAGCGCGGCTTGCCCCGATGGGATCGACGTCTATTTTGAGAATGTCGGCGGCCGGGTGCTTGCGGCTGTTTTGCCGTTGCTCAACCAATTTGCCCGCGTGCCGGTGTGTGGCCTGGTCGCCCATTATTCAGGAGTCCGCCGGTGCACCGGATCAATTCCTTGCTTTCATGCGCGATATTCTGGTCAAGAGCATAACCTTTCGCGGCTTCATCAACTCTGACCTGATGGAATATTATCCGGCATTTCTGGAAGAGGTCGGTGCTGGAATTGCGAATGGCGCTATCCGCTATCGCGAGGACGTCGTGACAGGCCTCCCGCAGGCTCCTGATGCGTTCATCGGCATGCTCAAGGGCAAAAACTTCGGTAAGCTGCTTGTCAAGCTTCGCTAGAGCATCGGTTGATAAGCGGATTTTGCGGCCCAGGGATGGAGACCGGTGAGAAGATGTCAATCCTCACCGGCAGCACAATTTTTCATCATATGCCAAATAACATATAAAATTCCTTCGGGCCAAAGTGATCTGCTTGGTCCACGCAGGCATTCCGGAGCAGCTTTGCGTCCTTTGACTTCAGATCCATGTTGGGCGTGGAGAGTGGGGTCCGGAAGCAACACGTTAACCATTTGTAAGCCTGGTTCCGCTTAGGTTCTTCAGGACCTCAAGCAGGTGGGACCAATGCGGATATTCGGACGAGAATCCATGCCGGATCAGCGGGAAACAGATGGAAACACGCGGACCGATTCGGGCGCGTCACGCCGGATCAGGCTGCTCATCGTGGATGAGGAGGCTACTGCCCTCAGCGTCATGGGACGCCGGCTGTCGCACCTGGGACATGATGTGGTGCTCGCCGAAAACGGCTTTGTCGCACTTAGTCAAATGCAGGCGCAGCGTTTTGACGTCATCCTGATCGACATGACGATGTCGGCCTTGTCGGGCATCGAAACCATGAAGAAGATGCGGGCATCGGGCCTTCTGGCTGACGCAATGATCATCATGATTTCTGGACGGGCGGAAAGCCATGCTGCCGTGGTGGCCCTGTCTGAAGGCGCCGACGATCATATTGTAAAGCCTTTTGATTTCGATGTTCTCGATATTCGCATTCGTCGCCTGGTTGCTCGGGCAGATCAGATGAACATTCTTGCGCGTCACAATGAATTGCTGGACGCTCGCATCGCCCGTCGAGCAATTGAATTGGGCGAAACCAGAGCTGAACTGGAAGAACTTCACGCGGATCGCGCGCGCCTGGTGCAATCGATCCAGGCCCTTCACGACGAATTGCAACGGATGGGGCCCGATCGCTGAACTTCCCCAGTCACGCGCACGAGCAGCAAAATTACCAAGCGCGATAGCGCAATTTCCTTTAATTACGTGACGTGAAACGCTAGTGACCCAGCCATGACTGGACCACTGACACTTTACGAAAAGATCTGGAACGCTCACGTCGTTGATCGGCGGGAGGATGGCACCTGCCTTATCTATATCGACCGTCACCTTGTGCATGAGGTGACCAGCCCGCAGGCATTTGAGGGTCTCCGTCTTGCCGGGCGCAAGGTGCGTCGTCCGGACCTGACGCTCGCCGTTCCGGATCACAACCTGCCCACGACGCCGCGGATCGACGCCGCTGGCAATCGCATTCCTATTGAAGATCTGGAGAGCGCCCAGCAACTGGCCGCGCTGGAGCGGAATGCGCCGGAATTCGGCGTGAAATATATCGGCGCCACAGATGTGGAACAGGGCATTGTCCATGTGATAGGGCCCGAGCAAGGCTTCACTTTGCCAGGCACAACCCTTGTCTGCGGCGACAGCCACACTGCGGCACATGGCGCGCTGGGGGCCCTGGCCTTCGGGATCGGCACCAGCGAAGTGGAGCATGTGCTGGCGACCCAGACGCTGCTGCTCAAACAATCGAAGACGATGGAAGTACGGGTGGACGGACCTCTTGGTTTTGGCGTCAGTCCCAAGGACGTCATACTGGCCATTATCGGCAAGATCGGTACTGCCGGCGGCACCGGCTATGTCATCGAATATCGCGGCAGTACCTTTGAAGATATGTCGATCGAAGGACGCCTCACCGTCTCCAACATGTCGATCGAGGGTGGCGCGCGCGCCGGCTTGTTTGTCCCTGATGAAAAGACCTTCGCCTATCTGAAGGGCCGTCCGATGGCCCCCCAGGGAACGGATTGGGACGCGGCCGTTGCTTATTGGAAGACATTGCCGACCGACGAAGGCGCGAAGTTCGACGCCACCGTCACACTCAACGCGGCCGACATAGCGCCCAATGTCACCTGGGGCACCAGCCCGGAGGACGTCGTGCCGATCACGGGCGAAGTGCCTGATCCGGAGAGCTTCGCGGACGCCTCCAAACGAGCCGCCGCGTTGAAGGCGCTCGACTATATGGGCCTGCACAAGGGCCAAAAGATGCAGGACGTGGCCGTTGAGCATATCTTCATCGGAAGCTGCACCAACAGCCGGATCGAAGATTTGCGCGCCGCTGCATCCGTGCTGAAGGGCCGTCATCTTGCTGGTTCCATAAAGCAGGCATTGGTCGTGCCGGGTTCAGGACTCGTAAAACGGCAAGCTGAGGCTGAAGGGCTGGACCGTATATTTACAGAAGCGGGGTTTGAGTGGCGGGAACCGGGCTGTTCGGCCTGCCTTGGGATGAATCCCGACAAGGTGCCGAGCGGCGAACGGTGCGCCTCCACGTCCAATCGCAATTTCATGGGCCGGCAGGGGCCCGGCGCGCGAACGCATCTGGTCTCGCCCACAATGGCGGCGGCCGCAGCCGTGACCGGACGGTTGACCGACGTGCGGGAATTAATGAGGAATTCGGAATGAAGGTGGCCTGGTATCTCTTGCTTCTGGGAACGATAATCAGTGGCGCCATGGCCATTACCGCGGGCAGCAGGGCGGCTCCGCAAACGGTGGAGGGCAAGCGATAATGGACCCGGTATCGACGATCGAGGGGCGCGCTTATCCCTTTGGCATGAAGAATGTCGACACGGACATGATCATTGCCGCAAAATGGTTGAAGACCATCAGCCGCAATGGCCTTGGCGTCGGCGCTTTCGAGGCGCTTCGGCAGGATCCCGGCAATGTATTCGACGATCCGGAATATAAGGGTTCGCCGATATTGATCGCGGGGGACAATTTCGGTTGCGGTTCCAGCCGGGAACATGCCGCGTGGGCGCTCAGCGACATGGGCGTGAAGGCTGTCATCGCTCCCAGCTTTTCCGATATATTTTCAGGCAATGCGTTCAAAAATGGAATCCTGACCGTCGCGCTGCCCCAGGAGGCCGTCGATCGGCTGTTGGAGGTAGCGAAGACCGATACCATACATGTGGATCTTGAAACGCAGACGGTCACGACCCCATTCCAGGATCGCTTTGAATTTTCGATCGATCCCTTCCGCAGGCATTGCCTGAAAGAAGGACTGGATGAGGTGGGATTAACGCTCGAACAGGCGCCGATCATTGGGCAGTTCGAAATGAAGGAGCCTTCCTGGCTGCGGCCAGTGACGGTCTGACTGGCGCAACCTTCTTCCATTCCCTATCTTATTGCCATTCTTTGACGTGAGGGCGAGATATGGCGCAGGAAACGGCGACGTTTGCGGGAGGGTGTTTTTGGTGCACCGAGGCCGTTTTCAACAGTCTGAAGGGCGTCACCAGCGTTGAGAGTGGCTATATAGGCGGCGGCAAGCTCAATCCCTCCTATGAGGAGGTATGTACCGGGAACACCGGGCATGCAGAAGCAATTCGCATCCTCTTCGATCCCGAACAGATCGGCTATGGCGATCTGCTGGACATATTTTTCGCGACTCATGATCCGACGACGCTGAACCGCCAGGGCAATGATGTGGGGACGCAATATCGTTCCGCCATTTTCCCCCATTCACAACAACAAGAGCAGGATGCTCGTGCGGCGATCGAACGGGCAAGCGCGGAATGGCCGAGCCCGATCGTTACCCAGATCGAACCCTTGGCTACATGGTATCCGGCAGAGGATTATCACCAGCGCTACTGGGACCGTGTGGGCAACCGCAATGGCTATTGCATGGCCGTCATTCCCCCCAAGCTGCAAAAGCTGCGCAAGAAGTTCGCCGAGAGGGTGAGGCCGGATTGATGTGCATTCATGATCGGCTCATCGACGATTGTTAGTTGAACGCGGGTAGTCCTGCTGACGGAATGGAGATGCCCATGCAGAAGACCGGACCCCTTGTTTTTGCCGCCGCCCTGCTGCTGCCTGGATGCATCGCAAAGACAGCGCTGAACGTGGCCACCATGCCGGTGAAGGCCACCTCCCAGGCCGCCGATTGGGCGACGACAAGTCAGGACGAATCGGATCGCAACTATGGGCGGGAAATGCGGCAACGGGAGGCGCGTGAAGCCCGGGAGCGGAAGAAGGCCTGCGAGGAGGCTGGATATCGGGATTGTTGAAGTCCCTTTCTCAAAGAGTGAATGGCCTCTCGCTTATCCCAAAACATCGCGATGCTCGGCCGGTTGAATGGCGGCGCTGTTCGGCCGCACCGTGCAGGCTGTTACGCTGATAAAGGCCAACCCGCTATCGCCACCATCGAGAACGCCGCGCGAAGGGAGCGCGCGGGCGACGGATGGCCAGAAATCCTTGGTAAAGGCACTCGCCGTCAATTGACGGTTGACGTCGCGTCAATTGACGGAATATATAATGGGTGAAAGGAGAGGGCGAATGGCAGAGGTCGCTGAATTTGCGGAGGCTCCGCTATCACCTGTTGACGTCCAGACATTTTCCAGGAGCGAAGATCGTGCACGACTTTCCGGCGTCGCGCTCAGGGCGTTCCGATCGATCGTTCGGCAGTGGGAATTGTCGAACAGCGAGGCCGCCGCACTCCTCGGCGTAAGTGAAAGCACCTGGGATCGTATCAAGCGAGGCGTATGGGATCAGCCGCTTTCGCAAGATCAGCTTACCCGCGCCTCGGCCGCGATTGGCGTATATAAAGGCCTTCATCTGCTTTTCGCCGATGCCATGGCGGATCGTTGGCCAAAGCTGCCGAACCGGGGGTCGATATTCCAGCGGAAAAGTCCCGTCGACGCCATGATAGAAGGGGGCATTCCTTTGATGCTGGAGACGCGCCGTTACGTCGACGCGGTTCGGGGCGGAATGTAGGTGCTGGATGGGCTGCCGATAATCCGGGACGCTTTGCCAAGAACCATAAGGCTGGTCACGACGGCGCGTCTGCGGGAATCGGCTTTGCTGGGCTTGGTGGACGCCGAAGCTCTTGAAGCCTTGGCAGAAATCGAAGGGGCCACCAGCAATCGGCTGGTCGCTCAGGCTCGGGGGACTAGCGAAATGCATTCTTATGAACTCGTCTACGGTGTGCCACACGCCCATTTCATCAATGCGGCATTCGCTTATGCCAAGCCACGGGAACCGAACCGATTCAACAGCGCTGACCGGGGGGCCTGGTATGCGGCACTGGAGTTGGAGACGAGCCTGATCGAGGTACGCTTCCACTTGACGGAGGCACTTGCCGCGACCGGCGTCTTTGAGGCGGTCGTCGACTATGCCGAACTATTCGCCAGCTTCGCGGGAGAATTTGTCGATCTGCGCTCGCACACTGACCATATGGCTCTTAATCCGAACAGGGCGATCGGCTATCCCGCAGGGAATGCCTTGGCAGACGCTGCTCGGGCGAAGGGGTTGAATGGCATCATTTATCCTTCCGTCAGACATTCCGGGGGCACATGCATTGCAGCGCTTTTTCCGCATGCGGTGCAGTCGGTTGCGCAAGGCGATGTGTACAGGATGACCTGGCGCGGATCTCCTGAACCGGAAATTGAGAAGGCAGCATAGGATGCTCATTCGGCAACGAGCTGACCGAGGTTTCTGCGCGGTTTAACAGGCCGATCGGGAATGGTGGGCGATGACAGGCTCGAACTGCCGACATCCTCGGTGTAAACGAGGCGCTCTACCAACTGAGCTAATCGCCCCCTGTGGGATTCCCGCTGCTTCTAGGGAAATTTGGCCTGTGGTCAAGGGCGCAATTGTGGAACGGAACAGCGACGAGCGGAAAAGATCGGACCTGAGAGTCCCGAACTATTCCCGAAGCCAAATGCGCTATCGTCATTGCAAGCGGCCGTCGATCGATGACGAGCAACGACAGTCTCTGTCAGATCAGGATCAAGGAGTTCGCCAGAGCTATATACAATTGCCCTCGGCCTTCACGGCGTGGCCGGTATCGGAAAAAACGCAACATTTGTAACATTGACAGAAAACCGCCATCTTTCCGGCAACATCCGGCGTAACTTCCACGCAATCAGGTTACATTTGGAAAACGCAACATTTGATATTTGAAGAGGCTAGGATTTCTGCGGGGATTACACTTTTCCGAGGCAGGAGTGACGCTTCGTTATCCTGGGCGCGCAACTACAAGAATATTGTAAAGTCAGTATGTTGCATGGTGGTGGCGAGGCTTGGTTTCGGATATTGCTCTTTCTCGCCCCCTCCCTCATGATCGGCAGCGCTGCAGCAGAATTTTTCCTGATGCGGAACCGCTGGGGCGAACGAAGTGTGGGGCCACAGCTGCATCAAAATGCATCAGCATATATCGCTTGCCATTGGCGCTACCGCGCTGGAGCTGAGCCACAGGGGTGGGGTGGGGCAGTGCATCAAAAGGGACATAAAAAGTGCGCGGGCGAGGCGGGGAAAAAAGCGCGCGCGTTGGGGTTGCGGCGCGGCCCATGGCTCCGGATGCCCGCCTCGCGTCCTTTCCGGCTCTCTTCAGACTGGCGGGGGTAAATCCAGTCTCGGATCAGCGTTGGTGACCGCGCGCGCAAGATAATTACGCGATAAGGTGTCATTTAAAAGTTGACAGTTAGCCATGTGTCACTTATAAATGACGACATGGAAACGCAGCAAACGCCCGCCTTCGCTGAATGGTTCGATGACCTCCGCGACCGCAAGGCAAAGTCCAAGATCGCCGCGCGGATCGCCCGAATTGAACTGGGCCTGATGGGCGACGTTAGGGCGGTAGGCGACGGCGTTTCTGAAGCGCGGATCGACTTTGGCCCCGGATACCGCCTCTACTTCACGCGCCGGGGCAATAGGTTGATCATCCTGCTTCTGGGCGGCGACAAGTCCACTCAGCAGCGGGATATAGCAAAGGCGAAGGAAATGGCCGCTTAGATACCCTGAGCAGCCTCATTGTGGTAAAGCCAAGGAGGGCACACCATGACAATCGAACTCAGCCGCTTTGACGCGGCCGAACATATCACCGAACCGGAGGATCAGGCCGAGCTTCTGGCCGATGCCGTCGCCACCGGCGATTTCCATGTGATCGCCGCCGCGATCGGCATGGTCGCCCGCGCGCGCGGGATGAGCGAACTCGCGAATGAAACCGGCCTCAAGCGGCAACAGCTTTACAAGTCGTTCAGCGCGGAAGGAAACCCGACGCTCGAAACGATGCTGAAGGTGCTTCCCGCGCTGGGCCTTAGAATGCGGATTGAAACGGCGGTCCAACCCTAAGTCTCATTCATCTTTGCAGCGCGGATTGCAGGGCCGGCAGATATTCGGGCAGGCCGTAGATCTCCTGATTGATGTCGGACGCGAGCAGCTGATGCACCGTGTCCGGCGCGAACTCGCTTTGGTTGCGGTATCCCGGCACCCACCAGAAACGGCCCGGCACCACGCCGCGTCGCGTATATTTTGCCAGGCAATGGTCAAGCCGCATGACACCGCTCAGCCGGTTGCGCACCTCCTGCACATAGGCGTTCCCCATGACCAAATAGTCCTGCACCATGCCGGCGAAACCCTCGGTCATCTGGACAGCATGAAGACACGCAATCGCGCCATCATGCGCAATCTGGTAGGCTCATCGAACGCGGCATTGCCGATGGCACCTTTCGAACCGGGATCGATCCGATCAACTTGCACATGTCGATCAGCGCATTGTGTTTCTACAATGTTTCGAACCGTCACACCTTTTCACGAATTTTTGCGTGGGACATGGGATCGCCAGAAACACTCGCAGAGCGGCGGGAGATAATTGCCGACACCATGCTGCGGTGATGCCTGCGAAATGTTCCGGGTTGAGCAAGGGTTAAACCATGATGGCTTCGGCGCCTTTCTTTGCAGCGGTAAAATAACTGGTCATCGCCTCTGCTGCCGTTTCAGACAGGGCGATGAACACGCGACGTCCATCGGCGGGATCGGCCTGCCGCAGGAAGAGTCCATTATCGGACAGCGCTCGAATCCAGCGCAATGCTGTGGTGGCTGGCACGGCGGCGGCGATGCAGAGACTGGATACGGATACCCGTTGGTTGGAAAGCCGCGCCGCCATCAGGTCGAGCAGCATGTCCCAGGCCGGGTCTGCGAACATTTCTCCCGGAAAAAACTGATCCCGCAGTCGACGAAGCCGCAGCATTTCGCGCAATTCCCGCGCGGTAACGGCGGGAGGCGAGGGGCGTCGCGGCATATCGAGGCTGGCTTCACCCATATAGTGGCCGCTATCGGGTTCACTCAGCATTTCGGCGTGCGTTGGGGACGGCGTCAAATCCCGACCGGAAAGGCTGGCCAAAGTGCGGGCGATCCGGCTTACCTCCTCCGACAGGCGCTGGAGGCGAACTGCCTCGCTTTCCCTCCCCACGTCGTGGAATGCGGCGGCTGTAGCTGGCCGGACCGATAGGGCCAGGGCGGCAGTAAGATCGGCATCTTCGGGCGAACATAGCAACTGAGCCATTGGCGTGGACAGCATGGCGAAACTTTCATCGACCAGGCCGGGTGATACCGCTATGATTACTTGGCAGTCATCCGTATCCGCAAGCTGCTGCAGGCGGACCAGCAGCCGCGAAAACGTGCTGCCGGAACTTTCGGCCTGGACGACGAGGATCCGCACCGCGGCAATCACGTCAAGCCGTTCGAGTCCGGCCTCCAGATCCAATGCGCCGATCAGCCGCGCCCCCACCGCATCGGCCATACGCGCCAGCTTTTCGCGGTCCTCCGACCTTTCGGCAATAATGAGCGCGGAGGGTCGGGCATCAAGTGCTCCGGCCAACGCATTCTGCAATGCTGCGGCAGCGAATTGACCATGCCCGCCGCCCAAAGGCGTTTCCTGCAGTCCGGTCATAATCCCCTGTTCGTTCACCTAATGCCTCCTGTGCCACTTTTGTTCGCCCGCTATATTGCGGGAAATCGGCGGTCCGATCCTATCCGCTTCGATCCATTATGGAGATAATGATGGCGGATTTGCAGGGGCGAGCAGCAAAAAAAGGAAGGATTAAGGGGATCGTTTCGATTGCGGCGGTTTAACTAAGGCCGAAATGGGGGGTGTGCGGGTCCAATCCGGAGGAGAGTGGACGTGCATCCGTTATGGACAAATTTTTAGGTGCGGTGCAACGAAGCCGCCGCCCTTTCACTTGAACGATCGTCAGTAATCAAGCTGCCAGAGGACCGATGGCAAAACGTGGTTCGCCCCCCAGGCTGCCCGAATAGCATTCCAGCGGCAACGCGGTGCCGCAAAAGGCGCATTCGGCCAATAAGCGGCCGACGATCCAGTGGCTCCGGCCGCATCCGGGGCAATGGTTGTTCTCGTTAAGGCGGTACATTATGTGGTAGCCCCTCAAAAATGGGTCCCCACTGGCCCTGAGCGGAGTAGTCGAGGCAAGATCGGGATGCATCTAGTGGTCCTCCCTTTCGTCACTTCACCAGATAACGACGCGCGGCAAACGGAGTTCCTCCCGCGATGAAAAGCGCCCGCGAATAGCCTGAGGACGCCGAATCATTGCGGTGCGACCCAATGAAATTTCACTCTTTTCCCCGCGAAATGGCCATCAGTGTACCCCAGAGCGGGAAGGCCGGGTACGGCAATTTTGGATAGGCCCGGCGATTTCCCACCATGGGACGCTCCGGGGGTTCCTGGCTTGTCGAAAAGGAGCCCGATGGAGCGCCCCCCGCTTCGCTAAATTTATTTTCTGTCAGCAGCGGTTGCGGTCGATTTCTCGTCCGATCAGGGCACCGGCACCGGCGCCAACGATCGTGCCAGGCGTGCGGTCACCATAGCGATCGACTTCGCGGCCCAGCAGCGCGCCCGCCGCACCACCCAGGATGAGTCCGGTAGTTCCACTGCCGCTCCGGCAGCGACGCGGCCGGTCGCCGCTATAGTAACGCCTCGGCGCGGCATAATAGCCGTCGTCATAATGACGTCTGTCGCGATGCCAGCGGCCATGGCCGTGATCATGGTGGCGATGCCAACCATGACCACCCCCGGCGAAAGCCGTGGATGGCAACGCAACAGATGCGCTTGCCAGGAGCGTTGCGGTCAAAATCATTTTGCGGATCATCATGTTACCATTCCTCCCATTAGGGTCGAGTTGTCTTCCCTTGTTCGGAGGCCTGATTTCCACAGCGCTGCTGGCGAAAGGCTGAACGTGGCTGTCAGCCACGGTTAAGCTTTGCGGCGCGGCCCTTTCGGTTTGCGAAACCGTGTAGGAGATTTCGCCAATGAAAAGCTGCTCCCCCACATTGTATCATTGTTTCGGTTGGCTCGGTCCAAGGACGCAGGCGCGGCGGGGGGACTAAAGATAATGGCTTCTGAACGGGTGCCGGAACTGGCTCTATTGCGCTCAGAAGCGTTCCCCAAACTGCTGACGTCGGCACGGGCCACATTCCATGGCGCGCGGCCCACCGGGCGGATCGTCCTGGTTGATGCTCTGCGCGGTTTTGCGCTGCTTGGATTATTCCTCGTTCATTGCGTGGAATATTTCGAGCTTTATTGGAGACACCCGGAACCCAGCCACATTCACAATGCCGTAGACTTTCTGTTCGCGGACAAAGCCTATGCCGTTTTCGCCTTGCTTTTCGGTTACAGCTTTTTCCTTTTTATAAATGGGCGGGGCAGGCGACAGGCCGATGTATCCGGGCGATTCGCCTGGAGGCTGCTGTTGTTGGTGGCGATGGGTTATTTCAACAGCCTGATTTATGTGAGCGACATATTGCAGGTGCTTGGCCTGCTGGGTTTAAGCCTGCTGCTGTTTAACCGGCTTGGCAACCGTACATTGCTGATCCTGTCGGTCATGTTCCTGGCGCATCCGCACTTGCTGATCCACACGTTCAGCGCCCTCATATCATCGGAAGAAGGCAATAAATCCCAACTCTATTGGATGCTGTATGCCAAGACCGCGGAGGTATTCGCGCATGGCGGCTTCTTGGACGTGGTTCGACTGAACCTATGGCAGGGGCAATTGTTCAAATGGGCATATATTTTTGAAACGGCCCGGATTTCCTCGCTGGCTGCGCTTTTTATATGGGGATTGCTGCTGGGACGCATCGGGTTCTTCACCGAGCCAGACCGCTTTCTGAAGCAAAGGCGTTGGGGCATTTTGCTGTCCGTGATGGCAAGCCTTCTGCTTCATGCTCTTCTAGATTTCTATAACGCAGCGTCCCCGATGCAATCGCACGCTGCAGCCAAACTAAGCCTTGCCAATATGTTGGAGAGTTGGGCTGCGCTAGCCATGGCGACGGCAGGGGTGCTGTTGTTTGTGGAGGCCTTCAGCCTGAGCCTTTGCCGCCGCTTTCTGGCGTTGTTCGCACCCTGCGGACAAATGAGTCTCACCATCTATGTCGGGCAAGGCCTGCTGGGCGTGACTGTATTCTATGGATTTGGCCTGGGCTGGTATCAGGACATGGGCCAAGGGCGAGCGTTGTTTTTTGGGCTTGGCGCCTTTGCCGCAATGATGCTGTTCGCGCACCTGTGGATGCGGCATTATCGCTATGGTCCCCTGGAGTGGCTCTGGCGATGCGGAACTTATCGGAGCTTTGACGTTCCTCTTCGCCGTCAGCTGTCCTCAAGGCGTCGCGCAAGCGCCGTATAGGCTTGTCCTCTTTTCACCGCTTCCCAAGCTGCAAAACCCTTGCTAAGGCGCGCGGGACTCATTCGAGCCGATGCCAGCGGCTGGGGGTGGAAATGCAACGACGCCTCTTTCCATATCACTGATCCGAAGTTCCCACGGCATCGTCACACCCAAAACGGGCGATCATATTCGTCCTGATGTTTTGAAAGGTTCGCATCATGACTGCTATCGGACAGGATACGCTCGGCGCGCGGGAAACCATGAATGTCGGCGGCAAGGCCATTGCTTATTACTCGCTTAAAAAGGCCGCTGCAAAGCTTGGCGATGTTTCCCGCCTTCCTTTTTCCATGAAGGTGCTTCTGGAAAATCTGCTGCGTTTTGAAGATGGCAATACCGTCACGGTCGAGGATCTTCAGGCGATCGTCGACTGGCAGAAGGATCGCCGCTTCGAACGTGAGATCCAATATCGCCCCGCGCGCGTCTTGATGCAGGATTTTACGGGCGTTCCTTGCGTCGTTGATCTGGCGGCCATGCGCGACGCCATGAACGCCCTGGGTGCGGACGCGAAGAAGATCAATCCGCTGGTTCCCGTGCATCTGGTGATCGACCACTCCGTGATGGTGGACGAGTTCGGCTCGCCCAAGGCATTCGCGGACAATGTGGAGCTGGAATATCAGCGCAATAGCGAGCGTTATGAATTCCTGAAATGGGGTTCGAAGGCGCTCGACAATTTCAAGGTTGTGCCCCCCGGCACCGGCATCTGCCATCAGGTGAACCTGGAAAATATCGCGCAGGCGGTGTGGACCTCCACTGACGCTTCGGGCGCGACCATTGCCTATCCCGACACCTGCGTCGGCACGGACAGCCACACGACGATGATCAACGGCCTGGGCGTGCTGGGCTGGGGCGTAGGTGGCATCGAGGCGGAAGCTGCGATGTTGGGCCAGCCTGTCTCCATGCTCATTCCGGAAGTGGTCGGGTTCAAGCTGACGGGCGCGCTGCATGAGGGCATTACGGCGACTGACCTTGTTCTGACCGTCACGCAAATGCTGCGCGCCAAGGGCGTAGTAGGCCGCTTCGTAGAATTTTACGGCCCCGGCGTGGGCGCGCTGTCGCTGGCTGACCGCGCAACCATCGCGAACATGGCCCCGGAATATGGCGCGACCTGCGGCTTCTTCCCGATCGACGGCAAGACGCTTGATTATATGCGCCTCACCGGCCGTACCGAGGAACAAGTGGCGCTGACCGAAGCCTATGCCAAGGAGCAGGGTTTCTGGCTGAACGCTGAAGCGGCCGATCCGGTCTTCACCGACACGCTTGAGCTCGACATGGGCACCGTGCAGCCCAGCCTTGCGGGGCCAAAGCGCCCGCAGGACAAGGTGATCCTCAACCAGGTCGACGATGTGTTCAACGCCGACCTCACCAATGTCTACAAGAAGGCCCTGCCCGAGCGCGTTCCGGTGGAAGGCGAAAGCCATGATATTGGCGATGGCGACGTGGTGATCGCGGCGATCACGAGCTGCACCAATACGTCCAACCCCTCGGTTCTGGTGGCCGCCGGTCTCGTCGCCAAGAAGGCGAACGAAAAGGGCCTGACCCGCAAGCCCTGGGTGAAAACCTCGCTGGCGCCGGGATCGCAGGTAGTGACCGATTATCTCGCGAAGGCGGGCCTCACTGAGCATCTGGACGCCATCGGCTTCAATCTCGTGGGCTATGGCTGCACCACCTGCATCGGCAACTCGGGGCCACTCGCGGAGCCGATCAGCAAGGCGATCAACGGCAACAATATCGTCGCTGCCTCCGTGCTGTCGGGTAACCGCAACTTCGAAGGCCGCGTCAGCCCCGACGTGCGCGCCAACTTCCTTGCATCGCCGCCGCTGGTGGTCGCCTATGCGCTGAAGGGCACCGTCACGACCGATTTCGTCGAAACACCGATCGGCCAGGGTTCGGATGGGCAGGACGTGTATCTCAAGGATATCTGGCCTTCCAACGAAGAAGTCCGCTCGGTCATGGACGGCTGCATCGACCGGGATATGTTCAGCGCACGCTACGCCAATGTGTTCGATGGCGATGACAAATGGAAGGCGATCGACGTCACCGGTTCCGACACCTATCAGTGGCGCGCCGGCTCGACCTATGTCGCCAACCCGCCCTATTTCGAGGGCATGAGCATGACGCCGGCGCCGGTCAGCGACATCATCGAGGCGAAGCCACTGGCGATTTTTGGTGATTCCATCACCACCGACCACATCAGCCCTGCTGGTTCGATCAAGGCGGCGTCGCCCGCGGGTATCTACCTGCAGGAGCATCAGGTCAGCCAGGCCGACTTCAACAGCTATGGCGCGCGGCGTGGCAATCATGAAGTCATGATGCGCGGCACCTTCGCCAATATCCGCATCAAGAATGAGATGCTGGAGGGCGTCGAAGGCGGCGTGACCAAATATGAGGGCGAAACGCTGCCGATCTATGACGCGGCCATGCGGCACAAGGCCGACGGTACGGCTCTCGTGGTCATCGCCGGCAAGGAATATGGCACCGGCTCCAGCCGCGACTGGGCGGCAAAGGGCACCAACCTTTTGGGCGTCCGTGCGGTCATCGCAGAAAGCTTCGAGCGTATCCACAGGTCGAACCTGGTCGGCATGGGCGTCCTCCCGCTGCAATTCCCCGAAGGCGCCAGCCGCAAGACGCTGGGCCTCACCGGCGACGAAACCTTCACGATCCAGCATGTTGCGGGCCTGAAGCCACGGCAGATGGTCGATGTGATCGTTGCTCGGGCGGACGGCAAGACCGAAACCTTCCAGGCGCTCTGCCGCATCGACACGGCGAACGAGCTGGAATACTTCCTGAACGGCGGGATTTTGCCCTACGTGCTGCGGAAATTGGCGGCTTAACTACCCGCGTGGGACGAGACTCATATCTTCGGCTCCCCTCTTTGGGGAGCCGGAGCTAACCAGGTGCCGAACGGCGTATTTTGTAAGATGGAAGGGAAGCAAACCTTTCTCCCTCCGGCGGGCTATAACCGAGGGTGCATCGAAGCAAATTGTGGAACGTCTAATTGCGAGGCATAAGGATCGAGAGACTGAACGAGCATTAAGAAAGTTTCTCGACACCACAAAGCCGATCAAATGAACTCTCCATCTTCTCCGTTCAGAGCGTGGGTCTGGGAATCCGCGTAATCGGCAGGGATAACCTTTTTATTTGGCGTTGTGGTGGGGCGCGTCCGATATTAATATGACATTGTCATATATGGAGGTCCGTCATGACCGAACGATCCTCAAAACCCGTCACCGTTACGCTGGGCGGCATGGCCGAGCGAGCGCAGAAGCTGGTGGATTCGGGGCGCTATGCCTCGATCAGTGAGGTGGTGCGTGCAGGACTGCGTGCGCTTGACAGGGAAGAAGCGACACTTGATGCGCTGCTTAAGGCAAAGTTGGAAGAGGCGTTGGCTGATCCGAGGCCGCCGGTGCCGATGGATGAAGCCTTTGCGCGCATTCGGGCCGGTCTGGACCGGAAGATTTGACGGCCCGCTACCAGGTCGTCCTTTCCGAACAGGCTATCGAAGACATCACCTCCATTGGACGTTGGATTACCGACGAAGCTGATCTGGAGACGGCAATCGCCTATGTCAGCCGGATTGAGGCGTTCTGCTTGAAGCTTTGCGATTTTCCTCGGCGTGGTGCGCTGCGCGACGATCTGATGGTTGGTGTTCGCACGGTATCTTTCGAACGGCGTGTGGTCGTTGCCTACAGGATTGACGGACGCACTGTTTCAATCCTTCGCGCTGTATCAGGGGCAAGGGATGTCGCGCGTCTGTTTGACGACAGCTGACGCCATAGTTGCACGAATCCCCCGCCCCTGTTAGGCGCGCGCTGTTTCGCCCGCGCGGCGCTCCAAAGCCTGGGAAGAATAGAGATGAGCGAGAAGATCAATCGGGTTGTGCTGGCCTATTCGGGCGGCCTTGATACCAGCGTCATCCTGAAATGGCTGCAGCAGGAATATCAGTGTGAGGTTGTGACCTTCACTGCTGACCTCGGCCAGGGCGAGGAACTGGAGCCGGCACGGGCCAAGGCGCGTCTTATGGGCATCAAGGAAGAGCATATCTTCATCGACGACCTGCGCGAAGAGTTTGTCCGGGACTATGTGTTCCCGATGATGCGCTCCAATGCGCTTTATGAGGGACTGTATCTGCTCGGCACATCGATCGCACGGCCGTTGATCGCCAAGCGGCAGATCGAAATTGCAAAGATGGTCGGCGCAGATGCGGTGAGCCATGGCGCCACCGGCAAAGGCAATGACCAGGTCCGCTTTGAACTTGGCTATTATGCCTTGCAGCCGGATATCAAGGTGATCGCTCCCTGGCGCGAATGGGACCTGACCAGCCGCACCGCGCTCATCGCCTTTGCTGAACAGCACCAGATCCCGGTGCCGAAGGACAAGCGCGGCGAGAGTCCGTTTTCCACCGACGCCAACATGCTTCACACCTCATCCGAAGGGAAGGTGCTGGAAGATCCCTGGGAGGAGGTGCCGGACTATGTCTATTCGCGCACCGTCAATCCGGAGGACGCGCCCGACACGCCCGAATTCATCACCATCGACTTCGAGCGCGGCGATGGCGTTGCCATTAACGGCGAAGGGATGAGCCCTGCTACACTGCTGGAAACGCTCAACATTTATGGCAGGAAGCATGGCATCGGACGGCTTGACCTTGTCGAGAACCGCTTCGTGGGGATGAAATCACGCGGCATGTATGAGACGCCGGGCGGCACCATCTATCATCTCGCGCATCGCGGTATCGAGCAGTTGACGCTCGACCGGGGGGCAGCGCATCTGAAGGATGAGCTTGCGCCGCGCTATGCCGAACTTATCTACAATGGCTTCTGGTTCTCGCCCGAGCGGGAGATGCTGCAGGCGGCCATAGACTACAGCCAGGAAAAGGTGACCGGCACAGTGCGCCTGAAGCTGTATAAGGGCGGAGTCTATGTGGTCGGCCGCAAGTCGCCCCATTCGCTTTACAGCGAAAAGGTTGTGACCTTCGAGGATGATGCGGGCGCTTATGACCAGCGGGACGCGGCAGGATTCATTAAACTGAACGCGCTGCGGCTGCGTTTGCTAGGACGGCGGGATCGCTGATTTGGCCTTGCCCGCCCTTGGCCGGGGCAGGGCGGTGGCAATTGCCTTTCTAAGACAGGCTTTGACCTCCGCCGAATTCAGGGATAGGGCACGAAGATGCTCAACCTAGAAGAAGCCCAGAAGCGCGCCGAACAGCTCGTTGAAATGGCGCGCGCCATCGGTGCGGACGCCGCCGACGCGATTTACGTATGCGATGCGTCGACCCAGGTGCAGATGCGCCTTGGCGCGCTGGAGGATGTGGAAAGGTCCGAGGGCGAGGAAATCGGCCTGCGCGTCTTTTCCGGCCTGCGGTCCGCGACGGTGTCATCGTCCGACATGTCGACGGAGGCGCTTTCACAGCTGGCGGAGCGGGCGCTCGCCATGGCCAGGGAGGCCCCCGACGACCAATATGCGGGACTTGCGCCAGAGGAACTGCTGCTCCGCCGAAAAGTCAGTGGCCTGGATCTGGCGGACGCGCAGGACCCGCAGCCCGAGGCGCTGAAGGAACGCGCGCTGGTGGCGGAGGACGCTGCCCGCAGCGTCATGGGCGTCACCAACAGCGAAGGCGCGGGTGCAGGTGCGGGGCGAAGCCATATCGCCTTGGCCACCAGCCACGGTTTTTCGGGCAGCTACGCCGGAACGTCCCATAGCTGCTATGCCAGTGTGCTTGCCGGCGAGGGTTCGGCCATGCAACGGGACTATGCCAGCCACAGCGTCCGGCATCTCGTTGACCTGGAACAACCGGACAGCATCGGGCACCGGGCCGGGCAACGGGCGGTAGCGCGACTCAATCCCATCAAGATCGATAGCGGCCAGATGCCGGTCATTTTCGATCCACGCGTCGGTTCCAGCCTGCTGGGGCATTTGATCGGGGGCATCGTAGGATCCGCAATCGCACGCAAGGCGAGCTTTCTGCTCGAATGCCTGGAAAAGCGCATTTTTCGTGAGACCATCAACATCGTCGACGAGCCGTTGCGCCCGCGCGGCTTGCGGTCCCGACCGTTCGATGGAGAGGGACTGCCAACCAGGCAAACCAACCTGATCGAAAACGGGGTGCTTACCGGATGGCTGCTGGATAGCGCTTCGGCCCGGCAATTGGGACTGCAGCCCACCGGCCACGCCTCCCGAGGCATAGGGGGCGCACCGGGCGCCAGCGCGACCAACGTACATATGGACCCCGGCAGCATGACGCCTGGCGAACTGATGGCGGACGTCAAGCGCGGTATCTATGTGACTGAGCTGATCGGCATGGGCGTGAATATGGTGACGGGGGACTATAGCCGGGGCGCTTCGGGTTTCCTGATCGAAAATGGAGCGACGGGGCCGGCGGTTGCGGAAATCACCATTGCGGGCAATCTGCTGGACATATTTGCTGAACTGACGGCGGCTAACGATCTTGAGTTCCGGTACGGCGTCAATGTTCCCACCTTGCGCATCGACGGAATGATGGTCGCGGGTGGCTGATCCGTTGCTCGACCAGACCGCTGAGGCCGTCAATGAAGTGGCGGATATGGCGATGGCATTATGGTCGCCCGGCGAGTCACGCGTCAAAAATTGGGAAAAATCGCCTGGGCAACTGGTGTGCGAGGTCGACCTGGCGGCGGACCGGCTGTTGCGTGAACGGCTGAGCGCCATCGATCCTGGCGCGGCCTGGCTTTCAGAAGAAACGGCAGACGATCTGGTGCGGCTCAATCATGAACGCATCTGGCTGGTCGACCCTATTGATGGGACGCGGGACTTTCTGCGCGGCCGACCGGGCTGGGCAGTGTCTGTGGCATTGGTGGAGCATGGAGAGCCTGTACTCGGCTTGCTCGCCGCCCCCGCCCGTAAAGAGCTGTGGACGGCGCGGAAAGGGGCCGGAGCCTGGCGGAACGGAACTCCGCTTGCGGCAAGTACACGCGCAAGCTTTGCGGGCGCGCGAGTGCCGGCCGATCATCTGGCAAAGGTCGACGGTGATTTGACCACGGTATGTAAGCCTAACAGCATCGCGTTGCGCATGGCGATGGTAGCGGCGGATGAGGCCGACCTGGTGGCGACGGTACGTTGGGGCAATGAGTGGGATATTGCCGCCGCCATGCTGATCGCGCAGGAGGCCGGGGCGGCCGTGACAGATGCCTTGGGCCATGACTTGCGGTTCAACAGAGAAAAACCAACGGCCCTGGGAATTTTATGCTGTGCGCCTGCTATTCATGCCTCGGCGGTGCAGCGGCTTGCCGGACGGGCGCACGAGGTCCTGGGCGGTTAATTCCGCTTCCATTTCGGTTGGTGTCTTAGCCATCGGGCCTTCGACCAGTGCATAGTCCTCACAGTCGCAAATCCTCGATCATCAGCCCTGCTGTTGCCTTCGCGCCCGCGACGACCGCAGGGATGCCGGCGCCTGGATGGGTGCCTGCGCCCACGAAATAGAGATTGTGTATCATGTCGTCTCTATTGTGGGTGCGGAACCATGCACTCTGACTGAGCACCGGTTCAAGCGAGAAGGCGCTGCCGAGATGGGCATTGAGATCCTGTGCGAAGTCGGGAGGCGCATAGTGGAAGCTGGTGACGATGCGGGAGCGAATGTCGGGGATCAGGCGGCGCTCGATCTCATCCAATATCCGTTCCTTGTAGATCGGTCCGATCTGGGACCAGTCAATCGGCAGCTTGCCAAGATGCGGTACGGGGGCGAGCGCGTAAAAGGTTGAGTGGCCCTCGGGCGCCAAGCTGGGATCGGTAACGGTGGGATGATGAAGATAGAGCGAGAAATCCCGCGCCAGCACGCCGTGATCGTAAATGTCCTTCAACAGCCCCTTAAAGCGCGGCCCGAAGAGGACCATGTGGTGCGGGATGCCAGGCCAAGTGCCCTTGATGCCGAAATGTACGAGGAAAAGGCTGGGCGACCAGCGCTTGCGCTCAAGCGCCTGCGTCTGGCGGCGTCCGCGGACCGTATTGCCGAGCAGGTCGCGATAGCTGTGCATGATGTCGGCATTGCTGGCCACGGCGTCGAACTTGTCGTGCCAGCCAGAACGGGTGCGGACACCGGTGACGCGGTCGCCCAGCGTCTCGATCTCTTCAACTGGATCGCCAAGGCGCAATGTGCCGCCGATCCGTTCAAACTGCGCCACCATTCCGGCGATAAGGCGATTGGTGCCGCCATGGGCGAACCATATCCCCCCATCGCGCTGAAGCTTGTGGGTCAGGGCGTAAATCGCGCTGGCGGTCATTGGATTGCCGCCGACAAGAAGGCTATGGAAACTCAGCGCCTCGCGCAGCTTCTCATGCTTCACAAAGCTTGAAACCATCGAATAAACCGACCGCCAGGCCTGGTGCTTTGCCAACTGAGGTGCGGCGCGGACCATTGAGGCGAAGTCGAGAAAGGGCGTTGTCCCCAACTTCACATAATCGTCTTCAAAGACGCCTGCAGAATATTCCAGAAGCCGCTGATAGCCGGCAATGTCCTCTGGGCTGAGCTTGGCGATTTCGTGACGGAGCGCAAGATCGTCATTGCTATAGTCGAACTGCGTTCCGTCAGGCCAGTTGAGGCGATAAAACGGACTGACTGGATGCAGCGCCACATCTTCCGCCATGTCATGCCCGGTCAGGCGCCATAGCTCAGTCAGGCAGGCGGGGTCGGTGATGACGGTTGGTCCGGCATCGAAAGTGAAGCCCTCCTTTTCCCAGACATAGGCCTGGCCGCCAGGCCGATCGCGCGCTTCGACGATCATGGTGGCAATACCAGCCGATTGCAGCCGGATCGCCAACGCAAGGCCGCCAATGCCAGCTCCGATGATCGCGGCTTTTTTCACGCTGCCTTATCTCCAAGCACTGCAAAGATTCCGATCATTGGCGCAAAGACTTAACGGCGGGGGCAAGGCCGGGGAAGGGGGCGGGTGAATAAACTTAGAACAATGCGAGTCGTTGGGAAGGCCCGCACGGCCCCACTCCCAATATGGCAGGAGCAGGCTGATTTCATCACCATCCATCCCGTTAGAAGCTGCATCCGCCGCCTTTGCTCTGGCATCGCGCGGGGGAATCGGGACTAACGGCGGCATGCAAGAAAATCAGGTCGCCCCCTTTTGCTGAAGTTACCGGACAGCCGCGCTCCGTTTCCGGATAGCTTTTCGCCCGCCCGTCTGTCGGGAAGTATCGGCATTTCGCGCGTACTGTGCATTTTGGGTGTGGTCTACGTCCATGCCTGGACAGGACTTGATGGCGGCCAGTTGGTTCAAGCCAACGGTTCGGCGCAAGGCGTGATGCGCTGGGTATTAATGGAACTTCTGGGGCGCAGCGCGGTGCCTCTGCTCGGCATGATTTCAGGATGGTTGGTGGCGGGGTCGGCCTGGTCCAGATCCTATGGCAGCTTCATGCGTGGAAAAGCGCGGACAATCCTGCTGCCGATGCTGATTTGGAATGCGCTGGCAATGCTGATTATCACTGGGGGAGCGGCGCTGGGCCTTTTGGCGGCCCCCCTTCCCGGGTCTGCTTGGATCGCCGTGGATCAGCTGTTTGCGTTCCTGTCGCCCAATGAGACCAATGTGCAAATGGCGTTCCTGCGAGATTTGTTCGTGTGCATGGCTTTTGCTCCATTGCTGGTGCGGATGCGTAGCCCTTGGTTGTGGAGCATTGCGGGTGCTACGGCGCTCTGGTCGGTTTCCGGCTGGATGTTTCCGTTGCTGCTGCGGCCGTCGATCCTCATTTTCTTCATTGCGGGAATCATGGTGCGCCGGAGCCGGTTCGAAGCGCGCGTCGCGGCGATACCTGTGGCTTGGCCGGCTCTTATCTTCGGAATTTGCGCGCTGGTAAAGATTTGGCTGTCGGCCCTTGCTACGCCCTTGGGGGACGCGCATCCCCACATGATGGCGGCGTTTGACCTGTTACTGCGTTTTTCGGCGGCGCTGTTCTTCTGGCGGCTCGCATGGCATCTGGCCGGAACGAGCAAGGGCGCAATATTGCTGCGGATCGAGCCTTATGCGTTTCTGATATTTTGTTCGCACCTTATCCTGATTTGGCTTGCAGGGCCGGGGATCGGCCTGCTCACGGGACCGCTCGGGTCGCCGGCCTATCCTGCCTATCTGCTGCTCCAGCCAGTGCTGGCGGCAGCGGCGGGAATCCTTATAGGGCGAGGGTTGATGGTCGTGGCTCCACGCGCGGCCGAGCTGATGAGCGGAGGCCGGCTGAAGGTGAGGCAGAATGAGGCAACGCCATCTGTCCCCCGCTTCAAGGCAGGCGCACCCTGGTGGCGCTCCTATCAGCGGGCCCGGCGTTAACGGGTTCTGGCCTCTAGAAATTCTTTGTTTACCGCGATTTCCGAGTCGCCAGATGATTCCATCTGGCTCGAAATCACTCTAGAGCTTGCCGTATTTGGCTTCGAATCCGGCAACATCGCCCCGCGCGAGATAGCTCGCTTGGTCCATCCATTGATCCCGGCTCGGTCGTCCCGCGAAATTGCCCAGATGCCGGTCGATTTCCGCCAGATCGGTGGCCGTCCAGGACGCTATCTGCTCATAGCGGGTGACCCCAAGCCCAATGAGGATGCCGTTAACCTTGGGTCCAATGCCCTTGATCTTCAGCAGATTGTCGGGTTCCCCACTGGAACGAGGTTTTGCGGGAGCAACAGGTTCGGCCGCTTTCGGCTGAGGGGCTGGTTCCACGGGAGTGGGTGGGGCGCGCGCAAAGCCTGGCTTTTCAGACGTTGCCTGCGGAGGCGGTGCGACAATGGTCTTGTCCGCTCCCTTGCCCCTGAACAGGAAAGCAATAATCGCGATCAGCGCGAGAACGACCAAGATCCAAAGGCCGTAAGTGGCGATAAAGTCCTGCATCCTGCTTCTCCTTATGTCTCTGATTCTCAGCTTTTCGCTTCTCGCGCCACTTCGCGCCAGCCAATATCGCTTCGATAGAAGCCGGTTGGAAAATTAACGGCTCGAACTGCCTTATAAGCAGCAGCCTGAGCCTCAGTCACATTCGAAGCTCTTGCCGTGACATTCAGCACGCGTCCGCCGCTGGCGACAAATTGGCCGTCTTTCAGTTTCGTGCCGGCGTGGAAGACTTTCGCACCATGTTCCTCCGCCTCGGAAATGCCGCTGATAGCTCCGCCCTTTTCCGGCGTGCCGGGATAGCCCTTTGCAGCCATGACGACGGTCAGGGCGGAATCATCGGAAAGGCCCACTGGTCCGTGTTCCGCCAATTTGCCTTCCGCAGTCGCCAGCAGTAGCGGCACCAGATCTTCATCAAGGCGCATCATCAGCACTTGGCATTCGGGATCGCCGAAACGGGCGTTATATTCAATAAGCTTCGGCCCCTGCTCGGTCAGCATCAGGCCCGCATAAAGGACGCCATTATAAGGCATGCCCTGCGCCGCCATGGCGGCGACGGTTGGCTGCACGATCTCGTCCAACACGCGTTGCTCCAACTGAGGCGTTAGAACAGGCGCTGGGCTATAGGCGCCCATGCCGCCCGTGTTCGGACCGGTGTCGCCGTCTCCGACACGCTTATGGTCCTGGGCCGAGCCAAAGGCCAGCACTGCCTTGCCATCGGTGAGCGCGAAGAAGCTGGCCTCTTCCCCTTCAAGAAATTCCTCGATCACCACTTCCGTCCCGGCTTCGCCAAGCCCGCCGGAGAACATGTGGGCAATGGCCTCTCTGGCCTCCTGCTCGTTCATGGCAATGACAACGCCTTTGCCGGCAGCAAGCCCGTCGGCCTTGATCACAATGGGCAGGGAAAAATCGCTGAGAGCGCTCAGCGCTTCGTTGACGGTCCGGGCGCGGACATAGGCAGCGGTAGGGATGTTCGCCTTGACGCAAAGGTCCTTGGTGAAGCCTTTCGAACCTTCAAGCTGCGCTGCAAGCCTGGATGGCCCGAATGCCGGCACGCCCGCCGCACGCAAAGTGTCGGCCAGCCCGTCGACCAGCGGCGCTTCCGGACCGATCACAACCAGGCCGATGGTTTTTTCCTTGCAGAAAGATGACACTGCGGCGTGATCGGCAGCGTCAAGCTCGACCAGTTCGGCATGTTCGGCTATTCCGGGATTGCCAGGAGCGGCGTACAGCTTTTCGAGCATGGGCGATTGCGCCAGTTTCCATGCGAGCGCATGTTCCCGGCCGCCGCTGCCCAACAACAGGATGTTCATGCCCGATACGCCTTCCCAATATGATCCGTTCAATCCGTCCGGCAGGCTGTTAGCCGAGGACGTCGCCGGGGACAACGCGCCCGCGCTCAGCATCAGCGAAATTTCCGCGCTGCTGAAGCGGACGGTGGAGGATCGCTTTTCGCATGTGAAGCTGCGCGGCGAAATCTCCGGCTTCAAGCGAGCGGCCTCAGGACATGTTTATCTGTGCCTGAAAGATGAGAATGCGGTCATCGATGGTGTGATGTGGAAGACGGGAGCGCAGCGGCTTGCCTTCCGTCCGGAAGACGGCATCGAAGTCGTGGTGACGGGCAAGATCACGACCTATCCCGGACGATCCAAATATCAGATAGTCATCGAACGGATGGAGTTGGCGGGCGAAGGCGCCCTCATGCAGCTTCTGGAGCGGCTGAAACAGAAGCTGGCCGCCGAAGGACTGTTCGATGGCGCGCGCAAGAAAGCGCTGCCCTATTTGCCGCAAGTGATCGGTGTCGTGACGTCCCCGACAGGCGCTGTAATCCGCGACATTCTGCATAGGCTCGCGGATCGTTGTCCCACGCGCGTCATCCTGTGGCCGGTCTTGGTGCAAGGCGAGGGCGCGGCGCTGCAAGTGGCGCGGGCAATCAGGGGCTTTGATGCCATAGAGACGGGCGGGCCGATTCCGCGTCCCGATCTGCTGATCGTGGCGCGGGGCGGCGGCTCGATTGAGGACCTTTGGGCCTTCAACGAGGAACCGGTGATCCGGGCCGTTGCGGATTGCCGCATTCCGGTCATTTCGGCGGTGGGGCATGAGACCGACACCACCTTGTGCGATTATGCGGCCGATGTCCGGGCGCCTACTCCCACTGCGGCGGCAGAGATCGCCGTACCGGTGCGGGCCGAATTGATAGCGACCGTGACTGAGCTTGGCCTGCGCGCCGGTCGTTGTGCGCGGCGCTATCATGAACGCGCGCAGGAGCGGTTGGCGGCGCAAGTTCGCCTTATGCCGCGTCTTGAGGATTTGCTTCAGCCACAAAGGCAGCGCACCGATGACATGGCGGAGCGGTTGCGGCGCGGGCTGTCCCACCGGCTGAGTGAAGCCCGGCATGAACTGGCGGATGCATCGGGCGCGCTCCGCCCTGCACTTCTCAGTCAACGCCTGGACCGGGAGCAGGCGAGATTCGATAATGTGCGGTTGCGCCCCGAGCTGTTGCGCCGCCGCCTATCCGATTGCTCAATCGCTTTGGATCGCATGGCGCGCCTTGCGGCCTCGCTCGATCCAAAACGACCACTGTCGAAGGGCTATGCGTTGGTCATGGACGGAGAGAAGCTGGTGCCTACCGCCGTTGCTGCTCGCGCGGCAGGTCATGTCACGTTGAAGTTCGCCGATGATGACGTTGCAGCGGAGATTTCCTCCAGCCTTGAGAAACAGGCAAAAACTGCTACATCTAGGGCCATAAGCAAAAGGCCGGGTCCCGCGAGGGATGAAGATTCCGCAAAACGACAGCAGGATCTGTTTTCATGATAGTCCGCGCCTTGGATGAGAATAGACAGGGTATATGTCGATGTTGATGTCGAACCGCGACCGTCCGGCCAAACTGCATTATATGGCTTATAATTTTCGGATGCTGTCCCCTGGTGACCATGTGGTTTGCGCCGTGACGGGTGAGAAAATCCGCTTGGATGACCTGCGTTACTGGAGTGTCGAAAAGCAGGAGGCCTATGCCTCCGCCGAAATTTCCGTGCAGGCGGCGCTCAAAAACCGCATGGCATAAACCGGCGAGGGGTTTTCCCTCGCATAGCGTTTTTCGTTAAGGTTCGTCCTGGGCTGCGAGCCCACAAACATGCTGTCCGGATTAACGGAAACCATTCGTCCTGAGCGAGGGTGGCGTTGGGCTGGTTCTGGCTATCTCTCAGCCCCCCTCGACACGATACGGCGTGGACTTCGCTTCTCAAAGGATTTCGTTTCAAGTTGATCCTGTGTCTACCGGACTATGGCTACGTCTGTTCGGTGCAGGAGGTTTTTCAGTTAGATGTAGAGACACTGAACGATCCGAATCTTCCCAAAAATAGAACTCACGGTATGGAAATGGCCATTCACCCGTCCCGATGCCAGCCGTCGGAAGGTGGGTACAGGTCGGTCCTCAGAACAATACCGTCTATTCTCTTAAGGAGGACGCCAAAGGAGAGAAAATTCGGCAAATTTCCCCTTACCTCGAACGACCATCACAATTTTTGGAACGAATTCGTAATGTTATTCGTTACCACCTTCTAGATGGTTCCCTGAACGATCCTTTCGTTCAGAGCATGGATCACTGTAATTTTCATACCAAACCCCCTAATATGCTATGTGGCATATTCGCCACAGAGCGACGGAAAAGTTACACATCATTTTCATCTTCGACTTTACAGTTGTATAACAGCGTCGCAACATCAGTTTACTCGCGGTTCCATAATCCGGCGTAGATCGGACCTCGCTGGGCCACGGGAAATTGAGTGGGTTTTCCAAATCCGCTTTCTCCAGAGATAAGGGACTGGAACTGTGACCAAGACATCGAAATACGCGCTTCTGCGCGCCAGCGTCGCACCGGCAATATTAGGTGTGGCGATGCTTTCCATGCCCGCGTTCGGGCAAGAGGCGCCTGCTACCAGCCCCCAAGCTCCTGAAGCTCAAGGGCAGGCGATCATCGTGACCGGGTCGCGCATTGCTCGGCCTGATTTGGAGGCGTCGAGCCCTGTAGCGGTTGTCAGCGCTGAAGACATAAAGGAGACCAACGCCGTCACCGTTGAGCAGATATTGGCCACCAATCCCCAATTCGCATCGGGCTTTGGGCAAAGCTCCAACAATCCCGGCGATGGCTCCGCAACCGTTAATCTCCGGGCCCTTGAAGAAAATCGTACCTTGGTCCTGATAGACGGTAAGCGCGCGCCCTCTTACGATACCAGCGGCGCTGTCGATGTGAATTCCATTCCGGCCGTGCTCATAGAGCGAGTAGATGTGCTCACCGGCGGCGCGTCAGCCGTGTACGGCTCTGACGCCATTGCCGGCGTCGTAAATTTCATTTTGAATGACCAGTTCGAGGGTGTCACGGCAGAGGGCAGCTCACAGATTACTGGCGATGGCGATGGCGCTATTTACAATGCAAGTCTGACCGCGGGTTTAAAGCTCGGCGACAGGGGTAATCTGGTAGTGTCAGGCGGCTGGTCGAAGCGGGAGGGCGTTTTCTTTGGTGCTCGACCCCGGCTGGCAGTTGCTCTCGACAGCTTTGACTTGGTGAGTTCTGGCGGATCGAGCAACACTGTACCCACCGCCTTCGATGTTCCCGGGGCCGGCCGTCTGCAAGTAACGCCAGGCGGTGGACTGAGCGATGACGTGCAGCTCTACAATTTCAATCCGGTCAATTATGCGCAGTCGCCATTTGAACGATGGAATTTGATGGCTCTCGGACGCTATGAACTGACCGACAATATCGAGCTCTATGGTCGCGCCATGTATTCGGACGTGAAGGTGCAACTGCAGCTTGCTCCGACCGCCACTGCTGGATTTCTTTTCAATATTGATCCTAGTAATCCATTCCTTTCGGATGCGCAGCGCGCGGCCTTTTTTGATACAGCGGCCAATCCAGGTTTGCAGATTAACGATGGATCTGGCGTTGGCGACGACCCTACGGCTCGTGCCGGCACGTCGGTTATTGGCATCCGGCGCCGTATGATCGAGACGGGCGGCCGCATTGAGGATTTCCACACGAAGAACATGCAGTTCCTGGGCGGCTTCCGTGGCGACCTGGGTGATCTAAACTGGGATGTGTCGGCGCAATATGGCCAGTCGAAAAAGCACAGTGTTCTCCGTAACGATTTGTCCTTCACGGCGCTTCAGCAGGCACTTGACGTCGTCGCCGGACCGGGAGGCGCCCCAGCTTGCTTCGATCCTTCGAATGGATGTGTACCGTTGAACGTGTTCGGATTTGAAACCGTCACTCAGGATGCGCTCGCCTTCGTTCTTAGAGATGCAATTGAAGATACCAAAATCAGCCAGTTCATTGTCGGCGCCAATATCGGCGGTGATATTGGTTTTCTGCAAAGTCCGCTTGCAACCGCTCCGGCGGCTTTCTCTGTCGGCGGTGAGTATAGAAAGGAAAAGGGCCGGACTGCGGTCGATCCACTCTATGCATCCGGCGACTTGATTTTCTATGGCCAGGGGCAAAACATCTCTGGCAGCTATGACGTGAAGGAAATCTACGCTGAACTTAAGGCGCCGTTGATCCAGGATCGTCCATTCTTCAATTCCTTAGGCATTGAGGCGGGCATACGATTCTCTGACTATTCGACTGTTGGCAGCGTATGGACCTACAAATTGGGCGGGGATTGGGCTCCCATGGAAGGGGTCCGGTTCCGTGGCATCTATCAGCGAGCGGTCCGGGCTCCGAATATTTACGAACTCTTTTCTCCTGTGGTCGCGGGTACGGGCGGTCTCACCGCCGATCCATGCGCAGGTACAGTAACGCCGCAAGTTCAAGCTGTCTGTATCGCACAAGGCGCCCCCGCGGCAGCGTTTGGACCAGGAGGGGTGAGCATCATTCCGCAGCCTATTTCAGGTCAGATCAATATTTTTACGGGCGGCAACCCCGATTTGAGCGAAGAAAAGTCCGACACATGGACGGCCGGTGTTGTAGTCAGTCCGCCACAGCTGCCGGGCTTCAGCGCTTCGGTCGACTATTTCAATATCAAGATAAAGGGAGCGATCAGCGACACTCCTCCTTCGATCACGATTGCGCAGTGCTTCAATAATCCGGATCCCACGAGCGCGGTGTGCCAAAGCATCGTGCGCAATCCAGTCGATGGTTCTTTGAGCGGGCCAACCTTTGTTGGCGTTCCGTCAACTTTGGGTAACGTTGGCTCTATCAAGACCGATGGTGTGGACATCGTTCTGAGTTATCGCGGCGGAGAAAAGGAAGGGTTCCATTATTCGCTTGGCTTTGCCGGCACTTGGACCCGGAATTATAAATTCCAGGCGGACGTCACGTCCCCAGCCGAACAGTGCGCGGGGTTTTTCGGCCCTGTATGCGATCTGGAGCCCATGCCGAAATGGAAGCATGTCGCGGAGGTCAATCTGGCCTGGAATAACATCAATCTTATGACGCGTTGGCGCTTCATCGGGAAGATCAAAGCAGATTCCGACATTTCAGGCCCGGAGGGAATCGTGCTGCAGACGATCAAGCCGTTCAATTATTTCGATTCAACGCTTAGTGTTGATCTTGATGATCGCTTCACGCTGCGTTTTGGTGTCCTGAACCTCTTTGACAAGGAGCCTCCGCTGGTGGGCGATACAACGGGGGCAACGGCTACCGGCGGCGGAACTTTCCCGAATACATATGATGTGCTCGGCCGATCGTTCTTTGCTGGCGCCACAATTCACTTCTAAATCGTAAGCCCGGGCTTCTCGCCCGGGCTTTTTTCTTTGCTTGCGATCCCACCGGCGCCATTCTCTTCCAATATGATCGAACGTACCTTCCTCCACAATATTGATCTGCAGGCTGGCCAAGTCTCTCTCCTTTGGACCAATCCTCAAACTTTGCGGAAAGCCGCTTTTATCGATGGACGTAGTTCCTTGTCAGATCGGCAACCTCTTCAATTGCCCTTGTCTCAATTTTTAGAAGATGAAAAAGCGAGGGCACCAGAACCGCGTTATATTTTTCATATCGGTTTTTGCGGTTCCACACTCCTTTCGAGGTTGCTGGACGTGCCGGGGCAAGCGTTTGTTTTGCGTGAACCGAATTGCTTGGCGGGCATTGCAAATATTAAAGCCGGGCTAGCAAAGAAAGAGATTAATCATCCCCTCCTATTGCCAGCCATCGGGGCCACGAACCGCCATCTGGCGCGTCCATGGGCTGCTGCGGAACCTGTGATAGTCAAACCATCCAATTGGGTGAACAACATTTTGCCTGAGCTCATTTCTCAGCCAGGCGTTAAAGCCTTGTTCCTGACATCTTCCAGGCGAGAGTTTTTGGAATCCGTTCTTCGCGGAGGGCCGGCTCGACTCGCTTTTGCGGCGCGCGCCACCCTTCATCTGTCGAGTGAAGGAGGGGAATACGCGTTAGTGGTTGCAGATGCCCTGACTGTAGATGGAGATCAGTCAGGACGACTGGCGCGGCTTGCGCTGGTCCTTCATGCCATTCAGTTGCACCAGTTCAGAGTAGTTGCGGAGCGGTCCGGCTGGGGTGAAGACAAGTGGCTAGATTATTCTCATTTGGCCGCCGATCCTTTTGATGCCGCTATCCGCTCCACAAAAGCTTTGGACTTGGACATTCCACCCGGAGCAATTGCCAACAATATTGCACTATGGGGTGAGAGAGACGCAAAAGACCCTGGCGCATCTTTCTTTTCGGATCGAAATAGTCGACTGGCTGTCGATGTCCACGCAAAGCATGGAGCAGTGATAGAACAAGCCCTGGATTGGGCGGACCGGTTCCTCCCTTACTGATTCACGGCATTTGGGTACGCAGCCATCCGGTGATGGAGAGCCGATCGCTCCCGGCATAGGGAGCCACGAAGCTCACGCTATGTGGTTGCCCTACCCTGAACAGAACAAGATTGTTGAATCGCGGCACGATGGCTTGGGCAATTCCGCCTTGATGATCATTCAAGAGAAGCAGCCCACCCCATTCCGCCTGCCAATCTGCCGACAGACTTAGGACATAGGCGTAACTGCGGTGTTTCCCTCCTATAGCGTCATCGTGCCGGGTCAGAAAATCGCCAGCACGATAGCGTGTGGCTTGAGCATCGGCAAAAACGATCTTTGGTTCATCAGTGATGCTGCGAAAGAAATTCAGCGAGTCAGGCTCACACATGAAACGGGCAAAGCGGCTGAGCATGCTATTATCGCGCTCTCGCGAGGGCAAATCATCAGCTATCCTGATGGTATCATATTGGAATTGAAAACCGTGCGTGGCAGAAGAATAGACGGCGGCATCAAGCTTGCGTCGTTCTTCCGGATCCATCGTCACATAATAATTTGCGTCAGTTTCGAAGACCTTTTCTCTGCCATTGATCACTCTTTTCCAATCGGCGCGCGCGAGCAATTCCTGTTGGAGACTTGGCGCTCCGGCTTGGCAAAGAAAGTCCGCAATCTGCACGCAACCAGTTCGTTCAATGAGGCTCGCCAGTTTTTCCCGGTCGAGGCTTTGGTTGAACTCAAGGCGAGGTCCAGAGGTCAGCTGCTTTCTCATTCCATTCCATTCATTCTGCTCATCCGGCCTTTGACGTGCGTTAAGTTGGCGTCACACCACCTCCAATACCAGCGCGCCATCGCCCTCCTCGATCTTCACCGCCGTTCCGTCGAGCACATCGCCGCGGAGGATCATGTCGGCAAGCGGGTCCTGAAGGTATTTCTGCACGGCCCGCTTCAGCGGTCTTGCGCCATAGACCGGGTCATAACCGACGCGGCCAAGCCAGTTGCGTGCGCCTTGTGTCAGCTCCAGTTCCACCTTTCGGTCTTTCAGCAGCTTCTGCACCCGCGCTACCTGAATGTCGACGATCGGACCCATATGTTCCTGACCAAGGCGGTGGAACAGGATGATTTCGTCCAGACGGTTGAGGAATTCCGGTCGGAAATGGGCCCGGACAACTTCCATCACCTGCGGCTCAACATCCTCCACCTTCTGCCCATCGGCAAGGTTGGAAAGATATTGGCTGCCCAAATTGGACGTCAGGATGATCAACGTATTGCTGAAATCCACCGTCCGTCCTTGACCGTCGGTCAAACGGCCGTCGTCGAGTACCTGGAGGAGCACGTTGAACACGTCGCTATGCGCTTTTTCGACCTCATCGAACAGCACGACCTGATAGGGACGCCGCCGCACGGCTTCCGTTAGCACGCCGCCTTCCTCATATCCCACATAGCCCGGAGGCGCGCCGATCAGGCGGGCGACTGAGTGCTTTTCCATAAATTCGCTCATATCGATGCGAACCATGGCGTTGCTGTCGTCGAACAGGAATTCGGCGAGTGCTTTGGTAAGCTCGGTTTTGCCGACGCCCGTCGGACCAAGGAAAAGGAAGCTGCCCAGCGGCCGATGGGGATCCTGAAGCCCCGCGCGACTGCGGCGGACGGCGGTGGAGACGGCCTTTACCGCATCCTCCTGGCCAATGACGCGCTTGCCAAGCTGGGTCTCCATGTTGAGCAGCTTTTCGCGCTCGCCTTCCATCATCTTGTCCACGGGTATCCCGGTCCAGCGAGAAACGACCGAAGCAATATCTTCGCCGGTCACTTCTTCGCGCAGCATCGCGCCCTGAGTGACGCCTTGGGCCTCGGCAAGTTGCCGTTCAAGCTGTGGAATCGTACCGTAGCTGAGTTCGCCCGCTCGGGCTAAATCGCCATTGCGCTGCGCCTGTTCCAATTCCAGACGGGCGCCGTCAAGTTGTTCCTTGAGCTTCGCCTCGCTCGCGATCTTGTCTTTTTCGGCTTGCCAGCGTTGCGTCAGTTCGGAGGACTGCTGTTCCAGATTGGCAAGGTCCTCTTCCAAAGCGGTCAAACGATCCTTCGATGCACGGTCCGTTTCCTTCTTCAGCGCCTCACGCTCGATCTTGAGCTGGATGATCCGCCGATCGAGCGCTTCGATCTCTTCCGGTTTGCTTTCCACTTCCATGCGCAGGCGGCTCGCCGCCTCGTCCATCAAATCGATAGCCTTGTCGGGCAGGAAGCGATCGGTGATATAACGATGCGACAGCGTCGCCGCGCTGACGATGGCGCCATCTGTGATCCGCACGCCATGATGAAGCTCATATTTCTCTTTAAGGCCGCGCAGTATGGAGATGGTGTCCTCCACCGTCGGTTCGCTAACGAACACCGGCTGGAAGCGTCGCTGGAGCGCGGGGTCCTTTTCAACATGTTTGCGGTATTCATCCAGCGTGGTGGCCCCAATGCAGTGCAGTTCGCCACGTGCAAGCGCAGGTTTCAAAAGATTGGATGCGTCCATCGCGCCCTCGCTCTTGCCCGCACCGATCAGCGTGTGCATCTCATCGATGAACAGGATGATGTCGCCTTCAGCGCCCCTGACTTCATCCAATACGCCTTTCAGGCGCTCTTCGAACTCCCCGCGATATTTGGCGCCCGCGATCAGGCTGCCCATGTCGAGCGCCATCAGGTTGCGGCCTTTCAAAGAATCCGGCACGTCGCCATTGGCGATGCGCAGCGCAAGCCCTTCTGCAATGGCGGTTTTGCCAACGCCGGGTTCACCGATAAGCACCGGATTATTCTTGGTGCGGCGGGCAAGGATCTGCACTGTGCGCCGGATCTCCTCGTCTCGCCCAATCACCGGGTCAAGCTTTCCCTCCCGAGCCATTTCAGTGAGGTCTCGCGCGAATTTCTTCAGCGCGTCATAGCGGTCCTCGGCGCTTGCCGTGTCCGCAGTGCGGCCTCCACGCAGCTGATTGATCGCGCCATTCAGCGCCTCAGCCTTGATGCCCGCATTGGCCAGGGCCTTGCCTGCCGCGGTGGTGGTGGCGAGGGTCAGAGCCAGAAGAATACGCTCTACCGTGACATAGCTGTCGCCCGCTTTTTGCGCGATCTGTTCGGCTTGGTCGAGCACGCGTACGCAGTCATTGTCCAAACCGGGAGTCTGTTGCGCGCCTCCGCCGGAAACTCCCGGAATTTTGGCGAGCGCCGCATCCGTCTCACGCAATGCAATAGCAGGGTCGCCGCCGCTTGCGCGGATAAGCCCCGATGCCATGCCCTGTTCGTCCTCAAGTAGTGCCTTCAGCAGATGTTCAGACGCAATCCGCTGATGATTGAGCCGGATGGCCACGGTTTGCGCTGATTGGAGGAAGCCCTTTGCGCGGTCAGTGAATTTTTCGAGGTTCATACTGCCCTGTTCCTTTCCGCTTCGAGATAATGTTGTATTTTTACAACACAAGAGTGGAACTCAGAAAATGCTTCATGCCCGTCATACCGGTTGCGCCACCTAAGCGCGCCGCTATTCTCCCCCGTTCGGCCTGCCCGAAATGAAAACAAGGATCCGACATGTTTCGCCGTTTCACCCTCGCACTTGCTGCCTCGGCTTTCGCAATGTCGGCATCCTTTGCAGCAGCGCAAGAGCCTGCCCCTGTTTCAGAGCTAATTTCCGCGGTGAACATTCCCTATAAGGAATTCACCCTTAAAAACGGCCTGAGGGTCATTGTGCATGAAGACAGGAAAGCGCCCATCGTCGCGGTGTCGGTCTGGTACAATGTGGGGTCGAAGAACGAACCCCAAGGCAAGACGGGCTTTGCGCATCTGTTCGAACATCTGATGTTCAACGGTTCTGAAAATGCTTCAGGCGATTTCTTCGAGCCGCTTCAGCAGGTTGGAGCGACGGATTTCAACGGCACGACCTGGTTCGATCGAACCAATTATTTCGAGACGGTGCCGACATCTGCCTTAGAGGTGGCTCTGTTCCTGGAAAGTGACCGCATGGGCCATTTGCTGGGCGCGGTGACACAGGAGAAGCTGGATAACCAGCGCGGCGTTGTGCAGAACGAAAAGCGGCAGGGTGACAATCAGCCCTATGGCCTAGTCGAATATGCGCAGCTTGCCGCACTGCTCCCGCCGGACCATCCCTATGGCCACAGCACGATCGGCTCCATGACCGATCTCGACAAGGCCAGCCTTGGTGATGTGAAGGGATGGTTCATCGACCATTATGGCCCGAATAATGCCGTTCTGGTGCTGGCGGGGGATATCGACCCGCAGCAGGCAAAGCGGCTGGTCGAAAAATATTTCGGCGACATTCCCAGGGGCAAGCCTGTTCCCCCCGTTTCCGTGTCCGTTCCCACCCTGTCTGCCCCCAAGTCAGAGGTGATGAAGGATCGCGTGGCGACTACTCGCCTCTATCGCAATTGGATTGTGCCTGGGCTGAACGATCCGGAATCGCTGCCGCTTGAAGTCGGCATGAGTGTCCTTGGCGGCCTTGCCAGTTCGCGTCTCGATAATATTCTGGTGCGGGACGAGCAGCTTGCTGTGCGGGTGACCGCGGAGGTCCAGGAATTCTCTCAGCTTGGCATGGTAGAAGTTACCGCCGATGTGAAGCCAGGTATCGATCCCGAGGTGGTTTCAAAGCGGCTGGACGCCATCATGACGGATTATATCGTCAAGGGCCCGACCGCCGATGAAGTGCGGCGCATGGCGACGCAGTCGGTTTCCGGCCGCATTTCAGGACTGGAGCAGGTCGGCGGCTTTAGCGGCAAGGCCGTCGCGCTGGCCGAGGGGGAACTTTATTCGGACGACCCTGAATTCTACAAGAAGCGCCTAGCCGCGCTCGCCAAGGTAACGCCCGCTTCCGTCACCGCGGCGATGCAGAAATGGCTACGCCGGCCGGTCTATGCGCTTCGGGTGGTTCCGGGCGACCGCGACGCCTATGAGGAGGCCGCTGCGTCCAAGGGTAGCCGGACGGGCGTATTGTCGTCGCCCGCTTTCTATAAGGCGCCCGATGACGAAAGTGGAGGCTCGACCGCAGCCCGGACGCCCGTAACCTTCGTGGACCGCAGCAAATTGCCCGACGTGGGCCCGACGCCCAATGTCGATTTTCCGGCCGTTGAGACCACGACGCTGTCCAATGGCGTCAAGGTGCATTTCGCCCGCCGCGCGACCATTCCGGCCATTCGGCTTTCGGTGGTTTTCGATGCCGGAAACGCCGCCGATCCCAAGGACAAGCTGGGCACCCAATCGCTGATGCTTTCCCTGCTGGAGGAAGGCACGACCAGCCGCAACAGCGTTCAGATCGCGGAGGAGCAGGAAAGGCTGGGCGCGAGTATCAGTGTTGGCGCCAGCATGGATCGGACCAGCGTCTCCATGTATGCGCTGATGCCCAATCTCGCGCCATCGCTCGACCTGATGGCGGACATCATCAAGAACCCGGCCTTTGAGCCGCGTGAGTTGGAACGGATGCGGGCGACCCAGCTTGCCCGCATCGCCAGCGAGAATACCCAGCCGATGAGCATCGCGCTTCGCACCTTGCCGCCGCTGTTGTTCGGGAAGGAGCATCCCTATGGCGTGCCCTTCACCGGTACGGGCGATCCGGCGGTGGTGGAGAAGCTCACCCGCAATGACCTCGCCGGCTTTCATAACCGTTGGATTCGGGCTGATAATGCGGAGATCTTCGCGGTCGGCAATACTAGCCTGGCAGAGCTGAAGCCGTTGCTGGAACGATCATTCGGCCTGTGGCGCATGACCCGCGATGTGAAGGGGGAGAAGAACTTCGTCGTCAAAACACCGCCGAACCAGCAACGCATCATCCTGGTCAATCGTCCGCAATCGCCGCAGTCGGTCATCCTGGCGGGCGAGGTGCTGGACGCCAAAGGTACGGACGAACTGGTGACGCTGATTGCCGCGAACGATGTACTTGGCGGCAATTTCCTGTCGCGGATGAACATGGACCTGCGCGAAACGAAAGGCTGGTCCTATGGCGTGCGGGGCAGCATCAACCGGGTTCAGCACGACATTCCCTATATTTTGAGCGCCCCGGTGCAGGCCGACAAGACCGGCCCCGCCATCGAGGCGCTGAAGACGCAGATGAAGGAATTCATGGGCGCCAAGGGCGTGACGGAGTCCGAGCTTGAACGCACCGTCAATGGCAGCGTTCGCGAACTTCCCGGGAGCTATGAAACCTCCGCCGATGTGGTCGGTCAAATGCAGCGGGATCGGCTTTACGACCGGCCGTTCGATTATGTGGAGGGCTTGGCGGACAAATATCGCGCCCTGACCGCCAAAGGCCTTGACGCCGCCGCTCGCGCGGCCATTGATCCGGACAAATTCACCTGGGTCGTCGTTGGGGACAAGGCCAAGGTCATGGGTCAGCTTGAAGCGCTCGGCATGCCCATAACCGTAGTGGAAGCCCCTGGCAGCGCCCCGGCTGTATCCAAATAATGATCTCGCCAGCAGGAGACGAAGAATGGCAACGGTAGACGGCGCTTATGATTGCATCACCAAGACGCCGATGGGCGATCAGCAGTCGGTGTTCACGGTGATCAGCAATGGCGGCACATTCCACGGCACCAATGCGGGACCGCTAGGATCGCTCGACGTCAAGGATGGCAAGGTCGACGGCAACAAGCTGGCCTGGAAAATGGAAATGATCGTGCCCATGCCGATGACGCTGATGGCCGAGGCTGTTGTGGACGGCGATACGCTGACAGGTACAATCCAGGCCGGGGCTTTTGGCGCGATGGCGATGTCAGGAAAACGGCGAAGCTGAGGTTCAGAGCATGGCTTAGCCTAGTCGGTGCCCATGCTGCATCCTTCGGCTCCATCCATCAGTCGTAATCGAGCCTGGGAAAGAACGCGCCTCTCCCTTCGGGTGTCATATCGAGGAGGCCCCAAAGCGGGCTCGCCAAGTCGCCGGACCGATGATCCTGATCGGGTTCGGGGCGCGAGAAGCTTAGCTCGGAGCCCCAGAAATGTCTGATCCTTCCCTCTTCCCGGCGGAAAACGTTGTAGATGGTCTCGTCCCAATCTTCGCCGTCGGGAACGCCATGGGCCTTGCGCATGTCCGGCGATAGTTTCGATGTGTCCCCAAAATAGTCGGCATCATAGCTGTTGCCGTCGGTGGAAACGAGTTGAAGATGATCCCAGCCGCGTTGATGGGCCCACGCCACCAGACGAGCGAGCGGCGATTTCGCGACGATATATAAAGCCGCTCGTTGCCCCAAATGCCGAGCAGCGCCATCCATGCCATCAAGCAGGTTTGTGCATCCAGGGCAGGGACGTTCGCGGTCGGGCCCATACATGAAGCTGTAGAGGATCAGTGTGTCATGGGTCCCAAAAAGTTCTGACATGCGGACCTTTTCAGGCATGTTGTTTGCCCCGAGGCGTTCGAACACATAATCTTCGGGCACCTCACCGCCGGAAGGCAGGGCGCGACGTTGCGCCGCCACTGCCTCGATCTGCGCACGCAGGGCTATCTCCGCTTCGAGCAGCGCGTTGCGCGCGTCGCGATACTGGGCGCTCTCATTGGGGTAAGACAGATGAGCCATCGCTGAACCTTTCCAGATGCCCGCTGGTGAAAGGGGAACAGCAGCTAGGGCTCAAGGTTCCCGTTGGCGGCTCCAGCGATACTCCCTGGCAGGGCGAAGCAGCTTTACGGCTCGCGCCCAAACATGGACGTTCCGCCCAGTAAACCAACACCGACAGAGCGTTCGCGGAGCAGAAGTTAAGCCGCGATAGTATTCTCTGGCATGAGAAAGGGTGCAACAGCGGCCGTCGCTTGCTGTATATAAAGCGCCTTCTCTCCCACTGGCGCGACGTAGTGCATTGCTTCCTCGGCATCGCGCATGGAAGCGCCACGAGCGATCATCCAAGTCGCCAGATATTGTGAAGCAAGGCAGCCTCCGGCCGTTGCCACGTTGCCATGTGCGACAAAGGGAGCATCAATTACCTTCACGCCGGCCTCAATTACCCAAGGCTTCGTCGTCAGGTCGGTGCAGGCAGGCAGATCGCCGAGCAGTCCTAGTTTCGCGAGCAACAAAGTGCCCGAACATTGCCCGGCAATGAGCTGGCGCGACGGGTCGAGCCTGATGCGAGACAGCAGATCGCCGTCTGCTGCAATTTCGCGGGTCTTAATGCCACTGCCGATCAAAACGGCGTCGGCTTCGGCCGTATACTCCAGGGGCTTCTGACGCTGGACAATGACGCCATTCATGGACGTAACCTGTTGTGTGGGCGAAGTGATATGCGCCGCCCAACCATGCGCCTTCATGCGGTTGAGGATTGCTGCCGCGACGAACGAGTCCAGTTCATTGAACCCCTCGAACGTCAAAACCGCAATCTGCATGAACGCTTCCTCCAACAACCTGTTCGAAAGCGTGCATAGCTGAAGCTGGGGCGAAATGCACGGCAGCTATCAACGGGCTTCTCTATACAAGTCCAGAAGCCACAAAATAGCCCGCCGATCAGCCGACCGGCGGGCCATCTTTCGTCAGGCCGGAGCCTTACTGTACCGTCACGGTTACAGCGCGGCGGTTCTGGGCCCAGGCGCTTTCGTCTGAGCCGGTCGCGGCGGGGCGTTCCTTGCCATAGCTGATGGTGCTGATGCGCGCTTCGGGGATGCCCAGCGAGACCAGGTAGTTCTTGGCGGCATTGGCGCGGCGTTCGCCCAGCGCAAGGTTATAGTCGCGGGTGCCGCGTTCGTCGGCATGACCTTCAACGGTGACGCGAACATTGGGATTGGCCTGCAGCCATTGAGCCTGGCTTTGAAGCGTGGCCTGGTCCTGGGCATCGACATCATATTTGTCGGTGTCGAACAAAATCCGGTCGGACGACACGCTCGCCATGAAATCTTCCTGGCTGCCCTTGACCGGGCCGGATGACGGCGGGGTGTAGGGAGCCTGCTCCGACTGTGCGGGAGCGGGGGGAAGTTCGGGCGGTGCTTTCTTGGCGCAGGCCGCCAGCGCCAGGATGGACGTCGCGATAAGCACATTGCGGGTCGTTCTATTCATGTTTTTCTCCTTCGAACTAAAAACGAATGCCGCCCCCCGGAAACTGGAGGCAATGGTTGTTTGTATTTGTTACGCAGTCAAGATGAATCAGTTCCCGCCGCTCATGGCAGCAGCGGGCCCCAGGCTGGATCCGAACCGTCAATGGGCGTCGGCAATTTGCGTTCGTTGACGCCGGTAAGATCGACTTGCCAGATCTCGGACTTGCCGGTCTTGCCCTGGCTGGTCCGGAAGAACTGGATGACGCGGCCATTGGGCGACCATGTGGGGGCTTCATCCTGCCAGCTATTGGTCAGCAACCGTTCGCCCCCGCCCGAGGGCGTCATCACGCCGACGCGGAAATTGCCCACAATCTTCGTGAAGGCGATCAGGTCGCCGCGCGGGCTCCATTCGGGAGTGGCATAGCGCCCGCCGCCAAAGCTGATGCGGTGCTGATTGCCGCCATTGGCATCCATGACATAGATCTGCTGCGATCCGGAACGATCGCTTTCAAACACGACCTTCGACCCGTCGGGAGAATAGCTTCCTCCGACGTCGATGCCCGGGGTATTGGTCAGACGGGTCGGCGTGCCGCCGCTGGCGGAGACGCGATAGATGTCGGTGTTACCCGCCACCGCCATGGAAAAGAGAATGGTCTTCCCATCCGGGGACCAGCGCGGGGCGAAGGTGGGATTGTTGCTTTCGGTCACCAGCCGCTGCTTGCCGGTGCCGATGTCATAGACATAGATGCGGACGCGCCGGCCGATATAGCTCACATAGACGATGGAGCCATAGTCGGGCGAAAAGCGCGGGGTCAGCGCAATACTTTGGCCATTGGTGATGAAGCGGTGATTGGCCCCGTCGCTATCCATGATGGCAAGCCGCTTGGTGCGGTGATCCTTGGGGCCGCTTTCGGCGATATAGGCAATGCGGCTGTCGAAGAAAGGCGATTCACCGGAGAGCCGCGCATAGATGGCGTCCGCGCATTTATGTGCCGCCCGCCGCCATTCGCGCGGAGCGATGACATAGCCGGCGCGGGTCAGCTCCTGCTTCAATGCGACGTCATAGAGGTAACAGCCGACGGTCAGCTCGCCATTTGGATTGGCGCGGACGAAACCCTGTACCAGCGCCTCCGCGTTGGAACTCGTCCATGTTGGGAAGTCGGGCATTGTGACTTCGGGGAAAGTGATCTGCTTGACGCCAGCAGGACCCATGGGGCGGAAAAGGCCGCTGCCGCGCAGGTCGGACGCGATGACTTCCGCAACCTGCCGCCCGAGAACGGTGGTGGAGCCGGCGGGGGTTTCGACATTCTGGTCGCTCGGCATGGCGGGGACGGCGATGCGAAGGTCGCTGTCGATTTCGCCGGTCACATCGACGCTGAGCTGGGCCGCCGCAGGACCAGCGGAGGCCAACAGGGCCGTAAACGCGGCTAGGACAATCTTCATTATCTTCATCGGGCAAGCCTTCCGTCAAAATTGAGCGGCTTCAGCCACTTCCATTCATCATAAAATTCGGGGGGGAGGTTCTTGAATGGCGAGGCGCGCATGACCGCCTGGACGGCGCGTTCCTGATGGAGCTGAACCTGGCCCTCATTGCTGGCGGTGATGCCGGTGGTTCCCACGACCTCGGGCTGTCCCCGCACGGAACCGTCGCGATTGAGATAAACGCTGAGCTGCGTCTTCAACAATTCCGCGTCCGCGCCCGAAGGCGGCTTCCAGAAGGGCTTCAACTGCCGGTAAATTTCGGCGTTGAGGCTGGCGACTTGAGCGCTGCTCATCTTTTCAGCGGGCGGCGTGACTGCCGTACCGGTTTGCCGTTCCGTCTGAATTCCCTTCAGGAAATTGTCACCGAGCCGTGACCCGCGTGCGCGCTTTTCCGGCTGCGGCTTGGCCTTGGGCGGCTGGGGCCTGGCTTCGGATTTTTTTGGCGGAGCAGGCTTGGGTTTCGCCTTTTCAGCGGGCTTGGGCGCGGGGGTGGGCTCTATCTTTGGAGGAGCAGGGGTGGGCTCCGCTTCCGCCGGCCGCATCGGCTCCGGCTCGGCGTCCTCGGTCGGGCCCACTTCGGGCGCCTGACTCGCGCGCATTTCCTCCCGCGAGATCTTCGGTGCGGCCATTTCAAGACCGACCTCATCGACCAGTTGAACCTCAATGGGCGGCGTCCGAAGTTTCAGGGGATTTGGCGTCGAGAGAAAGCCGACGGACAACACGCCGAACAGGAGCACATGTCCCGCCGTCGCTATGCCAAGGCCAATTTTCTCAGCGCGCTCCATGATCCGGCTGTCCTAGCTCTTGCCGGATGAATCGGTGCTGACCAGCGCCACACGGTTGAGGCCCGCGCGATTAAGCTCGCCCATCACCATCATCACCTGCCCATAATCAAGCACGCGGTCGGCGCGGAGATAGACCTGCGGCGCTTCCCCTCCATTGCCCTTGTCCCGCTTGATCTGGTCCAGCACATCGGGAAGGTCCGACATCGCCGTCTCTACGTCATTGACATACACGCGTCCGTCAGCGTCAAGCGACACCTGTACCGGCTCCTGACTCTGCTCCAGCGCTTTCGCACGGTTCTCAGGCAGGTTCACGGGCACGCCTGTGACAAGCAGGGGTGCTGTCACCATGAAGATGATGAGCAGCACCAGCATGACGTCCACCAGCGGCGTCACGTTGATATCCGCCATCGGCGTGCGGCGGCGGCCGTGGCGGCCCGAGGGAAGACCACCCATTGCCATTATCGGTTGCCCTCAAGCTCTCGGCTCAACGTCGTGTAAAAGCCGTCAGCAAAGCGATTGAGCCGGGATTCGAGCCGGTTAATGCCATGGCTGAAGCGGTTATAGGCGACCACCGCCGGAATGGCGGCGAACAGCCCGATGGCGGTCGCGAAAAGCGCCTCGGCGATGCCGGGGGCCACGACCGCAAGGCTGCTGTTGTTTTCCGCCGCGATCGAGGTGAAGCTGCGCATAATGCCCCAGACGGTGCCAAACAGGCCGACAAAGGGAGCGACGCTGCCCACCGTGGCCAGGATATTGAGACGGTCGGACAGATGATCGACCTCCGACGCCACGGCGGCGCTCATGGCCGTGGAAAGCCGGTCGCGTGTGCCTTCGCGATCGACCGCGCTCCCCTTGGTGGAACGCCGCCACTCCTTCACGCCAGCCGCGAAGACCTTTGCGCTGGGCAAATGGGAACGGTCGTGCAGGTCGTAAAAGCGGTCGATATCTTCCGAGCGCCAGAAATCATGTTCGAATTTATCTGAGGCCTTCTTGGTCTTGGACAGTTTGGTCGCGAAGCTCAGAATGATTGCCCAGGTCCAGATGCTGGCGAACAGCAGCCCCAGCATGACAAGCTTCACCACTATGTCCGCCTGCATGAACAAGGCGAAGGGAGATATGGTCGCGGCCTCGGTCATCAAGGATATCGACGGAAGCGATGCACTCATAAGCTGATATCTTCCCCATTCTGAAGACGTGTAAAAATGTCGATCCAGGCTTTTGGTTGCCGCTGCGGCCGACCGCCGGGCGACAAATAGGCTGCGGTTACTTCACCGTCGGTCAATATCTGGTCATTGCATATGACTGTCTGATGAATGCGGCAACTGGCGGCGCGGATTTCCACAACCTTGCTGACCACAAGCAAATCGTCGTCGAGCTTTGCCGGGCGCTTGTAATTTATGCTAAGATCGGAAAGAGCATAGACACCATTCCCATTTTCATGGCCCTGACGCTGGTCGATGCCTACGAGGCGCAGCATGTCGGAGCGCGCTCGTTCCATATAGCGAAGATAATTGGCATGGTAGATCATGCCAGACAAATCGGTATCCTCGAAATAGACATGGACCGGGAACTCATGCACTCCCTCGCGGAACCGGCCGGTTGCTGGCTTTAGTGGAGCGGGTGCGATCATGGCCCATTCAGTAGCCGGAGGGGGACTCGGCGCAAAGCGATAATGTGCAGTCCGGCGCGTTAATCCAACAGCCGGTCTTGCTAAAACATGGCTGTTTATCCGAAAGAATTAGCTGTGCTCTGCCTTCCAGGCAGCAGGAATTCAATCGAATAGCCCGCCCTGATCCAGATCCGCGGGAGGAACCAGCCCCAAATGCTTCCATCCCCTGCCGTTGAGGCAGCGGCCGCGGGCCGTTCGGGCGATGAGGCCGAGCTGGATCAGATAAGGTTCGATGACTTCCTCAATCGTGTCGCGTGGTTCGGACAGACCGGCCGCAAGCGTTTCCACGCCTACTGGTCCGCCCCGGTAAATATCCGCGATCATATGAAGATAACGGCGGTCCATGGCGTCCAGTCCCAGATTGTCGACCTCCAGCCGGGTAAGCGCCGCATCTGCCGCCTTTGCGTCAACTACGGGCTGGCCTGCGACATTCGCGAAATCGCGCACCCGGCGCAACAGCCGTCCCGCGATGCGGGGCGTCCCTCGTGCGCGACGGGCGATTTCGTGCGCGCCATCCTCGGCAATGGCAAGGTCGAGCAAGCGGGCCGCGCGTCGCACCACCAGCTCCAATTCTTCCACGGTGTAGAAATTCAGCCGCACCGGAATGCCGAAGCGGTCGCGAAGTGGCGTGGTCAGCAGCCCCTGACGGGTCGTTGCTCCGATCAAGGTAAATTGCGGCAGATCGATACGCACGGAACGCGCCGAGGGGCCTTCGCCGATCATCAGATCCAGCGCGCGATCCTCCATCGCCGGGTAGAGCACTTCCTCCACCGCTGGATTGAGGCGGTGGATCTCATCGACGAAAAGGACGTCGCCCTCGTCCAGATTGGTGAGGAGCGCCGCCAGGTCGCCCGACTTGGCGATGACTGGACCAGAGGTGGCGCGAAAGCCCACGCCCATCTCCCGCGCGACGATTTGCGCCAGCGTGGTTTTGCCGAGTCCCGGCGGTCCAAAGAACAACACATGATCCAGCGCCTCGCCCCGCGTCTTCGCCGCCTCGATAAAGATGCGCAGATTCTCCCGCGCACCCTTTTGCCCGACGAATTCATCCAGGGTTTTAGGCCGTAACGCGGCGTCCACATCCTCGGCGCGACGGGCAGGGGTGATGATGCGGTTGGCGTCGGTCATCGACTGCACTTACCCTGTTCGGCATATCCACGAAAGCGCAGAACGGGCTGACGCTGATCTCTTATCCTCCTCACTTCGCCGCCTTCTTAAGCGCCAGTCGCACCAAAGCGTCGAGCGTCGCGCCGTCGCCCAGGTCTGCTTCCGCCGCCGCCACGGCTGTACTAGCCTCTGCAGGACGGAAGCCCAGATTCTGCAACGCCGATACGGCATCGGCCGCGTGGCTGCCGACTGGTGCTGCGGACGATCCTGCAGCCATGCCGGGACCGATCGCCGCTGCGCCGATTTTGTCTTTCAGCTCATTGACGATCCGCGCCGCCAGCTTTGGTCCCACACCATTGGCGCGTCCGATCATCGCCTTGTCGCCGGTTGCCACGGCGCGGTGCAGCTCTGCGGGTCCGAGTGCCGACAAGATGGCGAGCGCCACTCGCCCGCCCACGCCTTGAACGCTGGTCAGCAGGCGGAACCAGTCGCGTTCCTCCGCGCTGGCAAAACCCATCAGGCGAATCGAATCCTGACTCACCAGCATTTCGGTATGGACGGTGCAGGCTTCGCCCACCGGGCCCAGGGAGGCCAGCGTCCGGGACGACGCGGCAACCAGATAGCCGACACCCTGCACGTCGATGATGGCATGATCGATACCGGTGCTGTCCAGCAAACCCTTCAGTTTTGCAATCATCGTCCCCCCAGCCTCCTAGCGCTCGCCATATGATGCGCATGCGTGATCGCGACGGCAAGCGCGTCCGCAGCGTCCGCTCCTGCAATTTTTGCGCCCGGGAGCAAGCGTGAAACCATGGCGTGAACCTGTTCCTTGGCGGCGTTGCCGACGCCGACGACCGATTTTTTCACCAGCCGCGCCGCATATTCGCCAACCTCAAGCCCGGATCGGGATGCGCCCAGCAAAACCACCCCCCGGGCATGGCCAAGCTTCAGGGTCGATTGCGGGTTGTTATTGACGAACACCTCCTCGACCGCGGCGCTGTCCGGCTTGTGCTCCAGCAACAGGTCGGTGAGGGCTAGGTCCAGTACCAGCAGGCGGCTGGCGAGGGGCATGTTGCTGTCGGTTTTGATTTGGCCGTTACCAACATGGGAAAGGCGATTGCCGTCCGCAGCGATGACGCCCCAGCCGGTTGTCCCAAGACCGGGGTCAAGGCCGAGGATGATCATGAAAGAGAACGTTCGTGCGGGGCGAAGTCGGGACGCATCCGCACCCGGTCAGCGTCTCTCGGATCCGCATGGGGCAAACGGGTTTCTCCCTCAATGCTAACCGAGCTTCTCCATCACCTCGTCGGCAACTTCATAATTGCCCCAGACGGTCTGCACGTCGTCATCATCGTCAAGGGCATCGATCAGTTTGAAGAGCGATTGCGCGGCGGCCTCATCCACATCAACCATCGTCTGCGGCTTCCATGCCAGCTTCGCGCCTTCGGCTTCTCCGAGCACCGGCTCCAGCGCCTTTGCGACCTCGTGCAGCATGTCCTGAGCCGTCCAGATTTCATGCTCATCATCGTTGGAGGCCACGTCTTCCGCGCCTGCCTCCAGCGCGGCCTCGAACACCTTGTCCGGATCGCCTGCCTTGGCTGGATAAGTGATGAGGCCCAGGCGGTCGAAGCCATGGCTTACAGCGCCTGAAGCTCCAAGATTTCCGCCATTTTTTGAAAAGGCAGTCCGGACATTGGTCGCTGTGCGATTGCGGTTGTCAGTCAGCGCCTCTACAATCAACGCCACGCCGCCGGGGCCGAAGCCCTCATAGCGAATTTCTTCATAATCCTCGCCACCCGCCTGGCTTGCCTTGTCGATGGCGCGCTGGATATTGTCCTTCGGCATCGACTGCGCCTTGGCGGCATTGACGGCCAGACGCAGGCGCGGGTTCATGTCCGGATCGGGCATACCCATCTTCGCCGCCACGGTGATTTCGCGGCTGAGCTTGGAAAACATCGCGGAGCGCTTCTTATCCTGCGCGCCTTTGCGATGCATGATGTTCTTGAATTTGGAATGGCCTGCCATGGGTCTGGGTTCTGGTCTGCGAGTTGAAAGATAATGGGCGGCCTTACACCAGCGCGCGTCAAAAGGGCAAGCGCCGCTCGAACTGGAGCAGTGCCGCCTTCAGCCTTGCCGGGTTATCCGCCTCTGAACGGGGCCGGAGCTTATTCTATACCTAGAGCCGCCTTATAGGTTTCGAGAATCGCTTCCATTTCCTGTCGGTCATGCACCGGCATCTTACGCAGCCGAACAATCTGCCGCATGATCTTTACATCATAGCCGTTTGACTTCGCCTCGGAATAGACATCCTTGATGTCGTCGCCGATGCCCTTTTTTTCTTCTTCCAGCCGCTCAATGCGCTCGATGAAAAGGCGCAGCTGGTCGGCCGCGACATTGCCTTCGCTCATATTATCTCCGTCAGGTCATGACAGGCCGGGATCGGCCCTCGAATGAATCAGTGGCGAAGCCTCTAATGGCTTCCGGCATTCTTCGCCACGCTTTCCTTCATTCGGTCCAACTGCTCGGGTGTGGCCTCTCCCTGATATTTCGCTTTCCATTCGGAATAGGGCATGCCGTAGACGATTTCCCGCGCCTTTTCCTTACTGAGCGCCGGGTCCGCCTCGGCCAGCCAGTCGGCCAGGCAGTTGCGGCAGAAACCTGCAAGCCCCATCAAATCGACATTCTGCGCGTCTTTGCGATGCTGCAAATGTGAAAGCAGTCGCCGGAAAACCGTTGCGGCGGCGGCATCATTCATTATGTTGTCGGGCAAATCCGTTCTCCTTGTCGTGCAGCTGGGAAATTCAATCATTCCATAGGTCGCCCTCATATAGAGGCGGCCCTTAATGCGCAGGAGCAGGTGTGACCAAGAAAATAAGTCCAAGATCGCGCAAGGTTCGCATTTTGGCGACGCTGGGCCCGGCCAGCAACAGCCCTGAAATGATCCGCAAGCTGTATTTAGCAGGGGCTGATGCCTTCCGGATCAACATGAGCCATGGCGATCATGCCGACCATGCTGCCCGGATAGAAGCCATAAGGGGGCTGGAGAAGGAATTCGGCCGTCCCACCACCATATTGGCCGATCTTCAGGGGCCAAAACTGCGCGTCGGCACATTTGCCGACGGTGTCGCCGTTCTGAAGGTCGGAGCGAAGTTCAGGCTGGACCGCGATGAAACACCAGGCGATGCGACCCGGGTCAACCTGCCTCATCCAGAGATTTATGAGGCATTGGAGCCGGAGACCCGGCTGCTGCTCGACGACGGAAAAATGGTGTTGCGCGTCAAGTCGGTGACGCATGATCGTATCGAGACGGTGGTCGAGGTTGGCGGGGCGCTATCCAACCGCAAGGGCGTCAACATTCCCGATGTCGTGGTGCCGCTCGCAGCCCTGACCCACAAGGATCGTCGAGACCTCGCGTTCGCGATGCAGCAAAAGGTCGACTGGGTCGCGCTGTCCTTCGTGCAGAGGCCGGAGGATCTCGCCGAAGCCAGGCGGCTGATGGGCGGCTATGGCGCGCTGCTCGCCAAGATTGAAAAGCCCGCCGCCGTGCAGCGCCTGGACGAGATATTGGAGGTTTGCGACGCGGTGATGGTGGCGCGCGGCGACCTGGGTGTTGAACTGCCGCCTCAGGCCGTGCCGCCGCTGCAGAAACATATCGTGGCTAGCGCTCGCCGCGTTGGTAAACCTGTCGTCGTCGCGACGCAGATGCTCGAATCGATGATCAAGTCGCCGACCCCCACTCGCGCGGAAGTGTCGGACGTCGCAACCGCCGTTTACGATGGGGCCGACACGATCATGCTGTCCGCTGAAACCGCCGCCGGGGACTGGCCGGAAGAAACGGTCACCATCATGAACAGCATCGCGCATAGCGTGGAACGCGACCCCGGCTATTTCGCGCGGCTTCATTTTACCGAAACGAAGCCGGATGCCACCACCGCCGACGCGCTGGCAGAAGCGGCTGACAGCATTACCCGCACGGTTTCGGCAAGCGCGATCATCTGCTTCACCGCTTCAGGCAGCACGGTGCGCCGCGTATCCCGTGAAAGGCCCGTTCCGCCTATCCTGACCTTGACCCCGCGCCTCGATACCGCCCGGCGCATGGGCCTGCTCTGGGGGGTTCATGCCGTCCGGACCAAGGACATCGGCAGCTTTGAGGAAATGATCGCCAAGGGTCGTCGCATGGCGCTGCGCAGCGGCGTTGCCACGGCGGGCGACAAGGTCATCATGGTTGCGGGCGTTCCCTTCGGTACGCCGGGTTCCACCAATGTGCTTCATGTGGCGACGATCACGGGCGATGAATTGAAAGGACGCGACGAGGGAGAATGAGGCGGGCGCAGTCCTTTTCCGAAATCTAGGAACGTCCTTCCGGCCTTGATTCTTCTCCTGTTGCGGCGCAGCATAAACCTATGGCGACTAATCAACTTATCACGCAAAATCCGGACGTCCGTTTCTTGGGACGCCTTTTGGGAGACGTGATTCGCGCCTATGGCGGCGACAAGCTGTACCGTCAGACCGAATATATCCGTTCCGCGTCGGTCGACCGCGCGCGGGGAGTGGCAGGCGCGGATGTGGTCGATCCCGGCCTTGATGCCCTGAGCCTTGATGACACCATCAATTTCGTGCGGGGCTTCATGCTTTTTTCGATGCTCGCCAATCTGGCCGAGGATCGGCAGGGCGTGACGGTGGAACCCGGCGCGGATGTGGCCTCCGCGCTCAAGCGCTTGAAAGAGCATGGCGTTGACGCCGATCAGGTCATGGCGCTGCTCGAAAAGGCCTTGATCGTTCCTGTTCTCACGGCGCACCCGACCGAGGTGCGGCGCAAGAGCATGATCGACCATAAGAACCGCATCGCTGAACTCATGCGGATGAGGGATGCAGGCCTTACTGAAACTGACGTGAACGATAATATCGAAGAAGCGATATATCGTCAGGTTGCTTTGCTCTGGCAGACTCGTCCGCTTCGGCGCGAGCGCCTCTTTGTGGCGGATGAGGTGGAAAATGCTCTCACGTACCTCAGCGAGGTTTTCCTGCCTGCGCTACCCGCGCTCTATGCCCGATGGGAGCGGGAGCTTGGCCACCGCCCGCCAAGTTTTCTGCGTGTGGGAAGCTGGATCGGCGGCGATCGCGACGGCAATCCTCATGTGAATGCGGAGTCGTTGCGCCTCGCTTTGTCGCGCGCTTGTGCGTCTGCCATCGCTCATTATCTCGACGCGCTCCATGCGCTGGGCGCAGAGCTTTCCATCTCCACCGAGATCGCCGAGGTGCCGGAGGCGGTGCAAGCATTGGCGGACAAGAGCGGCGATGATGCCCTTAGCCGCAAGGATGAGCCCTATCGGCGGGCCATATCGGGCATATATGCGCGCCTTTCGGCTACATATGAGAAGCTGTGCGGCAAGGCTCCGCCGCGGCCCAGTGCCTTGCCGGCGGAACCCTATGAATCGCCCGGCGAACTTCGCTGCGACCTTGTCACCGTGGCGGCTGGTCTCAGGAGCAAGGGCGATGGCGCGCTTGCCACCGGCGGCGCGCTGGGACGGCTTATCCGCGCCGTGGAGACCTTCGGCTTTCATCTCGCTACGCTGGATCTGCGGCAGAACAGTGATGTGCATGAGCGCGTCGTTGCGGAATTGTTGAAGGAAGCGGGTGCCGAGGCCGACTATAAGAGCCTGGATGAATACGCCCGTATCGCGCTGCTGCGCAAGGAACTGTCCACCAACCGACCGCTCGGCAGCCGCTTTGCCCAATATTCGCAGGAAACTACTTCGGAACTGGAGATCATTCACGCGGCGGCGGAGGCGCACCGAATATATGGGCCGCAATCCATCATCGCCTATAATATCAGCAAGGCCGAAAGCGTGTCCGACCTTTTGGAGGTCAACATCCTGTTGAAGGAGGCTGGTCTTTGGCGCGCGGCGGAGAACGAGCAAGAGTCCTATGCGCCGATCATGGCAGTGCCGCTATTCGAAACCGTGGCAGACCTTGAAAACGCGCCTGAAGTCATGGCTGCCTATTTCGGCCTGCCGGAAATCGATGCTCTGGTGACGGCGCGTGGGCATCAAGAGGTGATGATCGGCTATTCCGACAGCAACAAGGACGGCGGCTATCTGACCTCCACCTGGTGCCTCCATCAGGCTAGCAAGGCGCTGGAGTCGATCTTTGCGCGCGCCGGAACGGCGATGCAGCTTTTCCACGGCCGTGGCGGCGCGGTGGGCCGGGGCGGCGGCTCCTCTTTCGCCGCGATCCGTGCGCAACCGCCGGGCACGGTGCAGGGGCGCATCCGCATTACCGAACAAGGCGAAGTTATTGCCGCCAAATATGGCACGCGCGATGTCGCCATGGCCAATCTGGAGGCAATGACCAGCGCCACCCTTCTCGCCAGCCTGGAGCCGGAGGCGCTGTCGGATCGCGACGCCGCGCGCTTCTCCACGGCTATGGACCAGCTGTCTGCGTCTGCCTTTGCCGCCTATCGCGGGCTTGTCTATGATACGAAGGGGTTTCGCGACTTCTTCCGTCAGATGACCCCGATTTCGGAAATAGCAGGTCTCAAGATCGGATCGCGTCCGTCCAGCCGGACCAAGAGCAACCGGATAGAGGATTTGCGCGCCATCCCCTGGGTGTTCAGCTGGGCGCAAGCTCGCGTCATGCTTCCCGGCTGGTTTGGGGTGGGACAGGCGCTCGCCGCTTTTAAGGATAAGGCGCTGCTTGCCGACATGGCGAATATCTGGCCCTTTTTCCAAGCGACCCTGGCCAATATGGAAATGGTGTTGGCGAAATCCGACATGGCGCTGGCCGCGCGTTATGCGGGCCTTGTGAACGATCAGCAGCAGGGCCAGGCGATCTTTGGCCGTATCCGTGAGGGGTGGCAGCAGGCGCATGACGGACTGCTCGCGATCACTGGTCAGTCCCGCCTGTTGGAAAACAACGCGGCGCTCGACACCTCCATACGCCTCCGCCTCCCCTATATTGAGCCACTGAACCTGTTGCAGATCGAGATGCTCAAGCGACACCGCAGCGGAGAGAGTGATCCCCGAATACGGGAGGGCATTGAGTTGTCGATCAACGCGATCGCGACGGCGCTGCGAAATAGTGGGTGAGGGCGGGACACTACCATTCCGCTTCTGTAAGCGGTAAGGCGCTTGACGGAGATCATTTTTAGCCAGCCGCCATGCGACTATGAAGAATTCATGGCACATTATTGAGGCAAAGAGGTGCAATTGCGAATGGTCCTCGCTTCGTTTCATACCAGCCCCACAGTCCCAGCCATGCGGAGTCCACGGATGGTGCGCGGCTCTCAACTCATTTCCCCTCAGCGCTGCGGCTCGTCCGCAAGCTCGACCCAGACTGGCGCATGGTCGCTGGCCTTCTCCCATCCTCGGACACTTGAATCCACCTGGGCGTCGACCAGCCTGTCTGCCAGTTGCGGGCTGAGGAGCAGGTGGTCAATGCGCAGGCCAGCGTCACGCCCATAGGCATTCCGAAAATAGTCCCAGAAAGTGTATATCACCTCATTTGGGTGAAGCGTGCGCAGGGCATCCGTCCAGCCTTGGCTGATCAGCCGAAAAAAGGCGGCCTTTACCTCCGGCGCGAATAGGGCATCGTCCAGCCAGCGCTCGGGTTTGTAGACATCAAGATCGGTTGGCATGACGTTGAAGTCGCCCACCAGCATTACCGGCAAGCCAGAGCCGATCAGTTCAGCGGCATGATCGATGAGGCGATCGAACCACCGCAACTTATAGTCGAATTTCGGACCGGGGCGGGGGTTGCCGTTGGGAAGATAGATGCCGCCGATCAGGATGCCGTTGATGGCAGCCTCGATATAGCGGCTTTGCGTGCCATCCGGATCGTTGGGAAGGCCGCGTCGGGTTTCATGAATTGCTCCCACCCGGCTCAGGATCGCGACGCCGTTCCAGCTCTTCTGGCCATGCCAGATCGCCTCATATCCAAGATCGCGAATTGCCCCTTCTGGAAACTTCTCCTGCGGTGCCTTCAACTCTTGCAGGCAGACGATGTCGGGCCGTTCCTCCTTAAGCCATCGGAGCAGGACCGGGAGGCGGCCATTAACGCCGTTCACGTTGAAGGTCGCGATCTTCATCTTCGAGCCGGCACCCTATCAGGAAAAGGCAGAGGAGGCGAGCGGCGGCTTTTTCGGCGGCGCCCCGCATAAACTGCGGCAGGACAGGGCTATGGCTCAGGCACGAAGTTCACAAGAAAAGGCCGATGGTTTATCCGCAGCGGATGAAACTGCCAAAGACCCCTTAAAAAAGGCCCGGCCGAAGCCGGGTCAGCTCAGGGTCGCCACAGAAAAAACCATCTGCTAAATAATCGGTTCCACCTTCCTCAAGATAATTGAGTGAATTGGCCAGGGTGCTCGTGGCACTAACTTGAGTATATGCCTTTTGTTATAGATCAAGGCGTATCCAAATAGTCTTTATAGGAACTATGTTGTGCACTTCTACGCCATAAAAGTCGGAATGTTAGCAAAAATTACAACTATACGTTGTGCTCGTCTTCATGGAAGCTCTCACTCATGGACGAATACCTTCGGCAGCGCGGGCGGTGGCTACTAAAGCGAAAGCGTCGTTCTCGCTGGCGTTGCATCCTTTTGGTGATGCTGGAAGGGCCGATAATCGGCTTGGCCTGGGCCAGTGCAAATTCCTCTGAACTTGAAACAGGAACAAGCGCTGCTGCTTTTGGTTTTCCGGCGGAGCACCGTTTTAGAAACTGCGTCGATGCCCGACTGGCGGGGAGGGGACCAATATTTCATGGCGAAGCCGACTATCGTTCGATCCTTGACGGACAATGATGGGATCGCATGTGAGCCGGCCATCGACCAATTATTTTAGGGCGGCTCCTCAACCTTACTGCTTCCGTTTCTCGGCCGCATTCAGATTGTGCTCGTCATAACCGTGAAGCGCTCTATGAGGCATGGCATTCCCATGCTTCCAAAGCCGCCGCCTTATCACGCCGCCTGGGTGTACAACGCAGTTTCGCGGGCAATCAGCACATCTGCCAAAAACCAAAAGGCTTCTCCCCAGGCTGCGAGCACGGCATCGTCAATCGCATCACCCAGTACATCCTTTATTGCCGGCAACAGGGCATTGGCGACCGCCGGGTAATGTTCCGGCCTGACGTTGGTTTCAACATGCCGCGCGGCCATTCGTTCGATGGCGGGTACGAGTGCCCCAAGCTTATCGGCATTTTCGGCGAAAGCCAGGATGGCCGCCGCAAGCCGCTTCGGTTGTTCGCCAGTTTGTTGTGCGGCCTCGTCGAATAGCGCCTTGATAGCCGGGTCGACGAACAAGCGTTCATACATGCGCGTGGTGATGGCGACGCCATGCTGGCGAAGAGACGGAGCGGTGGATTTGATGATGGCGATGGTTTCCGACGAAAGCGGCTTTGGCACAGCTGTCTCCTTCGGGCGAAGCCCGCTTGCTGGTGATAGGACCCGGACGGGTTCCCGACTTCTACCGGCCGCCACATCACGCGAAATACGGGCTAATACGTAGATGGGGAAATGCATCTCAGAGCACCCGCGTTCGCGGCAGTCGTGGAACGGATCCAGCGCGTCCAACCAAGCTGGATGCGGAATTTGTCGTTCGGCTCAGTCGCACATGGTTTATGTCCGTGCGGCGTTACGACCCCGCCTTTGGTGCAATAGAGATGAAACGCCCATTGTTTCTATAGACCCTGGGCGGTGTTCTGCTGTTCACCTGGCAGACGCGGGGGGGGGGGGGGGGGACGCTTGAGGCCAAGATGTTCGCAGCATGGCGCCCTCATATTCGCGGCGGAACAATCCCCGACGCTGCACTTTAGCCCGCAATGTGGCGCTCTATATCCTCTGGCAAAACATCTTGTCCGCTGCGATTCTTGACGCAGGAATGTCAGAGACGGTCGCGCGCCACGCATGGAGAGCAGTCAATTCGGGGGCGATCGGCAGTGCGACCGCATCGGCGAACATAAGACCGCTGAACAAGGTTATATCCGCCATCGAAAATTTCTCTCCGGCAAGGAAAGGCTGTTTGGCCAGAAGCTCGTCGAAATAGGCCATATTCTTCACCGCATATGCGCCGCGCCGCTGGCCCCACTCGTGTGCGCCCTCCCAGTCGGGCATGCGCCAAGGACGCAATGCAGGTCCAAGACCCGGCGTACCGTAATGAAAATAATCATCGACGGCGTCGAGCACCATCATCTCAGCCCGGCGCTGCATCATATGGATCAATCCCTTTTCTCGCGGGGTGCGGCCTGTAAGTGTCGGGTTGCCGTCGAGATTGTCCAGATATTCGGTGATGGCTGCCGATTCGGAAATGATGGTACCGTCCTCAAGCTCCAGGACCGGTATCTTGCCGATCGGGTTCATGGCCAGGAACGAATCCTGCTTTTGCTGCGCCGAAATCAGGTCGACGCTGACGAAATCGATCTGATCCTCGAGCCCTTTTTCGGCGATTACAATGCGGACGCGCGCCGGGTGAGGGGCGCCTTGGCGGTCATATATCTTCACAACTTGATTCCTGCCTACCTATCGATAGCTAGTGTGGTTACTCATATCGTTTCTGGTGTCAATGCCTAGCTGTCGTGCGCATGTAAGCTATCGATCCTGGCTGGCGATCAGTGCCAGCAAGGATAATCTAGGCCCATTTGGCCAGTGAACATGCCTACATTAAAACCCATCCGGTTGGCGGTTTGGGAAGCGGACGATCTTGCCGATGTTTCCGCCCCAGATAGTGTCACCGGCGTAAGCAGGTCAGGAACATCGGCGCGCGCGTGAATGTTCAGAAGGGCCGGGGGCGCTGCCCCCGGCCTATCTCCTGCCGATGGTCCGTCGCTTGAAGCTTGCTCAGCGGCTGTACAACTCGATGCCGCAGACGGTTTTTAATAGCTTTTCGGCAAATCGAGCACTTTTTCGGCGATGAAGCTCATGATGAGCTGTTCGGTAATCGGCGCGATGCGGGTGATCGCGGCTTCCCGGTACAGCCGTTCGACATGATATTCCTTCGCATAGCCAAAACCGCCATGCGTGGCCACGGCCTGCCAGCAGGCATCGTGACCGGCGCGGCCGCCCAGAAATTTTGCGCTATTCGCCTCCGCCCCGCACGGGCGCCCGCTATCGTAGAGTTCGGCGGCGCGCATCGCCATCTGCCACGCGCTTTCGAGGTACATCCAGCGTTCCGCAAGCGGGTGCTGTATGCCCTGGTTCTGGCCGATGGGGCGATCGAACACCACGCGTTCGCGCGCATATTTTGCCGCGCGGCGCAGTGCATCCCGGCCCAGACCAATGGACTCCGCCCCAATCAGTATCCGTTCAGGATTGAGGCTGTGGAGAAGGTAGGAAAAGCCCTTGCCTTCCTCGCCGATCCGGTCCTCTTCGGGGATGAACAGGCCGTCAATGAAGATCGCGTTGGAATCCACCGCCTTGCGCCCCATCTTCGGAATCTTGTGAACATCGATCTTGGCGCGGTCCAGGTCGGTATAGAAGATCGACATTCCGTCGGTCGGCCGCGCGCAGTCCTCATAGCGGGTGGTGCGCGCCAAAAGCAGGATCTTGCTTGCGACCTGCGCGGTGGACGTCCAGACTTTCTGCCCGTTGACGACATAGCCGCCAGGAACCTTTTCCGCGAAGGTCTTGATGCGGGTGGTATTCAGGCCTGCGTCGGGTTCGGTGACGCCGAACGCGACCTGATCCTCGCCGGAAATCAACCGGGGCACCCAGCGTGCTTTCTGCTCGTCCGTGCCTTTCACGACGATCGGGTGAGGGCCAAACAGGTT